>NZ_CALSOW010000009.1 GCF_943788075.1 uncultured Candidatus Pelagibacter sp. | reverse complement strand
AGTATGGGTCTCTCTAGCAATTGACGATCCAACTACGTTACAAATTCCGTATAAAAAAGCTCCTTTTTCTTTAGCCATTTTTATAGCAGCAAGTGTATCAGCAGTTTCCCCAGATTGTGATATAGGAATAACGATGTCTCCTTTATTAATAATAGGATTTCTATATCTAAATTCAGAAGCATATTCAACTTCAACAGGAATTCTTAATAATTCTTCAAAAAAGTATTCTCCCAATAGACTTGAATGCCAGGATGTCCCACAAGAAATAAAAATAATTCTGTTTGCAGAACTGAATTTTTCATAATATTTTTTTAGAGAAGAGATAGAAATTTTTTCTTCAGGTGACAATAACCTTCCTCTAAAAGTATCTGTAATTGATTGAGGTTGTTCAAAAATCTCTTTTAACATAAAATGATCATAACCATCTTTTTCAACAGCTTCAATATCTTGTTTTAACTCTTGAACGTATGGGTCAATTATAGAGTCTTTT
Source organism: uncultured Candidatus Pelagibacter sp. (assembly GCF_943788075.1). Taxonomy (GTDB): domain Bacteria; phylum Pseudomonadota; class Alphaproteobacteria; order Pelagibacterales; family Pelagibacteraceae; genus Pelagibacter. The sequence continues at coordinate 9,935 of NZ_CALSOW010000009.1, read as the reverse complement.
TTGATTTCTCTTAAAGTAAGTCCTTTTTTTAAATTTACAATTACCATCTCATCGTCGTTCAAGTAAACACATCTTTTAGTAAACTCTAAAAACGGGGTTGCATCTGAACCAAAATAATATTCAGATTCTCCAACGCCAATTGCCAAAGGACTTCCGAGTCTAGCTCCGACAAGCTCTTTTGGGTTTGTTGAGTCAAAGACAACAATAGCATATGCTCCAACAACTTGTTTTAACGCGTAATAAACAGCTTTTCCTAATTTGACCTTTTTGGTTTTTTTAATATCCTCAATTAGATTGACTAATACTTCTGAATCTGTATCTGAAGTGAAAGTATACCCTTTTTTCAAAAGAATTTTTTTTATCGAATCGTAATTCTCAATAATCCCATTGTGGACTAAAGAAATTTCTCCTGAATTTGAAACATGAGGATGTGAGTTCGCTTGATTTGGAGGTCCATGAGTCGCCCATCTTGTATGACCAATTCCAATTGTCCCCTTTTTATCTTTTTCATTAATAAACAGATTTTCAAGAGCAGACACCTTCCCTTTACTTTTTTTGATTAACAATTCGTCGTTGTAAATCATTAACCCTGACGAATCGTAGCCCCTGTATTCTAATTTTTTTAGTCCATTAATTAAAATATCATAAACAGGCTTTTCACCTATATATCCAACTATTCCGCACATTAGTTTCTAATTACCATTTGAAGTTCCTTTTTTTTAAACCCTATTTTTTCATAAAATTTTGAATTTTCGTCAGACGAACTAAGAACAATTTTATCACAGTTTTTTTGCTTTCCTATTAGAATTAACCTTTCAACTAATTTTTTTCCTACTCCTTTACCTCTATATTTTTCATTTACGGCAACATCTTCAATGATACCTAGGATTCTTGTTAGTTTTTTGATAATATGTATTGAGGCTACTCCAACGATTATATCTTCAATGGAGATAACAATTGTTGATGAGTTTGGATCACTAAGATATTTCGGGTTAACAGGTTTACTAAAATTTCCACTAAAAGAATTAGTCCAAATATCAATTACTTGTTTTATATCTTTAGGTTCTAAAGTTCTTATTTTCATAAAAAAGCGAAAATAAGAATTTAGTCGATATAATTATGTAATTAGTCTATAAATTTAAATTTTTAGTCGACAACATTCATTTGCTTGATGTAAAGATTTACAGAGAGCTTAATGTCGTCAAGAATCAATCTATCACCTAAGTTTTCGAAAAAGCTTCCTGAACCGTATTGGACATTATATTTACTTCTATCGAAAACTAAATTTGAAACAAATCCACCAGCTTCACTTATTAACTCAAATTGAATAGGGTGTGTTATTTCTTTAATGGTAAGAGATCCGTCAACTAAATAACCGTTTTCAATTTTTTTTGATGAGAGTATTGTAAGTTTAGATTTGTTATGTTTTTCAACAGAGAAAAAATCATCAGATCTTAAATGACCCTCCAACCTCTGTTTACTTCCTCCAGATAAATCTTCAACCGAAATAGAGTTCATATCAACTGTAAAACTACCACTACAAAGATTAGGGTTATTTTTCTGATCTTGCTCGCAAAAAATCAGTTCGCCTTTTTCAAAGGTTAAAGAACCGTAGTGCTGGCTGCCAGTAATTTTTTCTCCAACCCATTTTATAGAGCTACTTTCAATATCAATTAATACAGTTGCCTTTTTATCAGTTTGAGCTGACATGGACAAAAATATAAAGTTGAATAATAATATAAATGTTTTTAAATTCTTCATTATTTAAATAATTTTCAAATTTTTACAGACAATAAATACTAACTTCCTCTTCCAGTTTTTCTTACACCACCTGATTTAGCATTACTGGATTTGTTTTTAAAGTTTTGTTTTACTCCTTTTTTGTTTGGAGCATTTTTTTCCATTCTATTTCCAAAAAATTTACTTCCCATAGTTTTATTTTTATTTATAATTTCAAATATTATGCCAATAATTGTTCAAAAAACCCTCCGATTTCTTTTTCTTTATCAACAAAGTGGATTTCTAAAATCCAATGTTTTTTCTCACCCTTCTTGTTTAAATCAAACATATTAGTGTGATTATCAGGATGAATGTAATTAGTTTTATCCTCTTTTTCAAGTTTTTCATGAGGATATTGTCCAACAATATGTCCAGCAATCTCTCCTCCAAACTCCCATCCGTATTTTTTAGCTAGTTCATTACAATAAGCATACAATTGAGCCCCGGTTATTTTTGATTTAGAATTAAAATAATCTTTACCCTCAAGCCAGGCACTTTCAATATCCTCTCTTAATTTTTTTTTACTAGAGTCATTTCCAATAACATAGGTCCTTCCAAAATCCGCCTCCCATTCTTCAAAAACAGGACCAAAGTCTAAGAATAATATGTCATCATTTTTTAAAATTAAATTCTCAGGATCTTCATTGTATGGATATAATGTGTTTTTACCACACCTCACTATTCTTTTATGCCAGTACTTTTTAATTCCAAACATTTCAAATGCTAATTCGAAGATCAATTCATTGATTTTATTCTCAGAATTTCCAGCAATTAATATATTTCTGTTTTCTATTTCATTAAATAATTGTTGAGCCTTTTTTTCTGCTTCAATTAAATTTTTTAGAGTTAAATTCATTAATTAAATATAACTAAATTGTATTATCAATCTTAGATTAAATTTTATGAAAAAATTAATTTTTCTGCTTTTATTTTTTGTCAACTTAAATGCTCAAAATACAATTTTAAATATTGGACATCGTGGCGCAAAAGGTCACGTGGCAGAAAACACTGTAGCATCCATTAAAAAAGCTATAGAATTAGGAGCTGATGGGATTGAGATTGATGTTTTCCGCTGTTTAAGTGGTGAAATAGTTGTTTTTCACGACAAAACCTTAGATAAATTAACTAACGGGTCGGGTTATATTGAAGAAAAATCTCTATCAGAATTAAAAGAATTAAAGGTTCTTGGGTCTAAGCATTCAATACCCACACTTGAGGAAGTGATCAAGTCGATAGACAGGGGGGTTATTTTAAATATCGAACTCAAAGGGCCCAATACATCAGAAGGATCTTTGGAAATGGCTAATAAGTATATTAAACTAGGTGAAATTAATTCATCTGACATCCTTTTTTCTAGTTTTAATTGGAAAGAATTATCGGCCTTAAGAAAATTAGATAAAAATGTAAAAATAGCCCTTATTACAGGAGATGACCCTTTAAAGGCAATTCCTATTGCCTTAACTTTAAATGCTGTTGCAATTAATCCTAATTATAAGAAATTAAATCAGGACAATGTTGAAAAAATAGTAAGTTCGGGTCTTAAAATATATACCTGGACAGTAAATAATAAATTCGATATAATTAAAGTTAAAAAGCTAAAAATTAATGGTATAATTACAGATTTTCCAGAGAGGATTTAACATCAATTTTAAATAAGCTTGATAGTAGCATTATAGGCTGCCATTTTTTTGACTTATTACAATAAATTTTATGACTAGTACTTTTAGGCTCCATTAATTTACCGCTAATTGCATTTTCAATAATTTCTTGCTTAGAGTATTCTTCTGTTTTATTTGTAATAATACTTTCGGAGAAATAATCAATTTTAGTAACTGGTATTTTTTTAAAACCAAGTTTTTTGAGGGTAAAATATCTGTGATGTCCATCAATAATAACCATGCTTTTGGAACAACACAAAATAGAGGAGATTATAATATAATTCTCAAACGATTTTAAAAAGTTGGTTAAAGTTGATGAGTTTTTTTTAATTGTTTTTTCGTGAGGGAAAAGGTGATTAGTATCTACAAGCTCTAAACTTTTAATTATAGTGTTATCAAAATCTATGGAATACATTTTAATAATATGTGTAATAAGCTACAGCAACTGCAACAATTACAAGAAGAACTATGGCAAAAGTCATTACTCCATAAACGTTATTAGAGATAAGAAAATCAAATTTATTTTTCATAAAAAATTTTTCTTAAAAATACTAAATTTCTTTTAATGCCTGATTTAAATCATTTATAATATCATTTACATTTTCAATACCCACACTTAATCTAATAAGCCCCTTGTTAATTCCCAATTTTTCTTTTATATCATCGGGAACATCTGCATGAGTCATTGAATGCGGATGTTGAGCTAAACTTTCATTACTGCCAAGGCTTACAGCTAATTTAATTAACTTGAGCTTGTTTAGAACTCTGAAAGCTTCTTTTTCTCCACCATAAACATCGAAACTTATCATAGCACCAGCACCTTTACATTGTCTTTTAAAAATTTCATTTTGTTGTGTTCCCATAGACTCAATTCCAGGAAAAGAAACAGCTTTAATTGATTTATGTTTTATTAGAAAATCCACTACCTTTTCTGCATTCTCTCCTTGTTTAGACATTCTTAAATGTAGAGTTTCAAGACTTCTAGTTAGAAGCCAAGCAGTGTAAGGTGCAATCATACTTCCCAAAAAGGTTCTGAGAGTTTTAATTTGACTGATCACACTTTTTGATCCCATAACACACCCAGCAATCACATCGCTATGGCCATTTAAAAATTTTGTTGCAGAATAGCAAACAGCATCTACTCCAAATTTTAAAGGACTTTGCCATATTGGACCAAGATATGTATTATCCATAATCAGCATAACATCATTATTTAATTTAGAATTAAGTGTCGATTTAAGCTTGTGTAATTCTTCTAAATCGAATAACGTATTTGTTGGATTTGCAGGAGATTCAAAATAGATCATTTTTACTGTACCGGAAAACTCCTTAGTTTTAAGTTGTTTAAGAATTTCATCATTTTTTGTGGTTGATGAAAATGGCAAAATTTTGACTCCAATATCTTTTAAAAAATGTGTTATAAAATGATGAGTTCCACCATACACAGGATTGCCATAAATTAAAACATCACCAGGTTTTAAGTACGAAAGCATAGTGGTTGAAATAGCGCTCATTCCACTTTCAAATGCTGCAGCAGATTCGCTACCCTCTAGAATCGCTAATCTCTCTTCCAATATTTGCATATTGGGATTGTTAATTCTAGAATATATTAAGCCAATTTCTTCCTTTGCGTTCAGTTCAGATTTTCCATAAGCAACTTCAAAAAATCTTTTACCTTCTTCGGCAGTTTTAAAAACAAAAGTTGAAGTTTGAAAAATAGGAGGTTTAACTGAGCCTTCACTCCATTCAGGAGTGTAACCGTAACTCATCATGTGAGATTCTTTGTGCAATTTTTTTTTACTAAGTTAATTATAATCTTTCGGATATTTGATTAAACTTAATTTCATTCAAACTGGAAATCACAAGGTCAGCATTATCATAATTTTGGTTTTTTGAATTATAGCTGTTATAACCCACGCAATATATGCCAGCAGATTTAGCGGCAATAATTCCGTTTGTTGAATCTTCAATAACAATACATTCTTTTTTATTGAACCCACTCATTTTAGCAGCTTTTATAAATATTTCTGGATTTGGCTTTGACTCTTTTAAATCAGCTCCACTAATTTTTGCTTTAAAAAACTTATTCAAGTCAAATTTTTTAAAAATTCTATCAATATTTGTCATAGATGCTGAAGAAGCCAAAATTAGGGTTACGTTATTATCGAAATAATTTTGAATTAGTTCTAAGGCTCCATCAATCATCTGAAAAGAGGTGTCATTTTCGAAAATAAGCTTAAAGTGTTTTCTTTTGGACACTACAAGTTCATTTGGGTCTTCATATATATTGAATATTTTACATAATTGTTTGCAAATAGAATGAGTTGATTGACCAGTAAAGGACTCATATAAACTGCTTGAAACATCTAATTTAAATTCTTCAAACATTTTATTATATGCCAAATGGTGTAAAGGTTCACTATTTACAATAACTCCATCCATATCAAAGATTACAGCTTTTAACATATTTTAAAGAAAATTTACTGTTTAGATTAAAAAATAAAATTACAATAAAAAAAGGGGAGCTTTTAAAAAGCTCCCCTTTTAATTTGTTCAAAAAACGTGTTATTCAAATGATGAATAATCTGTATTTGGGAATAAAGGAGTTAATCCTTTTTCTCCTCCAACACAAAGTGCAACTACTTGTTGTGCCAATTTACTTTCATCATCATTAAACCTCCAATCAAGATATTTTTGATAGTGGTCATATGATGCCCAGTTTCCGTATACATAATAAGTGTTAGTATCATCATTAAAAAATGCTTCTAATGACAAACAACCATCATAATCTTTTGTGGTTTGTAAACCGTCAGCTGTATTTAGTAAATCAATCATAGCTTGTTTTTTCCCAGGCTTAACTTTAAGCTTTACTAATACAGGAGTTTTTGGCCCAACGGCTTGCATCATTCCTCCAATATCGAAGAAATCACCTTGTGTGATAATCTTTCCATCATCATCAAAATTAAAATACCAATATCCTTTTAAGTTTAATTCTTTTCCAGTTACAATGTTTTTACCAGTCCAGGTTCCATAAGTTCTCACACTTCCGTCTAGCACTCCTTCTGGACTAGATCCAGGAAGCCACACGTTAGCAGTATATTTAATATTTTCAAAACCATCTTGGTAGCCCTTAAGCATAGCTGCATACTGATCGTAATTTCCAGGTTCTGAACCGTACATTGGAGTAATAATTTCCATGTCTTTACTAACTAATGCTAGTTGACCCTCTAAATCTTCGTCTCCGTGTAGTTCAAATAATTTTTGAGCAGTAGCTAAATTTGCCTCATATTTTGGATTTGTATTACAGCTAACAAATAGTGCTGCAACAAAAAAAAGTGATAATAATTTTTTCATATAATATAATTTTAAATTAGAAATTTAAATTTAATAAAAATTCTTTAAAGAATGTTTTTAAAAATTAATTTATTTAATATCTCCTAGGTATGAATCTAACTCTTCTTTAGTCATAGATATAATACCAGATTTCGGCAATCTATAAATTAACTTTTTCCAATTAGAATTTTTTTCAAAGATTATTTTAAAAATTTTTTTAGCATTTTCTTTTTTGCCATTATTTAAAAGTGCGATCGCTTTCCAAAAACTCATTTCATGATTATTTGGAAATAGATTTTGAGCTTTTCCGTATTCAATCAATGCTTTTTCCATGTCGTTTTCTTCAAGTGCAAGATCTCCTTCGTTCATATGTTCATATGCTCTATGCACTTTTAAAAGTCTTTTAATTTCTTTTATTGGATCCTCACTATCGTCAACTCTTAAGTCTATTTTTTTATCCTCCCAAACGTTTTTAGTTTTCTCTTTGCCTACAACAATAATTGCAGCAGATTGCTTCCCCCTTATATCTCCTCCCGCACTTTCAGCGGCTTCAAATACCTTAATAATTCTTTCAGCGAGCGGAAGATTAGAATTTTCTAAAAATGCTTTTTTCATGTAAGGAATAACTTTGTCATTTAACATCATATTGGCTTGAACAGAAAAATTTTCACCAACATAATGTCCAGCACTCTCAATACAGTTATTTCCAGTAAATGCATTAACTGAACCATTTATGTCAAGCATTGCAGCTTGTCTGAAGTCTCTTCCTTCATCTTCGTCAGTTAACTGTTTTAATACATTTTTTGCAGTAATTCCACTTTCCATTAATTCTAAACCTTTTGGTCCATAACTAGGATTTACAAACGATTGAGTTGCAACAACTCCGACACCTGATTTACCCCAACTAACTAAAGTTCCTACAGAAAACCAATGACTTTGAACTCCAACTGCCATTTCACCTGTTTTTGCATCTTTGGCAACTATTGAATAGGTGTGAGCAAACTTGTCAGAGTAAGGATTAGTTTGACCATTAGATAAAAAAGGAATAGTTAATAATACAATTAACACAACCTTTTTTATAATTCCAAAAATAATAATCAGTTTAAAGTTTTTGTTTTTTAGAAATTCTCCAAATATTTTTTTCATAAATAATTTATTTAAATTTAATATCCTACACCAGTTCCTCCGCCGTCATAGCTGTTTAATTCTTTTACTAATATTTCGTTTCGACATTTTTTACATCGCTTTTTTTTAACAGTTCCAGAGTATTTTTCTGAATGAAATATCTTTTGCCATTTTGTTTTGTTCTTTGTTCCCTCAATTAAAGTTTCATCGTGAAAAGTTTCTACTACTTTATATGGGAACCAGGCTTTACACAGGTCATTTGAACATCTAAAAAAAGCTTTCCATTGCCCGCTGTCAAAACTTTGTGTTTTTTTCATATGCAAGTAAATATAATATCTAAATGAGTTATTTTTATCTTTTTGAAACAATTATTTATGGAAAAAGAATTTAAAAAGCTACTTGAGTACTGGGAAAATAACGAGGGAACAGCAAAACTCTTTAATTTTAAATTTATTGAATATAAAAAGGGCTATTTAAAATTAGAAGCGGAATTTGGTCCATCAACATTAAATCCCAATAAAAATGTTCAAGGGGGACAAATGACTTCAATGCTTGACGATGCTACTAGTATTCTAGTTGTGTTAGATACTGGTGGTAAAAGCTACCCCAATTCCACAAACCTTCATAGCCTTCATCATCGACCTCTTTTTCAAGAAAAGGTTACAGTCGTTGCTGAAACTATTAAAATCGGTAATAGCATAGCAACTCTCAAAGGAGAGATTTATAATTCAGAAAATAAATTAGCAACCACATTAATGCACACTGTGTTTTTATTTAAAACCGAAAAATAATTATGAAATACTATTTGAAAAATATAGGATTTACTCTAGTATTAATCGGACTAGTTTTGGGAATGTTTGATTTTTTATTAGAAAATTATTTAGTGATACTAATTCTTGGATTACTAGCAATTTTGGGCTCAAAATTTATTAAATAAAGTATTTTTTTCATAGTTAAGAAATAGTTGTTTATTGTTCAATTGAATTTACATAAAATGATACAATAATATTATCAAGAATTTGAATATTGAATTCCAGGGGATTACAACAAGTCTCGCAATCTTCTATAAAAGTTTGATTTGAAATAGAGGGATCAATCATTTTAAGTTGATTTTCCCAACAGTGTGGACAGTCAAAATAGGATTCTATCATTAATCACATCTAAATTAAAAAGAATTAAGTACAGGTCGTCAAATAAATAAAAGTATTTTTGAATTCAAATTTAAATAATGAACACATCAATTATTCAAAATATTTTTAGAATTTTATTAGGCTTAATAATGCTTTATATAGGAATTGCACATTTAAGTTTTAGAAGAATTGAATTCCAAGCACAAGTACCCACTTGGTTAACAACAAATGAGGGTATGATGGATTTAGTAGTATTAATATCAGGATATATAGAAATCGCCTTTGGACTTCTTATGATACTAGGCGGAAAATTAAAAGTTAAAACCGGGATAGCATTGGGAATTTTTTATGTTTTAATTTTTCCAGGAAATATTAATCAGTATATAAACGAAATTGATTCATTAAGACTAGATTCAGAAAATAAACGTTTAATTCGTTTATTTTTTCAGCCATTACTAGTATTGTGGGCTTTTTGGTCTTCAGGAGCGTTGGAATATTTAAAACGCAAATTCAAATAGTTTTGGAATTCAAATTAATTTTGATTCATTAATTTTTTTTCAAAAAAGCTATCGTATTCTTTATTTATTTCACCTGGAATTATAGCATTAGAATTTTCTCTCCAATCGTTTAGTTTTTTTAGATTTTTATTCAAAATATCAGGCTTCGTTTTAGCTAGATTATTTGATTCACCAATATCTTGATTTAAATCATACAGCTCTAAGCCTCCATCTTCAAAATAATGATGAAGCTTCCATTGTCCTGAAATTATGACCGATCCAGGTCTTGTTCTAAATAAAGGATCTCTACCTTGATCCTCTGATTTATTATATGATTCTAAATAGACAGGAAAATGAAAAAACAAATCTCTATTTATTTTTGAAGGAACTTTAAATTGATTTTTTAAACTTAT
>NZ_CALSOW010000008.1 GCF_943788075.1 uncultured Candidatus Pelagibacter sp. | reverse complement strand
CTTTTGTAAAGAAACTTTGGCTAGTTTTAAGGTTCCTAAACAAGTTGTTTTCTGTGAATTGCCAAAAACTTCTACAGGAAAAATTCAAAAATTTGAGCTTAGAAAAAAATTTTAATTAATTAAAGTGATAGAAAGATAAAGTTTTCTTATTAAAAAATCAATTTAAGCAGTTAGACTTCAGATTAGGCTTTTGGTAACATTAATTAATGAAAAAATTTAAAATTTGTTTAACGCTATCTTTATCTTGGATAGTATTAGTGGGATACCTCGTTTGGGCTAATGGATTACTTGCAAGAGGTACTAAAGATTTTAGGTGGGATGAATGGATATGGTTTGGACTAATTCCTGCAATAGTTCCATATATATTTTATTATATTTGGAAACCAGAGGTTATAAAAGATTTTTTAAATCAAAATAAACAATGAAAATAGAAATCTATACACAAAACTTAAATTTAATATATGAGAATAGCATTTTGTTTATTGATTATTGTTATCAAGGTGTAGTTAATTTAGTTACTTATTTAAATCTTTGATTTTTTTTTATTCATTCTTAATCTTTTCATTAGGTGCTTGCCTTGGAAGCTTCGCAAATGTTTGTATCTATCGTTTACCAAAAAATAAACAGATTGTTAGTGGTCGGTCTTTTTGTCCAAAGTGTAAAAAAAAAATCAATTGGTACGATAATTTACCTTTAATTTCTTTTATCATTTTAAATAATAAATGTAGAAATTGTAAAAGAGTTATTTCATCAAGATACTTTATTGTTGAATTAATAACTGGAATTTCTTTCTTGTTGATTTATTTAAATTTTAAAAATCCTTATACAATTATTTTTTTATCTATTTTAAGTTTAATTTTAATAATGATATTTTTTATCGATTTAGAAAATTTCATTATCCCAGATAGTTTAAATTTTATTGTTATGGGTTTAGCTTTATTAAAAAATTTTCTACCTAATTTTGATACAAGTTTAATTCATGAAATAAACCAATCAATTATTGGCGGTATGGTTGGATATTTAAGTATTTGGCTAATTATTTATTTATATAAAACGTTTAAAAAAATTGATGGTATGGGATTTGGGGATGCAAAATTAATGGCAGGTATTGGCTTATTATTTGGTTGGCAATCTATACCTTTTATTCTTTTTGTTTCATCTATTTTAGGCTTAATTTTTGTAGTCCCATCATTAATTAAAAAACAAAAAACTATGAGAACTGAAATTCCTTTCGGACCCTTTATTATAGCGGCCTGTCTAATCTATTTTGCCCAAGGTGATCTATTATACAGTCTAATATTAGTTTAATTTTTATTATTAAATAGTATTATTAACATGATGTTAAACAAAATTTCAGAGCTTGCAAAAACTAATAAAAAAATTTCCGATTTTCATTTAAGGTCTGGTTCAGATATTTCTTATAGAGCCTTAGGAGACATTGTCATGGAACCTAACAGTCAAGTTGAAGATAAAGATTTACAAGAATTATTAAAGAATAACTGTTCAGCAGATGAAATTAAAAAGTTTGAAGTAAAAAATGAATTAGATACCGCAGTTATGTTAGGTGAACTAAGGTTTAGAGCTAACTTTTTTAAAACTTTAAATGGTTTAGCTGCAGTTTTAAGAAGAGTGGAGACAAAAATTCCCCTAATGGAAGATTTAAACCTTCCTCAAGTACTGTTCACTCTACTTGATGCTCATAAAGGTTTGGTATTAGTTACAGGTCCAACTGGGTCTGGAAAATCTACAACTTTAGCAGCAATTATTAATCAGATAAACGAGTCGAGACCCTCGAATATAATTACAATTGAAGATCCTGTGGAATTTATTCACAAAGATAAAAAAAGTATAGTCTCTCAAAGGGAAGTTGGAAAACAAACAGAGAGTTTTTCTCATGCATTAAAAGCAGCTTTAAGAGAAGATCCAGATGTAATTCTTGTTGGAGAACTTAGAGATCTTGAAACTATAGGTATGGCATTAACTGCTGCTGAAACAGGTCACTTAGTTTTTGGAACATTGCATACAAGTGGTGCGCCCAATACTGTGAATAGAATTATCGATGTCTTTCCACCTGAACAACAGGGTCAAATAAGAGCACAACTTGCAGAGTCTTTAAAGATGGTTGTCACTCAAAAGTTATTCAAAAAGAAAGATGGTTCAGGCAGAGTTGGGGCTTTTGAAATTATGATTTGTAATCCACCCATTAAAAATTTAATTCGTGAAGCAAAAATTCATCAAATTCCAAGCGTTATGCAAACGGGTCAACGTGAAGGGATGGTTACGATGGAAAAATCAATTGAAGAATTAATTGGCACCGGAGTTATATCAAATGCAGAAAAAAATTCCTAAAGGTTTTACTTTAATTGAACTATTAGTTGTGATGGCAATAATTAGTATTTTATCAGGAGTGGGTGTAGTGGCTTATAATGGCTATACTTCAACTGCCAAAGATGTTGCTACAAAAGCTAATCACACAAAAATTGTAAATAACATGGAAAGTGAGTTTGCCAAATGCAAATTAGATAAAAGCTCTAAAATATTTAATTCTCATAAATGTGATTCATCTAATCGTCCATCAACAGCAACTATCAATAATTATGTTAATAGTTTAGGCCTTAAAAACCCTTATGATAAAACTCAAAAAGTTGCACAATCGAATGTTTGTACATCTGGATCTATCGCAATAACTGAAAAAGAAGTAGGCTCATATGATGTTGCTTATGCATCAGTTAAAAAACAAAAAAAAAACACTTCATTAGTAAGCTCTGGTTGGTCAGAAAATTATTCTAAAACTAAAACTACTTCTGTTGCTTATACTTGTGCTTCTGCCTCAAATTCTAATAAACCAAAGAATAGTCTTGCAGAATATAAGCCACCTAATCCTGGTTCAGGAGCTGGTATTATTGTTGATAAAGATGGTAATATTGTTCAAAATGGAGCGCACGCATGTAGTGCTGACTGTTTTAAAACAGATTCAGCTGGGATGAAGAATTGGTACACTTATATTAATGGACAAAAAGTTTATCCAAATAGAAGTGGCAGTCCATATAGGTTTGTAATGTTTGAAGGTGCTAGTCCATCTGGAAATATAGCTTCAAAATGTGGCGGTGGGAATTGTAAGTACAATTTTGCTGATGATACTTATACAGATCTAGGAAATGGCCAGATCTACAAAGCAGGGGAATAGATAAAATTTCAATGCAACTGATAAGTAATAAAAAAGGTTTTACAATTTTAGAGCTTTTAGTTGTTCTAGCCGTTATGGGTGTTTTTACTGCAATAGCTTATCCAAATATATCAAGCTGGATAACAGACCGTGAAGTAAAAAAAGAAGTTTATGAAACAGTTGCTTTTATAAAAGAGCGTAAAGCTGAAGTTACTAGTGGAAAATATGGAATGACCCAAATTGTTTTGAAGCCAAATTTAGAAGTTTATACGATGAGCCCTCAAAATTTTTTTAACACATATCAAAATATTTCTTCAAGTAGTTCGTATAAAACAAATAAACAGTGCGACTATGCATGGAGGCAATCAGGATTTTCAAGAAACTCAAGTTTAGAAACACTTAGTTTTCCAATTAATGTTAGTGAGGTTCAGGTTTATCCTAATGGTGCACACAATCCATCAGCCACGTACCTTTGTATTACAAAAGATGCAAGTATTAAATTTATGCAATTAAGAAAAACTGATAGAGATCCAGATACAAACCAAAATGTTGATATGTTTGTTTTTTGTTCAAATTCAAACACTACCCAAAGTACTTGTAAATTTGATGCAAATTATGATTTTATGTACAAGCTGAACATTGATAATTTTCAAAATATAAAAGTTTATAAAAAAAACAAAAAGAAAAACAGCTGGATAAAAATTGATGGTTAAATCAAACAGAGGTATTTCAATAATAGAATCTATGGTTTGTATGGTGGTAATCGGGATTGGATTTATTGCCATAATGCAGCTTTCAGCATTTTCAATTAACTCTATGGATCGAGCAACTGAAAAAAATAAACTTAATTATTTATCTGAAATGGTGATGGAGGATATGATCGGTGATCCTGATAATGTTGCTAGATATGGAAGTTTTATGAAGACGTGCTCTTATAGTCTCAACAATGGTTCAAATCCCTATCAAAAAATGCAAGACAAATGGAGAAATAAACTTGAAGAAAAAAATCAAATTAGAATAAACAATAAAGATAAAAAGATGCCATGTGATAATTTGGATACCAAAAAAACATTTGTTAATTCTGGAGCTAATACATCAGGAAAAGTTAATTTTTTTACTAGAAAAGGTAAACAAAAAAAATACCTAGGAGTTGTAGTTAAATGAAAACTAGAAACTTAGGATTTACTTTAGCAGAAGTTTTGGTATCAATTGTAATTGGTGCTATTAGTATTGCTGCAGCATTTGCATCATATAATTATTTTAACAAATCATATAAATCAGTTTCTCAAAAAGCTGCAATAAATAGCTCAGCAAGAGATGCCCTTACAGTTATAGCAAGAGATTTAAGAAATGCAGGTTATATAGACATAAATTTTACAAGAGATTCACGTCCTGAAATAAAATTAATTAATCTTCGTCAAAAATATTTAGATAATTTAGATAGCCTAGCAGTTTGGTATACAACAGCGCCAAATGATCGGATGAGAGTTTATTATCGTCCAATGAAATATCAAAATAGTAATAAAATGTATCTTGCAAGAGAAGTTGTAATGAACCCAGTGACAGTTGGAACAGTTATATATGACAACATAGAGTTTGTTCCAAATATTGTAGATTTTCAAGTTGTCTTCAAAGATAAGGAAGGAAATGAACTTTATCCTGTCTGTTCTTATTGTGGGCCAGTAGAAAATGCCCAAGGATCAGGAACAATGGTGGGTAGTTATAATTTAGGGCAAGCTAATATGAAAAAGGTTCATAAAGCCGAAATATATTTAACAATTGAATCGGCTAAAGAAGTTTTTAACACTAACCAAGAAACGAGAATTAGAAATCATGAAGGTGCTTATGGAAACGACTTAACATTTAATGATAAATATTATCGTGAAACTTTTTTTGTAAGTGTGCATACAAGAAATTTAGCAAAACACATTGCTATATCAGAACAAACAGGAACTAGTATTGGAGTGTCATCAACTTATAACTAATGAGAAATAGATTTAAACATAGTGAAAAAGGATTTGCTCTTCCATTAGCATTGTTATTATTGGTTGTTATGACAATAATGGGAGCCACCTTAGTTACCATTTCATCTAATGAGCATAATGCTAATAACGATAAAGATAGCAACCAGCAGGCATTTTATGCTGCTGAAAGTGGAATTTCTGTTGCTAAGAATTGGATGGTAGGAAATGTTAATAAATTCTCTTCTACACCACCAAACAATTTAGATAGTAAACTTAGGTTTTGTAAAGCATCTTTTTTTCCTAATTTAATAAGTTCGAATAATGGATTTCACACTGAAAGAAAATCATTGAATGAAGTAGTCACTGCAGCAGGTGTTGAAGCAACAAGATTAAGCAAATATAGTTTTGAATATTTTATAGCCTATACTCCTGGTGGGGATGGGAACAATTCAGCAATTATAAAAAAAGCAGGTACAAATAACACGCTGTACACGATTTATTCATGTGGCTGTAATGAATCTAAAGATAAATGTAACGCCCAAAGTAATATTATAATTCCCTTAGAGGCCGTGGTAACCTTAGTTAATTAATGAATAAATTTATAGTTTATATATTTGGATTTTTTCTCTTAGTGCAAGCAAATGCATTAGCTTGTAATTTTAAAACAACAAATTTTGGAAGTCCTAAAGAAAGTATAAAAGTTGAAGAACTTATACCCCTGTCAATATCTGACCGTTTTGGAGGAGAGCAATTAATTATTCCAATGCAGGAGCTTTGTAAGAACGATAAAAGTTTATATGGAACAAGTGTTATTCATTTATATATAGAAAACAAACTTAATAGAATTCAGCTTTATAGGGCTAACATGGAGGATAGTAAGTTGATGGATTATGCTATGGGGAAATATGGTAGTTTCAATCTTCCTGAAGGAGTTCCAAAATCAAGATGGCGAGGCAGTTATGTTTGGGAGTCTGGAAACGATATTATTGAATACATTAAAACAGATATTCATGATGGTCATGTAGAAATTATAAATATAGTAAGTAAACTTTATTCTGTTGGTATGGCAGATTATGATTCAAAGGTGGGGGAATGGCTAGACTCTCAACAGTAATCATCTTTTTATTTTTATTTAGCTTTCAAGCACAAGCTAAGAGCCCTCCACCAGGGACTGGAACCACAGATATTCCAGCAAACATTTTAATTATGTTGGATAAGTCTGGAAGCATGGAAAATACACTAGAAACTGACACAGCATCACAATATGTAACAGACGTTCAAGTAGATAGCTCAGGAAATATTTATTTTTTGGAGTATCTAAATAACAGAATTAAGGTTTTTGATAGCGCAGGAACATATCTTAGAAGCTTTGGAAGTTATGGATCGGGTTGTAATCAAATGGCATATCCAAGGCAATTTCAAATTTTTAACGACGAAATTTATATAGTAAACTCTGGTTTCGCTAGAATTTCAAAGCTTAGTTTAACTGGTCAATGTATTGCCAGTAACTCCACTTCTTGGACTAACCCAGTTTCAATTGCTGTTAATAATAGCTATATTTTTGTCGGACATACTAACAATGTAATTAGTAAATATGCGACAGCAAATTTAGCTCAAACCGGCTATCAAGTAATGAATTCTGGTAACGTCAATTTTGCTCCAGGTATGTCTTTAAATAGTGCTGGAAATAGACTGATAGTAGCATCTTGGCGTACAAGTAAAATTTCAGAATATACAGTATCTGGAAATAATCTTACCTATGTAAACGGAGCTGGTGGTAGTGCGTCTTCAGCGAATGGAAAATTTAATATAGCTATAGATGCAGCTTATGACAGTAGTGGAAATATATATGCTACAGATCATAATAATCACAGAATACAAAAATTTAATTCATCCTTAGTTTACCAAGCAAAATATGGATCAAGGTCTAATAATTCTCCATTTCATTATCCTTATGGAATGGGCATAGATAGTAGTGATAATATCTATGTTGGAGATTTTAGAAATCATTCCATTAGAAAATTTAACACTAGTTTAGCTCTAACAACATCATTTGGAGGAGTAGTAGAAACAAGATTGTCTAGTGCTAAGAAAGTAATTAAGAAAATAGTTGCTGATACTAATCTAACAGCTGGAGCCAATTTTGGTTTGATGGAGTGGAGTGGTAAGGGCACAGGAGGATATGCAAAGATAAGAGTTGGAATTTCAGATAATGGAGCTCAATTGATTTATTCAGATGTAGATAGCATTCGTTCAAAAGGTGGAACAAATCTACGTTTTGCTATGAGAGAAGCGAGAAATTATTTTACAACTGGAAAAACAACATCACAAAACATTGGTATGGTTGATAATTGGGATTTAACCTGTTCTTTAAATTTTCTAATAGTAATAAGTGATGGATTTTGGCAAAACAACTCCAATGTAGTTCAAGTTGCTAATGATCTCAGGCTAACTCATAATGTTAAAACCTTTGCTGTAGGTTATGCTTTAGGTGGATCTAATAGTAATTATTCTACACTAGCAACTGCTGGGGGAACTAAAAATCCTCTTTATGCAGAGAATGAAGCAGAACTGCTTGCAAAATTAACAGATGCAATTAAACAAGCTATCTCAGGTCGACTTACCTTTACTACTCCTGCAGTAATGTCAGATGTAAGTAGGAATAATTTTGTCTATCAATCGACATTTGAATACGAAACAGACAAACAATGGAAAGGAAGTTTAAAGAAATATCAATTAAATACTGATGGTACTTTTGGTTCAGCTTTGTGGGATGCTGCAGATAAATTAAATTCTAAAACTTCATCTACTAGAAATATATGGACCCCAGAAATTGGTACTGGCTTAAATAATTTTACAACAGCTAACAGAGATCTTTTAAAATCAAAAATATTTCCTAATATACCACCAACAGATACTGAAGCTGATAATTTAATAAACTTTATTAGGGGTATAGATACTTATGATCAAGATGAAGATAATAACACAACAGAGTCTATACATAAGCTTGCAGATATTTATCATTCTGATTTAATTGTAGTTGCAAATCCAGAAGCATCAGCAGTTGATGATAATACATCTAATTTTCAAAAAAAAGACTCATATTATAGATTACAGAATAATTATAATAATTTTAAAAGTGGAGCAACTTGTGGGGGACCATGTGCTAATAGAACAGAAATTGTTTATGCTGGAGCCAATAATGGTATTCTTCATGCATTTAAAGCATCAGATGGCGAAGAATTATGGGGATATATTCCACCAAATGTTTTAGGTGTCCTCGAAAAGATCCCATCTAGCAAGGCTAAATCGACAAATGCTATTTATGGTATAGACGGTTCTCCAGTCGCTAAAGATATTTATTTTGATGATACTCCAAATGATGGCAAAGATAATCCAAGATGGCGAACAATTCTTTTAAGTGGGCTTGGTGCAGGTGGAAAAGGTATGTTTGCACTTGATGTTACAGATCCAAGTAGTCCTACCCATTTATTTGCTTTTAATAATGACGAGACTAATAAAATTGTTCAGCATTGGGATGCCAATGTGACTAAATTTGAATTTGGTTATGTAGGTGGAAATATTTCTCCAGAATATGATTATAGCAAGTTGGGAGAAACTTGGTCAACTCCAAGAATTATTAGAATTAAAATTGATGGTAAGGATAGATGGGTAGCAGTGTTTGGGGGAGGATACAATGGTGGTGTTAATCCTAACGTGGGTTCAGCAGTATTTGTAATTGATTTAGAAAATGAAGGAAAAGTATTAAAAGTAATTGATATAGAAGACACAGCAGCACAATCTTATTCTTGGACTGGAAGATTATTTAAAAGAAATAGTGCTTTAACCAAAAAAACTACTGGAGCAGATGAAAATACAAAATTTACTTATTCACCGGCTGAGGCATGCTTCGACTCTTCAATAGGTGAGTCTTTTATCGCAGAGTTTTCACCTGCAGTGGGTCACACATTACATTTTAGAGACAAAAGTGGGTCTACAACTGTTTCGTGTATAGACTATGTTGAATTTGATCAAGCTTGGCCAAATACAAGAGAGGGTGGACCTCCTAAGCCAGATCATGGAGATTATACATTTAGAAGATACAAAAATGATATTGTTAATTCTTTACCTGCAGATTTAAGTGTCATTACCGCAGATGGCACTAATAAAGCAAATTATAATGGAGCATTGATTTATGCAACGGACTTAGAGGGTAAAATAACTAAAATTGATTTAACAGAGGACTTTGTTATGGATACTGATCAAAATAGCTCTACCTATAATTCAATTATACGTTCAGATGTATCAGATAAAGAAATACATCAAACTACTTTGTTTACAGCTGAAGCTACTTCTGCAAATGGAAGAAATATTTTTACAAGGCCAGAGGTTACAATTAACAGTGATAACAATTTATGGTTATATTTTGGAACTGGAAACACCCAAAAGCTTCAAGCACAATCAAGTCAGATACAAAATAGAATTTATGGTATAAAAGATGTGAACTTTCCAAATTTTGTAGAGGTTAATCCAACCGGTAATGTTTCAATGTGCAAAACAGCACCTACATGTCCATCTGGGACTGATTTAGGTTGGTATGTTAACCTTGATAATGCAAAAAAATTAACTGCTGAACCAACAGTTGATAGAGATAGGGTATATTTCCCGTTATACGAGCCAAGTGCTACAAATAACAAATGTGGGGTAGGTGATGCTTATTTCACAGCATATGACACAAAGTGTGGTGAATCATTACTTAATGTGAATATGGGTAAAGGAGTACTCTCAAAAGTTGTAAAACAGGGTGATAACCTATATATTGGTCTAGCTGGAGATGCTAAAAATAATATTGATGGATTTACAGCAAAAGATAACCTAATTACAGGTAAATCTAAGGCACAAGAAATTTCAGGAGCAGTTCAGCTTGAAAGTTGGAAAGAAAATTATTAAAACTAAAAAAGTCTAACACAAATACTATTTACTCTAACACAAATTAGGTAAATTACTAAAAGTGTTGATTTATATGATATTTTTCATATTTTTAAATATATCATAAAATAATCTAACTCTAACACAATTTTAATATTTATTTTGTGTTAGAATAAACAAAATTTACTAAAATTATTTAAAGAAATTACTTTTTATTTATTTTATATAAAAAACATTGATTTTATTGACTATTTTTACATTTTTTTAATAAATAACCTACTTTGAGCACTAAATTTTGATTAAGTTATATACAATATGCTAGTTTGTGTTAGAGATGTGTTAGAGATTCGTTTTTTTGTGTTAGAGAAAAAGTTATTTTTATAAAATTATGATTGATGAAAAAGATAATAATAATTTAGACAGTCAGTTGCAAGAAAATCCTGAAAAGGAAAGCACTATTGAAGAAAATCAACTTCAAGGTGAAAATAGTCCTAGTGATGCACAAATAGATTGATAATAAAGAAGAAATACAATCTAAAGTTGATAAAAAGAGTGAGCACGAGGTAATTCACAAGAAAGATGGCCGTTTACATATATATATAAGACAAGATAAGTATAAAGGTGAGTTAAAATCCAAAAATTGGGTCGGAAGACTATATATTGACGGTAAACAAAAGATCTCTTCATCAGGAACACCCAATCTTGAAGAAGCAATTCCAATATTGGAGAAGTGGTTTGATGATCTCCAACTTGAAAAAAATGAGAATATTTTAGCCAAAGAGCAAGTTATTGAACAAATTCAAGAAAAAAATCCTAAAATTGATGAAGTTACTCCTACCCCAACAATTACTAAAGAAAATAACGAAGCTGTTAGCCCAGTTGCTGGTTCAGATATGTCCAATGAGACTATGCAGGAACCTGCAAAAGGCGTAACAATAAGTATGTTGGATAAATTAAAAAATTTTAAATTCTCCAAAGCCAAAAGTAATAACTCAACCAGTGAAGGGGCAGCTGGAGATAACAAAAATCTAAAAACTAAAGCAAATAATATAAAAAAAGTTTTTCAAAACTTCTTTCAATCTAAAGTTAGTAAATTAAGTGTTGCAGGTGAAGAAATAGCAGGTTTGGATATGACAAGAGAAGCTATTAGAGTTGCTCAAGTCTCTCAAGACAAAGATGAAAAGTGGATATTAGATAAATTTTCTTATCGTATATTGGATCAAGAAAAAGTTAGTGAAAATATTTTAGAACACAAAGATTATTTAGCTGAAGAAATTGAATTAGCTATGGCTAATGCAAAAATTACTTCAAAGAATATTGCATTATCCATTCCAGTTACAAGTGCAATTATTAGAGTAGTTACCAGCCCACTAATGACAGATGAAGAATTCCAAAAAGCAATTGAAACAGATTCACTTTGGGAAAACCTTGTTCAGCTTACAGATAACTTAAATGATTATTCAATTTTTCATCAAATTATAAATAGAAATTCTAAAACTAATACAATGGAAATTTTATTTGTTGCTTCAAAACTGGCCGACGTAAATGCTTATTCATCTATTGCTAAAAAAGCTGGACTTAATCCAGTTATTATGGATGTTCGTTGTTTTACCTTAAAGAATGCACATGATAATACAAAATTTAAATCTATTACAGATAAAGGAAATTCAGCTATTTTAGAATTAGGAATTGATGAAAATTATATAATGATTATTCATAATAATATTCCTGTAATTACTGATATATTTTTAAGACCTCAAGAAAAAGAACATATTAAAGATATAAAAAGTGAACAACTTTCAACTGAGGCAGACGCAGTTATTAGAAGATATGCGATGCAAGTTAAACAAGCGATAACTGACTATGAAAGTAAATATGAAAATAAAATTACATCTATTCAAGTAGTCTCCAGCTTAAAAAATATTTCATTTATACTTCCAGCATTTAAAAAGAATTTACCAACAACAGGCTTTATTAATTTTGATCCCCTGCAAAGTATAAGCATACCCTCATATAATAGTGAAAAAATAGCTGGTGATAACAATTCACCATTATCTTCAGTACTTGGTTTAGCTTACAGAAAATTGGATGTATTTGGTTATTACAAATTTGTAACTGCTGTTAAGAATATTAACTTATTACCTAATAGAGATGCTGTCCGTCAGCAAAATAAACTAAAATTCTTATCAGGTTTTGCTTTTAAGGGTGCCGTAGGTGCAATTGCAGGTATTTACTTGATATTAACGGTCTTTTCATTCTTTCAAATTAGTAACAATAAAGACAAATTATTAGAATTTGATCAAGTGCAATTAGAATTTGATAAAAATAATATTCAATTTTCAAAATTAGCAAAAAAAAGAAAAGAAATGCAGCGAGCATTAGATCTTGGAAAATTAGTTAATTCAAATCAGGCAAGATCTTACAGATCATTAGCACAAGTTACGAGAAGTGTTCCTCAAAGAGTACAATTTACGAAAATGACTTTCGATGGAAAAGATAGTTTGATTATAGAAGGGGTTGCTTTTTCAGATCAAGATATTTTGAATTTTATTTCAAATTTAAATGCAAAATCATTAATTGAACAGGCATCTTTAGCTGCAATGAAAAATAAAACTGGGGACCAAGCATCAGGAAATAATAATAAAAAGGGATTTACAATTAATTGTAAATTGAAATTGATATAATGGATTTAGCAAGTTTAAAAGATTTAGATCTAAATGATATAATTACAAAGCTTAAAAGTGGTGCTTTGGCTGATAAAAAAACACTAATTAAATTTGGTGTTAGTTTTGTTGCTATATTAATTTTCTTAATAGGTTATTATGCTTTTGTGTCTCCAGTAGTAAATCAACAAAAAGAGCAGATTAGCTTGATG
Source organism: uncultured Candidatus Pelagibacter sp. (assembly GCF_943788075.1). Lineage (GTDB taxonomy): Bacteria > Pseudomonadota > Alphaproteobacteria > Pelagibacterales > Pelagibacteraceae > Pelagibacter. The sequence continues at coordinate 12,706 of NZ_CALSOW010000008.1, read as the reverse complement.
AACGAAAATAAAATTAAGATTGAAGAATTTAAAAATAATATTGGTACTTTAACAGCAGCTGTTAAAGCATTAGAGCCTGACTATGCTAAAAATAGTAAACTTTTTCACAGCAAAAAAGAAGTTGAAGACCTTTACCAAAACATAAGTAAATTTGCATTGATTAATGGTTTATCAATAACTAATCTTAAAAAAGGGAACCCCAAGGGTGTTGCTGGAGTACAGGGTCAAAGCACAGAACAAACAACAGAAAATCAAGATGGCCAAAATGTAATGTATTATACAATTCCTGTTGAGTACGAAATTCAAGGAAATTTTTTAAGTTATCTTAAGTTTAGAAGGGCATTATCAAAATCTCAAAAAGTTATTAATTTTGATAAGGAGGAAATTACAACGATAGCTGAAATTCAAGGACAAATTTTATCAAAAGGCACTATTTCAATTGTGGGGTTACCAAATGAATATAAATAATAAAAAAATATTAATCTTTTTAATGACAATTATGCTTTGTCAATTTCAAATGATAAGTTTAAAAGCAGATGAACATTCTTCTATAGATGATGAGGAGTTGCCAGCAATTGATCCTTTTGCAGGAGGAGTTGGCTCCACAAACCAGGTAAGTGAAACAGATACTCAGTTAAGCTCAAATAATGGGCTTTTAAATAATATGAGATTGGTCGGAACAATTATTGGTGCAAACAATAAAATAGCAGTTTTTTCAGCTGCTGATGGAGGGGCTTATAAGTATGAGGAAAATCAAGCCATCACAGATACCACAACAATTAGAGATATTTATACAGACGTAGTAATTGTTGAAGATGGAGAAAACAATTTTTTTGAAGTTTATATGGACAATATAATTAAACCGAGTGAAGGGTAACAAGTGAATAGATATTTTAAAATTTTAATAACACTATCATTTATTGTTTTGTTACAGTCCTGTGCAACAACAGGCAAAAATCCTAAATCAGTTCACGGTGATAAACCCTTAATCGATACAGCTAAAATTATTGTTGAAGGTCGTGAGGACATGGACAAAAAAATTATTGATGGTCCTAAGCCTTATGACACAAGCATACCAAGAGAAGATAAACGTAAAACAATAACAACTGAAAATGTTAAAAATTACGTTTATATTTCAGATGAATACACCAATCTTAAACAAATGATTGATATCAATTTTCAAGGGCTAGATTTTAAATATGTGATGTCATTGATGGCGGATATAGCGGATATAAATATTTTAGTAGGAGATGAAGTAAGTGGTACAGTAAATGCTAAAATTGATAATGTGGGTTGGGATGTTGCATTTCAAACTTTGTTAGATATGAAAACATTAGTAGCTGATGTTGATACTAACAATGGAATTATAAGAGTTCATACTCCTGAAAAATTAACCGCACAAGAAACTGCAAAATCTGCAAGGGCGGAAGTGTTAAAGAAAAAAATTCAATTAGAAGAGTCTGTTGAGCCGATCTTAGCTGAAATATTTAGATTGTATTATATTAGTCCCACACAGGCTAAAACCACGTTGGAGGCTTTATTTGCAACACAAGGTGCAGAGGGCACTAACACTATGTCTAATCTTTCAATTACAGTAGAGAATACTACTAGATCAATAATTGTTAGAGGCCACGAACCAGACCTTGATACTATCGATGCAGTAATAAGAGAGATAGATGTAAAAACTAAACAAGTTTTAATTGAAGCATTTATAATTGATGCAACTTCTACTTTTGCAAAGGCATTAGGAGCTAGAGTTGGAGCGATGAGTGTAAGTGAAAGAGGTGTTAAGGGAACAACTACTATTTCAGGAATGACATCTGGAGGAAATGCAGCAACAACCGCAGGAGATATAGCTTTAGGGTCTGCGGCAGGAACCATTTCAAATCAAGGAATTTCTGGGACAAGTGGAATAGGAATACTTAAACAAATTGGAGCGCGTGCTCTTAAGGTTGAAATTGAAGCTTTAGAATCTTTAGGTTTAAGTAAAACACTATCTCAACCAAGTGTGTTTACGTTAAATAATCAGGAAGCAACAATTACCCAAGGAACACAGATTGCTTACCAAACAACAGCAGATGGAACAACAACTACTGAATTCAAAGAAGCTGCATTATCATTAACAGTTACTCCTAGTATTATAGGGGATGGAAATGTATTATTAGATATTCAAGTAAATAATGATTCTCCGGTAACAGTTGCTGGATCTGACGAACCAGGAATTAAAACTAATTCAATTGTCACAAAACTTTTAGTTAGTGATGGTGATATAGTTGTAATTGGGGGCATTAAAAAAAACACCACAAATAATACAGATAGCAAAACTCCCGGGGTAAGCAAAGTACCTGTTATTGGCAATCTGTTTAAAAGTAAAAATAATAGTGATGAATTAGTGGAGTTATTAATTTTTATTGCACCTAGAGTGATTGAGTAAGATGAGCAAAACTAAATTAGATGCCACTAGTGAACAAAACATTTTAAATATGTTAATGGAGAGCTCATCCATTTCAACTGAGCAAATGTCTAAGATTAATGCCACCAGCCAAGAAATAGGTAAAACAAAATTAGAAACTGCTTTTGAATTAAATTTTACTGATGAAGACAAGATAGTAAAAATTTTATCAACAAGTTATTCTATGGATATTATAGATTTAAAAAAAACTGTAATTGATCCAAAAATTAAAAAAATTATTGATATGAGATATATTCAAGATAATTCACTTGTTCCATTTCAAATGGGTGGTGGAGTTTTAAAAATTGCAATAGCAGATGCATCAAAATTAAGTTTGATGAAAAATTTAAAAACAATGACAAAGATGGAGCCAGAATTATATGCTGCATCCATAAGTAATTTAAATTCTTTTATTGAAAGATTTACGAAAAGTGAAACACAAAAAATATCTGATGCAAATGTAAAAGTTGAAAAGCTTGAAAAAACTGATGATGAATTAGTTGAGGTTGGCTCAGAAGTAATTGTTTTTGGAAATAAACTAATTACTGAAGCGATCAATTTGGGAGCAAGTGATATTCATATAGAATCTTTTAGAGATAGTGCACAAACAAGATTTAGAGTAGATGGCATTTTAAAAGTGATGGATAAATATTCAAAGTTTTTACATGAAAACTATGATGCGGTTATTGCAAGAATTAAAATAATTAGTAAATTAGATATAGCAGAACGAAGAGTTCCTCAAGATGGTGCCTCAACATTTAAATCCGATACAAAAGAAATTGATTTAAGGGTTTCGGTTTTACCAACAAAAAATAAAGAACGTGTTGTAATGCGTATATTAAATAAAGATGCAGGAGACAAAGCTTTGGCTGACCTTGGATTTGAAGCTAAAGATTTAGAAAAATTAACTAAAGCTATTTCATCACCTCAAGGGATGGTGCTTGTTACTGGTCCAACAGGTAGTGGTAAAACAACAACTCTTTATAGTGTTTTAAAACATATTAATAAGCCAGGTATGAACATTTTAACAGCAGAGGATCCTGTTGAATATGAAATGGAAGGAATTGGCCAGGTACAAGTTAAGGAGGCAATTGGTTACACTTTTGAGGAGGCACTAAGATCTTTCTTGCGTCAAGACCCAGAGGTGATTTTGGTTGGAGAGATCAGGGACAAAGCTACAGTAGATATTGCATTGAAAGCTGCTTTAACTGGCCACTTAGTATTTAGCACACTTCACACTAATGATGCCCCAAGTTCTATAACTCGTTTATTAAATATGGGAACGCCAAACTATTTAATATCTGCAGCTTTAACGCTTATTATGGCACAACGTTTAGCCCGAAAAACCTGCTTAGATTGCCGTGTAATTGACGAAAATATTACTCCAAAACTATTAAATTCAATTGGATTTTTACCCGAACAATCTGCAAGAGCTAAAATTTATAAAGGTGGTGGCTGTGCTGAATGTAGTGGCTCAGGGTACAAGGGAAGAATGGGAATTTATGAAATTCTTGAAATTGAAAATGAATTAAAAGCAGGGATTTTATCAAACCTTCAACAAAATGAATTAAATGCGATAGCCAAAAAAAATGGCTTTAGGACCATGCAAGATATGGGGCAAGAAATGTTATTAAGTGGTGATCTTTCATTTGCAGAATATGAAAGAGTATTACAATCTAACTAATGTTAAATTTTGAATATAAAGGAATAGCTCTCGGCAAATATGTAGAGGGAGAAATTGAAGCCCTAAATAATGCAGAGGCTGCTCATAAACTTAAAGACAAAAAAGTTATTATCACAAAATTAAAAGAAACTAAAAAGAAAAAAGAAGTTAGCAAAAAAGAAAAAACATCTTTTAGTTTTGGCACTGGAATAAAACCACAAGAGATTTTAATTTTTTGTAAGCAGTTTGCAACCATGCTTAGAGCTGGACTGCCTGTTTTAAATACTCTTGATATGTTAGAGGGTCAAACATCAAGACCTCCTATGAAAAAAGTTATTTCAACTATTAAAAAAGACTTAGAGTCTGGAAATGCACTGTCAAAATGTTTTGAAAAACACTCAAAGATTTTTGATACAGTTGTTGTTAATTTAATCAAAGCTGGGGAGGCCAGTGGTAAGCTTGACACTTTTTTACAAAAAATAGTCACCAATCTTGAAAAAAGAGAAAAAATTAAATCTCAAATCAAAAGTGCTTTATTTTATCCAGGTGTTTTATTTTCAGTTGCAATTTTAGTTACAGTTTTTATGTTAATGAACGTTGTACCAACTTTTGTAAATATGTATGAAGGCATGGGTATGGCAGATGACCTACCAACGCCAACAGCTGTTATTATGTCTATGAGTGAATTTGTTCGTTCTTCTGGTGGATTTTTTTTACTTATGTTTATTATATCTTTTGTATTTGGTTTTAAATTTTTAATTAAAAAAAATTATGAAGTAAGAAAAAATTGGCATCGTATTATGATGAAGCTTCCAATTTTCGGAAATTTAATTCAAAAATCAATTTTAGCAAAAGTATCTTTAGTTTTAGGAAACCTTAACCAAGCAGGGGTTGATTTAATTGAGAGCATAGATATTGCAAAATCAGTAACTGACAATGTAATTGTTGTTGAGGCATTAGAAAGAATTAAGAAGGGAGTTTTTTCAGGAGAAACTTTAACGGACTTATTTAATAAAGAAAAAATATTTCCTCCAACTTTTAGTCAATTAATCTCAGTTGGTGAACAAACAGGTAGTTTGGATGAAATGTTTGGTTCAGTTGCGCTTTATTATGAAGAAGAGTTTGATGTAGCAGTTGCAAACCTTGCAAGCTTAATTGAGCCCATAATGATCGTATTTATGGGTATCACCATTGGTGGTCTAATGTTAGCTATGTATGCGCCTATATTCAATGTAGGGGCAATAATTGGGTGATTATTAGTAATTAAAGGTTAATAAAATTATTGACCTTTTTAAATATAATCTCCATAATAAATTAAAATATTAAACACAAAGAGGATTTAATGAAAAAAATTAAAAATAAAGGTTTTACACTAATTGAATTGCTAGTTGTTGTAGCAATTATAGGAATTTTAGCAGCAGTAGGTGTTGTTGCTTATAACGGATACACAGCAGCCGCAAAAGTTAATGCGACAAAAACAATTCATGCACAAACAGTTAAGTATATGGCAGCAGAGTCTCAAAAATGTAGTTTGGGAGAATCATCATATGCTGGTACTCAGACATGTCCAGTAACAGCAGCTAAAATTGTAACTGGAACGATTGCACAGCTGACGGATAAAAATCCACATGATACTACAGCAGAATCGGTTAGAGAAGGAACTACCTATGTGTTAGGTTATGTTCAAATTAAAGCTTCAGGCACAAACGTTATAGTAAAAACTTGTACGAAAACTGGTTGTGCAACTGCCGATCAAATGACATCAACCGTAGCAACTCAATAAATAATATTTTAAAATTAGGTACTACAGCCAAGGGTTTACTTTAAAAAAACTCTTGGTTGTGGTTGCTAGTTAATGCCCACTATGAGCGTATTATCATAATAATTAAAAATAGTTTATAGTATAATAATTTAATTATGGAAATCGTTACTGCTTTACTATTATTTTTAAACGGAAGTATGATCGAGCATGTTTATAAGGCTGATCTAAAATCGTGTAATGAGTCAAAAATAATGGCAGAAAGTGTAGTTAACTCTAACAGTGTTGTTTTTGTATGTAAAAAAGTTAAAGCAAAAGTGACTATTGACGAAGGAACTAATACGAAAAAAATCGTTAAAGTTTTAGATGATAAAATTTTTACTGGATCAGGTACGGCTTTTTTTATATCTGATAAAGGTCATATGATTACTAACCATCATGTGGTTAATTATTGTAACATTACCAAAGTCAGTTATTTTGGTAAGACAGGAACTGCTAAAATATTAGCTTACGATAGAGTAAATGATCTTGCACTTCTTGAAACAGATATAATACCAAAAGACAAATTTGATATTTCAAATAGAGATCCAAAATTATTAGATGATATTTATGTTGCAGGTTATCCTTTTGGCAAAGCAGTAAGCTCTTCTGTTAAGGTTACCAAAGGAGTTGTTAGTGCACTTGCTGGTTCACAAGATAATTATGCATTAGTTCAAATTGATGCAGCAATTCAGCCAGGTAATAGTGGAGGCCCAATTGTTAACACTAGTGGTGATGTAGTTGGAGTTGCAGTAGCCAAACTAGATTTTAAAGATGCAATGGAGTCTTATGGAGTTATTCCAGAAAATACAAATTTTGGGATAAAATCATCTATTCTTAAAAATTTTACTTCAGCTAATAGTATAAAAAATTCTGAAGAAGAGCCAAAAGAAATTTCGACAGAGGTACTTGGAGAAAAAATACAAAATGCAACTGCTTATGTGGGTTGCTGGACAGCAGAAACAAAAATAGCAGCCATGAAAACAGTAAAAACTGTTTTTGGTCAACCCCGTTTAGCATTCGATTTCGCGTGTTATAATAGTTGTAAAGAACGAAACCCAGATGGTATCTGTCAGCAGCAATGTGCATTAAATTAATCAAAACTCAAATACTTTTTAGTAACAAAAAAAATTCAAAAGGTTTTACACTAATTGAGCTCCTAGTAGTTGTGGCTATTATTGGAATTCTTTCTGCAGTAGGAGTTGTGTCTTATAGCGGATACAAAACTTCAGCAGAAAAAAAACAAGCTGAAATTACACTAAACTCTATTTATTTAGCTGAGCAAGAATATAAATCTAATAACGGAGAATATTATATTAGTACATCGCAATCAAATATAGTTACCAACTTATTTGATGGTGTAGATGATTTAGATGGACAAGCATACACCTTTAAAACAACAGCTGCAGACACTCTTACTATTATTGCAACTAAAATTAGTGACACAAGCTGTACAATAAAAATAACTCAAACAAAAAAAAAACCAGTTGCCAGTAGCAGTTGCTAGTTATCGATTATAAAAGTAATTTAAATTTGTTTGAATTCTGCTTATATTTTGACTTGCTTGAAGTCCATTTCGTGACATTAAAAAAATATTATTTTTGATTAAAATTATTTTTTCTTAAAATAAAAACAAAAATTAAAGAAGTTGTCATCATAATTAAAGCATAAGCTGCAGTTGGCACCATATAAACGACACTATCAAATAACTGAGTGCCAACAAAAACTGCTAAAGTTCCATTTTGCAAACCACACTCTAGAGAGATAGCTCTTTGTTGAGCTTCACCTGATGCAAAAAATTTAGCAACATAAAATCCTATAATCATCATAGTTACATTTAATATTAAGGCTATTAAACCTGCTCGTGCTAAAAAGCTCACGATATTGTCCCATTCTTCAATATATATCGCAGCAAAAACAGTTAAAAATAATATTATGGAAATTCTTTGAAGCATTTTTAAATTTCTTATTACCAAATCTCCAGTTAAACGTCTGATAATCATTCCAACTATTACTGGAACAGTAACTACAAAAAACATTTTTAAAGATATTCCTATCATTGATATTTCTTTAGCAACGTAGGAGATTTCAAATAAGCCGATAGTAGTGAAAATTATAAATGGAACAGAAATTATACTTAATAAACTCATAAATGCTGTTAGTGATATTGAAAGCGCCACATCACCATCTGCAAATTTTGTAAGGACATTTGAGGTTACACCTCCAGGAGCTGCCGCAATTAACATCACTCCTAAAGCCATTTCAGTCGGAACTTTTAAAATAATAATAAGTAGATAAGCAACAATTGGTAAAACAAATAACTGACAAATAAAACCAATAAAAAAATCTTTAGGATTTTTGATTACTCTTGAAAAATCACTTACTGTTAAAGAGGCTCCTAAGCATAGCATAATAATAGCTAAAGCAATTGGGGCTATTGATGTTACTATGCCCATATTAATTTATTTTTTGGATTAACTTTAATTTGATTAGAGACTCTGTATAATAAATTACTTAAAGAAAGCATATTTTTATCCTGTAAGCTAGAAATTACTTTGTATTGCTTACTTTGTGGACTTAAACCAAAAGTATAAAGCTTTTTTTCATCAATCATCAAAAAATTATTTTTAACTAAAAATTTTAATTTTCTAACAACCGTTGCTCTTGGAATTCCTGATATATCAGCAATAGAAAATGCATTAATACCTGTATGATCAGATTTTTTTAATTCTTTAAGATATTTTTTTCTATTTAAATTTTTATTTTTAAAAGTTTTATTTTGAACAGTATTAATTAGTACAATAAATGCTACACATATCGTTTCTAAATCTTGAGTTTTGGTATATGTTTTCCAACTATTAGTAAAAGAGAATATAAACTTATAAAATTGATACCAACAAAAAGAAAAGCTTTCTTTAATTGATTTTGAAATTTCATCTACACCAAAAGTTTTATCAGTTTTATTTTTACTTTTTAATATTTCATTAAATTTAAAAACTAAAATACTAAGATTTTTTAGAGTTTTGTCAGCTTTAGCTGTTATAAATGCTGATCTATCTACAAAGATTTTTTTTCCATTTTTTTTTATTACACCCTGTTTTTTTAATAATTCTATCTTTCTTCTTACACTTTCTCTTGGAATTCGAAGATCTTTTGAAATATCAATGATGTTAATATTTGGAATTTCTAATGATTTATCTTTATAAAATGTATCATAATCAACCGTTAGTCCATTTTTTCTATAGAAAATAAAGTCTTTATTAATCAGATAAATTAAAATTATAAACTTATCGATACCGTTATAAACTTTGTAAGCATCAATAAACCAATTAGTAATTAGCGTATAATATGCTGGTGCCAATGAACTAAAATTTTTATTAATAATTTCAAAAGAATTTGAGTTATCTATTTGATTGGAAATACTTGGAATTTTTTTCATAATTTTAAATAATTTTAAAGAATTATGGTTTTTTGCACCCATTTTGGACAGTTGTCAACGTAACAAGCTTAAAAGCTCAAAAATCGAGCTTATATCTATTAAATTTAAAACGATTTGAGCACAAATACGGTTGCATTTATCTCTCATCAATTATTCTAACCGTGTGAAACTTACAATAAGATTATTTACAATAGTTTTTTTTTGCTCATTAAGCTTTAAATCATTTGCTGGAGTTACTTATCTTGGTGATGGGGAGCTACTAGATATTAATGGTTCACCATCAAGAAATAGTCAAACTGCTGGAATTGCATGGAATAATGATGGATCTAAATTATTTGTAATGGGAACAGCACATAATGACGATGAATTATTGGAATATAGTTGTTTTGCAAATTATGATGTTTCGACATGTACTTATGTTCGAGAACTTCCTTTAAATAACAATCATGAAGGTTCGAATGGACCAATTAATGATAGACATCCATATGGTTTCACTTTCGATGATGATGGATCACACGTATATGTATCCGGTAACTACAATAATAAGATTTATGAAATAGAACTTGGTTCAGCATTTAATTTATCAAGCGCAACAAAGAGACAAGAAATTGCCAGTGTAGACGGAACACCATGTGGTATCACATTTAATAACGATGGTACAAAACTGTTTTTAGCAGGATTTGCACAACATAGAATTGTAGTATGGCCATTAAGCACTCCCTACAGTCTTGCCTCTGGCTCTGTTGGTACACCAGCTGAATATGATGTGTCTTCTCAGTCATCAAAACCAAGAGATATCGATTTCAATTCTGATGGTACAAAAATGTATATAGTAAGCGCACCTAACAATGAGTATGTTTCGGTATATTCTTTAACTACAGCTTTTGATTTGTCAGCTGGTTTTTCACATTTAGGAAATTTTACCACCGTAAGTGATCAAGATGATCAAGCTTTTTCGATAGAATTTAATAACGATGGAACAAAATTTTATATGAATGGTTATCAATATGATAGCGTATATGAATATAATTTAAACACAGCATTTGAATTAATTGCTGCTGACCCAACATTAACTTCATCAGTGCCTGCTGATAATGCAACCGGTGTTGCAGTTGATGCAACTATTGTTCTTAATTTTAGTGAAAATGTTGATACCGAAAGTGGAAACATCACCATTAAAAAAGGTAATGCAGTTATTGAAACAATTGATGTAACAGACACCGATCGAGTATCTGGTACAGGAACATCTCAAATAACAATCACTCCATCATCAAATTTTGAAGATCTTACTGAATTTTATGTCTTAATAGATCCTACTGCTTTTGATGATGCTGATGGTAGATCGTACGCTGGAATAAGTTCTACAACTGCTTTAAGTTTTACGACCACCAATACAGTACCTACATTAACTTCATCAGTGCCAGCTGATAATGCAACAGGTGTTGCAGTGGATGCAACTATTGTTCTTAATTTTAGTGAAAATGTTGATGCTGAAAGTGGTGGAACTATAATAATTAAAAAAACATCAGATGATTCACAGGTTGAAAGTATTACTGTAACAGACACCGATCGAGTATCTGGATCTGGATCATCTCAAATAACGATCACTCCATCATCAAACTTTGATAATAATACTGAATATTACGTCTTAATATCTGCTAATGCTTTTGACGATAGTAGTAATGGCTCTTATGCTGGAATACCGACTTCTAAAACTACTTTAAGTTTTACAACCACTAATGCAGTACCCACATTAACTTCATCAGTACCAGCTGATGACGCACCTAATGTTGAAAGAGACGCAAGTATTATTCTAAATTTTAGTGAAAATGTTGATGCTGAAACTGGAGACATAGAAATTTATAAAACCTCAGGCGATGTACTTGTTGAAACCATTGGTGTAACAAGTAGCCAAGTAACAGGATCTGGAACATCTCAAATAACAATTAATCCATCATCAAACTTTGATAGCCTAACTGAATATTACGTTTTAATAGATGCAACTGCTTTTGATAATAGTAGTAGTGGCTCTTATGCTGGAATAAGTTCTACAACTGCCTTAAGTTTTACTGTTAAAGCAATGGTGGATCCAACAACAGATAAAGATGTTATAGGAACTATTGATGCTCAAAATATGATGGCCAAAAATACTCTAACTGGATTTACAAGTTTGGTTAATGATCGACTAAGATATTTAAGACAGAATAGAATTAACAAAGATTTTACAAAAAATAATATAAAATTAGATTTTGGAAATGCAATGTTGACAACTCTTGCAAAAGTTATCCCAACATCAAGCATTTATTTAACAAATGAAATATTAACATCTCTTGTAACAGTTACCCCAGTATCAAATATTTATTTAACAGACTATATTCCTGAAAATTGGTCATCATGGAGTGAGGGCTCTGTTAGCATGACAAAGGTAGGAGATAATAAAGATTCTTCATCCAAAGACATAGATGTCCAAAGTCTAGCTTTAGGTTTTGATACAAAATTAAACAATAATGATCTATTGGGTTTTGCAATGCAATTTAGTCAAAGTGATACTGAAGTTGGAACTAGTGGCACAGACATTGATAGTAACAATTATAGTTTATCAGCTTATAGAACAAGACCATTAAATGATGATAATTTTGTTGAAGGATTATTTGGAGTTGTATTAATTGAAAGTGATTTAAAAAGAGTAAGCGGTGCTAATACTTTAACAGGTTCTCGAAATGGAACTCAAGTATTTGGTTCAATTAATTATGGTAAAACTTTAGTTAAAGAAGATTTTAATTTAACTCCAATAGCTCGAGTTGATCTTGGCTACACTGAATTAGATGGCTACACTGAAACAGGTACTGATGCATTAACATATGGCAAACAAACTGCTGAAAATGGTTTAGCTTCAATTGGCCTAGAGATTAATGATATTATTAAATTTTCTGATAGTTCTTTAAAACCATTTGGCTCATTTCAGTATGGACTAGATTTTAGCAATTCCTCAGATGTTAAAATGAATTATGTATCAGATACTTCAACGATTTATACTTATACTCCAGGTATAAATTCTACACATTTATTAACTGCTGAAGCAGGATTTAACTATGAACTAAAAGATCATTTAAAATTAACAGGTATTTTTAAAAGAATTCAAGGAAGTGGAAGTCAGCAAACAAACAATATAAGGTTTGGCTTTCATTATATTTCTCAACGTGAAACAGAGTATGCTATGAGTTTAGATGGATCAGATGAACTAAAGACAGGACTAAATATATCTAAAAATATAAATGGTTTTGATATCAAATTAGGATCAAATTATAGCTTGATGAGTCAAATCCCTGATTATGGTGTAAGCTTAAAAATTTC
>NZ_CALSOW010000007.1 GCF_943788075.1 uncultured Candidatus Pelagibacter sp. | reverse complement strand
GATGAAAATAAAATTTACTTCAATAACGGTTCAGTCAAAAAAGAAATACACCCTTTTTGGTTAAGAGAAAGAGTTGATGGTGAGGAATTTTTAGACAAAGGCACTCAACAACGGCTATTTGATCCAACAACCTTAAACAACGAAATATCAATTAATACCGCTATTATTAATGAAAAATTTCTTGAAATTAACTTTAACGATGGCGTTAAATCTAAATTAAACATTGATAAACTTACTTTAGAGTTTTCTAACGAGGATACAGTTATAAAATCTATTCCTAAAATTAAATGGAATTCAACATTAGAAAATATAAAAAATTTCAAATACCAAGGTGACTTTTTTGATAGTAAAGAAATGTATGAACTACTTGTTTCTTTCTACAAATATGGATTTGTAATAATCAAAAATATGCCAGTAGAGAATAATTTCATTGTAAAATTTGCTAATTCAATAGGAAGTGTAAGAAGAACAAATTTTGGTGAATTTTTTGATGTTAAATCAAAGCCAGATCCAAATGATCTAGCATACACTTCTTTAGGACTATCACCTCATACTGATAATCCTTACCGAAACCCTGTTCCATGTATACAACTACTTCATTGTATTGAAAGTGAGGTAACAGGTGGGTTATCTACATTGGTAGATGGTTTTACTGTGACTGAGGATTTAAAAAAAGAAAATCTAGAATTTTATAAAATTTTATCTGAAGTCAAAGTAAGATTTAAATTTATTGATAAGGATGTGGTTTTAGAAGATTGGTCAGAATTGATTAAACTTGATAATGATAAAAATTTTAAACAAGTTAGATTTAGTCCAAGACTAGATTATGTACCAATGTTAGATAAGGAAAAATTAGATCTATATTATAAGGCTCGTAAAAGATTATCTGAAATGTATAACTCAGCAAAATACAGAATAGAGTTTAAACTTGCTCCAAAAGATTTAATGATGATGGATAATTATAGACTGCTTCATGGAAGAACATCATACGAGGTAAAAGAAGGAAATAGATTTTTGCAAGGATGTTATATCGATTATGACAGTACCGAAGGAAAACTAAGACATCTAAAAAGAAAATTTAATATCTAATTTATTTTTTTAAACAATTATTAACTAATATTGCCATCAAAATCCAAACGATAAAAGTTTCTCCATGACTAAACACATAGTCTGCTCCACCAAAACCAGCAATAATATTTATTGCATAGATAATAATAGTTGATGTAACAAGACTTATTAACAAATCTCTTAATGCACATAAGTATTTCATAAATAAACTTTATACATATTCATTTATCATGTAAACTTCATTATATGAGTAATGTAGGCTTTATCGGTGTAGGATACATGGGCTATGGAATAGCTAAAAATATCTTAGAAAAAAATAATAACTTATTTGTAATTGCTAATAAAAATAGAAAACCAATTGAAAAAATTGTGAGCAAAGGCGCAAACGAAGTAAAAACCATAGAAGAATTTAAAGAAAAACAACTAAACGTTTTAGTTAAATGTGTAACTAACACCCCTATTGCAAAAGAGATAGCTTTAAAGCTAGCAAATATTTTAGATAAAAAAACTTTAATAATTGATATTACAACTCACAATAAAACAGGATCAATTGAAACAGAAAAAATTTATCAATCTAAAAACATTAATTATATAGAGTGCCCTGTAATGGGTGGTCCTGTTCAAGCAGAAGAAGGTGTCTTGGGCGGTATTGTTGGTGCAACCAATGATAACTTTAAATTAGCAGAACCAATTTTAAAACTTTTTTGTAAAAATTATTTTCATTTCGGTCCTGTTGGAATGGGTGCAAAATCAAAGCTATTAAACAATTTTTTAACACTGGGAAATGCTGCTTTAATAAATCATATGGCAAAAGCAGCTAAAAAATTTGATTTAGATTTAAAAAAATTATTTGATGTAGCAAAACTTGGCTCTGGAAATTCAGCTGCACTTATTAGAGTTTTTGATGCTTTGCTAGAGGGAGATTTTAAGGGATTTAAGTTTACAGCAACTAATTCTGTAAAAGACTTAACTTACATTCAAGATCTATTAAAAGATTTTCCAGAAGCTGAAAAAATTGCAGAAGATAATAAAAATTATTTTCAAAAAGCTGTAGATGATGGTTATGGCGAAAATTTTATTAGTGAATTAATTGATAAAAAATAATTTAAGAGGAATTAATTAAGTTATCGGGAATCTACTAAAGCGGTAGGTTGTATTCAAGAAGTATATTTACATTTAAATTAAAAAAATTAATTGAAATAAGTTTATTAATAATTACCTTTATAACAAGGAGGTCATTATGTTAAAACTTACACCACCTGATACTTAGCTGAAAAAACAATCCATAAAACAAACTAAAAAAATCCAAACGGATTTAAAAGCCAAAGAGGCTAAATAAGGGAGCTCTTTAGGACTTATCTTAAAGAGCGAACCCTTAAAATTTTTTGATTTAATTTAATTATATAAAACTCTAATTTTAATTTTGGAAATTTTTTGATAACTATTTTTTTAAGTTTTTGAAATGAATTTTTGTGAATTTCATCTTCAATGAACTCCTTTTTATTTTCAGCTAATTTAATAGCTCCACAATCCTCGTGATTAACCACTATTAATTTTTTAATTTTATGTAAATTAATAGAAGTTTTAAGATTATCTAAAAAGGTCTGGTGCCATTTTTTAAATTTAGAATGGGTAACTCCCACAGCAGCACCTGCTATTGTAAAAGAACTATGTTTACTAACTAAATTCTTTTTTTTATAAACTTAAAAACAGGGAGTTGAAATCTTGGATCTATACAAGATAAAACCATAGCTTTATATTTTGATTTCATTGTTGGTAATCTACTTTAAACATTGCTTCATTTCTTCTGTTCATTGGTAGTGTAAAAGGGCTATCATATGTTGCTCTAATGGGTGCACTTATAATTGTTACATTATTGATCTTTAGTTCTTTTTCTAAAATTTCTTTATGTTTTGTAAAATTACTATCAGAAGCTCTACCAGAATACCTAATAACGGCATAATACCCTCCTTCAATATTAACTATACTTACATCTGTGCTACTTGGCTTTGGAACAGTATCTGAATTGAATTTTGAAGGTAAATAAAACTGCATTGTCATACTCCCATTTTTTTCAACTTGAGTAACTGGTGTAGTCATAGCTATTTTTTCTTGAGTGTCGTTCCTACCAGATATGTAATTAAATAGTTTTCTAAAATTGCTATCTATTCCAGCTCTAGATGTTTCTACTGCTAAACGATTTAGATATTTTCTAATCTCATATAATTCATTTTTTATAATAACTTCATATTTTGCTTCCTCATTAGCCATGATCATAGAGTAGGGTAAAATTAATAAAGTACAAAATATAAGAAAATTTAATTTAAGAAATTTCATATATTTAGATTACTTTATACTCAAAATTTTGAGTTTTTTCATTTATCTGTATCAATTTAGCACCATTTCTCGTATGAAATTTTGTTGCCATGTCAGTTAATGGTGAAAGGGTAACCAATCTATTTAGATGATTTGATTTTTTGATTTTTTTAAATACCTCTTTGACTATTAACTTACCCCCACCCTTTTTCTTAGACCAAACTGTATAGGCAATTGCAATTTGACCACCACTTTGATCTCTCATCGCACTCTGTAAAAAAGCATCAGTGCTTAATTTTTCAAGTTCATCAACACTTTTAGGAATTTCATTGGTGTAAGCAAAACACATAACAGCATGAATTTCACCTAGGTATTCAACACCATATATTTTTCTACCATATCCAGTTCTAAATTTATTATCTAATTCAGGACGAACAGGATCCTCTTGGGTATTGCACTCTTTAAGCTCAACAAGCTTAGCACCTTTAACCCAACCAAAAAAGTTATCAATATTCTTACTTAAAACTTGTCTATTTTTTCTTAGTCTTGCTTTAATTCTAGGATTGAAATGTTTTATTCATATCTGTAACTAAGTTTATTTTAACATTTAGCTAAACACTTAAAGGTTTGTAAATAAATCATATCAGATAATCATACAAAAGCTTTGTGCTCGTAACAAAAATTAACGCATATATAAGATATTGTAGAATAATTTTTCTTCAATAATTTTAAGTAATCTGATAACCAATTAAAATACCCAATAAAGCAACTGGAAATAATAGTACGTGACTGCTTAAAGGATTCCAAATTGGTCATAGATAGATTAATATAGAGCGGAAGTTTGATTAAATTTACGAAGCGTAAAAAAAAATATTCGTGTGCCAACATAAATTTCTTTTTTCATTCTAAGGGGAAGCAAATAAAGACTAGTCGGGTGTTCCACCAGCATGAACGCAAAAACTCGTAAAACCAGCAATTGTTGAGCAGATACTTCCTTTTAGTGAATTTTTTTGGGATTTTTCTTCCTTATTTTTCTTAAAAAAAAAATAATGTCCTGCAAAAAGAAAGCCCATCAAACCAACAATAAATTTTAATAAATCTTCAGAAAAATATGAAAAAGTCAATGAACCTATTATTATTCCCAAACCCGCAAAAGGAACCATTAACTTTAAAGTACCAAAATCAAATTCTTTTCTATATTTATAAGTAGCTATAAAATCAGAGAAGATTAATATTGGTAAAATAATCCCTAATGCTTGTGTTAGTGGCATCGCCACAGTCATTAATGGAATTGAAATTAAAGCAATAGATCCTCCTAAACCAGATTTAGCAATACCAAATAAAAGAATTGCAGGAACAACTGTAAAGAAAAATAATAAATTTATATCCATTTATGTGTTTGTTTAGTGGATTATGTCCAGCCACCGTCAACAACGATATCTTGTGAGGTAATCATCTTACTATCATCTGATGCTAAAAATAATGCAGCATTAGCTATGTCTTCAGGTAAAACTTTATCAGGCAAACATTGTCCTTCTTTAATTTTTTTCTCTCCTTCTTCATCAAGATGAACTTCAATTTGCTTTTTAGTCATTGTCCAGCCCGGGACAAGTGTGTTTACTCTAATTCTATCTTTACCAAATCGTTTTGCAAGTCCATGAGTTAATCCATGTAAAGAGGATTTGAAAACACCATAAAGAATTGTTTTTTCATTTTTTCTCATCCATCCAATAGATCCTACATTAATAACTGATCCACCACCTAACTTAATCATACTTTTTATTACGGCTTTCGCTGTAAACACATGTGGCTTTAAATTGGTTTGATACTCCCAATCAAAATACTCATGGGTAGTCTCTAAAAATTCATGTCGCTCATCATTTGCAGCATTATTTAAAAGTACGCTTATGTCACCTATAGATTTGATAACTTCAGCAATTATATTTTCTAGAGAATTTGTATCTGTGATATCACATTTATAAAATTTAGGAACAAAACTACATTCCTTTAAACTTTCAATTAATTCATTTGATGCTTCTTCATTTCTTCCAACAAAAGCAACTTTAGATCCTTGTTTTGCAAACTCTTCTACTAATGTTGCCCCAATGCCTGTTGAACCACCCAGTACAAAAACTACTTTGTCTTTAAGGGATGAATAAGATGTTTTTAAACTCATATATAAATTAAATTAATAAAACTTTAATTACACCAATCTTTGATAGTTTTATATTATTTTAAATAATTTTTTTCCTAAAGGGCTAATTGGATCTTGTGGTATTGGCAATTTGCCTGTTTTATCTTTAACAAGATTTAACAGTTTTTTAGCAATTCCCTTTTTTCTAAAAATTGGGTTAACAAAAATGTATTCCACTTCACCCTGGTCATTAAATCTGACAAAACCTAGTGTTGTATTTTCATTTTTAAATGTAAAAACACCATCTGCCTCATCTAATTTATAGTTTGAAAAGTCAAATCTGCTCATAGAAACTAGTAATTAAGGAGCAAAAGGATAATTGCAATAGCAACAATAATTGAGCTAACAACAATGTAATTTAGCTTAATATTGAACCTTTTTTCAACATATTCAGTAATTTTTTCCCAAAACAATACTATTAAAAAAATTAGAATAGCTGGCAAAATATATTTTATCATAATCTATGAATTATTATCACTAACGTAAACTGATACTCCCCTTGTATTTAAATCTACATCAAACTTTTTATGTAAGGGTGGAAAAGCCCTTTGTGAACAATCTAGTCTGTCACATGTTCTACATGACACACCAATTGGAATCTCAGTTGATTTATCATTAATATTTATATTTTCTGTATAAACAAAGTCTTTTGCATATTTAGCTTCACAACCAAGACCAATAGATAATATACTTTTTGATTGTCCAAATCGTCCAATCCCTTTTTCAACAGTTCTTGCAATACAAACATACTTTTCACCATTAGTCATTTTACTGACAGCCGCTTGAATAACCCCTGGTCTCGTTAATGCTGAATAAACATTCCATCTTGGACAAGCTCCACCATATCTTGGGATATCAATCCCTGACAATGAAAATCTTTTTGAAATATTTCCTGCCATATCTACTCTTAAAAAATGAAATGGAATTCCTGGAAGTTTTGGATCTTGTAAACATGTAACTCTATGTGCAACTTGTTCAAAGGATGTTGCAAATGTATTTTGTAATAATTCTAAATCATATTTAAGTTTTTTACACTCTGTATGAAATAATTTATAAGGCATTAATATTGCTGCACCACAATAATTTAACAAAGCAACTTTAGTTAGTTTTTTAGATTCTTCAGAAGGAAAGCTAAACGTTGATAAATATTTATCAATTTCTTTACTCGCTCCTTCTTGTGCAATTTGTGCTGCTGCATGTAATTTTTTTGTCTCTAAAGAACTATAATCACTTAACAAAAGTTCTTTTTTATTTTTATGATAAATTTTTGAAAAAGGTTTATTTTCTTCTGGTATTACATCTATAACTTTGATTGAATATTCAGACTTTAAATATTCACATAAGGCAATATATCTTGTTCGATTATTTTTTTGAATTTTTTCAAAAACTTTATTTGCAAACTCTTCTAATTTTGGAAAATAATTTCTATTTTGTTGTAGAAAATCTGAAATCACTTCACCTGGAAAAGAATTTTTTCTATTATCCACAATCTTTCCAGATATTTTTTCAATCTTATCAATTAGTTCATGATCTTTTTTTTTTAATATATCCCCTAAGTCTTACAATCGCTTTACCAATTTTGGGATTTGTGCTAACTAAATCTTTAACTTCAGGACCCAAAATATCTAAATCTTCAAACAAACTATCATCTAAAATTTCAGAAATTGTATTTTGTAAGTTAATATCTGTCTTTGATGTTAGATCAGATAACTCAATATTTAATTTTTCACAGAACTAATAACAGTAAATCACCATCAATTTTTCTTTTTCCACTCTCGATTAAATTTAAATAACTCGGAGATATGCCTAAATCCTCAGCTAATTTGTTTGCCTGGAGACCTAGTTGTCTTCTAAAAGACTTGATTTTTGGCCCTATTTTTAAATCTAATTGACTCATATTTACTATTTGTAAATTTTGTAAATTTATTTTTACAATTTTTTTCTTTGATTTACAAGCATTTTTACGATTTTTATGGATATTGTAAATCTTGTAAATTATAAAGTTTACATGAATAAAAAATTAAAAAATAACGAAAATGAAGCTCAAATCATAAAAAAAGAGGATTTTGATCAACATAACAGTAGAGGTATCTACATGAGAGATGATCATTGTGATTGGGGTTCTAGTGGAATGAATGACCTTATTAAGTCTTTAGACGATAATAACTAATTCTTTTTCTACTAATTCAATTTCTTAAAACTACTAACATCATAGGACTATTAATAATGAGTGCAGAGAATATCTCATACGATTTAAAAAGATTTACTGGAATTAAACGTGATTATACAGATGATGAAGTTGAACGACTTCAGAGGTTCAATAAAAATTGAATATTCTATGTGTAAAAATCAGTCACAAAAACTGTGGAATTTATTAAATTCAGAGCCTTATGTTAATACACTTGGATCGTTATCTGGTAACCAAGCAGTACAACATGCAAAAGCAGGATTAAAAGCAATTTACCTTAGTGGATGGCAAGTAGCAGCCGATGCAAATACTGCAGGTGAAATGTATCCTGATCAATCTTTATATCCTTATGATAGTGCTCCAAAATTAGTTGAAACTATGAACAATTCTTTGGTTAGAGCTGATCAAATTCAACATATGGAACTTCAAGATGGTGACATGAAAAAAGAAGACTCAGTTGATTATATGCTGCCAATCATAGCAGATGGTGAAGCAGGATTTGGTGGACCATTAAATGTATTTGAGTTGACTAAAAAATTTATAAGAGCTGGAGCAGCAGGTGTTCACTTTGAAGATCAGTTAGCTAGTGAAAAAAAATGTGGTCATATGGGTGGTAAAGTTTTAGTTCCAACTGGAACAATGGTTAAAAATTTAAAATCAGCAAGACTAGCTGCTGATATTGCTGAGGTTCCATTAATTATTTTAGCAAGAACGGATGCCAATGCTGCAAAATTAATTACAAATGATTTTGATGAAAATGATAAACCATTTCTAACAGGTGAAAGATCTCCTGAGGGTTTCTTTTACGTGAAAGATGGAATAGAACAAGCTATTTCAAGAGGACTTGCTTATGCACCTTATGCTGATTTGATTTGGTGTGAAACAGCAACACCTAATCTTGCTGAAGCTAAAAAATTTGCTGATGCAATACATGAAAAATTCCCTGGCAAATTATTAGCATACAATTGTTCACCTTCGTTTAATTGGAAAAAACATTTAAGTGATGATGAGATAGCTTCATTCCAACAAGAAATTGCTAAGATGGGTTATAAATTTCAATTCATTACTCTTGCAGGATTTCATACTCAGAACATAGCTATATTTGAACTTGCAGAAAAATATAAAGAAGAAGGTATGACTGCTTACTCAAGAATACAGCAACAAGAGTTTTCTAGAGAAAAAGATGGATATACTAGTGTTAAACATCAAAGAGAAGTTGGAACTTCTTACTTTGATGCAGTTTCTAATACTATTAGCAGCGGTAAAAGCTCTACTACTGCAATGGCAGGTTCAACAGAATCTGAGCAATTTTAAATAAAAATAGAATCCCTCTAATTTTTTTAGTAGCCCCAACTGGGGCTATTTTTTATTTGAAAAAGATAATATGGACTGTTAGTTAACAAAAATGAATAATAAAAACTTTGGTTTTGGAACACAAATTAGAAAATCACCTTATTTTGACTCAACTGTAAAATGGGGTGCTACAGGTTTTCAGTTTATAATCATATGTATATTCCAAGAGATTTTGGAAGTCCTGAACAAAATTTTTGGAACTTAATTGAAAAAGCTATTCTTTGTGATGTTGCAGTTGAAAGACAGGTTGAAATCACTGGACCAGACGCATTACAAATTTACACAATTATTAACTCCTAGAGATCTATCAAAACTAGCTGTTGGTCAATGTAAGATATGTTTTAATCACAAATAATGAAGGTGGTATTTTAAATGATCCAGTTTTATTAAGATTAGCTGAAAATCATTTTTGGTTATCATTAGCTGACAGTGATGTTTTGTTATGGGCACAAGGTGTAGCTGTTAATTCAGGTTTAAATGTGCAAATTAAAGAACCAGATGTTTCTCCACTGCAATTGCAAGGACCTACTTCTGGTGAAATAATGGTTAAACTTTTTGGAGAAGATATAAAAGATTTAAAATATTATTGGTTAAGAGAATATAATTTAGATGGTATTCCTTTAATTGTTTCAAGAACAGGTTGGTCAAGTGAACTTGGTTATGAAATATATTTAAGAGATGGTTCTAAGGGAAATGAACTATATGAAAAAATAATGGAAGCTGGAAAAGAACATGGTTTACAGCCAGGTCACACTTCATCAATTAGAAGAATTGAAGGTGGAATGCTATCATATCATGCTGATGCTGACATTAATACTAATCCATTTGAATTAGGGTTGGATCGTCTTGTAAGCTTAGAGAGTGATATAAATTTTGTAGGCAAAGATGCTTTAAAGAAAATAAAGCAAAATGGAATTACAAGAAAACAAGTTGGGTTAGAAATTGATTGTAAACCATTAAAGGGACCCAATACAACTTTTTGGAAAATTACAAAAGATGATAATCAAATAGGCAAAGTTACTTCTGCAGTTTATTCACCTAGACTTAAAAAAAATATTGCTTTAGCAATGATTTCAGTTGAACATTCAGAGATAGGAAATGAATTTAAAGTAACTACAAGCGAAGGTATATTTGGCTGCACTGTTGTTGAAAAACCTTTTTATGATCCTAAAAAAAAGATAGCCAATAGTTAAGATTTAATATTATAGCCTTTTTTAAGAATAAACGAAACAGCAGTTATACAAATAATCAAAAATACAATCATTGAACTAATACTTTTCCAAATATTAAAATCAGCCACACCATAAAAAGAAAATCTTAAGCTATCAATTAAATAAACTACTGGATTAAAATAAGATATTGTTTGCCAAAAAGGTGGTAGCATATCAAGAGAGTATAAACTTCCACCTAAAAAAACCATCGGTGTGATTACTAATGATGGGATAATAGACATTTGTTCAAAGTTTTTACTAACAACGCCGATTAAAAATCCAAATAACGCAAAAGTAAATGAGACTAAAACTAATAGAAATATCATTAACATTGGATATTTGACAGTCTACATCAGCAAAAAATGAAGCTGTAATAAAAATTACCGTACCAACCATTAATGTTTTGGTAGCTCCTGCTCCAACAAAAGCGAGGACTGTTTCAAGTGTTGAAATAGGTGCTGCTAAAATTTCGTTAATCGTTCCGTTAAATTTTGGAAAAAATATTCCAAATGAAGTATTACTTATTGATTGAGTTAATAGAGTTAACATTAATAAACCTGGAACAATAAACGATCCATAGCTAACACCATCAATGTTTTCAATATATCCGCCAATAACTGAACCAAAAACCACAAAATATAATGATGTAGATATTACTGGTGACAGAATAGACTGACCAATTGTTCTTATAAATCTATTCATCTCATGAACATAAATAGCTTTGAATCCGTAATAGTTAAATTTCATTATTTTCCTTTACCAAATTAACAAATATTTTCTCTAGAGTGCTTTGTTCTGTTTTTAAATCTTTTAATTTTAATCCAGTATCTTTCAAATCTTGTAACAAGTCAGTAATACCAGTTTTTTTAGCTTGAACATTATAAGTGTAAATTAAAGACATGTTCTCTTCACCTATTTCAAGACTATATTTAAGTAAATTTTCAGGAATTTCTGTAATTTTTTCTTGTAATTCTACAGTCAACTTTTTATGGCCCATTTTTTTAATTAATTCTTTTTTATCTTCAACAATAATAATTTCACCTTGATTAATAACAGCTACTCGGTCAGCAATAGCTTCAGCTTCTTCAATATAGTGTGTTGTTAAAATAATTGTAACTCCAGTTTTTCTAAGATCATCAACAACCATCCACATGTCTCTTCTAAGCTCTACATCTACTCCAGCTGTTGGCTCGTCAAGAAATAGTATCTTAGGTTCATGAGATAAAGCTTTAGCAATTAAAACTCTTCTCTTCATTCCACCAGATAATTGTCTTAGTCTTTGGTCTTTTTTATCCCACAAACTTAAATCTTTTAAAATTCTCTCAATATGTTCTGGCTTAGGTGCTTTTCCATATAACCCTCTAGAGTAAGACACAGTATCAAAAACAGTTTCGAAAGACTCTAAATTTAACTCCTGAGGAACAAGTCCTATTATTGATCTTGTCTCTCTATAATCTTTAATAATATCAAAATTATCTACTGTGACAGAGCCTGAAGAAGGTTTAACAGTACCACAAATAATACTAATTAAACTTGTTTTGCCCGCACCATTAGGTCCTAGCATTGCAATAATTTCACCTTGTTTTATTTTAAGGCTAACATTATCAAGTGCCTTAAAGCCATTATCGTAAACTTTTGATAGATTATTAATAGATATTTGATTGTCAGACATTCAGATTACTTAGTTATATAGAGGTTATTTTCTGAATTTCAATAACTTAAAGGTAACAGTGATAAGAGACCATTTTTAATGGTCTCTTAATCTGATTTTTTAATTAATTTCTTTTTATCTTAAGAATTATCGCTGGAAGAAAAGTTGCTATGATAAAAGATAAAAATAATAATGATTGTAAAATGAATGGAGAAAATAATTCTTTAGACACCAATACTCCTACAAGTAAGCTTTTGGAAAAATCAGGAAATGGAAATAATAAAAATCCACCAACCAAACCAATCACTATTGCAATATAAGCAGTTCGTTCATTAACATCTTTATTATAAAAACTATAGAAAACTGTATAGACAAATGCACAACAAAACAAATCTGCTAATAAAAACAAATATAAAATATCAAAACCTTTTGAAGCAATAAAGAATGAAATTAAAGATATTACAATAATAAAATATTTAGATAGCCTTAAATAATCAGTTTTTTTATTTAGATTAAATGTTGCTTTTCCATCCACTACAAATAAGCTTGAAATTGCATTTACCAAAGTATCAACAGTTGAAATTGTTAATGCTAATCCAAGTGTAATTATTAGCAATGATAGAGTTTGGGTTTGTTCTTTTAATAGTAATGTAAAAAATCCTAAATCAGGTCTTTGACTTGGATCTATAGAAAAAGACACCATTCCAGTAAATCCCATAAAAAAAACTACTGGTATAATTATAAAAAAAGAAATTAATAAGCTTTTCTTAAGAGTTTGATAGTTTTTTGCAGCATAAACTCTTTGCCAATTCCCTTGATGAAACAAGTTTGTTGCAGCTACTGCAATAAAAAAAGTTAAGCCAGCGGTATAACTTGGCATATAAGAACTGCTTAATAATTGTGGATTTTTTTGTTCAATAAATTCAAATGAAAAAGTATTTCCTGTATTAGACAAAATATAAGAGATTGAAATTAATAAAAGCATACTGATTACAATCATTTGAATATTATCAGTAAAAATTGATGCTCTTAGACCACCATACAATGTGTAGGTTAGTGTTGCTAAAAGTACAATTAATGCTGTAATCCAAAGTTCTGTTCCTGAAATATAATTTATTAGCACTGCTACGGCAGTAACCTCTGCGCACAAAAATATAAACATATAGAATATCGTCATTAACAAGATTAGTTTAAACAGGCTTTTTCCAAATTTCTTTCTCATAAATTCTATGAGTGATGATCCTCTTGGAAACTCAGTTCTGATTTTTTTTCCTAAAAAGATTAAAAAAATCATTGGAAAAGCAGTACCTAACGCATAGCCTATTACAGCACCTATCCCACCCCATGTTGCTGCTGCAGCTGGGCCAAATAAAATCCAAGCCCCTAATGCTGATGCAACCAAACTTGTTGTTAATGAAAATAATCCTACATCCCTATTTGCTGTAAGGTAATTATTGATACCTTTGAATTTTTTAGAATGATAAAGACCTAAGACTGTAAATATTAAGCTTATAACAATAACTAATGATAACGATGCTGATTGACTTATAAAGTATGTTTTATCCATTGTTCTCCCTTTCTGAATTACCGGACAGGTTCTTAGGGTTTAATCTCAGTCTGTTAAGACACCCCTTTAAAGAGTTATTATTATATTTTAATAGTAATTGATAGTTTTATTTAAAAAAGATGTTTCTCAATTAAATAGTACAAAGTGTAAATGATTAGAGAACAGCAAATAATAATAAATACTTTTTCTTGATTGCCCATTATTTTTGGCTTTTGTGATTCATTATCTCAATCATACATTGAGTAGCATACTCTCTCCACTCGGAAGAACTTTTGGTTTTAAGATTATTTAAATGATCTCGATTACTTTTAATATCATCTTGATGTTTTAATTTATCAGCACCATTAAGATTTTCTTCCATACTTGATAAATTTGTTTCCATTGCTTTTATCCATTCATTACCAAGCTCAACACATTTTTGATCATCTTTTTCATCACAAATTTGTTTGAAAAAATTAAAAATTACATCGTCAGTTTTAATAGCAGTAGTCATTGCTACTTGTTACATGAGCCAATAGATGCTGGGCCACAAGTTTCACCACTAGTCCATGTTGCTCCAATTAAATTAGCACCATCAAAATTAGCATTTGTAATATTAGAAGAGGTAAAATTAGCTTCCATTAAATTTGCGTTTTGAAAGTTAGCTTCAATTAAAGTAGCACCCATAAAGTCAACTCTTGTTAGGTTAGAGCCAGTAAAATTAGTTTTTTCAAAATTTGCACCTATAGAAATAGTTTCATAAAGGTTTGCTCTAACAAATGTAGACTCTGGAAAAGTTCCAAATGATAAATTTGAATTCATCATTATACTTTTATCAAAATTTACTTGGATAAAACTTGCAAATGAAAGATTTGAATTTGGAAGATAACTTCCTTGTAAATCTTGTGCATCAGAAAATCTACAATTTGAATAATCAACACTATCTGTTAAAGGATCATCACATGCAGCGTTACTGTTTGTGAAAAAAAACAAACTGAAAATTATAAAAAGAATTATTTTCATTACTTATGTTAACAAATAAAAATTAATTAAACAAATATTCTAAAAAAATATGTATTAATTTAGGCTAAATTGTGAATTTGCTCTTCAGCATCTTTGATTGATTTTTCATAGTCTAATGCCATTTGATCAGCACTAATTATATCGACTTTATCTATGCCAAAAAAATTTAATATATATTTTAACCAAGGTGTTAGAAAATCTTCTTTGCTATTCAATTTTGTTCCTCCTGATGTAATAACTAAATAAGCACGTTTGTTTTTTAATAATCCTACTCTTCTTCCGTCAGGTTTAAATTTAAATGTTTCTCCAATTCTAGCAGCCAAATCAGACCAAGCTTTAAGAGTTGCAGGAGGTCCATAATTATAAATTGGAGCTGAAATAATTATTACATCACTCTCTTTTAGTTCGTTAACTAATTGATCAGAAAGTTTGAACATCTTTTTATGATCTTCCGTTTGATCTTTTTCATCAATTTTCATACCAGACTCAGTTAAACCACTTACAAAAAGCATTTCATCGTCTAGATCTCTATAGATAACTTCATCACCAGGCTTTTTAATTTTATCTAATACCTTTTTAGCTAAAGCCCTTGAAGTAGAACCTTTTTTTCTAGCACTAGAATCTATTTGATAAATTTTCATTAAATACTTTTTAACCGAAATTCTGCATAAAAGGAAAAACTTTAATTATATAAAAACCAATAGTTTGTAATTGATTGGTTAAAATTAGAATACCTGTAATTAAGAGAATAATTCCTCCTATTTTTGAAATTAAATTTATATTTTTTTTGAAATTTTTTGAAAAAACTAAAAATCTCTGGATTAAATAACCTGACAAAACAAAAGGTATAGCAAGACCTATAGAGTAAAAGGTTAATAGAATAATTGCTTTTGATAAAGTTTCTTCAATAGAAGCTAAAGCAAGAATGGAGCCTAAAATTGGACCTATGCATGGTGTCCATCCAAATCCAAAAGCTAATCCTATTAAGTAAGGAAATAATATATTTTTTGACTTTTTTGCTTCAAATCTTTTTTCAAAGTTTAAATAACTAATATTAATTAATCCAATCAATTGTAGAGAAAAAATTATTATAACAACTCCTGCTATTACTCTTAATGTTTCCGAATTTTGCAAAAGTGTCTGGCCTAAAAAAGATGCTGAAGCCCCTAAAATAATAAATACTGTTGAAAACCCAAAGCAAAATAAAATTAAAGGTAAGATATCTATTTTTTTTGATTTCAAAATTTCTTGTAATGATTGACCAGAAATAAAAGAGACATAACCAGGTATTAAAGGCAAAACACAAGGAGATAAAAAACTAATAAGTCCAGCTCCAAAAGCTATTAATAATTCAATCATTTAACCAGTATTTTTCATAGCAGCAGATATTCCAGCTATAGATGTCATCAAAGCATCATCAAGAAATTTTTTATCCAATTTGTTATATTTTTTATTGTTCAATTTATTCATAATACCAGCTTGTAATAAATTTAACATTTCTGTGTAATTATTTCTTATAAATAATGCTTTTCTAAATTCTTTTCTCTCTTTAATTACTTCTTTTGGCGTAATTTTGTTATGTAGTTTAACCAATGCTTCAAATTGAAATCTCAATTTTTTACCAATTCTTTTTAACGCTGTATCAGCTAAATTATTTTCATAAATAATTGAAATTTCTGTATCAACTTTTGAAATCACCATATCTAAAATATCCATTGTAGATACAAAATAAGGCCAATTTCTTTCCATATCAGTTAGTGTTTTTGAAAACTTTTTAATTGATCCATACCTTAATGCTTCTGTGGTTCCAAGCCAAGCAGGTAACATTAATCTAATTTGAGTCCATGCAAAAACCCACGGAATAGCTCTTAAACTTTGAATGTTATCAACATTTTTTCTTTTGGTAGGTCTTGATCCAATAGCAAGTTTGCCAAGAGACTTATGTGGAGTAACCGTTTTAAAGTATCTAATAAAATCTTCACTTTGATTAAGATTTTTTCTGTAAGCAGATGTCGATATTTCTGACATCTTTTCAATTAAATCTCTCCATTTTTTTTTAGACTTTGGAGGAGGATTCAATGAAGCATCCATTACAGCTCCTATATAACTACATAGATTATATTCTGCTAAAGGTTTGTAGCCATATTTTTGCTGAATAACTTCTCCTTGATCAGTAATTCTAATTTTTCCATTAACAGTATTTGAAGGTTGTGATTTTAATGTTGCCTGGATTGGCCCACCTCCTCTTCCTGCAGAACCACCTCTACCATGGAAAAATACTAAGTTTATTTTATATTTTTTTGCAAGATTTCTAAGTTCTTCTTGTAGTTTGTATTGATGCCAACTAGCAGATAATTTTCCAGCATCTTTACTCGAGTCTGAATATCCAATCATTACCTCCTGGTGATTATTTATTAGTTTTCGGTACCATGACAATTTAAACAAATTTTCCATCACATCTTTAGCATTTTTTAAATCATCCAATGTTTCAAAAAGTGGCACTACTCTTAATAAAGAATTTGTTTGAGCTTGTTTTTGTAAAAAGTAGACTGATAAAATATCTGAAGCTTTTGACGTCATTGATATTACATATGCACCAAGGCATTGTGAAGGTTCTAGTGATATTTGTTTAAATGTATCCCAAACTTCTTTGTTTTCTTTATCTCTAATATTTTTTCTATTTAAAAAATATTTTTTTTGTTTAATTAAATAATTTAGTAAATTTATTTTTTTTGTTTCACTTAAATTTATATAAGTGATTTTGTATTTTTTTTTAATAACTTCATTGACTAATTTTTCATGTCTTGAAGATTCCTGTCTTATATCTAATTTTGCAAGATTAATCCCAAAACATCTAACTCTTCTAATTAAATCTAAAAGATCTGAATTACCTACATGTTGTCCACGATTTAAATTTAACGAGTCTCTTATTTCCCTTAAAGGTTTTAAAATTTCATTTCTATCTTGTAGTAATTTTTTTTCTTCAAGGGGAACATTCTTATTTAAATGACTTTCAATTAATTGGTGTGTTTTTCTAATCTTGTCCCTAATTGGTCTTAAATATACTCTGTAGGGTTCAAATGTTTTTCCAACAACCTTCCTAATTTTTTTTGAACATTCTTCCATGGATAGGTCTTGAATTAACTTCGTTAATTCTTTTTCATATAGTTTTGCTGCTTGCCATCTTGAAAATAAAATTACTTTTTTTGTAACTTCTGCCGTAACATTTGGGTTACCATCTCTATCACCCCCCATCCATGATCCAAATTGAATTGGGTTAAAAGTTCGAGGCAAATCTTTGTTTAAATTTTTTCTAAAAATGTCATTTAATCTTTTGTAAACTTTTGGAATTGTATCCCATAAACTATCTTCAATTATTGCTAGACCCCATCTTGCTTCATCTAACGGTGATGGCTTAGATCTTTTCAATTCATCAGTTTTCCATATTATTGTAATTTCGGTATAAATATCTCTATCTATTTCAATAATTTTAGATGGATATTTTTTATACAAATGTCTTTTTTCCATCAGATTAATTAAATTAGCGTATTTTTGAATTAAGGTTCTTCGCTTAACTTCAGTTGGATGAGCAGTAAGAACAATGCCAATGTCTAAATTTTTAGCTTGTTCGTATATTTTGTTATTAGAAATGCTTTTATTTTTAAAAAGTCCATTAATAATATCTTCAATAAATATATTTTGATTTTTATCTTTAAAGTAAGGATTGTCATATTCATTAAGTTTTCGAGATGCATCTAACGATTCAGCAAGATTCATTAAATTCAAAATATGCGAAAATGCTCGGGTAACTTTAAAAGTTTGTTTTGGTGGAAGTTTTTTAATTTCTTTGGAGATTTTTGAAAAAACTTTATTTTTATTTTTATCTAATAAAGTATTCTTTGATAATAACCTTAAACTTTCAACTATTTTATAAAAAGCTAAACCTTCTTGATCTTTAATAACTCTGCCAAGAAATGTTCCTAATAACCTAATATCTTCTCTTAAAAGCTTAGTAGGAATACGCTCATAATAAAGATCTCTTTTTTTCATTACTTAAAATAAATTTTTTTTGTAAAATTCCTCTAGAGTTAGTTTTTACACTAAATAAGAATCCTGAATATCTATATTTTTGCAATCCTGCCTTGTTCATACCCTTAGTTGCTGATGTAATAAAAAGTTCATTGTTATTTTGTCCACCAAATGCACAATTAGTAATATTTTGAGCAGGTAAATTAATTTTATATATTAATTTAGCATTTTTATTGAAAACAGAAACGCATGCTCCATTAAAGTGAGCCACCCATAAATTTTTATATTTATCCAAAGTCATTCCATCTGGGGATCCATCTTCGGGTAATAATTTCTTAAATATTTTCTTATTAATTATTTTATTATCTTTGTTAATCTTAATTTTGTAAATTTTCTTTTTTGAACTATCAGTATGATAAAAATTATATTGATCAATAAAAGCTGGGCCATTTGTTATTCTATAATTAGTATCAACCTTGGTTAACAATAAGTTTTTATCCAATTTATACAAAGAACCTTTTTCAATTTTTCTCTCTAAATTGTCCATAGTTCCAAACCAGAGATTTCCATTTGGATCTGTTTTTCCATCATTAATTCTATTTAGTTTAATATTTTTTTCTATTACTATTTTTTTTATAATTTTTTTTGTTTTAATATTTTGAATTCTTAATTCTCCTTGAAGTCCTAAGATAAAAACATCTCCTTGAACATGTGCAAGAAAACCAATTTCTTTATTAACTTTATAAATTTTCTTTTTATTATTTTTAATATTTAGCGAGAAAAATTTCTTTTTCTTAATATCTACAAAATATATTGAATTATGCTCCTTAACCCATAGGGTTCCTTCTCCAAGTTTGCATCTTAATTTCCAAAGAACTTTTGGTTCAGTTGTTTTAATTTTATTCATTGACTTCAAATTCTTTAATAAAATCTAAATTAGGCGTAATTCCTATTCCAGGATTATCTGATACAGACGCAAATCCGTTATTTTTTTTAACTTGTTCTAAAATTGAAAAACTTTCGGTAGGTAGTTCGGTAATAAAAATATTTTTTTCTGTTGTATCAAACTCAAGCATTGATTTTGAGGGAAACAAACCTCCTGGCATATCAGGTTGGGCTGTTAGCAAATGTAGATTAGTTGCAATACTTACAGCAGACCCCCAAACATGGTTAACAACTGGAATAAAGTTAGCTTGTGCTAATGCAGATACTTTTAAATACTCCGTAATTCCACCTAACCCACAAACTTCTGGTTGAGCTATATCAATACATTTATTTTTAATTAACTCATTCCATCCATATTTTGTAAACTCAGCTTCCCCGCCTGCAATATTGGTATTAATTTTTTGCTTTAATTCTCTATAACCATCGTAATCTTCAGGTGCTACAGGTTCTTCAAACCAAAAAATATCAAGCTCATCCAAACCTCTCCCAACATATAAAGCATCATTTAAATTATAAGCATGATTTGCGTCTACCATTAGTCTAAAATCTTTTCCAACAACTTCTCTTACTGCTCTAACTAACTTAAGATCTTCAGCTGGTCCCAATCCAATCTTCATCTTCATTGCTTTAAAATTTTTAGATTTAATTTGACTTGCTTCTTCTTTAAATAAATCAATTAATTCTGATGTAGTTTTTTTTTGCAGCATCATCCCATAACCATATACTGGGACTTGCTTGTTACACATTCCACCGATCAATTGGTAAAGGGGTGATTTAGTTTTTTTTCCTAAGATATCCCATAATGCAATATCAACACCAGATAATGCCTGAATTGGCATCCCTTTTTGTCCACTATCTCTTAAAAGATTATAAACTCTATGCCAAATGTGCTCTTTATTTAATGGATCTTCACCAATGATTAATGGTTGAATAACTTTTTCAACGATAAACTTGTTGGCTAAAGCTATATTACCAGGTCCAAAACATTCACCCCAGCCTGTAATTCCTTCATCAGTTTGAACTTCAACAAGATGAGCAGTCCTGTGTTTATAATATTGTTGTGAATACCCTAGTTCTTTTTCTAACTCATATTTAAGTACATGACTTTTAATAGAAGTTATTTTCACAATTTATTATATCGCAACTACTTTCGAGTTTTGCTCACCTAAGTTTTCTATTGATAATTTCATTGTATCACCGGCTTTCAAAAATTGCTGAGGTTTCATTCCCATCCCAACCCCTGGAGGCGTTCCAGTAGTAATAATATCACCAGGTTGTAATGACATAAATTTACTTACATAAGATACAATCACATTTACATTAAAAATCATTGTACTTGTATTTCCTGTTTGCATTCTATTACCATTGACATCTAAGCTCATTTTTAAATTATTGATGTCTGAAATTTCATCTTTTGTAACAAGATATGGTCCAATAGGTCCATATGTGTCATGAGATTTTCCTTTCACCCATTGACCCATTTTTTCAATTTGCCATTCTCTTTCACTAACATCGTTAACTAAACAATATCCTAAAATATGATCTTGAGCTTTATCTTCTGAAATATGTTTTGTTTCTTTTCCAATAATAATTCCAAGTTCAACTTCCCAATCTAATTTTTTTGATCCTGAAACTATTTCAACATCATCATTAGGGCCAGTTATACAGCTAGTTGCTTTCATAAACATTATAGGTTCTGACGGAACTTCTGCTCCAGTTTCAGCAGCATGGTCAGAATAATTAAGACCTATTGCTACAAATTTTCCTGGTTTTGCAAGACATGAACCAATTCTTTCACTTGAAGATAGTTCTGGTAACGAAGATAAATCCACACTTTGCAATTTTAATATAGATTCAAAATTTACATGATCAGGATTTAAATCTTTAACATGTGAACTTAAATCTCTAATTTTACCCTCTTTATCTAATGCTGCGGGTTTTTCATTCCCTTTTTGTCCTACTCTTAATAATTTCATAACTCTCCTTTATTTTAATTTGTTAAATTGAAATTCCACCATCAACAGAAATAGTTGTTCCTGTTGTAAATGTTGCATCATCACCAGCTAAATACACAGCTACAGCCGCTATTTCTTCTGCAGTTCCTAATCTTCCCATGGGTTGTCTGGCTATAAAATCTTTTTTGGCTTGAACAGGATCTGGACTTTGGTTAACTCTATCCTGCCAAGATGGTGAAAATACTGTTCCAGGTGCTATAGAATTACATCTTATATTTTGCTTAACAAAATCAGCAGCTATGGATTTAGTTAAACCAATTACTGCCCCTTTTGTAGTGCCATATACAAATCTATTGGGAAATCCCTTTAAACTTGAAGCACAAGATGAAACATTAATTATACTTCCACCGTTTTGCTTAACCATTAAAGGTAAGATTGCTTTACACATTTGATACATAGACTTAACATTTACATCAAAAGAAAAATTCCAGTCTTTTTCTTCACATTCAAGAATACTTCCATGATGAACAAATCCTACCGCATTGAATAAAACGTCTACTTTATCTAGTGTTTTTGCAAATTCTGAAATTGCTTCATTATTTGTTGAGTCTAATGTTTGAACATTAATATTAGGATATTCTTTATTTAAATCAGCTAAGGTTTTGTCATTTAAATCTGTTGCTGTAACACTCGCACCTTCATTATGAAAAGCAATTGCAGTCGCTTTTCCAATTCCCTGGCCTGCTGCTGTTACTATGATTTTTTTACCTTCTAATCTACCACTCATTTTTTATTTATCCTTTCAATTTCTTTATAAAGAGAACTATGATCTGTTTCTCCCTGTCCATTATTAACAAGAGTTTTATACATTTCTTTAACTAAATTTGAAATAGGTAAATGAGTATTATGACTATTTGCACACTCTAAAATGTTATTCATATCTTTTAAATGAACTGAAGTTCTACCTTTTGGAGTGAAATCTTTATCAATCATTCTCTTTCCATGTGTTTGAAGAATTTTACTATCTGCCCAACCACCTGATAAGGCTTTGATCATTTTATTTGGATTTGCTCCTGCTTTTTCACAAAGAGTTATAGCTTCTGCAACTGCTCCAATAGTTAACCCAACTATAATTTGATTTGCTAATTTAGAAACTTGTCCGCTTCCAACTGGTCCGACTAAAGTTGGATTACCCATAGCTTTTAAAACATCGAAAGCTTCATTAAAAACATCTTGTTCACCACCCACCATTATTGCTAGTGAAGCCTCTTCTGCTCCAATCGTTCCTCCAGAAACAGGTGCATCTAAATATTTAATATTTTTAGATTTTAAATTATTTCCATATTTAGTCGCCGTAGTAGGTTTAACTGAACTCATATCAATAACTGTAGCACTTGATTTTAAATTTTCTAAAAAATTAGGACTATCCATTACTTCATTAATTGCCGTATCATCAGTAAGCATAGTGATTACAACATCACTATTATTTACAACATCATCGATTGAAGTTGTAATTTCTGCGCCAAATTCTTTTAATTGTTCAGCTTTGTTTGGAGATCTATTAAATGCTTTTAAACTATACCCAGCTTTTAATATGTTTTTTGCCATAGGAAAACCCATTAGGCCTATCCCTATAAAACCAATTTTTTTCATTATTTAGTAGGTTTAAACTCGTGGAAATTTTGTGTCGTAAATTCTGGAAAGAACATCACACACGCTAAAACAATTAATTGAATTACTATAAAAGGACCAAATCCTCTAAAAATATCTGTTAAAGATATGTGTGGTGGAGTAACAGATTTTAAATAAAAAGCAGCTGGCCCAAATGGTGGGCTTAAAAAAGATACCTGCATATTTACACAAAATAATATTCCAAACCAAATAGGGTCGAAACCAAGTGCTAAAACTATAGGTAAAAATACAGGCATTGCTAATAAAACAATCCCTACCCAATCCATAAATGCTCCTAGTATTAAAAACATTATTTGCATCATAAAGATTAGATACATAGGTTTTAAATCGTAGGCTAATATTGTTTCTGCAACATAAGTTGGACCACCTGCTAAAGAATAAGCTCCAGCTAAAGTAGTTGCACCAAATGTAATTGTTAAAATTGTTCCAGATGCTTTAAAAGTTCTAACCAATGCGTCTTTAAATAAAAACCACGTTAATTCTTTTCTAAAAAATATTATTATCAATGTTGCAACAACACCCATTCCTGCTGCTTCAGTGATACCTGTTATACCTGAATAAATTGAACCCAAAACTATAACCACAATTGCAATTGGTGGTAATAAACCTGGAAGATATGACATCTTTTCTTTAAAAGTTAATGGTGGTTCATCACTTAATGGCGCTAGATGGGGCTGCAACCTTGTTCGAACTAAAATATAAGTAATTATTAAACCTGAGATCATTAAACCTGGAACTATTGCCTCTTGAAACAACATCGTAATAGATGTTTGAGTTGTTAGACCATAAATAATTAAAACAATTGATGGTGGTATCATTGTTCCTAAAGAACCAGATGCACAAATAATTCCAATAGACATATCTTGGTCATATTTAAGTCTCAACATCTGAGGAAGTGCAATCAAGCCTAGTAAAACTATTTCTCCTCCAATAATTCCACTCATCGCAGCCATAATTGTCGCCATGATAGCTGTTACGACACCAACACCACCTCTCGTTTTTCTTAACCATGCATTTAAAGCATCATACAAATCTCTAGCTATATTTGAGCGCTCAAGTAAGGAGGCCATAAATATGAATAAAGGAACTGATAAAAAAGAATATGTTACGACAAGTGAATAATATCTTGAAAGTAAAATACCCATTGCATGTTCACCAATATTTACAAATACTATAACTGCAGCCATAAAACCTGATGCAAAACCAAGCGGGACCCCAATAGCAATAAGTACAAGAAGTCCAAATATGACGATTAATGAAAGTGTTCCTATATCCATTTTATTTTAAATCTTTTGAGGGGTCGTATTGTTTTTCTTTTGGATTTTTCCAATCAATAATTAAATTATTCACTGTTTGAACAGCGATAAGGAATACACAAATTAGTGTAAGTGGCTTCATAGTTGCGGGAATTGGTGGATCCCAAAACGTCGCAAACCTTTCCCATGTTGTGAACGATCTATGAGCGTCTTCCCAACCACCATAAATTACAGCTGTAGCAAATAATACAATTACAATTGCACTTATTAAATCAAAGATTCTTTGGGTTGGTCTCTCTACATAATCGTATAACATCACAATTCTTATGTGGCTTCTAAGTCTTGTGGCATATATTCCACCAACCAAGTAAATAATTCCTGCTAACCACAAGCATAGCTCATTTACCCACATAGTTGGTTTTTCCATGATATATCTCATAAAAATTTCATACATCATCACAATTACAATGACTGGGATTAAATATTTAATTGTATGACTTATAAATAAAGTAATTCTATCTATCCAATTGATTGGGAAATCATCTCTGCTTGCAACTTTTTCAGTTTGTTCTTGTAAGGATTTATCAAGCATAATTTTTAAATTTTAAAAAAGAAGGGCCTTTTCAGGCCCTTCAAGATTTTATTGTATACCTATAATTATAGGATACCGTTAGCTTTCATGTAAGCTGTGTGCATCTCTATAAGTTGAGCAGCCTCAGGAGATTTAGTCTTCCAAGATTCCCAAGCTTTTAATGCAGACGCTCTGAATTTAGCTCTCTCTGATGGAGCCCAGTCATGAAGAGTAACACCTTGAGCATTTAAAATTTTAACTGCCTCAGCATTTTTTCTCTCAACTAAACTAGTGATAGTTCTACCAGCTATTTCAATTCCAGCTTTCATTGCACCTCTTTCATGCTTTTTAAGCTTTTTCCAAACTTTAGTATTACAAGCTAAGTGGTCAGCTGGCATAGAGTGGAAACCAGGATATGTAGCATATTTATTTTGCTCATAGTGTCCACCTGCAGTGTTAGTTGCTAAACTAGAATAGTCAGCACCATCAATTAGACCAGTTTGTAATGCAGTTGGAACTTCACCAAAATCCATTACGATTGGCTTAGCACCTAAGTCTGCAAAGATCATACTTTCCATTCCTGGAGGTGATCTGAATTTAAAGTCTTTGATAGATGCAACATCTGGAATTGGAACACTTGAAATAAGCGATTCATGTCCAGGTATCCACCATCCAATTAATGTCATTCCATATTTATTGTATAATGCATCAACAGCATCTTGAGCTCCAGGGAACTTTAAGAAATCATATTGTTGATAAGGGTTATCGTATCCACCCATTACATCACCTGCAAATTGAAACGCTGCATTCTTACCAGTTTGGTAACCAGCACCAGTCATATCACAATCAATAATTCCAGTTTGCGCAGAGTTAAATACTTCAGCAGATTTTCCTGAAACTGAAGATGAATAAAACATTTCAACTTTCAAGCTTCCGCCAGAAAACATTTCAACATTTTTTGCGAATTGAGCCGCAACTTCACCATTTGGTGAATTAGCAGTAAAGTGTGTTTCAATCTTTAAAGTCTTTGCATTAACAGAGCCTAATAAAGCAACTGAAACGACAGCTACCGCAGCTATAGTTTTTGTTATTAATTTTAACATTATCTTCCTCTCGGTTATGTTTTTAATAATGGAACTTAATCACATTTGTTTTTTAATTACAAATAAAACGAGAATAAAGTGTGTATAGAAATTATATATATTAACTAAATAAACAACTTTAAGTTGTATTAGACTACTTCAGAAATAAGTGGTCTATTTTCAAAAAAACAAAAGATATTATCAACTGCCATCATGCTCATTGCTAAACGAGTTTCGTGAGTGGCACTTCCAACATGAGGTAAGACAAAACAATTATCAAGTTTCATGTATCTTTCATCAAGATTAGGTTCATTATTAAA
This sequence comes from uncultured Candidatus Pelagibacter sp., assembly GCF_943788075.1. Taxonomy (GTDB): domain Bacteria; phylum Pseudomonadota; class Alphaproteobacteria; order Pelagibacterales; family Pelagibacteraceae; genus Pelagibacter. The sequence goes on along the minus strand of NZ_CALSOW010000007.1, from coordinate 1,008 downwards.
CACATCTAAACCTGCTGCATAAATTTTATTATTTTGCAAAGCATCTATCAATGCATCATCATCAATAGTTGATCCTCTTGAAGTGTTAATTACCACTGCATGCTTTGGTAACAAAGAAATTGTAGATGAATTTAAGATATGTTTAGTTTCAGATGTTGCTGGAGTATGGATACTTACAAAATCACATTCAGGCATCATAGAGTTTATATCTGAAAAATATTTTGCTCCATCTTCAAGATCTTCTGAAAGTTTGTTTCTATTGTAGTAAATTATTTTCATACCAAATGCTTTTGCGGATTTAGCAGCCATTCTACCAATTCGACCCATTCCTATTATGCCAAGAGTTTTTCCTGTAACAGAATTTCCTATCATAAATTTAGTTAGGTCGGGTTTTTGATCTTTCCATGTTCCAGATCTTACAAGATTGTAAGCTTCACCTATCCTTCTTGATGCAGCTAAAATTAAAAGAATAGTTGTTTCAGCAACAGCTTCATTTAAAACATTAGGGGTATTTGTAACTTTAATTTTTTTACTTTCAGCTGATTTAACAGAGATGTTGTCGTAACCTACTCCAACTTGAGCAATAATTTTTAACTTTCCATTTAAATCTTTAAAAAACTCTTCTCCAATTTTATCAAACCCTGTTGAAATAAATCCATCATATTCATTAGCCATTTTAACAAGATCAGCGTTTGGAATTGGCTCATCTTTTAAATTAAGAGTTACATCAAAATTTTTCTTTAATTTTTCTTCTGCTCCATCTGATAATTTTCTTGTTACTAGTATTTTTGGTTTCATATTAATGAGAATTTCTAGGTATACCTTTTTTAGTAGCTACATCTAAATACTGAGATCTAGATTTAATGCAAGCTCCATCTTCAAGTTGACCGACTGTATTTCTAAAAATTTCCTGCCATGGTGTTTGGTTATCAATTTTTAGAAGTTTCTTTCTCTTTCTTCTTTTTTTAAATTCTGATTGTGTGATTAATAGATCCACTCTTCTTTTAT
>NZ_CALSOW010000006.1 GCF_943788075.1 uncultured Candidatus Pelagibacter sp. | reverse complement strand
TAACTAATTATCAGTTAATCACAACCTCACAAAAATCAATAATATTCATATTTTTTCTCAGTTTTACTTTTATATTCATCTGAATGAATGCTTCTATAATTACCTTGATCATGAGCATTACACCAGTGGACTAAACGTTGCTGCTTATAAAATGTCGCTTCATTATAAGCTAATCTTTGCTTTTCTTTAGTTTTCTCCTGCTGCGCTTTAAAGTCTTTTTCTTGCTTTATCTTTTTATCTTTAGCCTCTTTCTCTTCTAAAGCTTCACGATCTTTAATACTTAATTTTGATTGAGGAGGTACAAATGCATTCACAGGTGCAATTTGAATATTTTCCTTTTTCAAATATTTTTTAGGAAGTTTTTTACCCATCATTGAATAATAAAGAGCAGGATCATCTTTTTTTAACTCTTCTGTACAAAGTTGTTCTCTAGCTTCTAAAGTAATCTTTTTTAATTCTCCTTTAAAATAAAGATTATTTGGCTTCGTTTTCATACAGAAGGTGCTGTAATGATGATAGTTCACTTTAATATTTTTAAAGTTACTCACTTTATTTGGATCAATATCTTTTTTCATGATGTTCTCCCTGCTGATTTTGCGTGATCTTGATAATCTTTAATGGCTGTTCTTAATCTTGCAAAAGATCTTCCATTAATGGTGTTGATCTTTAAAAAAGCATTTCCAGCATTAGCATCTCTCATAAAAGCAATACTTGGAAGCTCTGTTGATCTGACTAATATTTTTTGTTCATTACTTCCAAGTTCTGAACTATCTAGATAATAAGATTTCTCTGATATATTTTCACTTTGATTATAATCTAAGCTTTCTCTTGAAAAAGTACCCGTTTCAATAGTTTGATAACGCCTAATAGACCATTCAAAACTGATGATTTTTCGAACATAAAGCTCGCTGATTAGATCAAATATTGGAAATTGTTTTAATACATCCTTCTTTAAATCTTCAAACTCTTGTTTGTTTTCTCCAACTGCAACATTCTTTTCACAAGTTAATCCATGTTTAATGGAATTTAAACTCGATCTTCTTTTACCAGCTACAGACTTTGGTCCAGTTGATTTTTTTGAATTAAGTCTATTAGCTTTAATCTTCTTTTCTGATGACATATTTTCCTCCATTTAGTTTAGCGTCATTAATTTTTAAGATTACGTTTGTAGTTGCGATCTCTACGATGTGCGCTTCACACTGGAGGAACCAGCTTTAATTAAGTGAGCAGGATTTACGTTCCAGAACGATCTCTTTTAAAAGATAAATCATTTTACCACAACCAAGACTCTGCTGCAACACCACACCAATAAAAAAATAAAAAAAAGTTAAATATTTTTAAAAAATCTCTAAAATTTTATAGGACACCATAGGACATCATGGGACTTAATAAGATAACATAGGACTAAATGGGATTTTTAGATTATTATATGGACGTTGAATAAAGGTTCTAGCGGACGGAAAAATCCACACAAAAAACAGAGTCCACTAGTCACTAGTAACTAGTGGCGAGTAGCGAGGATTATTTATTATTTAACAGAAACTTCTAATTTTCCATCACTAGAAACATCAGCACAATTATCTATAATGTTACATATCTGAACTTTAGGAATGTCGCCACCATACGCGTGGGCTTTACCAAAGAACCCACCACCATTCATCATCTGAACATTCAATCCAATTATTCCAACTGCAATTACAGTTAATATTCCTTTAGTAAATTTATCCATATTTCTCCTTTTGTTTTAAGCAATATTATAGGCTGAATAATCGGGGATCAAGTCTCAGGAATTAACTAATACTAAACGGGATTATAAAAGCTTTTAAAAATTATCGTTTGCCTTCATAATTTAACTCTTCACCTTTGGCATAAGCTTTACATACTGTCTCTTTGACTCTTATAGATGTTTCTCTATTAGATTGATGAAATCCTCTTGCTTTGTGTGCATTTGTCATCTCTCCATAACATTTCCAATATCTGTCATTCAAATAACTAGTATCTTGTTTGGAGGTATCTTTTTTTAGATTATTCAAATTTAAATCCAGATCTTTATTTTCAACTGGATCATCTCCTGAAACAAACCATATTAAAAGACCAAGTGTTAATAAGAAAACAAATATTAGGAGAGCTATGTTTTTAAAAAATTCTTTTTTTTGTTTTCTATAATCTTGATCTTTTCTAAATTGGTTTTCTAACTTTTTTAATTCTTCCTCTTTTGTTTTCCTATTAGAATCATCCTGTGAAAGTTGGTTTAACTCATTTTTTAAACTTTCAATATTATTAACTTCTAAACTTAAACGTTCTTTATTTTTGATAGTTTTTTTGTATCTTCTTATTGGTATTACTATTGATAAAACAACACTTAGAGCTAAAGAGATCCATAAATAAAGATCTTGTTCATAATCAAACATCGCAGATACTATAAAGAAAAATACTAGTAGTATTACTCCCAGAAACACATGCCCAATAATAGGAAATATTTTTTTCATTGATGGTTTTTAACAATAAAGAATAATTATAGAAATATAATATGTGACCAGAACGAGTATTTAAACTCATAATAAAGAGCCTAATGATTTTAAAAGTTTGTAATCTGGTATATTTGTTATTACCGAACCTCTTGAGAATTTAAAACTCTATCCTTTCTAAAAGTTCTATTTTCACCAGTTTTATAATCATAAGTTTTTAAGTACTTATCATCTATTGATAGTATTTTAATTTTTCTACTAGATTTAAAACCTGAAGCAGTCGAGTAATCTATTTCATAAGATTTATTTTCTTCAAAAGAGAATTTAACATTAGATGCATTAAATTCTTTTCTTACAGGTGCTTTTTTTCTTTTGCTACCAGAGCCTCTTTTGCAGCTCATACAAACTATACCAATACCTGAGCTCAGACTGCTATCTTTAAAGGATTTTAAATCTTTTAGCTTTTTGCATCTATCACAATATTTTTTTTCACCATCATTTGTTTTTTGAATAGATTCTTGAATTTTAAATTGAGAAATATTTATTTTTCCATCTTTTTTAAATGTTTCTTTTAATTTTTGATCTAAATATTTAACTGGATTATCTGTAATATTAAATTTGTTTAAACGAATAAAATTAACACCATAAGTTTCTAAGGTTTTCTGCCTCTCCTCATGTTCAATGGTATAATAATCTTCGTAATTACCCTCTGTAATAAGATCAGTATTTTCAAAATGCTCTTTAAGTCCATCATACTCAATAACACTTTGCTTAGTTTTACCGTTAGAATTATAAATAACTAAAAAATCTACAACAAATTTTGGATGATTGTATTCTGTATATAATTGTTTGAAATATTCACCAATTGGAAATTGTGATTTTAGTTCTATCTTGTCTTTATTCTCTAAATAAAATGGAGTTTGTTTGAACCAATCTAAAACTTTAGCCTCCATAGGAGAACTAGGATCTAATTGTGATTTTGAAGGAAGTTTTTCTTCACTATCATAGATATTATGAATAAACCTAATTGCATTTCCTATTTCATTGTTAAATTCATCTGGTTTTTTACTTAATACAAAAACCATTTTTTCTTGAACCCTACTTAGTCCAACATTCATTCTTTGTGCTTTTTTATCTCCAAGTTCTTCAAGATCGGTATTAGATAGATCAGTTGGGAATATCCAATTTAGCTTGTCTTTTTTCTTAGTTGCAACCATTGAATAAAAAATTATTTCTCTCTCTTCACCTTGGCATGTGTCAAAGGTCATAATTTTTAAATTAAGCTTATCGAAAAAATAATCTTTATCTTTGTGTTTAGTTATTAAAGTAGTGAGGTTTTTTTGCTGATCTGAAAAAGGAGTTATAATCCCAACTGTTGTTTCATCTTCTCTTTCTTTGATCTTTTCTAATTGTTTAATGATATATTTTGCTTCTTGATCGTTAGTATTTTGGGTTTCTTGGTCAATTTCATAATCTAAAACTTCAAAATGGATAATATCTTTGATAGATTTTGATCTTAAGCCTGATAGCTTGCAGATCATCACTGTAAAAAGTCTTTGAACAATAAGCTATATGCTCTGGATATCCTCTAAAGTGTTTTTTTAACATAGCATTATAGTTAGCTATCCTTTCAAAGAAATCTAAGATCGATGTCTTAACATTGAAGCTTTCGAGCCTTTCGAGCTGTACTGGATCTTTAGAAATATTATTTTTAAAAACTTTTCTAAGGTTGTTTAACAAAGCATTATTTTTGATTGAAGTTGCTTGATAAGATTGCAAATTACTAAATTGTTTTTTATCTCCAAGCACCAATATTTTTTTAGCTCTTATGATTGCAGGAAATGCTTGAGCTATACTAACTTGAGATGCTTCATCTATGATAATTAAATCAAACATTCCAATATCTAGATCAATATATTCAGCAAAATCTCTTACACTTGAAATAATACATGGGAATGTATTTTTAAGTTTTGCAAATTGATTTTTTGGAAATTTTTGTTTTGCTCTTATAATTTTACTTAAACTTTTTGCAGTATTTCTATTTGTATCAAAGAATTTTATAATCTTTTCATCAATAATATCAGTCATACGAGTTGTGTATAGAGACTGCGCTCTTTTCATCAAAGATGCATAATCAAAATTTTCTGAGTTATCAAAAATTCCCGAAAAGAAATTTTCCAAGTTATAATAACGCTTTATTGAATCTACAGTTTCTTCTTCAAGTAAAGCAACTTTATTTTCAAACAAGTGTCAATATCATTTTCTTTAATACCAAGTTTTTTAGATTGTTCTTGATTATTGTAAATAATGTTTAATGTATGTTTGTATTTATTAAAAAAAGCTAATTGATCTTTTATTGAAGAATAATCTTTATTGGCTTTAATAATCTTAATTAATACTTCATGGTTTAATTTATTTTTTTTACAATAATCAATAAAAGACTCAATATATTCTTTAAAAACTTGAAGGTTTACATCATCTTTTTTTAAATTAATCGATCCTGAATAACCAATATTTTTTTTAATATCTTCTTCAATTGTTTGAATTTTTCCAGCTTTTAAAAAACCACCAAGAATACCTCCCGTTAATTCTCTGTATTCAGAAATTTTTTTTCCAAGATAATTCCATTGATTTCTCACTAATCTTATTAGTAAATAAAATATTTTGGTTGCTTTGATATTTTCACCAACAAAATTATGTATTTCATCTAAATTTTGTTGGTAGTTCTTAAAGTCCAATAATTTTTTAGATTTATAAATTTCTTTGAATTTATCGATTACAAACTCATATTCTGAAATTTGATTTAAGTTATCAATAAAGTTATCTAGAGGTAAATCTTCACTCGTTAGTGAATTTGTTTGAAGATATAGATTTAAATCTTTAACATTAATAACAAGATCTTCTTTTGAACATTGTTTTGATACCTCAGCAAATTCTTGAAATTTTTCTTTATCTATTCCCTGATAATGATCTGAAAGTATTTTTAATCTATCATTAACAACTCCTGAAATTTCAGAAATTTCTTTTTCGACATCTTTTCTGTGAGTTTTTTGAGCTCTATGAAAAGTCCTTAAATTGTCTACAGATGTTTTTGCAAGTATCTTATTATAAGTATTACCCATCTTCCCTAATCTTAAAATGGGATTTTGGATATTATGCTTTCCCCTTACCTGGTTAAGAGTTGTATTAATTTTGTTCTCAACGACATCTAAGGCTTCTCTCGTATCTGATAAAATTAAGATTGATTTAAATTTTAAGAATATAATCAAAAGCAATAGCAGAAATAGTATGTGATTTACCAGTGCCAGGTGGCCCTTCAACAACTACATATTTACATTTTTCATTATTGAGTGCTTTAAGAATTTTTTGTTGTTCTGGATTAACTGGGATTGGACTTTCATAATTTAATCTATCACTAACTTCTAATCCATCCCATTCATCTTCGATATTTTCATTTACTACTTCTGGTTCATTAATTAAGAAATCAGTAATCAGTTGTTTAAACATTTCAGCAACATCACTATCTCCAGCTAAAAGTTTTGATAAAATATCCTCATAATCATTTACAAGAGCTTCATCAGATTTATCAAAAACACAAAAATAACAATTATTTGAAATATTAAAATCTTTTGCTCTAGATACTTGCTTGGTAGAATTTTTAAAATCTATATCTCCACTTGTTCTAAGTTTAGAGACTAAGGTTTTCAACTATACCTGTTAATCTTTCAGATAAATTTTCTTCTTCAGAGATATATAAGTTTTCTTTCTTCATCAAATGTTTCTACTTTTTTGTCATCTTTAAACAAAACCTGAAATGCATATTGAATAGCTTTTCTATTAACAAACATTTCATTTGAAAAACTAATTTTAAAATGACTCTCTGTTGAATACTCTTTGATATTTGCCTGAATATAGAAAAGTGGAAATTTCTTTTTTTCAATCTCAATATCACCAAAATATAAATATATTTCTTTTTTATCTAAATTTTTTGTGAATTAACAATTTCTTGAAGATCATAATAAAAATCTTTTACCTCAAAGCTAGAAAAATAATTTAATAAGCTTGAGGCAATATCTGTTTTGTTAAACAAGCTAGCAACATCATCTTTAGGTTTTATATTTTGGATCCGCAAGAATATTATTAAATATTGAAGGAACTTGTTCGACTAGAGGGTCAAGTATCAATTCTGTAAGTCCATGTTCTAAACGTCTAAAGGATTCTAACTGGAAATTACTTTGACTACCTATTAATGGATCCATTTTTTCCGAAATAGGTTTAATGACTATTTCTATAATTTCTTTCTTAATAATTTCATTTATTTTGTCATATGCTTCATCTGGTTTGTTTCTTGTGCGATATAGCAAATTCTTTAATAGTTTTAGATGAGAGAAGAACAATCTTATCAATATCTTTATCTTTAATTTGTTTTGTTAGTTTTTTAAGTAAATCAATTGAATTATCATTTAGTTTGACTGTATGAGTTCCTTTTTTAACAGAAATATCTTGTTGAAAAGGTTCGGGTTTATTTAAAATTTTTCTAATAGACTCATTAAAATTTTCATACTTTGATAAATTAATTCCAATCTTAAAATTCTTTTCATCTTTTAAGTCTGATGTACCTTTTGGGAAACGAGTAGATTTAAAACCACTCTGTAAAAAATCCATGAAATATTTACAAAGTTCTTCAGTAAATATATTTCTAGATTGCTGCGTTGACATAAAAATTAATCAGATAATAGTTTATAAGTTTTATTAAGAAGATCTGAGAGTATGGACATAAATTATGCTACCAAATCCTGAACTCTTACTCAAGTTGAGTTAATTAACTAATACTAAACAGGATTAAAGTAGACTGAGGCGTGGCTAATTAATTCAATTATCTTCTAGCTGGAGTTTTAGATGCAACGTATTGTTTTCTAACCCCTTCTCTAAAATAAATATAAACCCCTGCTGAGATAATACAGATTACTCCAATAAAGTTCTAATAGATGGAATTTCACTAAATAAAAAATAACCTGGGATCATGGACATTATAATTAATGAGTACTCGAATAATGAGACAACGGATGGAGATGCAATGATATATGCAGAAAATATACACAAAAATGCAATAGATGCTGCAAGCCCAAAAAATAGTATAAACTTCCAAGTATAATCAAAGTTTGAAAACCACTCTCTAAAGATAAACTGAGTAGTTGGATCAAAATCAGTACTGTTAAACTGACCATTACCCATAAAGAGATAAATGATCCCACATAATATAAGAGCAATTAAATAAAAGTAATATAGCTGAGTGTTTACATCATCTTTATCAGATGTGTATTTAGTAATAGTCATTGAAGCTGCATAAAACAAAGCACTTAGAACGGGTAACAAGTTTCGATATTCAAATTCTGAAAAATTAGGATTTAAAACAATTAATACTCCCATAAAACCAAAGGCAATAGCTGACCAACGTCTTATTCCAATAAACTCTTTTAAGAAAAATTTAGCAAATATAGAGACAAAGAAAGGACATGAGAAAAATAAAGCATTAGCCGTTGCTAGTTGCATATAAGTAATAGAGATAAAGAAAGTTGAAAATGCAATAAAGTGTAACAATACTCTTATAAAAGTTAATAAGGGATAATGAGTTTTTAAAGATACTTTTTGTCCTTTAAAACTTAAGTAGATAAATAAAACAATTGCAGCAACTAAATATCTTCCAAAGAATATTTCATAAAGAGCAGATTGCTCGAAGATAAACTTAATCAATGCATCTTGCATTGAAAACAAGCTCATAGCGATAAGGATTAAAACAATTCCTTTTGAATTATTATCTGCGGTCATTAGTATTAATAATGAGGTGGTTTTTTATCTTCTTTAATTGCTCCTGATGCAATCTCCCCATCCATTTCAATAATTCTCTTATTTAAATCAGTAATTTCTTTTTTAAGATCTTTAATCTCTTTTTGTTGAGAATAAAGCTCATTACTTAAGTCTGATAGTTCTTGCTGGAGATAAGTGACTTGTTCTTCTAAATTTTTATTAACTTTTGTCGTCATGATTAATCCCAAATAACTTTTTAATTTTATCTTTATAAGAATAATATAAAGAAAAGCAGATCAAGCCTACTAATACTACTCCAACGAATATTCTTAAATACTGATTAAAGAACAAGTTTATAAATTCAGTCATAATAAGATTTTATTAATTAAGATCAAAAATTTTTATTTTAAAGTTCCCTCTAAAACATACTTTAATATTCTAACCACCTGCATTTGATCTGAAGCAACAGCTGAGGCTGCAGCATCTATTTCTTTTAAAGCGTGTTGATGATCTTCATTTTGTATAACAATAATTGATTTATTTAATGCAGATGCATATCCCTGCATCAAAAGCTGCATTCCATTGTTTGTATTTTTCACCAAATTTAACAACGACCACATCACTGTCTTTAATAGACTTTTTGGTTCTAATTGAATTGATATTGGCACCTTTTCTATCTTTCCAAATATTTTTCTCTTCAGCACCTAATATTTCAACACCACAATCATCTGATGACGGGTGATCAGTTACAGGAGATGAAAATTGAATATCTAAATTTTGTTTTTTACAATTATCAATTATTTCTTCACGCCAGTTTGTGTGAATTTCACCCGCTAAATATACTTTTAACATTTGTTCTCCCGTTTACTGTTAATTCTTTATCTTAGATAATTTTTATTAATATAAATCAATATATATCAAATGTTTAACTTGTCTTTAATTGCATAAAACCACACAGCCAATCTAAAATAAAATGTCCTTAATTGAGGAAAAATAAACTTTTTAGGTAACCCTTTATATATCTTTGAAATATCAAGTTCTTTACTATTTGAAGAGAAAACTAGTTTAGATAACTGTTTTCCAGTCCAAGGAGCAGCACTAACCCCTACGCCGTTATAGCCAAATCCATAATAAATCTCCTCATTATCAATTTTACCAATTGATGGGGCAAGCTTTTGGGATAAAGCGATTAACCCACGCCAGTTATAATCAATTGAGACATTAGACCACTTTGGAAAAATATCTTTTAAAAACTTTTCCATCTTTTTTGACATATCTAAATTTGACTGATCACTTCCTGTTAAATCTCCTCTGGTTCCAAATAAAATTCGATTATCTGGCAACTTTCTATAATAATACAAAAGGTTTTTAGTGTTAGCGATGGGTGAAAAAGTTTTAAAGTTATGAACATTCAGTTCATCCTCATTAAGTTTTCTAGTTACAATTATATTTGAAATAACAGGAAGTACTCTTCCATCTATTTGAGGAATTAATCCTTCTTGATAAAATCCATTGGTTGCAACTACTATTTTTTTAGATCGAATAGATCCTTCTTTAGTTTTTAAGATATAAGATCCATTTTCTTTATCTATTTTATCAACTTTAGTGTGTTCAAATATTTTTAATTTTTTAGATAACGCATATTTTGCAATCCCATTTACAAATTTAAGAGGATTAATTGCAAATCCAGGTTTATATGAAAAAGCTCCATATTGTTCGGTTCCTCCATGTCCAATTTCATTGAATTCATCTTTTGAATAAACTTTAGTTTCAATCCCAAACTCAGATTTATAAACCTCAGCTTGCTGTTTTATTTGTTCAAATTTATTTTTATGATGAGCAACCACATAATTACTGTCTCCAGTTACATCACAATCAATATTATATTCTTTAATAATATCTTTTGTATGATTGGAGCCTTCAACAGAATTTTTAAAAAACCTTTTTGTCTCCTCCACTCCATATATGGATTGCATTTGTTTAAAAGACATCTTGCTTGGAGGCAAACAATTAAATCCAGCATTCCTTGAAGATGCGCCCCAACCTATTTTTCCCGCTTCAACTAAAATGACATCTAAGTTATGATTTTCTATTAAATTAATTGCACAAAGTAATCCTGTGTACCCTCCACCGATCACTACAATTTCTGAATTAGTATCTTTTGTAAGTTTGTCTATTTGTAAATTTTCGCTTGATTGATCTTCCCAATAACTACTAACAGGTGTATCAAATTTATAAATATCTGAATGATATAAATTTTTCATTTTTTAAGAATACTTAAACTTGTAACAAGTGTCTAATTTTCTAAACAGCTTGAACCAATGAAGCACTGTTATTGGTAGGTTTGTTTACCTCTTTGGACACTTCATGAAAAATAAGATCCGGTTTACTGCATTCCTTTAAAAAGGCTGAACCTTGTAACTCTAAATTTAAATATCGATTAACATCTGTTTGATTAATGATTACTGGTTGTCGGTGATGTATCTCAGTATTGTTATCTTTAGCTTCTTCTGTAATTAAACAAAATTGATCCTCTTCAAAAATTCCTGCAAAGAATATTGGTTTAGTATCTTTTCTTGTAAAATAATGAGGAGTTTTCTCTTTTTCTTCTCTTTTCCATTCATAAAAACCATCTGCTACTGCAACACATCTATTATTCTTGATTAGTTTTTTAAATGAAACTTTTTCATCAATGGTCTCTAATCTTGCATTAATTAATGCTTTGAAATCTTTATCTTTAGCCCAACCTGGAATTAAACCCCATTTAAGAGCTTCTAATGTATTTCCATTTTTATATTTTTTAATCACTGGAAGCTTTTGATACGGATGAGCGTTATAATTTTCAGTATCTTCAACTTGAATTGCAGATTTAACTAACTTACTAGTTTTAGTAACTGGATTTTTAACCACATATCTTCCACACATAATTTTATTTTAGCAAATAGAATAGATTAAGTCGATACGGTGGTTTAGGCGTATTGGCCAGCAACATAACCAGAAGACCAAGCCCACTGAAAATTATAGCCACCTAAATGGCCAGTAACATCCACAACTTCACCAATAAAAAATAAATTTTTGTGTTTATTAGACATCATTGTTTTTGATGATAATTCTTTAGTATTAACCCCGCCTAAAGTGACTTCTGCTGTTCTATACCCTTCAGATCCTGTTGGATTGATTAACCAAGAATTTATATTTTCACTTAATTGTTTTAAAATTTTGTTAGACAGTTCAGAAATATTTCCAGTAACTTTATTTTCACTACAAATTATTTGAGCTAATCTTTTGGGTAAAATTTCACTTACAATATTTAAGATATCAAATTTTGGATTTAACTTTCTTTTCTCTTCTAATAAATCGTAAACATTTATCTTAGGTGACAAGTTAACTTGAATATTATCACCCTGCTTCCAGTAAGATGAAATTTGTAAAATAGAAGGACCACTTAAACCTCTATGCGTAAATAACATTCCTTCTTGAAATAAAACTTTATTAAATGAGACTATTGCTTCAACAGAAAGTCCGGTTAATTCTTTACACATCTCTAGTATCTTTTCACTAAACGTTAAGGGCACTAATGCAGGTAAAGTTTCAATAATATTATGATCAAATTTCTTAGCGATTTCATATCCAAATGAAGTGGCGCCAATTTTTGGAACTGATAATCCTCCAGTTGCAACAATTAAAGACTCTGATGAATATTTATCTGTTTCAGTTGATACAAGATATTGATCATTAACTTTATCAACGTTCTTTATAATAAATTCTTTTAAAACAGTTACATTTGCTAGCTCACATTCTTTAAGTAGCATCTCAACAATTTGTTGAGCACTATGATCACAAAACAATTGTCCTAATTTTTTTTCATGAAATTTAATCTCATACTTATTGATTAAATTTATAAAATCGTTTTGGGTATATTGACTTAAAGCTGATCTTACGAACTTTGGGTTTTGAGAAAGAAATTTGCTTGGATTAGTGTTGATATTAGTAAAATTACATCTACCTCCTCCAGAAATTCTAATCTTCTCGCCTATTTTTTTATAATGATCAACAAGCAAGACTTTACGACCACGTTTTCCAGCTTCAATAGCACTCATCATGCCAGCTGCACCTGCTCCTATTATAATTACATCGTATTGAATACTCATAACTAGTAGTGAGTTTTATTTACCAAATATTTTTAATTTAACTCCATAATCTACAGCTAAACTGTAATCAGGATCGTCATCACTATCAACTACCAACTGACCTGTTTTACTCAAAAGCTTATGACAATCTTTAGTTAAATGTCTCAATTTAATTTTTTTTCCAAAACTATTATATTTATGAGCAACATCTTCAATTGCCTTTAATGCAGACTGATCAATTACTCTAGATTTTGCAAAATCAACAATCACTAACTTTGGATCTTGTTCAGGAGTAAATAATTCTAAAAAACTATTGGCTGAACTAAAAAATAAAGGTCCTTCAATTTCATAAACTTTAGCACCCTTATCTGTTTTTGAAGGTCTCTCAATAGCTCTAATTCTTGAAGCAGTTTTCCATGCATAAACTAAAGCTGAAACAATAACCCCTACAATCACAGCTACTGCTAAATCTTCTAACACTGTTACAACCGTTACAAGGACTGTAACTAGGGCATCACTTTTTGGAACCATCATTAAAAACTTAATTGAATTCCAAGCAAAAGTTCCAATCACCACCATAAACATTACCCCTACTAAAGCTGCAATGGGGATCATCTCTATATAATTAGATGTATATAAAATAAAGATTAACAAAAATACTGCTGCTGCAATACCAGCTAAACGAGTTCTACCACCTGATCTTACATTAATCATTGATTGACCAATCATGGCGCAACCACCCATTCCCCCAAAAAAACCAGTAACCGAATTTGCAAATCCTTGAGCCAAACATTCTTGGCTAGCGCCTCCTCTTTTATTAGTAATCTCTCCTACTAAGTTTAAAGTTAACAAACTCTCTATTAATCCAATTGAAGCTAGGATAAATGCATAAGGGAAAATAATTTTTAATGTCTCAAAATTTAAAGGAACATTTGGAATTGAAAAATTAGGCAATCCTCCTTTAACGCTCGCTAAATCTCCAACACTTGGAATATCAATTTTAAGAGCAAGAACTAATACAGTTGTCAAAAGTATTGCAACTAGAGTTGATGGAACTACTTTTGTAAGTTTAGGCAAAAACCAAATAACAAACATAGTAAGTAAAACAAAAACAATAGAATAAAGTAATATATCTCCTGATATCCAAACTGATTGTCCAAGATCATTTATTGTTTTAAACTGACTTAGTTGAGAAATACCAATTACGATTGCAAGGCCATTTACAAACCCTAGCATAACAGGTTCAGGTACCATTCTTATAAATTTTCCTAATTTAAAAACACCTGCTAGTAATTGTAAAGCTCCCATTAAAACAACTGTTGCAAATAAATATTCAGCACCATGTTCAGTGACCAATGAAACCATAACCACAGCAAGAGCTCCTGTTGCGCCCGATATCATTCCAGGTCTTCCGCCAAATACAGCTGTAATTAATCCAACAATAAAAGCAGCATACAAACCGGATAATGGAGCAACTCCTGCAACAAAAGCAAAAGCTATAGCTTCTGGCACTAATGCTAATGCAACTGTTAATCCTGATAAAATTTCTACCTTAAATAAAGAAAAAGATACCCCACCTTTTGGAATATAGTTCTGAGCATTAAAACTTAAAGATCTTGCAAGTGTTAACATTGCCTTAGACGGAGGTGTGGTTTTTTTCATCTATTGATTGATTTTAAACTTTTTAATTAATTAAATTGATTGTCTTTTAATTAACTCTTCAATTTGTTCAATCATTACCTTGGATGATTTCATTGCAGGGTAAATTTCTTGAGCTTTTTGGTAACTTCTCTTTGCTTTATCGTAATTCTTTAACTTTATATTAACCATACCTTGTCCTGCTAAAGCTCCAAAATGTCTTTCTTCTAATTCTAAAACTTTATCAATATCATCTTGTGATTTTTGAAATTCTCCAACCATATAAAATACTGTTGCTCTTTTATTCCAAGCCTCTGCCCAAGCTGGATCTAAATCAATTGCTTCGGTAAAAACATCAATTGCTCTAGTTAATTGTTGGTCTTGAACTAACCTTGATCCCTCGTCTAAAAGGGATGTTAATTTTTGATCTGTAGGATGAGTACTCCATAACATCCAAATTTGTTGAGCTATTCCTGATGATAAAGACGGAATGTTTTTTTTCAATTCTAGAAATAATTTATCAAGTTCAACATTTCTATCGTTTGCACTTAAAGATGTGGTTGAAAGAAATAAAATGATAATGGATAGAATCTTTTTCATTAAAAAAAAGATAACAAAAAAATAATATTAAGTCTTTATAGATTTTCTAAGATAGCTTTTTTTAGTGTGTTACCAATGATAATTGTGCCTTGGTCATTTGGATGCATGCCATCACTTAAATTAAATTCAGGTTTTTGAGCTACACCTTCAAGTAGAAATGGAATTAGTTGTAAATTATATTCTTTGGATAAGTTAAAGAAAATTTTATCAAAAGATTCCTTATATTCAGAACCATATGAAGTAGGTGCAATCATTCCTGCAATGATTATTTTTATATTTTTGTTTTTTGCAATTTGAATTATTTCTTCTAAATTATTTTTTGTCTCCTTAGGATTAATTCCTCTTAACATATCGTTAGCTCCAAGACATAAGATCATTAGATGAATATTAGATTGGGATAATGTCCACTCAGCTATATTTAATCCTCCTGCAGATGTGCTTCCTGAAACACTACCGTTGATAATTTCAACATTATGTCCTTCTAACTCTAAACTATTTTGTAAAACTACTGATAAATGTTGTTCCTTAGGTAATCCGTAGCCTGCCATTAAGCTATCTCCAAACAATATTACTTTTTCTATTGCACTTACCTTTATGGTGACTAGACAGAGTACAATTATTTTAATAATAAAACTTTTATTCATGAGCATTCTTCTTAAATTAAATAAAGTAAATCTTAAATACCAAACTGGTAAAGATAATATCAGAGTTTTAAAAGATGTTAACTTAACTACCAAGAAAAAAGAGACTATTTCTATTGTTGGAGAAAGTGGATCGGGAAAAACCAGTCTGATAATGTTAATTGGAGGCTTAGAAAAAGCAACTTCTGGAAAAATTTTTTTTCAAAATCATGAGATTACAAAATTAAGTGAAGATGAAGTCTCGGAAATTAGAAGAAAAAATATTGGAATTATATTTCAGTCATTTTATTTAATCCCCAATTACACAGCAGTTGAAAATGTAGCCTTAACTCTTGAACTGAATAAATTTAAAAACCCTGAAAAAGAGGCAAAACTATTATTAGATAGATTTGGACTTAATCATCGATTTAATAATTTACCAAGCCAACTATCAGGCGGAGAACAACAAAGAGTTGCGATAGCAAGAGCCATTGCAATGAAACCAGAGTTAATCTTGGCAGATGAGCCTACTGGAAATTTAGATACTGAAAATTCTGTAATGATTTCTGATATATTATTTAATTATGTAAAAGAAGAAGGTTCATCACTCATTATGGTAACTCATGATCCAAAATTAGCTAATAAAGCAAAACGAAAGATTAAAATTAAAGATGGAAAAATTAAATAATTCATCTGAATTTAGTTTAATAATTAAGTATGCTTTAAAGGATTTAAGTAGAAATTATA
Organism: uncultured Candidatus Pelagibacter sp.; assembly: GCF_943788075.1. GTDB lineage: Bacteria > Pseudomonadota > Alphaproteobacteria > Pelagibacterales > Pelagibacteraceae > Pelagibacter. The sequence goes on along the minus strand of NZ_CALSOW010000006.1, from coordinate 56,288 downwards.
AAAAATTAACTAGTATTATTATAACTCTTTTTATTAGTCTTTTCATTTTAAGTGCCATCTTCACCATTGAAGATAGTTTGAAAAAAGAACTTAATGATAACGCTAAATCTTTATTAGGAGGCGATCTTGAGATTGACTACAACCGTAATGAAGGAAATCTTGAACTAGTCAATCAAGTAAAAGAATTTACAACTATATCTCAGATGATTGAGTTTAGTACAATGGTCTCAACCATTGATAGAAAAAAAAATAAATCTCTTTTTACCAGAATTAAAACTGTAGACACTAAATATCCATTATATGGCTCTGTTGATTATGAGCCAGCAGGTGCATTTGATAGAATGCATAACGAGCCCAATACTTTGTTAATAAATGAAAGTTTATCAAAAAATTTAAACTTAAAAATTAATGAAAAAATTAAAGTTCAAAATCAATTATTCACAATTATTGGGATTGTAAAATCTGTCCCCGATGTCAGTGGGTTTGTTGCTTTTGGTGATTGGGCACTTGCAGGAGATCAAACATTAGAAATTTTGAAACTCAATGGAATTGGCAGCTTTTTAAATTATGAATACAAAGTAAAATTTAGCGAAGCAGATGATGCTGATAAAATAGAAAAAAAAATAGAAAATATATTTAAAGATGATCAAAAAGTTAAGCTTAGATATCCTGAAAATTCTGCGAGTGGATTAAAAAGAATAATCAACAATTTTTCACAGTTTTTATCACTAGTTTCAATTAGTGCGATGTTGATTGCAGGAATTGGAATTGCAAACACTCTTCTTTCTTTTATTAATCAAAACAATATGTCTATTGCAGTTAGAAAAGCAGTTGGATTTTATTCAGGTAATATTAAAACACTTTATTATCTTCAATTATTTATCTTACTTTTAGTAATCACAACTTTTGCTTATGGTTCAAGTTTTTTAATTGTACCTTTTGTTGACCAATATTTATCAGATGGATTAGGGCTAAATGTTTCCCCAGTATTTTCGATTATAAATTTTATTAAAATATTTTTAGTTGGGTTATTAGTTCTTATTATTTTTTCAATCCCAACCATTAGTTCAATCGATCAAGTAAAAGCCTCAAATTTATTTAGAAATGTTTTTCAAAATTTAGAATTTTATTATTCAAAAAAATCTACAGCTTTAAGCCTAATCTTATTATCAATTTTGGTATTATTATTTAGTTTTGGATCTGAAAGACCTATTTATAGTCTTGGATATTTTGTTGCTTTTTTTGTTTGTTTAATAGTATTTTTTCTACTTTCAAAAATAATCATTTATTTTTTAAAAAAATTTAAATCTACTTCCAATATATCTTTAAAAGTATCCATTAAAAATATAACCCAGACAAAAAGTATTACTCCAATTACAATAATGTCTTTAGGTTTAGGAGTTACTTTACTGCTTACACTAGCGTTAGTTGGTACTAATTTTCAAAGAGAAATTGCAAAATCCATACCTGATATTGCTCCTGATTATTTTTTTGTTGGAATTCAAAAGGGAGAAAAAGAAATTTTTGAAAAAAACATACTTAATATGGATGCTAATGCAAAAATTGAAGTGGTGCCGATGGTATCATCTGGGATTATTAAGATTAACGGGATTAATCCAAATACTTATATTAAGCCTGACAATGACAGTTACTGGGTAATTGGTAGTGATAGAAGATCTTCATGGGTAGATGAAATTCCAGAAGATAATCCATTAACTGAAGGTCAATGGTGGGATCTTACCAAACCTAACCAACTTCAAATTTCTTTAGATGCTGAAGTTGCAAAAAATTTAAATATTAAATTAGGCGATGTGTTTACACTAAATATTTATGGTAGAGAAATTGATGGAGAAATAGTTAATTTTAGAGCGGTTGATTACCGTGATCTCAGTATTAATTTTGCTATGTTATTTAATCCTCAATTTGCAAATAACATTCCTCATGAATATTTAGCGACTGCAAAATTTGAAACGATTGAAAAGTTTGATGAGACTTCAATGTTAGATGTATTACCTAGTTTATCCATGATTAAGATTGCAGATTATTTAAATAAAGTAACCGATGTTTTAAATAAAGTATTTATAGCTGTAACCCTTATTTCAGCAGTCACTATTATTATAGGATTAATTGTTATTTCTAGCGCTATCATGGTTCAAGGAAAAGTTAAAGAATATCAAAATTTAGTATTTAAGATTTTAGGGTTTTCAAAAAAAGAAGTTATTTTATCATCCTTAATCGAATTTTTAATAATCTTTAATTCTGTAATATTGATAGCAACCTTTTTTGCGGTAACTGCCTCTAAATTTATAATGGAAAATATTTTTGAACTAGTCTGGGCTTTTGATTTTAAAGTTTTATTTAATCTAGGATTGAGTATTGGATTAGTTACTTTAGCTTTGATAATGATTACAAATTTAAAATACCTAAGTCCTAAAGTTTATCCAATGATTAGGAACCAGTAGATTTTAATATCTCCAATGGAAGTGGTGCGTCAGGATATTTAACAATGCATAATTGTTCATATTTTTTACAAAAATCCATTAAAACTTTGTGTACGTTATCTTTATTATTAAGATTTAAACTTTCAATCATTTGATCTCTTTCTTGCTCAAGCTCTTTAATCTGATTGTTATTAACAAACTCACCAGTTTCAATTTCCCAAAAAGTATTTTCTAACTCTTCATTACTTAGCTCTTTAAGTTTTTTTTGAAGTCCTTTGATTACTTCATCATCAGTTACTTTATCTTTCATAGGTGAATTTAATAACTTGATTAAACATTTGTCATTCAATCCATCAATAAAATGATCATAAGGTCTTCCTTCAGACAAATCTCTAAAATGATTTGAATTAAAATACTTATTAATCGCTTCTTTTGTAGATACTTTTTCCTTACCTTTAATCACAGCTATTTGAACATAAACTTCTTGATGAATATAATTGTCTAAGTGTTCTTTAATTTTTGAAGGTATCATTAATAATATTTACTATGCTTTTAATCTTTGATTTGTTGGATCAAACGCTGGTTCTTCTATGATATTTGCTTTGATTTTTTCACCCTGAATATCAATTAAAAATTCATTTCCTAACTTTGCGGTTTCTGGTTTCACATAAGCGAAAGCTAAACTTTTTTTAACTCTAAAACCATATCCACCAAATGTTGTGAGCCCCACTCTTTCATTATTGAAATATACAGGTTCATTGCCATGAACATCTGCATTTTTTGCATCAACTTCTAAATAAACTAATTTTGTATCAATTCCTTTTTTTAATCTTTCTTTAACTGCATCTGATCCAATAAAATTATCTTTTTTATCTAAATTAAAAAATTTATCTAAACTTGCCTCAACCACACTTATTTCTGGTGTTAATTCTGACCCCCAACCTCTATAGCCCTTTTCCATTCTCATAGAATTTAGAGCTCTTGAGCCAAAATCTTTTATATTTTCACTTTGTCCCTCTTTAAATAATAAATCATAAACGTCACTCATTTTATCCATTGGCATATGAAGCTCCCATCCAAGTTCGCCGGCGTAATTTACTCTTAGTGCTAAAACTTCAATATCAGTAATCTTTATCTCTTTTGATTTCAACCACGGGAAATTTTCATTTGATAAATCAGTGTTTGTAATTTTAGTTAAAACACTTCTTGATTTTGGACCAATTACACCAAGCACACCTTTTTCTAAAGAAACATTTTTAATTACTACTTTTTCATTATCTTGTTTGTTTTGATTAAACCAATCTAAATCTCTTATTTCAGAAACTGCTGCTGATAATGCATAGTAACAATTTTCTTTAACTTTTGTGATTGTAAATTCACTCTGAATTCTACCAATATTATTTAATGTGTGAGTTAATATGATACTTCCATCTTTTTTGGGAATTTTGTTAACACATAGTCGATCTAAAAATTGATAACTATCTTCTCCTGTTATTTCATATTTTGAAAAGGTACTTAAATCTATAACTCCAACATGTTTATGAACATGCTCACATTCTTTTTGGATATAGGGAAAAACATTATTTCTACTATAACTCAATTCCTCTTTAACTTTATTGGAATTAAACCAGTCTGGTTTTTCCCAACCATATAAATCATAGTATTCTGCACCCTTATCTTTTAATGATTGATAAACCCCAGACATTTTCATCGGTCTGCCAGCTTCAACTTTTTCATGAGGCATTGGTGTTACATACATTCTTCGATACTGTTCTTTAGATTTTTCAATTGAATACTCTTTATTGACCCAACTCATATATCTTCTGGGTTCAAACTCCATCATATTAATTTCACTATCACCATGTACAATCCATTGTGCCATATACTTACCAGCACCTCCTCCATGGGCTATGCCAATACTTGCTGCACAAAACATCCAAAAATTTTTAAGACCTGGTGCTGGACCTGCTAAAAAATTATCATCCGGTGTATGTGTGATAGGTCCACAGATTATTCTTTTAATTCCAACATCTTTAAACTGAGGAATTCGATCCATTCCTTTTTCTAAGTGATGTTCTATTCTATCTAAATCAGGCTCTAATAATTCCATATCAAACTTCCAATCCATTCCATCTAAAGCCCAAGCAGCTACATCTTTTTCATATGGACCAATTAATAATCCTTTTCCTTCTTGTCTTAAGTAAGAAGAGGAGTCAGGATCTCTTACAACTGGTAATTCTTTATCAAGTTTTTCAATTTCTGGATGAGACTCAGTTACTAAATATTGATGAACCATATTTATACTCGGAACATTTTTAAGCCCAACCATCTGCGCAACCTCCGGACAAAAACTTCCGGCAGCATTAACTACATGTTCACAAATAATATCTCCTTTTTCAGTTATAACTTTCCATTCTCCTGAGTTTAGTTGTTCAATATTTGTTACACGATTTTTTCTATATATTTTTGCACCACTATCTCTTGCACCTTTTGCCATAGCGTTCGTAGTACTTGTTGGATCAGTGTACCCATCTTCAGGTGTATAAAAGGCTCCAAGTATTCCATCCAGTTTTATAAACGGGTGATACTTATGAATTTCATCTGTTGATATTATTGATGAGGGAGAGCCAACAACATCTAATAATCCCTTTGTATAATCAAACCATTCAAGATCCTCTTTTTTATACGCAAGTCTTAAGCTTCCAGTTTCATGAAAACCGGTTGGCTGACCAGTTTCTTTCTCTAAAGACTTATATAGATTAGTTGAATGTAAATGTATTTTTGCAAGATTTAAACTACTTAACATATGAGGACATTGTCCTGCAGCATGCCATGTGGAACCAGATGTCAATTCACTTTTTTCTATTAAAACTACATCACTCCAACCCTCTTTGGTTAAATGATATAATAAGCTAACACCCATTATACCTCCACCAACAATAACTAATTTTGCGTGAGATTGAATTTTGTCCATATAATTTAGTGCAAATTATAATATATACATCATAATTAAAGATGTAATTGATAATAAATTCTTATTGAGTCATTTTTAATTTTTGTAAAAAAAATTAATGTTCTTCTCTATACTTTGAATGACAGGCTTTACAATTGCCCCACATTAGTTTTCCTAATGTACCTCTAATATCTTCAGAGTTATCAATAATTGAAGCCAATTCGATCATGTCGTTAGAAGATTTTTCCATTAAGGAATTAAATTTATCTTTCTCTTCCCATATTAAAGGTGTTACTTCAGTTTTAAATCCTTCCTTAGTATTTTCAGGAAACAACTCAATTAAGGTTATATAATTTTCACTCATTTCTAACATTAGTTTCTTTGCATCATCAAATTCACCTTTTGAAGACAAAGATTGAACTTTTTTAGCTGTACTATAGTTTTTGCTGAATAAAGCTTTTCTATTTTTTATAATTTCCTCAGCTGATTGTTCTGAATTCGCGTGAGTGCTAATAAGTATTGAAACTATTAGAAATAAACTAATTCCAATATTCTTAACAATATGTTTAATTGAACTATGCACGTTAGGAATACTTTAACAGAGTATGGTTTAATTTCAAAATTATTACATTGGGTAAGTGCTCTACTACTCTTTGCACAAATTCCTCTTGGATTTTATTTAGTAGATTTAGAGTTTGGAATTGAAAGAATAAATTTAGAAAATATTCATATCACCATTGGTTTGTCTATATTTTACCTAGTAATTTTAAGGTTACTTTATAAGTCATTAAATCCAACTCCTAAGCTTGGACCAAGTGTGTTTACAGGTCAAAAATTTTTAGCCAAATTAAATCATGTGTTATTGTATGTGACAATTCTATCAATCACTATATCAGGGATTTTAAAAAAATTATTTAATGGTGAGATGCTGACAATCTTTTATAAAAAAATTCAAATTCAAGACAATTTTGAGTTAGGTGAATTATTTTATGACATTCATGTTATTTCGAACTATGTACTAATAGGTCTGATTATAATTCATATACTTGCGGTAATTGTTCATAAATTATTTTTTGATGACAATTTATTGAAGAGAATGCTTTAATTATTTTTTGATAATAAAAGCAATTAATCTATCTTTAAATTTTAATACTTTTCCATAATCTTTTTTAATTTCATTTAAACCTTCATTTATTTGTTTATTAGAAAAATTAAGCAAAGTGGAAATATATCTTTTTTTGATCATTTGAAGGTATTTTGTTTTTAAAATTTTCACATCAAAAGTGAATTTTTTAATAACAAACTTATTTTGATTTTTTAAGATTAAATTGAACAGTTTTTCATCTTTTTTTAATGAAATATTCAGCTTTTTGTTCATTAGTTGAAATGTGGGTATTTCATTTTTGTTAGGATTTAAACTTAAAATGATAATTTTTCCATTGGGATTAAGTTTATTTTTACAAATAGATAAAAGTTTTATGGCTTGTTTTTTTTTCAATAAATGAATTGTTTGTTTTATTAAGATTAAATCAAAAGTAATTTTTGTTTTTGATACATAAGATAGTGCATCAATTTTTTTAAAAATTATCTTTTTACTTTTGTCTTTATGGTTTTCTATATCTAGGCCGACAGGTTTATCGAGTAATCTTAATTTGTTAGATAAATTTTCTAAAATTTTCCCTCTACCACAACCAATATCTAGAATTCTAGAATTTCTATTAAGTTTTACTTGTTTTAATATAAATCTATTAAAAAATTTAATGTATTTTTGTGATGATAACCAAGTTTTATTATCCCAGTTTTTTAAAGGGCCCATACAATATATTTAATTCATTAGTAAATTTATTTAAATAAAGTATTAAAGTTAGACTAATGCAAAAATCTTCAATCAAGTACATCTTAAAGTTATCAATACCCATATTCTTTGCCAATCTAGCAGTTCCAATGGTTGGTATTATAGACACTGCTTTAATGGGAAATTTAGGTAACTTATCTTACCTTTCAGCTACATCCGTTGCAGCAAATCTATTTTCAATGATTTTTTGGAGTTTTGGATTTTTAAGAATGGGTACAGTTGGAATGGTATCTCAGGCAAATGGAAGAAATAATTATTCAGAAATCTTAAATATTGTTATTCGAAATATTCTATTTGTTACGTTAATTTCAATAATAATAATCTTACTTCAAAATTTTATATTAAATTTAAGCTTAAAGATTTTTGATTTATCTGAAACTACTAGAGACCTTTATGAGCAATATTTTAGAATTAGAGTTTATTCAGCACCAGGGGAATTAACACTATACATCATAACTGGATTATTTGTTGGATTACAAAAAACTAAGATTTCTAGCTTTGCTGTTGGTTTTTTCTCTTTATTAAATATTTTAGTAAGTATTGTTCTTGTCACAATATTTGATCTTAATATTAAAGGGGTTGCTTATGGAACTTTATTCTCAGCATTAATTACTTCATCAATTTTTTTGATTTATATGTTTTACTATTTATCAAAACATACAAAAATCAAAATTAATTTGAAGCAAATATTAAATTTTAGTAAAATTAAAAATATATTTAATATTAACTTAAATATTTTTATTAGAACGATTTTATTAACTTTTTCTTTTTTATGGTTTACTTATCTTGGTACTCAAATTGGGGAAGACTATGTTGCGGCAAACGCTATATTAATAAATCTTGTTTTTTTATCTGCTTTTATACTGGATGCTTATGCATTTTCTACTGAAGGAATAGTTGGATATTCATTAGGTAAAAAAGATCTAAGTCTTTTTAAAAATATTGTTAAAAATTCATTTATATTAAGCTCTATATCTGGATTAATAATTTCAATAATCTACTTTTTTGCATATGAGCATGTAATAAATCTTATGTCTGACTTAGAAGAGATAAGAGAGCTAAGCTCATCCTATGTAATTTGGTTAATCATTTTGCCTTTAATCTCATCTTTTTGCTATCAATTTGACGGCATCTTTATTGGTGCTTCTCAAACTAAGGAATTAAGAAATGCAATGGTGTTTTCAGTTTTGAGTTATTTAATAATTTCAATAATTTTAACAAAATTACTTTTTAATACTGGGATCTGGATTTCACTTTGTATCTTTATGATTTTAAGAGCTATTTCTCTTTTTTACTATTTAGATAAAATCTACCTAAGATTTAGAAAAAGCTAATTTTTTTTGATATATATCTGATCTTATCGAAACTAATATAATCAATATAACTAGAGGAATGCATGCTAAATTAATTTCATTCCAGCTAAATTTTAAAATTGAATAACCTGCAGTAAGACTTGCTATGGACTGTATTGAAAAAACTAATACGTCATTAAAACCTTGTACTTTAAATTTCTCACTTTCTTTGTAACAGAGTACCAACAAACTAGTTCCTCCTATAAATAAAAAATTCCATCCAATACCTAATAATACAAGTGCGATTAAATAATTTATGAATGTTTGATCATAAAAACTTAAAAGGATACAAATTAAATAAATTAAAGCTCCAGAATAAATTATTTTAGAATGTCCATATTTTTTTATTAATGTTCCTGTAATCAAAGATGGTAAAAACATTCCTATTATATGGGATTGAATAACAATGCTAGTTGAGCCTAATGTAAATCCATGCATTTTATACATACTAATTGGAGTTGCAGTCATAATGAATGACATTATTGAATATGCAAACGCAGCGGTAACAATTGCTTGAAGAATTATTGGGTTTTTCAATAACTCGAAATATGATCTTTGATTGCCATTGGCGCTCTCTTTAGGTTTTGGATTCTTGTCTGTTCTGTAAAAGAATAATAAAAAAACTGGTATAATAGTTAGTACAGCTAAAGAAATATAAGATCCTGTGTAAAGATGATCTGAAATTATATCTTTTGTAAAGTTTGCAACATTAGGACCTATTAAAGCCGAAAGAATTGTTGCAAGTAACAATATAGAAATAGCTCTAGAGCTTTCATTTTTGTTAACTGTTTCTGCTGCTGCAAATCTATACTGATGGGTAAAAGCAATCCCAGTACCAATTACAAAACACGAAATACAAAACAGAACAAAATTTTCTGTATAAATTGAATAAGCACCAAGTAGTGATGCTAAACTCGAGTATGTTGATGATAATATAAAACCTTTTTTTCTTCCAATTTTACTCATTATTTTTGCGGCAAAAAATGAAAATACAGCTGTACCAACAATTGATAACGATGTTGGAAGTGTTGCTAATGAAGCTATTGGAGAAATTTTTAACCCAACAATCCCACTTATAAAAACTGTAATTGGTGGTGCCGTAAATGAAAAAACTTGGCAAATAGTTAATATAATTAAATTTTTATTAAGCATTAGTTTAATATTTTTTTTGTAATGTTAGTGGCAAGCAATTCCAAATTTTTTCAATCGCCAATAGTTATATGGCCATGGTGTCAAAAAACCTACAAATAACATAATTGGTATAACCCACCAAGTTAACATGGCTCCACCTGTTAAGAGATAGTCTGTTAAATTCATTGCAACTTCCATACTAATCATTGAAATAAAGCTCATCCCCATTGCTGTTTTTAAAGCATTTCTAAAATCAAAGTTTTGCTTCATAAGTATAATTGTTTCTAAAATTATACTTGTAATTAATCCATTGATAATTGCTAATGTCATAATTCCTAAAACTGGAAATGGAATTTTTGTTAATTGAAAAAATAATATTGTTCCAAAATCACCTATAGAACAACCCACAACACACCATAAAGTATTTTTTGCACTCGTTTTCCAAGTGTGTTTGCAAGACCAATCAAATGTAGAGTAGTTCATAATTATTTGATACTAATAATGTTAAATGATTTTTAAACAAGTATTTGACAAAAAAACTTCTACTTATACTTATCTAATTGCTTCGGCAAAAGGTCGCGAAGCTGTAATAATTGATCCAGTTTTAGAAAATGTTAGTGAGTATATTCAACTGTTAAGAGATCTTGATCTAAAACTTGTAAAAGTCATTGATACTCACATTCATGCAGATCATGTTACTGGCGCGTCAAAGTTAAAACAAGCTACAAACTGCACAACTCTCATGGGAGAACATACACCTGCTGATGCAGTTGAAATTAAAGTAAAAGATAATGAATTAATTCATATTGATAGTTTAAAAATTAAATCATTATATACACCAGGGCATACCTCAGATAGTTACAGTTTTTTATTAGATAATTATCTTTTTTCAGGAGATACGCTGCTAATAAACGGAACTGGTAGAACAGATTTTCAAAATGGAAGCTCTAAAGATGCTTATAACTCTTTATTCAATAATCTTTTAAAATTACCAGAAGAAACATTGGTTTATCCAGGTCATGATTACAATGGTAAGTTTTCAAGTACAATTGGTAATGAAAAAAAATTTAATCCAAGACTCCAGGTTAAAAGTGTTGATGAGTATATTGAAATTATGTCAAACCTTAATCTATCAAAGCCTGAAATGATAGATATTAACGTAAGTAGAAATATACAATTAGGTGCTAACTAAATACAACAAAAATTAAAAACCAATAAGAAATCAATCCAGATAAAATAGTTGCGATAATATTTTTTGAAAAATAACCAACAATAATTGCAACAATAGCTCCAAAAATTTTAGGATCATTCATTTCTATAAATGCCCCATAATCATTGATAAAAATTGCTGGAAATATTATTGCAGGAAATACTGCTGAAGGAACATATTCCAATACTGCTTTAATTTTATCTCCAAGCATTTCTCTATCAACTAAAGCAATCATAGTCATTCTAGTCAAATAAGTTAATATTCCTGCAATGATAATTGACGCCCAGGTCATTTTTTTAACCTCGTTATTAATGAAGCTACAAAAAGTGCAATGACTGGAGCAATAATTATGTAAGACTTAAATGGTGCATCAAAAAATAATAAAGAACTTAAGCCACAAGTGATCATAACAATTAAATGATCAATCTTTTTTAAATCTTGTACAACAATTGCTATAAAGGTAAGTGGTATTGTAAATTTTAATCCAAGTTCTGCTGGAACAAATGAACCTAAAATAATTCCTGATAATGTTGAAATTTGCCAACAAACCCACATCGTACATCCTGTTCCAATCAGATGATAATGTAAGTGCTGCTCATTTTTATTTTTTTTAAAAAATTTATTAGACTCGGCAAATCCTTGATCTACAACTAAATAAGAAATCAATAACTTTTTAATTAATGACAGTTTCTCAAGGTACTCAGATAAAACTGCACCATATAATAAGTGTCTTGAATTAATAATTCCAACAGATGTAACTGCAACTAAACTAGATGCCCCTCCTGAAAGTACCTGCAGAAATACAATTTGTGAAGCTCCTCCAAAAATAATAAATGACATTGCATAGACTAAATATGGGCTAAAGCCAAGTTCAACTCCAATTGCACCACAAATAATACCAAAAGGAATTACGGATAACATGTGTGGAGAAATATCTATCATCCCCTTGGTAAATAATTGTTTTTTTGAAAGCATCTGCTTCTTTTATTAAAAACAAACTATGTGATCAATATTAATTGGTCTCTTAATACCAAATTTTTCATCAACTTCATGTTGATGCATATGATGAGAGTGTACAAAAACTGGTATCAATAAATTGCTACCAGTCTTTAAAGTGTAGATAAAGTTGGTACCTCTAAATTTTCTATCTACAACCTCTAGCTTCAAATTACTCTGATCATCATGCTCAAGATCTTCTGGCTGTAATAATAATTGAACATCAGAACCTTTTGGATAATGTTTGGTGAAATTCCCATTTATAGTTCCAAGATCTATATTTTCTAAACTATTTTCACCTGTAACTTTTGCTGGAATTAAAATCCCTCTATTTAAAAAATTCACTACTTCTACAGAATTTGGAAAATGATAAACATTATAAGGGTCATCATATTGTTTTAATTGGCTATCTAAAATTATTCCACATTTGCTTCCAAGATAAAACGCCTCATAAGAATCGTGTGTAACTATAATAGTAGTAATTTTTAAATCAGTTAAAACTTGTTTTAGTTTAACTTGAATTTCTTCTTTAAAACTTTGATCCACATTTGATAGAGGCTCATCTAACAAAAGTAAATCTGGTTTAGATAGTAATGCTCTTGCTAACGCTGCTCTTTGAGCTTCTCCAGAACTAATTTGATGAGGAAATTTATCTTTGACATGATCTAAATGAAGAAATTGAATAACTTCATTAATGGTTAAACTTTTTTTCTTTTTCTTATTTCTTTCTGCTCCAAATTGAATATTTTGAAGTACATTGTAGTGTGGGAATAATGAGTTATCCTGAAATGCTAGAGAAATATTTCTGTTCTCAGGTTCAACATGCACATCTTTAGAAGATAAAGTTTTATTTTTTAGAGAAATTCTTCCTGATTGAATTTTTTCTAAACCAGCTATAGTTCTTAATATAGTTGTCTTACCAATACCTGATGGGCCCAGCAGACAAACAATATCTCCTTCATTCTCTATATTAAGCGTAACATTATTGACTTTATTTTTATCACTAGCAGCAAAAGTAACATTTTCGATTTCTAAAAAGTTTTGTGCCATAAATCAATTAATCCTTAAGAATATATCTAGATGTAATTAAAATAAAGAAACTTGCAATAAGAATAAGAAATAACGAGGGAGCTGCAGCAGCTTCTAATAAATCTTGAGAAGCATAAATATAGGCTTGAGTTGCAAAAGTTTCAAAATTAAACGGTCTCATTATTAATGTTATGGGTAACTCTTTAATAATTTCGATAGAGATCAAAATGCCAATCAATAGAATAGAGTTTTTTAAATAAGGTATATGAATATTCTTAAAAGTTTTGAATTTTGAGTAACCAAGTAAATAAGCACTTTCATCAATTGAATAACTTATTTTTAAATAACCTGATTTAATTCCATTATTTGCAAGTGAATAAAACCTTATAAAATAAACTATAACCAGACCTAAAATGGATCCAATAAAAATTGATTTTATATTTTTTAGATCGAAGAAACTAATAATGTTTTTATCAAACCAAGAGATAAAAGTAATAAATGCTACAGCTAAAATGATCCCAGGAATAGCATAACCTGATATTGAAAAAGTAGTTAAGATTTCTAAAAATTTACTTTTAGACAATCTATTTCCATAATTAGAAATAAAGGCAAAACTAATTAAAACAATACTTGATAATAAAACTAAGATTATCGTATTGGAAAATAAATTAATTAGATCTAAATCAATTAAATGCTTTGGAAAAATAATTGTCCAGTAAAGCATTTGAAGAACAGGAAATAAAAAACTTACGAAAAAAATTAAAAAACAAAAAGAAAAAGCTAATAAAGATTTATAACCTCTTAAAGTAGTTAATGATTTCTTTTTAAATCCCCCTTTGGTTGGAGAATGATATTGAGCTTTTCTTCTAGATAGATTTTCCAATACAAACAATCCAAGTATAAAAATTAACAGATAAAAAGATAGCTGATTTGCTAAAGCAAGATCGTCAAATGAAATCCAAGCATTATAAATTCCAGTAGTTAGAGTGGATATTCCAAAGAATGATACTGCACCAAAATCAGATAAAGTTTCCATTGCAACAAGTGATAATCCGGCAACTATCGCAGGTCTTGCAGAGGGTAAAATTATTTTAAAAAATGATTTTTGTTTACTAAAACCAAGATTTCTTCCAAGTTCTATTAAATTTTGAGATTGATAGTGGAAAGAAGCTCGTGTTAGCACATAGACATACCCAAATAATGAAAACGAAATTGCAACTATCGCTCCAAACATTCCATCAAACTTTGGTATTTGGGAGTTATAATCACCATCTCCAAATAGATTTTTTAAAATTGAAAAGGCTGTTCCATAATTTTCAAAAAAAGCTGTTAATGAATAAGCGTAAATGTAAGCTGGCACTGCAAAAGATAGGATTAATGCCCATTTAAAAAAATTTGATCCTGTAAACTTATAAAAGGAAACTAAGTAAGCACTCGATACTCCAATTATAAAAGTTAAAAATAATACCCCAGACAAAAGAGTTAAAGAATTAAATATATAATCGTAAAGAAATGTATTCTTGATAATAGAAGAATATTCACCAGTGCTATCAAAAAAGCTAGAAAATACAGTAACAATTGGTATTGCTACAGCAACTGAAATTAAAAAAGAACTTAAATACCAAATATTTATTTTTTTTAAATACACATTTACCCTTTGTTATTTAGTGAACATAATTAATAGAAGGGTAAAGACTATTAAATTATGTTCACTTTTTTTGAAAATTAATCCACTTCGTTAAAAACACTTATGAGACGATCAATCTCTTCGTTTTTAATATCAGATAATTTTCTATTATTTATTTTAATTTCAATTTTTTTACATTCATTTGCACATGGTTCACATGTTATCTGACCCACTTGTGAACCACTTGCATTAGAAGAATTATTGTTATCAAAATTAAATAAATTTTTTTTCATTATTAATTACTTCCACTTAGCAGCTAGCATACACTCCAACGCTATTGCTTGATTTTTTCCGTAATTAATAACTTTAGTATTCAAATCTTGTTTAAATCCAAGACCCATCTGTTTAACTAAATCATGCGGCTCAATACCTTCAATCATTGGATACTCAAATGTATTATTCACAATATGCTCTTGCGCTTCTTTAGTTAATAAAAACTCAAGAAGTTTTTTTGCATTTTCTGGATTTGGTGAATTTTTTAAAACTCCACCTCCGCTAATATTCATATGAGTTCCTCTATCACCTTGATTTGGAAAAAATGGTAATACTTTTTTAGCAGCCGCTTGTTGTTCTGCTCCTTTTTTTCCAGACAACATTAATGCCAAGTAATAAGTATTAGCTACAGCTAAATCAGCTTCCCCTGCTGCAACTGCTAATATTTGAGCTCTGTCATTTCCTTTTGAGTCTCTCGCCATATTAGCAACAACACCTTTTGACCACTCACAAGTAGCTTTTTTTCCATTATGTTTAACCAATGAAGCAACAAGTGATTGATTATAAATATTATTGGATTTTCTTATAACAACTCTGCCTTTCCATTTAGGGTCGGCAAGACCTTCGTAAGTCATTCCATTTAACTCATTTGCATTAACTCTTTCTGGTGAGTAATACATAATTCTTGCTCTCTTAGCTATTCCAGTCCAGTTTTTTGATCTAAAGTTTTTTGGAACAGCGGCCTTGATAGTTGAAGTCATTGAATTTTGAAACATTCCTTTAGCATCAAATGCACCTAATCTTCCTGCATCTGCTGTAATATAAATGTCTGCTTTAGAGTCCGCGCCCTCTTCTGTTATTCTTTTTTGTAAAGCTTTATCTTTTCCCGATACAACGTTTACTTTAATGCCTGTTTTTTCAGTAAATTTTTTATAAAGTTGAATGTCTGAATCGTAATGTCTTGCGCTAAATACATTTACTTCAGCTGCAAAACTTAAATTGGTAAAGAATGTTAAAAACATTGCCAATATAGTTATTTTTTTCATTTTATCCTTTTCCTTACCCTTATTGATTTGCGACTGAGAATTATTCTCATTGCGAATGATTATCAATCGCATATATTGTCGCAGTTGTAAAGCCTTTTTAAGTATCTGTGATGTTGACTTAGTTAGATTGGAAAACTTTATTTCCAGTCACCAATTTTACTGAACAAGAAGTTTCTGAAAGCTTGAACTCTTGCAGTATTTTTAAGTGATTGAGGATACACAAAATGCGCCTCAGTAATTGGACCTTCTGATTTAGGTAAAACTTTAATAACGTTAGATGAATTAGATACTAAGTACTCAGGTAGTGCAGCAAGCCCCACCCCAGACTCCACAGCTAAAAGCAAACCCATAACACTATTTACTTTCATAACAGTTTTTCTTTTTTTACCATCATGCATTCCAAGTTTTAATGCCCAATCTGGATTATAAACTGGAGAAGGAGCACCTTTTCCAAAAGAAATAAAATTATGTTTATTTAAATCAGCAATCGTTTTTGGCATTCCAAATTTTTCTAAATACTTATTAGATCCATAAACATAATATTTAATATCAACTAATTTTTTTTGAATATAATTTAATTGTTTTGGTCTTCTCATAAAAATACCAATATCAGCTTGTCTAGTACTTAAATCTAATTCTTTGTCATCAAATACTAATTCAATTTCTATTTCAGAATTTAATCTCATAAACTCTTGAATTCTAGGTGTTAACCAGTGTGTACCAAAACTTCTAACCGTTGTGATTGTTAATTTTCCAGTTGGTTTATTTTTTTGATCACCTAAAGATGTTTCTACTTCTTTTAATTTAGCAATAACTTCATGAGCTGTTTTAAATACATATTCTCCATTCTCTGTAAGAGTTAAACCTCTTGCATGTCTTTCAAAAAGTTGAACTTTTAAATCTTGTTCTAGTGCTTGAATTTGCCGACTAATAGCAGATTGGCTTAGATTTAGATTGACTGTTGCATTAGTAAAACTGCCTGCTTCAGCTACTGCATGAAAAATTTTTAATTTATCCCAATCCATTATTTATTTAAATCAACTATAACTCTGCCAGAAATTTCACCTTTTAAAATTTTTGGATAAGTTTCTATTAATTCTTCTAAACTAACTGTTAAAATTGATTTTTCGAGTAAATCAAAATCAATTAATTTTGAAGCTTCTGACCATATAAATTCTCTTCTTTTAATACTACAATTTGCAGAGTCCATTCCCCAAAGTTTAATTCCTCTCAACATAAAAGGTATAACACTTGTATTTAATTCATTATTATTTGCATTCCCACAAACTGCAATAATACCACTCGGTTTTGTTTGAACTATTGCGTTTGCTAAAATTTTTCCACCCACAGTATCAACAACACCGTCCCACAAACCTTTATCAATTAACCTTGGGTCTTTGTCAAATTCAGACCTATTTACAACAGTTTTAGCACCTAATGATTTTAAGTAATCAGCTTTAGAATCTTTTCCTGTAACAGCGGTTACATTGTAACCTAGTTTAGTTAATGCCATAACCGCAACACTTCCTACTCCACCAGTAGCACCGGTGACTAAAACATCATTAACTTTTTCACCTAATAAAATACTTTCTCTTGCTTGAATTGCAAAAGCACTCATTAAAGAAGTAAAGCCAGCAGTACCTAATATCATTGCTTGTTTGCTTGTAAGATCTTTTGGTTTTTTAACTAAAAAATCTGCATTAACTTTTGCTATTTGTGAGTATCCCCCAAAGAAAACTTCCCCAACTCTAAAGCCGGTTAGAATTACCTCGTCACCTTCTTTAAATTTTGAATTTTCACTTTCTATAACTGTACCTGAAAAATCTATACCTGGGATATGTGGAAATTCTTTAACTAATCTTCCACCATTCTTTAGAATCATTCCATCTTTAAAATTTAGATCTGAATAATCTACTTTAATAGTTACATCGCCATGTTTTAAAAAACTTTTATCTACAGACTTTACTTCTCTAGTAAAATTATCACCTTCTTGATTGATAATTAATGCTTTGAATTGATCTGACACTTTAATCTTTTGTGATACTTATGAATCTTAAATATCTATTTTGAAAACTTAGATCTTCTTTAAATTGTCCTAAATAGTAGTTTGTAACAGTCGAAGCTTGTTCTTTTTTAATTCCTCTCATTGTCATACATTGGTGAGTTGAGTCAATCGTTACAGCTACACCTTTTGCGTCTAATGATTCCATTAATGTCTTAGCAACTTGCATTGTTAGTCTTTCTTGTGTTTGTAACCTTTTTGAAAATACTTCCACAACTCTAGCAAGTTTACTTAATCCAACAACTCTTTCTTTTGGAATATATGCTACATGAGCTTTACCTATAATTGGTGCCATGTGATGTTCACAATGACTTTGGATAGAAATGTTTTTTTGTATGACCATGTCATCATAACCATCTACATCTCCAAAAGTTTTATCTAAAATTTTACTTGGATCAATTTTATAGCCTGCAAAATATTCTTTATATGCTTTCATAACTCTTTTAGGAGTTTCTAATAAACCTTCTCTGTTAGGATCTTCTCCCAACCAAGTTAAAATAGTTTTAAATGCTTCTTCAGCTTCTTTGTCAGAAACTTTACTTGCATCTAATGTTTTATTATCTGTGTCTTTAACTAATTTCATAACGCCTTTTTATATAGTAAATACTTAATTTTAAAATATTTAATATATTCATATATATGCTACATAATCACTCTATATGTTCAAAAAAAGAGAAAATGTAGTTGAAATTGAGGAGGGAAATCTTCTATCACCTAAGTTTGATAATGATGGGTTAATCCCTGTAATTACCATGTGTTCTAAAACAAAAGACGTATTAATGCATGGGTATATGAACGTTGAAGCTTTTAAAAAAACCATTGAAACCAAAGAGGCACATTATTTTAGTAGATCTAGGAAAGCTATCTGGCACAAAGGTAAAACTAGTGGTTTTACTCAGAAAGTAACTGAACTAAGAATTGATGATGATCAAGATTCAATTTGGATGACTGTTGATATAGGTGATGGTGCAAGTTGTCATGTAGGATATAGGTCTTGTTTTTATAGATCTATTCCAATGGGACCAATTGATAATGGTCGTAAAATAGAAATGGAATTTTTAGAAAAAGAAAAAAAATTTGATCCAGAAGAAGTTTATAAAGGTCAGCCTAACCCAACAAAAATCTAAATGAGTGAAAAACAAAAAAATGTTCTAGGTGAAGATCTAGAAGAGTGTTCAAATAATCCTTTAACAGGTTGGTACCGTGATGGTTGTTGCAACACCGATGAAAATGATCATGGTATTCATACTGTTTGTGCAAAAGTTACAACTGAATTTTTAGAATGGTTAAAGGTTGCGGGTAATGATTTAATTACACCACATCCAGAATTTGGATTTCCTGGTTTAAAAGATGGAGATGGATGGTGTGTTTGTGCAAGCTGGTACGCAAAAGCAGTTGAAGCTGGTAAAGGATGTCCGATATTTTTAAAGAGAACTCATAAAAATACTTTAAAACACGTACCTATTGAAACTTTAAAAAAGTTTGCAATAGATTTATCTTAAATTACATATTTCCATATTTAGGTCCACCACTACCTTCCGGAGTTACCCAAGTAATATTTTGTGAAGGCTCTTTAATATCACAAGTTTTGCAGTGAATACAATTTTGAGAATTAATTACAAATTTGTTTATATCATTTTCTTTTTGAACTTCGTAAACACCTGCTGGACAATATCTTTGAGCAGGTTCATCAAATTTTTCTAAAGTGTAACTTATTGGTAAATTAGGATCTTTAAGTTTTAAGTGAACAGGTTGATTGTCAGCGTGATTTGTACCGGTTAGATAAACAGAGCTTGTTTTATCAAAAGTAATAATATTATCATATTTTGGATATTCTATTTTAGGCATCTTATTTGCAGGTCTTAAAGTTTCATGATCAGCATGCTTATGTTTTAAAGTAAAAGGTAATTTTCCTTTAAATAAAATTTGATCAATTCCAGTAAATATTATTCCAAGTAATAAACCCCAGCTAAAACTAGGTTTTACATTACGAGCCGCATGAAGCTCTTCATAAACCCAGCTCTTTTTAAATTTTTCTTCATAAATGGATAAGCTTTTTTTTTCTTTAATATTTTTAATTATTACTTCTGCAGCAATCATTCCACTTTTCATTGCTGTATGAGAGCCTTTAATTTTTGGCATATTTAATGTTCCCGCATCACAACCAACTAGTAATGCCCCAGGCATAAACATTTGAGGTAAACTTTGAAGACCTCCTTCAATTAATGCTCGTGCTCCATAGGAAATCCTCTTTCCACCTTCAATAATTTTTTTAATTGCTGGATGGGTTTTAAATCTTTGGAACTCATCGTACGGAGAAAGATGTGGGTTTTTATAATCTAAACCAATAACATATCCTAAAAACACTTGCTTATTTTCAGCATGATATATGAAACTACCTCCATAAGTATTATTATCTAATGGCCATCCCGCAGTATGCATTACCATTCCTTCTTCATGATTTTTGTCCTCTATTTCCCAAATTTCTTTAAAACCAATTCCATACTGTTGAGGGTCTTTATCCTTTGAGAGATTAAATTTTTCAATTAATTGTTTTCCTAAGTGGCCTCTACAACCTTCTGCAAATACAGTTACTTTTCCTAATAATTCAATCCCAGGCTCAAAACTATCTTTTTGATTTCCATCTTTATCAATACCCATATCTTGTGTGGCAACACCCTTTACCGATCCATCTTCGTTATATAAAATTTCACTTGCAGGAAATCCTGGAAATATTTCAACACCCAAGGCTTCAGCTTGTTCTGCTAGCCATCTACATAAATTTGCTAAACTAATTATATAATTGTTATGATTTTGTTGAACCTTAGGAAGTAACCATGTTGGCCAACTTAAAGATTTGGTTTTACCTAAAAATAAAAATTTTTCTTTTGAAACCTTTGTTTTAATTGGGGAGTTAAGCTCTTTCCAATTCGGTAAAAGTTCATCTAATGCTCGTGTTTCAAAAACATTCCCACTTAAAATATGAGCACCAATTTCTGAGGCTTTTTCTAATAAACAAACATTTAAGTTTGCATCAAGTTGTTTGAGTTTAATTGCTGTAGATAATCCAGAAGGACCACCTCCAATTATTACAACATCATACTCCATCGACTCTCTACCCATAGGATATTTTTATCTTTAAGAATTATTTTTGTATAGTGTTTAATTTGTTCAGTTCTTCTAAGAACTGTGGCAAAGCTTCAAATAGATCTGCTTCTAAACCATAATCTGCAACACTGAAAATTGGTGCTTCACCATCTTTATTAATTGCAACTATTACTTTACTTTCTTTCATACCTGCTAAATGCTGAATAGCTCCTGAAATTCCAACCGCAATATATAAATCTGGCACAACTACTTTACCTGTTTGTCCAACTTGGTGGTCATTACTAATATATCCTGCATCAACCGCTGCTCTTGAAGCTCCTATTGCTGCATTCAATTTATCTGCAATAGAAGTAATTAATTTAAAATTATCTCCACTTTGCATCCCTCTTCCACCTGACACTACTATTCTTGCAGTTCCAAGCTCAGGTCTATCTGATTTAACTTCTTCTCGTTTAACAAATTTTGTTAACGAAAATTCTTCTCCTGCTTCAGCAGTTTCAATTGGTGCTGATCCCCCTGTACTTTCACAAGGATCAAAAGAAGTTGGTCTAATAGTAATACATTTTTTTGCATCAGAACTTTTAACGGTTGCAAAAGCATTTCCTGCATAAATAGGTCTTACAAAAGTATCCGCTGACTCTACTTTAATAATATCACTAACTTGTGACGTATCTAATTTAGCAGCTATTCTTGGCATTAAATTTTTACCAAATGTATTTGCTGAACAAACTATATGTGAATAATTATCTGCAAGCTTAACAATAACTGGAGCAAAATTTTCTGCTAAAAAATTTTCATAATAAGTAGCTTCAACTGTGATTACTTTTTTAACCAAAGGAAGTTCTGATGCAGCCTTTGCAGCATCCCCACAATTGTTTCCAATAACTAATGCATGAACGTCACTATCAATTTGAGAAGCTGCTGTTACGGCATTTAAAGTAAACGATTTTAGCTCTTTATTGTTATGCTCTGCTATTAATAATACTGACATTAGATTACCTTTGCTTCATTTTTTAATTTTTGAACTAGTTCAGCTACGCTTGAAACCTTAATTCCAGCTTTACGCTTAGGTGGTTCTTCTACTTTTATCTGTTGTATTTTAGGTGCTGTATCAACTCCTAGATCTGATGCATTCATTTGCTCAATAGGTTTTTTCTTCGCTTTCATTATATTTGGTAGTGAAGCATATCTTGGCTCATTTAATCTTAGGTCACAAGTTACGATTGCTGGAGTATTGATTTCGATAGTTTCTAAACCTTCATCAATTTCTCGAATAACTTCTAATTTTCCATCTTTAACTTCAATTTTTGAGGCAAAAGTTGCTTGAGGCCAATTTAATAATGCACTCAACATTTGTCCTGTTTGATTGCAATCATCATCAATCGCTTGTTTACCCATGAAGACTAAATCTGGTTTTTCTTTTTCAACAATTTTTTGTAAAATTTTTGAAACAGCAATGGGTTCTATTATCCCTTCTGCTTTAACATGAATTCCTCTATCAGCTCCAACCGCTAAAGCTTTTCTTACAGTTTCCTGAGCTTTTTCTTCACCGACAGTTACAGCAATTACTTCTGTTGCTTTTCCACTTTCTTTAATCTTTACTGCCTCTTCGATTGCATTGTCATCTGGTGGATTTGTTGACATTTTAACGTTATCAGTAACAACACCTGTGCCATCTTCTTTAACTCTTATTTGAACGTTGTAATCAATAACTCTTTTAACGGCGACTAAGATTTTCATTAAGCTCTCAATAAATTATTTTCAGAATCATATGGACTCTCTTCTAATACAGTAGCCTCATACATTTCACCTAAAATATCAACTTGTAATTTGTCGCCTACATTAGCATGCTCTGGTTTAACCATAGCAAGGGCAATTGATTTATCTAATCTAAAACCAAATTCACCTCCTGTTGCTCTACCGACAACCTTTTTATCTTTATAAATTGGGTTATTTCCCAAAACATCAGCATCTTTAGTGTTATGAATTTCAAGAGTAATAAGTTTATTATCAAAACCTTTTTCTCTCCATTTATTAAGAGCCTCTAATCCAATAAAGCTTCCTTTATTAGGATGAACAAATCTATCTAACCCAGATTCGTACGGCGAATATTCAATTGAAAGTTCAGTACCAACTAGTTTATATGATTTTTCTAGTCTTAAGCTATTCATTGCTCTTATACCAAAAGGTTTAATACCTAAACCTTTTCCAGCTTCCATTAACTTATCAAAAATATGATTTTGATATTCAATTGGATGATGAAGTTCCCAACCTAATTCTCCAACAAAGTTTACTCTCATGGCATTAACAGGAGCATATCCAACATCAACATTTTGTGCAGTTAACCATTTAAAATTTTCATTTGAAAAATCATCAGTAGATACCTTTTGTAACAACTCTCTTGATTTAGGACCCGCAACAACTAGTACACCTGTGCTGTTAGTTAGATCTTCAAAAGTAACACCTTCATTTGGCATCCATTTTTTAATCCAGTCATGATCTAATCTTAAGTTTGCCCCAGCAGATACTAAATAGAAACTATTTTCAGACTCCCTCATAATTGTAAATTCTGAGTGAACACCGCCTTTAGTATTAAGAGCATGGCATAATCCAATTCTTCCAATTTTTTTTGGAAGTTTATTTGCAACTAAATGATCTAAAAATTCTTCAGCTTTTGGACCTTTAATTCTGCATTTTGCAAATGCGGTCATATCTAAAAGACCAACATTATCTTTTACATTTTGACACTCTTTCTTAATAGCATCAAACCACTTAGATCTTCTAAAAGACCAATCGTCTTTTTGTTCCATGCCATCTGTTGCAAAAAAATTAGGTCTTTCCCAACCAAATTTTTGTCCAAAAACTGCACCTAAATCTTTCATTCTTTCATAACAAGGTGAAGTTCGTAAAGGTCTTGCAGCTGGTCTTTCTTCATCAGGGTAATGTGTAATAAACACATGACTATAAGCTTCTTCATTTTTAGCTTTTAAATAAGATTTGGTTGCGTAATCTCCGTAACGTCTCGGTTCAACTCCAAGCATATCAATAGTTGGTTCACCATCAACAATCCATTCAGCTAATTGCCATCCTGCTCCACCTGCTGCAGTAATTCCAAAACTATGTCCTTCGTTAATCCAAAAGTTTTTTAATCCCCATGCAGGTCCGACAATTGGATTACCGTCTGGTGTATAACAAATTGCACCGTTATAAACTTTTTTAACGCCCACTTCTCCAAACGCAGGAACACGGTGAATTGCTCCTTCTATGTGTGGCGCTAATCTATCTAAATCTTCTTGAAACAATTCATACTCTGAATCTTTTGAGGGACCATTAACATAACAAGCTGGTGCACCATCCTCGTATGGACCTAAAATTAATCCACCTGCTTCTTCTCTCATGTACCATCTGTTATCACTATCTCTTAGAACTCCCATTTCTGGTAAGCCATCTTTTTTTCTTTTTTGAATTTCAGGATGTGGTTCAGTTACAATATATTGATGTTCAACTGGAATAACTGGGATATCTAAGCCAACCATTTTACCAGTTTGTCTTGCAAAATTTCCTGAACAAGAAATAATATGTTCACACTCAATAGAACCTTTGTCAGTTTCAACAACCCAACCATCTTTAGTTTGTTTCATTGAGAGTACACTTGTGTTTCTATAAATCTCTGCACCTAGATTTCTTGCACCCGTAGCCATTGCTTGAGTTAAATCAGCAGGCTGAATATAACCATCTTCTGGGTGTTGGATTGCACCAACTAAATCTTCTGTATGGCACAAAGGCCAAATTTCTTTTACTTGATCAGGAGTTAAAAATTTAACATCAACACCAATAGTTTGGGCAACACCAGCGTACTGATGATACTCATCCATTCTATCTTTGGTACTTGCTAAACGAATATTTGATACAACACTAAAGCCAACATTTTTTCCAGTTTCTTCCTCTAATTTTTTATAAAGATCAACCGCATATTTATGAAGTTGTCCAACTGAATAACTCATATTAAATAAAGGTAATAATCCTGCTGCATGCCAAGTAGATCCAGAAGTTAATTCTTTTCTTTCAACAAGAACAACATCTGACCAACCTTTTTTTGCTAAATGGTAAAGAGCACTAACTCCTACAACTCCACCGCCAACTACAACGACTTTAGTTTTTGTTTTCATTCGCGATTCCTACTAAATTTTTTGAAATAACGAAACAAAATTGTATCTGTGGATAATTAAATTGAACTCCCTAGTGGGATCGGGTTTGAGACCATAGTGGTCAACCAACAATCCTTTAACAATCCATCAAGGGTGTACTTTTCGACTTGCCAATTGAACTTATGATAGATCTTATTCTTATCTAATATTATCACCTCAAATTGAGCCCAATTATTGCTACTTCCAAGCTCTGTTATAGTGTGGCTTATGTGATCTAACATCATTTGATATGCGTCTCCCTTAATCATCCTTTTAAAGTTGGGTAAAGGGCCAGTAACTTTTTTATTGTTAGGGTGAGCAAAATTCCAGGTTTGCTCTATGCCACTATCTTTAAAATCTAAATCATTTTTTTGAAGTCCATTTAGTTGGATTTTAACCACTTCTGATGGCTTTATATTGCTACTAGGTTTTAGGATTTCTGCGGTTGATGAAGATAAAAGAATTGAATAGATAATTAGGGCTTTAAATATTGTTTGCAGTTTTTTTAACATCATCTAAAAATTCTTTTCTCTTTGCATCGCTAACAAAGGGTACTGCAAAATATCTTCTATAGACAATGTTATATATGCCACACATGTGAAACACCCCTCTTTTTAATCTTCTAATCGGTAGATTTAAAAAGAAAGTGGTAATTGCTAGCCTTGGTGATCCATAGGTGCAAAAAATAATAGCTTTTTTATCTTTTAGATTACCAATTGGATAACCATAATTTCCAACTAATTTTTTAAAAGTATAAGCCCAAGGAGGAGAAAGCACTTTATCTATCCATCCCTCAACAATTGCTGGCATTCTAAAATTCCAAATGGGTGCAATTAAAACAATTGTCTCACAATTCTTCAATTCTTTTTCTATGATCAAGAACTTCATCATCTGGTTTTTCTCCAGCAAACACTGGATTAAATTTATCTTTATATAAATCTACAACATCAACTGAATGTCCTTTTTCTTCTGCTGTTTTTTTAAAAGTATCTCGAATTGCAGCGTTAAAAGAATTTTGATTATAATGACCAAAAACTAAAAAAATTTTACTCATAAATTTTAAATATATTTTAAGAACTTAATTTAAAAAATTTTACCAAATAAAAACCAATAAACATGGCAACAACAAATGTAATAGAGTTTATATTCAATAATGCAATAGATGATATAGCTGGACCAGGACAAAGTCCTCCAAGCCCCCAACCTGCTCCAAATAAAGCAGCTCCTATAATTAGTCGTTTATTTATATCTTTATTTTTTGAATAATTAAAGCTATCAGCAAGCAAAGGTTTTTTATTATTTTTTATTAAATGGAATAATGGTGAAGAAATAATTAGAGCTCCTATCATTACGAAAGCTAATGATGGATCCCAATTTCCGAATACATCTAAAAAACTTAAAACTTTTTTGGGATTAATCATTTCTGAAATGACCAATCCAGTACCAAAAATTATACCTGCAAGTAGAGAAATCAATTTATTCATATATAATTTTTGATTAACACAGTTAATATTCCAACAATCATAAATGTTATGGTTGCAATAATAGATCTTAAAGAAAATCTTCCAATACCACTTATTCCATGACCACTAGTGCATCCTCCACTAACTCTAGTTCCCATTCCAACTAGTAAGCCTGCACAAATTAACAAGATTAGTGAATTTGAAATTGTAATATTGATCTGTTTGTTAGTAAAAACTGTATAAAGAATGGGGCCTATTACTAAACCAATTAAAAACAACAAATTATCAAATCTATTATTTTTTTCTGACAATGCATTGGCAGCTATTCCGCTTATTCCTACTAATCTTCCATTAAATAAAAAAAAAATAACTACTGCTAGGCCTATTATCATCCCCCCCAAAGTGGCAGTTATTGGTGTAAAATTTACTATATTCATTAATTACTTAATACTGGAAAAGCTTGCACCTTTCCTAAAAAATATTTTTGATATTCCATCTTGGTGCATTTATTTTCAATATACTTCAATATTATTTTTTTTCATTAAGTCTTTGGCCTTTTCATCCCTTATACCAAGTTGTAACCATAAAACTTTTGCACCAATTTTTACTGTATCCTCTGCTATGCCGTATGCTTCTTTTGAAGGTCTAAATACATCAACTATATCAACTGGTTCTTTGATGTCTGTTATTTTTTCATATACCTCTTCTCCTAAAATTTTTTCTCCTTTAGCTCTGGGATTAACTGGAATAACTTTAAACCCATATTTTTGCATATATTTCATAACTATAGTCGATGGTTTAGTGGGATCTTTGCTCACACCTATCATTGCAATAGTTTTATTTTTTGAGAGAATATCCTTAATCTCAGACATGAATTATTTATTCTTTTTAATCTGATCTTCACAAAATTTACGAGCTTTATCTAAATCTGTAATTTTTGATTCTGATAATTTTTGACTTCCAGCAAGGCAAGCATCAACAGCTCTTTTGAAATTATGATCTTTAAAACTTAAAGCAAAATACATGCCCAAAATAACAAAAATAATAATTAAAATATTTTTTTTGTTTTTCATCATTTATTTTTCCAATTTGGTTTTCGTTTTTCTAAAAAAGCAGAAATTCCTTCTTTAGCATCCATTGCCATCATATTGATTGTCATCATTTTACTAGTATATGCATAAGCCTTTTTTAATGGCATTTCTAATTGTTTATAAAAGGCTTGTTTACCAATCTTAATTGTTAAATTTGATTTTGAGGCAATGGTTTTTGCAACTTTTAAAACTTCATTATTTAATTTTGATTTTGAATAACAGTCATTAATTAATCCAATTTCTTTTGCATAATTTGCTTTAATGGGTTCTCCAGTTAACAACATTTTCATCATTGGTTTTCTATGAATTTTTCTACTAACAGCAACCATCGGAGTACTACAAAACAATCCTATATTAACACCTGGGGTAGCAAATAATGCTTCATTGGTGCTGTAAGCTAAATCACAACTTGCAACTAATTGACATCCTGCAGCAAACGCAGCTCCATGAACTTTAGCAATAACTGGTTTTCTTCCTTCAACAATTTGGAGCATTACTTTAGAGCAAAGATTAAATAACTTTTGGTACTTATCTCTTTTTTTTAAACCTCTAACTTCTTTTAAATTGTGTCCAGCACTAAAGCCTTTGCCAGCACCTTCTAAAATAATAACTTTTATTTTTTTGTCAGCATCAAGTTTTTTAAAAGCTTTAAGTAAATCAGTTAAATTTTTAAACGATAATGAATTATAAGTTTTTTGCTCGTCAATAATAATTGAAGATATCTCACTGTTAATTTTTTTAATCTTAATATTGCTACTCATTAAGGTTTATTTTAATTTGCCTTCTTCTCTCATTTTTGCTCTTATTTTTGTGGCAGAAATTTCCTGAACTTCTTTTGATAATTCAATTTCTTCGATTTTGTAACCAACGCCGCGTCCATAACAAATGTTGGTAATATTGGGCACCATCATTATTTTAAATTGACCTTTAAATTCAGGGTTTAACTTTTCTTCTATATTTTTTTTAACTGTCTCAAAATCAAAAGGATTGTCATCAACACCTTGTACATCTCTAATTTGAATGCAAACTTGGCCTGTTTTTTTAATAATTTCTTTAAACAAAGTATAATGGCCATCATGAAAAGGCTGCCATCTTCCTAGCATTTGTGCAGTTGGTTTTTTATTGTCCCATTGATAACTCATATTTACTCCTTTACAGTTGAGTTTATTCTTAAAAAATTAAATTAAAAGACTTTATTTGATTTAATTAAATTAATAAATTTTGAAATTAAAGTCATCGAATAAATAATTAAAAATTATAGATATTGTTAAAATGGTTTACTTGCTTTAATTGCAAACTCATTCTCATAATCTTTATTATTTTTAATTAATCTTCTGAAAGAGGTTGAAAAATACCAACTATCAATTAAATTTAACTCAAACCCTAATTCTAATTTTACAGAATTTAAATAGTTTTTTTTTACAGTATAATTGTATTTGGTGTTAGGATCAGAAATATATGATGCCTGAGCTTCTGAATTAGGAGTTAAATTTTCAAAAAATTCAATTCTACCATAGGGTAAAAAATACCCTTTCTTAATTTTTTTTTTATATTTTGTTAAAGCACCAATTGA
The DNA here is from genome assembly GCF_943788075.1 of uncultured Candidatus Pelagibacter sp. Taxonomy (GTDB): domain Bacteria; phylum Pseudomonadota; class Alphaproteobacteria; order Pelagibacterales; family Pelagibacteraceae; genus Pelagibacter. The sequence continues at coordinate 26,891 of NZ_CALSOW010000006.1, read as the reverse complement.
AATAGATCTATTTTTTAATTTTTGTTCTTCGAATTTTAATGCCTGAATATTGCCTGACTCTGAAAAGCTTTCTAATTTAGACAATCCATAATCAACTCTTCCATAGAATAATGATGTAAAGTTATCTTTATCAAATATTTTATTCAATTTAATTGAAGCAAAATATTGCTTAACATCTCTATTTCCAGTTAAAGTATTAGAAGTATTAGCTTCCTCTATTCTTGTAAGATCATTTTCAATATATCCATAACCTACCAAACCATCAATAAATGTTGATTTATTGTTATGCCAGCTTGAATATAATGTTGCACTTTTTGCATTAGACTTAATTTTAGTACCTAATTGCCCTACATCGGTATCTTCATCTTGCAATCTAATGGCTATACCAAAAAGAGTATTTTTCTTAATAATTCTATCTATTCCAAGTGTTAAGGCATCTGAGTCAAACTTTTGGTTTACGCTACCTGATTTAAGTTTGATTTTACCTTTTTTAAAGTATCCAGAGCTCCAAACTTTCCACTCTTGAGTAAATGTTCCATATTCATTTTTTAAATATTGTGAAAGAGGCAGTTCACTTACAAATTTTTCAATATTCTTGTTAGAAAGTTTTTGTTCCTTATCAACATCACCTTTTAAAAGATATGCATCTAATAATTTTGCATATGGATAGGTACCTTTGCTTGTCATATCAAGACTTATGCCAAGATCTTGAAATTTAATATTGTCATTTTTTTTTGTGGTTCGATGCCATTCCATCCTCTCTAAAACAGGATAAGTTGAGCTATAAATAAACCTTTTTGCACTTTCTGATTGTCCTTCAACTATCCCAACTAATTCTTTATCGTCAAATACATTGTAATCATCTGATTCAGTTGAATTAATTGACAAAGTAGTTAGACCTGAAACAGTAGCAGATTCTCCAGCTGTGCCTCCATATTCAATAATATAAGCGCCTACGGTGTTAGTACATGGCAAGTCATTCCACTTACCTGCTTTACTACTAGTGCCATATAAATGGGCACAATCTTCATCCCCTGCACCCACGCCAGGATGATCATTTGGTTCTTTATTTAGCCAATTAATGAAAGAATAACCAGTTGCAACAGAACATTCATTTGACGCCGCTGGAGCTTTTATTTGAGGTGGAGTACTTCCATTAAGTTGCTCAACTTGACAATGAAAGGTTTTTCCATTTTCAGGACCAGATACCCACTGCCAAGTACCTTCAGTTGGTTCACCTGCACTATAAGAGGTAGTTGTATATGTTGAATTATCAGAAGCACCTATCCAAGTATTTGTTGAAATTTTAGATTTTAAAAAATTATTTTCTGATTCAGAAGTAACGGTTACTAGGTATCCAGTTAAACCCTCATATGTTGAAGCTTCAGCTGCAGTTTTTGCGGCTGCCCAGTTACCATTATCACTTACTAATTTATAATAATGACCATTAACTGAGTTATAATTAACTGTTTCATCATCACCAGCCGGAGTAACAGAAACAGTTATTGTTGTGCCTGTTGAACCATCTCCTTTAAATGAGAGTGTTGCTAATGCATTATTAATGTTAGCTTGTGTTCCTCTAAACCCTATTTCGGTAAGAGAGTCGCCAGTACATTGATTAGGCGCACTAGTGTTATCATCGTATCCACAATAACCTTTAGCCGAATTAATACTTGTAGTGTTGGTTATTTTGATGTTCCCAGCAGAAGCAACAGCAGAAACTAAAAGAGTTCCGCTATACCCTGAAATACTTGGAGTGACACCAGAACTAGATAATAATACAAAATCAGTTGTATCAGTAGTTAACGATGTAGGCATAGTAACCTCTCCTGAATAAACTATTTTTGAACTAAAAAAGATGGTCAAAAAAAAGAAACTATAAATACATCTAGCTAATTTTCTTAAAATAAATCGCATAGTGTAAATTAACCTATAAAATTTATTTTATTACTTAACCTACTCTAGTTTGTGCCCAAATCGGGCTGAAAAGTTCTTTTTTGATGAAAATTTTTATGCTGTGAAATAAGTCTTCATTATAGAAATTTGTCAAACTTACTATCAAAATCAATGCTTAATTATTTAAAAAAAATATTCTCAATATTCCTAATCTTTAATCTAACTTTTGTTAGCTCAGCACAAGCTGCTGCTGCTGCTGCAACTTTTGATAACATAAATGGAGATGGAACAGGTTTCGATATTACTTCTCAAACTCCTGCTCCTGTTGGTATTGCTTTTAATAATGATGGAACCAAGATGTTTGTGTCAGGTGAAAATAATGATCAAATATATCAATATACATTATCAGCAGGCTTTTTATATAAAAATGAAACAGAGTTTGCATTTGATCTTAGTGAAGATATGACTTCAAACTTTAAAATTTCTAAAGCACTAGGTGTATTTGACTTAGAATTTAATTTAGAAAATGATTTTTCAAAACAAGAAAATCATAATGCCAACTTAACTTTATCAAATAAGTTTTAAATTAAAATTTATTTGAAATTTCTATTTTTGCACCATACTCAGGTATATCACTTAAAAAATTGTAATTAGAACTCATCTTTAAATCAAATCCATTTATGCTATTGGTTAATGATAAACTGGTGTTTTCAAAATTACTCACATTAAACATAAATTTCATTTCATCAATTGGCACATAACCTACTGATAAATAAATTTCATTACTATAACCTCTTCCACTAGCTTTAAATCTTTCAAAATTTCCAACTAATGACCAGCCTGATATGGAAGTTATATCAAAACCATAACCTATTCGAAAATTGTGTTTGGATTTGTTGTCTACATTATAATTGTAAACTGCACTTTGACTATTTAGATAATAAAATTCTGCGTCTGATGATGGGCTTAGATCGGCAATATACTCTAGTCGACCATGGTGATTAATGATTTCATCTTCTTCTTTATCTTTATCCGTTTTATCTAAAAGGACGCCGAGTGTTATTAATGCTGATTTAATATTTTGCTCTTTATAAAGTAATGCATCGGTCAAACTATTTGCTATATTTGACTTTTCTCTAAATGCTTTTAGTTTTGTGTACCCTAAATCTAATTTAATACCTGGATTGAGGTTTAGATCTTCATCAACTATTCTTTTTCCAAAATTAAATGATCCATAGATTTGTTGACCTTCTCGGTTTCCCTCTAAAATGTTACCATAAATAACTCTTTTTTGATCTATATTTAGTAAACTAACTCCAATTAATGCATCTGTAAAAAAATGATCATCTCTAAGTTTGGTATCATATAAGGCAAAACTATAAGCATCAGTCTCTAATTTTGTTCCTTGATATCCAATATCAACATTATCGTTTGCATACTGAAAAACGTATCCATGCATAGCATCTCTATCATCATCTTTAATTTTATCTGCACCAACTGAGATACCATAACTGTGAAAATCTCTTGATGATGAATTTATAGATTTGTTTTTACCTAAACTAATTCTACCTTCACTCCACTGAAACCAATCCTCACTCTCATAACTTCTATCAACTTCTTTTTTAGAGCTTTTAAGAGCACTAACTAATTTTGATATTTTTTCATTTGTAAAATCAATTTCTGCATTAAGATTTGATAAATTATCTTTATTTTTATGTCTTCTTAACCACTCAATTCGATGAAAGATTGGAAGAGTGTTGTTTTTAATTATACGTTTTGATAATTCAACATTAGCTTCAATGATTGCTTTAACATCAGCATTTTTTGATGCATCAGCACAAGTAATGGTACCAGCGCAAGCTAAACTATATTCATAAACAACATTTTTTCCTGTACCAGCACCATCATCTCCAGTTACATATAATTTTGTAAAGTTAGCTGTAAACTTAAATCCTCTCATATTGACAGTTTGTGAACTAATTGGATAAGTTGTCGTGCTGTGAGTAATTATACTTATATCCCAAGGTGTAGATAGAGTGTACTTATTAATATCATCTCCACTACTTCCACCCAGATACATTATAGTTCCATCTGAATTAAATTGTATATTTCTCATATCAGACTCTTCACCTCCAAAACTATTTGAACACACATTATTTGTTGCACTCGAAACATCCCATGCTGTAGTTAAATCATATTGACTAACAACTTCAGCGCCTTCTTGAGAGACAAACATACGAGTTCCATCAGGTTTAAAAGCTAGGGCTCTTGCTTGAACATTGGTACTACAATCTCCAGCTCCATCTATAATTTTTCTTGTGGCATAACTGATTGTTCTTGTGTCCCAAGCGGTTGAAAGGTTAAACTGTTGTACACCCACATAGTCTGACTGACTTCGGATAACATACATTACTTTTCCATCGGGTTTAAATTCTATTGCATGAGGTTTGTCAAAATTACCGTCCTCACCTTCTAGATCATTCTCAGAAATTTTAGTAGCGGTACTAATATCAAATGGAACAGTTAATGAATATTCAATGACTGTAGGAGTTGAATCATCAGAAGTTACATACATTCTTAAACCATCAGGCTTAAAAGTTATTCCTCTAAGATGATTAGTGTCTGAGGAAATATCTTTTTCCTGCTTAAATTCTATAAAAGCAAAGGCATTAGAACTGAAAAAAATGACATAAAACATAATAATTAAAAATATTTTTTTCATAAAATTTAAACTAGAAAATCTTCTTAAAGCTAATCGTTGCTTCATCAATGTTATTAAGTTTTGATAGATCTTGATTAATTAATTTAAAATCAATTTTAAAATCATTAACATTTTTGCTTATTTTAAACTCAGATCCAATTTTTTCTGAACCTTCTAAGTTCATAGCATACTCAGTTTCACGTTGACTAATATAATGGTAACCAAACCTTATATTGTTTATTTGCTGACTTTCGCTTCCTTGAATTCTTTTAAAAATACCTATTAATTTTAAATGATCTTTTAACTCATAGTTAAATCCAACCTCTACTGTTAATAAATGTTTAGAATTTATACCTGGAGTGTATGTGTAAATCGTTGAAGTATCTGATACGTAATTCATTTTTGAATCTGATGAATTGCTAAAGTCTAGCCCATATTGAAATGAACCAAACGGTTTTATAGAACTCTTAGAAAATTTGATAAAATCATTAATCTCAAGACCAATTGAAGCTAGACCACTTTCAACAGTTTGTTTACCGTAGGTTAAGGCGTCAGTACCTATTTCTGTATAAGCATCTAATTCAGTGTAACCTAGATCAACACGAGCTATTGGGGTTAAATTAAAATCTTCTTTATCAAAAGTTTTACCATAATTAATTGATCCAAAAATCTGAGTTCCATTTCGAGATCCTTTTAAAGTATTTGTGCCACTTTTTCTAACCAGTTCATTTTCAGTTAAAACAAATCCAAAAAACCCTTCAACAAAATTATCATCATCTAGAGGTCTTGTCCTATAAATTGATAAATTATAGTTTTTACTATCAATTCCTGTTCCACTAGTTCCAACCTCACTATCATTTTGACTAAATTGTAATGCTAAACCTAATAGATCATTATTGTTTAATTTTGTATCAAAACCTAAAGCTAAACCGTGGGTATCTATTTTTTTTGATGTTGAATTTTTACTATCTCCTATCCTTGTCATGCCAATAAAGCCCTCACTCCATGATGACCAATTTTTAGGAATTAAATCTGGTAAAGAAATCTTTGATGCTGGAATAGTTTCTGCAAGCGATGTTAACATTGCGTTTCCAAAATCTAATTTTATATTATTTTTGGTAAAATCTTTATTAATTCTATTCTGTCTTAAATATCTTAGTCGATCATTAACTATGCTTGTAAATTCAGTGAGGGTAGTTTTGGCCATCATATTTTGAGCATCAATGGTTCCTGTAACATCTTTATCTGTTGTTGGATCCACCATTGCTTTAATAGTAAAACTTAAAGCAGTTGTAGAACTTATTCCAGCGTATGAGCCACTGCTACTATTATCAAAAGCAGTTGCATCTATTAAAACATAATATTCAGTTAGGCTATCAAAGTTTGATGATGGATTAATTGTTATTTCGGATGTTCCAGATCCTGTTACTTGGCTACTTGTTACACCAATGGTTTCAACAAGTACATCGCCTAAGGTTTTATAAATTTCTATGTCTCCAGTTTCAGCATCAACATTTTCACTAAAATTTAAAATAATATTTGCGTCTCTTTCAACATCAGTTGCATCATCAGCGGGTACTGATGAAGTTAATGTGGGTACTGCATTAGTGGTCGTAAAACTTAAAGCAGTTTTAGAACTTGGTATTCCAGCATAAGAGTCACTACTAATATCGTCAAAAGCATTAGCAGATATTAAGACATAATATTCAGTATTATTATCAAAGTTTGATGATGGAGTGATCGTTATTTGAGATGATCCAGATCCAGATACTCGATCGGTGTCTGTTACGTTAATACTTTCAACCTGTGAATCATCTGATGTTTTTTTAATTATTATAGTTCCACCACTTTCAGCATCAACATTTTCGCTGAAATTAAGAACAATAGTTGCATCCACTGCAATATTAGTTGCATTATCAGTTGGCACTGATGAAGTTAATGTAGGCAATGTGTTAGTTGTTGTAAAACTTCGATCAGTTAAAGAGGCTATTCCAGCATATGAGCCACCATCACTATCATCAAAGGCAGAGTTGCTTATGAGAATATAATATTCGGTGTTTTCTTCAAAGTTTGATGATGGAGTAATCGTTATTTGAGATGATCCAGATCCTGTTACTTGACTACTAGTTACACTAATAGTTTCAACTGTTGCATTACCGGTTGTTTTTTTAATTGTTATAGTTCCACCACTTTCAGCATCAACATTTTCACTAAAATTAAGAACAATAGTTGAATTAAGTGCCACACCGGTTGCATCATCATCTGGTACTGATGAAGTTAATGTGGGTATTGTATTTACTGTTGTAAAACTTAAAGCTTCTGTATCACTTGGTATTCCAGCATATGATCTACCATCAACATCATCAAAAGCAGTAGGACCTATTAAGACATAATATTGAGTAAGATCGTCAAAATTTGATGATGGGTTGACTGTTATTTGCTTACTTCCAGTTCCTGTTACTTGATTACTAGTTACACTAATAGTTTCAACAAGTTCGCCTGAGATTTTATAAATTTCTATGTCTCCACTTTCACGATCAACGTTTTCACTAAAATTTAAAACTATATTTGCATCCACTGCAACACCAGTTGCATTATCAGCTGGTACTGATGAACTTAATATTGGGTCAGTAAAACCTAAATCAAATGCAGTGCTTAAACTATATTCATATACATATTGTTCACTAGCAAAACCGACCATAAAAAGTTTTGTTCCAACATCATTAAATTCGATACCCCAAGGTTGTGAATTTTGTGACTGCACACTAAAATCTCCTAAATGTGAAAAACCAGCTGACAAATCAAAAGCCGTAGGTACAGAATATACCGAAATATGATCGTTAGAACTATCTGCACTCGATATATACATCTTTGTTCCATCATTATTAAAAATAATATCTTTGTTTTTGGGTGTCTGAGAAGGCAAATCAAATTCAGCTGGGGTACCAACAGAACTAGCTGCAAGACTGTAGTCAGTATCTAATGGATACACTATTACTGTGTTCCCTTGAAATCCATTGACAAATAATTTTGAACCATCGTCATTAAATGAGATATCGGTTGGTATACTATCCTCTGAACTCACATCCAATGTGTTTGTTAACGTTCCACCTGACATATTAAATGCATCATCAAGTGTGATTTCATAAATTTTTCTATTTGGACCATTGCTATCACCAGTATTGTTTGCACCACTACCCACATACAATTTTGTTCCAGTATCATTAAATTCTAAAGCATAAACACGTTTAATATTTACAGGTCCATTTGCACCCGAATGAGAGTTATTTAAAGGAAGCTCACGAACATAAGTACATGTCGAAACATCATAATCTGTTAAACAACTATATTCCAAAATTGCATCTTCATGATCAGAACCATGATTAAAACCATCACTTCCAGATATAAATAATTTGGATCCATCATTGTTCCATGCAATACCTAGAGGGAATGCATTTCTTCCTGACAGATCTAGCCTCTCACCATTACCAGCGTAAGTAACTCCAGCAAATGCTTTAAGACTAAATAAGCAAATAAAAAATATTGAAAAAGATACTTTAATAAAAAATTTCACAAGCACAGACTAATGAAAAACTAGGAAATACAACTGTGTTGGTGCCCAAAATGAATAAAATAAGCTAGCTATAGCCTCATTTAAAAGCATTTAAATTGATATCTTGATAAGTGACCAAAATGGGTTTATTAAAATCATCAATTTACTAGCAATCATGAAATCAATACCAAGTATATCTAACGAAATAAACGAAGACAAAATTTTTGAAATTATTAATAAAAATTTTAGTAAATTAGCACCTGCATATTTCTCATTAGTTACCAATTGGCTTATCCGATCATATAGTGAGTATAGAGATATCGAAAAATTTATAATTTTAGTTTATCTCATTAATAAAGATTTAATATTGTTTAGGAAAAATGGAATAATAATTGATTACGACACATTCTATAAAGATAAATCATTAGAAATTCCAAAAATTAATATTAGTGATATCTCAAGAGATCTTTTGATACCCAAAGAAAGTGTAAGACGAAAGATCGAAGCATTAGAAAAAGAAAGAGTAATTAAAAAAACTGGAAAAAAAATATTTATAGAAAGATCTGGTTACATTACAGCACAAGCCAAAAAAACTTTAGAAGAATTTAGCATCTTGGTGAGTAAGTTTAGTGAAATATTAGCATCTGAAAAAATATCCAATAGAGCTTTTAATGTAAGTGAAATTTCAAACTCAATTAAAGAAAATTTTTCTTTTTGCTGGTATCATTTTTATAAGTTTTTATTTGTTTTTACTAATCGTTGGAAAACAGACACTAAAACTCTAGATTTAGAAACTATATGTATAGGATTAATTGTATTAATAAATACAGTACAAAATAAAAATTTTAAAAATAAAGACTTTGATAGAGAAATATTTTTCAAAGAAGTTAAAAAAAATAATCAAGTAGGCATGAATGCGTTTTCTATATCAGATATAACAGGAATTCCTCGAGCAACAGTTGTTAGAAAATTAGAATTTTTAATTGAAAATAAATTTTTAGATATAGATGAGAAAAAACTTTACTCTTTTTCAATGAACACAAAAAGCAAACAATTTAAAATAATTAAAAAATTACAAGATAAAAATATGATCTCGTTGAGTTCTTTTTTATACAGAGTATTTAACCAAATTAATTTAATAAGCACTAATTAAGATCGGTAAATTATGGGAATAGTAACATCGATAGCTCCAATAGCATTAGCTATCATTATGCTAGGCCTGGGTGCTTCCTTAACGTTAAGTGATTTTTCAAGAGTAATTAAAAATCCAAAAGATTTTTTTATTGGTTTTGTTTGTCAATTATTTGTTTTACCTTTAGTTGCTTATCTACTTATTATTATTTTAAAAGTTCCAACTGAAATGGCTTTAGGAGTAATGTTAATTGCTGCGGCTCCTGGAGGTGTAACTTCAAATGTTTTAACAAAATTTGCAGATGGTGATGTTGCTCTTTCAGTGTCCCTTACAGCATTTATGAGTTTGGTTAGTATTATTTCTGTTCCAATCATAGTTGCTCTTGCAATAGATTTATTTGAAATATCTTACGTTACTAAGGAAATTTCAATGATAGGGATCTCTTTAAAAATGTTTTTTGTAGTCACAGTTCCAGTAATTATTGGAATGATTATTAGACATTTAACAGGCGATTTAATGATAAGAAATTTAAAGATAATACAAAGAATTTCGATAGCCTTATTTTTTGTTGTTTTTGCTGCAATTTATATTGAAGAGTGGAACAATATTGTAAGTTTTTTAACTAGAGCGGGAACAATAGCTTTAATCTTGAATGTAACAATGATGACCATAGGATTTTATGTTGCTAAATTTTTTGCATCCGGTGTAGCTCAACAAAGAGCCATCTCTCTTGAGTGTGGATTGCAAAATGGAACCTTGGCAGTTTTTGTTGGAACTCAATTATTTGACAATGTTGTTTATATGGTTCCAACTGCAGCTTATGCTTTAATTATGTTAGCTACAGCTTCAATTTTTGTTTGTATTTTAAGAAAATGTAATTTTGGTCAAAAATAAAATCAAAAAAAACTTATTTTTTTTCTATTTCTAAAAGGATCTTTGGTGCCCATAGAACTGCATCTTGAGAGGTAACCTGAAAATTAAATTTATCTGGCTTTACAAACATCTTGTTGGTGTCATCAAACCTTCCCTCTTTAATTGTATCGACCCAAATAACAAAATCTGCAGGAAACAAAGCTCTTGCTTCAGGTGTTGGACAAACAAAATCTGCTACAACAAAATTTCCTTCTTCTTTTAAGCTTAATAGCAAAATTTGCCATTCTTTTTGCTTGTCTTTTTCTTCCCTCTTCAGAAAAATCCCAATCATTAGCTTCTTTTCTAACTTCATCGGCATTTAATCTTTTAGCATTAAGCATTGGAGCTAAGTTCATTTGCTAGAGTTGTTTTGCCAGAGCCTGGTAGGCCCATTATTAAAATAATTTTCATCTTTATAATAAACTATTTGCTACCCATTTATGAAATTGATGAGTTGGTTGATCCATAACTGGTGAAAAGTTTCCTCCATTATAAACTGGTGAACCTCTTCCCTTCCTGCATTCCTTCAATTGCACTTATATCTTCCAACATAACATCTTTCCAAAATCTTGCATTTTCTTTTCTTAATTCTTTAAGTTCTTCTCCATTAGCACTTTTATCTCCAACATAATACATTTGCATATGTTCTTTAGTTTTATTGATTGCAAGTGGTTCTAACCAAAAAACATAAAAATGATCTAAGTGCAAACCAATCATTACATTAGGAAACAACGCGATATATTCAGAATTTTTAAGTGAACTTTTTTCCCAATTTTTAAATGTATCAAATTTATTATTTCCTTTTACAGGTTGCTCGTATTTCTCACTTCCTTGTCCTGCAAATCGATTTGGTAAACCTTGAATGTGATAATGATCATTAATATTTGATACTTTATTTAATTCTGGATGAATAGTTGGTAAATGATAACTTTCACAGTAATTTTCAATTGCAAACTTCCAATTAGATTTAACTTCTAAATCAAAAGAGCCATGATCTTTAGAATGAACTAATAATTTTTGATCTTCGTGATTAATAAATTTAGACCATCTTTGCTCAAGTGGCTTTATATAATCTTCAAAATCAATTTCATTTGAATTAATATTTACAAAAATAATATCCATCCATATTTTAGATCTAACTTCTTTTAGATTGCTCTGATTCTTTTCAAATTGATCTGAATTATGAATATTTAAACCTCCTATATGAGGGGTGGCCACTAGATTTCCTTTAAAGTCATATGACCAGGAATGATAAGGACATCTAATTACATTTTTTAAAGAGCATGGTTTGTCTAAAAGCTTAAAACCTCTATGACTACAGACATTATGAAATACTCTAATATTAAGATCTTTGTCTCTAACAATTAGTAAAGGAATCCCGAGTAGATTGTATGGTTTGGCATCTCCAGCTTAGGTATTGAACTAGCCACCCCAATAACTGTCCATTTATCACAAAAAATCTTATCTCTTTCATACTCTAAATATTGCTCACTTGGTGTAACACTCATTTGGAAGCCCATTTGCAGTCTCAATAGCTCTATCCACATTCATCAATTTCTTGATATCCAAGATCTCTGAGAGAGGTTTATTTTTCTGATTTTGATCCACAAAAAAAATTACCATGGACATAATTTTTGGCAACAAATTTCCATTTTGAGCCATGCTGAATTTCTTTGACAGCTTTTTCAAATAAGATAATGATCGGGAAAAATGAATTTTTCATTGGAAATTGGTCCACACACTGACCTTGAAACTTTACCTCCTGTAAAGGATGTGTACGTTACAATGTTACCTGGTGGAGATTATAAAGATACTGCTGATCAAATCATGGAGACCTTGTAAAAAAAGGTTTTAATCCTGTACCTCATTTTCCTGCAAGATCAATTCAACAATGAAGATGAGATTAAAAGATTATGTTTCAAGATGTAAAGATCAAGGAGTTAAACAAGCTTTAGTAATTGGTGGTAGTAGAGAACCAATTGGAAAATTTGATAGCTCATATCAAATTTTAGAAACAGGTTTTTTTGAAGGAATTAAAATTGGTATTGCAGGGCATCCTGAAGGAAGTCCAGATATACCAGAACAAAATTTAGAAAAAGCAATGATAGATAAAAAGCCTTATGCTGATTACATAGTAACCCAATGGTTATTAGATCAGTCAGCCTATTGTTGATTTCATTTCTAAACAAAGCGTACCAGTGCATGTGGGTATTACTGGGCCAATGAAAATATCTAGCTTAATAAAATTTGCTAATATTGTTGGGGCGAAAAATTCCATAAATTTTCTTAAATCTAATTTTAGTAAGGCGTTAGATTTATTGAAACCTAAAGACCCTAATGATTTAATTGGGAAAGTTAAATCGCATACTGATAACTTCCACATTTATACATTCGGCGGCTTGAAGGAAACAAACAAGTGGTTGAAGGAGAATAGTTATGTCTAATGAATTTGACTATACTAAACTAAAACATGTTACTTCAGTTGATCAATCAGATCGTGCAGTACCATACAATTTAAGACAAAGTGGGCCAACTAAAGTTGAAATGCTTATCTCAACAAGGGTAAGAAAATCACCTTATTGGCATTTATCAATGCAGGCAGGTTGCTGGAGAGCAACTGTTTACAATCGTATTTATCACCCAAGAGGATATGTAAAACCAGAAGATGGTGGAGCAATGGTTGAGTACGATGCAATTGTAAATCACGTTACTATGTGGAACGTTGCTGTTGAAAGACAAATCAGAGTTAAGGGTCCGGATGCAGAAAAATTTACTGACTATGTAATAACTAGAGATGCAACAAAAATTTCTCCTATGAGAGCAAGATATGTAATCTTGTGTAATGCATATGGTGGAGTTTTAAATGATCCAATTCTTCTTAGAATTTCTGAAGATGAATTTTGGTTCTCATTATCAGACTCTGATATTGGTATGTACCTTCAAGGGGTAAATGCTGATGGAAGATTTGACTGTACGATTGAAGAAATTGATGTCAGTCCTGTGCAAATACAAGGACCTAAATCAAAAGCTTTAATGAAAGATCTTTGTGGAGATCAAGTTGATTTCGACAATATGCCTTTCTACGGTTTAGCAGAAGTTAAAGTGGGTGGAAGAAGTTGTGTCATTTCACAATCTGGTTTCTCAGGAGAAGCTGGATATGAAATATACTTAAGAGACTCTACTTTATATGCTGAGGATATGTGGAATGCTGTTCTTGAAGCAGGTAAAAAACATAGCCTTATGGTTATTGCTCCTGCTCACCACAGAAGAATTCAAGCTGGAATTCTTTCATGGGGTCAAGATATGGATCAACAACACAATCCTTTTCAGTGTAACTTAGGTTACCAAGTTTCATTATCTGGAAAAGGTGAATGGGCTAAAAAAGGAGACTATGTGGGTAAAGCCGCATTAGAAAAAATGGGCGCTGAACTTAAAGATGGTAAAAAACCTTACAAGCTTCAATTAGTTGGACTTGAGTTAGGTGGAAAACCAATTGAAGAGTACGCTCCTGATTTTTGGCTAGTATCACCTGAGAGTGGTGGAGATCCAGTAGGATTTATCACTTCTCCTTGGTATCACCCAGAGAAAAAACAAAACATTGCAATGGGATATGTGCCATTTGATGGAACATTAAACTGCAAATGGCTTTCCAAAAGGTAAAGTTGGAACTAAATATAAAGTTCATCTTACCTGAAAAATACTCAGACACACCAGGAACACCTGTTGATGCAGTAGTAGTGGATATTCCATTCAAAGAGTCTTTCAACGCTAACACTAGAGAAGTTGTAAAAGGCTAAATTTATTATTATGGGGGAGCAAAAATTAAAGCTCCCCCATTTTTTCAATGACTAAAGGTTTTTTAATCGTAATTTGCATTATCATTGCGATTGCTTTAATAATATTTCCACTAATAGTTTCGTATAAAGCGCAAAAAAATAAAAAGAATAAAAATTAATGTTTGGTGAATTTTTAAGTATAGTATTTAAATCAATTAAATTAGATAAGTCTCTTTACTACAGATAATAAAAACTTTGGTGAAGCCTCAGTTTATTTTGCTGGACTTATAATGATCTTAGATGGAATTGCAGGTGCTGTAGCTGCAAACACAGTAATTAAAACTGCAGTTGCAATGTCTGGATTAACATCAATTTTAACTTGGTTAGTATGGGCAATCTTTATCTATGTAATTGGTGTTAAACTTTTTCCAGATAAAAATACAAAAGTTCCTTTTAAAAAAGTGTTAACTGCAGTTGGCTTTGCTCATGCACCAGGTTTACTTAGATTTTTTGCAGTAACACCAAATATGATGATACCAATAATTTTTCTTACTCAATTTTGGATTTTTGCAGGATTAATTATCTCCACGAAACAAGTATTAGGTTTAAATCTAATATGAAATCTTTTGGAATTGTATTTTTATCATTCCTAATAATTGCATTTTTATCTATTTCTTTTGTAATGAGTAGAATGAATATGCTGCCTGTTAATCAGATTAGCTAAATTGGAAAAATAGTTTTAGAAACTCTACACGACGAGCACAATTTATAACTAGTTAAAATTAAATTTTGAGAAACACTCTCATCCTCTTTTTTACATTCATCACAAATATTATTTAATTCTCTAATTAATTTCTTCTTCGTATTTATCTTCTAAATTATCAGTCATTATCTGTAAGTCCTGCACCAGCTGCGCCTTGTTTTAAACTGTCACTTTCCTCCACAAAAGTATCTTCTGCTAATTTGTAAAGACTATTCCACTCTGACTCACTGTAAGATTATCTCATTTTATCAATGAACTTAATCTCAATTTCGTTTGCAAACTTAGGAATCTCTTGGTTCAAAAAATTTGAAGAAATATTTACATTCAAATTAAGTAAAATTTCATTTTGATCAAATATTAGCATGTATTTTTTTTCCACTAATTTCTGAAGCTCTACTTAAAAAAGATAAAAAAATAACAGGATATGCAATTTTTTTGAACTTTATTGTTTTAAAACTTTCTAGTGATTTAATTTGATCTAAAAAACTAATACCAAGTATAATTGGACAATAAGCATCTAGATGAAGTCTCATTTTTTTCACTGATTAAATTTAAATCTTCAAATTCTTTTGTGGCTTTATCTTTATAATATTGATTTAAATTTTTAATTCCTTGAAAACCAAATAACTCTAGTTGGCGAATAGATTTTCCAACTTCTTCAGAATTACCCCAAGAAAAACCAACTGCTCTACTTGCTCTTTTGACTGCAGTTTCAATTTCACTTAAAGATCTCATTATTAATTATACAGATTTATAAACCCATTGCTCATCATAATTTTTTAATTCAGTGTGGCAACGGAGCACCTTGAAACATGCAAATTCTTAACCATTTATCTGATCTTGGGTCAAACTTTAATGCTCCAAAAAAAGATAATTTAAGTCTCAAGCATATCAATAGGAACAATATCTTTTACCAATTGTATTGTCTTGAATTTCAGAATATGGAAATTTTTCTACTATAAAAGCTCGTCTGACAACATGTCTAAATTCAGAATTAGAAGATAAAAATTGAGCAATAGTTAAGTTTTCTTTTTCAGATAAAAGTTTTACATAAAGTTTTTTTATATCTCTTGCAATCGCAAGTGGTTGCTCAAGTTCAGATCCATGTTCTTCAAACCTATCAGCCAATCTAGGTTCTTCTTTATTTTTAGATATAAACCAAAAATTTTGAAAATTTTCCTTTTGGTCAAAATCAATTTTCTAAAATATTTGGATATCTTGCTATAATAATATCTTTTAATTCATTCGTTGTTCGGTTGGTTGGAATATTAAAATACTTATCTTCATCAGAGCTCATATTAGCAACTAAAGGCTCCGTTATATCATTATAAGGCTCCATCATTATGGAAACTATATATTCTATACATTCTTCACAAGTATTTTGTTCTAACCACAAATATATCTCATTAAAAGGATACTCAATTTTAAAATTAAAATCATTTTCAATATAGTTAATAAATTTCTCAACATCTTTTAAAAGTGATTTAATTTTTATTTGCTGATACTCACTATCAGTATTCCAAGTAGTAATATTTATTATAGATTTTTTTACACAGTCTATGAAAAGTTCACTCTCTTCTTTTTTAACTGTTTTAATTTCTCTAATTTTTTTTAAGGCTGTTTCTCTGCTTAAAATCCAATTATTTAGTAGTGTTGGATGATTGACTATAAAGGGAGCCATACCAAGACCAGTAGAGTTTCCAATCCCTAAGTTTTTACAAATTTGCCCTTCTAATTTAACAGCTTTTTCTGGGTTTTTATGATGAGCTACATGATTAACCTGATCAAAAGTAAATTGTCTTACTAGATAAACCAACATCATTTCCAATCTAAAAGGACCATTAATTTCCTCTCTATTTTTAATTCTAAATCTATCAGCCAATCCAAATTTTCCAGATCCATATACTGCTGTTGTCCTATATAAATATCCAACTTTAGATAACAAATCTAAGTCTGGCTGATTACCTTCACTTAAACTGTCTACTACATGATTGAAAACTCTTACAGATTTATTGGCTCTTGATAAAGTTAACTCCTTAAATGAAAGTCTACCCACTTCCTGTTTGGGAACTTGATTTTTTAATCTATCAATGTCTTCAGAACTTGGAATACCATCATGCAATGTAAATGCTGCGTCCCATTTAGTTGCTATAACTCTATCCGATCTTTCTTCATCTTTAATTTCGTTAGCAAAACAAACTAATGAATAAACTCTATTCTTTTTCTTAAATGAGTAGACCGCTTCTCCATATCCATTTTGATCAAGATTAAATAAATCTCTTTTATAATCCCAGTCTTTGAATTCTCTTAAAAAACTTCTTAAAAATGATAATTTTGACTGATGGAATGAACCCAATCTTGACAATTTCATTATTGTGTTTGGATCTCTTAACTCAACTTTCATAACTAGATCAATTTATAAAAGTTATACCAGTTGTTTCCTAGTATTCCATGTGTCTCACTATCTGAAAAACCTACTTTTTTTAAACCAATTTCAATATTTTTAAATCCTCTAGCATCCTCAAACCATTCAGGTTGCTTTGGAAAACCAGGTTTATTTTTTGAACCTTCTCCATAATTTTTACTTTTAGACCAAGTACCATTTCTCATCCATTCAACAACAGTGTCAGGCTGATCCAAGCAAAGATCTGAACCTATGCCAATATTCTTTAAATCCATAATTTCAGCAGTTTTAGCAACCATTTCACAAAAACTTTCAATTGTACAATTAGTGTTTTCTTTTAAATGATGGGGATATAAAGACAGCCCCAACATACCACCACTTTCACTTAGTATTTTTAAAAGATCACTAGATTTATTTCTTTTCGCTGCATGCCAAAATGCAGGATTTGCGTGAGTGATTGCTATTGGCTTTTCACTTATTTCAATTGCATCAAATGTACTTTTTTCTGCTGAATGGGACATGTCAACAACTACACCCACTCTGTTCATTTCTTTGATTGCTTCACGTCCAAAGTTTGTAACTCCACTATCAATCTTTTCATAACAGCCTGTAGCGAGCAAGGATTGGTTGTTATAAGTAAGTTGCATAAATCTACACCCCAAGTCGTGAACTTTTTCAACTAAATTGATATCATCTTCAATTGGTGAGCAATTTTGAAAACCAAAAAAAATTGCTGTCTTATTTTCACGATTTGCTTTTTCAATATCTTTGTAATCTTTACCAAGGAATATTAAATCAGAGTTTTCAGAAAAAAGAATTTCCCATTTTTTAACTTCTTCTAAAAGTTCATGATAGTCCTCATGATAAACAATTGTTACATGAACTGCATCAAGTCCAGCAGATCTATTATATTCAAAAATTTTTCTAGACCAATTACAGTATTGCAGATTATCAATTTTAAAATTCATATTATGAGTAACTTTAATCAAAATGATTTTTAAATACTATTAATTTTATTGAAATTTTAAGCTAATTTTGAAATAAGACTTTTATTAGTTTTTCATGAAAAAAAATAAATCACTAAAAGTTTCAATAGTAATGGGAAGTCAATCTGACTATAAAACTATGCAACTTACTGAAAAAACTCTAAAAAAAATTGGAGTTTCTTTTGAGACAAAGATTATATCTGCCCACCGAACTCCTAAGAGAATGTATGAGTTTGCATCCACTGCTGAACAAAATAATATTGGTGTAATTATTGCTGGTGCTGGAGGATCTGCCCACTTACCTGGAATGATTGCTGCTCTGACTCCCCTTCCTGTTTTAGGTATACCAATTGAAAGTAAAAAACTTAAAGGGTTAGATAGCTTACTATCTATTGCTCAAATGCCTAAAGGAATTCCTGTAGGAACACTAGCTATAGGTGAAGATGGTGCAATTAATGCTGCTTTATTAGCCGCTGCAATTATTGCAAATACAAATCCAACTGTAAAAAAAAATTTAAACAATTTGAGAATACAACAAACAAAAGCTGTTAAAAAAAAACCAAAATAAAATGACAGATATTACTCTTGGTATTATTGGGGGTGGTCAGCTTGGTAGCATGCTTGCAATTTCAGCCAAGAAATTAAATATTAAAACTATAATTTATTGCGATGACTCAGATGCACCAGCACAAAACTTTTGTGATAAATTTATTTCAGGTAACTATAATGATAAAGAAAAAATCATTGAATTTGTAAATTTAGTTAATTGTGTAACTTTTGAATTTGAAAATATTCCTTTTGAAACATTAAATGAAATAAACAAATTAAAACCTGTTTTACCAAAACCTTCTGTTAATAGAATTATCCAACATAGATTGGCAGAAAAAGACTTTGTAAATAATTTAAATATTAGAACTACAAGGTATGCTTCAGTAGAAAGTGAATCTGAAATAGACTCTCTGGAAGATCTTTTGCCTGGTATTTTAAAAACAACTACTCTTGGTTATGATGGCAAAGGTCAATATCCCATAAATTCAATCGAAGAATTAAGTTCACTGAATATTGATTTTTCACAAGGATATATTTTAGAAAAATTAGTTAAATTAAAGAAAGAAATTTCAATAATTATTACAAGATTTAATAATCAAAAATATGAAATTTATGAACCGATAGAAAACAATCATGAAAATCAAATATTAAAATTTTCAAAAATTCCTGCGGAAATAGATAAAAAAATTTATGATCAATCTAAAGATTGGGCAATGTCTATTGCTGAGGAACTAAAATATGTTGGAACTCTATGTGTTGAGTTCTTTATTGATAGAAATGACAATTTATATGTTAACGAAATTGCTCCAAGAGTTCATAATTCAGGTCATCTTACAATAAATGCTTATAACGTTAGTCAATTTGAAAATCATGTTAGGGCAGTTTGTGGTTTAGAACAAATACCGTTAAAAAAATTATCTAATGCGACAATGGTTAATTTAATTGGAGATCAAATATCTGAGTATAGAAAAGTTGCTAAATTTAAAGAAAATGAGTTTTTTTTTGACTATTTAAAAAAAGAGATTAAAGAAAAAAGAAAAATGGGTCATTTCACAACTTTAATTTAAATGCTAAAATCTGTAGAGGGTAATTTTGATAATCCTGAGGTTAATGAGCTTCTCACAAAGCATTTCATTGAGTTGAGAGCTGCCTCTCCTGAAGGAAGTGCTCATGTCCTAGATATTCCTGGATTAAAAGTTCCATCAATAAAATTTTGGAGTTTATGGCAGGATAGCATGTTAATGGGCTGTGGTGCTTTAAAATTTCTAGAACAAGATCATGGGGAATTCAAATCGATTAGGATTCATGACAATTTTAGAAGAAAGGGTAATGGTATTAACGTGATAAATCATTTAATCAATGAAGCAAAAAAATTGAATATTAAAAAGTTAAGTATAGAGACTGGTGCAGGTGAATTCTTCAAACCTGCCAGAAAGTTATTTAAACAGTGTGGTTTTCAAACATGCGATCCTTTTGCTCACTATAAAGAGGATGTGAATTCTGTTTATCTTACAAAATCTACATAAAACAATTTTATCTAATCAATTTAGTTGACAAAACCTCAATAAATCTAAACAAAGCCAGAATTACTTAATTATAAGTAATAAATTAATATAACGAAAAGTAAGAAGATAAATATGAGTCTACAAGGAAAAGTAAAATGGTTCAATCCAACTAAAGGTTTTGGTTTTATTGAAAGAGAAGACAAAGAAAAAGATGTGTTTGTACATGTTTCAGCTGTAAGAGATGCTGGTATGAACGGTTTAGATGAGGGTCAAGCTTTGACTTTCGATGTTGAAGATGGTCCTAAAGGTCCTTCAGCAGTTAACTTAAAAACTGCATAATATTCACACTTCACTATTGGCTGAGATAGCAAAAATTTAAATCTACTGATTTATATTTTAAATTTCAGCCAATACCAAAAACAATCTTTAAACACAATTTTCAATTATCAATTTTAATAGTACAGTAGGTATTATTATGAGTGAAAGATTTGTTAAAAATATAGATAATCTAAAATTTGAACCATTTGACAATTATGGTGAGCCAGTAAAAGGAATGAGTTGGCACAAAGTAAGTTATGATAAAAAAAATGGAGGATTCGGTACGTATATATTAAAAATGGATCCTGGTGCAAAAAGCCTACCACATATACATCAAGGATTTGAAGAATTTTATGTAATTAAAGGTGAACTAGAAGATGTAGATGGAAAAGTTTTTAAAAAAGGTGATTTTATAACTTTTGAACCTGGAACTACTCATAACTCTCATACTAAAAGTGGTTGCCTACTTATTGTATTTATGAGAGGAATAAATAAACCAATCTAATATAAGTTATTCAAAAAAAATATGATCGGAATTTTAGGTGGAATGGGAACTCAAGCAGGTTTAGATTTTTGTAATAAACTTGCAATCTTAAACAGAGGAAAAATTGATCAAGAGTACCCCTTATTCATTCTTTATAACAAATCAAACATACCTGGTAGACCAGAGTCTATTGGAGTACAAACTAAAAATTTATCAAATAAATCTTCAAATAACAAAAGTAAAAAGAAATATAACAATGTTTTAAAAAGTTTACTTCATGGATGTAAATTGCTTGAAAAAAATAAATGTAAATTTATTGTTATACCATGTAACACTGCTCATTATTGGTTTGATGATTTGCAAAAAAAAATCAATATTCCAATTGTAAATATGCCAAAGGAAGTTTTTAAATTTACAAAAAAAAATTGTAAGAAAAATTCAAAAGTAGGTTTGTTGGCTACTGAAGGAACACTTAAAACAGGTGTATACGATAAAATTTTTAATAAAGATTATAATTTAATACAACCCTCTCAAAACCTTCAAAAAAAATCAGTAAATAAAGCCATAAAATTTGTTAAAATGGGTAATGTTAAAGCTGCCGCAAAAGCAATTAAACCTGCAATTAATGAATTAATTAAAATGAAATGTAAAAAAATAATATTAGGCTGCACAGAGCTTCCAATTGCAATTTTTGCTTTTAAATCATTTAGTAATGTAAAGTCCTCTAAAATCTTTTTAGATCCAAATTTAATTCTTGCTAATTCAGCTATGTCTAAACACAAAAGATAATTCATGTCCCAAGATAAAGATAAGCCTTATGTTCTAAGAGTTGCAGAGTTAATTTATTCAAAAGTTGATAAGATAAAAAAAGAAAACTCTGAAATGACTAATATACAAGCATTTGAAGTTTTTATGACAACAAAAGACTATGACCTGATAAGTTCAGGAGAATTTCACAATCAATGGTTTTTAGAATTAAAAAATAATAATTTTATAGACAATATTACTGGCAAAAAGATTAATGAAGAAACTATGCGACTTTTAGAGTTGCAAAAAGACTCTATGATTAAGTTTTTGATGAAAATTCCTAAATTATACTACGCAAAAACTCATTTTCCTCTTGAGATCTCTCAAAGAGCTTTTGATCATCTTTGGAGAGTTTGTGAAAGTTATGAAATGTGGTGCAATGAAACAAAACAAAAAAAATTAATTACCTTAAATATCTTAGATTAATTTGATAATATTTATTCTCTATTAAAATGGTTAAAATATTTCCATTCATATTTATATTATTATGGTCTTCAGCGTTCATTACTACTAAGCCGATCATTGATAATAGCGATCCATTTGCGGCATTGGCTTTTAGATTTTCGATAGTGGCGATTGGTTTTTTCTTGTTTTCTATATATTCAAAACAAAAAATTTTGATTGATAAAAAAAACTTTATTGAGTCTTTTCTTAGTGGGGTTCTCTTTCATGGATTTTATTTAGGGGGAGTTTTTTACTCAATTTCAAAAGGAATGCCCACCGGAATAGCTGCTCTAATTGTTACACTCCAGCCGATACTAACAAATGCTTTAAGTGGCCCAATTTTAAATGAAAAAGTATCAATGAAACAATGGATTGGTGTTTTGCTTGGTTTTATAGGAGCGACCTTAGTTTTGGGTCTTGATATTGGATCAGATATTCCAATTGTTGGTTTGGTTGCAACTATAATAGCATTAGTTGCAATAACTTCCTCTACAATCTGGCAAAAAAAAATTAGTAATAATTTACCTTTATCAGTTAGTAACATGTATCAAGCTATAGGTGGTTTTAGCTTTCATCTATTGATTGTAATTTTATTTACAAAACCATATATAGAATTTTCACAAACATTTATTATTGCAATGAGCCACCAGATTTTTTTAGTTTCATTTGGTGCTTTTACAATATTGATGTATTTAATTAAAAATAACTCAGCAAGCAAAACTGTCTCTATATTTTTTTTAATTCCAGCTACATCTGCTTTTATGGCTTGGCTTTTTTTAAATGAAAGTTTGACTAATTTAGACCTTTTTGGTTTTTTAATAACCACAATTGGTGTTTATATTGCAACAAGAGATTAAAAGTATTTACAGAGACTTAAAACCAAACTCTAAAGATGCATCTGTAACAGAATGATACAAAGATTCGCCAAAACTTCTTAGGGCAAATAATCTCACTTTAT
Organism: uncultured Candidatus Pelagibacter sp.; assembly: GCF_943788075.1. Classification (GTDB taxonomy): domain Bacteria; phylum Pseudomonadota; class Alphaproteobacteria; order Pelagibacterales; family Pelagibacteraceae; genus Pelagibacter. The sequence continues at coordinate 3,703 of NZ_CALSOW010000006.1, read as the reverse complement.
CAGGATTGTCGTCTAACAAATCAACTGTAAACGTTATTCCATTATAAGTAGAATTTATTGAATTATTTTTTTCTAAAGTATTAAAATTAAAAGGACATCCCTTTTTTAAAACTTCTTTTACATCTTGTCCTTCTATTTCAATTATAGCTTTTGAATGAGATAAATCAGTTACAGCAAAATCTGTTTCATTTAAATTTTGTGATATATTTTTAAGTAAATCTTTTTTTGTTGAAACCAAAAGCCAATTTTGTGGCCCATTCCATAAAATTCTTGTGTCTTTATTATTTATTACACTTAGTGGTTTATCTTTTAATTTTAAACCATCAATATCAATGTTTTCAAATGAGACTTTAGAATTTTTATACTTAACTATTTGTACTATTAATAAATTCTTTATTTCAGATATTCTTAAAAGATTATTTTCATCTTTGCCCTCATGATCTCCAAATTGACCTGTTGAATGAACATTTGCTAAGGCTGATACTAAACTCACGATCTAACCCTTTCACCTTTAGGATCAACGTAGTGTGACGAAACAATCTCAACTGGAATTACTTTATTTTTTAGTGGAGACATTACAAATAACTTTTCACCAATCATATTTTTTCCGTCTTTTAAAATTGCTAAAGAAAATGGATTATCATGCTCAACGCTCCAACAAGAAGCTGAAATATAACCTAATTTTGGATTTGGAAGAGGTGCATTAGAGTCTTTAACTAAATGTGACCCTTCTGGTATACTTGTTTTTTTGTCTAAAGGAACAACTCCAACAACTTTTTGTCTATCTTCAGCAATAAATGCTTCTCTTGTTAAAGATCTTTTTCCAATAAAATCTTTCTTTTGACTTAATAATCCTTCTAGGGAATTATCATAAGGTATTGTTCTTCCATCAAGCTCGGAACCTGCTACGTGACCCATTTCAATTCTAAGTGTTGATAATGCTTCTGTTCCATAAGGCTGGATTTTAAATTCTTGACCAACTTCCATAATTTTTTCCCACATAAAAATTCCATTGTCAGACTCAACATTAATTTCATAGGCAAGTTCACCAGAAAATGAAATTCTAAAAATTCTAGCCTTAACACCAAACAAATCTTCTTCAATGTAACCCATAAAAGGCAATCCTTCATTCGACACATCTGAATTTGGAAATAGTTTTTTTAATAAATCTCTAGACTTAGGTCCAGCAATTGCAGCTCCTGCCCATTGTTCTGTAGTTGATACAACATTTACATTTAACTCTGGCCACACTAATTGTAGATAATACTCTAAATGCGAAAGAACATTTGCAGCTTGTGCTGTCGTGGTTGTCATATGATAATGGTTTTCCGAAATTCTTGTCGTTGTTCCATCATCCATGACAATTCCATCTTCTCTTAACATCACACCGTATCTTGCTTTGCCGACTGGCAGCTTTAACCATGCATTTGTATAAACTCTATTTAAAAGCTCTGCTGCATCAGGTCCTTTAATATCTATTTTACCTAATGTAGTTACATCACAAACTCCTACATTTGTTCTCACATTTTTCGCTTCTCTTTTTGATCCTTCAAATAAATTTTCATCACCTTGTTTGTAATATCTTGGTCTTAACCACACACCCGCATCAACAAATACTGCTTTATTTTTTTCATGCCATGAATGCATTGGTGATTTTCTTGTTGGTTTTGAATGTTTTCCAACCTCTCTTCCTACAATTGCACCTATAGATACTGGTGTGTATGGAGGTCTAAAAGTAGTGTGACCAACATTTGGTACTACTTTGTTTTCAATATTCGATACTAATTGTAAACCGTTTAAGTTACTTGTTTTACCTTGATCAGTTGCCATTCCTAGTGTTGTGTATCTTTTAACATGCTCAATTGATCGATACCCCTCTTTAAGTGCTATCTCGATATCAGAGACTGCTACATCATTTTGAAAATCTAAAAATCTTTTATAATTTTTTCCTTCAGGTAATGGCACACACCAAAACTTATCATGTGTTGTTGATTTTTTTTCAACAATATTTGGAAGAGAAACCTTATTATCATTTTTAGTAATTTTTTTTGATAACTCATGGGCAGTTTCAAAAGAACTTTTTAAAGTCTCTTCTAAAGTATAAGATCCGTTTGCAGCACCTAAAGTTGTTTCATTTTGTTTTGATACACCTGGAACAAATGCATCAATATCTTCATTAAATTTTGTTTTATTTCCTGATTGTGAAGCTAAATGGATTGTTGGCGTCCAAAATCCTGAAACACATATGCAATCACATACAATATTTTCTAACGTACCAAGTTGTTCTTTATCATCTGAAATTTTTGCAATATCTGCTGATTTTACTTTTTTATAACCTTGAGCTGCTACTACTACATAAGAAAACTTAATATTTATTCCTAAGTTTTTTGCTTCATCAACTATTTCAGATTGAGGATCTTTTCTTGTATCTAAAATAATTGGGTCAACACCATTTTTTTTAAATTCAATTGCAGTTTCATATCCACTATCATTATTAGTAAATATTAAAGGTTTTCTTCCAACTAATACTCCATAAACTTTTAGGTATTCTTTTGCTGCTGATGAAAGCATAACACCTGGTGTATCATTGTTTCCAAAAACGATAGGTCTTTCAATTGATCCTGAAGAAATTAAAACTTCTTTTGCTCTAATATACCAAAGTCTTTGTTTTGGATGATATTGTTTTGTTTTTGGTAAGTGATCACTAATTCTTTCAGACATCACCAACATATTATGATCATAGTATCCAAACACTTGAGATCTATTTTTAATAATCACATTTGGCATTTCTTTAAGTTCTGAAATTATTCCATCAGCCCATTCTTTGCCTGACTGGTTTCCAATATTGACATCGCTAGTTAACAATGTTCCTCCATGTCTAGCTTTGTCTTCAGCTAAAATAACTCGAGCTCCATTTTTTGCTGCAGCATACGCACTTGCTAAACCTGATGGTCCTGAACCTGCAATTAATAAATCACAATATTCATATTTATGTTCGTATCTTTCCTTATCATGTTTGATTGATGCAACACCAAGTCCTGCTGCTTTTCTAATAAAAGGTTCGTAAACTTTATACCAAAAACTTTTTGGCCACATAAAAGTTTTGTAATAAAACCCAGCAGGTAAAAATATTTTTAAAAAATTATTTATTGCTCCAATATCAAAGTTTACACTTGGCCAGCAGTTTACACTTGTTGCTTCTAAACCCTCAAAAAGTTCTTGTTCTGTAGCTTTAATATTTGGCTCCGTTTCACCATTTCTATATAATTGAACAATTGCATAAGGCTCATCCACTCCTGCTCCAAAAAACCCTCTTGGTCTATGATATTTGAAACTTCTACCAATTAAATGAACGCCGTTAGCTATTAAAGCTGAAGCAAGAGTATCCCCTTCATATCCGTAATAAATTTTACCATTAAACTTAAATGATAATTTCTTATCTCTATCTATTAGACCAACATCAGGTAAACGATAACTTTGATTCATTACGAATTATCCTCATTAGCTTTTAATGTTCTAAATATTTCATGAGTTGCAGTATCTCTTTCAACTTTTATCCACTGTCTACAGCCTGATAAATGCTGCCATAACTCTAAATGTTTTCCTCTTAAACTTTTTCTATTGTAGACAAAATTATCCCAATCTTGATCTGTTACCTCTTTATTAAGCTCAGGTCTTTTAACAGTTGCATCACCTCCATAAG
>NZ_CALSOW010000005.1 GCF_943788075.1 uncultured Candidatus Pelagibacter sp. | reverse complement strand
GATTAGGTCATTCTAAGACTTTTTTAAAAGATGTTCAAAAGCCTAAGACTTACTACTGGTAATGAGGGGTTGAGAATGATTTGAATATTCATTTAAAATATAGATTATGCTTACTTATATTATTCCATTTATAATATTGATTTTAGTTGTGGTATTTATCCACGAGTATGGTCATTATTATTTTGCAAGAAAATATGGGGTAGGCGTTACTGATTTCTCAATTGGTTTTGGTAAAGAAATATTTGGTTGGAATGATAAATCAGGTACCAGGTGGAAGATCTGCTGGATCCCACTTGGAGGATATGTCAAATTTTTTGGGGACCGTAATGTGTTTTCACAAGCAGATCATGAAAAAATATTAAAACAATATAATAAAGAGGATCAAGAAAAGTTGTTTGTTATAAAGCCTTTATATCAAAGAGCTTTAATAGTATTTGGTGGGCCTTTAGCTAATTTTATATTAGCGATAGCAATATTCTTTTGTATTTATACCTTTGTTGGTAAAGACTTTACTCCAGCAATGATCACTGAAGTTCAAAAAGATAGTCCTGCTATGGTTGGTGGACTTAAAAATAATGATGTTATTTTAGAAATTGATGGCAATAAAGTTGAAAGCATCATGGATGTTGCAAAGTTTATTACAACATCAACAGGGGATATTATTGATTTTAAAGTAGAACGATTAGATCAAGAATATTTGATAAAAGTTAAACCTAATATTGTCTTTAGTGAAGATAATTTAGGCAATATGATTAATAAGAGAATGGTTGGCATTCAACTTGGAGCAGTTAACAATGAAATTAATCATGTAAAACTTGGACCTGCTCAAGCAATAATTCATTCATTTAAGGAAGTGTATTTTGTAAGTGCTTCTTCTCTAAAATATATAGGAAGCATGATTAAAGGGAGTGGGGATACTTCTCAATTAGGAGGCCCTATTCGAATTGCAAAAATTACAGGGCAAGTTGCTGAAATTGGTATCTTACCATTTATCTCGATAATGGCTTATATTTCAATAAGCCTTGGTTTAATTAACTTATTTCCGATACCAATGTTAGATGGAGGACACTTAATGTTTTATGCATTTGAGAAGGTTCTAGGTCGTCCTTTATCACAGAAAATGCAGGAAGGTTTTTTTCGAATCGGAATGTTTTTGTTGATATCATTGATGTTTTTTACAACTTTTAATGACCTAAAAGACCTAGGTTTATTTAATTAATTTCATTTTATATAAAGTTAAAAAGTAAGTAAAATCAACACTTATTTAATTAATACAAGATATTGTATCTAAAAAAATTTGAGACACTAAAAAAAAGCTTGATTTACAACGTTTATGACAAGTATGAATATTAACCAACAAAACCGGAGCTAAAATGAACAAAAAACAACTAATTGCATCGCTTTCAGGCTCTTTAAATTTGAGCAAAGCCGATGCTGAAAGAACATTTGATACAATTACCAACACTATTTTAGATGCACTAAAAGGTGACGATTCAGTAAAAATAGCTGGATTTGGTACTTATAAAGTAGCTAAGAGAAAAGCTAGAGTTGGAAGAAACCCAGAACAGGTGAGCAGATCCAAATCGCTGCTTCTCAAAAGGTAAAATTCTTACCAGCGAAAGCTTTAAAAGAAGTATTCAATAAATAATTATTTTTTTTAACAGCCCTAACGTTTTCAAAACACGTTTAGGGCTGTTACTATATGCAAAAACTGCATATCTATTTTACCTGATCAACGTTAGTTTTTAGAAATTAAAAATTTATAAGTCATAACCTTAACAGGAGGTCTTATGACTAAATTAATAAAGAAGATAACTGCACCATTACTTAGTTTAGTATTTTTACTAAACATGAGTAGCGCAGGTATGGCAGAGACAACAGTGTCTGCTGAAGTGGGGTTTATTTTTAATACTCTATTATTTTTAATTTGTGGTTTCCTTGTCATGTTCATGGCAGCAGGTTTTGCAATGCTAGAATCTGGTATGGTAACTTCAAAAAGTGTTTCAGTAATTTGTGCAAAGAACATCGGGCTTTATGCAATTGCTGGAATTATGTTTTGGCTAGTTGGTTACAACTTAGCTTATGGTATTCCAGAAGGTGGATATATTGGATCATTCACACCATGGTCAGATGCAAGTGCAATTGACACTGGTTATGCGGATGGTTCTGATTGGTTCTTCCAAATGGTATTCTGTGCAACAACAGTTTCAATTTGCTCAGGTGCTATGGCGGAAAGAATCAAGTTATGGCCATTCTTCTTATTTGCAGCTATTTTAGCTGGAGTAATTTATCCAATCGTAATGGGTTGGCAGTGGGGTGGAGGCTGGTTAGCTGAAATCGGTTTCTCTGACTTTGCGGGTTCAACTTTAGTACACTCAACAGGTGGAGCTGCTGCATTAGCAGGTATCATTTTGTTAGGTGCTAGATCTGGAAGATTTGACAGCAAAGGTCAACCAAAAGCGTTACAACCTTTTGCTGCATCTTCAATTCCATTAGTAACAATAGGTGTGTTTATCCTATGGTTAGGTTGGTTTGGATTTAATGGTGGATCTCAATTAGCATTAGGAACTTTTGATGATGCAGTTGCGATATCTACTATCTTTATCAATACAAATCTTGCAGCTTGTGGCGGTGTAATGGCTGCAGGTATCATTACAAGATTAATGTATGGTAAAACAGATGTAATTCAAATGTTAAACGGAGCAATTGGTGGCTTAGTTGCTATCACTGCAGAACCTTTAGCACCATCACCACTTGCAGCAATTTTAATTGGAGCAGTTGGTGGATTGATCGTAGTGTTTGGAACTAAATTATTATTTAATTTCAAATTAGACGATGTTGTAGGTGCAATCCCAGCTCACTTATTTGCTGGAATTTGGGGTACACTTGCAGTTCCACTAACTAATGCTGATGCAAATTTTAGTGCTCAGCTAATTGGTGTGCTTTCAATTAACATTTTTGTATTTGTGGTGTCTTACATCGTGTGGTCAGTAATGAAGGGCTTATTTGGTATCAGATTAAGTAAAGAAGCTGAAACTAAAGGTACTGACGTTACTGAAACAGGTGTAATTGCTTACGCGATACGAGACTAATTGCATGCAATAAAGAGGCTCTTCGATCTCCATATCGTTATCTCATTGGAGAGCCTCTAAAACAGAATAACTATCTCTCTCTCTTATAGTTAGAAAAGGCCCCTTTTTGGGGCCTTTTTTTTATACACATGTTCTATCGTCATAACTCTTTTGATTAATCAGCAATTCTTAAAATAAAAAACTTTAATAAAAGAACCATCATAACAAGGAGAGATAATGATTAATTTATTTAAAAATTTAACAATTAGTTCTGTAATCTTTTTCAGCATTACAGGTTTAGCCTCAGCAGAAACTACTATATCAGCTGAAGGACAATATATATTTAACACACTTGGTTTTTATTTAGGTGGTGTATTAGTTGCATTTATGGCTGCAGGATTTTGTATGCTTGAGTGCGGTTTGGTAACGACTAAAAGTGTATCAACAATTGCTGCAAAAAATATTGGTAAATTTGCTATAGCATCAATTGTATTTTTTCTATGCGGTTATAATCTTGCATATGGAATACCTGAGGGTGGATACATAGGAACATTCAAAATTTGGAGTGATGCTTCAGAAATTGGAACTGGTTATTCAGATTATTCAGATTGGTTTTATCAAGCAATGTTTGTTTGTGCGACGGTATCTATAGTATCAGGAGCGGTTGCAGAAAGAATTAAAATTTGGCCATTCTTTATTTTCTCAGCAATTATGGCTGCATTTATTTATCCAATCTCTATGGGTTGGCAGTGGGGTGGTGGCTGGTTAGCTACTGCTGGTTTTTCTGATTTTGCAGGATCTACTTTAGTTCATGCTTGTGGTGGTGCTGCAGCATTAGCAGGTGTTATAGTTTTAGGTGCAAGAGCTGGTAGATTTGGAAAAAAAGGTGAAACTAAATCTTTAGTTCCTTTTGCAGCTTCTAGTATTCCTTTAGTTACACTTGGAACTTTTTTATTATGGTTTGGTTGGTTTGGTTTTAATGGTTTCAGTCAATTAGCAGTTGGAACTTTTGATGATGTTACAGCAATTAGTAAAATTGCAGTTAACACTCATTTAGCAGGTGCAGCTGGAACAGTAACTGCAGCGTTAGTTACTAGATTAATTGGTGGTAAAACAGATATCATCATGATGTTAAATGGTGCTTTAGCTGGTCTTGTTGCAATAACTGCTGAACCTTTAAACCCAAGTCCAATCCTTGCAATGGTAATTGGTTCTATTGGAGCAATCATAATGTACTTTGGAACTAAGTTTCTAGAGTCGAAACACATAGATGATGTAGTCGGTGCAATCCCAGTTCATATGTTTGCAGGTATTTTTGGAACAATGGTAGTTCCGATTTCAAATCCAGACACAACATTTGGAACACAGTTTACAGGTGTACTAGCAGTTTGTGTATTTAGTTTTGTACTTTCTTACATAGTTTTTAGAGCACTCAAAGAAACTATTGGCTTAAGAATTAGTGCTCAAGCAGAAAAACTTGGAACTGATGTTGCTGAAGTTGGTGTTAAAGCTTACGCAATCAGAGACTAAAAAAATTATCTCTCTATAACGTCAAAGGGTCCCTTAGAAATAAGGGGCCTTTTTTATTTTTGTGAAAGGTTTTTAATAGTTTCTAAAACGTCTTTAGCGTGATCTTTAACCTTAACGTTATCCCAAATCTTGATAATTTTACCCTTTTTATCTATTAAAAAAGTAGTTCTAAGAACACCCATAAACTCTCGTACCCATAAACTTTTTTTTACCCCAAACTTTATATTTCTTAAGAACTGTTAGCTCTTCATCAGCTAATAAATCAAATTTTATCTTATATTTATCTCTAAATTTGTCGTGACTTTTTAAATTATCCTTAGAAATTCCATATACTTCACACTCTAATTTTTTAAATTTAGAGAGTAATTTGTTAAAATCATTTGTTTCGATAGTGCATCCTGGAGTGTCATCTTTTGGATAAAAATAAATAACAACATAATTACCGATCGAATCTTTTAATGAATAATCATCTTTTGAAGTTGAAGGAAGTTTAAAATTTGGAGCTTTAGTATTAGTTTTTAGCATAATTAACTAGCAATATAATGTTTTTGATATATTTTGAAATAGAATAATGACTATAAAATCAATTCAAACTTTATTTTCTGAAGCGATGCAAGAAATAAAAACAATTAATGCGGATGAAGCTTTAAAAATGGTTGAAGAAAATAACTGTAATTTAATTGATATTAGAGAAGGTAATGAATTAGAAAGTACTGGTAAAGTAGAAAATTCAGTTCATATACCAAGAGGAAAATTAGAAATTTATTTAGATCCTAACAGTGCTTTGTTTCAACAAGGTGTTTTAGATCAAAATAAAGAAATGGTTTTATTTTGTGCTGGTGGAGTAAGATCTGCTTTAGCGGTTAAAGCTCTAAAAAATATGGGGTATGAAAAAATATCACATATCGAAGGTGGCTTTGGTTCAATTAGCCAAAGCAAATTCAAAATAGTATAATTTAATTTAATTCCTCAAGAGCATATTCAAGACGATCTTGTCCCCAAAAAATTTTATTATTTACAATAAAAGTCGGTGCCCCAAAGACTTCTTTTTCAAAAGCATCACTAGTTAATCTTTTTAAATCATCTTTAATTGACTGTTGATTAATTTTATCCAAAAAGGCTTTACTATCTATATTTAAGACTTCTAGTAATTTTAAAACTTCGTTTTCTGATGATAAATCTAAATTATCTTTCCAATAAGCATCAAAAAAAATATCTAAGTATTTCTCTTTTTGATTACCATCTAGTGATAAATATCCACGCATTATCAAAAGTGAATTAATTGGAAATTTTAAATTCCATTTAAAAGAAATACTGTTTTTCCTTGAAACTAATTCACAATCACTCTGCATATTTTTCATTTTATATTTATTAAATGCAGGAGCGCTTATCCCTGCTAAATTATGAAGACCACCTAGTAAAATAGGCTTATAATTAAAAGTAATTTTTTGATTTTCCTTAATGTTTTGTATTTTTTTATGGGCTATGTATGAATAAGGGCTGATTATATCAAAAAAAAAATCAATGTAACTACTCATACAAATTCATTCTTTTTGCATAGAAAATTCTAATAATCCAATACAAGAATAAACCAATTGGTCCAATTAAATAAGTGATGATTAAAGGGATCGCTACCAACATTTTATTGATATAAAATTTTTGAGAGTCTTTAACGATCCACCCACCAATAAATAGGTTAATTGCAATAAAGTGTGTCCAAAAAAGCATTAAATATAAATGATCCTCAAACAATCTAGAAAGTTCATCTAACCCTAGATATAACGTAAAATTACTAACAAAATCGTAACCAAGTAAATAAGATTTATATAAAACAAAAATATAAGCACCACTTAAAACAAATATTGGAAATATTGAGGCTACAAAAATTCTAGCTAGATGAGAGTGTGGAAAAAAAATTAGCATAAACCAAAATGGTAGCACACCTATATTGATCCACATATAAAGTGTCTCAATAGTAAAATAACTATAAATTTGTTCGATCATTTAAATATATTATATAAAATCTAACCATGATTCCTATAAGAAATAGAAAAAAAACACTCCAAGTAACCGTAGAAGAGATGAGAAATTTTGCATTTGCCTATGTTGAAAAATATGCACCTTCAAAACAGCAGTTAAAAACTTATTTACTGAAGAAATATATGAAACTTTCTTCTTCTGATGTAAGAAAAAAAGACGTTAATAAATTGATCGATATTGTCTTGTCAGATCTAGAAAAAAACAAATTTATAAATGATCAATTTTATTCTGAAAGCAAAGCAAAAAGCATGATTCAAAGAGGAAACTCTATAAATAAAATTAGAAACTATTTAATGGGAAAAGGAATTCATGATGAGTTTATAAAAGATACCGTTGATAAAATTAAAGAAGATAACTCTGATCAAGATTTTTTTTCTGCTATAAAAATTTGCAAAAAAAAAAGAATAGGTCCAGCTAGAGCTGAGGACAATAGAACATTATTTTATAAAAAAGATATATCTTTATTGGCAAGAAATGGTTTCGATTTTGAGACTTCCAGAAAAGTAATGGATATAGAAAAAGATGAATACCTTAAAATAATTAATCTACTTTAGTTTTTTATCTTTTTCTTCCTCAACTAAATTATTAATTTTTTGTCTTATATAGTTTTTAACGAATACAAAAACTAATAAGCCAAAAATTGAAACAGAAACTATTATAATAAGTATAATTCTTAATTGCTCATCCATTATAATATATTTTTACTCTTTAAAATTAAGCTTGGATTTTTTAAGATCTTTTTTTCCATATAATATTTCATTCCCCATTAAAATCTGTAACAGTTCCACCCGAATGTATTAATATTGCATGACCTGCTGCTATATCCCATTCATAAGCCCTTGGCTCTGCAACGTAACCATCATATTCGCCAGCTGCTACCACACAAAACTTTAGTGAACTTTTCATTCTAACATTTTCAACAACCCCAATATCTTGATATATTTTTTGAATTTCAGGTTTAATTTTATTTGAATAAGAAATAAATCTAATTGGTCTTGCTATCATTAGCTTTTTCATTAAGTTTTATAGTATTTCCATTACTTAATTCAAAAGCATTTCCTTCACCATAAGAATAAAACATTCTTTTTTTAGCAGGCGCATAAATTAACCCTGCGGCAGGTTTGTTATTAATAATTAAGCCTGCATTAATTGTGAATTCTTCAAGGTTATTTATATAATCATAAGTTCCATCTATAGGATCAACCAACCAAAAATTTTTCAATTCAGTATTATCTTTGTTGTCAGATGTTTCTTCAGATATAATTGGTATATCTGGTGTGATTTCAGATATTTTTTTTGTTATAAATTTATTAACTTCAAGATCACCATTACTTACAGGCGTGTTGTCAGATTTAATTTCTTTTTTTAATCCTTTTTCTCTAAGATAATTGATAAGTCTCCAGCTTTTAAAAAAGGATCAATTAATTTTTCTACTATTATTTTAATATCCATTTTAAATTTATTTAATTCGTTTTAACTCAACATTTTTAGCAATGATTACTTTTTTTCCAGCATTTTCAAAATTAACTGTTACTTTATCATTGATAATAGATTGAACTTGTCCAATACCCCAGTCTTTATTGTTTGGATTAGTGACTTTGTCACCTGGTTCATAATCTAAAATCATTTAATTTAACTTATATTGTAAATAAGTATAAATACCACCTTATGAATAAAGAATTAAACTCTATTGGAATTAATAAAAAACCCTGAGGATACTACAGTAGTAGTTGCCATGTCTGGTGGAGTAGACTCTTCAACTGTAGCCGGAATTATGAAAAATGAAGGTTATAAAGTTATAGGAATAACTTTAAAACTTTATGATGATGGAAAAGAAGTTGCTAAATCTAAACAATGTTGTTCTGGACAAGATATAATGGATGCAAAACGTGTTGCTCACAAATTAGGAATTGAACATAAAATTTTATATTATCAAGATAAGTTTAAACAAGGTGTAATAGATAACTTTGTTGATAGTTATTTAAATGGGGAAACTCCAATACCATGTGTTCAATGCAATCAAACAGTAAAATTTAAAGATTTATTTGAAGTTTCAAAAGATCTTAAAGCAGATGCATTAGTAACTGGTCATTATGTAAAAAATATTACTGCAAATAACTCCAACAATATGTACAGAGCAATTGATGAAAATAGAGATCAAAGTTATTTTTTATTCAATACAACACGTGAACAATTAGATTATTTAAGATTTCCGTTAGGGGGAATGTTGAAAGATAAAACAAGAGAAATTGCAAAAGAGTTAGATTTAAATGTTGCAGATAAACCAGATAGCCAAGACATTTGTTTTGTACCCAATGGAGATTATGCATCAGTGATTAGAAAATTTAGACCAGACTCTTTTCAAAAAGGAAATATTAAGAATTTGGACGGAAAAGTAATTGGTGTTCATGATGGAATTATTAATTTTACAATTGGTCAAAGAAAAGGAATTAAAGTTTCAGATAAAGAGCCTTTATATGTTTTAAAAATAAATTCAGAAAATAATGAAATTATAGTTGGGCCAAAAGAAAACCTTGGAAAAAAAAACATATCTCTTAAAGATCTAAATTTATTAACTGACAAAAAAGATCTAGATAAAAATATTTTTGTAAAAGTGAGATCTACTGGAAATCTTCTTGAAGCAAAAGTTGAATTAAAAGATGATAATACAGCTCAAGTAAATTTACTTACTCCTGAAGATGGTATTTCACCAGGACAAGCATGCGTATTCTACAGCAAAGACCAATATGGCCATAAAGTTCTTGGGGGTGGGTGGATTAAAGAATAGAAGAATTATTTCTTCTTATTTTTTCTTTTAGCTCTTCTCTTTTTAGAGCCTTGTTTTCTTCTACCTCTATGTTTCTTCGGGTAACTCATTCAGTCCTATTTATTAATTTATTGACGTTTTTTACGGGATATAGCATTGTCTTCTTAACATATCAAATTTTATTATGAGCAATTCTTTTAAAACCTTTTTAAAGCACACGGCAAAAGACTTTCATAATCAGTCTGTTAATCCACCAATTGTGCGAGCTTCAACGATTATTTTTAAATCGATGCAAGATATTAGAAAAACACAAGATAAAGCAAAAAAAAACCCCACAGGAGGACACTTTGATTATGGAAGACAAGGAACCTCAACGACTCATATTTTACAACAAATTTTATCCAAACTAGAGGAAAGTTATTTTACTTTTTTAACACCAACAGGTTTTGGAGCTGTTTTTCTTGCAATTTTTAGCGTCACAAGACCTGGTGATGAAATTGTAGTAGCTGATCCAGTTTACAGTCCTACTCGATTACTTTCACAAGATTTTTTAAAAGAATTTAATATTAAAACAACTTTTTATGATCCACATGATCTTAAAACATTAGAAAAAGCTATTACAAAAAAAACTAAATTAATTTTTGTAGAAAATCCAGGTAGTAATACTTTTGATTTTCAAGATTTAGGTAAAATTATCTCTATTGCAAAAAAAAATAAAATTTTAACTGCAATTGATAATACATGGGGAACTCCATATTTTTTAAAACCTATTAAGCTTGGGTTTGACATGTCGATTGTGTCGGCTACAAAATATTATTCTGGACACTCTGATGTTATGGGAGGAAGTTTAGCAGTTAACAAAAAAGTTTTCGCAAAAGTAAAAGCAGCAGAAAGAGTGACGGGTTTAAGGTTGGGACCCGACGATGCTTATTTAATAACAAGAGGATTAAGAACTTTAGATGTTAGATTAGATCGACATAGAGAAAATGCAAAAAAAGTTGCAGAATTTTTATCTAAGTTTAAAAATATTAAGTTGTTATATCCATATAAAAAAGATTCTTATAATTTTAGAATGTGGAAGAAATATTATTCAGGAGCTTCAGGTTTAATGGGTTTAAGAATTAAAGCTAAGAATGAAAAATCTGTTGTTAAATTTGTAAATAATTTAAAATTATTTGGTCATGGTTATAGTTGGGGTGGGTTTGAAAGTTTGGCATTGCACCAAAATGTTAGAGAACAAGGAAATAGAAGTTACCTTAAATTAGACAAAAATGAACATCTTGTTAGATTACACATTGGTTTAGAGGATCCTAGCGACCTTATCGCTGATATAAAGCAATCACTAAAACATTTAAAGTGATCTTTAAATGTCATCTGAAAAATTTATTAAAAATAAAACCGTCTTAGTCACTCTGATTTCAGCCTGCGCAATTGTAATTGTGTCTCTTGGAATTAGACAAACGTTTGGGATGTTTTATTTTGATTTTTCAACTGACTTAGGAATTACTCTTTCACAATTTGGATTTGCACTAGGTCTGCAAATGCTTCTTTGGGGAGTTTTTGGTCCATGGTTTGGTGTCATTACAGACAAGTATGGTGGACATATAGCTGTATCTATTGGTTTTGTTTTTTACTTAGCAGGTATCTTATTACTTTATTCACAGTACAATACAGGACTATATTTTGTAACTGCAATAGGTGTGTTAATTGGTGTTGCACTTGGAGCAACAGCAATAAGCATTCCAGTTTCAGTTGTCGCCAAACATTTTCCCCAATCTAATAGAACTTTAGCAATGGGAATTGTTACAGCTTCAGGCTCGTTTGGATATTTTATATCACCAATATTTGTAAGATACTCACTAGTAGAAAATGGGTGGGAAAATACTCTTTTAATTTTTGCAGCATTTATTTTTATAGGATTAATTTTAGCTTTCTTTCTAACTACGCCAAAAAATGTTGTTGGAGGGAAAATAAATGACAACCAAACAGCTATAGAAGCCTTAAAAGAAGCTTTTGATAATAAAAGTTTTATTTATTTAACCCTAGGTTTCTTTGTTTGTGGATGGCATATAACATTAGTTGCAACACATATACCCGTTTATATAAGTGATAGGGGGTTACCCGAATGGTGTACAGTAACAATCTTATCAATGATAGGTTTGTTTAATATATTTGGAACATTAACATCGGGATATTTAGCTCAAAAATTTAGCAAAAAAATAATTCTTAGTATAATTTATTTTGCAAGAGGCTTGGTAATTGCTATATTTATTTTTCTTCCACCTAGCCCAATCATAGCTATATTTTTTGGTATGGCTTTTGGTTTTCTTTGGCTTTCAACGGTTCCTCCTACCATGGGGTTAGTTGGCTTTATATTTGGCACAAAATATATAGGACTATTATATGGTATTGTTTTTTTGAGTCATCAAGTTGGTTCTTTTTTTGGAGCATACCTTGGAGGAGTATTTCATGATTTATATGGTTCATATGATTATGCTTGGTACATATCTATTGCTTTATCAGTCTTTGCAGGTTTGATACATCTACCCATAATAGAAAAACAAGTTCCAAGACTTCAAACAGCTTAGAAAATTGAATAAAAAAAATTATTTAAACAGTATTAATAATTCACAGAAACCTTTTATAATTTATAAAACAATTAAAGGTTTTGACTTATTCACTGATTTTTCTAAGAAAATAATTTTAAATAATCAAAATATCAAACACTTTTTAAATCAAAATCACAGCTATAAGAAAAAATATAAAAGTACAGATTTGTATATTGGCTTTTTTGGGTATGAATTACTGAATAATTTAATTGGAGTTAAGGTACCTAGACAAAAGAGTATTAATTTTCCAAAAGGAATTTTTTACAAACCAGAGACAATAATTAATTTAAAAGAAGATTTAATCTACGAACCTCAATCAACTCATAAAATTGATAGAAATTTTAAAATAAATATTGATCAGAATTCATACACAAAAATTTTTGATAAATTTAAAAAGAAAATAAGATCTGGTCAAACATATCAAATAAAAATATGCACAAAATATAAGAATAAATCAAAAATAGATCCTTTAGATTTTTTTTGTAGACTCGCTAAAACTAATCTTGCTCCTGAGGCATTCATGATTAAAGATAAAAATTATTCAATTATTAGCTGCTCTCCTGAAAATTTAATCAATAAAAAAGGGCCCTCTATATCAACTAAACCAATAGCTGGGACTTTAAGAAAAACTAAAAATATTAATAAAAGAAAAGCATTAAATTTCTTTAAAAACAACATTAAAGAAACAAAAGAGCATAACATGATTGTTGATATGGAAAGAAATGATCTTTCAAGAATTTGTATACCTGGAAGTGTAAAGTTAAAAAAAGAGAAATCTGTTGAAGAATACAAAGATCTTTATCACTACGTAAGCTTAATTTCTGGCAAACTTAAAAAAAAAGTCGAGAATATAGATATCATAAAAGCTATGATGCCCGGTGGTTCTGTCATTGGTTGTCCTAAAATAAGTACTCTTAATCTTTTAAACAAACAGGAAAAAGAGAATAGAAATATTTATACAGGTAGCTTTGGTTATATAAAATTTAATGGTGACATGAAGTTCAATATTATTATTAGATCAATTTTAAATTATAAAAATATATCTGAAATTTCAGTCGCATCAGGTGTTGTAATTGACAGTAATGCAAAACACGAATTTAACGAGAACTTTATTAAAGCTAAAGCATTAATAGATTTATTTAAATGATATATGTTATAGATCATAAAGACTCATTTACACACAATGTGGTGCATCAATTATCTTTATTTGATAAAGTAGAATGTGATGATTTTTCAAAGGTTAATAAATCAAAATTAAATAAAGCATCTACAATTGTTTTTTCACCAGGTCCTGGATCACCAAAGGATTATCCATTATCTTCAAAAATTTACAAACAATTTAAAGGTAAAAAAAAAATAATTGGAATTTGTCTTGGTTTTCAACAAATACTATTTAGTGAAGGAGCTAGTATAATTGAACAAAATAAAATTTATCATGGATTTCAATCTGAAGTACTAGTTAATAAATCTAGTAAGTTGTTTATTGCTGGTAATAAATTTAAAGTAGGCAGATATCATTCTCTAAAATTAAAAGAACCTTTTAATGCAGAAAATTTTGACATAACGATGAGATGTGTTATTTCAGGAGCCGCGATGTCATTTGAAAATAATGTTGATAAAATTTATGGATTTCAATTTCACCCTGAGTCATTTTTAACTTTAAATGGTAAATTACTTATTAAAAAAATCCTATCAGCTTAAAGATCTTAAAGAAATTGATTTCAAAGATCTTTGGGGAGACCATGGTGTATTCACAACAATGTGGATATTTGGCAATCCACCAAAAATTCTTTTTTTTAAAGGCCACATTAATAATCTGATAAAATCATCCAAGGTTTATTCAATATACAAAACATCTTTAAAAAATAATATTTTGAATTTATTAAGAGAAAACTTAAATTCAAAAACCAAATATAATCATTTATTAAGAATAGCACTTAATAAAAACACTTTATCAATTTCACTTCGAAAACGTATTAAGCCAAATTTAAATTTTGATTTAAAATTAGTTAAATTAAAAAGACAAAAACCTGAGTTTAAAAATTTAAAATATAAAGAAATTTTAAAACATTTGTCAAAACTTGATAATTCAAGATCTGATATTGGATTGTGTTCAAATAATAAAATTTTTGAAACTGGAACTTCTAATTTACTTTTTATAAAAGATAATAAATTTTTTTCACCAAAAGAGAAATTTTATAAGGGAATTACTTACAAATTTTTCAAATCAAAAATAAAAAAAATTTATAAAAAAGATATCTTAGTTAATTCTTTAAAAGAGTTTGATGAAATTCTTTTAATTGGATCTGGAAAAGGTGTTGCTTCAGTACAAACCATTAATCAAATAAAGTGGAAAAGAAAAAGTCTAAAATTTTACAATATTCTTTCTCAACATTATAAATCTGCTGTAAATAAGTGTGCTAAATATAGATAAATGTAATGAGAGATCCTAATAACCCATGTTTATTTTGTAATTCTAAAGCTAGCGGTATAGCTCATGAGAATAATTTAGCTTATGCAAGTTATGATACTTATCCTGTTTCAGAACAACATTGTTTAATTATACCTAAAAGACATGTGGCAGATTATTTTGAATTATCTGATGATGAGATTATCGCATGCAATGATTTGATTAAAATTGTAAAACAAGAGGTTCTTAAAAAAGATAAAAATGTAAAAGCATTTAACATTGGAACCAATGCTGGAAAAATAGCCGGTCAATCAATCATGCATTGTCATATTCATTTGATTCCAAGAAGAGAAGGTGATGTTGATAACCCCCAAGGTGGTGTTAGATCGGTAATACCAAAAAAACAGCATTATAAACGTAAAATATAAATTATAGGTTGTTATTAAAGACACATTGACCAATAGTTAGGGTTGAACTATAGAATTAAGTAGATTAAAAAACTTTCTAATTTTACTATAAAATTTTACATAAGGGTAACATGTTACAAACAAATCCATTTTCTATTTTAGCTGAGACCGTATCTCCATTCGCTATGCAATCTTTTATTTTAGCAATGATTGCATTAATTGCGCTAGGCACAATCATTCAAATGATACATCATAAAAATTTGACGTATTTTTTAAATAATGCAAAAAAAGCCAAGCTTCAAGCAACTAGAGAAATAGGAGCGGGCGAAAAAGTATCAATTATTGCAAAAACAACTGTTGTTGATATTGGAACTACAGCTGAACTTGGATTTGGAAAACGAAGATTATCCCATGTACTTGGAATGTATGGCACAATCATCTTTTGGGTGTCTTCAGCAGTGTTGGTATTTTGTTATACAGGTGCTGATAAATCATCATCATCTACGTGGTCAATGTTGTGGCATGTCGGTGCCATTTTAACATGTGTGGGTGGATATTGGTTTTGGTTTTTCTTAAGAGTTGACGTTTCGGCAGAAGCTCATCCTTGGTATAGAATAATTAAAGCCGATTTATTTGTATTAGCATTATTAGCATGCTCGACTTTTGGACTAGCTTGGTCATATACTCAATCTAATGGTCAGTCAGAACTTTCTTTCTTATTTTTGGCCTTATTTGTTGTTTCGAATCTAGTTTTATTTGGAGGAGTTTACTGGTCAAAATTTGCTCATATGTTTTACAAGCCTGGTGCTGCAATACAAAAAAATCTAGCTGAAGCTGATGGGTCTAGAGATAATTTACCTCCACCAGCAGATGCGCCTGAACAGTTTGGTTTAGGAATTAAAAGAGAACAACCTAAACATTATTAATTATGAAAATTTTAAATAAGGAGAGAAAATAATATGTCAACATTTGTATACATGACTAGATGTGATGGCTGTGGTCATTGCGTAGATATTTGCCCATCAGATATAATGCACATTGATGAAAATATTAGACGTGCAAAAAACATTGAACCAAATTTTTGTTGGGAATGTTATTCTTGTGTAAAAGCTTGTCCTAATCACGCTATTGACGTTAGAGGTTATGCTGATTTTGCTCCAATGGGTCATAGTGTTAGAGTAAGAAGAGAAGAGGAAAAAGGAACCATTTCTTGGAAGATTAAATTTAGAAATGGAACTACTAAAGATTTTGTATCTCCAATTACTACAAAACCATGGGGAAAATTTATTCCAAAACTTGCTGATGGAGACAAACCTAATCAAGGTGAAATTAATTCTCAAAGATTGTATACTGAGCCTGAAGGACTTAATATTGATGGTGAGTTGCCAGTTGTTCCAAAAGACTCATTTAAAAAAGGAGTTTACTACTAATGGCAAAGCATAAAACACATTACGAAGATTGCGATGTACTAGTTGTTGGTGGTGGTATGGCTGGAACTGGTGCTACTTTTGAAGCTAGACACTGGGGTAGAGACATGAAGATTATTTGTGTTGAAAAAGCAAATATCGATAGAAGTGGTGCAGTTGCTCAAGGTCTTTACGCTATTAACTGTTACATGGGAATGCAGTGGGGTGAAAACCAACCTGAAGACCACGTAAGATATGCAAGAAATGACTTAATGGGAATGGTTAGAGAAGATTTAGGTTACGATATGGCTCGTCACGTTGACTCAACAGTTCACATGTTTGATGAGTGGGGCCTTCCAATGATGAAAAATGAAGAAACTGGCAGATACTTAAGAGAAGGTAAATGGCAGATTATGATTCATGGAGAGAGCTACAAACCTATCGTTGCAGAGGCTGCAAAAAAATCAGCTGATAAAATTTACAATAGAATTATGATCACTCATCTACTTATGGATGAATCTCAAGAAAACAGAGTAGGTGGTGCTGTTGGATTTAATATGAGAACTGGTGACTTCCATGTATTTAGAGCAAAAGCTGTTATAGTTGCAGCTGGTGGTGCTTCTCACATTTTCAAACCAAGAGCTGTTGGTGAAGGAATGGGAAGAACTTGGTATGCCCCTTGGAGTAATGGTTCAGCTTATGCATTACCGATTGCTGCTGGAGCTAAAATGACACAAATGGAAAATAGAATTGTGTTATGCAGATTTAAAGATGGATATGGACCTGTTGGAGCTTATTTCTTACACTTAAAAACTTACACTCAAAATGCTAATGGTGAAAACTATGAGAAAAAATGGTACGACCAAACCAAAGAGCTTGTTGGTGAATATATTGATCATCATCCAACTCCAACTTGTTTAAGAAATCATGCATTTATTCAAGAGACGATGGCTGGTGGTGGACCAATTCATATGGTTACTACTGAAGCTTTCCAAGACCCTCATTTAGAAACTGTTGGTTGGGAAAATTTCTTAGGTATGACAGTTGGTCAAGCAGTTGTTTGGGCATCTCAAAATATTGATCCAAAATATACAAATCCAGAATTAACCACATCCGAGCCATATGTAATGGGTTCTCATGCTACATGTTCAGGAGCTTGGGTAAGTGGTCCTGAAGATTTATCTCCACCAGAATATTTCTGGGGATATAACAGAATGCTTACAATTGATGGATTATTTGGAGCAGGTGATACTGTTGGTGGAAGTGCTCACAAATTTTCATCAGGTTCATTTACCGAAGGTAGACTAGCTGCAAAAGCTGCAGTTAAATACATTGAAGATAAAAAAGCTGAAGGTTTAAAAGTAACTGATAAACAATGCGAAGATTTTAAAGCTAAAGTTTATAAACCACTTGAAACATATACAGTCGCTCAAAATGAAATTACTGGGGGAACGGTTTCTCCAAGTTATATTTCACCAATTCAAGGGCTACAACGTCTACAAAGAATAATGGACGAATATGTAGGTGGAATAGCTACTAATTATATGACTAATGCTAATATGCTTAAGAGAGGTTTAGAACTTTTAGCATGGTTAGAGGAAGATCTTGAAAATGTTGGTGCTGAAGATTATCACCAGCTAATGAGAGCTTGGGAGCTAAAACACAGAGCTTTAACTTCTCAGTGTGTAACTGAGCACACTATGTTTAGAGAAGAAACTAGATGGCCAGGATACTATTACAGAGGTGATCATATGAAACTTGATGATGACAATTGGCATTGTTTAACAGTATCTAGAAGAGATCCTAAAACTGGCAAATTTAGTTTGGAGAAAGTTCCTGTCTACCATATCGTGGATGAGAACGAGAAGAAAAAAGCTTCTTAATAAGACTTTAGATCAAACAACATGGATATATTGTCAAAGACAGACGATGAGGTTTATGAAATAGCTAAGCCTATCTGGGATAATTTAGTTAAATCATCTAATTTAAAAGATTACGGTGGTTTTACCAAAGATTTCTCCACTCAAATGTTGTTTGGAGCTAACGAAGTAGAGCTTGGCAAGCAATGGGCTAACAATAAAATAATCACTAATTTAAAAGAAACATTTGAGCCATTTGGCTGCCTTAGAAGAGGTGTTCATGTCACTGTTTTAATTAAACAGACCAATAAAGAAATCTCGGGAGAATTTCTTGGTAGACTTGTTTTAGGTGAAGAAGATGGAGTAGTGAAAGTCTTTGGAGCAACCATCTACTAATCAAAAAAATAATTTAAATTTAAGAATAATGTTTGACAAATATTTATACGGGTGTATTGACGCAGTTAATGCGACTTTCAAACATAAAAATCATAAATAAAATTATTGAGTTAAAAACTGTTTTAATAAAAACAGGTATATTTATGAGCCTTGCTGCTTATTGGGGTGTTATTTTAGTTGGAACTTTTATCACATTTAACTAAGTTGTTTCTTAACAACTGTTAATTTTTTTATGGAAGTATTTTTACCTATAGCTCAAGTTTTTGTTAACCCAATCGAAATACTTTTGTTAAGTGCAATAGTTGGAGTTCTTTCAGGTTTGTTTGGAGTTGGTGGAGGTTTTTTAATGACACCTTTCTTAATTTTTTTAGGGGTACCACCAGCATATGCAGTTGCAAATGAAGCTAACAATATTTTAGCAACATCTGTTTCAGGCTCAACAACTCATTATTTAAAAAATACATTAGATTATAAAATGGGATTTATGATTGTTATTGGTGGAGCCATAGGAACATCATTAGGAATTTTAACTTTCACATATTTTAAAGATTTAGGAAAAATTGATACAGTAATTTCGTTAGCTTATATGTACATACTTGCAATAATAGGAACATTAATGCTTGTTGAAAGTCTGAGAGAAATAGACAGAGCTAAAAGAAATATTGTAATTAAAAAAAAATTGCATGTTCATTATTGGATTCATGGCCTTCCATTAAGGATGAGATTTCCAAAGTCAAAATTATACGAAAGTATTTTTACTCCAATTATAATAGGTTTGTTGGTTGGTTTTATAGCTGCAATAATGGGTATTGGTGGTGCTTTTATTTTAGTACCTGCAATGATTTATATCATTAAGATGCCGACAAAATTAGTTCCTGGAACTTCTTTATTTGTAACTATTTTTGTAAGTGTAATTGTTACTTTTTTGCATTCATTTAATTATGGTTCAATAGATCTATTGTTAGTAGCAATGTTAGTTGTTGGATCTATTATTGGTGTTCAAATTGGACAGAAGCTTGGTGAAAAAATTGACAGTTCAGGATTAAGAGCATTATTAGCTATCTTGCTATTAGTAGTTGGTATAGCAATTGCCTATGAAACTTTTTTTGCTGAACAATCTATTGCAGAAATATCAAGTGTATCTAGTTCAGATTTAAACTTTTTTTCAAAATTTATTAAAGAATTTTCAAATGATATGCCATTCTTTTATGGGTTATTTTCAATTATGTTTGCTATTCTTTTAGGTGTAGGTGCAGCTTTTATTAGAAGGTTTTTTTCAAATTTTAAGAAAAAAATGTTAATGAAATCTTAGCTAAGAAAATTGATATAAATTTCAATTGATATAATACTTACAACACCAACTGTCGCCATTCCAACAAATCCAACAACAAAGGGTTTGTAGCCCATATTTTTTAAGTCTCTAAGGTTTGTCGACAAACCAATAGCTGCCATTGCCATTGTAAGAAATACTTTAGATGAGGCTTTAATGTATTGAACTATGCTAACCCATGTTTCATTATATGAGCTCAAGAAAACTTGATCTCCTGCATTTCTCAAGATAATCATTCCAACAAATCCTAAAACAAAATAAGGAAAAATAGCTATTATTGAATAGTTTTGCGCCTTTGTTTGTCCTCTATTATAAAGATATGCAAAAAGAGGGATCATTATAACAAGAAATGTGTTTCTAATTAATTTAGTAACAGTTGCTATATTTAATGTTTCAGGACTATTGAACTGTTGGTCATAAATAAGACCTGCTGCAGCAACCTGAGAGGTTTCGTGAATTGAGGTTCCTAAAAATAAACCAACAAAAGTAGGGTCAGCATCAAAATAAAAATTAGCAAAATATGGATAAATAAGCATTGATAATATTCCAAACAATGTAATGTTAGCTATGGCATAAGATACTTCATTTTTTTTTGCACCAATGACTGGTGCTGTTGCCATAATGGCTGTTGTTCCACATACAGTGCTACCAATTGAAATTAAATAAGCCATTCTTGTAGGAATTTTAAGTTTTTTTACTAAAAGTTTAATTACAATCAGTACACTAATAATGCATATTATAATAAGAGGTATAGCTATTGCCCCAAACTCTAAAAATTCAAAAGGTTTTAATTGAATCCCAAGACAAATAATTCCAAGTTTTAAAATATATTTTTGAGTAAAATCCAATCCTTTGATAAAATTTTCTCTCATTTGAAATATATTTCCAAATAACATTCCAAATAAAATAGCAATCATTGCTGTAGATATTGGGCTTTTATCATAACCCAAAAGTTCGATACCAATAATGTTATTGAAACCTTGAGAGAGAGTATAAAGTACAAATGCTAAAACAATACCAGGTATTACTACCAGGTATTGTTTATAATTCATAAGAAGCTAGATTTGATTAAGCACTTCTGTAAAGTTTAGTCATCACAAATTCTTTATGACCTAAAGCTTCAGCACAAGTTAATCTTCCGTTTGCTACTCTAAGAGTAGTTTTTATTAATTCATCTCCTGCTTGAGACATATTCATTTCACGAGTTAAGATTTTTGAAACATCGCAATCAATATGTTCGCCCATACCTTTAACAGTTAATGGATTTGCAGTTAATTTAACAACTGGCTCAATTGGATTACCAACAATATTACCTTGACCTGTTGGGAATAAATGAATGTTAAAACCTGCTGCAGCTTGAAGTGTTACACATTCTGCTGCTGCTGAAGATGTATCCATAAAGTATAAACCTTTACCTTTAGTTGGTTCTTCTGCGGGCTCTAAAACATCAATAAATTTACAATTTCCAATTTTTTGGAAATTTCCAAAAGCTTTTTCTTCAATAGTAGTCAATCCACCTGCAATATTCCCAGCTGTTGGCTGACTTTCTGAAAGATCATCTGTTGCTTCTTTTAAAATAAAATCATTGTAAGAATTCCAAGTTTTCATAAATTTATCAGAAGCTTCTGGTGTTGCACCTCTGGTCGCACAAACTTGTTCAGCACCTGTTAATTCAGAAGTTTCTCCAAAACATAAATGAACACCCATTGGTTCTAATTTATCCATTAGATTACCAACTGTTGGGTTAGCAGCTAATCCAGATGTTGTATCAGACTCTCCACATTTTACTGAAATCCAAAGATCACTCATTGGACACTCTTCTCTTTGTTTTTCAGAAGCCCACATTACAAATTCTTGAGCTTTTTTAGAAGCTTTCATTGTAGTTCCAATGTCACCAGTTCTCTCAATATGAAATCCTTCAACTGGTTTTCCAGTTTTAGCAATACCATCAACTATTTTTTTAGTCCATTTTGGCTCAATACCAATAACGATTACTGCTGCAACATTTGGGTTACAGCCAGTTCCAATCATAGTTCTAAAATGAAGATCTAAATCTGCTCCAAATTGCAGTCTTCCATATGAATGGGGTAGAGCGATTGTTCCTTTAATATTATTTGCAACAGCCTCAGCACATGCATTCGAAATGTCATCTACTGGAAGAATAATTACATGATTTCTTGTACCAGCTCTGCCATTTTCTCTTTTATAACCTAAAAAACTTTTTGGAATTTCCATACTATTACCACTTCTTTGTTTTTACATTGTGAACATGAACGTGTTCACCTTTTTTAATTGATTTAACTACTTTACCAATATCGTGACCATATTTAAGAATTGTGTCACCCTCATTTAGATCGGTCATTGCAATTTTATGCCCCAAAGGGATCTCATCCATAGATTGAATATTAGTTGAACTGTCATCTTCCATTATCCAGCAAGCACAGTCTTGTTTTGGAGTTATTTTTTCAATAACAACTACTCCAACGTTGTCTTTTTTATCATGAATTATAATGTCTGTAGCCATATTTATAGTGTCGATTTGTTTGTTTGAAATTTTTAAAATCTTATATATTAATCGCATAGATTAACAAACGAATTTTAAAAAATTTTAATTTATACATTAGAGAGGTATGGTTTTATGACTAAGATGACAACAGAGGAAGCTTTTGTAAAAGTATTGCAAATGCATGGTATTGAACACGCATTCGGAATTATTGGTTCAGCTTTTATGCCAATTTCAGATATTTTCCCAGATGCAGGAATAACTTTTTGGGACGTTGCTCACGAAACTAATGGTGGATTAATTGCAGATGGCTACACAAGAGCCACTGGTAAAATGTCAATGGTGATTGCACAAAATGGACCTGGAATTACTGGATTAGTTACACCTATTAAAACTGCGTATTGGAATCATACTCCATTGTTACTAGTTACACCTCAAGCTGCAAATAAAACTATGGGCCAAGGTGGTTTTCAAGAAGTTGAGCAGATGAATTTATTTAAAGATATGGTTTGTTATCAAGAAGAAGTTAGAGATCCTTCAAGAATGGCAGAAGTGTTAAATAGAGTAATTGAAAAAGCAATTAGAGGATCAGCTCCAGCACAAATAAACGTGCCTAGAGATTATTGGACACAAGTTATTGATATTGATCTTCCTCCGATTGTAAGATTAGAAAGACAAGCAGGTGGTGTTGATGCAATTAAAAAAGCAGCTGACTTATTATCTAACGCAAAATTTCCAGTAATTCTTTCAGGAGCTGGTGTTGTAATTGGTGGCGCCATTGAGGATTGTAAAAAACTTGCTGAAAAATTGGATGCACCAGTTTGTTCAGGTTATCAACACAATGATAGTTTTCCAGGAAGTCATCCTTTGGCAGCTGGCCCATTAGGATACAATGGTTCAAAAGCTGGGATGGAATTAATCCAAAAAGCAGATGTTGTTTTAGCATTAGGCACAAGACTGAATCCTTTTTCAACTTTACCAGGTTATGGAATGGATTATTGGCCAAAAGATGCAAGTATTATTCAGGTTGATATGAATTCAGATAGAATTGGTTTAACTAAAAAAGTTTCAGTTGGAATTTGTGGTGATGCTAAATTAGTTTCACAGCAAATTTTGGCTCAACTTTCACCAACTGCTGGTGACACGGACAGACAAGCAAGAAAAGATATTATTCATCAAACTAAATCAGCTTGGTTACAAAAATTATCAAGTCTTGATCATGAAGATGACGACAAAGGTACAGTTTGGAATGAAGAAGCTAGAAAAAGAGATGCAGATAGAATGTCTCCTAGACAAGCTTGGAGAGCAATCCAAGCAGGTATGCCTGATGATGTAATTATCTCAAGTGATATTGGAAACAATTGTGCAATTGGAAATGCTTACCCAACTTTTGAAAAAGGAAGAAAATATTTAGCACCAGGATTATTTGGTCCTTGTGGATATGGCTTTCCTTCAATTTTAGGTGCAAAAATTGGTTGTCCAGATACTCCAGTAATTGGTTTTGCTGGTGATGGAGCATTTGGAATTAGCATGAATGAGATGAGTTCATGTGCTAGAGAAGAGTGGCCTGCAATTGCAATGGTTATTTTTAGAAATTACCAATGGGGAGCTGAGAAAAGAAATACTACTCTTTGGTTCGATGATAACTTTGTTGGAACAGAATTAGATCCAGAATTAAGTTATGCAAAAGTTGCAGATGCTTGTGGATTAAAAGGTGTAACTGTTAGAACAATGGAAGAAACCACTAATGCAATCAAGCAATCTTGTGAAGATCAAAAGAAAGGAATTACAACGTTTATAGAAGTAATTCTTAACCAAGAACTTGGTGAGCCTTTTAGAAGAGATGCTATGAAGAAACCAGTTAAAGTTGCTGGTATCAACAAAGCTGATATGATCAAACAACCTTCTTTAAACTCTTAAGATCTTTAAAATTTATACCAATTATCGTAAAGTCACTTCATGGAAGTGACTAACGATAATGGTTGTAGTTGGATAAAAGATTTAACTCCTCGAACAAATATCAAAACTCTTCATTCAAATGAAGATTGTGAGTGGCTGATTATTGGTGCGGGGTATACTGGGCTATCTGCAGCAAGAAAATTAGGTCAATTATATCCAAATCAAAAAATCATATTAGTAGATTCACAACTAGCTGGTGAGGGCGCTAGTAGCAGAAATTCAGGTTATTTAGTTGATACTACTCTTAATGACGGTTTCACTTCTAATAAAGAGCTAGATAATTATAAAAAAAAAACTGACATTTATGATTTAGGAATAAACTCTGTCAAAAAATTTATAAATGAACACCAAGTTGATTGTGACTGGAATGAATGTGGAAAATATTTTGCATCTTCAAAAATAGAAGATGAAAAGATTTTAATAAACTTTTCAAATACTCTTTCAAAATTAAATTTTAAACATAATTTATTATCTCATAATGAATTATCCAAAACATTGGGTACAAATTTTTATAATTTAGCACTTCATACTAAAGGTGGAGTGTTGTTGCATCCAGGAAAATTGGTTAGAGCAATGATTGACGTGTTACCAAAGAATGTTTATTTATATGAAAATTCATCTTTATTAAATTGGAATAAAACTAAAGATATAATCTCTTGTGAATTTAAAAATGGAAAAATTAAAGCAAAGAAAATTATTTTTGCTGCAAATGGCTTTTTAAAATCTCTAGGTATTAAATCAAGCTATAATTTTCCAATAACTTTAACTGCAAGTATGACAAGACCATTATCTAATGATGAGTTTAAATCTATTGGTCAACCAAAAGAATGGGGTGTGTTACCTGTAAGACCAATGGGTGCTACTATTAGAATGACTAAAGATAAAAGAATTTTGATACGAAATACAGCTGAGGTTCATAATCCTTTTAAGATGTCTGAGTCGAATTTACAAAAAAGATCTATTAATCAAAGAATTGGGATTAAAAAAAGGTTTCCACAATTACCGGATGACATTATTCAATCATCATGGTCTGGTGTTGTATCCAGAACAAGAAATAGCTCTCAAATATTTGAAAAAATTGATAATAACGTTTTTGCTGCTGGTTGTTATAATGGCTCAGGTATTGGAGTAGGTACCTTATTTGGTGAACAAATTGCTATCAAAGCTAGTGAAGAAAATTCAAAAGAAATAGAAACTATAGAAGCTAGAAACAAACCTACTTGGTTACCACCTCAACCTTTTTTAAATTTAGGCGTTAAATCACGTTTAATTTATGAGCGTTTAAGAGCTAGATCAGAAATTTAAAGAACAACCAAATCTAATTTTTGCTTACCTAATCTTTCATTACCATTTTCGGTGACTAAATAGGTTTCACCTAAATTCATAGCTAAATTACTATCTGAATCCATCAATATCATGTGCATGAAGAAGACATTACCAGGAGTTATTACATAAGGATTACCAGTGTATAACATTGGCCAGTCCATCCAGTTAGGTGAAAAAGTTGATCCTAAAGAATATCCACAAGCATTCATTCTTGCTTTATTAAATCCTAAATCATCAAATGTTTTTGCATGAGCATCAAAAACATCTCCTGCAGTTTTTCCTGGAACCAAAGTGTTTACACAGTTGGTTAAAGCTTCAACACAAGCTTCATGCATTTTTATATGTTTGGGGTCAGCTTTTCCTATAGGAATAGTTCTAAACATTGCAGAGTGATAATGTTTAAAAGTACCAGCCCATTCTAGACTTAATTGATCTGTGTTTGATAAGTTTCTTTTTTCAGCTTGGTATCTACAAAGTAAAGCATTATCACCAGAACCTATGATATATTCATTAGCAGGATAATCTCCACCACCTTCAAGAACTGCTCTTTGCATTTCAGCTAAAATTTTTGCTTCATTAGCTCCAGCTTTTGCATATTTCCAAGCTTCATCTAAAGCTCTATCTGCCAGCTCAGCAGCTTGTTTTACATATACTAATTCTTCATTAGATTTTATAACTCTTAGTTTTGTTATTAGTTCAGATTGATCTTCAACTTTACAATAATTTTCTAAGGATTTATTTAATCTTAAAGCGTTACGTCCTGTCATACCGTAAGCTTCATATTCAATACCAATATTTTTATTTTTTAGATCAAGTTCATCTAAAATTATTTTAAGATCATCAGTTGGATTTATTCCATCTTTATCCACCCAAATTCTTATATCTTGAATATTTGATGTATTTTGAGCTTGTCTTAAGTCAGGTGCACGAGTTAATAAAACTATATTTCCTTTTTGATCTAAAACTAAAGTTTGAAAAAAAACATATCCAAATGTATCGTAACCAGTAAGCCAATACATCGACTCTTGTCTAAACATTAAAAGAGCATCTAAATTTTGCTCTTTCATAGATTTTAAAACATCTTGTTTTCTTTTAGAAAATTCTTCTTTACTAAAATGAAGCGCCATTAAGAAATAATTGCTTTTACTGATCCTAATTTATCAATTTTACCTGTGTATAAACCTTTTCCAAGAATAGGAACTACACCTACAGTAGAACCAGTGAATACATAAAAATCTCTTCCCAAATCAACTTTATCTTTTTTAACTTTATTTAGAACAAATCTTAAAGAGTTAAGTGGGTTGATGTATACTGCGTTGGTATTGCCACTAACACTTTGCTTAACTTTTTTGTTTGAAATATTTGCTTTTAAATTACCAATATTAATTCTCTTATATTTTTTCTTTTGACCAATTAAAAACTTAACATTTCCACCGAAATCACTACTTAGATCTCCAAAAGAGGTTATTCCTTTTCTTTTTTGTCTATAACCAACTACCTCAATACATGGAGCCATATGTGATATAAATTTAGTAACATTTTTGCTTGTAATTGATCCTTTTGAAGAAAAAAAAGACTTTTTAATTAAATAACAAACTTCAAGCTCAATCCCTAAAGTTGATTTATTTATTTTAACACGTTTACCACTTTTTAAAAAATTTCTTTCATAAACTGATGCGTAAAATGGTTCTTTTTCTTTTAATTTTTTTAATAAGAGGAATACCTGTTCCACCAGCTTTATATCCAATTACTGGTTCTTTAATTTTACTTTCACACAGTTTTCTAAATTTGTCTGCTTCAGTAAGTTTTTTTGTAAATTTTTTAGGTATCGCTGAAATAATTTTATTTTTTAAAAAAGCGTTAACTAATTTATCTGAAAGCTTATCTTTTAAAGTTTTTTTCATTAGACTTTTTTATTTTAATACAGACATAGGATCAAGTCTTGTTTGAAACCAATTAATTCTAAAATCAAGATGGGGCCCAGTTGATCTTCCAGTTGATCCAACAGTGCCTATTATATCTCCTTGATTTATTCTATCTCCAACTGAAACTAAAACATTTTCAAGGTGAGAATATATTGTTGAAATACCATGACCATGATCCATAATTACTGTTCCACCAGTATAATATAAATCATCTTCAGCCATTGTAACAACACCAGTGCCAGACGATTTGATCATTGTTCCCTGTTTTGCAGCTATATCTATGCCGTAGTGAGGCCATCTTGGTTTACCGTTCAAAATTCTTTGACTGCCATAGACACCACTTATAATACCTTCTACTGGCATAATAAATTTTTCTTTAAAATAAATTAGATCAGAGTTGATAGCTCTTGCTTCACCAATTGCATTATTTTCTTTTTTAATTCTTTTATAAACTGACTCTGGTGGAGTAACTTTGCTCTCCGCAAGTCCATCAATTCTTTGTATGTTGTATTCTCTCTTTAAAACTTTTTTAGTAATTATTGATTTTTTCCCATTTAAAGTTTTGGTAAAAGTTAGATCAAATTTTCTATCTCTATCAATTCCAAAAACAAAAAAACCATCTCTAGATACTTTTACTTCTTTTTTACCAACTTTAATTTGTGCTTTAGGATTTGTTTTACCTAATATGAAATGACCTTGGGTAAAATTTCCTTGAAACTCAATTGCGTTTACTTGTGATGTTGTAAAAATGAATAATACTAAGAAAAATCTATAAATTATTGTGCTGTCCATCCGCCATCTATTACTATTGATGTACCTGTGATCATTGAAGAAGCTGAAGAAGCCAAGAAGCAAACAGTAGTTGCTATATCACTTTCTGTTGCTAATTTTCCCATAGGAATATTGCCTAAAGCTAATTTCTTAAATTTTTTATTTTTAAAGAAGTTTAAGACCATTGGTGTTGCAACAAATGTTGGAGCAACAGTGTTAACTCGTATGTCATTTTTTGCCAATTCAACACCCATTCCTTTAGTTAAACCCTCAATACCAAATTTAGTCATATTATAGACGTTTCTACCACTCATACCAACATGACCTAATTGAGAAGACATATTTATTATTGAGCCTGGTCTTTTTTTATTTTTTAACATCTTTTTAACAACAAGTTGAGCTACGTTAAAAGCAGCCTTAAGATTAAGATCAACCAAGTAGTTCATACTTTTTTGTTTAACTTTCTCAAAAGGTTCTGGAATATTTGTGCCTGCATTATTTACCAAGACATCTATAATTTTAATTTTATCTATCTTCTTTTTTAAATCTTCATAGTCCATTACATCACAAGGAACTTTAACAATTTTTCCTTTAATTTTTTTGATTTGCTTTTCTAATTTATCAAGATCAGATGGAGTTCTACTTAGGGCAATGACTGTTGCTCCAGCTTCAGCTAATGCAATTGAACAAGCTTTACCCAATCCTTTACCTGCACCAGTAACTAAAGCGTATTTATTTTTTAAGTTAATTTTTTGTAAATACATTATAGAAATAATATTTTAATATCTGTGTAAATCAACTCTACTGCAACAACTAATATTGCTAGTAATCCTGCCCATGCTATCCACTTGTATTTTTTAATCCAACCTGAGATTAAATTAGCTGCTGTAGCCATCAAAACAATTGATAACGCCAAGCCAAAAATTAATAACATGTAATGATCTCCTGCAGCTCCTGCTACACCAAGCACGTTATCTAAACTCATTGTAAAATCTGCCAATAAAACTGTCCATATAGCTTTCATGAAACTTGAATTATCTACTTTTACATCCTCTTCATCTGACTGACCCTTGATTACGTCCGTATATAGTTTGTAAACTATATAAAGAAGCAATAATCCACCAACTAACCTTAGGCCTGTTATCTGTAACAAATAAGCGGTTAGCATTGTTAAGATAATTCTTAAGATAACAGCACCACCAATACCCCAAAAAATTACTTTTTTTCTTTGTTCAACAGGAAACTTTGATGCAACCATTCCAATAATAATTGCATTGTCTCCAGCTAGAACTAAATCAATAAAAATGATCTGACCTAAAATTGTTAATTGCTCTGGTGTAAATAATTCTGCAAACATTTAGTGCTCTAGTATCATATCTGCACCTTTTTCCGCAATCATTATTGTTGGTGCATTAGTATTACCAGAGGTTATGTTAGGCATTATCGATGCATCGATCACTCTAAGATTATTTATTCCTTTAACTCTTAATTTTTCATCAACTACAGCCATATCATCTTGGCCCATTTTACAAGTCCCAACAGGGTGAAAAATAGTTTGAGCATAATTTGACGCCTCTCTAACTAACTCCTCATCATCATTAATATTTATTCCAGGTCTATATTCTTCTGGCGCATATTTTTTAAAAGTTTCAGATTCTAAAATAATTTTTCTTGTTAATTTCAATCCTTTTGCTGCAACCATCCTATCGTGATCAGTAGAAAGATAGTTTTGTTTAATTTTTGCGTAAGTTCTTGAGTCTTGATCTACTATGCTAACGTGACCTCTGCTTGAAGGCCTTACATTTGATACAGTTGGAGTAAATGCATGAAAATCATGGTTTTTAGTAGCAGCTAAAGTATCCATACTCATTGGTTGTACGTGCCACTGTAAATCAGGAAGTTCTAGAGTAGGGTCACTTTTTGCAAACATGCAAAGTTGACTTGCACCCATTGTCATAGGCCCGCTTCTTTTAAAAATGTATTCTAATCCAATCATTAAATTACCAAACAAACTATTAATTTTCTTATTAAGTGATTTTATTCCATGAATTTTGTAAATTGGTCTAAACATTAGATGGTCTTGTAAGTTTTCACCAACTCCTTTTAGTTCGTGTACCATATCAATACCTAAGTTTTTTAATTTATCTGAATTACCAATTCCAGACACTTGTAGTATTTGAGGAGAACCTATTGCTCCAGATGATAAAATAATTTCTTTATTTGCTTGAACTTTTTTTAATTCATTATCCTGCCAATATTCAACTTCTTTTGCAGTTTTGTTTTCAAAATTAATCTTTTTAACATGAGCTTTAGTGATTATTTTTAAATTTTTTCTATGTTTAATAGGGTTTAAATACCCAACCGAAGTACTACATCTAAATCCATCTTTTTCTGTGACTTGGAAATATCCACAACCATGATTGTCACCTGTGTTAAAATCTTTTGTTTTAGGTATTCCAAACTCTTCTGCAGCATTTTGAAATTCATTTAATAATGGTAGTTGAATTCTTTGATCAGATACAGATAAGGGGCCGCCAACTCCATGAAATTCACTTTTACCTCTTTCCTGATTTTCAGCTTTTATAAAATAAGGTAAAACATCATCCCAACTCCAGCCAGTATTTCCCAACTGTCTCCAAACATCATAATCTCTATGCTGTCCTCTTACATACAAAAGTCCGTTAATAGAAGAGCTTCCACCTAATGTTTTTCCTCTAGGGTATCTAATAGAAATATTATTCATACTTTCGTCAGGCTCAGTTTTATAGCACCAATCTACATCAGGGTTATGCATAGTTTTAAAGTAGCCAACTGGAATATGGATCCATGGATAATTATCTTTACCACCAGCTTCAACTAATAAAACTTTATGATTTGGATTTTCAGACAATCTATTGGCTAGCACACATCCTGCAGAGCCTGCTCCAAGAATAATATAATCAAAGTTTTCCATATTATTTTATTAGTATGTTTTTAATACTTGCAGAGTTTAGATTAATTTCAATCTACAACTTATAAATTAATTTTTATTAAATATCTAATCTTAAGTAGATTTTTTTTTTTAATATGTTAGTTTTTTTAATGCTTTCAGAAGATCAACTATCAATTTATAAAAAAAATGGTTTAGTTAAGAGTTCTACTTGCCTATCAGATGATAAAGTAAAAGATTTAAATAATGCTCTTGATAAATATTTAGATGATCACAAAGATGAAAACACTGAATTTGTATCTGGGTTATATGAAAGAGATAGTGATTTTCTTAAATTCGCAATGTATCCTGAAATAATTAGTGAAGTTAAACAATTAATTGGTGAGGATATAGTTCTCTGGGGATCTTCATTGTTTTGTAAAAAAGAGAAAAATGGAAAAGAAACTCCGTGGCACCAAGATGGAGAATATTGGCCAATTAAACCTTTAGAGTCCGTTACTGTCTGGTTATCTATTGATGAGGTAACAGAGGAAAATGGTCCATTACAATATATTCCTGGTTCTCATTTAGATAGAAAATTGGCAGAACATAACACTCTAGATTCAACTGACGTTACTTTAAACCAGACACTTAAAAATATTGATGAAATTAGAGATCAAGCAAAATCTGTTATTCTAAAACCTGGAATGTTTTCTATGCACGATGTGTATTTGTTTCATGGATCAAGAGCAAATAATTCTGGAAAAAGAAGAGCAGGTCTTACTTATAGATATATGCCAGCGTCATCTTTTTATGATCATGAAGCTGCTAAAGTCATTGAAGACAAAATTGGTTATTCTCTTCAAAGACAATTACACTTAGTAAGCGGTACTGATAAGTCTTCAAATAAAATTTATCAAGATCATACTAAATAAAATTTGCTACAATTCGAGACAATAATTATTGGTGCTGGAATTTCTGGTCTTTATCAGCTTCACAAATGTAGAGATGAATTAAATTTAAAAACATTAGCTATCGAAGAAGGATCAGATATTGGAGGGACTTGGTATTGGAATAGATATCCAGGTGCACGATGTGACTCTGAAAGTCATACTTATGGCTATACCTTTTCAGAAAAAATTTATAAAAATTGGACTTGGAAAGAAAAATATCCAAAACAAAATACAATTCTTAAATATCTAAAATTTGTAGAAAAAAAATTAAATCTTAGAAAAGATATTTTATTTAACAATAAAATAATTTCAGCCAAATATTTAGAAAATAAAAAATTATGGCAAATAAAAACAAATAAAAATAAAATATTTTTAACTAAGTATCTTATTTGTGCGGTTGGCTCTCTTTCAGCTACAAATATACCTAATATTAAAGGATTGAAGACGTTCAAAGGTGAATATTATCATACAGGTAGATGGCCAAAGAAAAAAATAAATCTTAAAAATCAAATTGTTGCACAAATTGGAACAGGCTCAAGTGGAATACAAGTTGCCCCAGAAATTGCAAAGACAGTTAAAAAGTTAGTAATTTTTCAAAGAACTCCAAATTACAGTATTCCTGCAAGAAATAAAAAATTAACTAAAGAAATGATTAATGATTATCTAAAAAATTATGAAAAGATAAAAAAACTAATAAAAAAAACACCTGGTGGCCATACATTCAGTTTTCCTGATAGATCAGTTTTTGATTTTAATAAAATAGAAAGAGATAAAATTTTTGAAAAAGCTTGGCTTAAAGGTAGTTTGGCTTTTAGAGCATGTTTTGGTGACATCACTAAAAATCTTAAAGCAAACGAAAAAGCATCTAACTTTATTAAAGAAAAAATATTAAAGATTGTTAAAGATAAAAAGATTGCAAAAATTCTAACAAACTTTGATCATCCCTTTACGTCAAAGCGTCCCACACTAAATACAAATTATTATGAAACTTTTAATAGAAAAAATATTGAATTAGTCGATTTGAAATCTAACCCAATTATTAAAATTACAAAAAATGGAATAAAAACTAAAAATAACGATTTTGATTTTGATAAAATAATCTTTGCAACAGGTTATGATGCTTTAACGGGTCCACTTTTGTCTTTAAATTTAGTTGGAAAAAAGAAAACCAAATTACAAAATTTTTGGAATAAATCACCCAAGACTTATCTTGGGCTAATGATTCCAAATTTTCCTAATTTATTTATAATACAAGGTCCGGGTAGTCCTTCAGTTCTTACGAATGTACCCGTGCAAATAGAACAGCATGTAGAATGGATTACAAATTGTCTTAATTTTTTAAATAAAAATAATAAAAAAACAATTGAACCAACTATCAATTCAGCAAAAAAATGGAGTGATGAAATTAAAAGATTAGCAGATGCGTCACTTTTTATGAAAGCTAAAATCTCTTGGTATAAGGGAGATAATATACCAGGAAAGCCAAAAGTCTTTATTCCTTACCCGGGTGGATTGCCTAGATATAGAAATATATGTAATAAAGTCGAAAAAAATCAATATAAAGAATTTTTAATAAAGTAATTATGAAAAAATATTTCCTAATAATAAGTTTATTTATTTGCTTTAATTTAACGGCTGCTGAAATTGAAATCATTTCTGACAAACCTGGAGATGGGAAAAAAATAATTTATCATTCATGGGTTCAAATTGAGTACACAGGTTCTTTTGAAAGTGGAGAAGTTTTTGATACTAATATTGGTAAAGATAGACCGTTAGTTGTTCAAATCGGAATGAAAGAAGTAATTCCTGGTTTTGAACGAGGAATAATTGGAACTACAAAAGGAACTAAAAGAAAAATTAAAATACCAGCTGAATTAGCATATGGAGAAAAAGGTGGTGGAGACGTTATACCCCCTAACACTGATTTAATATTTGAGTTTGAAATTATTGATGTGTTAGACCCTCATTATAAAATGATTAATTCAGATGAATTGATAAAAAGAATAAAAGATAATGCAGTAGCTCTAGATATTAGATTAGAAAACCAATGGGAAAATGGTGTTATAAAAGGAACTTTTCAGGAAACAGCTTTTAATAAAGATGGAAAATTCAACGTATACTTAATGGATAAGGTAAGAGCCCTTGCAGCTGAAGAATCTCAAAATATAGAAATTATCTTTATTAGTCATGATGGAGAGACAGCCGCAATACTTGGCAACGCTTTTGCTGAAGATCTTGGTTTTAAAAATGTTTCAGTTCTTAAAGGTGGAATTCTTCAATGGCTAAAGGAAGATAGAAAATTAGTTTCCCATAAAAAAGATAATTAATTTAAATTTGTTTTTTTCTTTGAAGATTTTTTAATCTAATTTCATCGTGAAATAAATCTATTACTCTTTCTTGTAAAAAAGAAGATTCTGACAGTGCTACATCATTGTTTATAACTTTGGTTATTTTTTTTTTATTAAAAGTTCCCCATTTGATTAATGATTTTACAATTGGAACGGTAGATTTTCCAAATTCAGTTAAAGAATATTCGGTATTAAGAGTTTCTACTTTTGAAACTTTTTTAATTAAAAGTTTATCTCTCTCCATATCTTTTAATTGCTTAGATAGCATTTGAGATGTTATTCCATTTAAGGATCTTTTCAATTCTCCAAAACGCATATGTTTAGATAGCAAACTATCTAAGATCATTATTTTCCATTTACCACCAATTAATTTTAAGGCATTAGCTACAGGAGAATATTTCATTTCGGTATTTTTTATATACTAGTCTATAGAATTGACCAAATAGTTTTTTAATTGAGATTAATTGCTTGGATAAGATTGAGAAATAATATTATATCTCAAAAAATTAAATTTTTATTTAACCCTGAAAGAAAATATATAAATGAAATTAGAAAATAAAGTTGCCATAGTTACTGGTGGAGGAAAAGGTATTGGTGCAGAAATTTGTTTAGGATTAGCAAAAGAAGGGGCAAAAATTGTTATTGCTGAAATGGATATTGAAAGTGGAAAGAATACACAAAAAAAAATTATAGAAAATGGAGGAGATGCAATTGTAGTGGATACTAATGTTGCTGATGAATTTAGTGCAAATAATATGGCTGAAGAAGCTGTCAAAAAATTTAGTAAAATAGATATTTTAATTAACAACGCAGGTATAAGGCATATTAATAATATATTAGATCATACAAAAAAGCAGTGGGATGAAATGCTTTCTGTAAATCTAACTGGGCCATATCTTTGTTGTAAGGCTGTAATTCCTCACATGATTAAAAATGGCAAAGGCAAGATTGTTAATTTTGGTTCTATTGCAAGTTTTATGGGTAGGCCTGATAGAGTTGCATATGTAGCTGCTAAGACTGGTGTTTTAGGTTTAACTAGAGCTTTAGCAGTAGATTTAACTGGAAAAAATATAAACGTTAATACTATTTGTCCAGGTTTGATTTCAACTCCTTTCAATCAAAAATTTGCAGAAGATCCAGTACATGGTGAGGCATGGGGTAAAGAAACTATTGTTGGACGATGGGGAGTGCCTTCTGATATATCTGGTGCAGCAGTATTTTTATCAAGTGATGATGCTGATTTTATTAATGGATCAGAGATAAAAATTGATGGTGGCTGGTTAGCTGCCAAAACCAGAAAAGGTGAGTTGGAAAATTAAATGAGTGATGATTTTAAAAAAAACTTAGATTTAGCTTTAGGAAATGCAAAAAGATTAACAAATAAAATTTTAATTGATGGAAAATTAATTTCTGCAAAATCTTCAAATAAAATTAAAGTAGTTAACCCAAGTACAGGAGAACAAATTGGTGAAGCTCCCCAGTGTGATAAACATGATGTTGATGTTGCTGTAAGTTCAGCAGAAACTGCTTTTCATAAATGGAAAAAAATTCCTGCACGTGAACGTGGAAAAATGATGACTGCTGCAGCAAGAAAACTTGAAGAAAGAAGAAGTGAGATAGAAACTTTACTAGCTTTAGATACAGGTAATGCTCTTAGAACTCAGGCAAAACCTGAAACAGCCGCTTCAATTGAATTGACTCATATGTTTGCTGGTCTTGCTGGGGAAATAAAAGGAGAAAATTACCCACCTAATATTCCTAACACAATACACTATACAACTAAAGATCCTATTGGTGTTGTTTGTGCAATAATTCCTTGGAACGCTCCATTATTTTTAACTGTAGCAAAAATTGCACCCGCAATAGTTGCAGGTAATACTGTCGTTTTAAAAACTGCCGAACAAGCTCCATTTTGTGCATTACTAGTTTGTGAAATTCTTCAACAAGAATTACCTCCAGGAGTTTTAAATGTAATATCTGGTTATGGTGAAGAGTGTGGTGAGCCTTTAATTGCTCATGAAAAAGTTAGAAAAGTAACATTTACAGGATCTTTTTCAGTTGGAAAAATTATAGCCTCTAAAGCCGCACCTAAATTATGCCCTGTTACTTTAGAGTTAGGTGGAAAAAATCCAAATATTATAATGAGTGATGCGGATCTTGAGATTGCAATTCCAGGAGTGATTGATGGGATGAGATACACGAGACAAGGTCAAGCGTGTACTGCAGGATCTAGAGTTTATATTCATGAAAAAATTTATGACAAAGTTTTAGAGGGAGCAGTGGAAAGATTAAGTAAACTTAAAATGGGGAATGCTCTTGATGAAAAATCAGATATTGGAGCAATTATCTCAGAAGAGCAACTTAAAAGAACTTTGTATTATATGGATATTGCAAAAAAAAATTCATCAACAAAGATTTTACATGGAGGAAATCAATCAAAAGGCGGAGAGTATAAAGATGGTTTTTATTATGAACCAACATTACTTTCAGGACTACCTGTAAGCTCTCCAGTTTGCCAAGAGGAAGTTTTTGGTCCTGTTGCTTGTGCTATACCTTTTAAAAGTTTTGATGAAGTTATGAAAAGTGCAAATGACACACAATTTGGCTTATCAGCAGTTTTATGGACTAAGGATTTATCAAGAGCCTTACAATTTGTTGATGAAATAGAAGCAGGTTTTGTTCAGGTTAATCAATGTGTTGCTCCTAGAGCAAATGTTTCTTATGGTGGAATAAAGATGAGTGGACTTGGTAAAGAGTATGCTTTTGACAGTATGATGAATCATTTTACGCAAAGCAAAACAGTATTAATAAATAGAGGGAAATCAAATATAGATGTCTAATCATATCGCTTTTATTGGAGTAGGTAACATGGGAAATCCTATGGCTAATCAATTAGTTAAAGCTGGAAAAAATGTAAAAGTTTTTGATGTTTCTCCAGATGTAATTGAAATAGCAAAACAGTCAGGCTTAAATGTAATTGGTTCTATGGAAGAATTACTCCAAGGCGCAACTACAGTGATTTCTATGTTACCAGAGGGAAAACATGTTCGTTCACTTTATTTAGGAGACAATGGGATATTAAAAAAAATTCCAAAAGATTGTTTGATAATTGATTGTTCTACAATTGATATTGAAACATCATTAGCTCTGGGCAATGAAGCAAAAAAAATTGGAATAAAAATGATTGATGCTCCAGTAACTGGTGGAGTTATGGGAGCAAGAATTGGAAAATTAAATTTCTTAGTAGGTGGAACTGATGAAGCAGTGGCTTTAGCTAAACCACTGTTCGATATAATGGGACAAAAAATTTTACATGCTGGTGCACAAGGAAGTGGAGTGGGTGTTAAAATTTGTAACAATATGTCTTTAGGAATTTCGATGATAGCTTCTGCTGAAGCTTTAATGTTAGCTCAAAGATTAAAAATGGATGTAAAAAAAGTTCACTCTATCATTAAAGAAGCATCAGGAAACAATTGGGCTATGACTAATTACACACCATTACCAAATCTTACAGAAGGAGTTCCATCAAATAATAAATATCGGCCAGGTTTTACAGCTGCTATGATGAAAAAAGATTTGAATTTAGCAAGGGATGCTGCAAAATCTGTAGATGCATCTACACCACTTGGTAAAGCTGCTCTAGATATCTTCTCTAAGTTTTGTGAAGATGGTGATAGTGAAACAGATTATTCTGGTATTTCTAAGATGATTGGTGGTGATGCTTGGGATTATCCGTTTGATCCAAAAGGTAAAGATTAAAACAAATCTAAACAAGAATAGTATTAAAACAATACTATAACACATAAATATATCTCTAATTGTAAAAAATAAAAAAAAAGGAATAAAAAGTTTTACATTTGTGTGAATTTAAGGTTTATTTCATCTCTTATTAAGACTTAATAAATTAACGAGAGGGAAATATAATGAAAAAAATCACTTCAATGATTTTAGCTTTAGTATTTGCAGTATCTCTAATTGGATCTGCTTCTGCTAAAACATTAAAAATCCAACTTACTTTTCCAAAAACTTCTTACGATGGTCAAATCGTTAAGATGTGGACTGACAGAGTAACAAAATTAACTCGAGGTGAGTTAAAATTTGAACTTTTATCAAAAGGTGAAGTTGTTGGTTTAAAAGAAACTTTAGAAGCTGTTGACAAAGGTCTTGTTGATGGTGGTGCTGCTTGGACTCACTACTGGTCTAACTATCACCCAGCTGCAATGTTATTTGGTTCGCCAGTTGCAGGTGGTGGTATTGGTTTAAGTACTAAATCTTGGTTAGCATGGTATTTTGATAATGGTGGTATGGAACTTTACGACCAATTATGGGATGAAATGGGGATGAACGTTAAAGGTTTTGTAATGGCATCTTCTGGTCCAGAAGCTTTAGGTTGGTTTAAAGAGCCAATTAATAGCATGGCTGACTTTAGAAAATATAGATTCAGAACTCCTCCGGGAATTCCTGGCCAAACTTACAAAGATATTGGTGTAGCTTCTGTTTCAATGGGTGGTGGAGATATTTTACCAGCTCTTGAAAAAGGAACTATCGATGCTGCTGAGTGGTGTTGTCCAAAGCCTGACTCTGTATTTGGTTTTCAAAAAGTATTGAAAAACTATTACCTACAAGGTTTACACCAAAACGTTGTAAATGGTGACATTTACATTAACGGTGATGTTTATAAGTCTCTAACTGACCATCAAAAATATGCAATGGAAGTTGCATCTGAAGCGATGATCACTAGAAATATTACAAACAGAGCTGTTGAAAACGGTAAAGCGCTTATCGATTTAACTGAAAATCATGGTGTTATACTTCATGATACTCCTGCTGATTATTTCACAGAGTACATGAATGCTGCACAAGCTACTATTAAGAAAAATGCTGCAGAAAATGCATTTTTCAAAAAAGTATATGACCACATGACTGCTCACGCAAAAATCGTAGTACCTTTTATTGCACAAATGGAAACATCTGATGCATCAATCGGAACTGCTTTTGCTAAGCAACAGTAAGTTATAAATTTTAAAGTGGGGATAGACTTATCCCCACTTTTTATTAATATCTAATTAAATCTTAAAATTAAAAAATCTTCTTATGGTCAAAAAAAAATCAGCACCTAAAGTAAAAGAAACTTTAGATATAACTGATGAGTTAATAGCTGAAAGAAGAACAAGTTTAAAAATGCCAAAGGACATGGTTCCTTGGATGGCTAAAACAATAGAATTTATTGACGCAAAAATGCTTTTAACTGGCAAAATTGTTTGTTGGATATGTGTCCCTTTAATATTTTCAATGGTTTATGAAGTTATAGGAAGACATTTTTTTAACAGACCTACTTTATGGGTTTATGATGTAACTAGAATGTCAGCTGGAGCATTTTTTATGCTTGGTGCTGCTTACACTTTATCAAAAGGTATTCATATTAGAGCTGATTTTCTATATAGAAATTGGAAAGTTAGAAACCAAGCTAAGGTGGACTTATTTCTATATTTATTATTTTTTTTCCCAGGTTTTCTTGTTTTTTTCTGGGTTAGTTTTGATTACGCTTACACATCAATTTGTGGAAGATCAGATTTAATGGAATGTATAGGTGGCAAGACTAGAATTCAAAGAGCAATGGACACAACTTGGATGCCAATAATGTGGCCTTTAAAAAGTTGTATGCCTATTGGTGCATTTTTACTTTTAGTTCAAGGCTTTTCAGAAATTTTAAAAAGTTACTATGCTTTTGTGAAAGGTAGATGGCCATAATGGATTTTTTCAGTCCCGAATTAATTGGAGCAATAATGATTGGTTGTATGTTATTTGCAATTTTTATTGGTTTTCCAATTTCATTCACATTAATATTTTTAGGCCTTGTTTTTGGTTATTGGGGTTTTGGTAAATTAGTTTTTTACCTAATGACACTTCAATTTAATATGATTATGACCGAAAGTACTCTGGTTGCTGTCCCACTCTTTATATTTATGGGTATATTAATGGAGTCAGCAGGCTTAATGGAAAGATTGTTTAATTCTGTACAGTTAATGCTTTCAAAGACTAGAGGTGCACTATTTTATGCTGTAATGTTTGTATCAACAATCTTTGCAGCAGCAACTGGTATTGTTGGAGCTTCAGTTACAATTTTAGGAATTATGGCTGGTAAAACAATGATTAGATCCGGTTATGATACAAGATTATCAGCAGGTTTAATTTGTGCTGGTGGTACTTTAGGAATACTTATTCCTCCAAGCATCATGTTAGTTGTAATGGGTCCTGTACTTGAAATTCCTGTTACTGATTTGTTTGCTGCAGCAATTATTCCAGGAATAATGTTGGCATCTTTATATGCTGGCTACACAACTTTGCGATGTTATTTAAACCCTAAACTTGGACCTGTTTTACCTGCAAGCGAAAGACCAAAAAATATGGGTAAGGTTTGGTATGAATTTTTTATGGGATTGGTACC
The DNA here is from genome assembly GCF_943788075.1 of uncultured Candidatus Pelagibacter sp. Classification (GTDB taxonomy): domain Bacteria; phylum Pseudomonadota; class Alphaproteobacteria; order Pelagibacterales; family Pelagibacteraceae; genus Pelagibacter. Next base: position 73,525 of record NZ_CALSOW010000005.1, on the reverse strand, counting down.
ACCTGCAGCGTTAGTATTTTTTGCACTTGGAAGTATTTTATTTGGTTTAGCAACACCTACAGAAGGTGCGGGTATGGGTGCATTTGGATCAATTCTTACTAGCTGTTGCTTATAAAAAGTTTACTTACAAAGGTTTAAAAGAAGCAATGATTAAAACTTTAGAAATTACTGCTTTAATTATGTTTTTAGTTGCTGCATCAAATTTCTTTGGAGCTGTGTTTTCTAAACTTGGAACACCATCTCTACTTACGGATTATTTGCTTGGATTAGAAATAAACAAATATTGGGTTTTAGCTATTATGATGGCAGTAATTTTCTTGCTAGGTTGGCCTTTAGAATGGGTTCCAATTGTATTAATAGTATTACCAATTTTATTACCATTAGTTCAAGAACTTGGATTTAATTTAACTTGGTTTGCTATTTTAGTTGCCGTTAACCTCCAGACCGCATGGCTATCACCACCTGTTGCTTTGTCAGCATATTTTTTAAAAGGGGTTGTTCCGCAATGGGATTTAAAAGATATTTATCTTGGAATGATGCAGTTTATGGTAATTCAAGTTATAGGTTTAATTTTAATTATTATATTCCCACAAATTGCACTATGGTTACCAAGTGTGATGTATCCATCACCTTAGTTTTTTATTTTTTGTTAATATAAGGGGTAACAGTTCCTAATAATATTATACCTAAAGATATAAAAATTTTTAAGGTAATTTCAGCATCAATTACTATCCAAGCTGATGTTGCACCAATTGGACCGGTAAGCGGATACATTAAGCTAATTCTTCCGATCGGAACTCTTCTTAAAGCATAATTATAAAATAAATAAGCAGCAAAAGTTATGAAAGATAAGGTTAAAGCTGCCATTACCGAAGGTGTAAATTCAAGATGATAAGTGTATTCAAAACTAGAGTTTGGCCAAATAATAAACAGTATTAAAAAAGATAATACAAAACCTGTAAAATATTGAAAAGTATTAACTGATAATTGATTGACCTTTGTTTGCATGAAACGTCTTCCAATAACTTCGTTAGTAGAAGCGCATAATATTCCTAAAAAAATTATTAAATCACCTAAATAATTTCCAGCACCTGATTTTGATTGGCTAGTAAGTAAGAGATAAGTTCCTATTAGAGTAATAAATGCACCAATTATTACTTTAATTTCGATTTTTTCTTTTAAAAATATTCTTGCAACAAACGGCTGCATAAGAGGTAAAGTACTTATTATGGCAACTCCATTAACTGGACTAGTTAATAAAAGACCAATATGAAAAGATAAGGTAACTAAAAATGGATTTAATAATCCCATTAAAAAAGGTTTTAATCCAACTTGTTTTATTGAGATATCAACTCTCATTACTAGACAAAAAATAACCATCAATAAGAAAGCAATAAAAAATCTTACTGCTAATAAGTCAATAATATAGAATTCTTTAAGTGCTAAAGTTACAAATGGTGGTCCGGCACCAAATCCAATTACAGCTAGTAGCATTGCAAAATAACCACTATTTTTTTTTAAGAAATCAATCATATGAAATTTTATAAATATTAAAAAAAAAGATACTGTATCATAGTTAATTAGTTTATTATTCAATAATGAATCAGCCTAAAGTTAAATATTCACTTTCTAATTGGGATTTAGTTACAGTTAACCCTAATTACAAAACTTGGAATTGGAAAGATTTGTTTTGTTTTTGGGGAGTAAACATCCAAAGTATTATTGCTTTTTCTTTGATTGCATCATTATATATTGTCTATGATTTAAACACTTTTGTAGTGTTTTTTGGAACCATTTTAGGATCATTTCTAGTTTATATTTTTTCAAATTTAATTGGTAAACCATCTCAGAAATTTGGCTTACCCTTTGCCGTATTATTACGTTCTTCATTGGGTTTTAAAGGAGCAAAATATTTAGCTTTATTAAGAGCCTTAGTGGGGATTTTTATGTTTGGTGTACAAACGTATATTTTGTCAAAAGCTTTTGGTTTTTTAATTAGAATTTTAATTTTTTCAATTGATAGTTCTTTATTAAACAAAGATATTTTTTTATTTTTTTTACTTGGTATTGATATTATTGATTGGATTTCGTTTAGTGCTGTTATCTTATTTCAAACTTTAATGTTTAGCGTGGGTATAAATTTTAATAAGAGATTAATTAATTATTCTGCTATTACAGTGTATGGAGGAATGATAATATTTTTTTTTGGAGTATTATTAAGTGATGTAAAACTTACCTCTCAAGCATTTGTTGAATTATTAGATTATGAAAATCTCCTAGATAATGAAAACATTTTTGCTCTATTGTCAGTAGCAGGAGCAATTTTTGCATATTTCTCAATTATAATCGTTACTTTTGGTGATTTTTCTCGATATGTTAAAAATGAAAATGAACTAAAAAAAGGTAATTTAAGTTTAATTGCCAACTTAATTGTTTTTTCTTTTTTTTCTGTTTTTATAGTTATTGGTTCAGATGTATTTTTAAATTTAAGGTTTCTTGATTTAAGTTCAATTTTAACTAATCCAACTGATATAGTTGGTAAAATTGACAATACATCTATTACAGTAATTGCCATTTTTTTTATTATTATTTCATCAGCATCAACTAATTTAGTAGCCAATTTTATTCCTTCTCAATATTCACTTATAAATTTTTTTCCTAACTCTCTAAATTTAAAAAGTGTGAGTTACATAATATTAATTGTTAGTTTCTTCATTGGTGTTTTTTGGGTGACTGTATTAAGTCAAATTGGGATTTTATCATTTATTGACACTTTTAGTTCATTTTTTGGCCCACTATTTGGTGTCATGGTTGCCGATTATTATTTGATCAAATCACAATCCATTAGCAACAAAGATATCTACTCAACTGAGGCTAGTGGTATTTATTATTTTTCTAATGGATGGCATATAAAAGGTCTTTACTCTTTACTAGTAGGTTTTATTTTCTCAGCTTCTACTATTTGGAATCCTAATTTAATGTTTTTGCAATCTTTTGCTTGGATAATAGGTGCATTTATCTCTTTAATAACTTATTATCTATTAACTAAAAAATAATTTTAATGAACAAATATGATTTTAATAACAGAACTGCTGTAATTACAGGCGGTGGACAGGGTTTTGGTCTTGATATTGCTAAAAGATTTTTAGATTCTGGTGCAAAAGTTATTATATGGGATATAGACGAAGAACTGCTTAAGTCAGCTGCTGCTGAAGTGAATAATTCAAACCTAAGCTATAACGTTATTGATGTTTCAAATTATTCACAAATAGAAAAAACTGTTTCAGAAATAACATCAAAAAACAAAATTGATATTTTAATAAATAATGCTGGAATTACTGGCCCTACGGCGCCATTATGGGAATATGATGTTGAAATGTGGAATAAAATTGTGCAAATTAATTTAGTTGGTACTTTCAATTGTTGTCGTGCAATTGTTCCAAATATGATTGAAAACAATTATGGAAGAATAGTAAATGTAGCTTCTGTTGCAGGCAAAGATGGAAATGCTAACGCAAGTGCTTACAGTTCAGGAAAAGCTGGCGCTATAGGGCTTACAAAGTCACTTGGTAAAGAGTTAGCTGATAAAAATATAGCGGTAAACGCCGTAACACCCGCTGGTGCAAAAACTAGAATTTTAGATCAAATGAGTAAAGAGCATGTTCAAAGAATGCTTTCAAAAGTTCCAAGAGGAAGATTTTTAGAGATCCATGAGTTTACGTCATTAATTTGCTGGCTTTCATCAGAAGAGAATACTTTTTCAACGGCAGCTGTTTTTGACATAAGTGGTGGTAGATCTACTTATTAATTCAATATGAAAACCTTAGCAAGATTATTAGTTTTAATTTTATTTATTTCTAGCCCAAGTTACGCTGATAAAATTAATGTATTTGAATTTACTGAGGCAGAACTTTTAGAGCTAGAAGTTAGAAAAGTAAGAGGGGCTGACAATAAAACAAATTACTCAATAGGGTCTGATGAAAATAGTAATTATTTAAAGGCTGTAGCAGATAATGCTGCATCTGGTCTTGGAAAAAAATTTAAAATTGATCTAAACAAGACTCCTTTTATCAATATTACATGGAAAGTAGAAAAAGATTTGCCTGGCATTTTAGAAAATACTAAAAAAGGACATGATTTTGCTGCCCGTGTTTTTGTAATAAAAAAAACAGGAGCAACACCATTATCTAACAGGGCAATCAATTACGTTTTTTCAAGTAACAATGTTGTTGGATTTAACTCACCTAGTCCATACACAAAAAAATCAATTGACAATGTTTTAGCTAGCACTAAGAATAACTTAAATGAATGGGTTACTGTAAAAGCCAATGTTAAAGAGGATTTTAAGAAATTTCACAATTTAGATGTTAATGAGCTAGATGGATTAGCAATTATGTCTGATACAGACAATTCAAAAATGAAATCTATAGCTTATTTTCAAAATATTTATTTTTCGAGTAATTAGTTATAACTTTAAATATTTTTTTAACCCAATACTTAAAAAAGATAAAAGAATTGCAACTATTACATCTGCAATAGGTGCCGCATTAGGAAAACCAAAGTTCCAAAGAATAACTCCAATTAACCAAATGATATATATTTTCATTAACTACTTATACCTTAGTTTGTTTTAAAATATTCTATAATTTGATATAATATTATTATGCATGAAAATTTTTATCATAATGTAAAAGTTTACTATGAAGATACTGATGCTGGTGGCGTTGTTTATTATGCAAATTATCTTAAATATTTAGAAAGAGCCAGAACGGAAGCTCTATCAACTATTGGATTAAGCAACATTCAAATTAAAGAAAAATTTGGTGCACTAATTATAGTTAAATCATGCAATATAGAATACAAAAAGTCAGCCCAGCTAGAAGATGAATTAAAAATTAGATCTTTTGTAAAATCGGTTACCAAAACATCTTTTTTTATGAACCAAATCATAACTAACGGTGATAGTGTTATTGTGGAAGCCCAAGTTCATTTAGTTTTTGTAAACGCAAAAAGTAAACCAGTCAAAGTTCCAGAAATAATTTTTGATAATTTTAAACCCTATTTTTGTGACACTATCAAATTGTAGATATTCTTTTTGCTTTCTTGAATAAATCAATCATCATTTTTTGAGATATTAGTTTTGTATTTACATTCCTAGGACTTGGATGATAGGAGGGCATTATAATTAAATTATCTGGCATAATATAAGATTTTCCATGCTTGAAATGAAATTTTTTAAGCAACTTATGCTTTCTTTTATAAAATTTTATACAATTATCAAAAGCCACCTTACCTAAAGTAATGATAATCTTTAATTGTTTTAAATTGGAAGCCTCAAAATCAAAATATTTAGAGCAATTAAGAAGCTCTTTGTTTAGAGGTTTGTCGCCTGGTGGAACACATTTAAGAATATTAGTAATATATGTTGAACTAAGTTTCAAACCATCATTTAAATTTTTGGATGTAGGTTGATTTGAAATTTTTGCTTTATATAAGCATTTGAATAAAAATTCTCCAGATTTATCACCTGTAAAGGCTCTCCCTGTCCTGGTTCCCCCATGTGCTGCAGGAGCTAGACCTAATATCAAAAGTTTTGCATTAGTATCTCCAAATCCAGTCACTGGTTTTCCCCAATAAACTTCGTTTATATTTTGTTTTCTTTTTTCAGAAGAAATTTTTTTTATAAATTTTACTAATCTTGGACATTTTTTACATTTAATAATTGTGTTATTAAGATTTTTAAATTTAATACTCATTAATGAAATTTATAAATTTTTTATTAATAATATTTATAACTATTAATTCGCCAGTTAAAGCAGATTTAAATCAAAATTTGATTAATGAACTTAAACAAGAAGGAAAGTTAATTTTTATAAGACATGCTTATGCTCCTGGAGGGGGAGATCCTATTAATTTTGATATTAGCAACTGTAATACTCAACGTAATTTAAACGATTCCGGCAGAATACAAGCTGATAAAATAGGGTCTTTATTTAGAGATAATAACATTTCTATTCATAAAGTTTATTCTAGTGAATGGTGCAGATGTAAGGAAACAGCATTAATTGCTTTTAATGAATTTGAAACAAAAAATTTTTTAAATTCTTTTTTTAGTTCAAAGTTTGTCCAAAACAAAAATTCTCAGATAAAAAATTTTAAAAAATTTATTAAAAGTTGGGAGGGTAAAAAAAACTTAATATTTGTAACTCATTATGTATTTATTAGTGAAATTTTAGGTTATGCACCATCATCTGGAGAAATAATCATCTCAAACAAAGATCTTAAAGTTATTGATACAATTGAAATAGAATATTAAGATAAGATATTATGTCTTCAAAAAAAGCAATGAAACAAGCCCAAAAACAATCTTACGCAAAACACAGAAGCAATATTACAAACAGCAGATTTAACTCGAAAAAGAAAATTTTACCAAAAATAAATAAAAAGAAAGATTAGATTAATTTATTTATCTTTTTTTTCTGTTAAAAATAGTCCTACTAATAGTAGTGCTGTCCAACCAATTCCTATTAAAGCTTTAGGACTTGTGTTTGCACTCCAAATGTCCAAAACTAATGCACCAAATATAAGCCCAGCTATGTAAATTATAATTACAATTGTTGATTTATCCATTTTTTAAACTCTTTTTAAAAAGAGACATTCCATTATTGATTTTATATTCATAAGACTCATTGAAGCTGTCTAATTGCCAACCACTCAGTCTTTTTTTAATCTCATCTAAATTATTTGATTTCCAATTATCACTAGTACCTTCAAGCTTCCAAGTCTTTTTTTCTTCGTTATTTCTTCCGCAACCATAACAATATCCTGTTGAGGGATCAGTTTTACAGATACTAATACACGGTGAAATTATCATATTTTTTAAAATTAATATAAATTACTACAGATAAATAGTTATTTTTTCATCAATTGTCATTGGACAAATAGTTTCAATAATATATAAAACCACGTAATTTGTGGGGCGATGGCGGAATTGGTAGACGCGTTGGTCTTAGGAACCAATATTTTCGGATGTGAAGGTTCGAGTCCTTTTCGCCCTACCATTAAAAAAATATGAAAGTTACAGTAGAAAATATAAAAGGCCTAAATAAAGATCTTAAGGTTCTAATCGATAAAGAGACTATGAGCTCTTATATGGATGAAAAATACGAGGAGATTAAAGGAACTGTTAATCTTAAGGGTTTTCGTCCAGGCAAAGTTCCAAAGGAAGTTTTAAAAAGACAATTCGGTAAAGCAATATTCGGTGAAGTTTTAGATAAAGTTTTAAAGGAAACTTCTACAAAAGCTCTTGAAGAAAATAAAATTAAACCTGCAGGTCAACCGAAACTAGATTTAAAAACTTACGGTGAAGATAAAGAATTAGAATATGTTCTATCAGTTACAGAATTACCAAAAGTTGAGGTTAAGTCAATTGAGAGTATAAAATTTGACCAGTATTCTGTAAAAATAGACAACAGCGAAACAGACAAAAGAATTAAAGAAATTGCAAAAAATCAGCCTAGTTTTAAAGAAGCAAGTGCTGAAACGAAAGCAAAAGAAGGTGATTTAGTTATATTAGATTATCAAGCTACAGTAGATGGCAAAGAATTTAAAGGTAGTGAAGGAAAAAATACTCAATTAACGCTAGGTAAAGATTTATTTTTAAAAGGATTCGACAAGCAGCTTATTGGAGTCAAAAAAGATGATGAAAAGATAGTTGATGCAGTTTTGCCTGAAAACTTTCCTGAAAAAGAATTGGTTAATAAAGACGCTAAATTTAAATGTAAAATTTTAAATGTAAAAAATCCTGAAGAGGTAAAAATTGATGATAATTTTGCAAAAAATTTAGGTGCAAAAGATTTAAATGATCTAAAAATATTAATTTCAAAACAAATAAATGATGAATATAAAAATTCATTAGACCAACTATCTAAAAACCAAATATTAAAAGAAATTGAAAAAATTAAAGTAGACGAAATTCCTGAAAATTTAATTAGTGAAGAGGTTAAGATACTTTCGCAAGGCATGGATGAAGAAGAAGCTAAAAAAAACAAAACTAAATTTACTGAGACTGCAAAAACTAGGATCAAAACAGGATTAATATTAAATGAATTTGGTGAACAAAATAAAATACAAGTATCTGAACAAGAAATTCAGGCTGAAGTACAAAAACAATTAAGAATGATGCCTGGACAAGAAAAGATGGTAATGGATTTTTATCAAAAAAACCCTTCAGCTGTTGCTAGCTTGAGAGGAACCGTTTATGAGGAAAAGATTTTAAATTTAATTAAAGAAAAAGCTAAACCAAATAAAAAAGAGATCACCAAAGAAGAAGCAGAAAAAATTTTAAAAGAAGCAAACAAACATGATCACGAACATGATCATGGGGAAGAAAAGAAAGCCAAAACTAAAACTACAAAAGAAAAAAAATCACCTCCAAAAGCTTCAAAACCAAAGCCAACAGTAAAAAAAGTTAGCAAAAAGTAATCTCAAGTTGTATAAGTTAATACGAATCAACTTATGACTACAAATATTCCTGAGCATATGAACACTTTAGTTCCAATGGTTGTTGAACAATCAAATAAGGGTGAGAGAGCTTATGATATTTATTCAAGGCTACTAAAAGAAAGAATTATTTTTCTAACTGGTCAAATTAATGACAATGTTGCATCACTAGTTACAGCTCAATTATTATTTTTAGAGGCAGAAGATCCTAAAAAAGAAATCTACTTATATATTAATAGTCCAGGAGGACTTGTTACAGCTGGACTTGGAATTTATGACACCATGCAATATGTTAAACCAGACATTTCAACTTTATGTATTGGTCAAGCAGCATCAATGGGTTCATTTTTGCTTGCAGCTGGAACAAAGGGAAAAAGGTTTTCTCTTCCAAATTCTAGAGTTATGGTTCATCAACCATCAGCAGGTTTTCAAGGTCAAGTGACAGATATAGAGATACATGCAAACGAAGTCTCGTCACTAAAAAAAAGATTAAATGAAATATATTCCAAGCATACGGGTAAATCAGTAGATGAAGTTAAGTCTGCTCTTGAAAGAGACAATTTTATGACTGCTGAAGTTGCTAAAGACTTTGGCCTAATAGACGAAGTAGTAGAAAAAAGATCTTAAACCACAATATATTGGATGCGATACAATCCAAACTTGATTAGTAGGAGTCTTCTATAATAAAGTAACCTAATTGATTCGTTATAAATATTATGACTACTAATAATAAAAATATTCTTTATTGCTCTTTTTGTGGAAAGAGTCAGCATGAAGTAAGAAAACTTATTGCTGGTCCAACTGTATTTATTTGTGATGAGTGTGTTGAGTTATGCATGGACATCATTAAAGAGGAAAGCAAAGATACTTTTGTAAAACATCAAGACGGTCTTCCATCACCAAAAGAAATTTGTTCAGTTCTAGATGATTATGTAATTGGTCAGCCACATGCAAAAAAAGTTTTATCTGTAGCTGTTCACAATCATTATAAAAGATTAAATTATGAGAGCAAAACTAGCAAAAATGTAGAACTTGCAAAATCAAATATACTATTAGTAGGTCCTACGGGTTGTGGTAAAACACTGTTAGCCCAAACGCTTGCTAGAATTTTAGATGTTCCTTTTACGATGGCTGATGCAACAACATTAACAGAAGCTGGTTATGTGGGTGAGGATGTAGAAAATATAATTCTGAAATTATTACAAGCCTCAGACTATAATGTTGAGAAAGCACAAAGAGGAATTGTTTATATTGATGAAGTTGACAAAATTAGTAGAAAATCAGAGAATCCATCTATAACTAGAGATGTATCTGGTGAAGGTGTTCAGCAAGCCTTATTGAAAATTATGGAAGGAACAGTTGCAAGTGTTCCACCTCAAGGAGGAAGAAAACATCCGCAACAAGAATTTTTACAGGTAGATACAACCAATATATTATTTATTTGTGGAGGCGCTTTTGCTGGACTTGACAAAATTATTTCTCAAAGAGATAAAGGTACATCAATCGGGTTTGGTGCTGATGTTAAAAATACACAAGACAAAAAAACTGGTGAATGGATGAAAACACTTGAGCCTGAAGACTTATTAAAATTTGGTTTAATCCCAGAATTTATAGGAAGACTTCCAATGATTGCAACACTTGAGGATTTAGATGAAAAATCATTAATTAAAATTTTACAAGAACCAAAGAATTCACTAACTAAACAATATCAAGAATTATTTAAACTTGATGGAGCAAAATTAACTTTTAAAGAAAACGCGCTTAAAGAAATTGCACAAAAAGCAATTAAGAAAAAAACAGGTGCAAGAGGCTTAAGGTCAATATTAGAAAATATTTTACTAAAAACTATGTACGACTTACCTAGCCAAGAAAATATAGAAGAAGTTATAGTTGACGCAGGCGCTGCTAAAGGTCAATCCCAACCAATATTGGTTCATACAAAAGGTGATGTTAAATCAAAGTCTAATAAGCCATCAGCGGCTTAATATCCTTAATAACTAACAAAAACCTATTGCAATATAAAATATAATATCCATATTATAGTCATGGACGTTAAAATCACTTCACCATTATTACCGTTAAGAGACATAGTTGTGTTTCCAAGTATGGTTATCCCTCTATTTGTAGGAAGAGATAAATCGATTTCAGCATTAAACGAGGTAATGAAGAAAGATAAAAAGATAATACTAGTAACACAAAAAAATTCAGAAATTGATGATCCAAAAAAAACAGACATATTTATGTATGGATGTGAAGGAAGTATTCTTCAGCTTTTAAAACTACCTGATGGAACTGTTAAAGTTTTAGTTGAGGGTATTAAAAGAGTAAAAATATTAGATTTTAAAGATAATGATAAATTCATAACATGTGAATATGCTCATTATAATGATATTGTTGCTAAAGATGAGGACTTATACCCACTTGCAGCTACTGCTTTAAGACGACTAGAAAAATTAACCTCTATTAACAAAAAAGTTTCAAGTGAAACTATTAACACTATTAAACAGCTTAAAGATCCATCACAAATTGCAGATAATATTGCATCGCATATCAATGCAACTATTTCAGAGAAACAACAAATCTTTGAAACAGTTGATGTGAAGAAAAGATTAAACGCCATTATTAAGATAATGGAAAACGAAACAAGTATTATAGGTGTTGAAAAGAGAATTAGAGGCAGAGTTAAAACACAGATGGAGAAAACTCAAAGAGAATACTATTTAAATGAACAGTTAAAAGCTATTCAAAAAGAATTAGGTGAAATTGAAGATGGTAAAGATGAAACGACTAGTCTTAATAAAGCCATCACCAAAGCTAAAATGCCTAAAGAAGTTGAAAAGAAATGCCTTCAGGAGTTAAAAAAATTAAAAAATATGAGCCCAATGTCCGCTGAAGCAACAGTTGTCAGAAATTATTTAGATTGGATGACAGAACTTCCTTGGCACAAAAAAAGTGAAGTTGATATTGATCTTACAAAAGCTTTAAATATTTTAGATAAAGATCATTTTGGTCTCGAAAAAGTTAAGGAAAGAATAATAGAATTTCTTGCAGTTCAAAAAAGAATGGAAAAAATTAAAGGACCAATTTTGTGTTTAGTTGGACCTCCTGGAGTGGGTAAAACTTCTTTGGGAAAATCTATAGCTAAAGCAACTAATAGAGAATTTGTAAGAATGTCCGTTGGTGGTATGAGAGATGAGGCTGAGATTAGAGGTCATAGAAGAACTTACATTGGATCTTTACCTGGAAAAATCATTCAAATGATGAAAAAAGCTGGAACAAAAAATCCACTTATATTATTAGATGAAATTGATAAAATTGGAAACGATTATAGAGGTGACCCGTCATCTGCTTTATTAGAAGCTTTAGATCCTGAACAGAATACAACTTTTAATGATCATTATTTAGAAGTTGATTATGACTTGTCTGATGTAATGTTTGTAACGACTGCAAATACACTAAATATTCTTCCACCACTTTTGGATAGAATGGAAGTAATAAGATTAGCTGGTTACACAGAGGATGAAAAAATTAGTATCGCAAACAAATATCTTTTACCAAAACAAATTAAAGATAATGGTGTAAAAGATAAAGAGATGAAATTGGAGAACGACATTATTAAAGAAGTTATTAGAGGCTATACAAAAGAATCTGGAGTTAGAAATTTAGAAAGAGAAATTTCAAAATTAGCAAGAAAAGTTGTTAAAAAAATAGTTGCTGGTGAAGAGAAAGAAGTGAACATAAATAATAAAAATTTATCTGATTTTCTTGGTATAGCTAAATTTAAATTCGGTGAACTAGAATCTGAAAATAAAGTCGGAATTGTAACAGGACTAGCATGGACAGAGTATGGTGGGGAAATTTTAAAGATCGAGACCGTGACAATGCCAGGTAAGGGTAGAATGCAAATTACGGGTAAACTTGGAGATGTGATGCAAGAGTCGGTTAAAGCTGCAAAGTCTTTCGTAAGATCAAAATGTTTAGAATATGGAATAATTCCTCCTTTATTTGAAAAAAAAGATTTTCACATCCACGTACCAGAAGGTGCAACTCCTAAAGATGGTCCATCAGCAGGAATTGGTATGGTAACTTCTATTGTTTCATCAATAACTGGAATTCCTGTTAGAAGAGATGTTGCAATGACTGGTGAAGTTACTTTAACTGGACAAGTGTTGCCAATTGGAGGTTTAAAAGAAAAACTTTTAGCAGCTCATAGAGCTGGTATTAAAGAAGTATTAATACCAAAAGAAAATGAAAAAGATTTAGTTGATATGCCAAAGAAAATTATTGATGATATCAAAATAACACCAGTTGAATATGCTGATCAAGTTTTAAAAGTAGCTTTAACAAAAGAACTTAAAAGAACTGAGTGGGTTGAAGTCGATATATCTAAAAAAGACGATAAATCTCAAGCTAGTATTCAATAATAATTAATTTACTTTATTAAACTGTTGATGTAATAAGTAGCCTTATTTTGTGGGTGGTTAGCTCAGTTGGTAGAGCATCTCGTTTACACCGAGGGGGTCAAAGGTTCGAGTCCTTTACTACCCACCAAAATATTAAAAGTGGGGGTGTAGCTCAGTTGGTTAGAGCGATCGCCTGTCACGCGATAGGTCGAGGGTTCGAGTCCCTTCACTCCCGCCACTTTTCATGATTTTCTCTGTGAATATCAATTAAAATGTGACGTAACAGCTCTTCAACAAAGGATAAAAACTGGTATATAGATCACCATGTTATCTGAATTTTTAAAAGATTACTTACCAATTATTCTATTTTTAATTATAGCGTTAGGACTTAGTTGTGCTTTTGTGATTATAAATTTTATACTCTCACCAAAAAATCCAGATCCAGAAAAATTATCTGCTTATGAGTGTGGATTCGAACCTTTTGAAGACTCTAGAATGGAATTCGATGTTAGATTTTATTTAGTAGCTATTTTATTTATCATTTTTGATTTAGAAATTGCATTTCTATTCCCTTGGGCAATCTCTCTTGGCAGTATTGGTTTATTAGGATTTTCTTCAATGATGATTTTTTTATTCATTTTAACAATTGGTTTTATATATGAATGGAAAAAAGGCGCTTTAGATTGGGAATAAAAAATTTACCACAATGAATAATAAAATAGATCAAGTACCAAATGAATTCAAACAGCTCGCTAAAGATTTTAGTGAAAATGGCTTTATAACAACTTCATTAGATAATTTAATTAATTGGTCTAGATCAGGCTCGTTACACTGGATGACTTTTGGTCTTGCCTGTTGTGCCGTTGAGATGATGCAAACTGCTATGCCAAGATATGATTTAGAGAGATTTGGTGCTGCACCAAGAGGATCGCCAAGACAATCTGATGTCATGATTGTTGCTGGCACTCTTACAAATAAAATGGCGCCAGCTTTAAGAAAAGTTTACGATCAAATGCCTGAACCGAGATATGTAATATCAATGGGCAGTTGTGCAAATGGAGGAGGCTACTATCATTATTCATACTCAGTCGTTAGAGGATGTGACCGAATTGTTCCAGTTGATGTTTATGTACCAGGATGTCCACCTTCAGCAGAGGCTTTGTTGTACGGTATACTTCAATTACAAAAAAAAATTAGAAACAAAGGTTCATTTATTAGGTAGATATGAAGAGTTTAGAAGATTTAGAAAAAAAAATAAATTCAGAATTGACAACTAAAATCAATGCTACTGAAATTAAACATAATCAACTATATATTGAAATTGATAAAGATGATTTGATCGATGTAACTCTTTTTTTAAAAACAAATCAGGAAACTAAATTTAGACAACTAATTGATATCACTGCTGTTGATTATCCAGAGAATACACAGAGATTTAAAATCGTTTATCTATTTTTAAGTCATGAATTTAATCAAAGAATTATTTTAACATATTTAATAAATGAAAACGAAGTTATTCCATCATTAACAAGCATTTTTCCTGCTGCAAATTGGATGGAAAGAGAAGTTTTTGATATGTACGGGGTATCATTTAAAGACCACCCAGACCTTAGAAGAATATTAACAGACTATGGATTTGAAGGCCATCCCTTAAGAAAAGATTTCCCTTTAACCGGACATAGTGAGGTCAGATATAGCGAGGATCAGAAAAAAGTTATTAGTGAGCCAGTCAAATTAGAGCAAAATTACAGAAACTTTGACTATGAAAGTCCTTGGGAAGGAACAAAATATATTAAAGAAGAAATAGATAATAATGACAAAAAAAATTAAAAATTTAAATTTAAATTTTGGACCTCAGCATCCAGCTGCTCACGGAGTTTTAAGACTGATTTTAGAACTTGATGGAGAAGTTGTTGAAAAAGCTGACCCACATATAGGTTTGCTTCATAGAGGAACTGAAAAGTTAATTGAAAACAAAACTTATATGCAAGCCGTACCTTATTTTGATCGACTAGATTATGTTGCACCCATGAACCAAGAGCATGCATTTGCTTTAGCTATTGAAAAAATATTAGATATTGATGTACCAATTAGAGCACAATATATAAGAGTAATTTTTTGTGAAATAGGAAGAATTCTAAGTCATATTTTAAATGTTACCACCCAAGCACTTGATGTCGGTGCATTAACGCCATCATTGTGGGGGTTTGAAGAAAGAGAAACGCTAATGACTTTTTATGAAAGAGCCTCTGGTTCAAGACTACATGCAAATTATTTTAGAGCTGGTGGTGTTCATCAAGATCTACCTCATGGATTAGAAGGTGATATCTCAAAATTTTGCCAAACATTTCCAAAAATTATAGATGATCTTGAAAGTTTGTTAACCGATAATAGAATCTTTAAGCAGAGAAATGTTGATATTGGAATCGTAACTAAAGAGGATGCGCTAGATTATTCTTTTTCAGGAGTGATGGTTAGAGGATCTGGAGTACCTTGGGATTTAAGAAAATCTCAACCTTATGAGTGTTATGATCAACTAGATTTTAAAATACCTGTTGGAAAAAACGGTGATTGTTACGATCGATATTTATGTAGAATTGAGGAAATGAAGGAAAGTGTTTCTATTATAAAACAATGTTTAGCAAAAATGGAAAAAGGACCAATCAAATCATTAGATGGAAAAATAAGTCCACCATCAAAAAAAGAAATTAAACAATCAATGGAGGCCTTGATTCATCATTTTAAACTTTTCACTGAGGGATACAGAGTTCCAAGAGACGAAATTTATACAGCTGTAGAAGCTCCCAAAGGTGAATTTGGAGTTTATTTGATTTCAGATGGATCAAGCAAACCCTATAAGTGTAAGATTAGAGCGCCAGGTTTTTCTCATCTTCAATCAATGGATTATTTGATTAAAGGTCATATGTTAGCTGATGTTCCTGCAGTTTTAGGGTCTTTGGATATCGTATTTGGAGAGGTGGATAGATGAGTTTAAGAAGACCTGCAAAAGAACAGCCAGAAACATTTGAGTTTAATTCGTCATCTCTAGAAGCTGCAAATGCTATAGTTTCAAAATATCCCAAAGGTAAACAGCAAAGCGCTGTTATGGCTTTACTTTATATTGCCCAAAAACAAAACGATAATTGGATACCTCTAGTAGCCATGAAGTATATAGCTAAATTTTTAGATATGCCATACATCAAAGTTTATGAAGTAGCTACATTTTACACGATGTACAATTTATCTCCTGTAGGAAATTTTTTTGTCCAAGTTTGCACAACTACCCCATGCATGATCAGGGGAGCTAATAAACTTGTTGAAGCCTGTAAAGAAAAAATTTCTGAAAATGAATCGGAGTTATCAAATGACAAGAGCTGTTCTTGGATGGAAGTAGAATGTTTAGGAGCTTGTGTAAACGCTCCGATGATGCAAATTAATGATGACTATTATGAAGATCTTGATAAAGAAAAAACATTAGAGATTTTAGAGAAAATTTTAAATGGTGAAACACCAAAACCAGGTTCTTACAGAGGTCGTGTGAGTAATCAACCTGAAAACAACAGAAAAACATTAATGGATTTAAAGAATGCTTAAAGATAAAGATAGAATTTTTCAAAACCTTTACAATGATTTGGGTTCAGATGTTTCTTCATCTCAAAAAAGAGGTGATTGGGTTAATACTAAAGATTTAACTGACAAAGGAAGAGATTGGATAATTAAT
Source organism: uncultured Candidatus Pelagibacter sp. (assembly GCF_943788075.1). Classification (GTDB taxonomy): domain Bacteria; phylum Pseudomonadota; class Alphaproteobacteria; order Pelagibacterales; family Pelagibacteraceae; genus Pelagibacter. The sequence continues at coordinate 56,899 of NZ_CALSOW010000005.1, read as the reverse complement.
GAGATGAAAACTTCTCAATTAAGAGGAAGAGGTGGTGCTGGATTTCCAACAGGTTTAAAATGGTCTTTTGCACCTAAAGAAGTTGGATCGAGACCTCATTATTTAGTGATTAATGGTGATGAATCTGAACCAGGCACATGTAAAGATAGAGATATCTTAAGATTTGAACCTCATAAATTAATAGAGGGCTGTTTAATAGCTTCATATGCTGTTCAAGCTCATGTTTGTTATATTTATATTAGAGGTGAGTATTTTGTTGATGGTCAAAAACTGCAAGCTGCGATAGATGAAGCTTACGAAAAAAAGTTAATTGGTAAAAATGCTGCTGGCACAGGATGGGATTTAGATATTTATATTCACTATGGAGCTGGAGCTTATATTTGTGGTGAAGAAACAGCTTTACTTGAAAGTATAGAAGGAAAAAAAGGTCAACCAAGATTAAAACCTCCATTTCCAGCTTTAATTGGTCTTTATGGGTGCCCAACAATTATTAATAATGTTGAAACTATAGCAGTTGTGCCTACCATTTTAAGACGTGGTGGAGAGTGGTTTGCTTCTTTAGGAAGAGAAAAAAACACAGGTACTAAAATTTTTTGTATTTCAGGAAATGTAAATAATCCATGTAATGTTGAAGAAGAAATGAATATACCATTAAAAGAATTAATAGAAGTTCATGCTGGTGGGGTAATTGGAGGTTGGGACAATCTGCAAGCTGTAATTCCAGGTGGATCGTCAATGCCGCTTATTCCTAAAGAAAAATGTGAAACATTAACTATGGATTTTGATTCTTTGATGGCTGAAAAAAGTGGACTAGGTACCGCTGGTATAGTTGTGATAAATAAAGATCAAGACATTATTAAATGTATGGCAAGAATTGCTAGGTTCTACAAACATGAAAGTTGCGGTCAGTGTACTCCTTGTAGAGAGGGATCTGGATGGATGTGGAGAATGTTAGAACGTATGGCAAAAGGTGAAGCAACAAAAGACGAAGTTGATATGCTAGGTGATGTAACAAATCAAATCGCAGGTCACACAATATGTGCGTTTGGAGAAGGTTCTTCATGGCCAGTGCAAGGTCTTTTAAGACATTTTAAAAAAGAGATAGAGGAAAGAAACAATTTAGATCTTATAGTAGAGAAAAAAAATACAATTCCTTATTTAGTAGACCAACATTTGTTAGATAAAAAAAATGCTTAAATTAAAAGTAAATAACATTGATATAGAAGTTGAAGAAGGTTTGACTGTTCTTCAAGCATGTGAAAAAGCTGGAGTTGAAATTCCAAGATTTTGTTACCATGAAAAACTTTCAATAGCTGGAAACTGTCGAATGTGTTTAGTTGAAATGGAAAAGTCTCCTAAACCAGTTGCTTCATGTGCAATGCCTGCAGCAGAAGGTATGAATATCAAAACAAATACAGCTTTTGTTGAAAAAGCAAGGAAAGGTGTGATGGAATTTTTACTTGCCAATCATCCGTTAGATTGTCCAGTCTGTGATCAAGGTGGAGAATGTGATCTTCAGGATCAATCTATGTTTTACGGTGTAGATAAATCAAGATTTAAAGAAAATAAAAGAGCAGTTCCTGAAAAAAACATGGGTCCTTTAATTAAAACTCAAATGACTAGATGTATACATTGTACTCGTTGCGTAAGATTTGCAACCGAAGTCGCTGGTGTGCCAGAGCTTGGAGCTATTGGCAGAGGTGAAGATATGCAAATTACAACATATTTAGAACAATCAATGCAATCAGAGCTATCAGCCAATGTAGTAGATTTGTGTCCTGTTGGAGCACTAACATCAAAACCATATGTGTTTGAAGCAAGACCTTGGGAACTAAAAAAGACAGAGACCATAGATGTTATGGATGCTATTGGTTCAAATATAAGAGTTGATACTTATGATTGGGAAGTAAAAAGAGTATTGCCAATTATAAACGAGGACATTAATGAAGAATGGATTTCAGATAAGACAAGATATGCTTGTGACGGTTTACTAAATCAAAGATTAGATACACCTTTTATAAAATATAATGGTAAATTTGAAAAAGCTTCATGGGAAGAAGTTTATAAAATTATAAAGTCTAAATTTGAAAATACATCTAAAGAAAAAGTATGTGGTTTTGTTGGAGATCTTACCAATATGGAAACTGGATATATTTTTAAAGAATTTTTTGATCGAACTTTAGACTCACAAAATTATGAGTCCAGATCAGATAATCGATTTATAGATATCAGAAAAAGAGAAAATTACCTATTTAACTCTACTATAAATGGTATTGAAGAGTCTGATTTAATTTTTTTAATTGGAACTAATCCTAGATACGAAGCAACAATTTTAAATGCAAGAATAAGAAAATCTTATTTAAATAATAATACTAAAATTATTTCACTAAATGATTTGGGAGATTTAACTTATCCATATGAAAGTTTAGACGGAAAGACTAAAACATTAAAAGATATTTTTGATGGTAATCATGAAATTTCTAAAAAAATAATTGATGCAAATAACCCTATGATTATAATTGGTGAGTCCTTATTAAATTTAGGCTCATCTCAATATTTCTTTAATAGTATTAAAAACTTTCTTACACAAAATAAAAAAATTAGTGAAGAATGGAATTCTTTTAATATTTTATCTTGTGATGCATCAACAGTAGGAAACTATGATCTTGGAATAATAAATGAAAGTAATGATTTATTAGAAGATTTGCAAAATCATAAATTTGATATTGTATATTTGATGGGTCAAGACAATTTAAATTTTGATAAGAAAGATGAGTTTATTATTTATCAAGGCAGTCATGGAGATAAAGGGGCTGAAATAGCTGATATTATTTTACCAGGTTCTGCTTACACAGAACAAGACGGATATTTTACCAATTTAGAGGGTAAAATTCAAAAAGCATACAAAGCCTCTTATCCTCCAGGTGATGCAAAAGAAGATTGGCAGATAATCAATGAACTTGCTGAACTTATGAATAATAGAAAATTGTTTAACGATAAGGAAGAGTTAGAAAGCAGCATGCTAAATTATATTAATTTGCAGAAAGAAAAACAAATTAACGATGAAGATAAAGCTAATAAAATTGATGAAAATGAATTTCAAGATGAATTATTGAAAGTTAATGTTAAAGATTATTATTTTTCTAATGTTATAGCTAGATCTTCTAAAACTATGATTGAATGCAATAATTCAAAAATAAATTTAAAATCTACGGGTACTGAAGGTTAACATGGAATATGTAAATATTGTTTTTCAAGAAGTTTATAAAATATTATTTTTATTAGTCCCAGTCCTTGTATCTGTTGCTTTGATAGTTTGGCTTGATAGAAGAGTTTGGGCTTTTGTCCAAAAAAGACAAGGTCCTAATGTAGTTGGACCATTTGGTTTGCTTCAATCTCTTGCTGATGCATTAAAATATATATTTAAAGAAATTATTATTCCTTCCAGTTCAAATAAAGTAATTTTCATTTTAGCCCCAATTGTTACTATGACTTTAGCCTTAATTTCTTGGGCTGTAATACCATTTAGCGCAACACAGGTTTTAGCTGATATAAATGTAGGTATTTTATATTTGTTTGCAGTTTCTTCATTAGGTGTTTACGGAATTATTATGGGTGGTTGGGCGTCAAACTCAAAATACCCTTTTCTTGGTGCTATAAGATCTGCCGCTCAAATGGTTTCATATGAGGTTTCTATAGGAGTTATTATTATCAATGTTTTACTTTGTGTGGGGTCATTAAATCTAAATGATATAGTTGAGGCTCAGCAAAACATGTGGTTTGTCATTCCATTATTTCCAATGTTTGTAATTTTCTTCATTTCATCTTTAGCAGAAACAAATAGACCTCCATTTGATTTACCTGAGGCAGAGGCAGAATTAGTTGCTGGTTATCAAACTGAATATTCAGGAATGATGTATGCTATGTTTTGGTTAGGTGAGTACGCAAACATATTATTAATGTGTGCAATGGGAGCCATTTTGTTTTTAGGTGGATGGTTGTCTCCAATAGATATTTATCCATTTACATTAGTTCCAGGTGCTATTTGGCTTATTTTAAAAATATTATTTTTATTCATTTTATTTGCTTTGGTTAAAGCTATCGTTCCTCGATATAGATATGATCAACTAATGAGACTTGGCTGGAAAGTCTTTTTACCTTTATCTTTAACTTGGGTAGTGCTAACTGCTAGTTACTTATTTTATTTTAACCTATTACCAACTAATTAATTATGAAATTATCAAGATTTTTTAAAACAATATTTATGACTGACTTTGCTGGAGGTTTATTTATTGCGATCAAAGAGATATTTAAATCAAAAAAAACAATTAATTACCCATTTGAAAAAGGCAAAATAAGCCCACGTTTTAGAGGAGAACACGCCTTAAGAAGATATCCAGATGGGGAAGAAAGATGTATTGCTTGTAAACTTTGTGAAGCAGTATGTCCCGCACAAGCAATCACAATTGAGTCTGCTGCAAGAGAAGATGGTAGTCGAAAAACAACACGATACGATATTGATATGATGAAATGTATTTATTGTGGTTTATGTGAAGAGGCTTGTCCAGTGGATGCAATAGTTCAAGGCCCAAATTTTGAATTTTCTACCGAAACTAGAGAAGAACTTTATTATACTAAAGAGAAACTTTTAGATAATGGAGATAGATGGGAAAATGTTTTAGCAGCAAATATTAAAGTTGATAACCCATATAGATAAAATCTATGATAGCTCATTCAATATTTTTTTATTCTTTTTCAATTATAGCTGTAATTTCTGCAATTATGGTTACCGTTTCCAAAAATACTGTTCATTCTGTTTTTTTTCTAATCTTAGATTTTATTAGCATCTCTTGTCTTTTTATAATGATAGGTGCTGAATTTTTAGGAATGATAATGTTAATTGTTTATGTCGGTGCGGTTGCAGTGTTGTTTTTGTTTGTTGTAATGATGTTAAATGTTGCACAACAAAAAAACCAATGGTTCGCATCTCAAGAAAGCTCTGGGCATATTCCGGTAGGCTTAATTATTAGTACAATTATATTTTTCGAATTAATAATAGTCATAGGTGGCTGGAAATATAAACCAGATTTATTTGATATAAACAATTCAGTTAATTCTTTTAATGTTAGTAATACTCATTCTCTAGGACAGATTTTATACACTGATTATATTCATGTGTTTCAATTAAGTGGTATGATTTTGTTGGTAGCAATGATTGGTGCCATTGTTTTGACTTTTAGAAAAAGAGCAGGGGTTAAAAAACAAAGTTATTTAAAACAGATATCAAGAGAAAGATCTGAAGGCGTTGAAGTGTTAGAGGTTGAAACCAATAAAGGAGTTAAAATTGATGACTGAAATTGGTTTAGGACATTATCTAACATTGGGAGCAGTTATTTTTTCAATTGGAATTATAGGTATATTTTTAAATAGAAAAAATATTATCGTTATATTAATGAGTATAGAGTTAATATTGCTTGCAGTTAACATCAATTTAGTAGCTTTTTCAATTTTCTTGGGTGATCTTGCTGGGCAGGTATTTACTTTATTTATTTTAACAGTGGCAGCTGCTGAAGCAGCAATCGGATTGGCAATAATTGTAGTTTATTACCGAAATTCAGGAACTATCCGTGTCGAAGAAATAGATAAATTGAAAGGATAATTATGGAAATTTCTATCTTATTTCTTCCGCTTGCAGCGTCAATTATTGCAGGTTTTTTTGGAAGATTCATTGGAGATAGAAACTCTGAAATTATTACTAGTGCTCTAGTTTCGATCTCCGCGTTTTTATCAATTTTTGTATTATACCAGGTTATTGAAAATCAATATGAGGAAAATATTGTTATAGCAACCTGGATAAATTCAGGGTCACTGGATGTTAATTGGTCGATGATGATTGATCCATTGTCTGCTGTGATGTTAGTGGTTGTCACATCAGTTTCATCTTTAGTACATATTTATTCTATTGGTTATATGTCTCACGATCCTCATAAACCAAGATTCATGGCGTACCTGTCGTTATTTACCTTTGCAATGCTAATGTTAGTTACCTCGGATAATTTTATTCAACTATTTTTTGGCTGGGAAGGCGTCGGTCTTTGTTCATATTTTTTAATTGGTTTTTGGTTTAAAAAAGAAAGTGCTAATGCTGCAGCAATTAAGGCATTTGTTGTAAATAGGGTTGGTGATTTTGGCTTTGCATTAGGAATCTTTTTAATTTTCTATTTATTTGGAACTGTAAATTATTCAGAGGTTTTTCAACAAGTCCCATCTATTACAGATAAAAATTTATCATTTTTAGGTTTTGAAGTTAAAGCTATAGATTTAATTTGTCTGTTATTATTTATTGGTGCCATGGGTAAATCGGCTCAAATTTTACTGCATACATGGTTACCAGATGCAATGGAAGGCCCAACACCTGTATCTGCATTAATTCATGCTGCTACAATGGTGACTGCTGGAGTATTTTTAGTTGTTAGATGTTCACCAATTTATGAATACTCACCATTAATACTAAATTTAATTACAATTGTTGGAATGACAACTGCATTTTTTGCAGCAACAGTTGCACTGGTTCAAACTGACATAAAAAAAATTATAGCATACTCAACATGTAGTCAATTAGGGTATATGTTTTTTGCAGCTGGTGTAGGTGCTTATAATGTTGCAATGTTTCACTTATTTACACACGCATTTTTTAAAGCTTTATTATTTTTAGGATCTGGCTCCGTAATTCATGCATTTAAAGATGAGCAAGATATTAATAATATGGGTGGTGTATGGAAGAAGCTTCCTTATACATATGCTCTAATGATTATAGGTACTTTAGCATTAACAGGCTTTCCTTTTTTATCAGGTTTTTATTCTAAAGATGCAATTATTGAATTTGCATATTTAAAAGGAAACACAAGTGGATATTATGCAGCGGGAATTGGAATTTTTACAGCATTTTTAACTTCAATATATTCATGGAGGTTAATCTTTAAAACGTTTCACGGTAAATATAATAATAAATTTGTAAAAATTGAAGAAACACATGAGTCACCATTAGTAATGTTAATACCTTTGGTTTTATTATCTATTGGAGCTATATTTGCAGGTTTTTTGTTTAAAGATCTTTTTGTTGGTCATGGTGGTGAAAATTTATTCTGGGCAGACTCTATCAAATTCTTAGAGCCTCTAAGTACAGAGCATCCGCCTACATGGTTTTTGCTTCTGACACCTTGCCTGGTATTACTATCTATCCCAATTGCTTACTATTTATTTATCAAAAATAAAGAATTACCAAATAAAATAGCCAATATGAACAAGCCATTATATAAATTTTTAGTTAATAAATGGTATTTTGATGAATTGTATGATGTTATTTTTATAAATCCCTCAAAAAAATTAGGTTTATTTTTTTGGAAGTTTTGCGATGGAAAGTTGATTGATGGATTTGGACCTGATGGCATCTCATCATTTATAAAAAGATGTTCAATTAAAGCTAATAAATTCCAAAGTGGTTTTATATATCAGTACGCTTTTGTGATGTTGCTAGGGTTTTCAGCTTTACTAACTTTTTTAATTGTTAATTAATGAACTTTCCAATTCTTTCTTCTTTGATTTTATTGCCAACTATTGGGGCACTTTTTTTAATTTTTTTAAAAAATGAAGATGGAAATAGTACAACAGCTAAATATGTATCGCTTTTTGCATCAGTAGTTAATTTTTTAATTTCTATTTATTTATGGATATCCTTTGATCAATCAATATCTGTCTTTCAATTTGTTGAGGATAGAACATGGATAGAGGGTTTTATTAATTACAAGGTAGGGGTAGATGGAATTTCAATTTTATTTATTATACTAACAACATTCATTACTCCTTTATGTATTATTTCAGTTAATAATTCAGTTAAAACAAGATTAAGAGATTTTTTAATAGCAATATTAATAATGGAAAGCTTTATGATAGGAGTTTTTTGTGCTCTTGATTTAGTTGTTTTCTATTTATTTTTTGAGGCTGGTTTAATTCCAATGTTTTTAATTATTGGTATTTGGGGTGGACCTAAAAGAGTGTATTCAGCATTTAAATTCTTTTTATATACATTATTGGGTTCTGTGCTTATGCTAGTTGCAATTATTTCGATTTATTGGATTTCAGGAACTACAGATGTAACTAAACTTTATGAACTTGGTATAGACGCAAAGTATCAAAATTTATTATGGTTGGCTTTTTTCAGCTCATTTGCAGTAAAAACACCCATGTGGCCAGTTCATACTTGGTTACCCGACGCACACGTCGAAGCCCCAACTGCTGGATCGGTTTTGCTGGCTGCAATTTTACTTAAAATGGCTGGCTATGGGTTTATACGATTTTCATTGGGACTTTTTCCAATTGCATCAGAAATTTTTACACCTTTAATTTATGCTTTAAGCGTCATAGCAATAATTGTGACATCGTTAATCGCATTAATGCAAGAGGATATGAAAAAACTCATTGCTTACTCCTCTGTAGCCCATATGGGTTTCGTAACATTGGGAATATTCACTATTCAACAACAAGGTATTGAAGGAAGTATAATTCAAATGATTAGTCACGGTTTAGTTTCTGCAGCTTTATTCTTATGTGTTGGTGTGGTTTACGACAGAATGCATTCAAGAATGATAAGTTCTTATGGGGGGATAGTTACAATCATTCCAAAATACTCAATTTTATTTATGCTATTTACTCTAGCAGCACTTGGTTTACCTGGAACAAGTGGATTTATTGGTGAATTCTTAATATTAATGGGCGTATTTAAAGATAACTTTTTAGTCGCTGTATTAGCTAGCTTAGGTGTAATTCTTGGAGCAGCTTACATGTTATGGTTATACAAAAGAGTTGTTTTTGGAAAGCTAATCAATGAGAACCTTAAGTCCATGATTGACTTAAATAAATCAGAATATTTTATTTTAGCTTGTCTTGCAGTACCAACATTATTTTTTGGATTTTATCCTGACCCATTAATTAATACAATTGAAGTTTCAGTTGAAGACTTAATTAATATGTATAATTCAAATATTATGATTAAATAAATGGAAAATCTTAATTTAGTATTACCCGAAATATTTCTCTCGTTATCAATAATGTTCTTATTGGTTTTGGGTGTCTTTAAGAATGATAGTTCCAAAATTACCTTTAATATTTCATTATTTGTTCTTTTAATTACAGCGATAATTACACTTAATGAAACTTTCAGCATTGATCGAATAACATTATTTAATAATAGTGTTGTTATCGATTACATGTCGTCACTAATGAAAATTATTACATTGCTTGGCGCTTTTTTTGTTTTAGTTATCTCATCAGCTTATCTTAAAACATTTAAAATTTATAAAATTGAATATCCAATTTTAATATTATGTTCAGTCCTAGGCATGATGGTAATGATTAGTTCTAACGACCTAATGGTATTCTACATGGGTCTAGAATTACAATCTTTAGCTCTTTATGTGTTAGCAACTTTTAACAGAGACCAATTAAAATCATCTGAGGCAGGTTTAAAATATTTTGTTTTAAGTGCTTTATCATCTGGTTTATTGTTATATGGCTGTTCATTGATTTATGGATTTTCAGGATCAACAAATTTTGATATAATTTCAAATCAGCTTAATTCAAATGAATATGTTTTAAGCTTTGGAATTGTATTTATTCTTGTTGGATTAGCATTTAAAATTTCAGCTGTTCCTTTTCATATGTGGGCTCCCGATGTTTATGAAGGTTCACCAACATCTGTTACTTTATTTTTCACAATGGTTCCTAAAATTGCTGCTTTGACAATCTTTATTAGATTTTTATACGTCCCCTTTTTAAATTTGATAGACCAATGGCAAATGATTATAATTTTCTTATCAATCGCATCTATGCTTTTTGGTGCAATAGCAGCAATAGGGCAAAGTAATATAAAAAGGCTTATAGCATATAGTTCAATTGGTCATATAGGCTACACTTTGGCTGGTCTGGCAACCGGTTCTAATGAGGGAATTCAGAGTTCAATTGTTTATATATCAATTTATGTTGTTATGAACTTAGCTTTGTTTTCTTGTTTGTTAATGCTTAAAAGAAATAATCAGTATTACGAGGATATAGAAGACCTTTCTGGATTATCTAAAAACCACCCTTTATTATCTTTGTCTTTATTAGTTATATTATTTTCTTTAGCAGGAATTCCTCCATTAGCTGGTTTTTTTGCAAAATTTTATATTTTCAAGGCTGTTATTGAGCAATCAATGTATTTCCTAGCAATTGTGGGTTTATTATCAACAGTTGTTGCGGCATTTTATTATTTAAGAATTATTAAAATAATATACTTCGACAAAGAAAAAGAAAAATATGATGAAGACCATAGTCTGTGGTTAAAATTTTCACTTACATTTTCAACAATATTAATTCTCTTATACTTCATTTTTCCGAGCCAACTGATCGAAGTGGTATCAAGAATTAATATTATTTGATGAGATTGAGAAAATTTAGATTTAAAAAAGTTAATAGCACAAACAATACTGCAATTAGAATTATCAAAAACTCCAATCATAAATTTGGTATGATTATTGCTGACTCACAATTAAATGGTAAAGGCCAATATGGAAAAAAGTGGATTTCCTATAAAGGTAATGTATTTGTTAGTTTTTTTCATAAATTAAAAAACATCAATATATCTCTTCGTACTTTAACAAAAATTAACTGTTTATTAGTTAAAAAAACTTTAGAAAAATACTATAAAAAAAAGATAATATACAAAAGACCGAATGATTTATTAATTAATAAAAAAAAAATTAGTGGAATTTTACAAGAAATAATTTCTATATCTGGAAATAAATTCCTTATAGTTGGTATAGGAGTAAATTTAATTAAAAATCCTAAAATTAAGAATTATCCAACAACCAATTTAACTGAATTGATTAATAAACCCATAAATAAGATCAATTTTGAAAATGAATTGAAAGTAAATTTTGAAAAAAATTTATCAAGAATGTATAAAATTAATAATAATTTAAATAAATATTAGATGTATATACTTGGTGATATTGGGAATACTGATACTAAACTTTTTTTAGTTTCAGCAAGAAATAAAATAATTAAAAAGATAAATTTTCCATCTAAAGAATTAAATCAAAAAAAATTGGATAAATATATCAGTTTACTTAAGCCGAACTATGAAAGAATTAACAAAATTTTATTTTGTAGTGTTGTTCCAAAATCTTTTGATTTAATTAAAAAATTCCTATCAAAAAAAACTAAAATTAATTGTTATGAAGTAAAAAATTTAGATATAAAATCTTTAATTAAGATAAAAGTTAATTACAAACAGGTTGGTTCTGACAGAATTACTAATGCAATAAGTTTAATGAACAATAAAAATAATTTTATTATTCTTGATTTTGGAACTGCAACAACATTTGACGTATTGATCAAAGACACATACTCTGGAGGAGTTATTGCTCCTGGTATTGGACTTTCATTAGCAGCTTTGGCTGACAAAGCGACATTAATTCCCAAAATTAATCTTAAAATGATTAAAAATGTCATAGGTAAAGACACTGTATCAGCTGTAAGGTCTGGTTTTTTTTGGGGATATGCAGGTTTAATTGACAATATCATTTATTTAATTAAGAAAGAGACTAGAAAATCTTTTAAAGTAATAATTACTGGTGGATTTTCTAACTTATTTAAAAAATCAATAAAAACGAAAGTTTATCACAATAAAGATATAACAATTAATGGTCTAATCGAGATTTCAAAATTAATTAAATAACATGAAAGATGAATTATTATTTTGTCCACTAGGTGGATCTGGTGAAATAGGCATGAACATGAATTTGTTTGCTTATGGCAAGCCAGGTGAACACAAATGGATAATGGTTGACATAGGCGTTACCTTTGCTGACGATACTCTACCAGGTATTGATTTAATTTACCCAGATCCTGGTTTTATTGTTGATAAAAAAGATGATCTATTGGGAATTATTTTAACTCATGCCCATGAAGATCACATTGGAGCCATAGCTCATCTTTGGCCCAAATTAGAATGCAAGATATTTGCTACACCATTTACTGCTGTTTTGATTAAAGAAAAATTTAAAGAAAAGCACATTGATATAACTAATCATCTTAAGATAGTTCAATTAAATGGAACAGTAGATTTAGATCCATTTAAAATTGAATACATTACATTAACTCATTCAATCTTAGAACCTAACGGTTTAAGAATTGAAACTCCTGCGGGTGTGATTTTACATACTGGTGATTGGAAAATTGATCCAGAACCTTTAATTGGTGGAAAAATTAATTCTAATAGATTGAAGGAAATAGGTAATGAAGGTGTTCTTGCAATGATATGTGATTCAACAAATGTTTTTAGCCTGGGTAAAGCAGGCTCAGAATTAGATGTTAGAAAAAGTATGTTAAATATTATGAGTAGTTTAAAAAAAAGAATTATTGTCGCTTCATTTGCTTCAAATGTTGCTAGACTAGAAACAGCTTTTTATTGTGCAGAAAAAACAGGCCGACAAATATCTCTAGTTGGAAGATCAATGCATAGAATATTTAAAGCAGCTAGACAATGTGGTTATTTAAAAGATGTTATAGAGCCAATAGATCCTCGCGAGGCTAAAAATATTTCAAGAGAAAAGATAGTTTATCTTTGCACAGGTAGTCAAGGTGAACCTATGGCAGCATTGATGAGAATTGCCAAATATACCCATCCAGATGTATTTATTGAAAAAGATGATACTGTCATATTTTCATCTAAAATTATTCCTGGTAATGAAAAAAAATTATACAATTTACAAAATCAATTAGTTAAAGATGGTATCGAAGTTATATCTGAAGAAAATGAATTTGTTCATGTTTCAGGACACCCAAATAGAGATGATTTAAGAGAAATGTATGATTGGGTAAAACCAAAATGTGTTATTCCTGTTCATGGTGAGCATAGACACATGATTGAGCATATAAAATTTGCAAAAGAAATGAATGTACCAAACACTGTTCAAGTTGAAAATGGTGATATTGTTAAGCTTCATCCAGGAAAACCTGAGGTATATGATAAAGCCCCAAGTGGTAGACTTTATGTAGATGGAAATATTAGTGTAGTAGAGGATGCTCAATCAATTAAAGATAGAAAAAATTTAAGTGCAAACGGATACATTGAAGCAACTGTTTTAATTACTCCAAAAGGCAATATTCATAAAAGACCAGTTTTAACTTTTAGAGGAATTCCAGTTGATGATACAGAAGAATTTGTTTATGGTTTAGAGGATGTAATTGAGGAAATTACAAGAACTTTTAGACTAGGAAGTAAGCAACAAGAACATAATTTAATAGATGCACTTAAGATTGCTTGTAGAAAATTTTCAAAAGAAAAGACTGGAAAAAAACCTTTTACAAATATTAATCTAGTAAGAATTTAATGAGCATCACAGGTTTAGCGATAATCTACATTATCATATGGTGGATTGTTTTTTTTGCTATCTTGCCAATAGATGTAAATAGAATAAAAACAGTTAAAATAGATGGTGAAGATCCTGGATCACCTGAAAATCCAAAAATGTTAAAAAAATTCCTATATTGTACAGGAATTACAACTGTTATTTTTGTAATAATTTATTTATTAATAAAATTTGAATATTTAAATTTAAGAAATATTATTAATTAAGATGCTTTTATCAAAATCTTTTATTCCAATATTAAAAAATAATCCTTCTGAGGCAAAAATTAAATCTCATCAATTAATGTTGAGAGTAGGAATGATTAAACAAGCATCTGCTGGTATTTACTCATGGCTTCCACTTGGTTTTAAAGTGATGAAAAAAATAGAAGCTATTGTTAGACAAGAACAAAATAGAATTGGTGCACAAGAAATTCTAATGCCAACAATTCAATCAAGTGAAATTTGGAAAGAAAGTGGCAGATATGATGATTATGGAGAAGAAATGCTCCGAATTAAAGATCGTCAGAACAGAGAAATGCTTTATGGACCAACTAACGAAGAACAAGTAACTGAAATTTTTAGATCTTCATTTAAATCTTATAAATCATTACCTCAACTTCTTTATCATATTCAATGGAAATTTAGAGATGAGATTAGACCTCGATTTGGAATAATGAGAGGTAGAGAATTTTATATGAAAGATGCATATTCATTCGATGTTACAGATGAAGATGCATTTTACTCTTATAACAAATTTTTCTTATCTTACTTAAGAACTTTTAAAAGATTATCTTTAACGGCTATTCCAATGGCAGCTGACACAGGCCCCATAGGTGGAAATTTATCACATGAGTTCATAATTTTAGCAGATACAGGTGAAAGTAAAATTTTTACAGATAAACGTATTTTTGATTTAACTAGTGAAGGTACTAATTTAGAAAAATCTTCATTAGAGCAAATGCGTAAAAAATATGAACAGTTTTATTCAGTGACTGATGAAAAATTTAATAAAGATGAATTTGAAAAAATAGTTTTAGAAGAAAATAGATTAATTACAAAAGGTATTGAAGTAGGACACATTTTTTATTTTGGTGACAAATATTCAAAAGCTATGGACGCTGCAGTTGATCTACCAGGAGGTAAAAAAGATTTTGTTAAAATGGGGTCTTATGGGATTGGTGTATCAAGATTAGTAGGGGCTATTATTGAAGCTAAATACGATGAAAAAAATGAAATCATGAAATGGCCATTGTCTGTTGCTCCATATGATATTGCGCTTATTCCAATGATAAACAAAAATGATACTTCAGCTCTTGAAAAGGCCAACAATATAAACTCTGAACTAATTAAAAATAATATTGAAGTTATTATTGATGATACAGATGAAAACTATTCATCAAAAATTAAAAAGATGAATTTAATTGGAGCCCCATATCAAATTGTAATTGGAAAGAAATCTGAGGGTGATCTTCTAGAATTTAAAGAAACTGGTGGCGAAACTCAGAATCTAAGCTTAGATAAAATAATAGAAATTATAACAAAACAAAAAGTTTCAAATTGATTTCTACGTTAGAAAAAGAAATTACTTTTAGATTTTTAAAAGCTAGAAAAAAAGATGGCTTTTTGAATATTATTTCTATTTTTTCCTTTATAGGGATTAGTCTTGGTGTTGCAGTTCTAATAATTGTCATGTCTGTTATGAATGGATTTAGGACAGAGTTAATAAATAAGATAGTAGGATTTAACTCACATATAACTGTAAAATCTTACGATAATAATGGAATTCAAAGAGATAAATTAGATAATAATAATTTAAAACTTATTAGTAAAAATTTAATTTTTAGCAACTCAGGTGAAGCTATTATTTTAAAGAATAATACTTCAAAAGGAATAGTTTTAAGAGGCTATCAAGCTGAAGAATTTTCTAAATTATCAATAATTCAAAATGACAAATTTAAAGGCGAAAGTTCTATCCTAGGTAAAAATTCTATCTCTATAGGTAACGAACTAAGTTTTAGTTTAGATCTTAAATTAGGAGATAAAATTACCCTTATGTCACCATCAGGAGTTGAAACAATTATTGGAAGTATGCCAAAACAAAAAACTTTTGAGATAACATCAATTTTTAATAGTGGATTAGCAGATTTTGATAACAATATAGCTCTGATCAATTTAGATACATTAGATGATTTTTTCGGTTTTGAAAAACAAGAAAGAAATTTAGAAATTTATTTAAAAGATCCAAAAAATATTGAAAAACAAAAACAAACAGTCCAAAAAATTTTTGATCAAGAATTTATTTATACATGGGCTGATATGAATAGTTCTTTGTTTTCTGCATTAAAGATTGAAAGAAATGTAATGTTTATAATATTATCTTTAATAATTATTGTTGCTGCGTTCAATATTATATCTGGATTAACTATTTTGGTTAAAAATAAAACAAGGGATATTGCAATTTTAAAATCAATTGGTGTTTTAAATAAATCAATTATTAAAATATTTTTTTTAATTGGCATAATAATTGGAACTTCTGCAACAATTTTTGGAATTTTTTTAGGTGTTACATTTTCACTTTATATAGAAGATTTTAGACAATTTTTAAGTTCAAC
Organism: uncultured Candidatus Pelagibacter sp.; assembly: GCF_943788075.1. Taxonomy (GTDB): domain Bacteria; phylum Pseudomonadota; class Alphaproteobacteria; order Pelagibacterales; family Pelagibacteraceae; genus Pelagibacter. The sequence continues at coordinate 40,834 of NZ_CALSOW010000005.1, read as the reverse complement.
TTTTAATATAAGTTTATTTCCTGAGGAAATTTATTTTTTAAGTACTATGCCGTCAGAAATTAATCCTTCTTCAATTCTATTGATATCAATATGTTCTATATTAATAACTATTATTGTATCTATTTTTCCTGCATTTAAAGCAGCTAATTTAGATCCAATCCAAGCATTAAAATATGAATAATTTTTTAAGATTAAAAAATATTTCCAAATATTTTAATACTGAAAAAAAAATTAAAGTTTTAAAAAATCTATCATACAACTTTAATAAAGGTACAATGTATGCATTGATGGGTCCATCAGGTTCTGGAAAGTCAACATTATTGAATTTGATATCTTTAATAGACAGACCCACACTTGGATCTATTAGATTTAATGATCACTTAGTCAATTTTACTAATAAAAAAAGAAACGATATTTTTAGAGCTAAAAATATTGGAATTGTGTATCAACAAAATAATTTACTTTCAGATTTTACAGCTTTAGAAAATGTTTATTTAGCAAATTTATCTATAAATAATGATAAAGACTCAGCCATGAAAAAAGCAAAAGATCTATTAAGAAAAATAGGCTTATCCAATAGGTTTAATCATTTTCCCTCACAATTATCTGGTGGTGAATGTCAGCGTGTAGCTATTGCAAGAGCTATTATAAATGATCCAGAAATTATTCTTGCAGATGAACCTACTGGAAGTTTAGATTTAACTACTGCTAAAGAAATATTTCAACTTTTAAATAATCAAAAAAATCCCAACAGATTAATTATATTTGCAACCCATAATAGATTTTTTGCCAACAAGGCAGATTGTCTTTTGGAGATGACAGATGGTAGTGTAAAAACTATTGATGTCTGAGTTAATTGAACTTAATTTTAACCATTTAAAAATACACACACAATATTCAATTTGTGAAGGAGCTGTAAAAATAGATGATTTACAAGAATTTTCAAAATTAAATAAAATCAAATCATTGGCTCTTTGTGATACATCAAATCTATGTGGAGCTCTAGAATTTGCTGAAAAAATTTCAAAAGTTGGGACACAACCAATTATTGGCACTCAAATTAATTTTAAATTTAGTGATTGTGTTGGTTTGTTACCTTTATACGCACTCAATGAGGAGGGCTATAAAAGAATAATTAAACTATCATCCACCTCATTTCTTGAAAATGATGAACTGTCGGATCCACATATTGATTTCGAAGAATTACTAAAGGACAACACTGGTGTAGCTATTTTTTCAGGAACAATTTTTGGATTATTTGGAGAATTATTTAATAAAGGAAAATTCAGTGATATTTTTGAATTATACAAAAAACTAAAATTAAATTTTGATGATCGATTTTATATAGAGATCCAAAGACACGGTGATCAGAATGAATTAGGTTTTGAAAAATTTAACTTAAATAAATCCTTAGAATTAGAAATTCCAATAATAGCAACAAACGAAGTTTTCTATTTAAATAAAGATATGCATGAAGCGCATGATGCATTAATTTGTATTGGTAACAAAACTTATGTTAATGAAAAATCAAGAATACGTTTAAGCAATCAACACTATTTAAAAAATAATTCAGAAATGACAGAATTATTTTCAGATTTACCTGAAGCTCTAGAAAATAATTACAATTTTCCCTTAAGGTGTAATTTTAGACCATTGTTTTCTAATCCAATTTTACCAAACATTAGCTCTGAAAAAGGAGGAAATGCCGATGATATTTTAAAAAAAAATTCACTACATGGGTTAAGAATTAAATTTGATAAAATTTTTAATGTCAAAGCTAATGATTTAGAAAAAAATAAAGATTACATAGTTTATAAAGATAGATTGGAACATGAATTATCAATTATAATAAAAATGAAATACTCTAGTTATTTCCTTATTGTATCTGATTATATAAAGTGGGCAAAAAATAATGATATTCCTGTTGGTCCTGGTAGAGGTTCTGGAGCTGGATCTCTTGTTGCTTGGTGTCTTTCAATTACGGACGTTGACCCAATCAAATTTAATCTCATTTTTGAAAGATTTTTAAATCCAGATCGTATCTCAATGCCTGACTTTGATATAGATTTTTGTGAGGAAAAAAGGGATCTAGTTTTTAAATATTTAACAAAAAAATATCAAGATAGTGTTGCTCACATTATTACTTTTGGTAAATTAAAAGCAAGAATGGTAATTAGAGATGTTGGGAGAGTCTTGGGTTTACCTTATGGTTTCGTTGACAGTATTTCAAAAATGATTCCATTTGATCCATCTAGACCCCAAAGTTTATCTCAATGTATTGCAGGTGAACCAAGATTACAAAAACTTGTAAATGAGGACCCTAGAGTAAAAAAATTAACTGATCTTTCATTAAAACTTGAGGGATTGAATAGAAATGTTGCAACACATGCTGCTGGTGTAGTTATAGCAGATAAAAAGCTTACAGAGATAGTGCCATTGTACAAGGATGTTTCGGCAAATTTGTTATTACCATCAACTCAATTTGATATGTATTCTGCAGAAAATGCCGGATTAGTTAAATTCGATTTTTTAGGATTAAAAACACTTACTGTTATCAACAATACTCAAAAGTTAATCAAAAAAATTGATAAAAATTTTGATGTAGAAAAAATCAGTTATGAGGATCAAAAGGTGTTTGATTTATTATCAAGTGGTAATACGGTTGGATTGTTCCAGGTGGAGAGTGCTGGAATGAGGGAAGCACTAGTTCAAATGAAACCCAATCATATTGAGGATATTATTGCTTTAGTTGCTCTTTATAGACCTGGCCCAATGAGTAATATTCCAACATACAACGATTGTAAACATGGTAGACAAACACCAGATTATCTGCATCCTTTATTAGAAGATATTTTAAAACCAACATATGGTGTAATTATATACCAAGAACAAGTGATGCAAATTGCCCAAAAATTATCTGGTTTTACAGCTGGACAAGCTGATCTTCTTAGAAGAGCAATGGGAAAAAAGAAAAGAGCAGAATTAGAAAAACAAAAACAAGGTTTTATTGCCGGAGCATTAAATAATGGAATTGCAAAAGATGTCGCTGCAGGAATTTTTTTAAAAATTGAACCTTTTGCTGAATATGGTTTTAACAAAAGTCATGCTGCAGCCTATGCTATTATATCTTACCAAACTGCATTTTTAAAAACTTATTACCCTAAAGAATTCATTGCAGCATCAATGACAATGGATATTTCAAATCAAAATAAGTTAAGTGAATTTTATGAAGAACTAAAAAGATTAAATGTAGATGTTTTAAGACCTGATATTAATGAGTGTTTTGAAGATTTTAGAACAATAAATAATAAATTTTATTATGCCTTAGGTGGTGTTAAGGCTGTCGGATATGAAGCTATTTCTAATGTTGTTAAGGAAAGAACTGAGAATGGAAAATTTCATTCTATAAATGATTTTTTGAATAGAGTTAACCCAAAAGATATGAATAAATTACAATTAGAAGGCTTGGTTAAAGCTGGTGCTTTTGATAACATCAATAACAACCGACAAGCTCTTTTTGACTCAATTCCAAATTTTATTATTAAAACTAAAAATATATTTGAAAATAAATCAGCAAATCAAATAGATTTATTTTCTGATGACGACAATTCAGAAAATAATATTGTTAATGATATTGAAGATTGGAAATTTGAAGAACGATTATCTAAAGAGTTTGAAGCAGTAGGTTTTTTTATTTCAGATCATCCTTTAAACCAATTTACAGAAATTTTTGATGATTATAAGATTATTGATTATTCTAATTTTAATTTGAGTGATGAAATAAAAGATGCCAATATTGCTGCAACCTTATTAAAAGTTCAAGAAAGAAAAACTGCCAAAGGTAACTCCTATGCTGTATTAAAATTAACTGATTTAAGTAGTGTTTTTGAAATATTTATTTTTTCAGATATTCTTGAGTTAAATCGTGAAATTTTAAAAGAGGGTAATTCTTTACTGTTAACTTTAATTAAAAGCATATCAAACGATGAAAATAGATTTAAAAGAATTAATGTCCAAAAAATAGGATCTATGATGGATTTATTCAATAGCCCAATTAACGAAGTCTCTTTCAAAGTTAATTCTGATGAAAATCTAGAAACAATTTCATCAATTCTGTCTGAGGATGGTAAAACTGAGGTAGATATAAGTATGATTGTTGATGACAAAACACTACGATTTAAACTTAAAAACACAAGGAATCTTGACAGAAAATCACTAAATCTTTTAAGAAAACAAGATATATCGAGCTCTATAAACTAAATAAAACTTGTTAATTTCATGAATTATTAGTAAATAATGCTTAATTTTAATTAACACGCACACAGTTGTTGGTTTTATACCTCCGGTCCTTAATTGGAAATTACTGTGGTGGCTTAACCGGGAATAAATATGAAAATACCTAGCATAACAATACAACAATTATTAGAAGCAGGCGTTCATCTTGGACACAAAACTTTAAGATGGAATCCAAAAATGAAAAAATATATTTTTGGGAAAAGAGACTCAATCCATATTATGGATTTAACACAAACATTAGAATTAACTAAAGTTGCTTTAGAGAAAATATATTCAACGATAGCTAACAACGGTAAAATTTTATTCGTTTCAACTAAAAAACAGGCATCAGAGGCTATTGCAGAAGTTGCTAAAGAAACTGACCAGTACTTTGTAAATTATAGGTGGCTTGGTGGTATGCTTACTAATTGGGGAACTATATCGGGTTCAATTAAAAAGATGAAAAAATATGAAGCTGATCTAGTTTCGGAAAATAGAGGTTTTACCAAAAAAGAACTGCTTAAAATGAGTGTAAAAAAAGATAAACTTGAAAGATCACTAGGTGGTATAGCTGAAATGAAAAAAACTCCTGATTTAGTTTTCATAATTGATACAAATTATGAGTCACTAGCAATCGCAGAATCAGTAAAATTAGGAATACCTATAATTGCGATTCTTGATAGTAATTCTAACCCTGATAATATTGATTATCCAATACCTGGCAATGATGATGCTCGTAGATCTATAGATCTTTATTGTAATTTAATCAAAGAAACTATTAATAACGCTAAGAGTTCAATTCCATCTCCTGAACCAAAAAAAGAACCTAATCAGGATACAAAAGAAAAAACTCAAGAAAAAACTCAAGGAAAAACTGTTCAAGAAATTGATAGAGAAAAATTAGAACAAAAATTTTCTAAAGATAAAAAGGAGACCTTAAACTAGTATGAGTGATATTGAAAATGTTAAAAAATTAAGAGAAGCAACTGGCGCAGGATTTAAAGATTGCAATCTTGCAATAAAAGAGTCTGGTGGCGACATTGATAAAGCAATCGAAATTTTACGTGTAAAAGGAATTTCAAAAGCTTCAAAAAAAATGTCTAGAGATGCAAAAGAAGGTGTTGTTGCTGTAAGTGGTGACGAAACCAAAACATCAGTTATTGAGGTAAATTGTGAAACAGACTTCGTTGCAAAAAATGAAGATTTCACAAATTTTGTTAAAGAACTTAGTGAATTAAATAATAAAAAAAACTCTAATTTAGATGATTTAAAAAGTTCTAAAATGAAAAATGATGAAACAGTTGAGGACAATGTTGTAGCATTAATTGCTAAAATTGGTGAAAAAATTACAATCGGTAAAGCAAAAACGATTGAAAATTCTGGAACAGTAAACAATCATTATTTGCATACAGTTGTTAAAGATAATATATCAAAACTAGCAGTTATTGTTTCATTAGAAACAAAAGATAATTCTGAAGTAGTTAAAAATTTTGGAAAACAATTATCTATGCATATTGCTGCCTCTAACCCATTAGCTCTCACTTCAGATTTAATTGATCAATCAATTGTTGACAAAGAACAAGAGCTTGTAACAGAAGAACTAAAAAATTCTGGAAAACCAGATGATATTGCGAAAAAAATCAGCTTAGGAAAAATGAATAAATTTAAAGAGGAAAATTCTCTTTTAACACAAGCTTGGGTTATGGAACCTAAAAAAAAGGTTCAGGATATAGTTAAAGAGCTTTCAATTGCTGATTTAAAAATAAAAGAATTTTATAGAATAAAGATTGGAGAGTAAATGTTTGATGAAAAGTCTTACAATATCAAAATGGATAAAGCCATTGAGGTTTTTTTAAAAGAACTTTCTTCACTTAGAACTGGTAGAGCAAACGCTGCAATGCTAGATTTAGTTAAAGTTGATGTTTATGGACAGCAAATGCCCATCAATCAAGTTGGCAGCATAACTACACCTGAGCCTAGAATGATTAATATTCAAGTTTGGGATTCAAGCAATGTCCCGTTAGTTGATGCTGCAATTAAAAAATCAGACTTAGGTTTAAATCCCCAGATAGATGGCCAATTGATTAGGCTTCCTGTTCCAGAACTTAATGAGGAAAGAAGAACAGAATTAAAAAAACTAATAAAATCAATTGGTGAAAAATGTAAAGTTTCTATCAGAAACATTCGAAGAGAGGCAAATGAGGATTTAAAAAAACTTTTAAAAGCAAAAGAAATTGGAGAAGATGATGAAAAATCATCTGAAAAAAATGTTCAAACAATTACAGATGATCATATAAAGGTAGTTGATGAAAAGGTTTCTTTAAAAGAAAAAGAAATAATGACCATATAAGATGAACCCGCTCAATCATGTGGCCATAATTATGGATGGCAATGGAAGGTGGGGATTAAAATACAAAAACTCTAGAAACGAGGGTCATAAAGCAGGTCTTAATACAGTTGAAAAAATCATTAAAGAAACTATTAGACAAAAAATTAAATATTTAACATTGTATGCTTTTTCTACAGAAAATTGGAATAGGCCAAAAAATGAAATAAATTTTTTGTTTGATTTACTAGAAAATTTCCTATCCAAAAAAATTGAAGAACTTAATAAACAAAATATTAAACTCAATATTGTTGGCGTAAAAAAGTTTTCAACAAAATTGAATAAACTTCTAAATCATTCAGAAAAGAAAACATCAAAAAATACAAGACTTCAAATTAATCTTGCACTAAATTATGGTTCAAAATTTGAAATTTTAGATGCTTTTAAGAAATTAAGTAAAAATGGTGACAAAATAAACGAAAAAAATTTAACAAGGTATCTACAGACAAAAAATATTCCAGACCCTGAATTATTGATCAGAACAGGCGATAAAAAAAGATTAAGTAATTTCTTACTATGGCAATTGGCTTATGCCGAAATTTTTTTTGAAAAAAAATTATGGCCTGATTTTGATGAAAAAGACTATATTAAAATCATCAAAAAATACAAAAAAATTAAAAGAAACTTTGGTAATATTTGATGTCACAAAATTTATTAAAAAGAATAATCACTTCAATTGTTTTATTGTTTTTATTATTTTTCATCAATTTTAGTCATAAATATATTTTTATTTTTTCAATTTTGTTACTTGGTATTCTTATCTATATTGAAGCAAACAATATATTTTCAAAATTAATATCACTGCAGCTATTAAAAAAGAAAACTTTATCTGAAACATTTAATTTTAGATTTCTTAGCTTAAATATCATAACTTTTTGTTATGTATTTTTTGTATTTTGTAATCTCTCGTTTGAAATTCATAGATCTGAAGGTCCTATTTTTTTTCTATACATAATTAGCATATGTTTTTTTACAGATATTGGTGGTTATGTTTTTGGTAAATTAATAGGTGGTAAAAAATTATCAAAAATTAGTCCAAATAAAACAATATCAGGAACAGTTGGTTCGTTTATATTTTCAATTATTCCATTAATTTTATTCTTAAATTTTGGTTATTTGAATTTAGAATTTAATTTAACTAATATTTTGTTTAGTTTATTAATTTCATTGATTAGCCAATTAGGCGATCTATTTGTTTCTTTTTTTAAGAGAAAAGCAAAAATCAAAGATACAGGTAAATTACTACCTGGTCATGGAGGAGTTTTAGATAGAGTAGATGGTGTTTTATTTGCAATACCATTTTCGTATTTTTTACTAAAATTATTTTAAATGAAGAAAAAGATTGCTATACTTGGGTCAACTGGTTCTATTGGCAAAACATTAATAGAAATAATAAAAAAAGATAAAAAAAACTTTAATGTAATTTTACTTACAGCACATAAAAATTATAAAGAAATTTTAAAACAAGCAAAAATTCTAAAAGTAAAAAATTTAATCATAACTGATAAAAAATCATATCTTAATTTATCAAAAAATAAATTGGGTAAAATTAAAATTTTTAATAATTACGAATCCTTTAATAATATTTTTAATGAAAAGATTGATTATGTGATGAGCTCAATTTCTGGGATTAATGGTTTAACACCAACAATAAAAATTATTAAATTTACAAAGAAAATAGCTATTGCAAATAAAGAAGCAATTATCTGTGGTTGGCACTTAATAAAAAAAGATCTTAAAAAATTTAAAACATCTTTTATTCCAGTAGATTCTGAGCATTTTTCAATTTTTTATTCTTTACAAGGTAATAAAATTTCTAATGTGAATAAAATATATTTAACAGCTTCTGGAGGCCCCCTAATCAATACTCCAAAAAATAAATTTAAGGATATTAAAATTTCAGAAGCTATTAATCATCCAAATTGGAAGATGGGAAAAAAAATATCTGTAGATTCAGCAACTATGATGAATAAAGTTTTTGAAATTATAGAGGCAAAAAAAATATTTAATATAAAATATGAATCATTGGATATATTGGTGCATCCTTCATCATACGTTCATGCAATTATAAAGTTTAATGATGGAATGGTAAAAATTATTGCACATGACACTAACATGAAAATTCCTATATTTAATTCACTATACGAGAATCAAAATAAAAAAATTAAAACAGATAAATTAAATCTTAATAAATTAAATTTATTAAATCTTAAAAAAGTCGATTTGAATAAATTTCCATCAATAAAGATTATAAAAAAGCTTAAAAATAAGGAATCTTCCTTAGAAACTGTAATTGTCTTAGCCAATGATATTTTGGTTAACCATTTTTTATTAAAAAAAATTTATTTTACTGATATAGTAAGGCTTCTTCAAAAACTGATTAGTATGAAAAAATTCAACAATTATAGAAAGAGTAAATTAAAAAATATTAACTCAATAATTTTATTGAATAATCAATTACAATCAACAATTAACAAAATGATTGCATAATATTTATGAGTTCAATTTTTACTTTTTTAAAATTTGTCTTTATTTTTTTGATGCTGTTATCATCAAAAGCAATTTCCAATACTATAGATAAAATTGAAATAACTGGAAATGACAGGATTACGGATGAAACTATAAGATTATTTATTTCTGTAAGTAAAAATGATGAAATTAATGATATTGAATTAAACAATATATTAAATGATTTGTATGAAACTAATTTTTTTAAAAACATAGTTGTTAATTTCAAAGATCAAATTTTATTAATTAATGTTGAAGAAAATCCTATTATTGAAAACGTTAATTATAATGGAATAAAAAGTAATAGAATTTTAGACTTAATAAAACAGGATACCTTTATTAAGTCTAGATCATCTTTCAATGAAAATTTATTAAAAAAAGAAAAATTAAAAATTGAAAATATTTTAAAAAATTTAGGTTATTACAACTCTAATTTAGAAATTTTAGTCGAAGAGACAAAAAATAACTTAGTTATCATTACATATAATATAGATTTGGGAAAAAAATCAAAAATTAAAAAGATCACTTTTATAGGGAATAAAGTTTTTAAAGATAAAAAACTTCATAGAATTATAACAAGTTCAGAATATAAATTTTGGAAATTTATCTCTGGTAGAAAATATTTAAATCAAAATTCAGTTTCTTTTGATGAAAGACTTTTACAAAATTTTTATAAAAATAATGGATATTACAATGTAAAAATAAATTCTTCATTTGCTAAACTTATTGACTCAAATAATTTTGAATTGATTTTTAATATTAATTCTGGTCCCAAAGTCTTTTTTGGCAATTTAGATTTAGATTTACCTTCAGATTTTGATGAAAAAAATTTTAGTCCTATAATAGAACTATTTATAAAAACTGAGGGAAAAGCATATTCAATTAATCAAATTGATAAGATTCTTGATGAAATTGATACTATTACAACTCTTGAGCAGTACAAATTTATAAAAGCTAATGTAACTGAAAATATAGAAGATAACTTAATTAACCTAAAATTTACAGTTGAAGAAAGTGAAAAAATTTTTGTTGATAGAATAAATATAACTGGAAATACAATCACTGCTGAAAATGTTATTCGTAATCAATTATTGCTTGATGAGGGTGATCCTTTTAGTGAAATTTTAGTAACTAAATCTATTAACAATATTAAAAGTCTTAATTTTTTTAAAAAAGTTGGATCTAAAGTTATAATTAATGAGGATAATAACACTAAAACAATTAATATTTCTGTAGAAGAAAAACCTACTGGTGAAATTTATGCTACAGCTGGTGCCGGTACTTCTGGTGGATCTTTTGGTTTTGGTGTTAAAGAAAATAATTTTTTAGGCAATGGAATTGGCCTTGATACAAATTTTGAATTAACAAGTGAGACATTTAAAGGCAAGTTTTCAGTTACCAATCCAAATTTTAATAATACAGATAAAACTCTATATATATCCGCTGAATCTAGTGAAAATGATAACTACCAAAATTTTGGTTACAAAACAAACAAAACTGGTTTGATTATAGGTACTAATTTTGAATACCTCAATGATTTTTATTTGGGATTGTCTAATTCTAACTTTTATGAAGTAATTCGAACTAATAGTACGGCATCAGCACAACAACAAGCTCAAGAAGGAAATTATTGGGATTCTTTTATCAAATTAGATTTTAATTATGATAAACGTAATCAAAAATTTCAAACAAATTCTGGATTTAGATCGTTCTATTCATTGGATTTACCAATTTTAAGTGACACTAATACTTTAAAAAATTATTATAATTATGATCACTATTTTGATTTTTTTGAAAATAACTTTTCTTCTATTTCTTTTTATTTTCAAACTGCAAATTCATTAAATAATAAAGATATAAAACTATCTGAAAGAATAAATATTCCATCAAGTAGATTAAGAGGTTTTGAAAGGGGAAGAGTGGGCCCTAAAGATGGTGACGATTTTATTGGTGGAAATTATGCATATTCGATTAATTTTGCATCAAATGTACCTTTTTTATTTGAAGAGTCACAAAAACTAGATTTCTTAATTTTTGCAGATGCAGCCGATATATGGGGTGTGGATTATGACTCATCTATTAAAGGTAATGGCATTCGATCTTCTATTGGTGTTGCTCTTGATTGGATGAGTCCATTAGGTCCTATGAATTTTAGTTTGGCTTATCCAATTACAAAAGTAACCGGAGATAAGACTGAATCATTTAGATTTAATTTAGGTACAACTTTTTAATTCAATGTTTAAAAAATTTTTTTTCATATTAATACTTTCGTTACTATCATTTAATGCATTAAAAGCGGATGTAAAAACTTCATATGTAGATATTGACTATATCTTATCTAATTCTATTGCAGGCAAATCACTTTTAGAAAAGTTAAAAAAAGAGGAAAAATTAAAAATTGATAAATTTAAAATTAGCGATGAAAACTTTAGAGATAAAGAAAAAAAAATAATAGCAAAAAAAAACCTCATCACCAATGAAGAAATAAATAAAGAATTAAAATCATTACAAATTGAATTTCAAAGTTACAAAAAAAATAAAATTCAGGAAATTAAAGAATTTAAAGATAAAAGAAATAGAAATATTTTGAACTTTATAAAAATGATAAACCCAATAATTGAAAATTATATGACAGAAAATTCAATTTCTATTTTGCTAGATAAAAAAAATATTTTTATTGCAAGTAAAGACTATGATATTACAAAAAATTTGATTACACTAATTGATAAAAAAATTGAAAATATAGACATAAAATAAATGATAAATTTAAATAAAAGTGAAATCGAAAATTTACTTCCTCACAGAGATCCAATGCTATTAATTGATGAGCTTAATGATATCAAAAAATTAACCTCTGCTACTGGAATAGTTAATGTTAAAAAGAATAGTTTTTTTGTTCAAGGACATTTCCCTGGACAACCAGTTATGCCAGGAGTTCTTATCGTTGAGGCTTTTGGTCAAACAGCTGCTGCTTTAACAGCACATGGTATCGACAAATCTACATACGAGAATAAACTAGTTTTTTTAATGGGTGTTGAAAAAGCTCGTTTTAGAAGCCCTGTCATTCCTGACTGCAAATTATTATTAAAAGTTGAAGCCATAAGATCTCACGGCAGAGTTTGGAAATATAAAGGCGAAGCTTTTGTGGATGACAAAAAAATGGCTGATGCAATGTGGTCAGCTACTATCGTAGATAAGAAATAAATAGCAATAATTGTTGATAACTTATTATATTTTGCTTTGTTAAAAGCAAACATGGTTAATCCTTTTTTTAAAAATCACGGTCCTTTTAAATTAGTTGATATATTAAAAGATTTGAATCTAAATCATATAGAAATAAACAAAGATTTATTTATTAATGACATTAAAGATTTGAAAAACTCTCAATCAAATGAAATTACATTTTTTCATTCACAAAAATACAAGTCAGTAGCAAATAATACAAAAGCAACTTTTTGTTTAACAACAGAAATTTTAAAAAAAGAATTACCTAAAAACTGTAAACCAATAATAGTAGACAATGTTTTAGTTTCAACCTCCATTATTACAGCTAAATTCTATCCAGATTCAATAGAGGATAGTTTTGATGATACTGTTCAAGAAATTGATCAAACTAAATTCAACGATTTTGTAAAGTATGGTAAAAATGTATTAATTGGTGAAAATGTTATCAATTGGTTCAAATTGTTCTATAGGACATAACACGATTATTGAAAAAAATGTTATTATTGGTGACAACTGTTCTATTGGTTCAAACACAGTCATTAGAAATACTTTAATTAAAAAAAATGTTAAAGTTCTTGATAATTGCACTATTGGAAAACATGGGTTTGGTTTTTTTCCAAATAACAAATCAAATTTAAGATATCCCCATATAGGTGTTGTTTTAATTGAAGATAATTGTGAAATTGGTTGTGGTTCGACTATAGACAGGGGCTCAATGTCAAATACTCATATTGGTAAAAATACGTATTTAGATAATCAAATTCATATAGCTCATAACGTTAAAATTGGAGAAAATTCAATTATAGCTGGTCAAGTAGGAATTGCTGGAAGCTCCACAATTGGTAGCAATGTAAGAATTGGAGGGCAAGTTGGAATTTCAGGACATTTAAAAATTGGTAATAATGTTGAGATTGCAGGTGGGAGTCGGAGTTATAAGAGATATACCTGATAATATTAAAGTTATGGGTTACCCAGCTAAAAATATTAGAGAATTTTTGAAAGAAAATAAATGATACATAAAACAGCAATTATAGATCCTAAAGCAAAAATTTCCTCTAGTGCAAAAATTGGACCATACTCTATCATTGGTCCACATGTAGAAATAGGAGAAGATACAGATATTAATTCACATGTAAGTATTGCTGGCTATACAAAAATTGGAAAAAATAATAAAATTTATCCTTTTGCATCTATTGGAAATGAGCCTCAAGATTTAAAATTTAAAGGTGAAAAATCTTGTCTTGAAATTGGAGATAATAATAAAATAAGAGAATACGTTTCAATAAATCCGGGTACGAATGGTGGTTCTGGATTAACAAAAATTGGCAATAACTGTTTATTTATGGTTTCGTCGCATGTTGCTCATGATTGTACTATCGGTAATAATATTGTTGTTGTTAACAATGTTGCGATTGGCGGACATGTTCATATTGATGATAATGCGATTATTGGTGGCAACTCTGCAGTTCATCAGTTTATTAGGATAGGTAAGTTTGCTATGATTGGTGGAATGTGTGCTGTTATCAGAGATGTAATACCATACGGATTAGTTCATGGAAATAGAAGTATACTTCAAGGTATTAACTTAATTGGTCTTAGAAGAAATAATATTTCAAATCAAGATATTACTTTACTTAGTAATGCTTATAAGGAAATTTTTAAAAGTGAAAATCTATCTGAAAATTTAAATAATTTATCTGATGATTTTAAAAAAAATGACCTTGTTACCGAAATTTTAAGATTTCTTCAAAAAGATAAAAAAAGACCAATTTGTACTCCATTTTTAAAATAAGATGATTGGATTATTTTTAGGGGACACTGATTTTCCAAAGATAATTCTTAAAAAAATTAAAAAATTAAAAAAAAAATATTTTATTATTGATTTATCGAAAAATAATATTTTTAAAAAAGATAAAAATTCATTTCGAATAAGTATTGGAAAATTTGGAAAAATTATTGATTTAATTAATAAAAAAAAAGCCAAAGAAGTATTATTTGCAGGTAAAATTTTAAAGCCAAATTTTTCCACATTAAGATTAGATTTAAAAGGTATTTATTACATGCCACGTATCCTTAAGGCTGCTAAATTTGGTGATGCAGCAATTTTAAAAACAATATCAAAATTCTCAGCGATGAAAAAATTAAAGTTATTCGTTCAAACTTTTATAGTCCTGAATTATCATTAAAATCTGGAAATTATTCAAAAATAAAACCAAATTTAAGAGATGTTAGTTCAATTAAAAAAGGAATAAGATATTTTAAAGATTTAAATAGCTTAGATCATGTTCAGGCAATTATTGTTAAAGATGAATAATATAGTAGCAACAGAAGGCAGGCAGGGAACTAAAAAAATGATTTCAAAATTAAAAAAAAAAACCGAAGGAATATTAATAAAATTACCTAAATCAAAACAAGATTTAAGATTAGACCTTCCAACAATTGGGTTTAATACTTTAAAAGATTGTAAAAAATTTGGTTTAAAGGGGATAGTTTTAAAATCAATGCACAATATATTTTTAGACAAATATAAATGCATAAGTTTTGCAAATAAAAATAAAATTTTTATAAAGGTTTTATGAAAAAAATCTTTATATTAACGGGAGAACCCTCAGGAGACAAATTAGCTTCTTCAATAATTACAAAGTTAAAAATTCAAAATCCTAACATTGAATATTTATCTGTTGGAGGTGAACATTTAAATAATTTGGGTATAAGATCTATTTATGATTTAAAGGATATTACATATCTTGGTTTTACCAGCGTATTATTAAATATTTTTAAGATAAAAAAAAAAATCAGTAAAACAGTCGATGAAATTCTAAAATTTGATCCTGATATATTATTAAGCGTGGATAGTCCTGACTTCACACTAAGAGTGGCAGAAAGAGTTAAAATGTTAAATAACAAGATAATAACAGTTCACTATGTTGCTCCTAAAGTTTGGGTTTGGCGAAAAAAAAGAGTTAAAAAAATTAAAAAATTTATAGATCATATGCTTTTATTATTTAGTTTTGAAAAAGAATATTTTGATAAAGAAAATATTAAAACTACTTTTGTAGGACATCCATTGATAGAAGATAAAGAAAATGTAAAGATTGTCTCCAATAATTTGATTTCTAAAGATAGAATGATTATATCAATATTTCCAGGCAGTCGAAAATCTGAAACTACTGTTTTAATGCCAATACTGTTAGATTTTATAAAGTTAATGAATATAAAAAATTATAATTATGATTATATTTTTCACGCAACGAATGAAAATAAGAAATTTTTGGCTGACCAAATTAAAAAATCTAATTTAAAAAATATTGACGTAGTTTCGGATGAAAATATTAAATTAAAAGTATTATCTAATTCTGTTTTTGCTGTTTCTAAATCAGGGACAGTTTCATTGCAAATTTGTAATTTAAATATACCTTCAATAATAATCTACAAGTTAAGTTTTTTAAATTTTATGATTTTTAAATTTTTAGCAAATATCAAATTTGCTAACATCATTAACATTATTAATGATAAAGAAGTAATTCCCGAATTATTGCAAAAAGAATGTAATTCTAAGGAAATTTTTAACTCTGTAATTTATTTATTAAAAAATCCAGATTTAATAAAAAAACAGCTAATAATTGTAATGACACATTAGATGGTATTAGATCTAAAACATCCTCATCAAATGAGTCAGCTCTAATTTTAAACAAGTATCTTACTTCCTAATCTTTTTTTAACCTCTTCTTTACCTAACGAAATGATAATATCATAAAGTCCTGGGCCAAATTTAGAACCTGTTAAGGCTACTCTAAGTGGTTGACCAACTCCTTTGAAATTTGTCTCATATTTCTTTATTAGTTCATTTACAATTGGCTCAAGGCTTTCTTTATTCAAGTATTTTATATCTGTTAGATCGTTATTAAATTCTTTTATAATGTTTTTTGACTTTTCATCTATTAATTTTAAATCTTCATCATTAAATTTAATTTCATCTAGATATTATATATTTTGCATTATTATAAATATCTTCCAAAGTTTTTGCTTTGTTTTTAAGAAAAGATAATGATCATTTTAATTTTTGCTTCTTTTATTGGGTTTATTTTTTCTTTATAAATTTCACAATATTCTACAAGATGCTTGTAGAGATCATTTTCATCAATATTTTTTAATATAATGCTCATTCATCGATAAAATTCTGCTCATATCTAGTTTTGAAGGAGATTTGCCAATACCTTCTAAGTTAAAGTGTTCTAATACTTTCATCAAGAGTAAATATTTCCTTATCCTCAAAAGACCAACCCAATCTAAGCAAATAATTTCTTAAAGCATCAGGCATTATGCCAATTTTAGAATAGTCATCTAATGTTGATGCATTATCTCTTTTTGATAATTTTTTACCTTCTATTGTATGAATAAGGGGTATATGTGCAAATTTTGGCAAATCCCAATTCATAGCTAAATAAATTTGCATTTGTTTGAAAGTATTAATTTTATGATCATCTCCTCTAATAATGTGTGTCATATTCATTTGATGATCATCGACTGTAGCAGATAAATTATATGTTGGTGTACCATCGTTTCTTAAAATTATGAAATCTTCAATTGTATTATTGTCAATTTCAACATCACCTTGAACTAAATCTTTTAATACTGTTGATCCCTCTATTTTACTTTTAAATCTTATTACTGGTTTTATATCTTTAGGAGCTTCAGAATCTGGCATATCTCTCCATTTTCTATTATAAATATAAGGAAGTTTTTTTTGTCTAGCTCTTTTTTTTTGTTCTTCAATTTCTTCAGTTAGAACAATAACATTTATAAGCATTACCATTTTCTAATAAGTTCATTTGCAACATCTACATGATCTTTAATTTTAGTTGATTGGATATATTCCTCACCATCATGCTCTATACCAAGCCATTTTAAAGATTTAATAATTTGAATTTTATGCTCATCTTTAGATCTTTCTTTATCAGTATCCTCAATTCTAAGGTGAAATGTTCCTTTTTGGTTTTTAGAAAATAACCAATTAAAAAGTGCAGTTCTTACACCACCAATATGAAGAGCTCCAGTAGGTGAGGGAGCAAATCTAGTTGCTACTTTTGACATCAGTGATGTTTAGACTATTTTTTTAGAAGTTTCTATATAAAGATACCAAAACTCCTTGAACTTTAACTCTATCTGGTCCAAAAATTTTAGTTTCATAGTTTCTATTAGCACTTTCAAGTGCAACCACTTTACCTTTTTTACGAATTCTTTTAAGCATAGCTTCATGTTCATCAATTAAAGCTACAACAATTTTTCCATTATCAGCAGTATCAGTTCTTCTTAATAATTACAGTATCACCTTCATTGATGCCAGCTTCTATCATAGAGTCACCTTGAACTTTTAATCCAAAATAATCACCATTTTTTTCTAGATTGCTTGGCAAAGGAATTCTTGACACTTCATTTTGTATAGCTTCAACTGGAGTTCCAGCAGCTATTTTTCCAAGAACAGGAACTTCCATATCATCAGAATTAATATTAACTTCATCCAAACCACCTTTAATTACACTAGGTGAGAAACTATTATAAATATCATTTGCAGATGCTGTTTCTGGCAATTTAATCACCTCTAAAGCTCTTGCTTTGTGAGCTAATCTTTTAATAAATCCTCTCTCTTCTAAGGCACTAATTAATCTATGAATTCCTGATTTAGACTTTAAATTAAGTGATTGTTTCATTTCCTCATAAGAGGGTGAAACTCCAGAGCTTCTCAACTTCTTGTTGATAAATAAAAGCAGGTTTTTTTGTTTTTTAGTAAGCATAAGAACAAATATCGTACAAATAATGTTCTATAAAAGTTCTTATAAATAAACAATAGTAAAAAAGTTAGTTAAAATAGGGGTTAATTTAACTACAAAACAGAGAAAATAGAATTTTCTGACAAATTTTTTAAAAGTGATTCACCAATTAAAAAAGTTTTAATAGAAGTTTTATTATTCAAATCCAAAAGTTCATCTTTTGTTTTAATTCCACTCTCAGAAATTAAAGGTCCTTGATGATTCAAAAGCACATTATGAATATCGTAGGTTGTATTTATATCAGTTTTAAGTGTTTTTAAATTTCTATTGTTAATTCCAATTAAAGCATCTTTAAAATTTAAAGCTTTTTCTGCCTCTTCTACAGTATGCACTTCAACAATAACAGACATGTTAAATCTTAATGCTTCTTCATATAAGTTCATTAGCCAAATCATCAGACACACCAGCTAGAATAATTAAAATTGCATCAGCACCATAACTCTTTAGCAAAAGGTATTTGAAATTTATCAATAAAAAAATCTTTACATAAAATTGGTAATTTAAATGTTGGCTTTTAATTTTAGCTGATATGCATTAAACTTTCCTAAAAAAAAATCTTCTTCAGTTAGTACAGAAAGACAAGTTACATTATTTTCGTTATAAATTTTTGCAATTTCTACAGGATCATAATCTATCTATAATTATACCTGCTGAAGGACTAGCTTTTTTAATTTCAGCAATTATTGAAATTTTATCTTGAATTATGTTATTTTGAATTTTTTCTTTAAAATCAATAAAAGTATTATTTTTATCAATATTTCATTTAAAGAATCTAAATTTATTGAATTTTTTAGAGCTATCAACTCTTTCAATTTTTTTTGATGATTATATTATTTAATATATTCTCAGACATTTTGTATTTTTTCTAAATGTGAGTAGGGTTTACCAGTAAAGATAAATTCTCTAGCATAATTATAGGCATCAGAAAATTCAATGTAATTTTTCACCAACAATTAAACCAGCTGCAGCATTTAAACAAACTGCTTTTGAAAAATCATTATCTTTACCTTTAAAAATTTCAATCATTTTATCAGCATTAAAATCAGCATCATCACCAACTAGATTATCAAATCTATCTGCATTTACATTAAGAGTTTTTGGATCAATTATAATTTCAGATATAATACCATCTTTTAATTGAATTACATTTGTTTGTGCGTAAGGAGAAATTTCGTCTAAACCATCTTCACTGTTTACAATCCATGCAAATTTAATATTCAGATTTTTAAGTCCTTCTGCAAACACTTTTAAGTAATTTTTTATCAAAAACTCCAACAACTTGTCTTTCAACTAAAGCAGGGTTGCTTAATGGACCAATCATATTAAAAATAGTTCTTTTACCAATTTTTTTTCTGACCGGACCAACAAATTTCATTGCACTATGATATATTGGGGCAAACATAAAACCAAAATTATTATTATTAGATTTCTTTTTCAATATCATTTGGCTCAAGATTTATTTTAATTTTAAGAGCCTCCAGAACGTCCCCAGAGCCACATTTTGAAGACACAGCTTTATTGCCGTGTTTAGCTACTTTTGTGCCCATACTTGCCAATAGTAAAGCTGAAGCAGTAGAGATATTTAAGAGTATTCATGCCATCACCACCTGTTCCACAAGTATCAATACAATCAGCAACATTTACTCTTTTTGATTTTTCTCTAAGAACATAAACTCCACCAGCAATTTCATCCGAAACTTCACCCTTTTCAGATAGTAGAGTTAGAAAATTATAAATTTCATCCTCATTAGCTTTGCCAGTCATTAATAATTCAAAAGCAGATTTACTTTCTTCAAAAGTCAAATCTTCTTTTTGTCTTAATTTTTCTAAAATTAGTTTCCATTAATTAATAATTCACAAAGTTCTTTAATATTTTAATTCCTAATTTAGTTTTAATACTTTCTGGATGGAATTGTACACCATGAATATTATATTTTTTATGCTGAACACCCATGATTAATCCGTCATCAGTTTCAGCAGTAATTTCTAGATTTTCAGATAATGATTTTTTATCAATAATTAGGCTATGATATCTTGTGGCTTCAAAGGTTTTGGGAAGGTTCTTTAAAATTCCAATATTTTTAGATCGAATTTTACTTGTTTTTCCATGCATTAATTTTTTTGCTTGAACAATTTTTGAACCAAAAACCTGACCAATAATTTGATGTCCTAAGCATACTCCAAGGAATGGAATATCTTTATATAAGGTTTTCAAAATATTCAAACAATTTCCTGATTGATTTGGATTTCCAGGTCCAGGTGAAATTACAATTTTATTATATTTTTTTTTTATAATTTCTTTTGAAGTAATTTTATCATTTCTAACAACATCTACATTAGTTTTTAATGATGATAAATAATGATAAAGGTTGAAAGTGAAACTATCGTAATTATCAATTAATAATATTTTCATTATCTCAATGCATTAATTAAGGCTTTTGCCTTGTTTACCGTTTCCTCATATTCTTTAATTGGTTTGCTATCTGCAACAATTCCAGCACCTGCTTGAACATAAAATTTTTTATTTTTTGCAACTGCTGTTCTTAATGCAATACAAGTATCAAATTCACCATTAGCTGAAAAATATCCAATACCACCTGCATATACTTTTCTCCTTGTTGCTTCTAATTCATCAATAATTTCCATAGCTCTTATTTTTGGAGCTCCTGATACTGTACCTGCTGGAAAACCTGACAATAATGATTTAAACTTAGAAAATTTTTTATTATATATTCCTATTACATTAGAAACTATATGCATAACATGAGAGTATTTTTCTATAATAAAACTTTCAGTAACTTTAACAGAATTAATTTTAGAAACTTTACCTGCATCATTTCTGCCTAAATCTAAAAGCATTAAATGTTCTGATAATTCTTTTTTATCTTTTAACAAATCTTTTTCGTAGAAAAGATCCTCTTTTCTTGTTTTTCCTCTAGGTCTTGTCCCAGCTATTGGTCTTACAGTAATTTTGTTGTCTCTTAATCTTACTAGTATTTCAGGGCTAGCCCCAATTATTTGAAAATCATTAAAATTGAAGAAAAACATAAAAGGAGAGGGGTTTGTGACCCTTAATTTTTTATAAATTTCTAAAGGTTTTTTTGTAAGTTTTGCTTCAAACCTTTGACTTAAGACCACTTGAAAGATGTCACCTAACTTAATATATTTTTTTGCTTTATTGACCATGTTTAGATATTTATTTTTTGTTGTATTAGATTTAACTTTAATTTCTTTAACAACATTTTTTTTTGATTTGTATAAATTTTTTAAAGTAGATTGAATTGTAAGTTTGAAAAGTTCAGATTTTATTTCATCGAACTTCTTTTGATAATTAGCAATTTTTTCATCATTAAAAATATTAATAATATAAAATATTTCTTTTTTTAAATTATCATGAATTACAAGAGTTCTAGGTCTAAGCAATCTAACGTCTGGTAAATTAAGATCATTTTTACAATTATTAGGGATTTTTTCTATATATCTAATAGAATCATATGAGAAATATCCTGAAATTAAAGAGCAAATCTTAGGTAATTTTTTGGGTGTTTCAAATTTAAACTCCTCAATTATCTTCTCTATTAATTTTTCAGGCTTATCTTTTAATTTAATTTTTTTTTTATTTTTAGTCAGATAAGAATTTTTGTTATTAAATTCCCAGATTTTGTCGGGATTTTTGCCAAAAATAGTATACCTACCTTTTATCTTACCCTTTTCAACAGATTCAAAAATAAAGCTATTTTTTTCAACTAAAAAATTATCAATTAAATTTATTACCTCGTCATCATTTTTGACTTTTTTAGAAGTGTAAATAATTTGATTTTTTTTGCTTCTATGTCGAAACTTAAAATCTTTGAAGTTTCGATTAATTATCATTTGAAATAATTTTTAACTCTATCAATAGTTTTTTGATTTAATTGAACTTGATATTTGGTGTTAAGTAACTGATCATAAGATTGGATAATAGATTTTCTAGTGTTAGTATTTTGATTTTTAATAAAACTTATGTAATTTTCATCAGTTTCATTAAATCTATTTCTTTTTGAACTAACTAATTTTACTAAATAAATTCTATTTTCTTTATCATTTACTAATGTGAATGAATTAATAGGTAAAGAATAGAGCATTTTAACCGAATTTGTTTCAAACTTATCATTGTCATTTATTGAACTAATAGATAAGTATTGTTTGTTAGATCTAGCCATTTCTTCGAACCTATTATCGTCAAATTTTTTATTTTGTATTTCTTCCAAGATACTTCTATTAAGATCAAACTTACTTTTTTGAAATATAAGATCTTGAATTTCTCTTTTGTATCTTGATCTGATAAATCTGGGAGCTCGATCATATTGTTAGTTATAGAATACAATAAATAGTTATCTCCATTTTCAATTAGATCAATTTCAGTAGATTTTTTTGAAAAAATTAGATCTTCGTTTATTTTTTTAGTTGAGCTTGGAGTAAATTCCTTAATCTTTATAATATCAGTTTTTATATTTTGAATAATAGAGTTAAAATCATCTCCATTTGAAATTTTATTTTCAATTTTATCTATTTCATTAAAGAAATCCTGATTGAATTCCTCTAAACCAATTAAGGTTTTAGGATTTAAAACAGCATATTTAAAATCAATATATTCTCTTTTTAATTGGTCTTTATTTTCATCTAGGAAGTTGTTTATTTCTAAATTTGTAAAGTTTTCTTTAATTTTATAAAAATTTTCCATTCCCACATACTCAAGATTTAAAGATTTATTTTCCTCTAGAAATTTATTTTTTGTAAGAAAATTAGGTGTAATTGTTCCTGCACCAATAAAATCAAATAGATGTTTTTGTAGCTCACGATTTTTTAATTGTAATTCGAACATTGGTGCTGACATATTATTTGATAGTAAAAATTTTTCATACTTTGTTCGTTGAAAAACTTTATTTTCATCTTGAAAATTTTTGTTTTCTTTAATTTTCTGTAAAACTGTTAAATCTGTAATTGAAAGATTGAAATCTTCTACCTCTAGATCAATTAATGTTGTTGAGATTAATCCAGATAGAAGTTCTTCAATTATATTATTGTCTAAATTTTCCCTGATAGCTTGTTGCGAAATTCCACTTTGGTTAACATAGTTCATGAAATCTTGAGTAGTTACATTAGTTTTATTAATTTTAGCGATATTGTTTTGATTGTTAGTGCTAAAACCACCCCCAAATCCACCAAAGCCAAACGCGATTATAATCACTATAATTAGAATTAAACCGCCTAATTTTTTTCCACCAAATTTTTTTAAAGTTTCTATCATTAGCTATAAATTTATTGATCTGTAAAAACAAATCTATAGATTAAAATTTCAATTATGACAAATAAATATATGTATTTTATAGCTAATTGGAAAATGTTTGGTGATTTAAGAACATTAAATTCACTTGATAGCGTTATAAAATTTTCAAAAAATAATAAAATTAGTAAGTTCAGAATTATTTATTGCCCACCTAGCACTCTTATACGCCCATTATCAAAAAGGTTAAAAAAAACAAATCTAGAAGTCGGAGCACAAAATTGTCATGAGAGTGAAAACTATGGAGCTTTCACAGGTCATGTAAATTCTAAAATGTTAAAAAATGTTGGAGCTAAATATGTTATATTGGGACATTCAGAAAATAGGCAATCTGGTGAGACAGACAAATTAATTAATCTAAAAATAAAGAGCGCAATTAAATCAAATTTAAAAGTCATTTTTTGTATTGGGGAAACACTGAGTGAAAAAAGAAAAAAACTAACTAACAAGGTTTTAGCAAAACAAATTAATAACGGATTAAGCTCTATTAAAGATACTTCAGATATCATTATAGCTTATGAACCCGTATGGTCTATTGGAACAGGCTTAATTCCAAAATCAAAAGATTTATTAAATTCAATTTCATATATTAAAAGTAAATTTCGTAGAAAAGTTCCAAAAGTTTTGTATGGTGGTTCAGTAAACAATAAAAATATTACTGAATTAAAAGATATCAACATTATTGATGGTTTTTTGATTGGTGGAGCCTCACAAAATTCAAAAAAATTTATTGATATAATTAAAAAAACCTTTAATTAACCCAACATGGAAAACATACTTCTTGTAATTAACATCATTTTAGCTCTGATTTTAGTATCTTTAATACTTTTGCAAAGATCTGAAGGAGGCGCTCTAGGCATAGGAGTTTCTCAGGAAAATTTCATGCTATCAAGATCTGCGGGTGGTTTTATGACTAAAGCTACAGCGATTGTTGCTACTCTTTTTATAATTTGTAGTTTAGCATTAACTATTATTTCCAGAGCTGAATTAACACCAACAAGTTCTGTTTTAGATACAATTGAAGAGAAAACAGAAGATACGCCTTCAATTCCAGAAAATAATTAATTAATAGTTTTCAATTCAATTTTTATTCGCTATAAGATAGTTCCATGGCGCGATACATTTTTGTCACCGGCGGTGTGGTTTCTTCATTAGGAAAAGGGCTCTCTTCAGCTTCACTTGCTTATTTATTACAATCCAGAGGTTATAAAGTTAGATTAAGAAAATTAGATCCATATCTTAACGTAGACCCTGGAACTATGAGTCCATTTCAACACGGAGAAGTTTATGTAACCGATGATGGTGCGGAAACTGATTTAGATTTAGGTCATTACGAGAGATTTTCTGGAGTATCATCAAAAAAATCAGACAATATCACAACTGGAAAAATTTACAGTGATGTTCTTAAAAAAGAGAGAAAAGGTGAATATTTAGGAAAAACAGTTCAAGTAATTCCTCACATCACAGATCGCATTAAACAGTTTATTAAAAACGACTCTTCAAAAGAGGATTTTGTAATTTGTGAAATTGGAGGAATTGTAGGAGATATAGAAAGTTTACCATTTGTCGAAGCAATTAGGCAGTTTGCAAATGATGTAGGTAAAAAAAATGCATTGTTTATTCATTTAACATTGGTTCCTTATTTAAAGGCTTCTGATGAAATCAAAACAAAACCAACTCAACATTCAGTTAAAGAATTAAGAAGTATTGGAATTCAGCCAGACATAATAATTTGTAGATCGGAAAGACCAATACCGCTTGAACATAGAAAGAAAATTTCTTTATTTTGTAATGTAGACATTAAGAATGTAATTGAAACAGTTGATGTCAGAACTATTTACGAAGCTCCCATGAGTTTTTTTAAAGAAAAGTTAGACATTCAAGTTTTAGATTATTTCAAACTAAAATCTAAGAAATCTGCAAACTTAAGTCCTTGGAAAAAAATAACTAAAATTATTCTTAACAACAAAAAGGAAGTAAATATTGCAATCATTGGTAAGTATGTTGAGCTTAAAGATGCTTATAAATCCTTAGATGAAGCATTAACTCATGGTGGCATTGATAATAAGATAAAAGTAAATCTAGTTAGAATAGATTCTGAAAAATTAAAAGTTTCTGAAATTAAGGTAAAGCTCAAAAATATTTCAGGAATATTGATCCCAGGTGGATTTGGAAAAAGAGGAACAGATGGAAAAATTGAGGCAATTAAATATGCTAGATTAAATAAAGTTCCTTTCTTAGGAATTTGTTATGGAATGCAAATGGCAATTATTGAATTTGCTCGAAATCAATTAAGTTTAAAAAATGCCACATCAAGTGAATTTGACAAAAAAGGATTACCAATTATTGGATTAATTAACGAATGGACCAGAGACGGAAAAATGATTAAGGGTACTGATAAAGATCTAGGTGGAACAATGAGATTGGGTTCATATGAGGCCAAGTTAAAAACCAATACATTAATAAGAAAGATATATAAATCTAAAACAATTCATGAGAGACATAGACACAGGTATGAAGTGAATATTGCTTTTAAAGAAAAATTTGAAAAAAAAGGTATGATTTTTTCAGGATTATCACCAGATAATAAATTACCAGAAATTATAGAGTTAAAAAATCACCCGTGGTTTATTGGGGTACAATTTCATCCAGAATTTAAATCTAGACCTTTAGCTCCTCATCCTTTATTCTCATCTTTTATCAAAGCAGCAAAAAATCATAAATGAATAGTAAAAAAGTTAATTGTGGAAAAATAGAAATTTCAAATAATAATAAAATTTGCATTATTGCTGGACCTTGTCAGCTTGAAACAGAACAACATGCAATGGATATGGCAGGTAAAATTCAAGAAATTACTAAAAAATTTGATCTTGGATTTATTTATAAAACTTCGTTTGATAAAGCTAATAGAACCAGTCTAAAAGGTGTAAGAGGGGCAGGTTTAGAAGCTTCCCTTCCAGTATTTGATAAAATTAAAAAAGAACTAAACGTTCCAATTTTAACAGACATTCATAACGCAGAACAATGTTCATTATTAAAAGATCATGTTGATATTTTACAGATACCAGCATTTTTATGCAGACAAACAGATCTTTTAATTGCTGCTGCAAAAACGAATAAGATTATAAATGTTAAAAAGGGACAGTTCTTAGCTCCATGGGACATGGTTAATGTTACTAAAAAAATATCAGACTCTGGAAATGAAAATATTTTAGTTACAGAAAGAGGGGCTAGTTTTGGGTACAATACTTTAGTATCAGATATGAGATCACTACCCATCATGGCTAAGAATGGTTATCCAGTAATTTTTGATGCAACACATTCAGTACAACAACCTGGCGGACAAGGCGAGTCTTCTGGCGGACAAAGAGAGTTTGTTGAATATTTAGCAAGAGCTGCTGTTGCTGTCGGTGTTGCAGGAGTATTCATTGAAACTCATCAGGACCCTGATCACGCACCATCTGATGGACCAAATATGGTTCCATTGGATAAATTAGAAAATTTACTTAAACAACTAACTGATATTGATAACTTAATTAAAAAGTAGTGAGCAAAATCTTAAAAGTAAAAGCACGTCAAGTCTTTGATAGCAGGGGAAATCCAACAGTTGAAGCTGAAGTTTATGTAAAAAATAATAGTGCTTCGGCCATCTGTCCATCTGGAGCATCTACTGGAACCTACGAAGCTTATGAAAAAAGAGATAAAAATAATAAAAGATATTTAGGAAAAAGTGTTTTTGGTGCAGTAAATTTAGTTAATACAAAAATTTCAAAAAATTTAAAAGGTCAAAATATTCATAACCAAGTACGAATTGATACTCTTTTAATAAACCTTGATGGCACAAGACAAAAAACAAACCTCGGAGCAAATGCAATGTTAGCTGTTTCTATGGCTGTTAAAAAACTTTCAGCCAAAGTTAAGAAGTTACCTTTATATAAAACATTTTCAGTAAAGAAAAATTTTCAACTACCATATCCTTTAATGAATATAATTAATGGTGGGGCACATGCTAACAATGGCCTTAGAATCCAAGAATTTATGATCAGACCAGATCGAGCAAAAACTTTCTCAGAAGCGACGAGAGTTTGTTTTTTAGTTATTAAAAGCCTAAGTAAGTTGATTAAAGATAAGGGTTTATCAACATCTGTTGGTGATGAAGGAGGCTTTGCTCCAATGATCAGTAGCAACAATCAGGCCCTAGATTTAATTGTTTCTGCAATTAAAAAAGCAGGTTTTAAAAATGGAGAAGATGTTTCCATATGTCTTGATGTTGCGGCCAATGAGTTATTTAAAGAGACTAAATATTCCATACATTCCAAAAGTTATATCTCTGTAGAAAAATCTATTAAAGAATATCAAAAAATTATTAACAAATACAAGATCAAATCAATAGAAGATCCTTTTGCAGAAAATGATTGGATTGCTTGGAATAAATTAATGAAATCAGTCAACAATGTTCAAATTGTTGGAGACGACTTATATGTGACTAATCTTGAAAGACTGAAAAAAGGTTTTTTGAATATTTCATCCAATTCAATTTTGATTAAACTCAATCAAATTGGTACAGTTTCTGAGACTTTAGATGTTATTAAATTTGCCCAAACCATAGGTTATAAAACAATCATATCTCATCGATCTGGAGAGAGTGAAGATACATTTATTGCAGACTTAGCTGTTGGGACAAATTCTAATCAAATAAAAACTGGATCATTAGCAAGATCTGAGAGAGTTGCTAAATACAATCAATTAATTCGTATTGAAGAAGAGCTTGGAAAAAAAGCGAGGATGAATAAAATCGATTAATGTTAAGATTAATAAAAAGAAATTATTTTTTATTAATATCAATATTTTTGATTTTATACTTTAGTTTTAATCTTGTATCTGGTGAAAGAGGGCTATTTTCCTACATTGAAAAAAAAGAACTTATGTCTAACTTGAAAAAAGAAGAAAAATCTTTAACTAGTAAAATAACAGATATGGACCATAAGAACTCATTATTAAGCACAAATTTGGATCTTGATTATGTGGAAACTCTAATTAGAGAAAGGTTTTTATTTGGTAAAGAAGGTGAGACAATCTATATAATTAAAAATGATGAAAACTAGACATCCAGAAAAAGAAAATAAACCAATCAACCCAATTAAGAAAAAACCAGACTGGATAAGGTCAAAACTTTCAAACAGTAAAGAGTTTTTCTTAACAAAAACAATAGTTAATAATAATAACCTAGTAACCGTTTGTCAGGAAGCTAACTGCCCTAATATTACTGAGTGTTGGAGTAAGAGACATGCAACATTTATGATAATGGGTGATACGTGCACAAGAGCATGTGCTTTTTGTGATGTTAAAACTGGTTTGCCTGGAAAATTAGATCAATTAGAGCCAGTTAAAATTGCTCAAGCTGTAAAAAAATTAAATTTGAAACATGTTGTTATCACATCTGTAGATAGAGATGATTTAGAAGATGGAGGATCAGAACATTTTTATGAAACAATAAATCAAACAAGAAAACAAAATCCAAATACTACAATCGAAGTCCTTACTCCAGATTTTTTAAGAAAAGGAGATGCTTATAAAAGAGTATTAGATGCAAATCCTGATGTGTTTAATCATAATATTGAAACAGTGCCAAGTTTGTATTTAAAAGTTAGACCTGGCTCAAGATATTTTTCTTCATTAGAACTTTTAAAAAATGCTAAAAAAGTTAACAAGAATGTTTTCACTAAATCTGGAATTATGGTTGGATTAGGTGAAAGTAGAGATGAAATTTTGCAAGTAATGGATGATTTAAAAGCTGCAGATGTTGATTTCTTAACTATTGGACAATATTTGCAACCTTCAACAAAACATTATCCTCTTGATAGATATTATACTCCTAAAGAATTTGATGATTTAGCAACTATTGCTAAGGCAAAAGGATTTTTATTAGTTTCTTCATCTCCCTTAACAAGATCTTCCTACCACGCTGATGAAGATTTTGCTAAACTTCAACAAAACAGATTAAATCAACATTAATGCCTAAAGCATCAGTTAAGAGATTAATTGAATGTAAAAAAGATCAACTTGTTGATTTAGTTCTTGATATTGAAAAATATCCAGAGTTTGTTCCTTTTTGTTTGGACTCACATGTTTATGAAAGAAATACAGAGGGTAATCAAACTTTAATCATTGCCGACCTTACCATTGGCAAAGGACCATTTAAAGATACCTATAAAAGTGATGTAAAATTTGACAAAGAAAATAGTACTATAAATGTAACCAATATAGGAGGTCCATTAAATCATTTAGAAAATAATTGGAATTTTAATGAAACAAAAGGTGGTACCGAAATTTTTTTTGATATTGATTTTGAAATTGAGAATAAATTCTTAAATATTTTGATGTCAAAGTCTTTTGAATTTGGTTTGAATAAGATAGCAGATGCTTTTCAAAAAAGAGCAGAAGATCTTTATAGACCTATAGAGGATCCATTAAATTAATTTTAAAATAATATTAATTACTTTTTTGACGGTAGCTCTTTGTATCTGAATCCGTTTTTTTGATTGAAATTTATTTTCTTCAACAAACATTGTTTTATCTTTTTTAAAACCAATATAAACAAGACCAATAGGCTTATTTTTTGTAGAACCACCGGGGCCAGCAATTCCAGTAATAGAAACATTTATTTTACTTTTTGAAATTTTAGATAAATTTTCAACCATTGCCTTACAACATTCATAACTAACCGCCCCATATTTATTTATAATTTTCTTATTTACTCTAAGAATCTTAATTTTAGCTTGATTGGAGTAAGTAGTTAGTCCCATTTGAAAATATTTTGATGAGTTAGCTAATTTAGTTAAATTATGAGCCAGCAATCCACCAGTACAAGACTCAGCAATCGATATAGTTAATTTTTTTTTAATTAATTTTTTATGAAGTAATTGAATACTCATTAGAATTTAAGACTTATTAGGTAGATTAATATCATTGAATATAATCCAGCCATTATATCGTCCATGATTATTCCAAAATAGTTTTTAAAATTTTTATCAAAATAGCTAACAGGAAATGGCTTTACAATATCAAAAAACCTAAACAATATGAATGACAATACATAATATATTTCGATTTGCATATTTAGTTGATTAGTTTGGTTTAAATATAGCAACAATATTAAAGGCATAGCTTGACCTAAAACTTCATCAATAACTATTTGTCTTGGGTCTTTATTCTTAAACTCACTTTCTGCATCTTTAACTGCATAAAATGAATAGAAAAATAAAAGAGTAAAAAAAATTATTGAAAATTTAAGATCAGTATACTCAAGGTATTCATATGCGATATAAATAAATATGGTAGTAACTAATGATGTAACAGTCCCCGGTATTTTAGTTAAATAACCATAACCAAAGAAAGTTGATATCAGTACATTTATTTTCTTCATTGTGATATTGAGCAAATAACTTCACAAGCTATTGCTTTTTCCTTTCCAATTAATCCTAATTTTTCAACTGTTTTACCTTTTAAATTAATTAAATCTTTATCTAAATTTAATAAATCAGATAAAGAATTTATTATTTTATTTCTATATTTGGAAACTTTAGGTTGTTCACATATCAAATTAATATCTAAATTATTAATGTAGAAATTGCTTCTATTTAAAATATCAACAATGGGTTTGAGCATTTTTGGAGATCTTATATTTTTAAATTTATTTCTATTATCTGGAAAAAAAGTTCCTATATCTTTTTTTCTCATTGCACCTAATAATGAGTCAATTACTGAATGTAAAATTACATCTCCATCTGAGTGACCTTTTAAACCTGAATGAAAAGGGATTTTAATACCGCCTAAATAAAGTTTTTTATCTTTAACTAATCTATGAATATCAAATCCAATTCCAAAAAAAGTTTTAATATTGTTGATATCTTCTTTAAAGGTAATCTTATCATTTAAAATTTCACCATTTATAAATTTTATTTTAAAATTGTTGTTAATAAATAAAGTTGCTTCATCTTGAATTATTTTTTTTTGTTTTATGGATAAATTATAAATATCTTTAAACTTAAATGCCTGTGGTGTTTGTGTTAAATAAGAATTTTTTTTATCAAGATTAAATAATTGATTCTTAACTTTATATTTAATCGAATCTTTTGATGAAATTACAGGTATAGATGCTTTATTTGTTTGAAGTGATTTAATTAATCTTTTTAAAAGTTTAATTGTGAAATTTGGTCGGGCCGCATCATGAATTAAAACATTACTTGGTTTAAATTTTTTAATATATTTTAAAGCAATCAATGAAGAATCTGATCTTTCTTTACCACCCTTAATAATAACAACATCTTTGGAATATTTTTTTTTGATTTGTTTTTTTTCATTAACAACTAAAATTATTTTCTTAAAAAGTTTTGAGTTCATTGCTTTATCTAAAGAATGTTCAAAAAGAGCTTTATTTTTATAGGTAATAAATTGTTTTAATTGGTTTGAATTAAATCTTTTGCTTTGTCCGGAGGCAAGTATTATAAAATAATTATTCATCATTTAAGGTAATTATTATTTAAGAATGCACGATTTTATTAGAAAAAACATATATTTAATTCTCCTATTTATTATCACATTATCTATAGGTTTTTTAACTTTTTTAACTTTTATTGATAAAAGCCCCGTAGAACTTTCAAGTCAGAATTTACAGTATTTATTAGTTCTAAATATTGTTTTACTCGCATTTCTTTTTATTTTTATTTTTTTAGAAATTAAAAAAACTATCAAAAATGATATTGATGCGGATGGGATTAATTCAAATAAAAAATACATCACATACTTTGCGTTATTTACTTTTATACCTTCTTTACTAATATCAATTTTTTCTTTATTTCTTTTTTCATTTGCTCTTGAGAAATATTTTGACAAAAAAGTTACAACAGTTGTAAATAACTCTTATGAATTAGCTAGAGATTATGTTGATGAAGTTAGAAATAAAATTCAATCAGAAATAGTTCTTATTGCTTTTGATGTAAATAAAAGTAAAAAATTTTTAAATGATAATGAAAAAGAATATGAAAGGTTTTTACAAACTCAAAAATTAATAAGAGGTGTTGATGAAATCCATATAATTGATTTAAAAAAAAAACCATTATTCTCAACATTAGAGAATGATGATTTATATATACCTCCAGTTGATGAAGCTTTAAATCTTGTATTGGATGATGATCGTCCTTTAAAAATTATTAATGCTCTAGAAAATAGATCGGCTGCTATTATGCGCCTTCAGAATTTTAACGATAGATTTATTTATGTAGTTAAATATCTTGATAAAGATATTTCAAAATATTTAACTGAAACAGAAGAGGCTATAAATTTTTATTATACGGTTGAAGAAAAAAGCACAGGTATAAAAATTTCATTTGCAATAATTTATATTATTATTGTTTCACTTTTATTATTTATATCTATTTCAATAGCTATTAGATTTTCATCTAGATTCTTTAGATCAATTAATAATTTGATTTTAGCCTCCACTTCAATTGGACAAGGAAATTTGGACATTAAAGTCCCTGAAGTTAAAACTGATAAAGATTTAGAGATATTAAATAAAAATTTTAATCAAATGATTGTTCGATTGAAAGATCAACAAGAAAAATTAGTTTTAAATGAACGACATGAAGCTTGGGGTAGTCTAGCAAGAAAACTTGCTCATGAAATTAAAAACCCACTAACACCAATTCAATTAACCATTGACAGATTAAAAAATAAATACTCAAACGAATTAGATAAAAAAAATAAGGAAAATTTTAATGAAAATTTAAAGATTATTAATAACCAAATTAAACAAATAGAAAAATTAGTTAATGAATTTTCTGATTTTGCAAGAATGCCAAAACCAATTTTTCAAAAAAATGATCTAATTATATTAATAAATGATAATATTAAATTGTTACAAGAATTAGACCTGACCATTAAAATTGATTTTACGCATAATAATCAGCAATTATTTTTTGATGGTGATAAAGAACAATTAAGTAGAGTTTTTCTTAATTTAATTAAAAATTCAATTGAAAGTATCCAGCAAAAAGCTGAAAAAGTAAGTGATTTTAACAAAAATATTACTATTGAACTTAACAATTTTGATAGTCATATAAGTCTTGTCATTAATGATACTGGTATAGGATTCAAAAATTTGAACAATAATATTAAAGAAATTTTAAATCCATACTTTACAACAAAAAAAAAGGGGACCGGATTAGGTCTATCAATAGTTAATAAAATAATTAATGATCACAATGGGAATATTGAATTTATATCAAAAACTGACGGAGCAATAATAAAGATTATATTTACAAAACAATGAGCGCTGAAATTTTAATAGTTGATGATAATGCTGATATAAGAAATATCATTAATGAATTAATTATAGATGCTGGTTACAAAACAAGAATTGCTGCCAATTTTAATCAAGCTTTAGCTGAAATAGACAAAAAACTTCCTGATGTTGCTATATTAGATGTTAAATTAGATAAAGGAGATAACGATGGAATTGAACTTTTATCACATATTAAAACTAAGAATAAGGATGTTCCCGTTATAATAATTTCAGGTCACGCAAATATTGAAATGGCTATAAAATCTTTGCATCATGGTGCTTTTGAATTTATAGAAAAACCATTTGATCAAGAAAGATTGTTAAATTTTGTAAGTCGTGCTGTTGAAAACTATAACCTCAAAAAACAAAATAGAGAATATGAAAGTAAATTATTTTCTTCTTACGATCTAATTGGCAACAGTAAAAACACAACTAATATAGTTGATCAAATAAAAAAGATTTCGTTAACAGAAAGTAGAGTTTTTATATGTGGCCCCTCTGGATCTGGAAAAGAACTGGTAGCAAGAAAAATACACAAAAACTCTATAAGAAATAAGAATCAATTTGTTGTTTTAAATGGTGCTTTATTAGATTCAAATAAATATGAACTTGAATTATTTGGCGAAGAAAAAGAAAATGGATCGATATCATACGGAGCTCTTGAAAAATCCAACAAGGGAACTTTACTAATTGATCAAATTTCAGAGATACCACTTGATATTCAATCAAAAATCTTACGAGTGTTAATTGATCAAAAATTTAAAAGAGTTAATGGGAATAATGATGTCAGTGTTGATGTAAGATTAATTTGTTCATCAAGCAAAGATTTAAAAAAAGAAATTCAATTAGGAAACTTTAGAGAAGATCTGTTTCATAGAATAAATGTGTTTGAAATAAATATTGAACCTTTAAGTCAAAGAATTTCAGATATTCCGTTATTAATTAAATATTTTTCCAAAAAAATATCAGCAAACTACAATATTAAAGAGTTAGAAATTGATGAGAACAATAGTTATATTTTAAATCACAATTGGAAAGGTAATGTTAGAGAATTAAGAAACTTAATTGAAAGAATTGCAATATTGCAACCTGATACCAAAGACAAAATCTCAAATATTATTAAGGAGTCATTAAAAATTGATAATTTTGACAATCAGATTGCAGAAAATAGCCTTTCTGTACCATTAAAAGAAGCTAGAGAAAAGTTTGAAAAAGAGTATTTAACTATCCAACTTAAAAAATTTAATGGCAATATTTCAAAAACAGCAAATTTTGTTGGTATGGAAAGAACAGCTTTACATAGAAAACTAAAAATCTTGGGAATAAAAGAATTTAATTAAAATGAATATAATTATTTGTGGTGCTGGCAGAGTAGGTTTTACTATAGCCAAACAACTTAGTGAACAGGGTCATTCAATTACTGTTATTGATCAATCTAGTGAAGATATTCAAAAAATTGATGAATCATTAGATGTAAAAGCTATAGTCGGTAAAGCCACTTATCCATCAATATTAGAAAAAGCCAACGCATCAGAAACAGATATGATTATAGCTGTTACACGTAACGATGAAATTAATATGGTTATTTGTCAAATAGCTTTTTCTATTTTTAATATTCCAAAAAAAATTGCTAGAATTAGATCTCAAGATTATTTAAATCCAAAATTTACTACTGTTTACAATAAAGAAAATTTACCAATCGATGTAATTATTTCACCTGAGTTAGAAATAGCAAAATCTATTCAAAGAAAATTAGAAGCACCTGGAGCTTTAGATAGTGTCCCTTTTGCTGACAATAAAATTAGATTATTAGAAATCTTGATTAATGATAATTGTAATCTAATTAATATTAAACTGAATGAATTAACAAAAAAACATCCTAATCTTGATGCAAATATTATTGGTGTCATAAGAGGAGATAAATTTTTAATCCCTAAAAAAAATGATGATATTCAAAAAGATGATAAGATTTATGTAATTATAAATTCTTCTCAAATGTCCCAAACACTAGAAGCATTTGGTCATACTGAAAAAGTATCAAAAAAAATACTAATTGTTGGTGGGGGCAATATCGGCTTTAATCTTGCAAAGAACCTTGAGGAGAGCTTAGATGCTGTAAGAGTTAAAATTATCGAAAAAGATAAAGATCGGTCTGAATTTTTAGCAAATGAATTAAATAACACTATTGTAATTAATGGTGACGCACTTGATGAAGAGGTGTTGGTTGAGGCAAATTTAGAAGAAGCAGAAACGGTGTTAGCTCTTACAAATGATGATGAAGATAATTTAATGGTAAGTGTTCTTGTTGAAAAGTTTGCAAAAGATGACAAAAAAATTAATGATAAAAGAACAATGGCTTTGATTAACAAGCCAAATTATTCATTATTACAGAACTCTCTAAAAATAGATGATTTGATTGATCCAAGAATGAACACAGTTTCAAGTATTCTTAAACATATTCACAAAGGAACAATAGAAACAGCTTATACAATTTTAAATGGAGAGTATGAGGTTATTGAAGCTGAAATTATTGAGACCTCAGAATTAATTAATAAAGAATTAAAAAATTCAAATTTACCATCGGAAATAAGAATAGGCGCAGTTTTACGAGATGATAAAGTAGTGATACCTAGATCAAACTTTGTATTTCAAAAAGATGATAGAGTTGTTTTTTTAGCAAAAAAAGACTCCATTTCAGTAGTAGAAAACATATTTAGAATAAGCTCTATATAAATTCAAATGTCTCTTTTCAGAGTAAAATATCTTAGTTTTTTTTTTATATTAATATCGATCTTTTCATTTTTTAATATCATCTACTCTTACTATTTTAATCTATATTTGAATCTCAACACATACTATTTTAGTTTATTTTCATCACTAGCCATTGGTCTGCTTTTCTACAAGATAAAAGAGATAACTAAAAAACCATCTATTTTTGAAAAAATTTTAACTGTTTTTTTAGGCTATATTTTACTCCCGTTAATACTATCATTACCTTTTTACTTTAGTATTTATAATTTAACTTTTTTAAACTCTATTTTTGAGTCTGTTTCAGGTTTTACCTCAACTGGATTTACAATTTTTGACAATATAAAACATATTGATCAAGGGTTAATCTTATGGAGATCCTCTATTCAATGGATAGGTGGTTTATATTTTTTATTTTCAATTATTTTTTTAATAGATATTTATGATGATAGTTTAAAAAAATCACTAACAAATTTTTTATCATTTAATAGTTCTGAAATATTAAAACAAACAGTTAAAATATTTATATTATATTCTGCGATAACATTATCAATTTTTTTTATATTAAATATTTTCGACATTAGATCTTTTAACTCCTTAAATTTATCAATGACAATAATTTCATCAGGTGGTTTTTTACCAACTAATGACCTTTCATTAATTCTTACTAATCAATCACAAATAGTAATTTTTTCATTATTAATGTTAGTTTCTTTTTTTAGTATTTTTTTTATTTATAATTTGATTTTAATAAGAGATAAGAATCTTAATTTTTTCTACGAAGATATTCATTTATTTTTGTATTTTTTATTTATTGTCACAATTTTTTTTACTTTTTTTAGTTTTGATAATAATTTTACTTACATCTTTTTGTCTTTAGTCAGCAGTATATCTAATATTGGTATCTCTTTAGAATTTGATCAATCAAGGTTAAGTTTCATTTATCTAATTTTAGTAATAATAGGAGGATCTTTTTTTTCTACAAGTTCTGGTATAAGATTTTTAAAAATATATTCTTTAACTAAATATTCATTTAATCAAATTCTATCTTTTAGCAAACCAAAGAATGTTTTTATGAATAAGTTAATATTTTCTAAAATTAATTTCGATTTCAAAGAGATAAATAAATATTTTTTAACAATTTTGATTTTCATAATTTCGTTATTTATTTTAACTTCTTTATTAAGCTTGAGTGGTATTAGCTTTGAAAGCTCATTTAAATTAGCTATTTTAACTTTAATGAACACTGTTAATTCCTCAGCTTATGGGATGAGTGAATTCAATTTTAACGATTTACATTTTTTAACTAAATTTTTTATGATTTTTTTTATGATTATTGGAAGAGTAGAGCTTTTATCTTTACTTTTAATAGCTAAAAAATTTCTTTTTAAATATTAATTAAATACTATATATGTACATGTATTAATTTTTGCGCCCTTAGCTCAGCTGGATAGAGCATCGGTTTTCTAAACCGAGGGTCGCACGTTCGAGTCGTGCAGGGCGCACCATCATCAATATATATTCTGATATTTTTTTTCTACACTACATATAGTTAGAATGGTTCTAATATTAAGAATTTTCCTTTGATCAACTTTATATAATGATAGAAAGTTGGTCTGATTCAAATTTAATTTGAATTATTTGTTAACAAATAAAAATAACTAAAAGGAAGAATAATGTTTAAATACTTAAAACAATTAACTTCTTTAGTGGCAATGGTTGCTGTGTTGTTTACTTTTACAACAGAAACTTTCGCTGCTAAAAAATCTAAGACACTTAAAAACACTCAGAAGAAGGGTTTTGTAAGATGTGGAGTATCTCAAGGTTTACCAGGATTTTCTAATGCAGACGCTGCAGGAAATTGGACTGGTGTTGACGTTGATGTATGTAGAGCGGTAGCTGCTGCAGTACTAGGTGATGCAAACAAAGTTAAGTTTACACCATTAAGTGCTAAAGAAAGATTTACAGCTTTAACTTCTGGTGAGATTGATATCTTATCAAGAAACACAACTTGGACTCTTTCTAGAGATGCTGACATTGGACTTACTTTCGTTGGAGTAAACTTCTACGATGGTCAAGGTTTCATGGTTAGAAAAGACTCTGGAATTACTTCAACAAGCCAATTCAAAAATGGAATCTCAGCTTGTACTAACATTGGTACAACAACTGAGTTAAACATGAGAGACTTCTTTAACTCTAAAGGAATTTCTTATACTCCAGTTGCTTTTGAAAAAGCTGATGAAGTTGTAGCTGCTTATGATGCTGGTAGATGTGATACTTACACTACTGACAAATCAGGTCTTGCTGCACAAAGAACTAAAATGACTAACCCTGATGATCACATCGTGTTACCTGAAACTATTTCAAAAGAGCCATTAGGCCCTGTTGTTAGACAAGGTGATGCAGTATGGGAAGATATCGTAAGATGGTCTTTAAATACTATGATCGAAGCTGAGGAGTACGGTGTTACTTCTGCTAATGCTGACATGATGAAAACTTCAGAAAACCCACAAATCAAAAGATTAGTTGGTGCTGAAGGTGAAATGGGTGCTGCATTCGGTTTAGATAACGAGTGGAACTTAAGAATTATCAAACAAGTTGGAAACTATGGTGAAAGTTATAAGAGAAATATAGCTGACACTGGTATCTTACCAGACAGAGGTCCAAATGAATTATGGACTAAAGGTGGTATTTTATACGTTCCACCATCAAGATAATTTAAAGTTATAAATTAATTAAAAAGGGCTAGATTTATCTAGCCCTTTTTTTATAGTATCAAATCAAATGAAATTTAAAAAAATCTTACCTCAATTTTTAACTCTATTATTTATAGTTTTAATATTTGGTTTCTTTACAATGAATGCACAAGAGAACATGGATACCCGTGGTATTCAGTTTGGTTTTGGTTTTTTATCAAAAGAAGCTTCATTTGATATTCAATTTTCACTAATCGATTATGATGGCTCCATGTCATATGGTCGAGCTTATTTAGTAGGATTGTTAAATACTTTATTAGTATCTTTTATTGGGATTATTTTATGCACAATTTTGGGTATAATTGTTGGTGTTGCAAGACTATCACCTAACTATTTAATAAATAAAACTGCTAGCTTTTATGTAGAGTTTTTTAGAAATGTACCTTTATTATTACAGATATTTTTTTGGTATTTTGCTGCACTTAAGAGCATTACCTATGCCAGAAGATGCTCCATTGATTTTTGGATCATCATATATGACCATTAAAGGACTTTATACCGTTGCACCAGTTTGGAATAACTTTGACGTATTTTTTAGTAGCACTTAATTATTGCAATGATAATTATTTTCTTTTTCAATAAATTTGCAAAAAGAAAACAAGAAGAAGAAGGAAAACAGTATCCTAAATTTTTAATATCTTTAGGTATATTTATAATTATACCAGCGCTAACATTTATTGTTGGAGGTGTTGATTTATCATGGAGTTTTCCTGAACTAAAACAATTAGCCAAAACTTCTTTTACTTTTGAAGGGGGGCTTGGAATACCACCAGAATTAATAGCATTAACTTTAGCTCTTACATTATATACAGCAACTTTTATTGCTGAAAATGTTAGAGCAGGTATACAAGGGGTTGGTAAAGGTCAAAAAGAGGCAGCAGCATCAATTGGTTTAACACCAAACCAAGTTTTAAAGCTAGTTATAATGCCTCAAGCTTTAAGAATTATTATCCCACCAACAACAAACCAATATTTAAACCTAACTAAAAACTCTTCTCTAGCAGCTGCTATCGCTTATCCAGATTTAGTTTTAGTATTTGCTGGAACTGCGATGATGCAAACAGGTAGAGCTATAGAGATTGTTGGTATTACGATGGCTACTTATTTAACAATTAGTTTAGCTATTTCAATGTTTATGAATTGGTACAACAAGAGAATTGCAATCCAGGAAAAATAATAATGACTAATGTAAATTTTTTAAAACCAAATAAAGAAAATCTAAATTTATTTTTAGTTTTAGGTTCAACTTTTTTTGTATTAGGATTACTTGATTTCTGTTTAAATAATTTTTACGAAACAAATATCACAGGTTTTTTACCAGGTTTTATTAAGTTTCTTTACTCCTCTAATTTTTGGAATGATTGGTCTTCATTTAATAAGAATAGAGTTTTCTGGAATTAAAATTTTAGATGAACTGAATAAGAACATAAATAC
>NZ_CALSOW010000004.1 GCF_943788075.1 uncultured Candidatus Pelagibacter sp. | reverse complement strand
ATGTTGCACCTGAAGAGGCAATCAAAATCTAATTAAATGAAAAAAGCTTTACCAAACAACACTAAAGTTGTTGTGATTGGTGGAGGTGTAGCAGGTTGCTCAGTAGCTTACCATTTAGCAAAATTTGGATGGAAGGATACTGTTTTACTTGAAAGAGATCAGTTAACTTCAGGAACCACATGGCATGCAGCAGGTTTAGTAGGACAGCTTGGTGCAACTGCTACCATTACAAAACTTAGAAAGTATTCACTTAATTTATACAAGGAACTTGAAAAAAAAACTGAGTTATCAACTGGACTTAAGCAAAATGGAGCTATTACTGTAGCCAGTTCAAAAGAAAGACTTCAAGAATTATTAAGACAAGCAACTTCCGCTCAGCTTTTTGGAGTAAATGTTGAAGTTTTAGATAAGCAACAAATTAAAAAATTATATCCGGTGAT
This sequence comes from uncultured Candidatus Pelagibacter sp., assembly GCF_943788075.1. GTDB lineage: Bacteria > Pseudomonadota > Alphaproteobacteria > Pelagibacterales > Pelagibacteraceae > Pelagibacter. The sequence goes on along the minus strand of NZ_CALSOW010000004.1, from coordinate 221,554 downwards.
CAATGATGATAATATTTTAGGCGGTGTTTATATGCCTGAAGATGGTCAGGCAGATCCAGTAGGGGTTACAAATGTTTTGGCAAAAGCAGCTAGAATGGAAGGAGCTCAAATATTCGAAAAAACTCCTGTTACTAAAATATTAGTAAAAAATAACAAAATATCAGGAGTAGAAACGTCAAAAGGCGTGATTGATTGTGAATATGTGGTCCTAGCAACTGGAATGTGGTCTAGGCAAATTGGAGAAGATATAGGGGTAAGTGTACCATTATATCCAAATGAACATTTTTACATAATAACTGAACCGATGAAAGATCTTCCAAAAAATTTACCTGTTCTTAGAGATTATAATGATTGTTTATATTTAAAAGAGGATGCTGGTAAAATGCTAGTTGGTATTTTTGAACCAGGTGCAAAAAATGCATTTAAAGAAAAAGGAATAGTGCCCAATGATTTTTCTTTTGGAGAGTTCCCAGATGATTTTGATCATTTCGAACCTTATTTGGAAAAATCATTTAAGAGACTTCCAATATTAGAAAATGCTGGAATAAGAAAATTTTTTTCAGGACCTGAGTCTTTTACACCTGATACCCAGTATCTATTAGGAGAAACTGCCGAGGTTAGTAATTTATACACTTGTTGCGGATTTAATAGTATTGGAATTGCAAGCTCTGGAGGTGCGGGTAGAGTAACAGCAGAGTGGATGATTAATGGTTATATGAATGAGGATTTATATTCATTAGATATAAAAAGATTTCAAAAATTTCACTCATCAAAAAAATTTATAATGAATAGAGTAACTGAAACATTAGGAGATTTATATGGAATGCATTGGCCATATAAACAACATAAAACATCAAGAAATCAAAAATTACTTCCTTACCACGAAGATTTAAAAAAAGCTGGTGCATGTTTTGGTCAATCAGGAGAATATGAAAGACCTATGTGGTATGCATTAGATGGTATTAAACCTGAATACGATTATAGTTTTAATTATCAAAACTGGTATCCATCAGTTGAACATGAAAGCAAAAATACAATTAAAAATGTTAGTCTTTTTGAGCTTTCTCCTTTTTCAAAATATGAAATTAAGGGTGAGGGTGCTTATGAAGAACTCCAAAGACTGTGTACCGCAAATATCAAAGATGATATTGGAAAATGTACCTATACGCATATGCTTAATGAAGGTGGTGGTATTGAAACAGATTTAACCGTTGTATGTATTAATAAAAATCATTTTAGAATAATAAGTTCAGCAGCCGTTAGAACTCATGATAAAGCACATATATTAAAAAATTTATCTAAAGATGTTGAGTTTGAAGATGTAACAGACGATTTAATTTGTCTAGGAATTTTTGGACCCAAAAGTAGAGAGTTATTATCAAAAATTACTAATGAAAATTTATCTAATGAAAGTTTTAAATTTGGTACTTCAAAAAATATAGATATTGGATCTTTGAAGGTTTGGACGCAAAGATTATCTTATGTGGGTGAGCTTGGTTATGAACTTTATATAAATAAAGACAATGGAAAAGCAATATACGATTTAGTTGTAGAAACTGGAAAAAATTTTGGTCTTATTCATTGTGGTGCTCATACTATGGATACAATGAGAATGGAAAGTGGTTTTTTACACTGGGGACATGATATTTCTCCTGAAGAAAATCAATATCAAGCGGGACTAAATTTTGCAATTAGTTACAAGAAATCATTTAATTTTATCGGAAAAGAAAAATTATTAGAAATTAAAAACCAAAAATTAGATAGAAGATTTGTGATGTTAATTTTAAAAGATAGTACACCTGGACAACCACTACTATTGCATGAAGAGCCAATATATTTAGAAAATGAAATTATTGGAAAAACTACATCAGGGAATTATTCATTTAACTATGATAAAAACTTATCATTTGGTTACATAAATTCAAAACTTACTAATGAAGAATTATTTAGTAGAGATCTTTATATAGAGATCGAAAAAAAAAAATATAAAGCTCAAATTCTCCTAAAACCTCTTAAAACAGAGTAATTTTAAAGATATTTAATTGAAATTTTGACTTTGTCCATTATAGGTAGTTAATTATTCATGTTATGAAAAAAACTAGTAGACAAATCAACTTATTAGATGTCTCAAAGATTGAACATAAAAGTATTAGATCCGATAAAGTTAAAACTACTGATATAAATATTCTGTTAAACAGAGTTAGACATACAAAAAAAAATGAGTTTAAAAAAAAGATAACCTATTTATTTTTGTTATTTCTAGTAGTTGGTTTTGCAGGTATTTTTTCCTCAGTTTAACTGGCTTTCAATTTTTTAAATTACTAAATTTAAAATTGTTTATTGAAACATAAAAGAATTCTATTATAAACCTTATTGAATTATTTGGCGGGGTAGCTCAGTTGGTTAGAGCGCAGGACTCATAAGCCTGAGGTCAGTGGTTCGATCCCACTTCCCGCTACCAAAAATCAAGCCTTATTTAAGGTTGAACATTTTCAAATATCAATTGCTCCACTCATGCTCCAATGAGGTAATTAAATGGCAACGTTTAGAAGAAGAATGGGCAAATGGGAAGTTAGAGTTAGAAGATATAATAACAAAACAATTTCAAAAACATTTATTCAAAAAGAGGATGCTCATAAGTGGGCAAGGGAAACTGAAACTCAAATTGAAAAAGGTTTGTATGAAGATCTATCTCAAGCAAACACAATAACTTTAAGTGAACTGATGCAAACTTATTATAGAGATGTAACGGTTACAAAGTTAGGTCATTCACAAGAAAAATATAAAATAGATAAGCTATGCAGGCAACCTATAGCTAAACTAAAACTTGCAAAGTTAACACCAATGCAGATTAGAAAGTTCCAAGATCAGTGTTTGTTGATTTATAATCCAAGCACCACAAACAAATATATAACGCTCATATCTGTTGCAATTAAACATGCTAGAACGATGCTTGGAATTTATCTTCCAAGTAATCCTTGTGACTTTATAAAGAGATTAAAAGAACCTGAGTTCAAAGCAGATATAATTGAACCAGAAGAAGAAAAACTTTTATTAACAAAGGCTGAAAGATCAAAAGCTAATTGGTTAAAGTTAGCAATTATGCTTGGGGTTGATTGTGGAATGAGGAGAGGGGAGATTATTAAACTTAGAAGAGAAAATGTTAACTTTGTTAATGCAACTGCAACATTGCTTGAAACTAAAAATGGTTCATCAAGATCTATAGGATTATCTCCTAGAGTAATTAGTGAGATGAGAAAGCTCCCAATTAATATTGATGGTAGAGTTATCAATTGTCCCTCTAACGATAACTTCCAACATTTTTATTCACAGTTGCAACGTTGGACAGGTGTTAAAAAATCATTTCATACAACACGTCATACTTTTGCTAGCAGATGTGCAATGAATGGTTGGAGTATTGCAGAAATATCAGCTCAAGGTGGTTGGAAAAACTTGAGTATTTTAAAACGTTATACTCATATTAAAGCTACTCATTTGTCTAAGAAATTAGCAAACTAAGTAAATAGACACATGGTTAGTATTGAATTTTAGTCAATTAGACTATGTGAGGGATATTGGTTTAGAACTTGGTTCTAGTGCATGGATTTTGCAAGCTTGGATGAATTAATTGAATTCTATTCTAAGCATTAGCAAAAATACATCATGTTTAGGATTTGGTAGTCTTAGATTATGAAAAAAATATTAGGGATCATAATTCTTACTTTCTTATGGGGTGGGTTAGGCTATTCTGTTGAAACAAATCCAGATAAAGCACTTAAGGCTTTAAAAGAAGGTGGTAAAATTGTTTTAATTAGACACGCATTTGCCCCAGGTATTCCAGGAAACAAAGATTTAAAAAAAGAAGAAGGTGGAAATATTAAAGACTGCTCTACGCAAAGAAATCTACTGCAAGAAGGTAAAGAGCAATCGGCAAGGATGGGAGAATTTTTTTCTACTAATGATATTAAAATTGAAAAAGTTTTATCCAGCCCTGTTTGCAGATGTTGGGAAACAGCCAAGTATGCTGGATGGAAATATAAAATAGACAAAAGATTAACATCAAATATAAAAAATAAAGCAAAAGTAGAAAAACTTGCCACAAAATACAAAGGTGATGGAAATTTATTATTAATAACTCATATGAATTTAATAAAAAAATTTTATCCATGGTTTAAAGTGGACTCAGGAGAAATAGTAGTTGCAGATAAAGATTTAAATTTTATAGGTAGTATAGAAATCTCTTATGAATTCACGTACTAAGAGTATCATTTCATACATTATCACAATAAGTTTATTTTTTAGTGGATTTGCTTTTTCAATAGAAACTAATCCAGATAAAGCACTTAAGGCTTTAAAAGAAGGTGGTAAAATTGTTTTAATTAGACACGCATTTGCCCCTGGAATTGAAGGAAACATAGATAAAAAAGGTAATGAGTACAACCAAAAAGATTGTTCTACGCAAAGAAATCTTCTGCAAGAAGGTAAAGAGCAATCGGCAAGGATGGGAGAATTTTTTTCTACTAATGATATTAAAATTGAAAAAGTTTTATCCAGCCCTGTTTGCAGATGTTGGGAAACAGCCAAGTATGCTGGATGGAAATTTAAGATAGATAAAGGATTAACGGGTAATAAAAAAAAATTTAAAAAAAAAATTATTAAATTATCCTCTAAACATAAAGGAGTTAATAATTTAATTTTAGTTACTCACGGAACTCTAATGAGAACAATTTTTCCATCTTATAAAATAGACCAAGGAGGCATGATAGTTGCAGATAAAGATTTAAATTTTATAGGTAGCATTGAAATACCGTATGAGTTTACTTATTAATGAAAAAACTTTTAGGGATCGTGGTTCTGAGTTTAAATGATTGGAGAAATTTAAAAATATCTAAGATAGAAAAGGGTAGTCAGTATAACCTTTTTCATCACCACCATAGAAAGTAGCTCTATCGTATTTATTGAGCTCTGCCTTTTTAGCAATTCTTTCTGGAAGATCAGGGTTTGCAATAAACCATCTACCAAACATAATGGCGTCTGCTTTATTATCATTTAAAGCAACCTCAGCAGTTTCAGGTTTATAGCCTCCTGATGAAATAAACATTCCATTAAATTTAGCTCTGAATAAATCAGAAGTACAAACTGCTTTATCATTTACATTATCATCACCACCAGCAGTAGTTGCTCTTGGTTCGATCATGTTAATATAGACGATGCCTCTTTTATTAAATTCTTCAATTACTTGACCAAATAAATTCATAGGATCACTGTCGCTTACACCATTAAAAGTTCCATAAGGGGATAGACGAACACCTACTTGATCTTTACCCCAAACACCAATCACTGCGTCCAACACTTCGAGAGGAAACTTCATTCTATTAGCAACACTTCCACCATATTCATCTGTTCTTTGATTACTGCCATCTTGTAAAAATTGGTCTAATAAATATCCATTAGCCATATGAATCTCAACACCGTCAAAGTTTGCTTCTTTAGCATTTAGAGCAGCTTGCTTGAAATCATTAACAATGTCTTTTACCTCTGAAATCTCCAATGCTCTTGGAGTTAAAATTTCAGTAGGCTGCCAATCAGCAGTATAGGTTTCACTATTTTTTGCAGGTATTGCAGAAGGGGCAACGGGTAATTTTCCATCTACTTGATATGAAGTATGAGAAATTCTTCCTACATGCCAAAGTTGTAAGAAAATTTTTCCACCTTTATTATGAACTACTTTAGTAACATTTTGCCATCCAGCAATTTGTTCTTTACTATGAATACCAGGTGTTGCAGGGTAACCCTGACCTTGTTGTGAAATTTGAGTTGCTTCTGATAAAATTAAACCAGCTGTTGCCCGTTGTGCGTAATACGTTGCGTTTAATTCTTGTGGAATATTTCCAGGTTGTCCAGCTCGCATTCTAGTTAACGGAGCCATAATAATTCTATTTTTTAATGTTAAGTTACCAAGTTTTAGTTCAGATAAAAGTTTCAAAGTTTATTCTTTTTAGTTAATGGTTTAGGCATTATGTATCACATTCTCTTGTTTATTGTTGAATTGATTTAGCTTATATTTGGATTATCATTATCCTTATAATTCTAACCATCATCTATTTTATTAAGTAACTACCATTCCATCACCTAGACACTTGATTAGAGGTTTGATAGGGTTTGAATATACACCTATTAATTATAGTGGTTAGTAATTAACTATTTAAGGAGATTGAATTTAAATGAAACTGAACGGTATCTATACAGCTTTAATTACACCATTTAATGACGACTATTCAATCAATGAAAAAGCTTACGCTGAAGTTATCAATAAAATTATTGAAGAAGGTGTTCATGGAATTGTTGTGGCTGGATCTACTGGAGAAAACTACGCCCAAACCTTAGAGGAAAGACTTTATTTATTAAAACTGAGTTCAGAAATTATAGATAAGAGGGTAACCTTTATTGCTGGTACGGGTGGAGTAATTAGAACAGAAGACTCGATTTTAATTGCACAATCAGCAAAATCTAATGGTGCAGATGCCATAATGATATCATCACCACCTTACGCTGTACCAACCAGTAAAGAGAATGCGATTAATGCAATTGCAATTGAGCAATCAGTAAACCTTCCTGTTTTGCTTTATAATTATCCAGGTCGTACTTCAGTAAATATGGATGAAGAATTTTTAAACCTTGTTAGTCAATCAAAAAATTTTTCTGGAATAAAAGAAAGCTCAGGTGAAATGGATAGAATTGGTTATCTAATTAAGAAATACCCAAACATAGCATTATGTTGTGGAATGGATGACCAAGCTTACGAATACTTTCAAGCGGGTGTTAAAAGCTGGGTTTGTGCTGGTAGTAACTTTTCAGCTACTGCTCACATTGCTTTATGGAAAGCATGTGCTGTTGAAAATGACTTTGCTAAAGGCAAAAAGATTTGGGATGCTATGTTGCCATTGATGAAAAATTTAGAGCAGGGGGGTAAATTTGTTCAATCAATAAAATATGGGGTTACAATAAAAGGAATTAACGCAGGCATACCTCGTCTGCCATTACAGCAATTAAATGAAATTGAAAAAAAAGAATTTGAAAATATCATTAACACTATGAATAATACCATTAAGGAAATTGGATAATGTCTAATACTCGAGTTGCAAAAAGATTGCCTCGGGATCCAGGACCTCCAGCTTGGCGAAGTATTATTCCAGATCAACCCAGATATCCAAAATTAGAAAATAAGATTATAACTGATTGGCTTATAGTTGGTGGTGGCTTTGCAGGATTATCTGCTGCAAGGAGATTATGTCAAATTACAAACACAGATAAGATCGCATTAATAGAAGCCTCAGAAATTGCAGCTGGACCTGCAGGTAGAAATTCAGGTTTTATGATTGATCTACCTCATGAACTTGGCTCAGGTTCTTACCAAGATAAAATAGAAGTTGATCAAAAACATATTAAATTAAATAGACAGGCACTACAATTTGCTAAAGATGCTGCTGAAGAATATTCAATGCCTACTGAAGCGGTAGAACCTAGTGGACGTATTAATGGTGCTGTAAATATTAATGGTGAAAAGCATAACAAAGAATATGCTCAGCATTTAGATCAACTTGGTGAACAATATAAAAACTTATCATCTTTTGAGATGGAGAAAATTACTGGTTCAACTTTTTATAAAAGTGGGCTTTTTTTACCAGGCTGTCTTATGCTTCAACCGGCTCTTTATATAAGTAAATTGGCTAATGGTATTTCACAATCTAATGGAAATAAATTTTCAATCTATGAGCATAGCCCAGCAATAGAGATTAAAAAAAATAATGATAATTGGGAAATAAAAACCCCAACAGGTTCAGTTATTACAAAAAAAATTATTATGGCTGTAAACGGTCATGCTGAATCGTTTGGTTTTTTTGAAAAACGATTAATGCATGTGTTTACCTACGCATCTATAACTAAAAAACTAACTAAAGATCAACTAACAAAACTTGGAGGTGAAAAAAAATGGGGTGTTACTCCTTCAAATCCAATGGGATCAACGGTTAGAAAAATTACTGGGATTAATGGGGATAGAATTGCAATACGTAATCGTTGGACCTTTGATCCATCGATGGAAGTTTCAGAGCAAAGAGTAAGTAAATTTGGCAATGATCAAGATAAAAGTTTTAATGATAGATTTCCAATGTTGTCAGATGTTGAAATGGAATATAGATGGGCTGGAAGGTTATGTTTGTCATTAAATTCAGTGCCAGCTTTTGGTGAAGTAGATAAAAATATTTTTTCAGCTTGTTGTCAAAATGGTATTGGTACTGCAAAAGGCACTTTAGCAGGAATTGGTGCGGTAGATTTAGCAACGAACACAGATTCAGCTATCGTTAATGATATGAAATCCTACGATGCACCAAAAAAATTGCCTCCTAAACCTATTTCTTACTTAGGGGCTAATGCTATTATTAAGTGGCGTGAACTTAAAGCTGGAAAAGAATTATAAAACATTCATAGCCACGCCTCAGGCTTCTTGAATCCTGGTTAATTAACAAATCTTCATATCAAAAGGTTTAGAAATTTTGCAAAATTTTTTAGGTCTATGAATGAAACAAACACAGTATTACAGGCTAGAGTAGAAGTAACATTTTTTGAATTTTAGGTGGGATAGGGTTACTTAAACTTTTTATTTTTGAAATCGGACTGGTACCACTATTGCGTCTCTAATGCGTCAATGACATTGGTTCTTGACTAAGATTCTTTAATTTGATTCAATGTCACTAGAAAGGATAGAGAGCATTTACAGGAGTAATTGTTTTAGAGTAGGTGACAAGGGTTCATGGCGATAGACTCATAAGCCTGAGGTCAGTGGTTCGATCCCACTTCCCGCTACCAAAAATTAAGCCTTATTTAAGGTTCAACATTTTTAGCTATCAATTAATGTCCTGGAAACTCTATTAAATTTTCAACTTGGTAGTTTTTCTTTACCAAATTATCAGATCCACCTAAGTCAAATAAGTTAATTACAAATACGAAAGCTGCAACTTTACTTTTTGACATTTCAACAAGTTTTGCAGCAGCTTCTGCTGTACCTCCAGTTGCAATCAGGTCATCAATAATTAAAACATTATCATTTTCATCTAAAGAGTCTTTATGAACCTCAATTGTAGCCGTTCCGTATTCAAGTTCAAAATCGATTGAATGAACATCTGCGGGTAATTTATTTTTTTTTCTAAGCATTATAAACGGTTTCTTTAAAATATAAGAAACTGCTGATGCGAATACAAAACCACGTGATTCTATTGCTGCAATTTTTGTAAAATTATATTTTTTTGATCTTTCAACTATTTGATTAATAGTTTCCGCAAAAGCATTTTCATTTTTAATTAGAGTCGTAATATCCCTAAAAAGAATTCCTTTTTTGGGATAATCTGGTATTGATCTAATATATTTTTTTAAGTCCATTTTTTATGAATAAATTATTTGTTGCAGCTTTGAAAGAAGAAACTGTAGGACTTAATTATTTTTATCATGTTGGTGTGGGTAAAATTAACGCTACCTATAATTTAACTAAATTAATTCATAAATATAAACCATCAGAAGTAATTAATTATGGTACAGCAGGAGCTGTGAAAAAAGGATTATCTGGGATTATTGAATGCACAAAATTTTACCAAAGAGATATGGATGTCAGAGGTTTGCTAGATCTTAAATTAGGTGAAACTCCATTTGATAATATTAATGAAATAATTAATTCTGATGAAGGACTTTCCTGTGGCAGTGGAGATAGTTTTGTAAATAAACAAATTGAGATGAACGTAGATCTTGTTGATATGGAAGCTTATGCTTTAGCGAAAGTATGTAAACTTGAGAGTGTAGAGTTTAAATGTTTTAAATTCATATCAGATAATGCTGATGATAATGCTCCCCTAGATTGGACAGAAAATTGCAAAAAGGGAGCTAAATTATTTCATATTAAGATGAGTGATTTCTAGTTTAGCGATTATATATTTTCATTGAAAATAGTGCTAATATCTATATCAAGACTTTTTTTTAAAACTAAAATACTTATGACTAAAGTTGGTGAGCACATTACCTTAGATATTATTGGAACTACCAAGGAATACGATCCTTCTGTTTATGAAAAAGTAATACATGATATTGCGAAAGCTGCAGAAGTTACAATTTTAAATATTTCAAAATATAAGTTTGAACCACAAGGTTTTACTATTTTAGCTTTATTAGCTGAAAGTCACATTAGTTTTCATACATTTCCTGAAAAAGGGATAATTAGTTTTGATTTTTTTACATGTGGAAAAGTAAATCCATCAATTGCAATTGATATTATAAAGAAAGCATTTGCACATAAAAGAATAGTTAAAAAAGAATTTAACAGAGACACAAAATCTCTTTATCATGACATTTATAGTTCACCAGGTTTGCAAAAATCTTATGTAGTAAATGATGTTCTTGAAGATTTTAAATCTAAAGTTGGACAACATATTGAGATTTTAGAGTTAGAACAATTTGGCAAATCTTTATTTATTGATGGAGAAATACAAGTTGCTGCTACAGACGAGCATTTATATAGCTCTACATTTGTTGGTGCTGGTCTTAATTTAAATCAAAATAATGAAAGAGCTGCAATTATTGGTGGTGGAGATGGTGGTGTTGCAAGAGAATGTATTTCGAAAGATTTCAATTTTGTAGACTGGTTTGAACTAGATCCGGAAGTTGTCGATGTATGCAATAAACATTTAGGGGATATTGGAAAAAAAGCAACTGAGAAAAATTCTGTAAAATGTGTTTGGGGTGATGCTTTTGAAAGTATCAAGTCAGTAGAAGATGATACATATGATCATATTTTTGTTGATCTTAATGACGATCAGTTTTGTATAGATCTTGCTGCTAAAAATATGGATTCTATGATTAGGATTTTAAAGCCTAAGGGCGTAATTACTGCTCAAGTTGGAAGCCAAGATAAGAAACCAAAACAAGTAGATAGTTGGCTAAATGTATTTAATCATCATTTTGGAAATACTAAATTATCTAGAGTTTATATCCCTAGTTTTGATTGCTCTTGGAATTTTTCATCGTCAATCAATCATTAATTTTTCTTTTTAAATTATTAAATCTGTGAAATAATTGCTCAAATTTAAAGGAGAAAATAATGAATATATTCAAAAAAACTATTTTAACAGTTCTAGCTTCTTTATTAGTCATTGGGAATGTTTACGCTGACAAAATAAAAATTGGAACTGAAGGCGCTTATCCTCCATGGAACTCTAAAGATGCTTCAGGCAATCTTATTGGTTTTGAGGTTGAGTTAGCACAAGAACTTTGTGCAATCATGAAACATGAGTGTACTATTGTTGAGCAAGATTGGGATGGAATGATTCCAGCTTTGTTAATGAGAAAGTTTGATGCGATTATGGCTGGAATGTCAATTACTGCTGAAAGACAAAAAACAATTACTTTTTCACAAGGTTATGCGGATGAAGTAGCATCACTTGCAGTAATGAAAGGTTCAAGCTTAGAAGGCATGGATACTCCAGAAGGTGTTAACTTAACTTTAGGTGGATCTTCTGTTAAAAAAGCACTTAAAACTATAACAGGTGCACTTGCTGGTAAAACTGTTTGTACTCAAACAGGAACTATTCACCAAAACTTTTTAGAGTCTGGTGATGTTGGAAGTGTAAATGTTAGAACTTACAAAACTCAAGATGAAGTTAACTTAGATCTTACTTCTGGAAGATGTGATGTTGCATTAGCAGCAGCTGTTGCATTTACAGATTATGCTGACAAATCAGGTAAACCAGTTACGTTAGTTGGACCAACTTTTTCAGGTGGTGCATTTGGTAATGGTGTTGGTGTTGGTATTAGACAAGGTGGAGATGATGCGATCGGTAAAAGAGACGCTAAACTTCTAAAAGACTTCAACAAAGCAATTGATAAAGCTAGAAAACAAGGAATTATTAGCAAACTTGCTATTAAGCACTTTGGTTTCGACGCTTCTATGTAATTAATTTCAGATTTGGCGACTATAATATATAGTCGCCAATCTATATGGAACTTCTCGCATTTGGTAAAACAGGTTGGGGTGATGAATTATTTTATGCAACCCTAATGACCATAGCTGTCTCTGTTACAGCAATGTTTATTGGATTTTTCTTTGCACTTATATTCACTCCTTTAAAATTATCTAAGTATAAATCTTTAAATTTAATTGGAAATTTTTACACAACTGTTATTCGTGGTGTTCCTGAACTTGTTAGTAATCTATCTTTTCTTTTTTGGCGGAAGTGGTGCAATAATGTATGTTGCATCTATCTTTGGTTATTTTGAATATATAGAGATTAATGCTTTTATTACAGGCTCGATGGCGATTGGAATAATTTCAGGCGCTTATTCAACCGAAGTGTTCCGAGGTGCAATTCAATCAATAGATAAAGGTCAGTTTGAAGCTGCTAAAGTTTTAGGAGTAAGTAAATTTGTACAGTTTTATAAAATAATATTGCCTCAAATGTTAAGACTTGCTATTCCAAACTTAAGTAACGTTTGGCAGATTACTCTAAAAGATACATCTCTTATTTCAGTTACAGGTTTAGTTGAGATTATGAGACAATCTTATATTGCAGCAGGCTCTACTAGAGATCCATTATTCTTTTATTCATTTGCTGCAGTTTTATATTTATTGCTTACTTATTTAAGCATGAAACTAATCAATAGATTAGAAGCTAGATATAGCAGGGGGTATTAATGGATTTTGAATTAATGTTTACCAGCTTTCCCAAATTATTAGGTGCAACGATTGTTACTTTAAAACTTTTATCTGTTTCTTTATTCTTTGGATTATTTCTTGGATTATTGTTTGCAATTTTAAGATTAAATAAAAATATATTTATTAATAAATTTGCTTATGGATACTCTTATGTTTTTAGAGGAACGCCTTTATTGGTTCAAATTTTCATAATTTATTTTGGCTTAGGACAGATTGAATATTTAAGATCAACATTTTTGTGGGTTATTTTAAAAGAACCTTACTGGTGTGCAATTATAGCTTTTACTTTAAATACTGGTGCTTATACATCTGAGATACTAAGATCTGCATTTCAGACAATCAAACCAGGCATTATTGAAGCCGGTAAAAGTTTAGGAATATCGAGCAAAATAATTTTTTACAAAATTCAAATTCCAATAGCGATTAGACAATCATTACCAGCATATGGAAATGAAATAATACTGATGATGAAAGGGACTTCCTTAGCAAGTACTGTTACCTTAATGGACTTAACAGGTGTTGCGAAATATATTATTTCAACAACTTTTAAACCAATAGAGGTATTTATTGTTGCGGGTGGAATTTATTTATTCATGACTTTTATCATTCATAATGTCATTAAATACTTAGAGAAAAAATATAGTTTTCAACAATAAAAATGTTTCTATCTGAAAAGCAAATTAAAGATTATCAAACAGATGGAGTAATAATTGTTAAAGATATTTTTAAAAAATGGATAGAGCCATTAAGAAAAGGTTTTCAAAAAGTTTTAGATAACCCCAGTAAACATGGACGAGAGAATGTAAATGATAACAATGGTAGATTTTTTGAAGATTATTGTAATTGGGAAAGAATAGAGGAGTTTAAAGATTGTATTTTTAATTCACATGGAGCTCAAATTGTTGCTGAAGCAACTAATTCTAAATCATCTCAAATTTTTCATGAACATATTTTCATAAAGGAACCAAGCACATTTAAAGAAACACCTTGGCACCAAGATATGCCTTATTACTGTGTTGATGGTAATGATACAGGAAGTTTTTGGATACCATTAGATGAAGTGGATAATAAAAATAATCTTAAATTAATTTTGGGCTCTCATAAATGGCAAAAATTAATTAGACCTACAAAATGGTCTAATAATCAATCTTGGTATCAAGATGATAGTTCTTTTATGGATTTACCTCCATTAGAAGAATTTGAAAAAAATATTTTAATCCCAGAACTTAATTTAGGTGATGCTGTATTATTTAATTTTAAAATTGTGCATGGCTCAACTGGGAATAATACTTCAAAATCTAGGAGGGCATTTTCAATGAGATTTATAGGTGATGATGTTAAATATATTGATAGAGGAGGTCCAACTTCTCCACCATTTTATGGAATTAATTTAGAAACTGGAGATGTAATGAGAGAGGATTGGTTTCCAAAAGTTTTTAATAACTAATTAGCTTTTATTTTTTGATTGATAACTAGAACTGCACCAACAATTAAAATAGGAAGACCAACAATAAGATCTATTTGCCACTCTAATTTCTCAAAAATTGTAGATATTATTAAAGCAAGAACAGGCATAACAACACCAACATAACCAGCACGTCCTGGACCAACTTTTTCAAGTAATTTTAAATATGAAACAAAAGCAAAGATTGATCCAAAAATAGATAAATATAATAGAGATGTTATATAGCTAAAGCTGTATTCAAATAATAATTCAGTACCACGCACCTGTGTAATTAATAAGGTAACAATAGAACCATATAACATAGCATAGGCAATTGTTTGTAGTGGAGGAAAGTTATTATTCAAATTTCTTTGATGAACCATGTTTCCTGTTGAGGCACAAAATGTTCCAATTAATGCCAAAAATAATCCAATGTGAGTACCTTTTTCAAAGCTAAAATTAAAAATCTCATCATTAAAAATGATCACAATCCCAATCATTCCAATTAATGCACCTATTAATGTTTTTAAAGATGGTTTTCTCTTGAAGTAAAAAGTTTCACCTAAAATATTCATTATAACAACAGTAGAAAAAACAATTGCTGGAAATGCACTTATTAAATAAGTGTTAGATAGGTAAAAGAAAACATAGTTAATTGAATAAAGACAAGTTCCAAAAAATAAAAACCAAATGTGATTATTAATAGAAAATTTTAAATTCTGTTTTTTGATTAATAGGTAAATAAAAAAAATGATTGCTGCAATTAAGAATCTATAAAAAACAGATACTAATGGATCTACATAACCTAATTGAAATTTAATCAAATACCAAGTGGGGGACCAACAAAAAAGTGTGATTAAAAATAAAACATAGTTATTCATTAACAGTCTTAATAACTAGTATATTCTTTAATTTCTTTAATCTTTGAACCTGTATGATTGTTAATTTCTAACTTAATTTTAGCCCTGTCGTCATTTAAGAAATGAACATCTCTTGAAAGTTTAATAAAAGTCTCTGTAAAATCTTTTTCTTTTTCACATTGTCTTTTATCATCTTCAATTACCCATAATTTTGCATTAATTTGTTTTAAAGACTCAAAAAGTTCATTTAACTTTTGATCAGATTTAACATTGTTATTTAATTGATTTTTAAGGATTGAGTGCTCCTCATTAATAAATTTTAGTTTTTCCGAATCTTTGATTTTTTCTTGTTTAATTTCTAGGATAGAAATTTTGTCCAATAATTCACCAACGGATACTTCGACTAGAATTTTATTCATTAAAAAATATACTATGTTAAGTTGTTATAAATATGTCTAATATTTTAATCATTAAACATGGATCTTTAGGAGATATAGCTCAAGCATGTGGGGCAATTCAAGATATTTCTGAAAATCATAAAGATGATCAAATTCATTTATTAACTACAAAACCATACTTTGATTTGTTCAAAAAAAATCCACATATTTCAAATGTTATTTTAGATAAGAGGCTATCAAGACTAAACCTGATCTATTTATACTCATTAATGAGAAATATTAAAAAATACAATTTTTCAAAAGTTTATGACTTACAAAATTCTAGCAGAACAGCTTTTTATAAAAGAATATTGTTTCCAAATGCATCAAAGGATATTTGGTCTTCTACTGAAACGACATTACCCGAAGGGACTACAAAAGAAGATTTTGATAAAGACTCAGTTTTATCAAGATTTGATCATCAATTAAAAAGCTCTGGAATAACAACTCATCATACCTTAAGTCCTGATTTTTCGTGGAGCCCATCAGATATAACTCAAATAAAAAATTACCATCAATTAGAAAAATATATTGTACTTTTTCCTTTTTGCTCACCTCATTTAACTTCTAAGAAATGGCCTTATTATAATGATTTAATTTCTATGATTAATGAAAAATTAGAAAACAAATTTAAAGTAGTTATTGCACCTGGGCCAGATGAAATTAAAGATGCATCAACCATTAATGCTCTTTGTGTTTTAGACAATGGTAAAGCTCTAGATATTTCTCAATTAGCTGCATTGATTAAAGATAGTTCATTTGTTGTTGCAAATGATACTGGACCTGCTCACATGACAGCTCATTTAAGGTCAAAAGGAATTGCATTATTTGGTTCTCACACAACTCCTTTTAAAGTAAGTATTGAAAGAGAAAACTTTAAAGCAATACAAGCTCCAGAGTTATCGAAGTTATCACCAGAAAAAGTTTTTGAAAGATTGTCTGAAATTATTTCTTAATTTTTTCTAATACTCTTAAAAATATGGGAACAGTGAAAAGTATAAAGAGTAATCTTATTATATGATGAAAAGCGACAAAGTCTGGATCTAGATCAAAAGCAATTGCTATAACTGCAACTTCATAAATTCCACCAGGACTGAAAGATAATATTAAGGTTAAAATATTTGTATCAACAAAAAATGTTGCAACATATGCAGCAAGCAAACCTAGCAAAACCAATATAGTTGTAGCAACAATACTATGAAGTGAATTGTTAGCTATCTCTTTAACAGTTTTTTCTGCAAATCTACACCCAACTGAAGAACCAAGAATTAGTAGACAAAAATTTACAGTTTCATCTGGTAATTTATATGATGCTATATCTGTAATTTGTAACAAACCACTAGCAAATAATGTACCTGAGAGTAAAGCTGCTGGAACTCTAATTTTATCAAAAACAAAAATAAAAAATAACGATGCAAAAATAAGTAAAATTAAATTTAAGTGATTTTGACCTAAATAATTGAAGTCATTATTTAACAAAACATCGTTACCAGTATTATTTACTATAATAAATGGAATTACAGTTATTATGATTATCAATCTTATTAAGTGTGAAGTTGCAACTTGAGATAAATCTGTTTTTTCATTTTCAGCTAAAATCATTAAAGGACCTAACGCTCCAGGAGCTGCTGAAAATATCGAAGCCTTTTCACCGTAACCTGCAAATTTTTGTAAGTATTTAGCAACAATTAAAATACAAATTATTATATAGATTAGCATGATTAGTGAAGTCCAAATCCAATTACTTATTTGATTAAATAAATTTTGATCTATGTAATTTCCAATATGCAAACCTAAGATTATCAAAATAAAGCTTAATACAATTTTGGGCATGATGATTTTTAAACCTGATAATGCAGCAATTGATGTGACAATCATTGGGCCTAAAAACCAAGCTAGAGGAATATTAAAATAATCAGCAATAATCGCACTTGGAAAAGAAATTATTAAAACAGAAATAAATTTTATTGTGAAAATTTGATTGATTTGATTTAACATTACTGGATTTTATCTAATTTTTTTTCGATCTTAATTTTCGAAGATCTTAAAATATTTAAAAAATTTAAACAGTTTTTTTTATTAAAATTAGAGATATGCCCAGTTATTGTTAAAGCTCCTAAAAATTGTTTCTTTGTTCTAAATATTGGAACTGATATAGAGGCTATTTCTCTATCTCTTTCCCCAAATGACATAGAGTATCCTTGCTTTAAAATTGTTTCTTTATTTTCTATTTGCAAATCATTATAAGATGACAAGATATGTCCACTTGAACCTTTATTCAGAGGTTTCTTTGTTCCAATTTGAATTGAATGTTTAATTATTTTATTTGGCTCACTAGTTTGAATACATATTCTTGATTCTTTCTGTTTTACAAAAAAACTGGCTGTTTCATTTGTTTTGGCAGAAATAAGATCTAACTCAGATTTAATTGAATTTTTGAAATTAAAACTACTATCGTAAATTTCATATAATCTTGAAATAGAGTGACCGATTTTAAATTCTCCATTTCTTATTTTTCTAATATATCCAAAATTTTCAAGCGACTTTGATATTCTTGAAATTCTACTTTTATGATCTCCAGTTATGTTCGCAATTTTAGTTATAGATAGAGACTCATTTTTTTCTGTGAAACAGTTTAAAATTTCTAAAGCTTTGTTTACTGCATCAACACCAATAATATTTTTATTAGATTTCATAATTATTCTATTGAATAGAATAACATGTTCTACAGAATAGAACAATACTAACATTATTATTAGACATTAGTTTGAAATATTTATTAAGTATCAAAAAAACTAATAGAGGGAAAATAATGACAAACATTAAAAAAATAGTTTCAGTATTATTCTCAGCAATCCTATTATTCTCAGCAACTACAACTAGTTCAATCGCGATTGATAAAATTCACTTCGTAATTGGTGGTGGTGCTGGTGGTGGTTGGGATGGAACTGCTAGAGGTACTGGAGAAGCTTTGACAAAAGCTGGTATGTTAAAAAGTGCATCATTTGAAAATATGTCAGGTGGTGGTGGTGGAAAAGCATTAGCTTTCATGATTAATACTAAACCTGCAAATACAGTTTTAGTTCAATCAACACCATTAGTTTTAAGATCAATCACTAGACACAAAGGTTACGTGAGTGGAAGTGGTACTTTATCTTATAAAGATGTTGTGCCAATCGCTGGTGTAATCGGTGATTATGGTGCGATTGCTGTTGCAAAAAACTCACCTTACAAAAACTTTAAAGATGTAGTTGATGCATATAAGAAGAATCCAAGCTCAATCAAAATGGCAGGTGGATCAGTAAGAGGAAGCATGGACCATTTAATTGGTGCTTTGGCTTTCCAAGCTGCTGGTGCTAATCCAAATGATGTAGCTTACATTCCTTATGATGCTGGTGGAAAAGCGTTAGCTGGACTTTTATCTGGAGAAACACAAATTATCTCTACAGGTTTAGGTGAGCTTATGGGTGCAAGAGACCAAGTAACAATTATTGGTATTACTGCTCCATCAAGAGTTTCTGATGCTCCAGATGCACCAACTCTAAAAGAACAAGGATACGATGTACAATTCGTTAACTGGAGAGGATTTTTTGGTCCTCCAGGTATGAGCAGTGCAGATAAAAATGCAATTGCTAAAATGCTAGGCGATGTACAGAAAACTTCTGAATGGGAAAATGTAAGAGCAAGAAATGCTTGGGTTAATATTTACAATCCAGGTGACAAGTTTGTTTCTTTCTTAGAAAAACAAACAGAAGAAATGACAGCTCTTATGAAGAAATTAGGAGTTATATAATCCTTAGGATTATTTAAAAATTAGAGCAGTGAATATAAATACTACAAAAATTATATCACTGCTCTTTTTTATTTTTTCAGTATTTTATTTATATACTGCTTACCAAATTCAAGTTTTTGCATTTGATGAAAATGCACCTTTTAATGCCAGAACATTTCCAATTTATTTAGGTTATGCTGGTTTATTTTTTTCAGGATTAAAATTAATTTTACCAGATCCAAACACAATTAAAGTAGAGCATAAAACTCTAGAATATAAAAAAACAGGAATTTTAGTTTTAATTGCAATTATATATGGAGCAACCATCCTAAAAGTTGGTTATTTTTTAACAACCTCTTTCTTTTTGATGGGGTCATATTATTTTCTAGGTGAGAGAAGATGGATATTAATGTTTATGCTATCTTTTCCATTTGTTGCAGCATTTATGTACTTATTACACGGCGTTCTTGATATTTATCTTAGAGACCCATTTTTAAAATTAATTGGAGTGATGGGATGATTGAAGGAATTTTAATTGGCCTAACAACAGCTCTTACTTTTCAAAATATCTTTATGGTGATGATTGGTTGTTTTTTTGGAACAATCATTGGAATGCTTCCAGGTCTTGGACCAATGACAGCAATTGCGTTAATGATACCAATTACATATGGTTTTGATCCAGCAACTGGATTAATTTTAATGGCTGGTGTTTATTATGGTGCTGTATTTGGTGGATCTACTTCTTCTATATTATTGAATGCACCTGGTGTTCCTGGAACTGTTGCAACATCATTTGATGGTTACCCAATGGCACAACAAGGTAAAGCTGGCAAAGCTTTAGCTATTGCTGCTTGGAGTTCTTTTGCAGGTGGAACACTTGCTGCAATTTATTTATTATTTTTAGCACCGAGTTTATCAAAAGTAAGTTTATCGTTTAGATCTCCAGATTATTTTGCACTAATGATTTTAGGTTTAACTGCAATTGCTGCCTTTTCATCTAAAGGACAATTTATTAAAGCAATGATGATGGTTGTGCTTGGTTTAATGTTAGCATCCGTTGGCCAAGATAGCTTGTCAGATATTACAAGATTTACATTTAATAATATGAACTTAACTGATGGAATAAGTTTTGTTCTTGTTGTAATGGCAACTTTTGCAATGAGTGAAGCGTTAACTATTATCTTAAAACGTAATGATCCAACAGCTGCTGCTAAACAAGTATCCTTAACTGAACTTGGCTCAATTAAAATTGATAAAGAAGAAAGAGCAAAGATGTTAAAAACTATTCCTCGAACATCAATTATTGGTTTTATAATAGGAGTTTTACCTGGTGCAGGAGCAACGATTGCATCATTTTTAGCTTATGGAATGGAGAGAAATTTAGTTAATGATAAAGAGAAAGAACAATTTGGCAAAGGTAGTGTTCACGGATTGGCTGCACCTGAGACCGCAAATAACGCAGCTTGTTCTGGTGCGTTTGTTCCTTTATTAACTCTAGGTATTCCAGGAAGTGGAACTACTGCTGTAATGTTGGGTGCTCTTTTAGGTTTTGGTATTCAACCAGGTCCAAGACTTTATATGACTAACCCTGAAATATTTTGGTCAGTTATTATGTCTATGTATATTGGAATGGTAGTATTACTTATTCTAAATTTACCTTTAATTCCTTACATAGCTAGAATTTTAGCTGTACCAAAAAACTATTTAATTCCACTTATTTTATTTTTCTCAATTACAGGAATTTATGTAATGTCATTTAACAATTTTGATATTTATTTAATGATTGGAATTGCTGTAGTTGCAACTTTTATGCGCTTATATGATTTTCCAATGCCACCACTCATTCTTGCATTTGTTCTAGGAGGATTGATGGAAGAAAACTTAAGAAGGTCTTTATTATTAAGTGATGGTTCTTGGACTTTTTTATGGGATAGAACTCTTACAACGTGCATATTAGCAACAACTATTCTTATTGTTGGATGGCAAATTTACAAAACAATTACTAAAAAAAATTAAGATTTAATATCAATTCTTTTTCTAATTATATCTTTGTCTAGTTTCATTTCTCTGTAAGAAATTATAAGAACACCGGTAAATATTATAAGAGCACCAATCCAAGTATAAAGATCTGGCATTTCATCAAATACCAAATATCCAATAATAGAAGCAAAAACTAAATTTAAAAATGAGTAAGGTTGAGTCATGCTTACATCAACCAATTTAAATGCATGGTTGAGCGTTAAATGTAAAACAGTTCCACACATGGCAGCTAAGATTAAGTAGATGAATGTTTTTAAGCTTGGCATTTCCCAAAAAAATAAAACAATAATGAAGCTGAGAAGACTCATAAAAATAGATTGATAAGCTAGAATAGTAATTGCACTATCATCTTTGGAAATTTTTTTAGTTATAATTATATTAATTGACCAAAGTAATGCTGAAAATAAAACCATATAAACTCCAATAGATATATCTACAAAACCAGGTCTAATAATTACTAACATTCCGCTGAAACCAAGTATTAACGCTAAAGTTCGATATATATAAATCTTCTCTCCTAAAAAAAAAACTGCAAGTATTGTTACTATTAAAGGAACTACAAAAGATATTGCTGTAAGTTTTTCAATAGGAAGCAGCACCAAAGCTGAAAAATATATAAGCATTGCAGGTAAACCAAGTATTGCTCTTAAAAAATGTTGTTTAAGATGAGTTGTTTTAAGTACAGCATCTTTATTCTTAATTATGTAGGGTAAAATAATTACTAATCCTAAAAAAAATCTAAAAAAACCAGCCACATAAACATTAACATCTTCTTGAGCTATCTTTAAAAAAGAAAGCATTACAGTTCCAAAAAAAACAGAGGTGATGATTAAAAAAATAGCTAATTTGTTATTGGACATTAATAAATGACTATAAGTATAACTGAAATATAAACAATCTTAGTTTAATTTTTAGAAGATTGGTTTAAAACAAAGATACCAGAACAGGTAATTATTATAGCTCCAATAACTGTGAATATATCTGGAATATCATTATAAAATATATATCCAAAAATTATTGCCCAAAAAATTAAAGTGTAATGAAATGGCTGAATAATACTTGCTCTTGCTTTACTCAATGCAATTATTTGAAGGTAAAGACCTAATGAAAAAAATATACCAATAC
Organism: uncultured Candidatus Pelagibacter sp.; assembly: GCF_943788075.1. Taxonomy (GTDB): domain Bacteria; phylum Pseudomonadota; class Alphaproteobacteria; order Pelagibacterales; family Pelagibacteraceae; genus Pelagibacter. Next base: position 199,122 of record NZ_CALSOW010000004.1, on the reverse strand, counting down.
CTAAAAACATTGCGTATGAATATCCATCAATTGGAGTCCAAAACTTAGAAGCCAATAAAGACATAATTATTAAACCAATGATTGATGTATAAAATAATGAAGTCTCATTCGCATCATGTTCAGAAACTTTTTTAGTAATAATTTGATAAAGTCCAAGTACAAATGCAGCAATTAATGGCAACAACGCTTTTGGATCAAATATTGATGAAGTGGGTCTTAGAATAATCAAAACCCCAACAAAGCCAATAAAAATTGCGATCCATGTTTTAGCAGATACTTTTTCTTTCAAAATTATTGCAGATAGTGCAACAACTATTACTGGTGCAAGTGAACCAATGCTATGAGCATTAGCTAATGATAAATACTTAAATGATAAAACAAAACAACCTGACTCTATCACTGATAGTAAGCTTCTAAATATCTGTAATTTGATATCTTTTGATTTGTAAAAAAAAAGATTATTTTTTCTTTTAGATTCAAATAAAGCTAAAAATAAAACAAAAAAATATTTAACCAAAAGTAATTGAAAAATAGAATGATGTATTATTAAAGTTTTTTGAATTGTATCTAAAATAGAAAAAGATAAATATGCAAAAATTCCAAAAAGCATCCCAATAGACTCCTTGGAGTTAAAAAGGTACATAAATTAGCTTAAGATTTTTTTATATTCTTCAACAATATTAGGCCAATAAAATTTTGAGACCTTATCTTTAGCACCTTTTCCGAACTCTAAATATTTTTTATTTTCTAGCATTGAATTTATTGAATAATATATTGAGTCTAAATTGGTTCCATCACAAATCAGGCCTGTCTTTTCATGTTCAATTGCATCAGATGCACCTCCAACTTCACCACCAATAGAGGGTATGCTATATTGTGCTGCTTCAGTGTAAGCTATTCCAAAACCCTCTACTGAAGATTTATGAACAATAGATGGCATTACAAATATATTTGATTTAGCCAATAAGGCATTTTTTAAATCATCACTTATATCTTTAAAAAACATTACCTGACCCTCTAAGTTCAATTCTTTTACAAGACTTTTAATATTTTCCTCCTCATCCCCATAACCAATACAAATGTAGACAATATCTGGATAAATTTGCTTTAAATTTCTTAAAGCCATTATTACTTTTTCATGATTTTTTCTTTTATCAAATCTTGAAACAGTAATTAATCTTGGTGTTTTAACTGTAAGTAAGCTTTCAACTTTATCTAATGATTTTTTATCAAGATCTTTAATTGGATCTATCCCTGGATTAATTACAATAATATTTTCTTTTTTTACTCCAATTTCAATTGCCAAATTTTTAGTATATTTTGAATTAGCAATTACTTTTTCAACATTATTTAATACTTTTAATAAACGTTTGTTAATCCCTGATCCTTTAGCGTGGTTAATTTCTTTACCATGAATTAAGCAATATTTTTTTTTATTAGTTTTTAAATGTTCTAAGCTTTTCCAATGATCAGCTATAATTCCATTTACTTTGCTATTTTTAATAAATTCATCAATAAGATATGCTTTTCTATATTTTCTAAGCAATTTAGGTCCTCCAACTCTCTCAATAGAGAATGTTGCTTGTTCATCAAATTCTTTATGTTTTTCAACATAATCTGCAAAAACTTTAATCATAAAGTTTTTTGAAAGCTCTTTTGCAAGTCCCCACATTAAGCTTTGCATACCACCAAGCTCAGGTGGAAAAGATCTAGTAACGATTAAATACATTAATCATATTTCCATTTGATGCCACAGCCAGCACTAGGGATTTGGTTCTGTGGTCCATTGCCAGTTTCAGCAATTTGTTTCATAGATTTTAATAAATCACTTTCACCATCTTTTACTGGTACAAAATTTTTAAGCTCTCTTAGTCTTCCTCTATATTGTAACTCAAGGTTTTTATTATAACCAAAGAAATCAGGTGTGCATACAGCATCATAAGATTTTGCAATTTCTTGAGTATCATCATGCACATAAGGAAAATTAAAATTATTATCTTTAGAAAATTTAATCATATTATCAAACGAGTCATCTGGATAATTCACAAAATCATTTGAGCATATCGCAACTGTGTTAATTCCAATTTTTTTTAATTCATTGCAATCTTCAACTAGCTCTTTTGTAATAGCTTTGACATATGGACAATGATTACAAATAAACATTATCAAAGTTCCATTTTCTCCCATAACGTCATTTAATGAAACAACTTTGTTTTCTGTAGATTTTAATTCAAAGGGTAAAGCTTTTTTACCAAAATCACATATTGGAGTTTGAACTGGCATACTATAAGAATATATAAATTATGTTTTATGATTTAAAAGATAAAAAACCACAAAACTCTGGCGAAAATTGGGTCGCACCAAATGCAACAATCATTGGTGATGTGACTTTAGAGAAAAACTCTAGCATCTGGTTTAATGCTGTATTACGTGGTGATATTGAAAATATTCATATAGGTGAGGGGTCTAATGTACAAGATGGCAGTGTTTTACATACTGATCCAGGCTGTCCTTTAAAAGTTGGAAAAGACGTGACTGTCGGCCATCTAGTTATGCTTCATGGATGCACAATTGGAGATAATAGCTTAATTGGTATTGGGGCAGTAATTCTAAACAATGCTAAGATTGGAAAAAATTGTATAATTGGTGCTAAAGCTTTAATTACTGAGAATAAAGAAATACCAGATAATTCTTTAGTAGTAGGTTCACCAGGTAAAATAATAAGAGAAGTGACTGAAGAAGAAAAAAAATCAGTTTTAGAAAATACCAAACACTACCAAGATAATTGGAAAAAATATTCAAAATCAATTTTCTAATAGGAGATAATAATGCCAGCAGGTTATGTAATCGCACAATTAAAAGTAACAAACCCTGAAAACTATAAAGAGTATGTAGCTAAAGTGAGTGAAGTAGTAAAAAAATTTGATGGAGAATATTTGGTTAGAAATGGTGAATACCAAGTTGTTGAAGGAGAAGATAATTTTCCAAGACTAGTAATTATTAGATTTCCGACTTATGAAAGAGCTTTAGAGTGGTATCATTCAGATGAATATAAACCTGTTAAAGATATACGTTTACAAAATTCTGAAGGAAGCAATATTATTGTAAAAGGACTATAAATTTAAAGAATGAGTAATTATTCAAAAAAAGATTTAGATTTTTTTGCAAATAAAACTTTAGAAAATTACGATAGTAAAAAACCCAGCATAATTTTTAAAGAAAAAATAAAGATAACAAATGATGAAGCCTTGCTTATTCAATCTAATGTTGCTGAATTAAGAAAAAAAAGAGGAGAGGAAATAGTTGGTTATAAAATAGGCTGTGTATCAAAAGATACTCAAAAGAAAATGGGATTTACCCAACCTGCTTGTGGGTATCTCTGGAAAAGCGAATTGTATAATAGTGGAGTAATTTTAAATAAAAAAGACTACACCAATCCAGCTATGGAAGCAGAGTTTGGCATTATATTAAATCGAGATATTAATCCTGAATTATCCTCTTTTGATTATATACTAGAATCTATTGAAGCGATTTATCCTCTAATAGAAATTCATAATCTTATTTTTTATGGCGATGAACCTCATGGTGCAGAACTCCTTACAAATAATGCGATACATGCGGGTGTAGTTTTGGGATTAGAAAAAAAATTACCTTCAAATAAATTAGAAACTGATCTCAAACTTATTTATGACAATGAAATAATAGACACTTGGGTTAATAAAAAATGGCCAATTGACATGTTGTCAGAAGTAAATTGGCTGGTCAAAGAACAAGCTAGAAATAATAATTATCTTAAAAAAAGAGATTTAATCTTAACAGGAGCTTATGGGTTTCCAGTTCCTATAAATGACAAAACGTTAATTGAAGTAACTTCATCTGAATTTGGAGATGTTAAGGCCACTTTTAATTAAGGAATTAACCAATTATCTTTATTGTTTTCTAGATCAAATCTAGCCCTGCGATGTCCTTTAGCTGCTAAATAAAGCCACTCAATAGATTTTATTTTACACTGAATAACAGTAAAGTTTTTATAACCTTCTTCACTTTGTTCTTTAGTATAATCAAAATTATCAAGTTCAGGTTTTAATCCTGAAGTCGGTATATCACTTTCCGTTCCTGGACCGTTATCAACTAAATAACATTTTCTAGATATATGTTGTGTTTTTGACCAAGACTCTTTTGTCACTTCATTGTTATGATTAACAGTACATTCAACTTTAAGTCTAACCTGTATTTTTTCTTCCTTATCATAAAAAAGCATCGAAGCATTTTTATTGGCTTTTATTTTTTTTATTTTATCTGATCTGATATCACTGTGGTATTGAACAAGATTATTTAGTTCATCTGCTTTTCTGAGAACTACTATTCTTCCATCAAAGTCAGATTGATCTCCACAAATAAAAACAGGTATTCTAAATGGTGACCCTCTGTCTTTCACTGCATTAGTCAGCATTGACCAAATCTTCTTTTTAATCTCTGTAAAGTCCTCGTAATAAGGAACGGTATCAGTCACAGTTTACTTTTTCTTTTTTAGAAGAGCAATTAAGCTTGAACTATCCCAACGATTTCCACCCATCTCTTGAACTTTTGCATAATAGCCATCAATAAGTTCTGTAATCGGAACTGGTGAACCATTTTTTTTTGCTTCATTAATTACAATTGCTAGATCTTTTCTCATCCAGTCTACAGCAAAACCATAATCAAACACATCATCGGTCATTGTTCGATATCTATTTTCCATTTGCCAAGATTGAGCTGCTCCTTTGGATATGGTCTCCATAACGATATCCATATCTAACCCAGCATTTATTCCAAAGTTAATGGCCTCTGATAAACCCTGAACCGCACCTGCTATACACATTTGGTTCATCATTTTAGTTAACTGTCCACTCCCAGATTTACCAATTAATTTTACTTTTCTGCTATAGCAATCAATAACTGGTTCTGCTTTTTTAAATACATCTTCATCACCACCAACCATTACTGTAAGTATTCCACCTTCAGCACCTGCTTGACCACCTGAAATAGGTGCATCTAAAAAATTAAATCCCTTATCTTTAGCTGTAGCATATAATTCTCTAGAAATTTCTGCTGATACTGTAGAGTTATCAACATAAACCGAACCAGATTTAGCAGTATTAAACAATCCATTTTCTCCAAGAGATACTTCTCTTAAGTCATTATCATTTCCAACACAGGTAAAAATAAAATCAGCACCTTCAGCAGCTTTTGCAGGTGTATCTGCTTTTGAGCCTTTATATTCTGCAATCCATTTATCAGCTTTAGTACCTGTTCTGTTATAAACAGTTACATTGTGACCAGCTTTTGATATATAACCTGCCATCGGATAACCCATGACACCAAGACCTATGAAAGCAACATTAAAAGACATAATTTTTATTTCCTATGTTTAACAGTTTGAAGTTTAAAGTAATTCTATTTGGATTTATTTTTACATTTTTTTCTAGCTTTGGACAGAGTTATTTTTTAGGTCTATTTAATTCTAGTATTAGAGAAGCGTTATCTATTACCCACGGACAATTTGGCTCAATTTATGCATCAGCAACCTTGTGTAGTAGTGTTCTGTTAATTTGGGTTGGAAAAAAGATAGATGATGTAAATATTTTTAAATTTGCTTTTTTTGTAATTATTCTTTTATCATTTGCTTGTTTTTTCTTTTCAAGAATAACATCAGTTTTTTTATTATTTGTTGCAATTTTTTTAATGAGATTTTCAGGACAAGGAATGATGTCTCACACAGCATCAACTACTATCTCAAGATACTTTACTAAAACTAGAGGTAGAGCTTTAAGTATAAGTTGGTTCGGTCTTTCATCTGCAGAATTTATTATGCCTGTTCTAATGGTATATTTATTAACAATCATAGATTGGCAAAATCTTTGGCTTATTTTTTCTATTACGGTTTTAATAGTTTTGCCAATTGCATCCTTTTTATTAATTAAAAATTTAAATCTAGATTCTAGAGAATCAAGTGATGAAGATAAAAAAAATGTTGAGATTAAACAATGGAAAAGAAGGGAGGTAATAAAAGATTATAGATTTTATATTATTAGCTCTAACATGTTAGCAATGCCTTGGATATTTACCGGCTTTGCTGTTTTTCAATCTTTTATTCAAACTTCAAAAGGATGGGGTCCTTATGTAATTGCCCAATCATTTATGTCTTATTCAATTCTATCTGTACTTACTTTATTTTTATCAGGTTTTTTAATTGATAAATTTACAAGCAGAAAATTATTAATTTATATGAATATTCCACTTTTATTATCAGTAATAGTTCTATTCTTTTTTGATACACAGTTTACAGCTTTTATATTTTTAGGTTTAGTAGGGATATCTAATGGTTTTGCTAATATTTTAGGATCTTCAACTTGGGCTGAGCTATATGGAGTTAAATATCTAGGTTCTATTAAAGCTCTAACCACTGCATTGATGGTATTTGCCACAGCCTTTGGAACTGCTTTATTTGGATATTTGATAGATTTAGGTTTTACTGTAGGTGATATTGCTGTTGTATCAGGCACTTATATATTCGTTTCTTTAATTCTTCTTTTCTTTGTTCGAAAAAAGCTCAATCCAGTAATAGTATAGAAAACCCTTGCATTTTTAAAGTCTGGGGTATAAATAATCGCCCATGGCAAGAGTTACAGTAGAAGATTGTATAGATAAAGTAGATAGCCCATATGAATTAGTACTAGTTGCTAAAGAAAGAGCTACCCAATTAAATTCAGGCATTGAACCAACTTTAGATAGAGATAACGACAAAAATACAGTTATTTCATTAAGAGAAATTGCAGAAGAAAAAATTAAAGTTTCAGATTTGACTGATAGCGCAGTTTACAAACTTAGAAAACATGTTGAGCAGGTTGATGATGGTTCTGAGGATGATGAAGAAGTGGGTGATGATTTTGAAAACATGTACAAAGGTGAAATTTCAAAAAGTGGGACACCGATTTTACCATCTAAAAGAGCTAGAAAAACTCCAGAAAAAATTCAAGTTTCACAAGAGGATCTAGCTGAATTATCAGAAACAGCTAAACCAGATGTAGATGTATCAGATAGTGAAGAAACAATGAATGATCAAGGTGAAGTGTCACTTGATGAAGTTTCAGAACAAGAAAATCAAGAAGCAGAAGCAATTACAGAAGATTCAGACGCTTCAAACTCATAGTAAAATCATATAAAGTTAAATCATGAATAGGAAAGTATCAGTTGCTCCTATGATGGATTGCACAGATCGTCATGAGCGTTACTTTTTAAGATTGATCTCAAAAAATACTCTTCTTTATACAGAGATGGTTGTTGATGAAGCAATCAACAGAGGGGATAAAAAAAGATTACTTGGATTTAATATTAATGAAAAACCAGTAGCTCTTCAATTAGGAGGATCTTCCCCTAAACTTTTAGCAGAAGCTTCAAAATTAGGTGAAGACTTTGGTTATGATGAAATTAATTTAAATTTAGGTTGCCCAAGTAGAAAAGTTGAAAAAAGTAAATTTGGTGCTTGTTTGATGAAAGAACCTAATTTAGTTGCAGATTGTTTAAGCAAGATGCAGGATTCAACAAATTTACCAGTAACTATAAAAACTAGAATTGGATATGACAATGTTGAAGATTATGAAAATCTTCATAATTTTATTACAACTTTGAAATCAACTGGAGTTAAAACATTTATCATTCATGCAAGAAAAGCAATGTTAGGAAAATTTACTCCTAAACAAAATCTAAATATACCTCCTTTAAAATATGAATACGTTTATAAATTGAAGGAAGATTTTCCAAATGAAGAGATAATAATAAATGGCGGAATAACATCTGTCGATCAAATAACACCCCTTCTTCAAAAAACAGATGGTGTGATGATTGGAAGAGCAGCGTATCACACGCCTTATATGTTAGCAGACATTGAAAAAGAAATTTTTGGAACTGAAGAGGTTTTAAGTAGACAAGATGTCATTGAACAATTAATTCCATATGTAAAGGATGAATTAAAAAAGGGCACAAGATTAAATCAAATAATGAGACATACTATTGGTTTGTTTCATGGGCAAACGGGTGCCAGTTATTGGAAGAGATATTTAAGTGAAAATATGTGTGTGAGAGACGCAGATGTTAAGAAAATTGATCACATCATGGATAAAATTAAATATAACACTGTTGATACAAGCGTAGGGCAATCTGCTTAATTCTATTTTAGCAAACGAATATAGTTATTTTATTTTATTAATGGTATTAACAGCTGTTCCTGTTGGATTTGTTGCTGGTTTATTTGGTATTGGTGGTGGGTTAATTACAGTTCCTTTTCTTTATTATATATTTGGTCAACTTGGAATTAATCAGCAATATATTATGCACTTAGCAGTAGGAACTTCTTTTGCAATAATAATCCCAACATCAATAGTTTCAGTTTTAACCCATCATAAATTTAATGCGGTAGATTTTAATGTAGTTAAAAACTATGGTATTTTTGTCATTATAGGAGTGATTATTGGAACTATATTTGCAGCAACTTTTAAAACAAAATCTCTAGTGCTTTTCTTTTCAATCGTAATATCGTTTTTGGGTATTTATTTACTTTTAATCAAAGAGAAAGATAAAAATATAATATCTGAAATGAAACTATATTTAAAAATTATACTTGGTACGATTGTTGGATTTATTTCTGCTATAACGGGTATTGGTGGTGCTGTCATGAATGTACCAATTCTTAAGTTTTTTGGTTATTCAATTAATAAAGCAATTGGTAGTGCAGCAGCAATTGGTTTTTTAATTGCATTGTTTGGTGCTACAGGTTTTTTTATTTCAGGAAGTTATTTAAAAACAAATTTACCTTTTAGTATTGGTTTTTTAAATATTCCAGCTTTTTTAATCTTTATTCCTATTACAACTTTTATGGCAAGACTAGGAGCAAGAACAGCTCATAAAATAGATAAAAATAAAATTAGTAAATTACTTGGTATTTTTTTATTAATAGTTGCAGCTAAGTTTTTCTACGAGTACTTAAAATTATAGATATGCCTTTTGAAATCGATAAGAAATTTTTAAAGTCTTCACATTATATAACGGAACTTAAACTATGTAGTATTAGGCTTTATGATAATTCTAAATTTCCTTGGGTTATTCTAATTCCCAAAAAAAATAAGATTACTGATATGAGTGATCTAAATTCTAAAGATCAAATTTTACTTATGAAAGAAATTATTCACGTAAGTAAAATTATGAAAAAATTATTTAAAACCTCAAAGCTGAATATAGAAAAAATTGGTAATATGGTTCCTCAGTTACATATTCACGTTATAGCAAGAAGTAAAAAAGATAGTTCATGGCCACTATCTGTGTGGGTTGTAAAAGGTAAAAAGTATACCAAAGAAACTTTATCTATTATGATGCAAAAGGTTAATAAAGCTTTTAAATAAAAAGAGGTGACTTCAGTCTCCCTCCATCACCTCATCTAAATAATTATCTGATTCTTGGTAAATAACTAAGCACGTTTTGATTGAATCTTTGATTTATTGTATAACTTTATTGAAGAATTTTATTTTCACAAAATTTAGACGCAAATTCAGTATCTTTAATAATATCCTCTGGTTTTTGATTGAATACTCTATCCAGCTCCTCATCAGAAAACTTTTCGCTTAATTTATCAACAGTGCACTGGCAATAAGTTTTAGCTTTGTCTGCTCCTAAATACTGTTTTGAATTCTGATAGCAGCCAATATACATTTGCTGTTCATTTTGCTCACTTAAACCATAACTTTTTAATGGTACTAGCAAGAATAGTATAATAATTAGGCTAAATTTTTTGATCATATTCTCCAACTTTTCCAGTTTTTTGAAGTAAATCGTCAATAAAATAAAAGATTTTCTTCTTTCTTATATCTGACGTTGGACTTTCAGTTACAATCACTAATGAGGGTTTATTTGAAGACGCTCTTATTAATCCCCAAGAACCATCTTCAAAAGAAAATCTTACACCATTTACTGTTAAAACTTCAGTAATTATCTGATCATCAATTTTAATTTTATTTTTTTTTATTTCTTCAACTTGTTTAACTAATTCTTCAACTACTTGATATTTTTCTTCATCCTTACAAAAAGGTGCCATCGTAGGTGTTTGATATGTATTTGGTAATTCATTAATAATTTCACTCATCATTTTATTTTGATTATCTAATAAATGACACACGTGAATAGCTGAATTAATACCATCATCATATCCGTAACCTAAAGGTTGGTTAAAAAAGAAATGACCACTTTTTTCAAACCCGGCTAAAGCTTTTTCATTATTTACTTTTCTTTTGATGTGAGAATGTCCTGTTTTCCAATAAATAGTTTCACAATTATTTTCTAATAGAACATTATCTTTTGAGTATAATCCTGTAGATTTAACATCTACTACAAACTTAGAATTTTTATGTTTTGTTGATAGGTTTCTTGCAATTAATAAACCAATTTTATCTGAAAATATTTCATTTCCTTGATTATCAATAACACCAACTCTATCGCCATCACCATCAAAACCAAACCCTATATCTGCATTATTATCTTTAACAGCTTTCGCAATTGCGTGAAGCATTTCTAAATCTTCTGGATTTGGGTTATACTTAGGAAAAGTCCAATCTAGATTGCAATCAAGTTCAATAACTTCACAGCCAATACCTCTTAAAATGTCAGGTGCAAATACCCCGGCAGTACCATTCCCACATGCAACAACTGCTTTTAATTTTTTATTAATCTTATTACCGCTTATTAAATCATCTTTATAAACTTGTTGAAAATTTTCAATTTTTTTTTCATTACCTTCACCGTTTGAGAAGTTTTCATTTAATGTAATCTCTTTTAATTCTTTCATTTCTTCAGGAGCATGAGTTAAGCCTTTTTTAATTCCCATTTTAACGCCAGTCCAACCATTCTCATTATGACTTGCAGTAACCATAGCAACAGCATCAGCATCTAAATTAAATTGTGCGAAATAAACCATTGGAGATAAAGAAAGACCCACATCTTCAATATGACAGCCTGTTGAGATCAAACCTTTTTTAAGAGCACTTTTTATTTCCTCACTGTAAGATCTATAATCATGACCAACGATTACCCTTGGATTCTCTTTTTGAGTATGTTTTTTTATTTGAGTTCCTAGACCTTTACCAAGATTCGTGATTCCTTCCTTGCTTATGTCCTTTTCATACAACCAGCGAGCGTCATATTCTCTAAAACCATAGGGGTCTATTTTTATATTTTGATTCATCTGTTAATTACTTAACCTTTTTTAATTTTTTTTATTGAAATATATTTTGTCGCGTTCTATAAATGTTCTATTGAATAGTTGTTTATATAGTATATTAACAACAAACGCATACAACATATAGTTGTTTTCGTCACAATAACAAATTATAGTACTAAATATGAATAAAATTCTATCACAGGCCCTTAAGAAAGCTGTCTCCGAATATAGCCCAGAAGTTAAAGAAGTTTCAAAAGGAAATAGACCTGATCTTTTTTCTTTAAGTACTGAAACTGAACTTTTTCAAAACGATAAGGGAATTATAATTAAGATCGACAGATCCAAAGATGCAAACCTAACTGACTTTGGTAAAGCAACATTAAAAGATAGATACCTAGGTCATAACGAATCTTTTCAAGATTTATTTGCACGTGTTGCAAGTTCATACGCAGATGACAATTTACATGCACAAAGAATTTATAATTACATAAGCAATCTTTGGTTCATGCCAGCAACACCCGTTTTATCAAATGGTGGAACTAAAAGAGGTTTGCCTATTTCATGTTTTTTAAATGAAGCATCAGATAGCTTAGGAGGAATTCTTGATCTTTGGAGTGAAAATGTTTGGCTAGCTGCAAAAGGTGGTGGTATTGGAAGTTACTGGGGTAACCTTAGATCTATTGGAGAAAAAATTGGTAAAGTTGGAAAAACATCTGGAATAATTCCTTTTATTAAAGTTATGGATTCTTTAACGATGGCAATTAGCCAAGGCTCTTTAAGAAGAGGATCTGCTGCTTGTTATTTACCAGTTGATCATCCTGAGATTGAAGAATTTATTGAAATGAGAAGACCCACGGGTGGTGATCCAAATAGAAAAGCTTTAAATTTACACCACGGTGTTTTACTTTCAGATGCATTTATGAGAGCTGTAGAAAATGATGAGCAGTGGGGACTAAAAAGTCCTGCTGATGGTACTGTTCAGCAAACAATTTCTGCAAGAAATTTATGGATAAGATTATTAACTGCAAGAATTGAAACAGGTGAACCTTATATTATTTATATTGATACAGTTAATAGATTAATTCCACAGCATCATAAACTTGCAAACTTAACTGTTAAGACATCAAATTTATGTAGCGAAATAACTTTACCTACAGGGATTGATAAAGATGGAAGAGATAGAACAGCTGTATGTTGTCTATCTTCACTTAACTTAGAAAAATATGATGAATGGAAAGATGATCCAGACATGATTAGTGATGTGATGAGATTTTTAGATAATGTTCTAACTGATTTTATAAAAAAAGCTCCCGACCAATTTAAAGATGCAAAATATTCCGCAGAAAGAGAAAGAAGTGTTGGATTAGGTGTAATGGGCTTTCATTCTTTTTTACAAAAAAATAGAATTCCACTTGAGTCAGTAATGGCAAAGTCTTGGAATAAAAAAATATTTAAACAAATTGATGAACAAGTTAATAAAGCTTCAAAAGATTTAGCTGAAGAAAGAGGAGCTTGCCCAGATGCTGCAGAATATGGATATCAAGAAAGATTTTCTAACAAAACAGCTATTGCGCCAACTGCATCAATATCAATTATATGTGGTGGAGCATCACCTGGAGTAGAGCCAATTGCAGCTAATAGTTATACTCATAAAACATTGTCAGGTTCTTTTAACGTTAGAAATAGATATTTAGAGGAAATCTTAGAGGGTCATGGTAAAAATGATGATGAAACTTGGTCTACAATCACAACAAATCAAGGCTCTGTATCTCATTTAGATTTTTTAACTGATTTAGAAAAAGATGTTTTTAAAACTGCCTTTGAACTTAATCAGCAGTGGATTATTGAGTTAAGTGGAGACAGAACTCCATTTATATCACAAGCTCAATCAGTAAATTTATTTTTACCAGCTGATGTTCATAAAAAAGAGTTACACAAAATTCATTTTGATGCTTGGAAGAAAGGCTTGAAGAGTCTTTATTACTGTAGATCAAAATCAATTCAAAGAGCTGAAAATATCAATGATGCAAAATCAACAGATGTTTTAAACAACGTTTATAAAAACAAACAAACTAAATCTGAAGAACCAGAATACGAGGAGTGCCTATCATGTCAGTAGCAGAAAAAATTAAGACACCAAACAATGAAATAATTCAACCCAAAAAAATGGGTTTATTAGTTGAAAATCCAGTTTACAAACCTTTTAGATATCCATGGTGCTATGATGCGTGGTTAACACAACAAAGAATTCATTGGTTACCGGAAGAGGTACCACTAGGTGATGATGTTAGAGATTGGCAAAAAAACTTAACTCAATCTGAAAAAAATTTATTAACTCAAATATTTAGATTTTTTACTCAAGCTGATGTTGAGGTTAGCAATTGTTATCTAAGACATTACACAACTGTATTTAAGCCAACAGAAGTTTTAATGATGATGACAGCTTTTGCTTCAATGGAGACAGTCCATGTAGCGGCTTACTCTCATTTGTTAGACACTATAGGAATGCCAGAGTCAGAATATTCTGCTTTCATGAAATACAAAGAGATGAAAGATAAATATGACTACATGCAAGGTTTCAATGTAAATTCTAAGGAGGATATTGCAAAAACAGTTGCGGTGTTTAGTGCATTTACAGAAGGCCTTCAATTGTTTGCAAGTTTTGCAATTCTTTTAAATTTTCCAAGGCACAATAAGATGAAGGGAATGGGTCAGATTGTTACTTGGTCTGTTAGAGATGAAACTCTTCATTGTAATTCTATGATTAGAGTTTTCAAAGAATTCATAAATGAAAACCCTGAAATATGGACTCCAAAACTAAAAAAAGAACTTTATGAAGCTTGCAGAACTATTATTGAACATGAAGATGCTTTTATTGATCTTGCTTTTGAAATGGGTCCAATGGAAGGTTTAACTGCTCAAGAAGTTAAAGATTACATTAGATTTATAGCTAATAGAAGACTTACTCAATTAGGTCTAGAGCCAATTTATGATGTACAAAAAAACCCTTTAACTTGGTTAGATACAATGTTGAATGCTGTTGAGCACATGAACTTCTTTGAAGGTCGTGCAACAGAATACTCTAAAGCATCAACGCAAGGTACTTGGGTAGAAGCTTTTAGTTAATTTTGGAATACAAAAAATACTACCGAAAAACTAGTTTAAAGCAAAAAGGAGTCGGTTCTTTTTTTTTAGAAGAAGTCTTAGAAAAAAAACCTAAAACCTTTTTAGAAATTGGTGTTTTTCATGGAGTAACAGCTAGAAATGTTTGTGAACTTTTGTTTAAAATTCATGGAAATAACTTTAATTACATTGGTTTAGACTTATTTGAAGAGAGTGATGAAAATAAAAATGAAGTAATACCTAATACTACCTTTTCATCAAATCCAGTAAAACAATTTTATTATAAATATATAAAAAGACAAAACCCATATAGTCTAGAAGCTGTAGAGGAATTATTAGCTAAATTTAAAAATAATATTCATTTAATTAAGGGTAACTCAAATAAAGTGTTAAAAAAAATTGATATGTCAAAAATTGATTATGTCTTTTTAGATGGTGGGCATGAATATAACACTGTGCTCAATGATCTTAATTGTTGCCATGAGGTAATAATTAATAATGGTACAGTTTTATGTGATGATTATGATCTAGAACAAGCGCCTGGTGTTAAACAAGCAATTGATGAGTTTGTAGATAAAAATGACTTTAACTGTTCTATTGTATGTGATGATAGATTTGCTAAAATAGAAAAAATAGAATTATCTATAATTTAATTCCATAACTTTTCGGTGCTTGCTACCTTTATATTTAGCAAGTGGTCGAATAAGTTTATTCGCAGCGTGTTGCTCCATTATGTGCGCTGACCAACCGGTAATTCTAGAAATTACAAATATCGGAGTAAAGAAATCAGTATCAAAACCCATTAAATGATATGTGGGACCAGTAGGATAGTCCACATTTGGGTGAATATTTTTTTTCTTGATCATCACTTTTTCAACAATGTCATAGATTTTTTCGAAAGTTTTGTCTTTTTTGATTTTGGCAACTTTTCCAAAATATTCTCTCATAGTTGGAACTCTAGAGTCCCCAGATTTATAAACTCTATGACCAAAACCCATTACCACTTCCTTATTTTTAAGGGCATTATTGATCCATTTTAATGCATTTTCAGGTTTCTTAATTTTTCTCATCATGTGCATTACTTCTTCGTTAGCACCACCATGAAGTGGACCTTTTAAACTGGCTATAGCGCCAGTTATTGCTCCATGAATATCTGACAAACTACTAGTAATAGTTCTTGCAGTAAAAGTTGAAACATTAAAACTATGCTCTGCATATAGTATTAGAGATACATCAAATGCTTTAACAATTTCTTTTTGTGGAACTTTACCAAAACACATGTAGAAAAAGTTTTCAGCAAAAGTTAATTCTTTTTTAGGTTTAATAATTTTTTTACCATTTCTAATTCTGTAAAAAGCAGCCAAAGCTGTAGGAGTTTTAGCAAAAATTCTTAGAGCTTTTCTCATATTAGCCTCAGGTGATGAGTCTGATGTTTCATTATCCTCTAAACCCATTACACTCACAGCTGTTCTTGCGACATCCATTGGATGTGATTTCTTGGGCATATGTTTAATTATTTCATACAAATTTTTTGATAATTCTCTGTTATTTTTTTCTTCTTTTTCAAATTGTTTCAATTGAATTGAGTTTGGAAGATCTTTGTTTAAAATCAAATAAGCAACTTCTTCAAATCTACAATATTCACATAAATCTTGAGCAGCATAACCTCTGTAAGTTAGAGAGTTTATTTCAGGCATTACTTTTGAAACTTCTGTTTCATCAACCACTATTCCCAATAAACCTTTTTTTATTTCATCACTCATTACTCATGTCCTTCCGTACTAAAGTTATAAATTTTTTCATCAAGCGAGTTGTATTTTTCGTACTCAACTAACTCATAAAGTCTTTTTCTAGTTTGCATTTTATCAATAATATTATTCTGATGTCCATTCGCATAAATGTCTCTTAATCCATCTTCCACATTTTTCATTGCTAATCTTTGTGTAGTGACTGGATAAATCACTATATTATATCCAAAATTCTCTAGTTCTTTATAGTTGAAAAGTTTTGATTTTCCAAATTCAGTCATATTGGCTAATAAATAACAAGAAAGTTCTTTTCTAACTTTTTCAAAATCTTTTTCATCTTGTAATGCTTCAGGAAAAATAATTTCTGCTCCAGCATCGATATATGCTTTACATCTATCAATCATTTTATCAATTCCCTCAACGCCCTTAGCATCTGATCTTGCAATTATTTTAAAATTACTATCTTTTTTTGCAGCAACACATTCTTTAATCTTATCAACCATAGCTTCCGTGGAGATCAATTCTTTATTATCTAGATGACCACATCTCTTTCTTTCAATTTGGTCTTCTAAATGAACAGCTGTAATTCCAAATTCTTCAAAAGTTTCAATAGTTTCTTTGCAAGATTTAAAACCTGTATCTATGTCTACGATTGTAGGTAAATTAGTAACTCTTGAAATTAAATAAGATCTAGTACTAACATCTTGTAAAGTTGTTAAGCCAATGTCTGGAAAACCAAGGTCATTAGCCATAACACCACCAGATATATAAACTGCATCATACCCAATTTCTTCAATTAGTTTTGCAGTTAGTGGATTGTAGGCCCCTGGAACTCTTAATATTTTATTTGATTTTAATTTCTCGACAAAATCTATTCTTTTTTGACTTGGTTCTTTATCGACAAAGTGCACTAAAATATTCCTTTTTTTAAATTTCTTTTTAAATCATTTTTTTTAACTTCTATATTTAATTTATCTAATTGACCCGATTTTAGTTTTTTTAAATTTTGAACTGTTTTCAAAAAACGATTACTCTCTTTTTTATCAAGGATACCATCCGTTAAAGTTAAAAATTTATTAATATAGTTTTGTCTTTTAAACGGTCTCGCACCATAAGGGTGAGCATCAGCTCTATCAAGTTGTTCAGTAATTTTTTTACCATTATTTAAAGTGACTACTACCTTAGCTCCAAAAGATTTTTTCATTGGATTTGGATCATGATATTTTCTAGTCCATTTTTTGTCTTCATAAGTTGTAATTGATTTCCAAATTTTAATAGTACTTTTTTTATTTGCTCTAGCTTTCGTATAAGATCTCACATGGTGCCAGTCTCCATCTTCTAATGCCACAGCAAAAATATACATTATAGAGTGATCAAGTGTTTCTCTGCTTGCATTTGGATCCATTTTTTGAGGATCATTAGCTCCAGTTCCAATTACATAATGAGTGTGGTGACTTGTAAATATATCAATTTTTTTAATTTGGTTTAGATTAGTTATTTTAGTTTTAAGTTTTTTAGCTACATCAATTAATGCTTGCGATTGATACTCTGCAGAATATTCTTTTGTATAAGTCTCAAGGATAGCTCTTTTAACTTCTCCTTTTTTAGGAAGTGGCACTTTATAGTTAGCTTTTTTTCCATCTAATATTCTAGCTATAACACTATCTTCTCCTTCATAAATTGGGCTCGGTGCTCCTTCACCACGCATAACTCTATCTACAGCTTCAATTGCTAGTTTACCTGCATGAGCAGGTGCATAAGCTTTCCAACTTGAAATTTCACCTTTTCTGGATTGTCTTGTTGATACAGTTGTATGCAGAGCTTGTTGAACTGCTTGATAAATTGTTTCAGTATTAAGTTTAAGCATTGAGCCTAAACCTGCAGCAACACTTGGTCCTAAATGAGCTATATGATCTACTTTATGTTTATGTAAGCAAATTCCTTTAACTAGATTTACTTGAACTTCATAGGCAGTAATAATTCCCCGTAATAAATCTAAACCATTAATTTTATTTTGTTGAGCAACTGCCAAAAGAGGAGGAATATTGTCTCCGGGGTGACTGTAGTCGGCTGCTAAAAAAGTATCATGAAAATCAAGTTCTCTAACAGCAGTTCCATTTGACCATGCTGCCCATTCGCAATCAAATTTAAGTTTTGAGTTTACACCAAATAAAGTTGCACCATTTTTTCTAGAATGTTTTAAAGCCATTTCTCTTGAAGAAACAACGGGTCTTCTATTGAGAGATGCTATTGCAACAGATGCATTATCGATAATTCTATTGATCACCATTTCTATTGCATCTTTATTTAAAGTTACATTATCGCTTGCAATTTCAGCTATTTTCCAAGCAAGTTGTTTTTTTTTAGGAAGGTTAATTTTAGATGGGTAAACTTTAACTGTATGTAATAACAAAATATCTCCTTAATAGTGATTTTGTTTTAATAGTTAAAAAAAATTAATCAATATTAAAGATATTTTGTTATTATTTTTTCTATGCCAATAAAGTCTTTTATAAGATGATTATGATATATTTCAGTTGTATTTTTTTCAGTATATCCATTTTCCAATAAAATTACTGGTATCTCTGCAGCCTTAGCCGCATTTGCATCGGTTTCGCTGTCACCAATCATTATAGTTTTTTTTATGTCACCATCTAGAATTTCAACTACATTTGTTAAGTGTCTTGGATCAGGTTTGCAATAATCAAAAGTATCTGATCCAGCTACATATTCAAAAAAATCATAAATTCCAATTTTTTTTAAAAGATCATTAGATAGATGCTCTTGTTTATTAGTACAAACAGCCATAGAAATATTTTGTTCCTTACACCATTTTAAAAATTCTTTAACACCATTAACGAGTGTACTTTCATTAACAATATTTTTACCATAAAAATTTACAAACTCTTTAACCATTTCATCTTTAATCTTTTCATCTAAAACTTTACTAAATTCTTTTTTTGCTTGTCCCCATATAGATCTCCCTATTAAAGCACCAGCACCTTTGCCAACTAAATTTCTAATATCTTCAGTTGATTTAGTGGGGTAGCCAAATTTTCTCATTACATGGTTATGAGCTAACATTAAATCTGGGGCTGTATCCACAAGGGTGCCATCTAAATCAAATAAAATTGTGAATTTTTGCTTCATTTCAAAAGTTTTTTAAAGAAATATTATGTGAATTAATTAAGTCACATACTTAATATAAAGCATTTTAAAATGAAAGAATTAAATTTACAAAAAATTCAAAACAAGCTTCGAAATAAATTTTTGACAAGTGGTGTTAAAATGCTTGGACCTGAAACAATTTTTTTTTCAAATGATACTAAAATTGGAAAGAATGTAATTATTGAACCTTATGTTGTTATTGGGAAAAATGTGAAAATTGGAAATAATGTCATAATAAAATCATTTTCACATTTAGAGTCTTGTAAAATAGAAAATAAAGTTGAAGTTGGCCCTTATGCACGAATAAGACCAGACACTATTTTAAAAGAAGGATCTAAAATTGGAAACTTTGTTGAAATAAAAAAAAGTGTTATTGGAAAAAAATCTAAGGTAAATCATTTATCTTATATTGGTGATAGTAATCTTGGTAAATCTGTTAATATAGGTGCAGGAACAATTACTTGCAATTATGATGGTGTTAAAAAAAGTAAGACAAAAATAAAAGATAAGGTTTTTGTGGGATCAAATTCATCTTTAGTAGCACCAGTTACTATAGATCAAGAAAGCATTATTGGCGCTGGTTCAGTAATAACAAAAAATGTAAAAAAGAAATCTTTAGCATTAACAAGATCATTACAAACAGAAATAAAAAATTATAAAAGAAAATAATATCTATGTGTGGAATAATTGGAATATCTAGCAATAAGTCAGTATCAAGCAGCATTATTAATTCTCTAAAAAAATTAGAGTATAGGGGTTACGACTCTGCTGGAATTGCAACTTTGTCTGATGGTCATATTAATGAGGTTAAATCTGAGGGTAGAGTAGAAAATTTAGAAAATAATTTTGATTTAAAAAATCTTTCAGGAAATATTGGTATTGGTCATGTTAGATGGGCAACTCATGGAGTGCCAAATAGTGTTAATGCGCATCCACATTCATCAGAAAATGTATCTGTGGTTCATAATGGAATAATTGAAAATTCAACATTATTAAAAAAATATTTATTAGGTAAAGGACATAAATTTAAATCACAAACAGATACAGAGGTAATTGTTCATCTTATTACAGAAAACCTTAAAACATCCGAATTACAAGAGGCTATTACTAAAACTTTAAAACAACTTCATGGAAGTTTTGCCTTAGGAATTATTTTTAAAGATATGCCAGATTTAATAATAGGTGCAAGACGTGGCTCTCCTTTGGCAGTTGGATATGGCCCTAATGAAAATTACCTTGGATCAGATTCTTATGCTCTAAAATCAATGACCAATAAGATAACTTATTTAGAAGATGGTGAATTTTGTTTTATTAAAAAAGATGAGGTTAATTTTTTTAATGAAGAAGGGATAAAGATTAATAAAAAAGTTTTAGAACTTTCTTCTGACCAGCAAAAATATGATAAAGGAGATTACAAACATTTCATGGCTAAAGAAATTGAAGAACAGCCTCAAACTTTAAAAACTGGGATTAAAGAATATGTAGATAGTGTAAATAAAGATATTAATATTTATAATTTTCCTTGGAAAATGGATGAAATCAAATCAATTATGTTGATTGGTTGTGGAACTGCTTACCATTCTTGTTTAATGGCCAAATATTGGTTTGAAGAATTAACAACTTTAGATGTTAATATTGATATAGCATCAGAGTTTAGATACCGAAAAAATAGATTTAAAAACGATACTTTATATATCTTTGTATCTCAATCAGGTGAAACTGCTGATACTTATGCAGCTTTAGATTTATGTAATAAAAATAATATGAAAACTTGTGCAGTTGTAAATGTAATTGAAAGTTCAATTGCACGAGACTCAAATTTTGTTCTACCAATTCATTGTGGTCCTGAAATTGGAGTTGCTTCAACTAAAGCTTTTTTAGGACAAATACTTGTTTTGTATATTTTGTCATTAAAATTATCATCATTAAGAGAAGAAATTAAAAATAAAGATTATCAAGAAAAAATAAAAGATTTAAAAAATCTACCAAAACTAATTGAAGAAACTTTGTTAGTAGACAATGATATTCAAGCTATTGCTTCAACATTTAATGAGGCTAAAGGATCAATGTTTTTAGGTAGAGGATTTTCTTATCCAATTGCATTAGAAGGTGCATTAAAACTTAAAGAGTTGTCATATGTTCATGCCGAAGGTTATCCAGCAGGTGAAATGAAGCATGGACCATTAGCTTTAATTGAGGAGGGTATGCCCGTTGTAGTTTTAGCTCCAAGAGATAACTATTATAAAAAAACTATTTCAAATATGCAGGAAGTAGTAGCAAGAGGGGCTAAAGTTTTATTGATTACCAATAAAAGTAAAGATGAAATTGTATCTGAAAATATTTGGGAAAAAATTGAAGTAGAGACTACAAATGATGACTTGCTTCCATTTCTTTTAACTATTCCACTACAGAAACTTGCATATTATTCAGCCCTTAAAAAAGGTTATGATATAGATAAGCCAAGAAACTTGGCAAAATCAGTAACTGTTGAATAAAGTCCAAACTCTGCTAAAACAATCCCCAGTTGAATATGAAAAATTGGAAAAAAAATAGTTGGAGAAAGTATCCTGTAAAACACATACCTGAATATCCTGACAAAAAGGAATTGGATACGGTGTTGGATAAGATTGGAACATTTCCACCATTAGTGTTTGCCGGGGAAACTAGACATTTAAAAGATCAACTTGCTGATGTGGTAGATGGAAAAGCATTTTTACTTCAAGGAGGAGACTGTGCGGAAAGTTTTGCAGAATTCAATCCAGACAATATTAGAGACACATTCAAACTAATGTTACAGATGTCTTTAGTATTAACTTACTCAGCATCTTTACCCGTTGTTAAAGTTGGAAGAATAGCTGGTCAATTTTCAAAACCTAGAAGTTCTCCAGTTGAATCTAAAGATGGTGTGGAACTTCCAAGTTATTTAGGAGACAATATTAATGGAATGGAATTTAATGAAAAATCAAGAATTCCAGATCCAAAAAGATTATTTAAAGCATACTCTCAATCAGCTGCAACATTAAACCTTATTAGAGCTTTTTGCCATGGTGGTTTTGCTGATCTTCAAAATGTTCATAATTGGAACTTAGGATTTATTAAAAATAGTCCAACATTAAAAAGATTTAAAGAACTTGAGGATAGAATAGCAGATGCTTTAGCATTTATGGATGCTTGTGGAATTAATTCAGATTTTAACAGAAGATTAAAGACAGTTAATTTTTGGACTTCTCATGAAGCATTATTGTTACCTTTTGAAGAAACAATGACTAGAACAGATTCTACGACTGGTGAAAATCATGATACTTCGGCCCACTTTGTTTGGATTGGAGATAGAACCAGACAACTTGATGGAGGCCATGTTGAGTTTTGCAGAGGTATTAAAAATCCAATAGGTATTAAATGTGGACCAACATTAAAACCAGAAGATTTAATAAACCTTTGTAATAAAATTAACCCAAGAAATGAAAAAGGTAAAATCACTTTAATTTCAAGATTTGGTGCAGATAACGTTTCAAAACATTTACCTAAATTAATTAGAGCAATTAAAAAAGAGGGTTTAAATGTAATTTGGTCTTGCGATCCTTGTCATGGAAATACGGTTAAAGCTGCAACAGGATTTAAGACGAGACCATTTAATAGTGTTCTAAAGAGGTTAAGAATGTATTTGCATGCCACCAAAGTGAAGGAAGTTACGCAGGTGGTTTACATATAGAAATGACTGGCCAAAATGTAACCGAATGTATTGGGGGTGCTCAAAAAATATCAGAAAAAGATTTATCATCAAGATATCATACTCATTGCGATCCAAGACTTAACGCAAATCAAGCATTAGAATTAGCTTTTTTAATTTCTGATGAGATTAAAAAGAATAGCTCATATTCCAAAAATGCAGACAGAGCGGCATCTTAAAACATTGTAAAAGATACCAACAACTAATATTTTAAAACTATGAATGCCTCAGAAAAAGTTAATTTTATATCTAATTGGATAAAAGATTATGCCAATAACATGCCGAGTAAGGCTCAATCATTAGTTATTGGAATTTCTGGAGGGATAGACTCTTCAGTCTCAAGTACTTTAAGTGCAATGACTGGATTAAAAACAATTGTATTATCCATGCCAATTAAACAAAAATCACAACAACATGATCTTAGTTTAAAGCATCAAGAGTGGCTAATGAATAAATTTAAAAATGTTGAAGCACATACAATAAATTTAGATGAATTGTTTTCAGCCTTTTCTTCTAGCTTATCTAAATTTAATAACGAACATGGGATGGCAAATTCTAGGGCAAGATTGAGAATGACCACTCTTTATCAAGTAGCAGCTGCAAACAAAGGTATAGTTGTTGGTACAGGAAATAAAGTAGAAGATTTTGGTGTTGGATTTTACACAAAATATGGTGATGGTGGAGTTGATATATCTCCAATAGCTGATTGTAACAAATCAGAAGTTTGGGGAATTGGAAAAGAGCTTGGAATTTTAAAAGAAATAATTGATGCAGCTCCAACTGATGGTTTGTGGGATGATGGTCGAACGGATGAAGGCCAGCTTGGTCTACAATACCACGAACTAGAAGAAGCCATGGATAATCCTAACTCACAGAATAGAGCAAAGTACGAAAGTATAAGAAAACAAAATTTGCATAAAATGGAGCCCATTCCAGTATGCAAAATTCCAAATTAATCAAATAGATTCACAAATCTATAAATTAAGTATATTTCTAAAATGATGAATAAAGATATTTTTTTAACAAACAATCTAAGTAACAAAAAAGAAAAATTTGTACCAATAGATGAAAAAAATATAGGCATGTATGTTTGTGGACCAACAGTTTATGATGATCCTCATATTGGTAATGCAAGACCAATAGTTATCTTTGATATTCTTTTTAAAATACTTAAAAATAAATATTCATCAGTCACTTATGTTAGAAATATTACAGATGTAGATGATAAAATAATTAAATCATCAAATGAAAAAAAAATATCTATTTCAGATTTAACAAAAACTGTAATTAAAAGTTTTAGCGAAGATTGTAAGTATTTAAATTGTGAGAATCCCAACAGAACAACCTAAAGCGACAGAACATATTGATTTAATGATTGAGATGATTTCTGAATTAATCAAAAAGGGTTTTGCTTATGAAAATAATAAGCATGTTTATTTTGAAGTAAAAAAATTTGATGAATATGGTCAATTATCAAATAAAAAATTAGAGGAATTAATTGCTGGATCTAGAATTGAAATAAGTGATAACAAAAAGAGTTCAGAAGATTTTGTATTGTGGAAACCTTCTTCAGAAAATGAACCATCATGGGAGTCACCATGGGGAAAAGGTAGACCTGGTTGGCATTTAGAATGCTCTGCAATGTCTAAGAAATTTTTAGGAAATGAATTTGATATACACGGTGGAGGTATAGATTTGATTTTTCCACATCATGAAAATGAAATCGCTCAATCAAGATGTGCAAATGATACCAAGGTTTTTGCTAATTATTGGCTACATAATGCTTTTATTACTATGTCAAATGAAAAGATGGCAAAATCTCAAGGAAATATTTTAAAGATAAAAGATTTTAGAGATAAAGTTAGTGGACAAGTTTTAAGACTAGCTTTGATAAGTGCTCATTATAAACAGCCATTGGATTGGAATGATAAATTATTAGATGATTGTCAAAACACAATTGATAAATGGTACAATGTTTATTTACCTTCAAGCAAAGCTTTAGATGATGAAATTATTCAACCTTTATATGATGATATAAATACACCAGGTTATATTGCAAATTTACATAAACTTTATGACAAAGCGAACAACGGAAATGATGAGGATAAAAAGATTTTTAATACAGCATGTAATTTTATAGGTTTGCTTCAAGAAACTAAAGAAGAGTGGTTAAATTTTAAAAAAGGAAAAGTCGATATTTCAGAGACTGAAATTGAAAATAAGATAGATCTTAGAAATAAAGCTAGAGCTGATAAAAATTATAAAGAAGCTGACAATATTCGAGACTACCTTTTAGACAAAGGTGTTTTAATAGAAGATAAAGATGGTAAAACAATTTGGAAATTTAAATGAGTAAGGAAAAGCTATATATTTTTGACACCACATTAAGAGATGGGGCCCAAACCCAAGGTGTTGATTTTTCAATTGATGATAAAGAAAAAATATCAAATTCATTAGACAGTTTAGGAGTGGATTATATCGAAGGTGGATGGCCTGGAGCCAACCCAACAGATACTGAATTTTTTAACAAAGATCATGGTTTTAAAAACGCAAAACTCACAGCTTTTGGAATGACCAAAAAGTCTGAACATAGTGCTGAAAATGATCCAATGTTGGCATCATTAATTAACTCAAAAAGTTCGTCAGTTTGTTTATTTGGAAAATCATGGGATTTTCAAGTTGATGTAGCACTTGGAATTACTAATGAAGAAAATTTAGAAAATATTAAAGAAAGTGCAAAACATATTGTTGGTTCAGGTAAAGAATTTATGTTTGATGCAGAACATTTTTTTGATGGATATAAAGCTAATTCTGATTACGCTTTAAAGTGTTTAAAAGCAGCATATGATCAAGGAGCTAGATGGATTGTTTTGTGTGATACAAATGGTGGTACCCTTCCACATGAAGTAACTAAAATTGTATCTGAGGTTATAAAACATATTCCAGGGGAAAATTTAGGTATCCACGCTCACAATGACACAGAAAATGCAGTAGCAAATAGTTTAGCTGCAGTTCAAGCAGGTGTTAGACAAATCCAAGGTACTATTAATGGATTAGGGGAGAGATGTGGGAACGCAAATTTAATGTCTTTAATTCCATCATTATTTTTAAAAAAAGATTTTAGTGAGAAATTTAAACTTAATATTAAAAGAGAAAACCTTAAGAATTTAACACAATGCTCAAGATTATTAGATGAATTACTAAATAGAAAACCTAATAAACATTTACCTTATGTGGGAGCTTCTGCTTTTTCACATAAAGGTGGAATGCATGTTTCTGCAGTTCAAAAGGATCCAAAAACATATGAACATATTGACCCTGAGGAAGTGGGAAATTCAAGAAACATTGTAGTCTCAGATCAAGCTGGCCAGTCAAATATAATGTCTAGATTAAAATCAATTGGTATCCAAATTGAAAAAAATGATCCAAAAATTAAAAAACTTTTAAATGAAGTTAAAGACAGAGAATTTATTGGATATAGTTATGATGGAGCAGATGCTTCATTTGAATTATTAGCTAGAAGATTGATAGGTGATATCCCAAGATATATTTTAATTAATGAATATGATGTTTCAGTTAAAAAGGATATTGACGGTGAAATTATTTCTCATGCTAAAGCACAATTAGAAGTTGATGGTCAAAAAATATTATGTGAAGGTCAAGGAAACGGACCTGTCAATGCACTTGATAATGCGATTAGAAAAAATGTAAATAAACTTGCTAAATATTCTGAATATTTAAAAGATTTAAAATTAGTTGATTATAAAGTAAGAATTCTAAATACTGGAACAGAAGCGGTAACTAGAGTTTCAATTGAAAGTACAGACTCTAAGGGTGTTAACTGGTTCACTATTGGAGTTTCCCCAAATATAATTGATGCATCTTTTAAGGCTTTGGTTGATAGTTTAGACTATAAATTATTTAAAGATAAGGCTCCAGCAAGTTTATAATTTTTGGTTTTTATAAATAATGTCAGCAAATAATATCACTTTTATTCTACATAAACCTCAGCTCTCAGAAAATATTGGTGCTTGTGCTAGAGGGATGAAGAATTTTAATTTTCAAAAATTATCTGTTATTGATCCAAAACCTATTTTTCCAAATGATAAAATTTTAGCAACTTCAGTTGGTGCTAAAAATATTATTAATAAAAGTAAAGTTTTTGATCAATTAGAACCTGCATTAAAAAATATAGATTATGTGATTGCAACATCTGCAAGATTTAGAAATAAAAATATTAAACACATTCAATTGGAAGATTTAAAAAAAATCGATTTTACCAAAAAGGTAGCATTTCTCTTTGGATCTGAGGCTTCAGGATTATCGAATAATGAGGTAAGCTATGCAAATTATACGTTACAAATCCCAACTAATCCTGAATTTAAATCTTTAAATTTATCTCACAGTCTAATTATTATTGCCCAATATGTTTCAAGCATCATAAAATCTAAGACTTCTGATTTTAAAAAATCTAAAAAGGTTAAATCTGCCTCTAAAAAAGAGGTACATTCAATGACCAATCTATGTATTCAAAACTTAGATGAAATAAACTTTTTTAAACCAAAAGAGAAGAAACCTATTATGTTGGAAAACTTGAGAAATATTTTCTATAGAATGGACTTATCGTCCAAGGAAACACGTATATTAGCTAGTGTATTTGCTAGTTTAGGTAAAAAACGTTGATTGACAAAATAGCCTGTAAGCTTATAAACCCCAATATCAAATGACAAAAAGATTAAACTCTAAACATAAAGTAGATAGAAGATTAAAAGCTAATCTATGGGGAAGACCGAAAAGTCCTTTCAATAAAAGAGACTATGGACCAGGCCAACACGGTCAAGGTAGAAAAGGTAAGCTATCAGATTATGGAACTCAATTACAAGCTAAGCAAAAACTAAAAGCTTACTATGGCAACATTAATGAGAGACAATTTAGAAATATTTATAAAAAAGCTGTTATGCTTAAAGGTGACACTGGTGAAAACTTAATTGGTTTACTTGAAAGAAGATTAGATGCAGTCATTTACAGAGCAAAGTTTGCGACAACAGTATTTTCGTCAAGACAGTTAATTAACCATGGTCATGTTAGAGTGAATGGTAAAAAAGTTAATATTGGGAGTTACATAGTTAAAGAAGAAGATTCTATTGAAATTAGAGATAAATCTAAACAACTTGCGATTATTGATATTGCTCTTGCAAGTAAAGAAAGAGAAACTCCAGAATATATTCAAATGGATGAGAAAAACAAAAAAGTTAAATTTGTTAGAACACCTAAGTTTGAAGAAGTTCCTTATCCAATCGTAATGGAGCCAAACCTAGTTATTGAGTACTATTCAAGATAGAGCAAACTCAATCTTTATATTTCAAGTCTATAGTTACTATTAAAAGTTTTAATTAAATTACTATAAAGGTAATATTAAACTAATATCAATGAAATTTTTTATAGTAACAATTATTTTATTATTTTCAGTTTTAAATAACTCTACTTTAATAGCTGCAACTGTCTTAGGCACAGGTTCGGGTGCTTTATTGGGTAATGATCTTACTGATCCTGAAGATAACGGTGTTGATAGTGGAACTAATGGCTCTAACTTTAATTGGACTTCAATAAATGCAAGTTCAAAAAAAACTTTTGCTGGTGAAGGATCATATAGTGTTTTTGATAATAATGTTTCTAGTGGTTCTGCAAAATGGTGTTGTGATAATCCTACTCAATGGATCTATGTTCAATTATCTCAATCATATGTTTTGTCTCATTTTACAATAACTTCTGGTAATGATGCAGCTGGTAGAGACCCTGATATATGGAAGATACAAGGCTCTAATAATGGATCAAATTGGACAGATATTTATTCATACAGCAGCAATGGTAATTCTCCATTTAGTGCCCGTCATCAGGTAATTAAATATACTGGAGCAGGAGATGATTTTGCTACTCCAGATTCATATTCTTATTTTAGATATTATGTAACGTCTACAGTATCAGGTGGTCACCAGATTAATGAGCTTGAATTTTTTGGTGACGCAGATAGCACTGCTCCAACTTTAAGTTCATCAACTCCAGCTGATAATGCAACGGGTGTAGCTGTTGACTGCAAATATAGTTCTAAACTTTAGCGAAAGTGTGGATGCAGAAAGTGGAAACATCACTTTAAAAAAAACCTCAGATAATTCAACTGTTGAGACAATTAGTGTGACAGGGGAATTAGTTTCTGGATCTGGATCTTCTCAAATAACAGTTAATCCATCTTCTACATTAGACAGCTCAACTGAATATTATGTTTTAATAGATGCCTCAGCTTTTGATGATAGTTCTAGTAATTCATATGCTGGAATAAGTTCCACAACCGCTTTAAGTTTTACCACTGCAGATGTTCAAAACCCAACTTTAAGTTCATCAACTCCAGCTGATAATGCAACAGGTGTGCTAGATGATGCAAATATTGTTTTAAACTTTAGTGAAAGTGTGGATGCAGAAAGTGGAAACATCACTTTAAAAAAAACATCAGATAATTCAACTGTTGAGACAATTAGTGTGACAGGGGATTAGTTTCTGGATCTGGATCTTCTCAAATAACAGTTAATCCATCTTCTACATTAGACAGCTCAACTGAATATTATGTTTTAATAGATGCCTCAGCTTTTGATGATAGTTCTAGTAATTCATATGCTGGAATAAGTTCCACAACTGCTTTAAGTTTTACCACTGCAGATGTGTCAAAACCCACACTTATCATTCATCATCTCCAGCTGATAATGCAACGTGTAGCGTTGAGATGCAAATATTGTTTTAAACTTTAGCGAAAGTGTGGATGCAGAAAGTGGAAACATCACTTTAAAAAAAACCTCAGATAATTCAACTGTTGAGACAATTAGTGTGACAGGGGAATTAGTTTCTGGATCTGGATCTTCTCAAATAACAGTTAATCCATCTTCTACATTAGACAGCTCAACTGAATATTATGTTTTAATAGATGCCTCAGCTTTTGATGATAGTTCTAGTAATTCATATGCTGGAATAAGTTCCACAACTGCTTTAAGTTTTACCACTGCAGATGTTCAAAACCCAACTTTAAGTTCATCAACTCCAGCTGATAATGCAACTGCTGTTGCATTAGATGCCAATATAGTTTTAAACTTTAGCGAAGCCGTTGATGCTGAAAGTGGCAATATTACTATTAAAAAAACATATGATGATAGCACTATTGAAACTATAGATGTTACAGGAGCTAAAGTAAGTGGAAGTGGGGGAACAGAAATTACAATTAATCCTGGAAATGATTTGTCTGAACAAACAGAATACTATGTGTTGATAGATGCTACTGCTTTTGATGATAATGCTGGAAATTCATATGCTGGAATATCAAGTACCACCGCTTTAAGTTTTACCACTGAAAATTCAACTACCGATCCATTGACCGATAAAGATGTTGTTGGATCAATTGATGCACAAACAGAAGCGCCAAAGAGAATTTTGCAATATGTTACAACTCCAGTAATTAATCGTATGGATTGGTTAAGACATCATAGAAAAGAAACTAATTTAACCAACCAGAATATTAAATTTCAATTTTCAAATGCAATGCTTGCATCATTATCAAATGTTATTCCAGCATCGATTGATATAAATGAAAATTTAGATTTATCAGATAATTGGTCATATTGGAGTGAAGGTAGTATTGGTGTTGGTAAAATTGGTGATACATCATCTTCTTCTTCAAAAGATATTGATAGTAACGGCATTACAATTGGAATGGATAAGAAAATTGATGAAAATAAGATGTATGGTTATGCTCTTCGATTTGGAAGAGATGAAGTTGAAGTAGGTACATCAGGGACATCATTGGATACTAATTCTTATAGTTTATCTATTTATGGAACTTTTCCTCATGAGGATGCAAAATTTCTTGACACTATTCTTGGAGTAAGTTCACTTAAAACTGATCACATTAGAAAAAATGGATCTAATACGTTAACTGGAGAAAGAAGTGGTAGACAAGTATTTGGATCAATTAACTTTAGTACAAAATATAATAAAGAAAAATTTAATATAACACCAAATGCCAGGATTGATCTTGGTTACACCGAACTATCTAATTATAGCGAAATAGGAACAGATGCTCTTACTTATGATAAACAAAAAATAGAAACAGGCATGGTATCAATTGGATTAAGATTAGATGATATTATTCAATTTAAAAGCATAACATTTAAACCAAGTGGACTTTTAGAATATGGGGCAAACTTTAGCCCTTCTTCAGATGCTACCGTTTCTTATGTTTCAGATCCAAACACTGATTACACCTTATCTATTGCTCATGAAGCAACGCATAATATAAGAGCTGGCCTTGGATTTGAGCTAATTAAAGAAAATGGTTTAACAATAATTGCTAACTATGAAAGAGATCAAAGTAACAACGCTCATAGCGATACTTTATATTTAGGAGCTAGTTATATTACAAATAGAGATACTGAATATGCAATGAAAATAGATGGGTCTGAAGATTTAAAAGCAGGATTCGATATTACAAAAAAAATAAATGGATTTGATTTAAAATTTAATGCCAATCAATCATTAAGTGAAAACTCTGATCAGACAGCTAATGTGTCTTTATCAAGATCGTTTTAATTAGTTTTTAGCTTTAAAATTTATACCTTTAGTTCAAGTAGTTTTGCTAACTCACCACTTTCGTACATTTCTTTTACGATATCACAGCCACCAACAAATTCTTTTTTAATATATAGTTGAGGGATAGTAGGCCAGTCACTAAAAATTTTAATTCCTTCTCTAATATTTTGATCTTCTAAAACATTTACACTTTGAAAATTTACTTCAAGAAGTTTTAACATATTTGTTACAGCCATTGAAAAACCACATTGAGGAGCATCAGGTGTTCCTTTCATAAATAAACATACTTCATTATTATCAATATGATTTTGAATTAAATTTTTTGTATTATCGTCCATTATTGTTCCTTTGTTTTAATTGCTAAGGCATGTAATTCATTTCCCATTTTACCTTTAAGAGAATTGTATACCATTTTATGTTGTTCAATTTTGCTTTTACCTGAAAATTGAGCAGAAGTTACTGTTGCTGAATAGTGATTACCATCTCCTGCTAAATCTTGAATTTCAACAGTAGCATCAGTTAATGCTTCTTTAATTAAACTCTCAATTTCTTTTAAATCCATTGCCATTATTTACTCATATAGTTAGTTAACCAACTTGTATTAGATGTTCTTAATTCGTCAATTGATACTTTTGTCTTTTCATTAATAAACAATTGATCTTCATTAATTTTCCAAGTTCATCAAAATGAACAGCATTTTTTTTAAGAATATCAGTCACTTTTTTAAGATCTTCTTTAGCTAACTTCAATTATGTATCTGCCTTGATCTTCAGCAAAGAAATATTCAATTTCATTGATTAAATATTTTGGTTTTTTAAGATTAATTCCTTTATTGCCTTTAATACACATTTTACTTACAGCAGTTATTATTCCTCCAATTGATACATCATGAGCACTTTTAATTAAACCACTATCAATTAAGCTTTAATAATGTTTCACCATTATTTTTTTCATTAAATAGATTAATCTCTGGTGGAGGACCATTTTTTTCATCTAAAATATTTCTTGCAAATAAACTTTGATCAATATGACCTTCAGTTTTTCCAATAACTAAAACGATATTATCAATTTCTTTAAAATCCATTGTAATCATTTTTTTATAATCTTTAATTAAACCAACACCACCAATAGATGGAGTAGGTTTAATTCCTTCTTCTTTTGTTTGATTATAAAAAGATACATTTCCAGAAACGACTGGAAATTTTAAATATTCAGCAGCTTCACCAATACCTTGAACACATTCAACAAACTCACCCATATTTTCTTCATTTTCAGGACTACCAAAGTTCAAGCAATTTGTAATAGCAACTGGTTTTGCACCAACAGAAATTAAGATTTCTAAAACTTTCACAAACAACTTGTTTTCCACCTGTTAGAGGATGTGCCCAACAATAAACAGCAGAATGATCAACTGATGCTGCAACTGCTTTATCAGTTCCATGAACTCGAACAACACCAGAGTCTCCACCAGGTTTTTGAATAGTATCACCCATAACTGTATGATCGTATTGTTGCCAAATCCATTCTTTACTACAAACATTTGGATGAGATAAAACTTTTTTTAAGACATCAATAATTTTTAAATTTTTAAGATCTTCTTTTTTAATTTTATTTTTTTTAGGTAGTTTTGCTTTTTTCCATTTACGGTCATACATAGGTGAGTTTTCAACTAATGTATTAACTGGAATATCTGCAACTTGTTGATCATCAAAATAAAGCTCAATTTTTTTAGAATTAGTTGTTTTGCCAATTACAGCAAAATCTAAATTCCATTTATCAAATATCTTTTTAGCTTGATCTTCTTTGCCATTTTCTAAAACAATCAACATTCTTTCTTGGCTTTCAGATAAGCATAATTTCATAAGGAGTCATTTTGCTTCTCTACATGGAACTTTATTTAAATTAATTTCAATTCCAAGATTTCCTTTTGAAGCCATTTCAATACTTGATGAAGTAAGTCCAGCTGCCCCCATATCTTGAATAGCTATAATTGAGTCTCCTGCCATTAATTCTAAGACAAGCTTCAAGTAATAATTTTTCAGTAAAAGGATCACCAACTTGAACAGTTGGTTTTTTTTCTTCAATTTTTTCATCAAAACTAGCTGACGCCATACTTGCACCATGAATTCCATCACGACCAGTTTTTGAACCTACATAAATAACAGGTTTATTTAATCCTGCAGCTTTTGAGTAGAAAATCTTATCTTTTTTAACTAACCCTAAAGTCATAGCATTTACTAAGATATTACCGTTATACGAGCTATCAAAGTTTGTTTGACCAGCAATGGTTGGAACACCCATACAATTACCATATCCGCCAATACCATGAACTACACCTCTTAATAAATTTTTAGTTTTTTTATGTTGAGGTGAACCAAAATGAATAGAGTTTAAATTAGCAATAGGACGTGCTCCCATTGTAAATACATCCCTCATAATTCCACCAACACCTGTTGCAGCACCTTGGTAAGGTTCAATAAAAGAAGGGTGGTTGTGACTTTCAATTTTAAATACAATTGCATCATCATCACCAATATCAACAACTCCAGCATTTTCTCCTGGTCCTTGAATGACTTGTTTTCCTTTTGTTGGTAATTTTTTTAAATGAAGTCTTGAAGATTTATATGAACAATGTTCATTCCACATAGCTGAGAAAATACCAAGTTCAGTAATATTTGGAGTTCTCTTAAGTAGTTCACAAATTTTAGCATACTCATCTTTTTTAAGACCATGATCTATAGCTACTTGTTCGTTTACGATCATTTAAGATTATTAATTAAATTATTAAAAAAAAGAGAACCATCTTCACCCGAAAGAGAAGGGTCAATCATTCTTTCAGGATGAGGCATCATCCCTAAAACATTTTTTTCTTTATTAAATATACCTGCAATATTTTTAATAGATCCATTAGGATTAAATTTTCTTCAATTGAACCTTCTTTATCACAATAATTAATTGCAACTTGCTCATTATCTTCAATTTCTTTTAATTGGTCATTTGTACAAAAATAGTTTCCTTCATTATGAGCTATATGAAATTCTAAAACATCATTATCAATATTTTTAAAGTAAGTATTTTGTTTATTATTAATTTTAACAAATACATTTTTACAAATAAATTCTAAGTATTTATTTCTTAGTAAAACACCAGGAACCAAACCTGTTTCAACTAAAATTTGAAAACCATTACAAATTCCCATAACCATTCCACCAGAGTTTGCAAAATTAATTACAGATTTCATTATTTTGATTTGAGGCCATACTTCCACATCTTAAATAATCACCATAAGAAAAACCACCAGGCAAAACTACCAAATCACTTTTTGGTAATTCAACATCATCATGCCAAACCATTTTATTTTTAAAGCCAAATTTTTTTAAAGCTACATCCATATCTCTATCACAATTAGAACCAGGAAATGTAATAACAGATGATTTCATTAATTATTGTGCATCAATAATTTTATAATTTTCAATAACAAGATTAGCTAAAAGTTTTTTGCACATTTCTTCAACTTTATCTTTAGCTTTTTTAGGATCACTTTCTTTTGTATCTATTTCAAAATACTTACCTTGTCTTACTTCATTGATATCATCTAAAACCCATACCATCTAACGTTTGATGAATAACTTTACCTTGAGGATCAAGCACATCTTTTTTAAGAGTAATAATTACAGAAATTTTCATTTTCGCTTTCTTTTAACTGAAGATAATTTTGTTACATTAACTGCGGAAAGGTTTGATTGTTCATGAAGTATACCAAGTCTTTTAGCAACTTCTGTATAAGCAGGAATTAGATCACCTAAATTTTTTCTAAATCTATCTTTATCTAATTTTTTATCAGTAATACTGTCCCAAAGTCTGCAGGTATCAGGGCTAATTTCATCAGCTAGAATAACTTCCTCTCTTACCATTAACCTTAAGTCTTCCAAATTCTAATTTAAAATCTATTAACTTAATTCCAACTCCTCTAAACATACCGATCATAAAGTCATTAATTCTTAAAATCATTTTTTTAACTTTTTCTATTTCTTTTTTTGAGGCCCAATCAAAAGCTAAAATATGCTCTTCTGCTATTAATGGATCTCCTAATTTGTCATCTTTTAAGCAATACTCAATAAGTGGTTCTTTTAAAACTGTTCCATCTTCAATTCCTAATCTTTTAGTAATAGATCCGGTTGCAACATTTCTTACAATGAATTCAATTGGAATAATTTCAACTAACTTAATAACTTGTTCTCTCATATTAAGTCTTTTTACTAAATGATTTTTAATTCCTATTTGAGATAAGGTTTGAAAGAATATGTTCTGAAATTCTATTATTTAAAACACCTTTACCTTCAATAGTAGATTTTTTTTGGTTATTAAATGCAGTGGCATCATCTTTAAAATACTGAATAACTAAATTTTTATCATTTGTTGCGTAAATGATTTTAGCTTTTCCTTCGTATAGTTTTTTTCCTTTTTTCATTATTTAAAAACTCTTCTAAAGATGAAATTCACATTTTTAAAGTGTTTTGCATAACTAAATATCGATTTTAGTTTTTTAGGTGTGATTTTACTCATAATCAATTTATCAGAACTAATCACATCAAATAAATCTAGATTTTCAGCAAAACATTTTTTAGCATAATTTTGAACCATCTTGTAAGATTGCTCTCTACTTAATCCAGATTTAGTTAACTCTAACATAACTTCTTGTGAAAAAATTAATCCTTTGGTGATATTTAAATTTTCTAACATTTTTTTAGGGTAAACAATCATGTTATCTAAAATATTAGTTAACCTAACTAATGCAAAATCAGTTGTAATATTTGCATCGGGTCCAATATTTCTTTCAACACTAGAATGAGAAATATCTCTTTCATGCCACAGTGCAATATTTTCTAAAGCAGGAATTACTGCACTTCTAACCATTCTTGCAAGTCCTGTTAAATTTTCACTTAATATTGGATTTTTTTTATGGGGCATTGCTGAAGAACCTTTTTGATTTTTTGAAAAGAATTCTTGTAATTCATAAACTTCAGTTCTTTGTAAATGTCTAATCTCAACTGCAACTCTTTCAATTGATCCCGCAATGATACCTAACACTGAAAAATAAAATGCATGTCTGTCTCTTGGTATCACTTGTGTTGAAATTGGTTCAACTTTTAACCCTAGTTTCTTTGCAACATGTTTTTCTACATTAGGGTTGATATTAGCAAAAGTTCCAACGGCACCAGATATTGCGCATGTTGATACTTCATCAATAGCATCAACTAATCTTTTTCTATTTCGTTTAAATTCTTCGTAAAACGAAGCCAATTTTAGACCAAAGGTAA
This sequence comes from uncultured Candidatus Pelagibacter sp., assembly GCF_943788075.1. Classification (GTDB taxonomy): domain Bacteria; phylum Pseudomonadota; class Alphaproteobacteria; order Pelagibacterales; family Pelagibacteraceae; genus Pelagibacter. The sequence continues at coordinate 162,159 of NZ_CALSOW010000004.1, read as the reverse complement.
CAGGTTCAGCATGAATACCGTGACTTCTTCCCATACAAGGAGTAAATTTATATTTTTTAGCCTGTTTTTTTAGAACTTTTAAAATTTGATCGATGTCTTTTAATATGATTTTACCTGATTGGACCATTTGAATATTAAAACTTGTGTCCAATACATCTGACGAAGTCATTCCTTGGTGCAAATATCTAGCTTTAATTCCTGCTTTTTCAGTAACAGAAGTTAGAAAGGCTATAACATCATGTTTAACTTCAGATTCAATTTTATGAATTCTACTTACGTTAATTTTAGCTTTTTTTCTTACAACTGATGCAACTCCCTTTGGAATTTGACCAAGTTTTTCCATAGCTTCAGCAGCTGCAACCTCTACATCTAGCCAAATTTTGTATTTGTTCTCTTCTGACCAAATGTCAGTTAGTTCTTTTCGCGAGTATCTTTTAATCATTAATTATAAGTATGGAGGCTTTGAATAACCTTTAGCAGATTCTGTAAAAATTTCATAACCATTTTCAGTAATTCCTAACGTATGTTCAAATTGTGCTGATAAAGATTTATCTTTTGTAACAGCAGTCCAACCATCATTTAACATTTTAACATCATATTTACCTGTATTAATCATAGGCTCAATTGTAAAAGTCATACCAGGTCTTAAATCCATTCCAGAGTTTTTACTTCCATAATGTAAAATATTAGGGGGCTCGTGAAAAGTTGTACTAATCCCATGCCCACAAAAATCTCGAACAACTGAAAAACCTTTTTCTTCAACGAATGATTGAATTTCATACCCTATATCACCCAATCTAATTCCAGGCTTTAAAATTTTGATAGCTCTCATCATAGACTCGTGTGTTGTATCGATAAGATTATTTAATTTAATAGATGTATTTCCAATTGAGAACATTCTACTAGTGTCTCCATAATGTTCATCAACGATAGCTGTTACATCCACATTAATTGCATCACCATCTCTTAAAATTCTATCTGAAGGAATACCGTGGCATACAACATGATTTAAAGATGTGCATAACGATTTTATAAACCCTCTATAATAAAGTGGAGCAGAGTACCCTCCATTATCTCTGATAAATTCATAACCCAATTTATCAATGTGATCGGTTGATACACCTTCTTTAATATTATCAGTTAACATATCTAGAGTTTGAGCTGCTAACTTTCCAGCAACTCTCATTTTTTCAAATTTTTCTTTATAATCAGGCATGAATAATTTTTAGTTTTTTATCTATAAAAATTCTTTTAGAACTTATATCACATCTATAAGCTAAAAACTTAACTCCTGCTTTTTTTGCTATTAAATAATTGTTATAATATTCACTATCAATATCTTTAGCTATTTTAAATTTCTCCATATTTTGGATTTGAACTAAAAATAATAAGTAGCTTTTATAACCTTTTTTTATGGCATCAATAAGAGTAAGTAGGTGTTTAGTCCCACGTGCTGTTACTGCATCTGGAAATTCTGCTGTATCTTTATTTCTAAAGAGAGTAACATTTTTAACTTCTACGAAGCTTTTTTGTTTATTTTTCTCTATCAGAAAATCAAATCTAGTCTCTTTGTTAAAAAATACCTCTGGTTTAATTAGGTCACTATTTTTTATTTCTTTAATAAGGTTATTTTCTAAAGCATGTTGAGCTATTCTATTAGCCATATGAGTATTTACACCAACAAGATTTTTTCTAGTCTTTATAATTTCTAAACCATATTTAAGTTTTCTTTTAGGATCATTATTTGGAAGTAAATAAACATCATTTCCTTCATCTAGGAGACCTTTCATTGACCCAGTATTTGGACAATGAGCTGTAACGACTTCTTTGTTTAACTGAACGTCAGTAAAGAATCTTTTATATCGTTTGATTAATTTGCCTTTTATTAAAGACTTGGTAAATTCCATTTCTAAATTATACATTTAAAATGACTAAAAACACAAAAGTTAATGCCGCAATATTAATTATTGGTAATGAAATTTTATCAGGCAGAACTCAAGACACTAATACTTCAACATTGGCAACTTGGCTAAATTCTATTGGAGTTAAAGTGGGAGAGGTTAGGGTTATACCTGATATTGAAAAGACAATAATTGATACACTTAATTTATTAAAGACAACTTATGATTATGTTTTTACCACAGGAGGTATCGGTCCTACTCACGATGATATTACTGCTGAATCTGTTTCAAAAGCATTTGGGTTAAAATATGAAATACATAAAGAGGCATTATAAAATATTAGAGGCCTATTATAAGCCAGGTGAATTTAATGAGGGTAGGCAAAAAATGGTTTGGATGCCAGAAAATGCTAATTTAATTCTAAACCCTACTAGTGGTGCCCCTGGTTTTAGTGTTGAAAACGTGTTTTGTTTACCGGGTGTTCCATCAATATTAAAATCAATGTTAGGCGGGTTAACTAATAGTATTGTTGGAGGAAAACCTATTTTAAGTTTAACGATTAGCTTAAGAACTGTTGAAAGTGAAATTGCAAACTCTTTAACAAAAGTGCAAGATCAAAACAAAGATGTTGAAATTGGAAGCTATCCATTTTTTCAAGCAGGAAAGTTAGGTGTTTCAATTGTAATTAGATCTGAAGATCAATCTAAAATTGATAATTGTAATTCTCAAATTTTAAAATTTGTGAATGATAAAAAAATTGAAGTAGTGGATCGGTAAATGCTTTATTTTGCTTATGGAAGTAACCTTCATCATTTTCAAATGAAGCGAAGATGCAAAGATAGTATTTATTTAAAAAAAATAAATTTAAAAGACTTTAAACTAACCTTTAGAAGCAAATATAGAGCAGCAGATATTGAGCCTAAAAAAAATTCAATTGTTCCAGGGGGATTATTTGAAATTTCAAAAAGTGATGAAAAAAAACTTGATGTTTATGAAGATTATCCAATATTGTATAAGAAACATTATTTTTATTATTATGGTAAAAAAGTAATGACTTACACTATGGTTAAAAAAACAGCTTTTAAATTTCCAACTGAAAGATATTTGAATATTGTTAAAAGGGGCTACCAAGATTGCAAATTAGATAAAAAAATCCTTATCAAAGCATTAAAATCATAAACTTAAATCATCCTATTTCTTAACTTTTTTAAAGTTGATGAAAATTAGAAAATTAATATATTGAACAATTATTATGCCTTTATTAAATGAAAAATTAAAAATGATATCCTGTTCTGATTTCAGGTCATTCTTAAAAAAAATGATTAATGATAAAATTGAAAAAGAATGGACTGAAAATTTTGTTGAAAATTTAAATTTTATAATGGTTTCAAGAAATACAATCAAAAGAAGATACGAAGATAAAGGAATAGATATCATTAAGCTTATAAATGATGTTAGTTATTACAAGCATGTTAAAAAAAGAGTTAATTCTAGAGGTAATTTAGAATTTCAACATAAATATTAGCCACTAAAAATATATTTTGTTTTTGATTTATATAATCAAATTGGGTTTTTTTTAATTATAAATCTTTTTTTCCCAAATTAACTTTTGTAATAAAAAGCTAATGAATAAAATTTCAATTAAATTTATTTTACTATTATTTTTTTTAAATTCTTGTGCTGGTATGCCAAAATATAGCTCAATACCTGTCAATCCTAATGATGTGTGTGATATTTTTAGTCAAAAAACTCACTGGTATTTTCACTCAAAAAAATCTGAAGAAAAGTGGGGAACCCCAGTTCATGTTCAAATGGCAATCATTCATGGTGAGTCAGGATTTAATTTTATTGCACGACCTGGAAGAAAAACATTATTAAATAATAATAAGCCATATAAAAGATTATCCTCTGCATTTGGATATGCTCAAGTTTTAGATGGAACATGGAAAATGTATAAAAAAGAAACAGGAAAAAAAATTGCCATAAGAAATAGCTTTAAAGACAGCACTGATTTCATTGGTTGGTATACCTCAAAATCCAATTCAATATTAAAGATTTCACAAAAAGATGTTTACAACCAGTATTTAGCTTACCATCAAGGATGGGGTGGTTATAAAAAGGGTGTAAAAAAACAAGCAATTAAAAATTATGCTCAAAGAGTTTCTAAACAAGCTACAAAGTATAAGAGTCAACTAAATGACTGTAGAACTAATTTAGAAGAAAAAGTTAAAAAGATAAAAACTGATAATGAAAAAAAGACGTAAACCCTAAAGATAAAATAAAAAAATTTTACTTATTCCTCTTGTTCATTTATAAATATTAGCATAAACACTCATGAAATTCATTAATGCCCTCGTGGTGAAATTGGTAGACACAAAGGACTTAAAATCCTTGCCGCTTGCGGAGTGCCAGTTCGAGTCTGGCCGAGGGCACCACTAAATGAGCAAGCTTCAGATAATTTCTGATAAAAATAAAAAATCCCTAAGTATAAAAAAGCTATTAATTAATAAAATTAAAAGTCATCAATTCAAACAAAATAACCTTGTGATTGTCATTGGTGGTGATGGTTTTATGCTTCAAACTTTGAAGAAAAATAAAAATTCAAACAAACAATTTTATGGAATTAACTCAGGAAATTATGGTTTCTTAATGAATAAATTTTCAACTGAAAATATTATTAAAAATTTAGACAAAGCACATATGATTTCTATCTCACCACTAGAAATGACTGTAAAAAATAATAATAATCAAGTTAGAAAATCATTAGCTATTAATGAAGTATCTATTTTAAGACAAAGTAGACAAGCTGCCTCTTTATCTATCAAACATGGATCTAAACAAATAATAAAAAAACTTGTTTCTGATGGTGTACTTGTATCAACACCCGCAGGTAGTACAGCTTACAATTTATCAGTGCATGGACCTATACTTAGTTTAAATTCTAAAAAATTATCAATTGCTCCAATAAGTCCATTTAGACCTAGAAGATGGAAGGGTAAAATAGTTAATGATAAATTAAAGATTGTAATCACAAACTTAAATCCATCCAAAAGACCAATTAGTGCTGTTGCAGATAATTTAGAAGTTAGAAATGCTAAATCAATTATAGTAAAGACCAATAATAAGATTAAATTTAATCTTCTCTATGATAAAAGCAGAAGTTTACAAAAAAAAATTAAAATTGAACAATTAAGAAGAGAAACTACTTAACATAAAGTGCCAACAAAAGAACAAATCACTAAATTTAAGACGTGCAATGACTATGAGGTTCATGCCTCTAACAAGTAAATTTGATCACAATTTTATTTTTGATAGCAAGCCATCATTTAAGATTAATAAAATTTATCCTGTAAGAAATTAAAGAAGCAGTGGTGCTGTAATTTAAATATAATTAATCGATATTAATCTTAAAATATTCAATATCGACACATCTTTTAAGTTATGATAGGAATCAAAATTAATATGAAATATTTAATAAACATAATATCAATTTTATTTATTTTCATAATCTTAGGTGGTTGCGCGTCCATAACAGAGTCCAAAAATCAATCAATGTCAGTTACTACTGGAGAAGTTACAGGTGCAATGTGTACATTATCAAATTCAAAAGGAAGTTATTATGTAAATACACCTGGATCAGTGATGGTAAGAAATGCTTGTGATCAGTTATCTATCTCGTGCGCTAAAGAAGGATATGTTCCTGCTAACCCTGCTGCTGGAACGGTTCAAGATAAAGCCAAAAATATGGCTTGGGGCAATCTTGTATTTGGTGGAATAATTGGGCTTGCTGTTGACAGAACTACTGGTGCTGGATGTCAGTATCCACAGCAAAATATTTTTTACCCAATGAAAAAAGCAGCACAATAAATTTAATAATATAAATATTCTTTGACATATTATCAAAGCAACAGATTTTAAAAAATTTAACACAAATTTACTTTTCAAAAACTCTGTCAATTTATTAAGTGATGGTGCCCCCGCACGGATTCGAACCGCGGACCTATTGATTACAAATCAATTGCTCTACCAACTGAGCTACAAGGGCATGCGCAATAACTATTAATTATTTGTTAAATAATCAACTCTTTTTTTTTAAATAACTTAAGTGATGAAAAACTATTGCTGCACTATTTGATATATTTAAACTTTCTATATCTTTATTCATATCTATTTTAACAAAGAAATCTGCATATTTACCTGTATGCTCTCTCATGCCAAAACCTTCAGATCCAAATAGAAGAACATTTTTTCCTTCCCATTTAACTTCTGTAAAATCTTTATCTCCTCTAGCATCAAAACCATAAACCCAAAAATTTCTTTCTCTTAAATTTTTAAGTGTTGAATTTATATTAGATACTTGAAAAATATTTAAATGCTCCATACAGCCACTTGCTGATTTGTACATAAGCTTACTATCTTTTGGAAAATGTCTTTCTTTAATAATTAATCCATCAATTTTAAATGATGAGCACTTCTAATTAATGAACCAATATTTCTTGGATCTGTTACTTCATCCAAGACAAACAAAAGTACAATTCTTTTTTTCTTTAATATATTCTTTTAAATCAGGTTGATCTAAATGTTCAATTTCTGCAACATAACCCCCATGCATTAATTGTTCTTTAGATGTATATTTGTCTAATTCTTTTTTAGATTTAAAATAAACTTTAACGTCCTCTAAAACATTTTTTCTAGGGTTTTTTCTGTGAATATTTTTCTTAGCATCTTCGGTTAAAAATACCCTTAAAACCTTTCGATCTGGATTTCTAAGAGCTTCGATAACAGCATGTTGGCCAGCGATAAAAAAAGATGATTTATTCATAAATTTTAATGAGTTTTACACGTTTTTTTGGATATTTATCTATTAAATCACGTGTTGCATTTGAATAAATAAAATATATAAAACGCATGTTGTTTGAAGCTTTATTGAACAGGGGACACTTCCCCAAAAGGAGGGGTTCCAGAGCGGTCAAATGGGGCGGGCTGTAAACCCGTTGACTTCGGTCTTCGAAAGTTCGAATCTTTCCCCCTCCACCATTCAATAAAATTTTAAGTAACATGGAGTGTTACTCTTGGGGTTGTGCGGGTGTAGTTCAATGGTAGAACGCTAGCCTTCCAAGCTGGATGTAAGGGTTCGATTCCCTTTACCCGCTCCAAGAAAAAAAATTATTAATGAAAACAAAAACTGAGGAAAAAAAGTAATGTCAAAAGAAAAATTTGTAAGAAATAAACCCCACTGTAACATTGGGACTATTGGTCATGTCGACCATGGTAAAACAACTCTTACTGCAGCTATCACAATTACGTTAGCAGAAGCAGGTGGTGGAACAGCGGTAGCTTATGATCAAATTGATAAAGCCCCTGAAGAAAAAGAAAGAGGGATTACAATTTCAACAGCTCACGTTGAATATGAAACTGAAAAAAGACATTACGCTCACGTAGATTGTCCAGGTCACGCCGACTATGTGAAAAACATGATCACTGGTGCTGCGCAAATGGATGGAGCTATCTTAGTAGTTAACGCTGCTGATGGTCCTATGCCACAAACAAGAGAGCATATTCTTTTAGGAAGACAAGTTGGAATTCCAGCAATTGTTGTTTACTTAAATAAAGTAGACCAAGTTGATGATAAAGATATGATCGAACTTGTAGAAGAAGAAATTAGAGAACTTTTAACTTCTTACAAATACCCTGGAGAGACAACTCCAATTGTTAAAGGTTCAGCATTAGCAGCAGTAGAAAAAAGAGATGAAGAAATTGGAAAAAATTCAATTTTAGAATTAATGAAAGCTGTTGACGAACATATTCCACAACCAGCTAGAGATGTTGACAAACCTTTCTTGATGCCTGTTGAGGATGTATTTTCAATTTCAGGAAGAGGAACAGTTGCAACTGGTAGAATTGAATCAGGTGTAATTAAAACTGGTGAAGAAGTTGAAATCGTTGGAATTAAAGAAACTAAAAAATCAGTTTGTACTGGTGTTGAAATGTTTAGAAAACTTTTAGACTCAGGTGAAGCTGGTGATAACGTTGGAATTTTATTGAGAGGTATTGAAAGAACTGACATTGAAAGAGGTCAAGTTCTTTGTAAGCCTGGATCAATTACTCCACATACTAAATTTGAAGCTCAAGCGTATGTACTTAAAAAAGATGAAGGTGGAAGACACACTCCTTTCTTTACTAAATACAGACCTCAGTTTTATTTTAGAACAACAGACGTAACAGGTGAAGTTGAATTACCAGCAGGTACAGAAATGGTTATGCCAGGTGATGATGCTAAATTTACTGTTAAGTTAATCACACCGATTGCAATGTCAGAACAATTAAACTTTGCTATTAGAGAAGGTGGAAGAACTGTTGGAGCAGGAGTAGTAACTAAAATTATAGAGTAACTCTATAAATAGGAGTGTAGCTCAATTGGTAGAGCGCCGGTCTCCAAAACCGGAGGCTGAGGGTTCGAGTCCCTCCGCTCCTGCCAATTAGAGCTTAAAAATTATGAAAAACCCAATGAAATTTATTCAGGAAGTAAAACAAGAAGCTTTTAAAGTTTCATGGCCTACATGGAAAGAGACTTTACAAGGAGCTTTAATGGTTTTTGCAATGGCGGTTGTAATGTCATTATTTTTTCTTACTTTTAGATCAAGTTTTAAAGTTTTTTCTAGAACTACTACTTAAGGTGAGTATTTAATGAAAAATTGGTTCATAGTTCAATCACACTCAAACTTTGAGAACAAAGTTCTGGTTTAATAAAAGAAGAAGCTGAAAAAGCTAAGATATCTGATAAATTTGAGGAAATTATAGTTCCAACTCATGATGTAACAGAAGTTAAAAGAGGAAAAAGAATTCAGAGAAAAAAGAAATATTTTCCAGGTTATGTGCTTGTGAAATGTGAAATGGATAATGATATTTATCATATGATTAAAAATTTAAAGAGAGTAAGTGGTTTTTTAGGTTCTAAAGGAATTCCAGTTCCAGTTTCTGATAAAGAAATTGAAAAAATATTAGGACAAATAAAAGATGGTGTGGCACAGCCAAAATCTGGTATAGAGTACAGCATTGGTGAAAAAGTTCAGGTTGTTGATGGTCCTTTTGCATCATTCAGTGGAATGGTAGAAGATATAGATGAAGAAAAGTCTAGACTTAAGGTCTCAGTTTCTATATTTGGACGTCCAACACCAGTAGATTTAGAATATAACCAAGTTGAGAAAGTAAGTTAATGGCAAAAGAAATTAGTGGATTTATAAAGTTACAAATTAAAGGTGGTCAAGCAAATCCTGCACCTCCTGTTGGACCTGCTTTAGGTCAACGTGGTGTAAACATCATGGAGTTTTGTAAAGCTTTTAATGATAAAACTAAATCAATGGCTGGAAAACCTGTTCCAGTAGAAATTACAGTTTATAAAGATAAAAAATTTGATTTTAAAATTAAATCTCCACCAGCATCTTTCTTTATTAAAGAGGCAGTTAAACTTAAAGGTGGATCTAAAGAACCAGGAAGAAATATTGTTGCATCAATTTCAAAAAAACAACTAGAAGATATTGCTAACCAAAAAATGAAAGATCTTAAACGCTCATGATTTAGAGGAAGCAGTAAAAATTATAGCAGGCTCAGCTAGATCAATGGGTATAGAGGTAAAAGAATAATGCCATCAAAAAGATATAAAAAATTACCTGAAAAAACAAAAGATTTAAATGCTGAGTTAATTGAAAAATTATTACCAGAAGTTAAAAAAAATTGCACTACTAAATTTGATGAGTCATTAGATTTAAGTTTTCAAATAAATAACAAACAAAAGAAAAGTGAAGTTAATATTAGAACTGTAGTTAACTTACCAGGTGGAACTGGAAAAAATGTAAAAGTTGCAGTAGTTTGTGAAGATAGCAAAGCTCAAGAAGCTAAAGATGCAGGAGCAGATATTGTTGGTAGTGATGAATTTGTTGAAAAAATTAAAGGTGGTGAATTAAATTTTGAAAAATTAATTTGTACACCTGGTATGATGATTAAACTTTCTAAATTAGGTAAAGTGTTAGGTCCAAAAGGATTAATGCCAAATCCAAAACTTGGTTCTGTATCTGAAAATATTAAAGAAGCTGTAACTAATGCTAAATCTGGTCAAGTTGAAATTAGAAATGATAAAGATGGCAACATAGGTGTAAGCATTGGAAAAAAATCATTTCATGATGATCAATTATTAAAAAACTTTCATGCAATATTAGATGCTTTAGAGAAAGAAAAATCTAACAATACTCTAAAAGGTGATTTAATTAAAAATACTTTTGTAACTTCATCAATGGGTGTTTCATATAAAGTTAAATTAGGGAAGTCGATATAATCATGTTAACGAAAGAACAAAAAAAGAATTATATTTCAGAAATGACCACTCAGTTTGAGAATAGTAAAGCTGTAATGGTTACTCATTACCAAGGTTTAACAATGACTCAATTAGATGAGTTAAGAGCTAAAATGAGAGAACATGGAATAATTTTTAAAATAACAAAAAACAGAATAACTAAATTAGCTTTGGAAAAAACTAAATGTAAAGATTTGTCAGATTTATTTACAGGCCCAACAGCAGTTGCATTTGGTGAAGATGCCATAATGTCAGCAAGGATTCTTTCAAAATTTGCAAAAGATAACGAAAATTTAAAATTAATTGGCGGTATAATGGATAACGAGGTCTTAGATCAGGCTGGTGTCCAAAATGTAGCTAGTTTACCAACTTTAGACGAAGCGAGAGCAAATATTGTTGGTATTTTAAATGCTCCAGCATCAAAATTAGTGAGTATTTTGCTTGCATACTCAGAAAAAATGAGTAGTTTGTCGGCAGAAAATTCTGAAACACAACCCAAAGAGTAAATTATGCCTGACCTAAATAAAATTATTGAAGACCTTTCAAGTTTGACTGTTGCAGAGGCAGCCGAACTATCAAAACAATTAGAAGAAAAATGGGGTGTAACTCCAATGGCAGCAGCAGCTCCAGCAGCAGCAGGCGGTGCAGCACCAGCAGAAGATAAAGATGATTTTACAATCATGCTTGTATCAGCAGGTGAGAAAAAAATTAATGTTATTAAAGAAGTTAGAGCAGCAACTTCATTGGGTTTAAAAGAAGCTAAAGATCTTGTAGAGGGTGCACCAAAAGAAGTTAAATCTGGTGTTAATAAAAAAGATGCAGAAGAGATCAAAGCTAAGTTAGAAGCTGCAGGCGCTAAAGTAGAACTTAAATAAATTAATAAGAAAGAATTCAAATACTGATTATTTTTAATCAGTATTATTAAATATAAATGCAATTATCTTTTACTGAAAAGAAAAATATAAGAAAAAGTTTTGGTAAACTAAAAGAGAGTTTATCTATTCCAAATCTAATTGAAGTACAAAAAAATTCTTATAAAGAACTAACAGAATTTTATTCTGAAGCAGAGTTGACCAAAGGTTTTGATAGAGTTTTTAAAAGTATTTTTCCAATTGAAGATTTAAATGATAAGGCAACATTAGAGTATGTTTCTTACAGACTAGACAAACCAAAATTTGATGTTGAAGAGTGTATTACTAGAGGTTTAACTTATTCTTCTGCTCTTAAATGCACTTTAAGATTAGTTGTTTATGAAATAGATCAAGAAAATAATACTAAAGATATTTTATCTGCAAAAGAACAAGAAGTTTATATGGGCGAAGTGCCTATGATGACAAACAGTGGTACTTTTATTACCAATGGTGTTCAAAGGGTGGTGGTTAATCAAATGCACAGAAGTCCAGGTGTATTTTTCGATCATGATAAAGGAAAAACTCACGCAAGTGGAAAACTATTATTTAATGCAAGAGTAATCCCAAACAGAGGTTCTTGGTTGGATTTTGAGTATGATGTTAAAGATTTTTTATATTTTAAGATAGATAGAAAGAAAAAAATTTTCTCATCAACATTATTGATGGCATTAGGATTTACTAAAGCTGAAATTGCTGATGAATTTTATGATAGTGAACAATATACTTTTGATGCCAAAACTGAAAAATGGAAAACTAAATTTAACCCAGAAAATTATAAAGCAAAAAATTTCTCAGAAGAAGTTACTGATGCTAAAACTGGTGAAGTTGTAATTAAATTAGGTGATAAGATAAATTTTTTAAATGCTAAAAAGTTAGCAAATGATGGTTTGAAAGATATCTTAGTAACAAGAGACTCATTATTTGGGAAATTTTTACATAGAGATGTAAAAGTTAATGATGAAGAAGAAGGTACTTTTTCAATAGGAACAGAGCTTAATGACGCTGTAATCCAACAGGTATTAGATGCCAATATACATTCGTTACAAATTTCTGTAACGAACTCTATTAACAAAGGCCCTTACTTATTAACAACCATTCTAAATGATAAAAATAATTCAAAAGATGAGGCTATCACAGAAATCTACAAAATGCTTAGACCTGGTGAGCCACCAACGATTGAAATAGCTACTCAAATTTTCAACAATCTATTTTTTAGCTCTGACAGATATGACCTTTCTGATGTTGGTCGAGTAAAAATGAATTCAAGATTAGAGCAAGAGTGTTCAGATAAAATTACAATTTTAAGAAATGATGACATTATAGCTATTGTCCATAAAATGTTAGATTTAAGAGATGGTAAAGATGAAGTTGATGACATTGACCATTTAGGTAATAGAAGAGTTCGTTCCGTTGGAGAATTAGTTGAAAATCAAGCTCGTATTGGTGTCTACAGAATGGAAAGAGCTATTAAAGAAAAAATGACAACTTTAGATGTTGAGTCAGCAATGCCACAAGATTTAATTAATGCAAAACCATTAACAGTTTCTTTAAAAGATTTTTTTGCAAGTTCTCAACTTTCACAATTTATGGATCAAACTAATCCATTGTCTGAAATTACTCATAAAAGAAGAGTTTCTGCATTAGGACCTGGTGGCTTAACAAGAGAAAGAGCTGGTTTTGAAGTTCGTGATGTTCACCCAACACATTATGGAAGAATTTGTCCAATCGAAACTCCTGAAGGGCCAAATATTGGTTTAATAAATAGTTTATCAACTTATGCAAAAATTAATAAGTATGGTTTTATTGAAAGCCCATACAAAAAAGTTAAAGACGGTGTTGTTCAAAACAATGTTGAATATTTATCTGCAATGGAAGAAACTAAATTTACCATTGCTCAAGCAAATACTAAATTAGATAAAAATGGAAAAATAACAGAAGAACTAGTTTCTTGCAGACAAAACTTAAATTTCCTTTTAGCTAAGCCAGATACTATTGATTATATTGATGTATCACCTAAGCAATTAGTGTCAGTTGCGGCATCATTAATACCATTCTTGGAAAATGACGATGCTAACAGAGCACTAATGGGATCAAACATGATGAGACAAGCAGTTCCACTATTAAAACCCGAGTCTCCATTAGTTGGAACAGGTATTGAAAGTGACGTTGCTTTAGATTCTGGTGTTACTATTGTTGCCAAACGTGATGGTACTGTAGATAAAATTGATGGTAAAAGAATTGTAATTAAAGCAACAGAAGAAACTGATTTTTCTAAATCAGGTGTTGATATTTATAATTTACAAAAATTTAAAAGATCAAATCAAAACACATGCATCAACCAAAAACCATTAGTAAGAGTTGGTGATAAAGTTAGATCTGGAGATATTATAGCTGATGGACCTTCTACTAAATTAGGTGAGCTAGCATTAGGTAAAAACGTAACCGTGGCATTCATGCCTTGGCAAGGTTACAATTTTGAAGACTCGATTTTGATTTCTGAAAGATGTGTAACTGACGATGTATTTACATCTGTTCATATTGTCGAATATGAGATTATGGCAAGAGATACAAAATTAGGTGAAGAAGATATAACAAGAGATATTCCAAATGTTAATGAAGAAGCATTAAAAAATCTAGATGAGTCAGGTGTCGTTTATATTGGGGCGGAAGTTAATGCGGGTGATATTTTAGTTGGAAAAGTTACACCCAAAGGTGACTCTGCTTCTGGACCAGAAGAAAAATTATTAAGATCAATTTTTGGTGAAAAAGCTATTGATGTGACTGACACATCGTTAAGAATGTCAAGAGGTAGCAGTGGAACTGTTGTTGATGTAAGAGTATTCAATAGACATGGTATAGAAAAAGATGAAAGATCTATCACAATTGAAAGAGCTGAAATTGAAGAAGTGCAACAAGACAAAATTGTTGAAGAAGAGATTTTAGAGAGAAGTATTAAACAAAGAGCATCTCAATTTTTATCAGGATCTTCTTTAACCAAAAAAGTTAAAGATTTAGCAGAAGGAACGAAGTTAGACTTTGAAACAATTGATAATCTATCAATTAACGACGTGTTTAAAATTACAGTAGGTAACGTAAACGATGAAGCAACATTAGCTCAACTTAAAGACCAGTATAATAAAGCTAAACAAGATATTACTGAGAGATTTGAAGATAAAGTTTTAAAAATTAGAAGTGGTGATGATTTATTACCAAGTGTAATGAAGATGGTTAAAGTTTTTGTTGCAATCAAAAGAAGATTAAGACCAGGTGATAAGATGTCTGGAAGACATGGAAACAAAGGTGTTGTTAGTAAAATTGTTCCTGTTGAAGATATGCCTTATAGAGAAGACGGTAGACCTGTTGATATAGTGTTAAACCCACTTGGTGTTCCAAGTCGTATGAATGTAGGACAAATACTTGAAACTCACTTAGGTTGGGCATGTAAAGAATTTGGTGAAGAGGTTAAAAGATTAGTTAATGAAAATAATAAAAAAATTGAAAAAACTGAAAAAATTTCAAAATTTTTAAAATCTGTTTATGGTGAAGAAATTTTCGATGATAAAGTTGAAAAACTAAGCAAACCTGAATTCAAAGATTTAGTTGAAACATTACAAGATGGTATAGCTATTTCAACACCAGTATTTGACGGTGCTAAAGAAAAAAATGTTACTGAGATGCTTGAGCTTGCTAAATTACCAGGGTCAGGACAAACATTTTTGTGGGATGGAAGAACGGGTGAAAAATTTGATAGACCTGTAACTGTAGGCATTATTTATATGCTTAAACTTCATCATCTTGTTGAGGATAAAATACACGCAAGATCTACTGGTCCTTATAGTTTAGTTACCCAACAACCTTTGGGTGGTAAAGCTCAACTTGGTGGTCAAAGATTTGGTGAAATGGAAGTGTGGGCATTAGAAGCATATGGTGCATCATATACACTGCAAGAAATTTTAACTGTTAAATCAGACGATGTAGCAGGTAGGGTTAAAGTTTATGAAACTATTGTTAAAGGCGAAGAAAACTTTGAGTCAGGAATACCAGAATCATTTAACGTTTTAGTTAAAGAAATTAAATCATTGGCATTAAACGTGGAGCTAAATTAAATATGAAAAAAGAATTAACTGATCTATTTAAAAACACCGAAATTTCTGAAGCTCAAAATTTTAATAGCATCAAGATAACTTTAGCTAGTCCTGAAAAAATTAAGTCATGGACTTTTGGAGAAATTAAAAAACCAGAAACAATAAATTACAGAACTTTTAGACCAGAAAAAGATGGATTATTTTGTGCTAGAATTTTTGGGCCAATTAAAGATTACGAATGTTTGTGCGGAAAATACAAACGTATGAAATTTAGAGGTATTATCTGTGAAAAATGTGGTGTTGAAGTAACTAAATCGAATGTTCGAAGAGAACGAATGGGCCATATTAATCTTGCAACACCAGTTGCTCATATTTGGTTTTTAAAATCTTTACCAAGCAGAATTGCCCTTGCAGTTGACATGAAACTTAAAGAAATTGAAAGAGTTCTTTATTTTGAAAACTTTATAGTAATTGAACCAGGTTTAACTGGATTGCAAAAAAATCAACTTCTTAATGAAGAAGAATTAGCCAAATATCAAGATGAGTTTGGTGAAGAGTCATTTGAGGCAGGGATAGGTGCTGAAGCTGTACTACAAATGCTTAAAAATCTAGATTTAGAATTAGAAAGAAAAAAACTTATTAATTTTATTAAAGAAACAAAATCTAAAGTTAATGAAGAGAGAGCAATCAAAAGGTTAAAATTAGTCGAGTCATTTATAGAAACAGGACAAAAACCTGAGTGGATGATATTAACAGTGGTACCAGTAATACCACCTGAGTTAAGACCGTTGGTACCTTTAGATGGTGGTAGATTTGCTACATCAGACTTAAATGACCTTTATAGAAGAGTTATTAATAGAAATAACAGATTAAAAAGGTTAATGGATCTTAAGGCTCCGGACATTATTGTTAGAAACGAAAAAAGAATGCTTCAAGAGTCAGTGGATGCATTATTTGATAATGGTCGAAGAGGAAGGGTGATAACTGGAACTGGAAAGAGACCACTTAAATCTTTGGCAGAAATGCTTAAAGGTAAACAAGGTAGATTTAGACAAAACTTACTTGGTAAAAGAGTGGATTACTCTGGAAGATCAGTAATTGTTGTTGGTCCAGATTTAAAACTTCATGAATGTGGTCTGCCAAAAAAAATGGCACTTGAATTATTTAAACCATTTTTATATGCAAGATTAAATAAACTTGGATTAGCTTCGACAATCAAGCAAGCTAAAAAATTAGTTGAAAAAGAAACAAATGCTGTTTGGGATGCGTTAGAATTAATTGTTAGAGAACACCCAGTTATTTTAAATAGAGCGCCAACACTTCATAGATTAGGTGTACAAGCATTTGAGCCTAAACTTATAGAAGGTGATGCAATCGAACTACATCCTTTAACTTGTGCTGCATTTAATGCTGACTTTGATGGTGATCAAATGGCAGTACACGTTCCCTTAAGTTTAGAAGCTCAGTTAGAAGCTAGAATATTAATGCTTTCTACAAACAACATTTTGTCTCCATCAAATGGTAAACCAATTATTGTACCAAGTCAGGATATGATTTTAGGTATATATTACCTTTCTCAAGAACCTATGACGGATAAACCTTCAGGGTATTTTGTTGATGTTGATGCTATAGAATTTGCATTAGCCTCTGATCAAATTAAAGTTCATAGCACTATTATATCAAGAATTGAAACTGTTGATGAAAGTGGAAACAAAAAACTTGAAAAATATACTTCAACAGCTGGAAGATTTTTATTAGCAAATTTACTTCCTAAAAATAATAATATTAAATTTTCTTTAGTAGATAGATTGTTACCTAAGAAAACGGTATCTGAAATTATTGATGTTGTATTTAGATTTTGCGGGCAAAAAACAACTGTTATATTTTGCGACAAACTAAAAGATTTAGGTTTTAAACATGCATTTAAAGCAGGAATTTCTTTTGGGAAAGATGACCTTGTAATTCCGGAGAGTAAAACTCAATTAATTGAAGATACAAAAAGTTTAATTGCTGATTATGAAACTCAATATTCTGAAGGATTAATCACAAGAGGTGAAAAATACAACAAAGTAGTAGACGCTTGGTCTAAATGCACTGACAAAGTTGCTGGTGAAATGATGAAAGGAATTTCAGCTACAGAAAAAACACCTGATGGATTAAAAATTAATTCAGTTTATATGATGGCTGATAGTGGAGCTAGAGGATCTGCAGCTCAAATGAAGCAACTTGCAGGTATGAGAGGTCTAATTGCAAAACCTTCAGGTGAAATTATTGAAAGTCCAATTATTTCAAACTTTAAGGAAGGTTTAACTGCGCTGGAATACTTTAATTCAACTCACGGTGCCAGAAAAGGTCTTGCTGATACAGCACTTAAAACAGCAAGTTCAGGATATTTAACAAGAAGACTTTGTGATGTTGCTCAAGATTTGACAATTACAAAGGTTAATTGTGATGATCCAGGTTTTATAGAGCTTTCTGAAATTTTAGAAGGTGGAAATGTAGTAGTTAGCTTATCTGAAAGAGCTTTAGGAAGAGTAACAGCTGCAGAAGTAAAAAACCCACTTACAGGTGAAGTAGTAATTAAAAAATCTACAATGATTGATGAAGCAGGATGTGATTTAATTGATGCAGCCGGTGTAAAATCTCTCAAAGTATACTCAGTGATGACTTGTAGTTCAAAACAAGGTGTATGTGCGACTTGTTATGGAAGAGATCTATCTAGAGGTAAAATGGTGCACGTTGGTGAAGCAATAGGTATGATTTCTGCTCAATCAATCGGTGAACCTGGTACTCAGTTAACGATGCGAACATTCCACGTTGGTGGAACAGCATCTGTAAAACAAGATTCTCAAATTGTTAGCAAAAACGAGGGAACACTTAAAATTTTAAATTCTAATATACTAGAAGACTCTAAGAAAAATCTAATAGTTATGGGTAGAAATACTCAGTTATCTATAGAAGATGATAATGGTGTTCAAATAGCTGTATATAAAGTTGCATATGGATCAAAATTATTTTTTAATAATGGTGATAAAATTAAAGCTAATACAAAAATTTGTGAATGGGATCCATACACAACTCCTGTAATAGCTGAAAAAAGTGGTACAGCGAGTTTTGTTGATTTAATTGATGGTGTTTCAATTCAAGAAACCACAGATGATGCAACTGGTATATCTTCTAAATCAGTTATTGATTGGAGAGCTCAATCAAAAAGTACTGATTTAAAACCTAGAATTACTTTAAGAGATGAAAAAGGAAATGTTATTAAAAAAGCTGACGATAATGAAGCAAGATATTATCTTGTACCAGATTCAATTCTTTCAATTAAAGATGGTCAAAAAGTTTTTGCAGGAGACGTAATAGCAAGACTTCCTAAAGAAACAACTAAGACAAAAGATATTACTGGTGGTCTACCAAGAGTAGCTGAATTATTTGAGGCAAGAAAAGCAAAAGATAGTGCGATAATTGCAGAAAATGATGGACAAGTTGTATTTGGTAAAGAGGTTAGAGGAAAACAAAGAGTATCTATTGTGCCAGAAGATGGTGCTGAGCCTTCAAATTATTTAATACCGAAAGGTAAACACATTAATTTCAACCCAGGTGAAAAAATCCAGAAAGGGGAATACCTACTTGATGGACAACCTTTACCTCATGATATTTTAAGAGTGTTAGGAATTAAAGAATTAACAGAGTATTTTGTAAACCAAGTTCAAGAAGTTTACAGATTGCAAGGTGTAATTATTAATGACAAACACATTGAAACAATTTTAAGACAAATGCTTAAAAAAGTTGAAGTAAAAGTTACTGGTGATTCTAGTTATTTACCAGGGGAAGTTATTGATAGAATAAAATTTGATAATACAAATGAAAAACTAGTAGCAGATGGCAAAACACCTGCTGTTGGTGAACGTGTATTAATGGGTATTACAAAAGCTTCATTACAAACTGAGTCGTTTATTTCAGCTGCTTCTTTCCAAGAAACAACAAGAGTGTTAACAGATGCAGCTATTAAAGGTAAGGTTGATCCATTAAATGGCTTAAAAGAGAATGTTATCGTTGGAAGATTGGTTCCTGCTGGAACAGGTCATATCAAAAATAACTGGAACAAAAAAGCACTTGAGGATGATAATAATTTTATTGCCGAGCAAGATAAAATAGAACCATCTGAAGCTCCAGAAACACCTGCAAATCAGTAAAAATATCACTTAATACTCGAAGTTTTAGTTTGACAAAGTCAGATTAATAAGTATTTTGGCCATGTTTTTGGTTGGAATGTAGTACCTGCTAATAGTACTAAACGCTGCCACAAAATAACCTGTCAGTTATTTTCATCTAAAAATAAATTAATTAATTTTAAAAATTTTATGCCAACTATTAATCAGTTGTTAAGAAAAAAAAGAGTTAAACAGTTAACCAGGAACAAGGTTCCAGCGTTACAAAAGCAACCTTTAAAAAGAGGTGTCTGTGTAAAAGTCTACACAACAACTCCAAAGAAACCTAATTCTGCATTAAGGAAAGTTGCAAGAGTAAGACTGTCAAATGGTTTTGAAGTTACAGCTTATATTCCTGGTGAAGGTCATAACCTTCAAGAACACTCAGTAGTATTAATAAGAGGTGGTAGAGTAAAAGATTTGCCAGGTGTTCGTTATCATATTTTAAGAGGTAATCTTGATACTCAAGGCGTTGCTAATAGAAAAAAAAGACGATCTTTATACGGAACAAAAAAAGGTAAATAATGTCTAGAAAAAAAACTCAACCTAAAAAAAATGTAGTTCCTGATCCAAAGTTTAATTCAACTATTATACCTAAATTAATAAATAATATAATGTACGACGGTAAAAGAGGTGTTGCGGCTAAAATAGTTTATGATGCAATAGATAAAATTAAAACTAAATCAAAAGATGAACCAATAAATATTTTTAACGAAGCTATTAATAATATTAAACCAACTGTTGAAGTTAGATCTAGAAGAGTTGGTGGAGCTACATATCAAGTCCCTGTTGAAGTAAAAAGCAAAAGAGCTCAGGCTTTAGCTATTAGATGGCTGGTAGATTCTGCAAGAAAAAGAAAAGACAAACATATGTCAGATAAAATTTTTAATGAACTGTTTGATGCCTATGAAAAAAAAGGTGCTGCAGTTAAAAAAAGAGAGGATGTGCATAAAATGGCTGAGTCTAATAAAGCCTTTGCACATTTTAGATGGTAATAAATTATGGCTAGAACTCATACATTAGATAAATATAGAAACATTGGGATCATGGCTCACATCGATGCAGGCAAAACTACTACTACTGAAAGAATTTTATACTACACAGGTAAGAGCCACAAAATAGGTGAAGTACATGATGGTGCTGCAACTATGGATTGGATGGAGCAAGAGCAAGAAAGAGGAATTACAATTACTTCTGCAGCAACTACTTGTTTCTGGAATGATCATAGAATTAATATTATCGATACACCTGGCCACGTAGACTTTACTATTGAAGTTGAAAGATCACTTAAAGTTTTAGATGGTGCTGTATGTGTATTTGATGGTGTTGCTGGTGTTGAGCCTCAGTCTGAAACTGTTTGGAGACAAGCAGATAAATACAAAGTTCCAAGAATTTGTTTTGTTAATAAATTAGATAGAACTGGTGCAGATTTTTTTAGATGTGTTGATATGATTAGAGATAGATTGGGATGTAAACCATTACCAATTCAAATACCAATTGGAATTGAAGCATCACTTTCAGGTGTTGTAGATCTTGTTAAAATGAAAGCACAAGTATGGAAAAATGAAGCTCTAGGTGCAGAATGGGAATATAAAGATATACCAGAAGATTTAAAGGAAATATCTCAAAAATATAGAACAGAATTAGTTGAAACTGCTGTTGAACAAGATGAAAAATTAATGGAAGCTTATTTGAATGGTGATGAGATTAAAGAAGAAGATTTAGTAAGATGTATAAGAAAAGGTACATTAAATTTTAGTTTTGTACCAATTACGACAGGCTCTGCTTTTAAAAATAAAGGTGTGCAACCATTGCTTGATGCTACAATTAATTATTTACCAAGCCCAATTGATATTGGATCTATTAAAGGAACTAAGCCAGGTTCTGAAGATGAAATGGAAATGAAATTTGAAGATACTCAACCTTTTTCAGCTTTAGCTTTTAAAGTTGCAAACGACCCTTTTGTTGGTTCTTTAACATTTATAAGAATTTATTCAGGTACTATAAAAACTGGAACAGGAATTTATAATTCATCAAAAGAAAAAGAAGAAAGAGTTGGAAGAATGTTGTTGATGCATGCTAACTCTAGAGAAGATATTAAAGAAGCTAACGCTGGAGATATAGTAGCATTAGCTGGATTAAAATATACCATAACAGGTCACACATTATGTGATGAAGAGAAACCTGTTTTATTAGAACCTATGGAATTCCCAGATCCTGTTATCGAAATTGCTGTTGAACCAAAAACAAAGGCTGACCAAGAAAAAATGGGTGAAGCTTTAGGCAGACTTGCTAAAGAAGATCCATCATTCAGAGTTACTTCTGACGAAGAGTCTGGTCAAACAATTATTAAAGGTATGGGTGAATTACACTTAGATATAATTGTTGATCGAATGAAAAGAGAATTTAAAGTTGAAGCTAATGTTGGTGCTCCACAAGTTGCTTATAGAGAAACCTTAGAAAATGCTT
The DNA here is from genome assembly GCF_943788075.1 of uncultured Candidatus Pelagibacter sp. Classification (GTDB taxonomy): domain Bacteria; phylum Pseudomonadota; class Alphaproteobacteria; order Pelagibacterales; family Pelagibacteraceae; genus Pelagibacter. Next base: position 140,232 of record NZ_CALSOW010000004.1, on the reverse strand, counting down.
CAGAAGTAGAGTACACACACAAAAAACAAAGTGGTGGTGCTGGTCAATTTGCAAAAGTTAAACTTCTTGTTGAGCCTCAAGAACCCGGTGCAGGAAGATCTGTTGAAAGTAAAATTAAAGGTGGTGCTATTCCTAAAGAATTTATACCAGGTGTTGAAAAAGGAATAGAAACAGTTTCAGACAACGGAATTCTATGTGGATTTCCAATGATTGATTACAAAGTAACTATTTTAGATGGTCTTCATCACGATGTAGACTCAAGTGTTCTTGCATTTGAGCTTGCAGGTAGAGCCTGTTTTAAAGAAGCGTGTACAAAGGGAACACTAAAACTTTTAGAGCCTGTTATGAGAGTGGAAGTTGTTACTCCTGAAGATTATATGGGCGATGTTATAGGTGATTTAAATAGTCGTAGAGGACAAATTAGCACTCAAGAACAAAGAGGTAATGCTACAGTAATTACAGCCATGGTTCCATTAGCAAACATGTTTGGATATATTAATAATTTAAGATCTATGTCTCAAGGTAGAGCACAATATTCAATGTTTTTTGATCATTACTCAAAAGTACCTCAAAATGTTCAGGACGAAGTAACTAAAAAAATTGCAGGATAATTATGGAAAAACAAAATATTAGAATTAAGCTTAGAGCATACGACAACAAGATTTTAGATGCTTCCACAGAGGAAATTGTAAATACTGTTAAAAGAACTGGTGCAACTATTAAAGGACCTATTCCATTACCAACAAGAATTGAGAGATATACGGTCTTAAAAGGCCCACATATTGATAAAAAAAGTAGGGAACAATTTGAGTCAAGAACTCACAAAAGATTAATTGATATTATAGAACCAACACCACAAACAGTAGAAGCTTTAATGAAACTTGATCTTGCTTCAGGTGTTGATGTGGAGATTAAAATTTAGTTATGACTGAGATTGCTTTAATTGGAAAAAAAATAGGAATGACTAGAGAGTTTTATAAAACTGGTCAGCTTGTTCCTGTGACTGTACTTAAAGTTGAAAAGGCTAGAGTTATCCAAGTTATTGATGAAGAAAAAAGAGGCTACAAGGCAGTACAACTTGGTTATGGAAAAATTAAAAATTCCAAACTTACAAAAGCTATGAAGGGCTTTTATGCTAAGAAAAATACTGAAGCCAAAAAGAAACTTAAAGAATTCAGAGTTAAAGATACAGAAACTTATAAAGAAGGCAATGAGTTTGGCCTTGAAATATTTAAAGACACAAAATTTGTCGATACAAGATCTAAAACTATAGGAAAAGGTTTTGCTGGAGCAATGAAAAGATGGAACTTTGGTGGTTTAAGAGCCAGTCACGGTGTATCTGTTTCACATAGGGCTCACGGTTCAACTGGACATAGTCAAGACCCTGGTAAAGTATTTAAAGGAAAAAAAATGGCTGGACATATGGGTGATAGACTTAGAACTATGCTTAATATTGAGATTATTAAAACTGATTTAGAAAATGAGCTGTTATATCTAAAAGGATCAATTCCTGGATCAAAAAATACAGAAGTGGTAGTTAGACAGTCCGTAAAGAATATAAATAAAATGACAATTTCAGAGAAAATAGCAGCTGCAGAAGAGGCTAAAAAAACCCCTGATAAAAAGAAAAAATAATGAAATTAGAAAAAATAAGCATTGATGGAAAAAAAGATACTATTGAAGTTTTAGATAAAATTTTTTCTGCAAAAATTAATAGTAAATTAGTTAGTAGTGTTTTGTATAAAACAAATGCTAATTATAAAGGTAGACATGCCAAAACAAAACAACAAAATGAAGTAAGCGGACCTACATCAAAAATTTATGCTCAAAAAGGAACTGGTGGAGCAAGACACGCAAGTAGAAAAGCACCTATATTTGTTGGTGGTGGTATAGCTCACGGACCTAAAGGTGAACTTGCTTATAAAAAAAGAAAACTAAATAAAAATGAAAAAAAATTAAGTGTTGCTTCTTTAATTACAGAAAAAAATAATAACAAAAATCTATTAATCTTAAATGACTTTGAAACTGAAATTAAAAAAACTAAAGAAATGAGTGCAATTATTCATAAACTTGAAATAACTCATTCTTTAATTATTTTAGATAAAGCTTCTAAGGAAAAAATTGAAAAGTCAGCAAGAAATATTCCCAATGTTAAAGTAACTGATGTTAATCATTTTAGTTCTTATGATATTATAAAATTTAAAAAAGTTGTTTTTACTGAAAGCTCAGTAAAAGAACTAGAAAAGAGATATTCTTAAAATGGATAAAATACATTTATACGATAAAATTGTCTCTCCGATGGTTACTGAAAAATCAACGAATTTATCAGAACAAAACAAAATTGTTTTTAAAGTTCCTGCTGGAGCAAACAAAACAAATCTGAAAAAAAATATTGAAAAGATTTTCAAAGTAAATGTGACTAAAATTAATATCATTAATAAACAGAACAGAACTAAAATAACCAGAGGAAAAAAAGTTAGAGTTTCTGGATTTAAAAAAGCAATAATAACACTTAAAAAAGGTCAAAGCATTGATCTAACGACAGGTATTTAATAAATGGCACTTAAAACTTTTAAACCTTATACAAAATCTACTAGAGGAACTATCTTAGTTGATAGAACTGGTTTGTGGAAAGGTAAACCTTTCAAAGCACTTGTATCTCCAAAAAATGCAATGAAGGGAAGAAATAATAATGGACATATAACTAATATTAATAGATCTGGTGGACATAAAAAGATGTACAGACATGTTGATTTTTATCGTAAAAAATTTGACATGGAAGCTAATGTTGAAAGAATTGAATATGATCCAAATAGATCATGTTACATTATGTTAGTAAAATTTGAAGATGGTTCTCATGCTTACTATTTAGCACCCCAAAAAATAAAAGCAGGTGATAAAATTGAAAACGGTTCTAAAAAAGAAATTAAAGTTGGAAATTGCATGCCATTACAGGATATTCCAGTGGGTATAAATATTCATAACGTTGAAATTCAACCAGGTGCTGGTGGTAAAATTGCTAGATCTGCAGGTTCTTCCGTTACTATTAGCGGATTAGACGGAAATTACAGTTTAATTAAACTAGCATCAGGAGAAGTAAGAAAGATTGATTCTAGATCATTAGCTACTATTGGAACATTAACTAATCCAGATCAAAAAAATATTAAAATTGGTAAAGCAGGAAGATCAAGATGGCTTGGACGAAAACCGCATACAAGAGGAGTTGTGAAAAACCCTGTTGATCACCCTCATGGTGGTGGTGAAGGTAAATCAGCTGGAGGAAGACATCCAGTTTCACCAACAGGTCAATCTGCAAAAGGATTAAAAACAAGAGATAACAAGAGAACAGATAAATTTATTGTTAAAAGAAGAAACAAAAGGAAGGATACTAAAAAATAATGGCTAGATCAGTATGGAAAGGACCTTTTGTTGAAGAAAGTTTGATGAAAAAAGTAGATAAATATAAAGATGATCCAAAAAAAATTCCCATTAAAACATGGTCAAGAAAGTCTACAATATTACCTGACTTTGTTGGGGTTAGTTTTCAGATTTATAATGGTAAAAAATTTATACCAATTACTATTTCAGAAGACATGGTTGGACATAAATTGGGTGAATTTTCACCTACAAGAACTTTTTATGGTCATACACCAGCAGATAAAAAAGCCAAACCTGCAACAGCAGCTAAAAAATAAATATGAATAAGACAAAGAAAAAAAATAGAAAAAAAGTAGATACAGTAAAATCTGTTAACAACAGTATAAGAACTAGTGTTAGAAAACTTAATCCTATTTTAAAAAGTATTGTTGGAAAAAAAGTAGATGTAGCAATTAGAGACTTACAATTCTCAGCTAAAAGAATTAGCAAAGATATAAGAAAAACAATAAGTTCTGCAGTTGCAAATGCTGAAAACAACTTTCAATATGATATTGATAATTTAGTTGTCAAAGAAGCTTACTGTGGAAAGAAAATTGTAATGAAAAGATTTAGACCAAGAGCAAAAGGTAGAGCTGCGCCAATTTTAAAACCTTGGTCAACTGTAACTATAATTTTATCAGAAGTTAAACAAATGGAGAGTCATGGGACAAAAAGTTAATCCTGTAGGTTTTAGATTAGGTATCAATAGAGGCTGGGACTCTGTTTGGTATGCTAAGAAAGAAAGATTTTGGAAATTATCTAATTGAAGATTTTAAAATACGAGATTATATCAAAAAAAATGTAGTTAATTCTGGTGTATCAAAAGTGATGATAGAGAGAACATCTAATAAATGCTATGTAACTATCTACACTTCTAGACCTGGATTTGTTATTGGAAAAAAAGGAAGTGATATTGATAAAATTAAGAATAATTTATCAAAATTTACAACTAATGAAGTTGCTTTAAATATAAAAGAAGTAAAAAAACCTGAGACCAACGCTTATTTAGTTGCAGAAAATATCGCTCAACAGTTAGTAAAAAGAATTTCATACAGAAGAGCTATGAAGAGATCTATGCAATCTTGTATTAGATTAGGGGCAAGAGGAATTAAAGTTTCTATTAGTGGAAGACTTGGTGGAAACGAAATAGCAAGAACTGAATGGTTAAGAGAAGGAAGTATACCATCTCACACTTTAAGAGCAGACATTGATTATGCTGAAGCAGAGGCTTTAACAACATACGGAATTATTGGTATTAAAGTTTGGATCTATAAAGGCGAAGTATTTGCAAGAGAATTTAGTCAAGAAACTAACAAAGCAATAGCAAAAGACGGTAAAGAATAATGCTTCAACCAGTTAGAACTAGATGGAGAAAAGCTCACAAAGGAAGAATCCATGGGACTGCTACAAGAGCAAGTTCTATCAATTATGGTGCATTTGCTTTGAAAGCTCTACAACCAGAAAGAATTACTGGAAAACAAATTGAAGCTGCACGTGTAGCATTAACTAGACATATGAAAAGACAAGGAAGAGTATGGACCAGAGTATTTCCAAACATACCTGTATCAAAAAAACCTATCGAAGTTAGAATGGGTAAAGGTAAAGGAAATCCTGAATTTTTTGCTTGCAGAGTTAAACCGGGAAGAATCTTATTTGAAGTTGATGGAGTGTCAGAACAAATAGCAAAAGAAGCTCTTTATAAAGCATCAGCCAAATTACCAATTAAAACTAAAACTATTAAGAGGTTTGCTTAATATGAAAAAACAAGAAATCAAAAAATTATCTAAAGACGAAATGATTAAAAATATTGATAAATTAAAAAAAGATCTTTTTAATTTTAGATTTCAAAAAATGAATTCACAAGTAACAAACCCAGCAAAAATTGGTGAAACAAAGAAAACAATTGCAAGATTAAAAACTATATTAAAAGGAAAAATTAATGCCTAAAAAAATATTAACTGGAGTTGTTATAAGTGACAAACCAAACAAAACTATAACTGTAATGGTTGAGAGAAAATATTCGCACCCTGTACTTAAAAAAGTAATTAAAGTAAGAAAAAATTACAATGCTCATGACGAAAATAATACCTTTAAAACAGGTGATAAGGTTTCAATTATAGAAAGCAAGCCGTTTTCAAAAAATAAAAAATTCCAAGTAATGGAGAATACAAAATAATGATTGGTGTACAAACAGAGTTACAGGTAGCAGACAATACGGGTGCTAAACGAATAGAATGTATAAAAGTTCTTGGTGGGTCTAAAAGAAGATATGCTAGTATTGGTGATACTATTGTGATTGCTGTAAAAGAGGCAATACCTAAAGGTAAAGTAAAAAAAGGTACAGTACATAAAGCAGTAGTAGTAAGAGTTAAAAAAGGAATTCATAGAAATGACGGTTCAAAAGTTAAATTTGATAATAATGCTGCCGTTTTAGTTGATGATAAAGGTGAACCGGTTGGAACAAGAATTTTTGGACCTGTAACTAGAGAATTAAGAAGTAGAGGACAAATGAAAATAATTTCATTAGCACCGGAGGTTTTATAAAATGATTAAAAAGGGTTTAAAAGTTAGAGTTTTAACGGGTAAAGATAAAAAAAAAGAAGGTGAAGTTATTGAAATTGATAGACCTAATAACAGAGCAAAAGTTAAAGAAATTAATATGGTTAAAAAGCACGTAAAAACGACCAAAGAGAAAAAAGGTGGAATTGTATCAAAAGAAAGTTTTATTCATATATCAAATCTTAAATTAATTGATGAAAAAGCTGTAAAAAAAACAGAGGCTAAAAAATAATGACACCTAGATTAAAAGAAATTTACAGTAAAGAAATTAAACCAGCCTTAAAAGATAGCTTAGGTCTGAAAAATATTTTTATGGCACCTAGAATTGAAAAAATAGTTTTGAATATGGGTCTTGGACTTGATGGAGCAGATGCAAAAATTCTAAAAGCTGCAGAAGAAGATATGGGAAAGATTACTGGACAAAAACCTGTAATTACAAAATTTAAAAAATCAGTTGCAAACTTTAAAACAAGAAAAGGTTCAAATGCTGGTTTAAAAGTAACACTTAGAAAAAATAAAATGTACGAATTTATTGATAGATTGGTAAATATAGCTTTACCTCGAATTAAAGATTTTAGAGGACTGTCACCAAAAGGATTTGACAAATTTGGGAATTATACATTTGGTGTAAAGGAGCATATTATTTTTCCTGAGGTAAGTTTTGACAGAGCAGATAAAGTACGTGGTCTAGATATAGTAGTTGTAATTAAAGCTTTAAATAAAGATCATGCATTTGCTTTATTAGAAAAAATGAATTTTCCATTTATTAAAAAAGGAGACAATTAAACATGGCTAAAGTAAGCGCTGTAAACAAAAACGATAAAAGAATTAAACTTTCTGACAGACTTTATAAAAAAAGACAAAGTTTAAAGAAGATAATTATGGATAAAAAATTACCTTTAGAAGAAAGATTTAAAGCTCAGCAAAAATTATCTCAAATGCCAAGAAATTCAGCAAAAACTAGAGTGATGAACAGATGCAAAATTACTGGAAGACCTCATGGGGTTTATAGAAAATTAAAAATATCAAGAATAGCTTTAAGGGACTTAGGTTTAGCTGGATTAATTCCAGGAATGACTAAGTCAAGCTGGTAGAAAGGAAAATTATGAGTTTAAGTGATCCAATTGGAGATATGATAGCAAGAGTAAAAAATGCTCAAGCTAGAAAACATAAAAAAGTAGCATTACCATCTTCAAATTTTAAAACAAAAATTGCTGATATTCTTAAAAACGAGGGCTTTATTAAAGATTTTAAGATAGCTGCCGAAGATAATAAACCAACTTTATCTTTAGAGCTTAAGTATTATTCAGGAAATCCTGTTATTAGTGCTTTTGAACGTGTATCAAAACCGGGCAGAAGAATTTTTTCTAGTGCCGAAAGTTTACCAAAAGTAAATAATGGATTAGGTATTGCTATTATCTCTACGCCCAAAGGTGTAATGACAGATATAGATGCAAGAAAACAACGTGTTGGTGGCGAAATAATTTGTAAGGTATTTTAATGTCTAAAATTGGTAAAATAAGTATTTCAATCCCTGAAAAAGTAAAAGTAGTTTTGGCTGGAAACATTATAAATATTGAAGGGCCTTTAGGAAAAAAATCTATTGGCATTGATTTAGAGATGTTCAATCTAGACATTAAAGAGGGAAAAGAAATATCTATTAAACCAAAAAAAATAGATCAGAATTCAAAAAGACTTTGGGGAATGAACAGAAGTTTGATTAACAATGCAGTAATTGGTTCAAGTACTGGTTATGAAAAAACACTAGAATTAGTTGGAGTTGGTTATAGAGCAGCCTTAAAAGGAAAACAGCTAAATCTTCAACTTGGATACAGTCATGACATTAATTACGACATTCCAGAAGGTGTTAAAATTGAAGTTGAAAAACAAACAACTTTAAAGATATCTGGATCAGACAAGCAACAAGTTGGATCCGTTGCTTCTAAAATTAAGACATATAGAAAGATTGAACCTTATAAAGGTAAAGGAATACGTGAAAAAGGACAATATGTTCTTAAAAAAGAAGGAAAGAAAAAATAATGAAACTAAATACAAACATTAGAAAAAGATTTAGAGTTAGCAATAAAGTTAAAAAAGTTGCATCTAAAGATAGATTCAGACTATGTATTTCTAGATCATCAAAAAATATTTCTGCACAAATAATTGATGATGTTAATAAAGTTACATTATTATCTGCTTCATCTGTTGAAAAGGATATTAAGTCAGGAGAAAAAGTTAACAAAACTGAACTTTCTAAAATAGTTGCAATGAAGTTAGCAAAAAAAGCCCAAGAAAAAAAAATTACAAAAATTTACTTTGATAGAGGTATTTATAGATATCATGGCAGAGTTAAAGTATTTGCTGAAACCTTACGTGAAAATGGAATGGAATTTTAATTATGGAAAATTTTAAAGATAAAAAAACTGACGATATTTTAGAAAAACTAGTTCATATTAATCGTATTACAAAAGTAGTAAAAGGTGGTCGTAGGTTTGGTTTTTCAGCGCTCGTAGTAGTTGGTAATCAGGCAGGTAAAATTGGTATTGCTCATGCAAAAGCAAAACAAGTACCTGATGCAATTAAAAAAGCTAATGAAGTTGCTAGAAGAAAATTAATTCACATACCTTTAAGAGAGGGGAGAACAATTCATCATGATGTTAAAGCAAAAGATGGCTCAGGTAGAATTATATTAAGAGCCGCATCTAAAGGAACTGGCATTATTGCAGGTGGTCCTGTTAGAGCTGTATGTGAGGTTTTAGGGGTTAAAGATATTGTTGCAAAATCAATGGGTACTTCTAACGCTCATAATGTTATTAGAGCTACCATGAAAGCATTGTTGAAACAAAATTCACCAAAACAAATTTCAGCAATTAGAAATAAAAAGATTTCTGAAATAGTTGAGAAAAGAGGATAATGATAACTTTAAACACTAAGGATAAAATTAATAAATCTAAAATGCGTGTTGGCAGAGGTATTGGATCTGGTAAAGGCAAAACTTCTGGAAGAGGTGTTAAGGGTCAAAAATCTAGATCTGGTGTTGCTATTAAAGCTTTTGAAGGTGGACAGATGCCATTGTATAGAAGATTACCTAAAAGAGGTTTTAATCCTATATCTAGAACAAATATAGCAATAATGAATCTTGAAAAAATTCAATCTTTCATAAACGAAAAAACTATTAATCCCTAGCGATACTATAAATATGGAATTACTTAAAAAACTTAAACTGATTAATAAAAATTCTCAAAAACTTAAAATACTTGGAACTGGAGAGATTAAAGATAAAGTTAACATAGAGGCAGATTTAGCATCTAAATCAGCAATAGAGAAACTAGAGAAAATTAGTGGATCTATTCAATTGAAAAAATAATAAATTTCAATGAGTGCATCGTCATCATCAAACGATTTAAGAAATAGAATACTATTTACTATTTTTATTCTAGCTGTTTATAGATTTGGAACTTTTGTACCATTACCTGGTATAGATCCTGAGCAACTTAAGATAATGATGGACGGTAACCAAAAAGGTTTACTGGGAATGTTCAACGTTTTTGCTGGTGGTGCTGTCAGTAGAATGGCTATATTTGCGCTAGGAATAATGCCTTATATTTCTTCAGCAATTATTGTTCAGCTAATGACCGGTGTTTCTGAATATTTTAAAAATTTAAAAGCGCAGGGCGAAACTGGAAGAGCAAAAATAAGTCAAATTACAAGATATGGAACTGTATTATTAGCAACTGTTCAAGGGTATGGTTTATCTGTTGGTTTAGAATCGTCAGCAAACCTTGTAATAAATCCTGGTGCTTTTTTTAAAATTACAACAGTTACAACTATTGTAGCTGGAACAATATTTTTAATGTGGTTAGGTGAACAAATCACTCAAAGAGGAATTGGTAACGGTATTTCTTTAATAATATTTGCAGGTATAGTGGCTGAAATTCCTAGAGCTTTAGTTACAACTTTTGAACTTGGCAGAACAGGAGCTGTATCAACTTTTATGATTTTAGCTATCTTTGTTCTACTAGTTGCTACAATTTTATTTGTAGTTTTTATGGAAAGAGCGTTAAGAAAAATTTTAATTAATTACCCTAAAAGACAAATGGGTAACAAAATGTATGGTGGTGAGTCATCTCATTTACCACTTAAAATTAACCAAGCTGGTGTAATCCCAGCAATCTTTGCTTCTGCGTTACTTTTATTACCAGTAACTTTTTCAAATTTTTCTTTTTCAAGCAATGATACTTTTTTAAATTTAAGTTCTTATTTTACCCAAGGTCAGCCCCTTTACATGTTGCTGTATGCATCTGGAATAATATTTTTTACTTTTTTCTATACATCAATAACTTTCAATCCAACCGAAACTGCTGATAATTTAAGAAAATATGGAGGTTTTGTCCCAGGAATAAGACCTGGTGAAAGTACAGCATTTATATTCAAAATATATCAACTAAATTAACAACAATAGGTGCTATTATATTTAACATTAGTTTGTTTAATGCCAGAATTTTTAATTGCAAATTATCCAATACCTTTTTATTTAGGTGGTGCTTCAATTTTAATTGTTGTAGTTGTTGCAATTGATACGGTGACACAAATTCAAACAAGATTAATGAGTTCTCAATATGAACAATTAATCAAGAAAACAAAATTTGGTAAATAAGTGAATATTATTTTATTTGGGCCTCCAGGCGCAGGTAAAGGCACTCAATCAAAGTAATCTAGTTAAAAAACTAAATAATTTTCAAGTTTCTACAGGCGATCTTCTAAGAGAAGAAATTAAAAATAATTCTGAAATAGGTCAAGAAATAGAGCAAATATCATGAATGAAGGTAAATTTGTTATCGATGAAATTGTTAACTAACGTTGATTAAAAAACTAATGGTTGAATCCTCAGAAATTAAGAGACAAATTGATATTTGATGGATACCCTAGAACTTTAAGTCAGGCACAATATTTAGATTTAATTATTAAATAAATCAAATCAAAAAATAGATCTCATATTTTCGTTCCTGAAATGTAAACAAAGACACAATTATATGAAATGAATTGAAAAAAGAAATTAATATTAGAGAAATAGATCATGATGATAATACGAAAAGACACTATTCTTAAAAGATATGTCAGTACGTACATGGAAACAACTAGAACCTGTGTTAGATTATTACTCAAAAAATTCAAATTTTCATGAGATTGATGGGACACAAGAAATTGATCAAATAACGAAGGAAATAGACGCTTTTATCAATGTTTAAGACGTTGACTTTAGAGTAATCTTATTATATAAAAGGCTCAAATTATCACAAAAACTATGGCTCGTATCGCAGGTATCAACATTCCACAAAATAAACTTGTTCATATAGGTTTAACTTATATTTATGGAATTGGAGATAAGTTTTCCAATCAAATTTGTACTTCACTGGAAATTCCAAGAGCAAAAAGAATTAATGAATTAACTGATGATGAAATATTAAAAATCAGAGAATATATTGATGCTAATTTTAAAGTTGAGGGTGATCTAAGAAGAGACTACTCACTTACAATTAAAAGATTAATAGATCTTGCTTGTTACAGAGGAACAAGACATAGAAAAAAATTACCTGTAAGAGGTCAAAGAACAAGATGCAATGCAAGAACAAGAAAAGGTAAAGCAATCGCTATTGCAGGAAAAAAATTAACTCCAACTAAAAAATAATTATGGCTAAAGCTGATAAAGTTGAAAATAAAGATCAGAAGGTAGAGAAATCTTCAAAAAAAAGTAACAAAAGTTCATATTCAAAAAAGAAAAAAATTAAAAAAAATATTTTAAATGGTATTGCATATGTGCAATCAACTTTTAATAATACAATTATTTCAATTGCAGATACAAATGGAAATGTAATATCTTGGGCATCTGCTGGGCAAAAAGGATTTAAAGGATCAAGAAAATCAACTCCTTATGCTGCACAAATTGCTGCTGATGCTGCTGCCTCTAAAGCATTAGAATATGGAATGAAAACTTTATCTGTTGAAGTGAAGGGCCCTGGTTCTGGACGTGAAACAGCTTTAAGAGCATTACAAGCAAGAGGTTTTAAAATTTTATCAATTAAAGATACAACACCCATGCCTCATAATGGAACTAGACCACCAAAGAAAAGGAGAGTTTAATGGAAGTCGAAAATGTAAATGTAAAAAATTGGAAATCATTAATTAAGCCATCTAAATTAGATGTTCAAATTAGTGATGATTTAACTCATGCTAAAATTATAGCGGAACCTTTAGAAAAAGGTTATGGATTAACATTAGGTAATTCTTTAAGAAGAATTTTACTTTCATCAATAAGAGGTGCTGCAGTTACTTCAATTCAAATTGATGGTGTTTTGCATGAATTCACATCTATTAAAGGTGTAAGAGAAGATGTTACTGATATTGTTTTAAACGTAAAATCTTTAGCTTTAAAATGTAATTCAGAAGGAACAAAAAAACTTATCTTGATGCAAAAGGACCTGGTGAGATTAAAGCTTCTGATATTGCACAAGTTGCAGATGTAGAAATATTAAATCCTGAACTTAGTAATATGTAATCTTGATGAAAATACAAATTTTCATATGGAAATGAATGTAAGTACTGGAAAAGGTTATGTTCCTGCTGATTTAAATAAACCAGAAGAACCACCTTTAGGATTGATTGCTATAGACTCATTATATAGCCCAGTAAAAAAAGTTTCTTATTCAATAAGCACAGCTAGAGAAGGTAAAGCCTTAGATTATGATAAGCTTACTATGGAAGTTGAAACAAATGGGTCTATTTCAGCAGAAGATGCTGTAGCTTATTCAGCAAGAATTTTTCAAGATCAGTTAAAAATGTTTGTTAATTTTGATGAACCAGTTGAAGCTCCAGTAAAAGAAGTATCTACTGAACCAGAATTTAATAAAAATTTATTAAGAAAAGTTGATGAACTTGAGCTTTCAGTTAGATCAATGAATTGTCTTAAAAATGATAATATAATTTATATTGGTGATTTAGTCCAAAAATCTGAAGGGGAAATGCTTAGAACGCCAAATTTTGGAAGAAAATCTTTAAATGAAATTAAAGAAGTTTTAACTGGAATGTCGTTATATTTAGGTATGGAAATTCCAAATTGGCCACCTGATAATATTGCTGAAATGTCTAAAAAATTAGAGGAAGCTATCTAATGAGACACGGAATGGCAAATAAGAAGTTAAATAGAACTTCTGAACATAGAAAGGCTCTTTTAAAGAATATGTTAAATTCTTTAATTAAATATGAGCAAATCAAAACTACTTTGCCAAAAGCTAAATTTTTAAAACCTCAAGCTGATAAAATTATTACTTTAGGTAAAAAAGAAACATTACAAACTACAAAAATGTTAGTTTCTCAACTTCAAGATATAAAATCAGCAAATAAAGTAAAAAAAACTCTTTCAAAAAGATATGAAAAAAGAAATGGTGGATATACTAGAATTATAAAAGCTGGGTTTAGATATGGTGATAATGCACCAATGGCTATTATTGAATTTGTAGATAGAGATGTTGAAGCTAAAAGAATTGATAAACCAAAAAAAGACTATCAGTAAAGAAACTCCAAAAGCTGAAGAAAAGAAACAAGCAACAGCATAAATTTTAAATCATGAAAAAGTCATATACCGTTGATTCAACGTGTAATGATATGCGTATAGATCGTTGGACAAGACTTAAAATTGGCAAAATACCTCAAGGATTAATCGAAAAATATTTAAGATCAGGCAAAATAAAGATTAAATAAAAAAAAGATTAAAAGTTCAACAAAAGTTAAAACAAATGATGATTGTAGATTTTTTTAACTTAGATTTTAAAGAAACTATAGTTCAAAAAAAAATTAAATTTGAACCATCAAAAGAAATTATTAAATCTAATGAAGATCAAATTATAGATAATAATGAAAATTTTATAGTATTAAATAAAAGCTCAGGAATTTCTGTACAAGGTGGAACTAAATCAAAAAAAAATTTAGTAGATATTTTTGCTAAAAGTGAAATTTTTCAAGGTACAAAACCATATTCAGTTCACAGATTAGATAAAGATACATCAGGTGTTTTTATAATGGCTAAAACTAGAGAGTCTGCACAATTATTAACCTCTTTGTTTAGATTACGTAAAGTTCACAAAACATACTTGGCTATTTGTCATGGAGAGTTAAATAAAGATTCTGGAGAATGGAATGATGATCTTATTCGATATGATGGAGATAAAAAAATCATTGAAAAAGCAAAAACAATTTATAAAGTTTTAGATAAAAATTCTGAAGCCAGTTTAGTTGAACTAAAACCTATTACTGGACGAAAACATCAACTTCGAAAACAATTGTATGCTTTAGGGCAACCCATATTTGGTGACATTAAATATAAATTAACTAACTCTACTAGAGGGTTAAACAAAAATTTGATGCTTCATTCATACCAAATTAAATTTATTATTGATGATGTTAAACATACCTATACAGCATTGTTACCAGATTATTTTAGAAAATTACTAAAGATAAAAAGACTTAGGTTTTTAGATTTGAAATAAATTTTTCTATTAATAAATTATCTAAGTTTGAATAGTCATTATCAGAAATATTAACTAAATTGGTAACACCTTTATCCTTTATACCACAGGGTATAATCTTTTTATATTGAGTCTAGATTATTATTAATATTAATTGCAAATCCATGGTATGCAATCCACTTTTTCACCCTTACTCCAATTGCTGCAACTTTATTTATTGATTGATTTTTACTATACCAAATTCCAATATTATTTTTGTCTGAAAAAGTATCTATCTTATAACTCTTTAGTGTCTCAATAATTGTATTTTCAATACAGGTAATAAATTTTCTAATATCCTTTTTTTCTCTTAAATCTATAACAAAATAACAAATTAATTGACCAGGACCGTGACAAGTAATTTTACCTCCACGATTAGTTTTTATTAGATTTATAGAATTATCTAAAATTTCATTTTCCTTATAGCTTGTACCTGCTGTAAATATCTCATTGTGTTCTAATGTCCAAATAAGCTGTTTATCTTTTTTGCTGTATAAATCTTCCAATCTCTTCTCCAATAAGTTTATTGCATCAAAATAATTTATTGGTTTTACTGACTTTTTGATCTCTATATTCATTTATAAATTGTATTATCTTAATTATCTATTAATAGTCCAATCTAAATTATAGGTAGATTTATGTCTTTAGTTAAAAAAATAAAAGATAAAAAAGTAAATTTTGAATTCAATAAAGAATACATAAAAGTTGTAACATCAAAAATTGCCAACAATGATGCTCTTTTCATTACTAATTCTTTTAATGAAATGCATCCTGCTGATGCTGCAGATATAATTGAACACTTAAATCAATCTGATAGAGAAAGTCTAATAAAACTTAACAATTTTAAGATTGACCCTGAAGTTTTCATAGAGCTTAACGAGTCTGTTCAAACAGAGATTATTACTTATCTTTCTTCAGAGTCTATAGTTTCAATATTAGTTAATCTTGAGTCAGATGACGCAATATCAATTTTAGAAAATGTTCCAGAAGATGAGAAAAATAACATTCTTAGCTCATTACCACCTAAAGACCGTTTTGCCTTATTAGAAAGCTTAAGTTATCCAGAAGATACAGCAGCAAGAATAATGCAGCGTGAATTTACAGCAATTCCCAGTAATTGGTCTGTAGGTCAAACAATTGATTATTTAAGAGAAAATAAAGATCTTCCAGAAGAATTTTTAGAAATATTTATTACGAATGAGGAATTTAAACCAATTGGTACAGTTCCATCTTCTCGTGTGTTAACAACTTCTAGAGATACAAAAATGCTTTCAATTATGTCTGAGTCTCAATTATTAATACCAGTAGATATGGATAAAGAAGAGGTTGGGAATTTATTTGAGAACTACAACCTAAATTCAGCTGCTGTTGTAGATAAGAATAACAAATTAGTTGGCATGATTATGAGTGATGATGTTTTGACTGTTTTAAAAGAAGAAGCTGAAGAAGATGCATTGAGATTGGCAGGGGTAGGTGATGAAGAAATCACTGATGGTGTCATAACTAAAACTAAAAGAAGATTTAATTGGCTTCTATTAAATTTATTTACAGCCTTTTTAGCTACTTGGTGTATTAGCTTGTTTGGTGCAACAATTGAACAGATGGTAGTATTAGCTTTTTTAATGCCTATAGTCGCCTCAATGGGTGGTAATGCTGGAATGCAAACATTGGCTGTAACTGTTAGAACAATAGCAACAAATGATTTAACAGAAAATAATTTTTCATCAAATGTTTTAAAAGAATTTTTTATAGGAATTTTAAATGGAATTATATTTGCAGCTATTAGTGCATTTATTGTTCAAATTTGGTTCCAAGACAATACGTTGTCAATAATAATTTCAATTTCGATGGTTTTAACTATGATCATCGCAGGACTTTTTGGTATTTTAGTTCCAGTCACTTTAAAAAAAATAAATATTGATCCTGCTATTGCTTCCAGTGTATTTGTAACAACAATTACAGATGTAATAGGTTTTGTATCATTCTTAGGTGTAGGTGCTTATTTTCTATAAGCTTAAAAATTATCAATTAATCTAATACCTTTATAATAATAACTTAGGAATATTTTTGATTTCTGGTATTTATTTGAAATTGTTAGGTTTTTTGTATTTCTATTCTCCAAATATTCAATTTTAATTTTAAAGAAACTTTCAAATTCTTTTTTTGATTTTTGTAAAAATCTATTAATATTATTTGTATTTTTAATTTTATTTTTCAAATTTAAAAATAATTTTGAAATTTTTTCAACATCATTTAATTCTTGTTTATTAAGTAAAAAATTTCTTGATGATAATGCTAGTTTATTTTTATTTCTGATGGTTTTGCATCCTATTACCTTTGTGTTAAATTTTTGTTCAATAAAATTTCTTACCAAAAAAAATTGTTGAAAATCCTTTTTGCCCATATATATTTTTTTAGGTTTAATTAATGTTGTTAATCTATTCATAACATCTAAAACACCCTCAAAATGGCCTTTTCTATGTTTGGCACAAAGTATTTTGTCTTTTTTTTTAAGTCTTATATGTGATTTTTTTTTATCTTCGTAAATATCATTAAATTTAGGAATATATATAAAATCTAACTGTCTTATTTTTTTTAAAATAGATAAATCATTTTTAATATTAGATGGGTAGGATTTGAAATCTTTAATATCATTAAATTGTTTTGGATTTACAAATATACTCACTATTGTTTTTTTATTTAATTGAATTGATTTTTTTATAAGAGATATGTGACCATCATGAATACCACCCATTGTAGGTACAAAACCAATATCGTTAAAAGGGTTCAATGTTTTGCGTAAAATATTGTTATTTAATATAATTTTCATTTGTATTAAAATATTTAATAAGTAAAACATTTAAATGATTAAACAAGCTATTATTCCACTTGCAGGATTGGGCACACGTCTACTACCTTTAACGAGTGTTTTTGCAAAAGAACTTTTACCCATTAATGGAAAACCTGGATTAGAATATATAATAAATGAATGCATAGACGCAGGCATTAAAGAAATAATTTTCATTATATCAAAAAGAAAAATGATGATTAAAAAATATTTTTATAATGACAAATTTTATAATGATTTAATTAAAAAAAAAAAAGATCCAAGAATTATTGAAGAGTATAAAAAAATATTAAAATATAGAAAAATGATTAAATTTGTCTATCAGAATAAGCCAAAGGGAACAGGGGATGCTGTTCTTAAAACTAGAAAATATATTAAAGACAAATATTTTTTAATGTTATTACCTGACGATCTTATAATCAAAAAAAATTGCTCTAAATCAATGATTGTTTCTCATAAAAAATATAAAGCATCCATTATGGCAAGTATGAGTGTAAACAAAAAAACTGTTTCAAGATGGGGTATTTATAAACTTTATAAAAAATTGAATAAGAGAGATTCATTAATTAATAGTGTGATTGAAAAACCAAATATTAAAGATGCCCCCTCCAATCAGGCTGTAATAGGCAGATATATATTACCTAAAAAAATCTTTTCAAAACTAAAAAATTTAAGACCAAGTAAAGGAGGAGAAATTCACATTACTGACGCCATTCAATTGTTAATTGATAATAATGAAAAATTCATTGCCCATAATTTTTCTGGTAAATATTTAGACTGCGGAAGTATGGATGGGTATATAAATTCTTCTAAGGAGATTGCAAAATTATGAAACTTTGTATGATTGGTACAGGTTATGTGGGTCTTGTAAGTGGTGTATGTTTTTCTGATCTTGGTAATGAAGTTATATGTGTTGATAGAGATCAAGATAAAATAAACAAACTTAAACAAGGCATAATTCCTATTTATGAACCTGGGTTAGAAGAACTAGTTCTTAAAAATTATAAAAATAAAAGATTAAAATTTTCAACAGATTTAAGTAGTTCAATAAAAAAATCAGATATAGTTTTTATATGCGTTGGCACTCCAACAAAAAAAAAAGGTTCTGGTGCTGATCTTAGCCAAATATTTTCTGCAACAAAAGAAATATCAAAATCTATTAATAAATTTAAAATAATTATAACCAAATCAACTGTTCCAGTAACAACTGGTGATGAAATTGAAAAAATACTATCAAAAAATGTAAATAAAAATAAATTTTCAGTAGTATCAAATCCTGAATTTTTAAGAGAAGGTGAAGCTATAAGAGATTTTATTTATCCTGATAGAGTTGTAATTGGTACTAATGACAAAAAGTCAGCTACAAAGTTACGAAATCTTTACTCGCCATTAATATCAAAAGGAGCAAAATTTATATCTACTAATCGAAGAGCAGCCGAACTTATTAAATATGCTTCTAATGCTTTTTTAGCGACTAAAATTACCTTTATTAATGAAATTGCAAATTTATGTGAAAAAGCTCAAATTGATGTTGAAGATATTTCTATTGGTATAGGATTAGATAAAAGAATAGGTAGTCGTTTCTTAAGATCAGGTCCAGCATATGGTGGATCTTGTTTTCCAAAAGATACTAAGGCTATCGTTACAACTGCAGATAAATTTAAAGTAAATTTATCAGTGATTAAAAGTGTTATTAAATCAAATTCTTTAAGATCAAAATTACTTTTAAAAAAGATCAACCAAATACTCAATAACAAAGTTAGAAATAAAAAGGTTTGTTTTTTAGGAGTTACATTTAAGGCAAATACTGATGACATGAGAGACTCATCGAGTTTAGAGATGATACCATTTCTTTCAAAAAAAGGAGCTAAAATAAAATATTATGATCCAACAGGATTCAAAAAAGAATTTAAAAATATTAAGAATGTAAATTGTGTAAACTCAATAAGGGATGCTGTTGAAGGGTCTGACCTAGTAGTATTACACACAGAATGGAATGATTTTAAATCTATTAATTTTAAAAAACTGCATCCATCTAAAAATCTAAAGATTTATGATATGAGAAATATTTTTTCTCCACTAAAAATTAAATCACAAGGATTTAAATATTATGGTATTGGAAGATAAAAATTAATTTAGTTCAAAAATAGCATCAACTTCAACAGACACTCCCAATGGAAGACTGTTTGTACTTACTGCTGCTCTTGTATGCATGCCAGCATTACCAAAAATTGAAGCTATTAAATCAGAAGCACCATTAATTACTTTTGGTTGTTCAGTATAATCCTCAGTTGAATTAACAAATCCAGTTAGTTTAATACAAGATTTTACTTTTGATAGATCTCCATTACATGCTTTTTTAACTTGAGCAACAATACTTAATCCACATCTTTCAGCTGCTTTATACGCATCATCTGTCGTTAAGTCTTTACCAACTTTTCCTTTGATCAATTCTCCATTTGAATTTATTGATATTTGACCCGAAACATAGAGTAATTTTCCTGAAATTTTAGTTGCCTCGTAAGAGCCAACAGGTGCTTTAGCCTCAGGTAGTTCAATATTTAATTCATTAATTTTATCGTCAAAATTCATTATTTACCTTTTTTCTTTTTTTTAGTTTTCTTATTTTTATCGTATTCTTTTCTTTTCTCAATAAGGATTAATGCTTCCTCCATTGTTAATTCAGTTGGATCTTTTTCTTCCGGAATTGTTGCATTTAAAGACTTATATTTAATATACGGGCCATACTGACCTTTCATTACTCTAACAGGTTTTTTATCTTCAGGATGCTCTCCTAGATCTTTAATTATTGAAGAAGACATTCTTCCCGGTTTTGCCTCTGCGATAAGGGTAATTGCCCTGTTAAGACCAATTGAAAATATTTCTTCTATGTTTTCAATTCTAGCAGATTTATTTTCACATTTTAGATATGGACCAAATCTTCCAGTATTTAGAGTAATTTCTTTTTGATTTTCTGGATTTAATCCTAAAGACTTAGGTAAAGAACATAAAAATTGAGCTTTTTCTAAATCAATACTTTCTAACTCTAGGCCTTTTGGTATTGAAACATTTTTTAAAAGTTCGTTTACATCAGCTTTAAGTTTTTTTGTTTTCTTTTTTTTCTTTGTGATTTTTTCATCAATTTTTTCTTCAGGTATTTTTTCGTATTGAAGATAGGGACCAAATCTCCCATTTTTTAAAAATATATCATTTCCATTTTCATGTTTACCTATGAATTTTGGTTCTGCTAATTGAGATTGTGCTGCTGCTTTTGCTTTAGATAATGGTCTTGTAAATTTACATTCAGGATAGTTTGAACAACCAATAAAGGCACCACCTCTAAAGCTATTTTTTAAACTAAGTGAACCTGTATCACATAATTTACATTTTCTAACAACTTTACCATCTTCATCTTTGTCAAAAATTAATGTTCCTAGACTTTCATTTAATAAATCTAGAACTTCTCTAGTTCTTTTTTCTTTTACTTCTGAAACGTTATTATTAAAATCTTTCCAAAACATTTCTAAAACTTTTATCCAACTTTCTTTTCCAGTGGTAATTTCATCTAGTTGGTCTTCTAATCCAGCTGTAAAATTATAATCGACATATTTAGAAAATAGTTTTTCTAAAAAAGCAGATATTAATTTTCCACGATCTGTAGGAAAAAATCTTTTGTTAAGTATTTCTGCATACCCACGGTTTGCAATTGTAGATATGATACTTGCATAAGTTGAGGGTCTACCAATACCAAGTTCTTCTAATTTTTTTACCAAACTTGCTTCAGAATATCTTGGAGGAGGCTGAGTAAAATGTTGTTCGTCAATAAGGGACTCAATATTAATTGGTCCTTTTGACATTTCAGGTAAGATAGCTTCATCCTCATCTTTGTTTGGACTTGGGAATACTTTCAAGAAACCATCAAATTTTAATACAGATCCGCTAGACCTACATATTGTGGCACCATCTTCTGTAGTTATTGTTATTGTATTTCTGTCAAATTTTGCAGTCTCCATTTGAGATGATAAGGCTCGGCCCCAAATTAGATTGTATAGTTTTTGTTGATCTGTGCTCAAATATTTTTTAACAGAATCTGGTGATCTACTTATATCTGTTGGTCTTATAGCTTCATGAGCTTCTTGAGCATTTTTTGCTTTTTTTCCAGAATAATTTAGAGGTTTTTCAGGTAAATATTCTGTTCCATATTCTTTTTTAATAAAATCTCTAAAATCTGAAACTGCATCAGCTGAAAGGTTTGTCCCATCAGTTCTCATGTAGGTAATCAATCCTATTGTTTCCCCATCTATTTCAATACCTTGGTATAATCTTTGAGCAATTTGCATTGTTCTAGAAGCTCCAAATCCCAACCTACTTGAAGCAACTTGTTGCAAAGTTGATGTTGTAAATGGACCAGATGGGTTTCTGCTAACAATTTTTGAAGAAATATCACTTATATTGAATTTCTTATTTTCAATACTTGCTATAGCATTATTAATTTCATTTTTATTTTTAAAAGAAAATTTTTCTATTTTTTTTCCTTCTAATTGAGAAATACTTGAAGTAATTAAGTTTTTTTTTTCATCTTGAAAATTAATACTTAGGGTCCAAAACTCTTCAGGATTGAAAGACTCTATTTCATGTTCTCTTTCAGTTATAAGTTTTAAAGCTACAGATTGTACTCTACCGGCAGATTTTGATCCTGGTAGTTTGGTCCAAAGAATAGGGGATATATTAAAACCAACCAAATAATCTAGAGCTCTTCTAGCCATATAAGCATCAACAAGTAAGGGTTCAATTTGTCTTGGATTATCTATGCCGTATGTTACTGCCTTTTTAGTAATTTCATTAAAAACAACTCTTTCAACTTCTTTATCTTTTAAGAGTTTTTTTTCATCTAAATATTCTTTTACGTGCCAAGCTATCGCTTCACCTTCACGATCTGGGTCTGTTGCTAAAATAATTTTACTTGAATCTTTTGCTGCATCAGTAATTTCTTTTAAATACTTTTTAGAAAAGCTATCAACTTCCCATTCCATTTTAAAATTTTGATCAGGATCAACTGAACCATTTTTTGATGGTAAATCTCTAATGTGGCCATAGCTAGCTAAAACCGTATAATTATCACCTAAATACTTATTAATTGTTTTAGCTTTTGCTGGACTTTCAACTATGACTAGATTCATAATTTAACAAACTACTCAAAAGTCTTTGATAGTCAAATTAATAAATTTTTGTCTTACTTTCTTCTTTATTTTTCAACCGTTTAATATTTTCTCTATGGGTAAAGAAGATCAAAACAAACATTATTCCAAAAAAAATAGCATTACTTATTTGGTCTGTTATCAGGATATAAATAGGTATTGATATAGAGCCTATAATAGATGAGAGTGAAGAGTATCTAAAGATTAAAAATATAATACCCCAACTTGCTGTAAATATAATTCCTAGTAATAAATTTATAGAAAATAAAATTCCAACATAAGTAGCCACACCTTTACCACCTTTAAATTTAAGCCAAATAGGAAACACATGTCCTAAAAAGGCACACAAAGAAGCTATATATATTAAGTCAGGATAATTAATTTTAACAAAAATAACTGGAATTATAGCTTTAGCTATATCTAGTATTAATGTTGAATAGCCTATAAGTTTATTTCCTGTTCTTAAGGCATTTGTTGCACCTATATTCCCAGAACCTATTTCCCTAATATCTTTATTCAAAAATATTTTAGTCAAGATCAAACCAAATGGAATAGAGCCCATTAAATATGAGACAATACCAACAATAAAATAATCCATTATTATATCTTAAATAATTCCTTACCTTTTACAAAGGTATTAGTTACTTTACCTTGAAGTTTTTTATCTTCAATTGAAGTATTTTTAGATTTTGAAATTAAGTTTTCTTTTTTTACTATCCAAGGTTTGTCTAAATCCACAATACAAAAATCTGCATCATTTCCTATTGAAAGATTTCCCTTATCAATACGTAGAATTTTTGCAGGATTAGATGTTAAGGCCTGTATTATCGTTTCAAGTTTTACTGATCCATTATGATATAATTCTAATGATAGAGATAATAATGTTTCTATTCCTGAAGCACCAGTTGCTGCTTGTGAAAAAGTTAATCGTTTAGACTCTTCATCCTCAGGCTTATGATCTGAAACTATTACATCGATAGTTTTGTCTTTTAATCCTTGAACGAGCGCTTCTCTATCCTCTTCTTTTCTTAAAGGAGGAGATAATTTTAAGAATGTTTTAAAATCACCAATATCATTTTCATTAAGAGATAAATTATTTATTGAGACACCGCATGTAAATCTAATATCATTTTTTCTCTCTTTAATTACTTCAACTGATTTTCCAGCTGAGAGTTGAGATATATGATATCTACATTTATTTTTTTCAAGAAGTGCCAAGTCTCTTTCTATGATTATTCTCTCTGCAATATCAGGTATTCCTGATAAGCCTAGTTTAGTTGCGATAATACCTGAATTTATCATTCCATTTTTTGAAAGATGATAATCTTCAGCATGTTGCATTATTAAACAATCCAAGTCTTTAGCTGAATTCATTATTCTAGACATTAAACTTGTATTTTGAATAGTCTTAACACCATCTGTAAAAGCTATTATTCCTTTTTTGGCCAACAAACCAAATTCGGTCATGTTAGTACCTTCAATGTTATGTGTTAAAGACGCACAGGGAAAAATATTAATTTTAGATTTATCTCTTCCTCTTCTTTTTAAGAAATCTACAATTGATACATTGTCTATTATTGGATCTGTATTAGGCATTGTAACTACCGATGTTACTCCACCAGATAATGCTGCGTTACTTAAAGTTCTAAAATTTTCTTTATATTCATAACCTGGTTCACCAACAAAAACTCTCATATCTACAAGTCCAGGAAAGATGTATTTACCCTTTAGATCTATGGGCTTTTCTCTAGTCGGCAAATTATTAGAGTTTACTTTTTTACCTATTGCTTCAATTTTTCCGTCTTCTGATATTATTAAACCACCATTTTCATTTAATGAATTATAAGGGTCAATAATGTTTGCGTTTATAAAATATTGTTTCTTCATTTATTCACAAAATATTTTCAAGCAAGCCATTCTAACAGCTACACCAAGTTCAACTTGTTCCTTTATTACACTTTTATTAATATCGTCAGCTAGTCTTGTATCGATCTCAATTCCTCTATTCATTGGGCCAGGATGCATAATAATTGCATCTGACTTTGCGTGATCAAGTTTATCCGGTGTTAATCCATAATATTCATAATATTCTCTGTTTGATGATAGAAATGAACTTGTCATTCTTTCATTTTGAAGTCTTAACATCATTACTATATCGCAATCTTTAAGTCCTTTTTTCATATCTGTAAAAGTATTAACCCCAAATTTTTCAATTTCTTTTGGCATTAAGTTTGTTGGTGCAACAATATTAACCTCTGCTCCCAACATTGTGAGCAAATAAATATTTGATCTTGCAACTCTTGAGTGGAGAATATCACCACAAATTGCAATTTTTAATCCTTGAATTTTTTTCTTTCTATTAATTATTGTTAATGCATCTAATAAAGCCTGAGTAGGGTGTTCTCTTCTACCATCACCAGCATTTAGTACAGCACAATTAACTTTCTGAGATAATAAATTACAAGCACCTGAGTCTTGATGTCTAATTACAATTATATCAGGGTGCATTGCGTTTAAAGTCATAGCGGTATCTATCAATGTTTCACCTTTTTTAATGGCAGAGTTCCCCATATTCATAGACATTACATCTGCCCCCAAACGTTTACCTGCTAGTTCAAATGAACTTTGTGTTCGTGTAGATGGTTCAAAAAATAGATTAATTTGTGTTTTTCCATTCAAAACATTTAATCTTTTATTTTTACTTTGATTAAGTTTGATGAATGATTGTGACTCGTTTAAAATCAGATTTACATCATTAATTGATAAATCTTGGATACCTAATAAATGTTTTTGAGAAATTTTAACAGCTTTGTTTGATTTAGTTGCCATTAAAATTAACTCTATAACTATAAAGTAGTGTTATGGCAAGTATTAATTCTTTAAAAAATCTATAGCGCCCTGAAGTATAAAGGCTGCAGCATTTTGATCTATATTTTTTTCTCTTTTACTTACATTTACATCTAGTTGACTAGATAGATTAAAGGCCCCAACCGTTGAAAGTCTTTCATCCCAAAGACACACGTCTACATCAATAGCTTTATCTATATTATTTGAAACATCATTGACTGATTGAGCCGATCTACCCAATGATCCATCCATGTTGATTGGATTGCCAATTATAATACCTTTAATATCATATTCGTTAATCAGTTTTTTTAACTCTTCAATTAATTCATTAGTATTAGTCTTATTAATGGTTTTAAATGGTGTTGCTATAGATTGCTTTTCATCACATATGGACACACCAATTCTTTTTGAACCTAGATCTAATCCAATCAATCGGCTGGTTTCTGACTGCTTTTTTTTTAAATCTTCAATAGTGATCATATTGTATATTTTTAACTTAAGTGATAGTTTGCGACATATTTAAATACCATATGAGCATTGATCTTAAAACCATAAAGCATATCTCTAAATTATCAAGAATTTCAGTTGATGAACAAAAAGCTGAAAAACTCGCTGGTGATTTAAACTCAATTTTTGAATTTATTGAAAAATTAAATGAATTAAATACAGATAAAGTTGAACCATTAACATCAGTTGCTGAAACTACATTGAAATTTAGATCTGATGAAGTCAAAAGTGAGAATATAAGAGAGCAAATTATAAAAAATTCGCCTGAAGATAATGAAGATTTTTTTGTTGTACCAAAGGTTGTGGAATAATGTCAGATATAACAACTCAGTCATTAACTTCATTAGTTAAGAATATTAAAAATAAAAAACTATCTTCTGAGGAAGTAACCCAAGCATTCGTAGATCGTTCAGAAAAATCAAAAGAATTAAATGCTTACATTACAGAAGATTTTTCTAATGCAATCAATAAAGCTAAAAAATTTGATCAAAATCCAAATTTAGATTTAAAACTACCTGGAATACCTATGGCCGTTAAAGATCTCTTTTGTACTGAAAATATTAGAACTACTGCAGGAAGCAAGATTTTAGAAAACTTTATTCCCACTTATGAGTCTACTGTTACGCAAAATATTTGGAACGAAGGTGCTATACTGCTTGGAAAGTTAAACTGTGATGAGTTTGCCATGGGATCTTCAAATGAAACAAGTTTTTATGGTAATGTGCAAAACCCTATAGATAATGGATTAGTACCTGGGGGTTCATCTGGTGGATCTGCAGCAGCAGTTTCTGGTCAACTTACACCAATCACAATTGGTACAGATACAGGTGGTTCTATTAGACAACCAGCGTCATTTACCGGTACAGTAGGTTTAAAACCTACTTATGGTAGCTGTTCAAGATATGGAATTGTTGCTTTTGCATCTTCATTAGATCAAGCAGGACCAATGGCTCAAAATGTTGAAGATTGTGCACTACTTCAAGAAGTCATTAGCACTTATGATAAAAAAGATTCTACTTCGATTGATTTTAAAAGAAATGATTACAGCAAAGAATTAACTAAAAATATTAAAGGTAAAAAAATTGGTATACCTAAAGAATATAGAGTAGAGGGGATGCCTAAAGAAATAGAAGATTTATGGCAAAAAGGAATACAGTACGCAAAAGAATGTGGTGCTGAAATAATAGACATTTCTTTACCGAACACTAGTTACGCTCTACCTACTTATTATATAGTTGCGCCGGCTGAAGCTTCATCAAATTTAGCAAGATACGATGGTGTAAAATATGGTTTTAGAGCAAAGGGTGAAAATTTAATTGATATGTATGAAAAGACTAGATCTGAGGGATTTGGTGCAGAAGTTCAAAGACGGATAATGATAGGCACATATGTTTTATCCTCAGGATATTATGATGCTTATTATTTGAAAGCTCAAAAAGTTAGAAAATTAATCAAAAATGATTTCGATGAAGCTTATAAAAAAGTTGATGCAATATTAACACCATCCACTCCTAGCTCAGCTTTTAAAATTGGTGAGAAAAAAGATGATCCAGTTTCTATGTATTTAAATGATATATTTACGGTACCTGTAAATCTAGCAGGTTTACCAGCAATATCAATTCCAGCTGGTCATGATGCATCTGGATATCCTCTTGGATTACAAATTATAGGTAAAGCTTTTAAGGAGCAGGAAATATTGAATGTTGCTTATGCAATGGAGGATAAAATAAATTTTAAAAATAAAATTACTGACTGGTGGATTAAATAATGGCTAAAGATAAATCTGAATTTTTAATCGAAAGACATAATAATGTTTATGAGGTTGTTATTGGTTTAGAAGTACATGCTCAAGTAACCTCTAATTCAAAATTATTTTCATCTTCTTCTACAAAATTTGGAGCAGAACCTAATACGCAAGTAAGTTTAGTTGATGCAGCTTTTCCAGGTATGTTACCTGTAATCAATGAATTTTGTGTAAAGCAAGCGATTAAGACTGGAATAGGGTTAAAAGCAGAAATTAATAAAAGATCAGTATTTGATAGAAAAAACTATTTTTATGCAGATTTACCTCAAGGTTATCAAATTTCACAATTTAAATACCCAATAGTAGGTGAGGGAATAGTTATTCTTGATATGCCTAACGGTCAGAAAGAAGTTGGTATTGAAAGACTTCATTTAGAACAAGATGCTGGAAAAAGTATTCATGATATGGATCCACAAAATACATTAGTTGATTTAAATAGATCAGGTGTAGCTTTAATGGAAATAGTAAGCAAACCTGATTTAAGAACACCTGATGAGGTAAGTGCTTATATTAAAAAACTAAGATCTATAATGAGATATTTGGGTACTTGTGATGGTAATATGCAAGAAGGTTCATTGAGAGCTGATGTAAACGTTTCAGTAAGATTAAAAGACTCCAAAGAACTAGGTACACGTTGTGAAATTAAAAATGTTAACTCTATAAAATTTATGCAAATGGCAATTGATTATGAGGCTAATCGACAAGTTGATTTAATAGAAGAGGGTAAATCAATTGACCAAGAAACAAGATTGTTTGATACAAAAAAAAATGAAACAAGATCTATGAGATCCAAAGAAGATGCTCATGATTACAGATATTTTCCAGATCCAGATTTACTACCATTAGAAGTCACTGACGAATTTATTGAACAATTAAAATCTGATATTCCTGAATTACCAGACGATAAAAAAAAAAGATTTATAGATGAGTTTAAAATATCTGCTTATGAGGCTACAATTTTGGTATCAGATATTGAAACAGCAAAATATTTTGAAGAAGTTGTAGCAAAAATGGGTAAGAACCGTGATATGAAATTAGCAGTTAATTGGATTACAGGTGAATTATTTGCTGTCTTAAATAATAAGAATTTAGAAATATCTGAAAGTCCAATAAGTGCAAAAAATTTAGCTAAGTTAATTAATCTGATTAAAAATGGAACAATTTCTGGAAAAATAGCCAAAACAATATTTGAATTAATGATGGATGGAGACAAAGATCCTCAAGTTATTGTTGAAGAAAAAGGTTTAAAACAAGAAAGTGACCCTAAGGCCTTGGAAGCTTTAATTGACAAGATAATTGATGATAATCGTGAAAAAGCTATTGAATATAAGAATGGTAAAGAAAAATTATTTGGTTTTTTTGTGGGTCAAGCAATGAAAGTGTCAGGTGGCAAGGCTAATCCTCAATTGATCAATGAGATATTGAAGAAGAAACTTTAATAGATGGGTGCAAACCTAGAAATAACAGAAAAATTACAAAATTATATCAATGATTTTGGCTTAACATTAAATCCAGTTCAACAAGAAATAATTGATTATAATAACACATTAGGTGACATCAAAAGGATGCAAGTTGATCCTTCTCAATGTTATTTTCTTCATTTGATTATAAAAATATCAAATATTAAAAATGTGCTTGAAATTGGAACCTTTACTGGTCTTAGTGCACTTTCAATTTCATTAGCTTTACCTAATGATGGTAAACTTATAGCACTCGATAAAAATGATGAAACTAATAAAGTTGCTGTAAATTTCTTTAAAAAAGCAAATCAAAATCACAAGATTGAAACAAAAATAAAACCTGCTCTTGAAAGTTTAGACGAATTAAAAAAAAATAAATTTGATATGGTTTTTATTGATGCAGATAAAATGAATTATAAAGAATATTATGAAAGATCTTTAAAGCTAGTAGATAAAGGTGGATTGATAATTATTGATAATGTTTTATGGCACGGTGAGGTAGCAGATAAAAATAATCTAGATAAATATACCGTCAATATAAGAGAATTTAATTCACATGTTTCCAACGATAAAAGAGTGGAGCAAATTATAGTACCATTAGGTGATGGGATGACTGTTTGTAGAGTTTTATAATGTTTGAAGTTTTAGGATTTTATAAATTTATAAATATTAGATCTTTAAAAAAAAATAAAGTTTTACTTCAAGATTTTTTAATTAAAAAAAAAGTTAGAGGAACTATTATTATTGCTAATGAAGGTTTAAATGGAACAATATCTGGTGACAGTAAAGATATACAAAGTACTATTAATAAATTAAAAAAAATTTTTTCTTTCAAAGAATTTGATAATAGCAATAAATCTAAATCTATTTTTCAACCATTCCACAAGCCAAAAATAAAAATTAAAAAAGAAGTAGTTCCTATGAGCTTAACTTTAAATTCTAAAGAAAGAAATTTAGATACACATTTAGACCCAAATCAATGGAATAAATTAATCAAAAAAAAAGATACTCATATAATAGATACAAGAAAACCTTTTGAATTTGATGTTGGGACGTTCAAAAAATCAGTTAACCCTGATGTTGATAATTTTAGAGATTTTCCTAAATACCTAAACAAACTTAAAAAAGACAAACCTGTCGCTATGTTTTGTACCGGAGGAATTAGATGTGAAAAAACTTCTGTTTATTTGAAGAAGAAAGGATTTAAAAATATCTACCAATTGAATGGTGGTATTTTAAATTATCTAAAAAAAACTAAGGAAAAAGATAGTTTGTGGAAAGGGGAATGTTTTGTTTTTGATAATAGGATAAGTCTTAAACATGGGTTAAAAGTTGGAAGTTATTTTATGTGCAGTGGTTGTAGAAAGCCAATTTCACCAAAAGATAAAAAATCTAAAAAATATGAAGAGGGTGTTTCTTGCCCAAATTGTCACGATAATTTAACTGACACTCAAAAAGCAAGATTTAGAATGAGACAGAAACAAATAAATCTTGCTAAAAAGAGCGGATCAAAGCATATATTCCAGAAAGAATTTAAATAGAAAATATATTGTCTAAACAAATAAATTTAACAAAGGATCCTATTTGGGACCTACTGAGAAAAGTAACTATACCTGCTAGTGTAGGTTCATTATTTCAAACTTTTTATAATTTAGTTGATACTTGGTTTGCTGGGAGAATTTCAGCAGAAGCTATTGGAGCAATAGCTAAATCATTTCCAATATATTTTGTAATCATAGCCGTTGGTGTAGGAATTGGCGCAGCAACAAATGCATGTATAGGTAATTTATTAGGGGAAAAGAAATTTAATAAGGCATCACTATTTATTGCTCAATCAGTTATTTTTGCAATAGTAACATCTGTTATAGTCACATTATTTGGATTAAATGTTTCTAATTTTCTCTTAGGTGTAATGGGCTCTGACGCTTCTAGTATTACTTTAACAAGAGAATATTTAGATATAATTTTCTACGGTACTTTCATCGTAATGATACAAATTTCTTTAAATGGTGCTCTTAATGCTCAAGGTGATACTAAGAGTTATAGAAATGTATTAATATTTAGTTTTTTCTTAAATATATTTTTAAATCCATTATTTATTTGGGGTTATGGGTTTATTCCTGCTTTTGGAATAGGTGGACTTGCTATTGCAACAGTAATTTCTCAATCTATTGGAACATTTTATTTAGCTTATAAAATTAACTCATGTAAATTAAGAAAATATTTACACATACAGTGTTTTATTCCTAAATTAGATATGTTGAGAGAATTATTTTCTCAAGCACTTCCTATAATGTTTAGTATGCTTTTTATAGGAGTGGGTATATTTAATATTTTATACTTTATTGGACAATTTGGAGAAATGGCTACTGCTGGCTATGGTTCTGCTTTAAGGGTTGAGCAAGTTTTTTTATTACCTGTTATTGGTTTAAATACAGCAGTGCTTTCAATTGGTGGGCAAAACTTTGGTGCAAAGAAATTTAATCGTATAAGAGAATTATATACAAAGGCTCTTTT
This sequence comes from uncultured Candidatus Pelagibacter sp., assembly GCF_943788075.1. GTDB lineage: Bacteria > Pseudomonadota > Alphaproteobacteria > Pelagibacterales > Pelagibacteraceae > Pelagibacter. Next base: position 108,514 of record NZ_CALSOW010000004.1, on the reverse strand, counting down.
ATTTGGCTCTTCATTTATGATTGGAGCAGGAATAATATTATTTTTTGGTGCAGAATTTTTTGTATCTCAATTTACTGATAATATAGAAGCAATTAAACATGGGGCGCTTTATCTTAAAGTTGCAGCTTTAATTGGTCCTATTTACCCAGTATTTTTTATCACTACAGCAGTATTCCAAGCTCTTAAAAAACCAATTTATAGCCTATATTTAAGCATACTTAGGTTAACTGCATTTCCATTTTTATCTTTGTGGTATGTAATTAATATAAGGGGAGGTGATTATAACGATATATTTTACACAATAATGGCTACTAACTGGGTAATGGGTATTGCTCTAATAATTTTCATTGGGTATTTTTTAAATAATGTATTTAAGCAAAAGAAAAGCCATTTTAGTTATTAGTATTTCCATATTAGTATTTTTTTTTACTTATACAGATATTAAGTCTCAAGATATTAAAATAACAGACGGAGATACCATCAAAGTAAACGGAGAGAAAATAAGGTTTAGTGGCATAGATACTCCAGAATTAAAACAAATCTGTATAAAACAAGAAGTTAAAAAACCATGTGGAATGACAGCCAAGCAAATTCTTATAGATAAAATTGCTGATAATAATGTTACCTGCGTTAATGAAGGTAAAGACCAATACAAAAGAACATTAGCTGAGTGTTTTGTAAATAACGAGAGTTTATCAAGTTATTTAGTTAGAAGTGGTTATGCATTTGCTTATAGAAGATATTCCAAAAAATTCATACCCGATGAAGATTATGCCAAATTTAATAAACTTGGTATGTGGTCAATGGAATTTGATTACCCATGGGATTGGCGTAAAAAAAATTAGTATTTAATCTGTTTTTAAATTTTTCTCTAATTTTCTTACAAAGAAAGAAACAATTAATATCAACACCAAATACTCCAATATTAAAAAAGTATAAATTTCTAAAGGTCTATAAGTTGTAACAACTAATTCATTAGCTTTTCTGGTTAAATCACCGATACCAATTATTGATACTAGTGATGACATTTTAAGTACATAAACAAATTGATTTCCAATAGCCGGCAAGATATTTTTTATTGCCTGAGGAAGTATTACTAACCTTAATCTTTTAAAAAAATTTAAACCTAATGAGCTTCCAGCTTCCCACTGTGCTTTTTTAATTGAGTTAATTCCTGCTCTAAAAATTTCTGCTTGAAAAGCACTTTCACTTATAGCTAGAGCAATTATCCCGGAAACAAATGGACTAAAGCTAATACCTGTCATTATTGGTAAACCATAGTAGATCCATAAAATTAAAACTAATAATGGTACAGCTCTTACAATTTCAACATAACCAATATTTATGTAAGTTAAAAATTTGTTTTTTGCTAATGAGGGAATAGCAACAACAAAACCCAATATCATAGATATAACAATAGACACTACAGAGATAAAAATTGTTGTAGTTAATCCACTTAATAAGAATTTTAAATTTGTTAATCCTTCAACATTATTAGGTGAAATAACAAACCATCCCAATTCTTGATCTGTACAAGAAGAGAGAGGTAATATTAAGAGTAAAAAAAATATATTTTTCACTCTTAAAATTATAGATAATTAATTACTAATATCTAATTGATTATAAACTTTTAAGACTATATTTAGCTAACAGTTGCTCAAAGAAACCAGAACTTTTTTTCTTTTCAATCCATTTACTCACATATTCATTCCAAACGCTATCTTTTTTTGGAACCATCATTGCAAGAAAAGCAGGATTTTTTTCACCATCCTGAACTATTGCTAATTGTGGGTATTTAATAACAAGTTTATTAGCCTCTGTTGAACTTGTAATATTTCCATCGGCTCTACCTGCCAAAACTTCTTGAAAGTCTCTAGCTGGAGCTTCAACTGATTTTAAAATAGAATTTGGAAAAAATTCTTTTGCTTTTTGCTCTTGAGAAGTTCCAAGAGTAGTAGCTATTTTAACACCATTTTTATTTAAAGAATCCCAAGTTGAAAACTTTTTTAAATTTTTTTTAAGAACTAGCGGTACTGTTCCATATTTGTAATATGTAGAAGTGAAACCAGCAACTTCTGCTCTTTTAGGAGTTTTAGTAACACTGGTTGAAATGTCATATCTACCTGAAGTAATTCCTGAAACTATAGTTTTCCATTCAGTTGGAACAAAAGTAATTTTTACTCCCATGTCTTTGGCTAATTCATTCATCACATCAATGTCAAAACCCTTGTATTTATTGGTTGCTGGGTCTTTCATTGTCATTGGATCCCAGTCACCTGTAGTTCCAACTTTTAATTCACCAGATGCTAATATTTGATCTAGTTTAGATTCTGCGTTAACTGAAAGGGGTAAAAGCACCATAAGTGCAAGTAAGATAAGTTTTTTCATACCCTCTTTTACCCACAAATAATTAAAAATAACCTTATAACCTTGACGCACTATCATTGATCCAAGAGTACAAATGCTCTGAAAATGAACGTCTAACAAATAAATTAACTAAATTTTTTCTTTTATTCTGAATTATAACATCAATGTTGTTTAGTAATGTCTGTGTTGTAGATCCTTTTTTTTCTTTAAATTCATTAAAGTTAAATGGACTGCCAGATGCAAATAATTCATATATATTTTTTCCTTCTAATTCTAGCATTACAAAGTGATCTGTTACATCAATTACAGCGCCTAAATTATTTTTTGAAATATCATTATATAAACTTTCCTCAACATCATATTTATTTGTATCTTTTTTAGCTATCTCGTTAGATATTACCATCCACTCATCTGGGCTTAGCCAAATAGATGTAAGTTTAGAGCTAGATGATGAGGTATTTGCTTCTGTAGGTAAAATCATATCTAAATGTTTACCAACTGTAGTAAAGAATTCTCTTTTTTTGCCTCTTAGATTAAGTTTCATTATAGGTGAAAATTCTTTAATAGAAATATCATTATATTTGATTTCTTTATTAATAGGAGAATTATAATTAAGCATTTAACCTCTTATTTTCTTCATCAAAAAAAACTGAATTTGTTATAGTTACATTGATCGTTTTATTTTCCATTGGAATGAATAATTTTTTTCCCATCATATTCTTTCCACCCCTAACAACGGCTAGAGCAATAGATTTTTTTAAATTAGGACTGTAATAACTTGATGTAACGTGCCCAAGCATATTGACAGGAGACTGATTAAGCTCTGAAACGATTTGAGATCCTTCCTCTAAAACTATATTTGGATCATCTGTTACAAGCCCAACTAATTGTTTACGATCTTCTTTCATAGTGTCTGATCTATAAAGTGATCTTTTACCAATAAAATCATATTTCTTTTTACTTACAACCCAATCCATCTGAAGATCAATAGGGGTCATAGTGCCATCTGTATCTTGGCCAACAATTATAAACCCTTTTTCAGCACGAAGTAGATGCATAGTTTCAGTTCCATATGGAGTGATATTAAATTCTTTACCTGCTTCCATACATTTTTCCCAAAGAGCTTTACCATAATTTGCTTGAACATTAATTTCGTAGCTATGTTCACCAGTAAAACTAATTCTCATTATTCTGCATTTAATATTACCGATTTGTGCTTCTTTAAAAGACATATGAGGAAAATTTTCTTCTGATAAATCGAGATCTGGAATAATTTTATTTAAAATTTTCTTACTATTTGGGCCACAAATACTAGCTGTTGCATAATGATCAGTTACTGAAGTTAAATAAACATCTAATTCAGGCCATTCAGTTTGAAGATAGTCTTCAAGTTTACCTAAAACGTTAGCAGCACCACCAGTTGTTGTTGTCATCAGGTAATGATTTCCCCCAAGTCTTGTAGTAACACCATCGTCATAAACCATACCATCCTCATTTAACATTAGACCATATCTACACTTACCAATTCCAAGTTTTGACCATGCATTTGTATAAACTCTGTTTAAGAATTCTGATGCATCACTACCTTGAATATCAATTTTACCCAATGTTGAGGCATCTAATATCCCCGCACTTTCTCTTGCAGCAATACTTTCTCTCTGAACAGCTTGATGCATAGTTTCACCATTAATAGGGTAATACCAAGGCCTTTTCCATTGACCAACATTTTCAAATTCTGCTTTATGATTAATATGACAATCATTCATTGGTGTTCTTCTGAATACGTCAAAATATTCTCCAACATTTCTTCCAACAATTGTTCCAAATGTTAAAGGTGTGTAGGGGGGCCTAAAAGTTGTAGTTCCAAGTTCACCCATTTTAACTCCAGCAGTATCAGCAATTATTCCAAGCGCATGCATATTTCCAAGTTTACCTTGATCAGTTCCCATGCCAGTTGTTGTGTATCTTTTTACATGTTCTATTGATCTAAATCCTTCTCTTAGAGCTAGTTTTATATCTTTTGCAGTTGCATCATTTTGATAATCAACAAATGGTTTAGTTTTTCCAATTGGTTTATCTGATGGTAAAAGCCAAATATTTCTTTTTGAGGTTTCTTCTTCACTTTCAACATTGATATTTTCAAAATCTGTTTTATCAATCTTTAAAAAATCTTTTAAATTAGTAGAAAGATTTTTGAGAATTTCTTTTATCTCAAAATCACCATTACATGATCCAACACTCAATTGTTCAGAAGGGTATTTATCTGGTAAAAATACTTTATTATTTTCATCAAAAGTTAATTTTCCACCTGATTGTGTAAATAAATGTACAGCAGGAGTCCAGCCACCTGCAACACCTAAACAGTCACAAGAAATATTCATCTTGTTACCAGTTACTGACAAACCATCGTTAGATAATTTCATAACTGAAACACTATTCAATCTTTTATAGCCTGTTGTATCAACTATTGTACTAGACCAATAAATTTTGATACCAGCTTCTTCTACAGCTTTAACTATTTTAGAATTTGAACTTTCTCTAATGTCAATTATAGCCTCAACCTTTATTCCTTTGTTGTGAAGACAAAAAGCACTTTCATAAGCGCTATCATTATTTGTAAAGAAAATATTTTTTTTACCAGAAACTACACCATAAAAGTCAGCATATTTTTTAACAGCTGATGAAAGCATAATTCCAGGCCTATCATTATTATTAAAGATCAGTGGTCTTTCTAAAGCACCTGTTGCAAGAATAACTTTTTTAGCTCTTATTTTTAAGAGTCTTTGTCTAATTTTTCCTTGTTTATCTTTCTTCTCCAAATGATCTGTTAAATTTTCTCTTGCTAATAAATAGTTGTATCCATGAAATGCAGCAATGCTAGTTCTTGTTTTAATTTCAAGATTTTCAATATTTCTTAATTCTTGTATTTCTTTTTTAAGCCAATCCGATGAGCTTTGATTTTCAATTTTGTTAAATTCTCTGTTTTGATAAATTGTTGATCCTCCTAATTCATTTTTTTCATCAACAAGTAAAGTTTTTAAGTTATTTTTAGCTGCATTTTTTGCGGCTAATATTCCTGAAATACCCGCTCCAACCACCAGTACATCACAATGAACATATCTATGATCATATACATCCGGATCTTTTTCTGTTGGTGATTTTCCCAAACCAGCAGAGTGTCTTATAAAGTATTCATATTTCTCCCAAAAACTTGCTGGCCACATAAAAGTTTTATAATAAAATCCAGCAGGCAAAAAAGCTGAAATAGCATTATTTATTCCTCCAATATCAAAATCAACGCTAGGCCAACAGTTTTGGCTAGAAGCTTCTAAACCTTCATAAATTTCAACTTCTGTAGCTCTTACATTGGGCTCTGTTCTATCTGTACCATTGCTTATTTGAACAATTGCATTAGGCTCCTCTGAACCTGCTGTCATTATTCCTCTTGGTCTGTGATATTTAAAACTTCTTCCAACTAAATGAACATTGTTTGCAAGTAAGGCTGATCCAAGTGTATCACCCTTAAATCCATAGTAAGTTTTTCTATTAAATTTAAATGAAATTCTCACCGTTTCATCAATAAATTCACTAGATTTCACTCTAAGATCGTTGGTCATATTATTGAGCAGGGGGCTTTTCACCCATTTTATAAGTTAATATAATCTGATCGTTGGATGTATCTCTTACCATATTAAACCATTTTCTACATCCGTGTGCATGGTTCCATCTTTCAAACTGAACACCTTTAATATTTTTTCTCATGAACAAATACTCAGCCCATTCATCATCACTTAATTCAGTTGGTTGTTTGGGTCTTTCTATATGCGCTTCACCACCAGCTTTAAATTCTTGATGGTCACGTTCACCACAATAGGGACAATTTATAATAAACATTAATGAGCAACCGCTGCAGCACCATGTTCATCAACAAGGTCACCACTTACAAATCTATTCAAATTAAATGCAGTATTCAATTTGTGAGGCTCATCATTAGCAATAGTGTGAGCAAACAAATCTCCTGACCCTGGTGTTGCTTTAAATCCACCAGTTCCCCATCCACAATTAAAATAAAGACCTTTAACAGATGTTTTACTTAATATTGGACTAGCATCAGGACAAATATCAACTATTCCCCCCCATTGTCTAAGCATTCTCATCCTGCTAAATATCGGGTAAAGTTCTAAAATTGCATTAAGTGTCCCCTCAACAATTTGATGACTACCTTTTTGAGAATATGAAACATAGTCATCAGTCCCTGCACCTATTACCAATTCCCCTTTATCAGATTGACTAACATAAGCATGTACTGCATTAGACATCACAACAGTATCAATAATTGGTTTAACTGGTTCCGAAACTAAAGCTTGCAATGGTTTACTTTCAAGAGGCAATCTTAAGCCAGCCATATTTGCAATAACACTTGAGTGACCAGCTGCTACTACACCAACTTTTTTAGTTTTTATAAAACCTTTTGTAGTTTCAATACCTTCTACACTGTCACCATTTCTTTTTATTCCTTTTACCTCACAATTTTGAATTATATCTACACCCATTTCATCAGCACCTCTAGCGTAACCCCACGCAACAGCATCATGTCGTGCTGTACCTGCTCTTTTTTGTAAAGTTCCACCTAACACTGGGTATCTAATATCAGGCGAAGTATTAATAATTGGACAAAATTTTTTAACTTCTTCAGTGCTAAGATAAACTGCATCAATACCATTTAATCTATTGGCATGAGTTCTTCTTTTTAAATCTCTCACATCTTGAAGATTATGAGCAAGATTCATAACTCCTCTTTGACTAAACATAACATTATAGTTTAATTCTTGAGATAAACTTTCCCAAATTTTTAAAGCATGATCATATAGGCCTGCACTTGCATCCCATAAATAATTAGATCTTATAATTGTAGTGTTTCTTCCTGTGTTTCCACCACCAATCCAACCTTTTTCTACAACGGCAATATTTTTCATATTGTGTTTTTTAGCCAGATAATATGCTGTAGCCAAACCATGACCACCACCACCAATAATAACAGCATCGTATTCTTTTTTGGGCTCAGGATCTCTCCAAGCTCTTTGCCAGTTTTCATGGTAGCTAAAAGCATTTTTAACCAGTGAAAATATTGAGTATTTGTTTTTCATTATTAGCCAATAATTACTTTATAAATATTGAATATTCAATACAATCGGATATATCAATGTCACAGTGGAAGAGTGGGTGAGAGGCTGAAACCAGTCGTTTGCTAAATGACCGTGCGGGGAAACTTGTACCGAGGGTTCGAATCCCTCCTCTTCCGCCATTAAAATAAATTTAGAGAAATTTCCATATCCTTTTAAAGATAACTCTGTAAATGAAATTTTGCTGATACATGTTCTTGAGCACTTAGGTCAGAGTCCTGATACTTTCAATAATATTATAAAAGAATTATATAGAATTTGTGTTAATGGTACCAAAATTAATATTATAGTTCCACATCCAAGACATGACGATTTTATATCAGATCCGACACATGTTAGGCCGATTACTGTCTTTGGTCTTACATTATATGATCAGGAGCTAAATAAAGAGTGGGAAAAAAAAGGAAATGCCAATACCCCAATGGGAATTATTCATGATGTAAATTTTAAAGTCAAAGATGTTAATATGGTATTAGATGAGAATTATGAAAGCCTAATTAAAATAGGGAAAATAAAACACGAAGAACTGAAAGATATAATAAGCAAATATAACAATGTTGTTAAAGAGATGAAAATAACTTGGGAAGTAATTAAATAAAATTAATACAATGGATCATCTTTAAAAAAATCTTTCATAGGGATTGGTTTTTTTTCCAATATATATCTATAGACATTATAATTCTCTAAAACCCGCTGAACATAATTTCTAGTTTCTCGAAATTTTATCAACTCAACCCAATCAACATAATTAATTTGTTTTTTTTGAGGATTTTTATTAATTTTTTTCCAATACTTAACTCTATTGGGGCCAGCATTATAAGCGGCAGTAGCAAAAGGGTAGGCACCATCATATTGAAGTATCAAACCAGCAATGTAGTGAGATCCTAAATTAATATTATATTCTGGATCAGTTGTTAATCTTGATTTTACATAAGGTAGTTTAGCTTGCTTTGAAACTAGTTTTGCAGTGTAAGGCATTAGTTGCATTAGACCTTTTGCTCCAGCATGACTATTTGCGCTTAAATCAAATTCGCTTTCTTGTCGGATAATAGAAAGGATAAAAGCACTTTCAGGAATTTTTCTACCATTAATATTTTTAGGCGTACTAATTATTGGATAATTAAATTTATTATGAAATCTTTTTTGGTAAGAAGCTATCTTAGACACCTGTATTGCAAAATCATATCTTTCAATATTTGTTGCAAGTTCAGCAGCCAAAACTTCACTACCTTTTACTATATTATCATTTGCAAGATGTCTTAAAATGAATTTAGTATACTTGTCTTTTTTTAATTCATCCAAAAGGTAGACAATTTTTACTAGCTCTTTATTAAAAAATATATAACGATACTTATTGTCAACTTCCATGTCTTTTTTAAGTTCAAACTTTCCATTAGGATTTAATTTTAAAAAAGCTAATTGACCATAATAGGTAGTTAAATATTTTGATGCTTCTTGATACCATTTATTAGATAGAGCTCTATTACCTAATTTCTCATAAGTTCTTCCTAGCCAATAAGCTCCTCTTGATGTGCTAATGGGGTAGCCCACATTGTCATAAAAATTTTTAAAATGATCTTTGGCAGTTAATGGGTCATTCAAAAAACTTAAAGAAATCCATCCACTCATCCATTCAGCAGCAGCAAAATCAGATCCCTGATTCATTCCATGATTACTTGAAATCTTATAAGCAATTTCGTATTTTTTTTTATAAATAAGCGCTCTTGAAATTATTTCACGTTCTTTCCACCATTTTTCAGGTTCAACTAAATAATCTTTATCATTTTTAATTTTTAGTAAAATTTCTGCAGATGAGTCTATACGACCTTTTTTTCTTCTCCATTTTAATCGATCATAATTTAATCCTGCATCATTTTTAAATTTTTGAGGAACATTTTTGATTGCTTGGTCAACACCATATCCTTTACTAATCAATATTTGTCTTGCTGTATATAAAAGCTCATAATCTTTAGGCAGATATCTTGTTAGTCTTTTAAGGTCCCAATGTTTGCCGTTCCAGGCAAGATAGTCAGCTCTTTTAATATAATCTTCAGCATTTAAATATTTTTTATATTTTTTTCTAAAAAATTTTAGTTCGTTTCTAGATAATTTTGCTGTTATCCATCCTTCCTTAATTAGATTGGTTCCCTTGTCTTTATTACCAGTTAAAACATAACTTTCTCCAAGTATCATTTTTCCATAACCACTTAATGGATCTTTTAAATTGAACCAGTTGATAATTTTTTTTGGTGATACTTGAGATGTGGACAATTTATGCTCAGCAAGATACCTTAATCTGTCAATTCGTGGATATTGACTATTACGATCTATAAAAACTTTGTAATCATAAAAAGAAGCCCGATTTCCAGGAGTTAATAAGTGTCGCCATTGAATAAAATTATATATTGATTTATCTTTAGCTTTTTTTGCAATTTTCAGTGACGAAGACCACCTACTTTTTTGCATTTCTGAAATCGCTTTTCTTGCTATGTTAAAATCTTTCTTACTGTAATATTTTGATATTTTAACATTTCTTGTTTTCGTTAAACCAGCTATGGAAGGTTTTTTTTTAGGAATATTATAAGATAATTTTTTATCTACTTTTATTTTTTTTACTTCTACAATTTTTTTTTCTACAATTTTGATATTTTTAGTTTTTTTCGGCTTCTTTATTGGTTTTAAAATGTTTTTAGAAATCCTGTCTTTAATTTCATTATCAGAAAGAGATGGCTTTTTAAGAGGAATTATCAAACCTGTTTCGGCCAAAACATAATTAAAATTTACTGAGAACGACATTAACAATGTAAGAAAAAATAATTTTTTAGACATAATGTTTTAGTATATGAATCTGTAAACTATGTTATAAGTATTTATGTTCAAAGGATCAAATGTTGCTTTAATTACACCATTTAAAAATAATGGTCTTGATGAGGAAGCATATATAAAATTGATTCATTTTCATATGGATAATGGGACTAGCGGGTTAGTACCTGCTGGAACTACAGGCGAGTCCCCAACTCTTAGTCATAAAGAACATCAAAGAGTTATTGATTTATGTATTAAAGAAAGTAGTGGAAAAATACCTGTCATTGCAGGAACTGGCTCAAACTCAACAGAAGAAGCAATCTCTTTAACGTCTCATGCTGAAAAAGTTGGTGCAAATGGAGCCTTAATTGTTACTCCCTACTATAACAAGCCAACACAAGAAGGTTTATATCAGCACTATAAAGCAATCAATGATAAATGCGGCATTCCAATTATAATTTACAATATACCAGGTAGATCGGTAATAGACATGTCTGTTGATACAATGGCAAGACTTTTTGAATTAAAAAATATTGTTGGTGTAAAAGATGCTACAGGTGATCTTGATAGAGTTGACCAACAACTATCTAAAATGGGAAAAGAATTCATCCAATTAACTGGTAATGATGATAATGCTTTTGAATTTAATAAAAGAGGAGGTGTCGGGACTATTAGCGTGACAGCAAATATTGCACCTAAACTTTGTTCTGATTTTCAAAAACTTTCAGTTTCAAATAACGAAATTGATATTGCTGAGGCTGAAAAATTAGATAAAATTTTACAACCAGTGCATAACGCAATGTTTATTGAAAGTAACCCGAGTCCAGTTAAGTATGCTGCCAAGTTGATGGATTTATGTGATGATGCTGTAAGATTGCCTTTAGTTAAAACATCTGAAAAAGTCAAACCTGTTATTAAAAAAGCTTTAGAGTCAGCAAAATTGATTTAATGAATAAAAAAACCAATCCTGGTTTAAAGATTATTTGTTTAAATAGAAAAGCTAGCTTTAATTATTTTTTTGAAGATCTTTTGGAAGCAGGAATTGTTCTTAAAGGATCTGAAATAAAATCTATCAGAGATGGCAAGATTAACATTGCGGATTCTTACGCCGTTGAAAAAAATGGTGAATTAATTTTAATTAACTCTCACATATCAGCTTATAAGCAGGCAAGTTATTCAAATCATAATCCAACAGATGAAAGAAAGCTTTTACTTAATAAAAAAGAAATTAATAAATTGATTGGAAAAATGCAAAGAGATGGATTTACTATTGTTCCAACTAAAATGTACTTTAAAAAAGGAAAAGCTAAAGTTGAATTAGCTGTAGCTAAAGGAAAAAAACAATTTGATAAAAGAGCCACTAAGAAAAATAGAGACTGGAACCGTGAAAAAGCAAGATATATTAGAAAATCAAGCTAAAAATATTTTTTTAGGAATTGGCTCTAATTTAGGAAATAGAATTATTAATATTGAAAAAGCTAAATCACTTTTATTGGATAATAATATAAACTTTATTTCTGTATCAAATTATTACGAAACTCCATCATGGCCAAATCCAAAAAAACCAAAGTTTATAAATATAGTTTTGAAAGCTACCTGTAATCACCAACCTCATGAAATGATTAATTTATGCAAAATTATAGAGGCTAAATTAGGAAGAAAGAAATCTCCCAAAAATTCACCAAGAGTTTGCGATATAGACATTATTGATTTTGATGGGTTAGTTATAAAAGATAAATTATATCTTCCACATGCAAGAATGCATGAAAGAAATTTTGTTTTAATTCCTTTATTTGAGATTGAAAAAGAGTGGGTTCACCCAATTAAAAAAGTTAATATAAAAAAGTTAATTTTTTCCCTATCAAATGAAGATATTAGATCTATTAAACAATTTTGAATTAATGTTATAATAAAAAATGCTTAATTCTAGTGAATTAATAAACAAGGTTAAAATCTATAATAAGTTTTTAAATCCAGAAAGATTAGACAAAGCTTTTAATTTTGCTGTTAAAGCTCATCAAAATCAAAAAAGAGCTTCAGGTGATCCTTATTCTGTTCATCCAATAGAGGTCGCTAATATATTAACTGAACTAAAACTAGATAGTGCAACAATTACCACAGGTTTACTTCATGATACAATAGAAGATACATTTGCCACTTACGAAACTATTAAGAGTGAATTTGGTGATGAGGTTGCTGAGTTAGTTGATGGTGTCACAAAAATTTCTGTATTTGAAAATACAGCTGGCTCCAATTCAAAAGTAGAAAATTTTAGAAAATTAATATTAGCTACGTCAAAAGATATACGGGTTTTGTTGGTAAAAATAGCTGATCGTCTTCATAATATGAGAACGATTAAAGCAATTCCTAAAGAGGAAAAAAGACAACGTATAGCACAAGAAACCATGGAAATTTATGCACCATTAGCTGATAGAATGGGTATGCACAGAATTAGAGATGAGCTTGAAGATTTATCTTTTGAAATTTTAAATAATGACGCAAGAGAATTAATAAAAAATAAACTAGATGAAATTAAATCTGATAAAAAAGATCTTTTCGAGTCCCTTTCTTTTGAATTAAGTGAGATTTTAAATGAAAATAATATTAATGCAGAAATTCATGGCCGTGAAAAAACTCCTTTTTCAATTTGGCGTAAAGTTCAAAAAAAAAGAATTTCACTTGAACAAATCACAGATATAATTGGATTTAGAATTACACTTTCATCAGTAGATGAATGTTATAAAACACTTGGTATATTTCATAAAAAATGGAATTGTATCCCAGGTAAGTTTAAGGATTACATATCATCACCAAAAATTAATGGCTATAAATCTTTACATACGTCTGTCATTGGCTCCAATCAAAAGCCAATAGAAATTCAAATTAGAACAAATGAAATGCATGAATTTGCCGAAAGAGGAGTTGCCTCTCATTGGAAATATAAATCCTCAGAAAAATTCAATTCTTTAAGCTGGAAAGAGTATGATTGGTTAAAAGATCTTGTTGAAATTATTGAAAAAAATGAAAATCCAGAACATTCATACGAGTATACAAAACTACAAATGTTCCAGGAAAATGTATTTTGTTTTACTCCAAAAGGATCTGTTATAAAATTACCAAAAGACGCAACATCAATTGATTTTGCTTATGCAGTGCATACAAAGATAGGTAACACAGCAATAGGATGTGAAATTAATGGAAATAAATCTGAATTACAAGAATTGTTAAGAAATGGAGATAGGGTGAATATAATTACATCTAAAAATCAATCGCCTTCATTACACTGGATACCAACAACAAAAACAGGAAAAGCAAGAGCAGCTATTAGAAGATATTGGCACGACAAAGGAGAGCAAAAAGAAGAAAAAACAAAGAAATATAACACCACATTATGGATTTCATTACCTGATCAACCAGGACAGTTAGGTGATATAAGTTCATTAATTGGTAGTCACAAACTTAATATCTCAAATGTTGAAATGGCTGGTAAAAATACAAAGTATATTAACTTTAAATTCAAACTAATAATAACGAACCTTAAAAACTTTACAAATTTTATTGCAGAGCTTAAACAAAAAGGTATAAAATTTAAGATAATTAGACACGAAGATAAAAGAAATGCTTTCACTCAAAAAATCCTTAAATATTTTAAAAAAGACTGATGCACTTTTAGAGGGACATTTTGTATTATCTTCTGGTCTGCACTCATCAAAATACATTCAATGTGCAAAACTCCTAAGTTTCCCATTTTTAGCTGATCAAATTTGTAAATCGTTAGCAGGTAAAATTAAAAAGAAGTATAAAAATATTGATTTGATCTTAGCACCAGCTATGGGAGGTGTAGTTATTGGATACGAGATAGGTAAACTCTTAAAAAAAGAAACAATATTTTGCGAACGTGTTAATGGAAAATTTAAGTTAAGAAGAGGATTTAATATTAAAAAAGGTTCTAAAGTCTTAATTATTGAAGATGTAATAACAACAGGAAAATCAAGCTTAGAATGTGTCAAATTAATTAAAAAAGCTAATGCTAGACTTTTAGGTTTTGCTTCCATAATTGATAGATCTACAAAAAAATCACTCAAAATTAAAACAGGAATTATTTCACATCTTAAAATTGATGTTCCAACATTTAATGAAAAACAATTACCACAAAGCCTTAAGTCAATTCCTATCACAACACCAGGAAGTAGATTTATTAAGTGAAAAGACTTGGCGTAAATATAGATCATATCGCAACTGTTAGAAATGCTAGGGGTGAGAATCATCCCGATCCATATCATGCAGCTTTACAAGTTGTTAAAATGGGAGCTGATTCGGTAACCATTCATCTTAGAGAAGATAGAAGACATATTAATGATTTAGATGCTAAAAAAATTTGTAAAACAAAAAAAGTTTTAGTTAATCTTGAAATTTCAATGAATGATGAAATTATTAATAATGCTCTTAAAATTAAACCTAATTATATTTGTATTGTACCTGAAAATCGCAAAGAGGTTACTACAGAGGGTGGTCTTAACTTAATTAAAAATAAAAAAAAATTAAGTAAAATAATTGAAAGATTTAAAAAGGTAAAAATTAGAACTAGCTTATTCATAAATCCAACTTTAAATGATATCAAATTATCAAAAGAGCTAAATGTCGATTGTGTAGAAATTCATACTGGCAAAGTATCAAACTTAGTAAAGTTGAAAAAAAAATACAATAATGAATTAGATAGAATTAAAAAATGTTCCATCTTAGCAAAAAAACTTAATATTGAAGTGCATGCTGGTCATGGACTTGATTACAAAACAACAAAAATATTAAGCAAAATTAAAGAGATAAAAGAATTCAATATTGGCCATTTTATAATTGGAGAGTCAATATTTATTGGTCTATCAAGTGTAATTAAAAAATTTAAAAAGATTATAAAAAATTAAATTATGAAAATTCTTGGCATTGGGGTTGATATAATTGAAAATAAAAGAATAAAAAAATCAATTAAAAATCATAGGTTTAAACAAAGAATTTATAGTTCAAAAGAACTCAAGCAATCAATCTTATCAAAAGACAAGATTGGATATTTTTCTAAACGATTTGCTGCTAAAGAAGCTTTTGCTAAAGCTTTGGGCACTGGTTTTCGACATAACTTAAATTTTAAAGATATAGAAATAATAAACGATAAACTGGGTAAACCTTATTATTCAAAAACAAAAAAAATAACTAAAATAGTAAAAAAAGAGTTTAAAGTTAAAAGCTTTAATTGTTTTTTATCAATATCTGATGAAAAGGAATACTCTACTGCATTTACAGTAATTCAATCAATATGAAATTAGATAAAGATTTTTTTTCAGAGAATATAAAGACTCTATTTTATGCTTTAATAATTGCTGTCATTATAAGATCTCTTTTTATACAGCCATTTTATATTCCCTCATCATCAATGGAACCAACTTTACTTGTGGGAGATAGGTTATTTGTAACTAAGTATTCCTATGGTTACAGCAAACATTCTTTTCCTTTTAGCCCACCAATTTTAAATAAAAGAATTTTTTTTAGCAATCCTGAAAGAGGTGATGTGATAGTTTTTAAAACACCTGCAGATAATAGAACTGATTATATCAAGAGATTAGTAGGACTTCCTGGAGATAGAGTTCAGTTTATTGATGCTAATTTATATCTAAATAATAGCGAGATAATGAAATCAAAAGTTAAGAATAAAACAAAAATAAACTGTGGAAGTAGATTAATTGATGTTTATAGGTTTGAAGAAAAGTTACCTAATGGAAAAAAATTTCATACTGTTTACTTAAAAGACTACACTTATCAAAACTCAGATGTTTTTACTGTACCTGATAATCATTATTTTTTTTTAGGAGACAATAGAGATTGTTCTAAAGATAGTAGATTTTTATCAAGTGTTGGTTATGTTCATAAAGATAATCTTGTTGGTAAGGCTCAATTTATTTTCTTTTCAACTGATAAAAAAATAGGAAATATTTTTGCTTTTTGGAAATGGCACAAATCAATTAGATTTAATAGAACTTTTGATCGTATTAATTAATGAAAATTAACTATCAGGATTTACAAAAAAAAATAAAAGTTAATTTTAAAAATTTAGATCTATTAATTAAATCTCTTACTCACAAAAGTTTTGATACAAAAAATAACAACGAAAAAATTGAGTTTTTAGGTGACAGAGTTTTAGGATTGGTAATTGCTAAAAAACTTCTAGAAATATATCCAGATGAAAAAGAGGGAATACTTGATAAAAAATTTGCATCACTGGTAAATAAAAAAACTTGTTTAGAAATTGCAAAAAAAATTAATTTAGAAAAATATATTTTAACTTTTAATCCCAATAATAAAAAAATAAGAATTGAGGATAAAATTGTCTCTGATAGTTGTGAGGCTTTAATTGGAGCAATTTATCTTGATAGAAATTTGGTAATAGCTGAAAAAGTAATCTTGGATCTCTGGAAAAATCATATTAAAGAAAGCGTTATTACTCAAATTGATGCAAAAACAAAATTACAAGAATTAGCTTTAAAAAAATTCAAAAAACTTCCTACTTATAAACTTATCTCTAATACAGGGCCACGTCACAAGCCATCATTTAAGGTTGGTGTTAAACTTCCTAATACAAAATTTTATTTTGGTCTGGGTAAATCTAAAAAAGATGCTGAACAAAGCGCTGCAATCGAATGTTTAAAAAGTATAAGGTAATTACTTTATGAATTGGATTGACGAAGGATTTTTAATTAACAAGAATAGATATAGTGAAAATTCATTAATTGTAGAATTATATACAAAAAATCATGGCAAAATATCTGGTATAATTTTTGGTGGAACTTCAAAAAAAATAAAAAATTATCTTCAAATAGGAAATAGACTGCATGTCAATTACAACTCGAAAAGTGATAATAGAATTGGTTATTTTAAAGTAGAAATTTTAAACGCTTATACTCCTTTATATTTTGATCATAAGCAAAAATTATCCTGTATCACTTCAGCAACAAATTTGATTAAGATTTTAACTGCAGAGTCCCAGGTAAATATTAAAGTTTATAATCTAATAGAAAATCTTTTTTTAATTTTAAACGAAAAAAATTGGTTAAAAAAATATATTTTTTGGGAATTGGATCTCCTTAAACTTCTTGGTTATGACCTTGAATTAGAAAATTTTGTTGAAAAAAGTGTAGTTGAAAATAAAACTGTATATTATGCAAGTTCTTCCACTGAAAAAAAATATGTTCCTAATTTTTTAATAGAAAAAGAATTAGAGGTTGATGATTTGAAAACTTTATTAACTGGCCTAAAGTTAGTTGGTGATTATCTCGATAAGACAATTTTAAAACCAAATAACTTAAATTATCCAAATAGTAGATTGTTATTTATTAATTCTTTAAAGTAATTACTTAATGATTTTGTCAATTCTATCTGCATAATAACTAACAATCGCACTAGCACCTGCTCTTTTAAAAGCCACTAGACTTTCAAATATAGCATCCTCATTTATTAATTTTTTTTGTATTGCATTTGAAATCAAACTGTATTCACCTGAAACTTGATAAGCAAAAACAGGTATTCTAAATTTTTCTTTAATTGATTTTATAATATCTAAATAGGGCATGCCTGGTTTAACCATAACCATATCTGCACCTTCTTTAATATCTAGTGCAACTTCCCTCAAAGCTTCATCACTGTTTCTAAAATCCATTTGATAAGTTTTTTTGTCACCTTTTAAAGAGCCTTTTGATCCTACTGCGTCTCTAAATGGTCCATAGAAACTTGAAGCATATTTAGCAGCATAAGATAAAATTTGAACATTTTGATAACCTGATTTATCTAATGCTTTTCTAATCTTTCCAATTCTTCCATCCATCATATCAGAAGGAGCTAAAACATCACATCCCATTTCAGCTTGTAACAAAGATTGGTTAATTAAAACTTCTATTGTTTCATCATTTATAATCTGATTTGATCTAACTAGTCCATCGTGTCCATGCGATGTATAGGGATCTAGTGCTACATCACACATAATACCAATTTTGTTTTTATACCTTTTTTTAATTTCAATGATTGCTTTACAGACTAAGTTATTTTTATTAAGTGATTCTGAGCCTATTTCATTTTTAAGACTATTTTTAGTTTTAGGAAAAAGAGCTACCATTGGTATCCCAATTTTAATTGCTCTATCTACAACTTGAGATATTCTATTGACTGTGTATCTATATACTCCTGGCATTGTTGATACAGGCTCTCTTTTATTTGAACCATCTACTAGAAATATAGGTAATATAAAGTCATTTGGGCTTAGTTCACTTTCTTGAATCAATCTTCTTGACCACGATTGCTTTCTATTTCTTCGGAGTCTTAAATTTGGATAATTTCCTGTAATCATGTTTTATATCACTTTATTAATGCGACAAATGTATTATACAAATATATATTAAAATAAGTACAAAACAATTTCAATGAGCATAGATAACACAAAGATCGTAGACTTAAATATAAAAAAAGAAGATAGACTTTTAGATTTTAGTGATTTTCAAAAACAAAATATTAAATTTGATATTTCCAAATTACAGGAAGCATATAATCAAATTATTCAAACTAAAAAATTTGATGATGGGGGTGGTGTAACTCATTTTGGAGCCATTTCTTTAACTCAAATTCCTGGTGATCCAGATTCTATAAAAGGAAACAAAGCTAGAGGCGTATATTGGACAAAACCAGACAAAACTGGAAAAGAAGTTTCAAGAGATGTTGAAATAGATGAGTCTGCATATTCAGAATTTATTAAAGATTATGAAAACACTTATTTCAAAGAAGTTTACGATATATTGTCATCAAAATTCAAATTAGGTCGAGTTAGAATTTTATTAAAAGAACCTAGATCAACATTAAGTTGGCATAGAGACCCTGAGCCTAGATTACACATACCAATAATTAGTAATCCTGGGTGTTTAATGGTTATAGACAATGTTGCAAAACATATGCCTGCTGATGGATCAGTTTGGGTTACTAATAACACTAAATATCATAACGCATTTAATGGTGGAGAAGAAAATAGAATTCATCTTGTTGCTTGTGTTCTAGATTATAGATTTAACTAATTTGAAAAAAATATTTATTTCATCTGATCACGCTGGCTTCAAATTAAAAGAAACTATAAAATCTTATTTATCTGAAAAGAAAATATCTTTTGAAGATATGGGTCCTTATAATAATGATAGAGTAGATTATCCTGACTTTGCCCATAAAGTTTCTAGAAGGGTTAAGCTAAATAAAAACAATGTTGGTATTTTAGTTTGTGGGTCAGGTATGGGTATGAATATTGCGGCAAATAGACATAAAAATATACGTGCTGCACAATGTTTTAACTTAAAATCTACTAAATTATCAAGATTGCATAACGATGCAAACATCATTACATTAGGTTCTAGACTATTAACCAAAAAAAATGCTCTTAGTTGTGTGGGTGTTTTTTTAAATACAAAATTTGAAGGTGGAAGACATTTAAAAAGAATTAAAAAAATTTAATTATGTCTAGTGAAAAAAAATATTTAAACGATAGCTATAAAAGTTTTTTTGAAGATAGTTTATCTAAAAAAGATCCCGCTCTCTATAAAGCTATTCAAGATGAGCTGTTAAGACAGCAACAACATATAGAGTTGATAGCTTCCGAAAATATTGTCTCACAAGCTGTATTAGAGGCACAAGGTTCAGTTTTAACTAACAAATACGCAGAAGGGTATCCTGGCAAAAGATATTACAATGGTTGTGAACATGTTGATGTAGCTGAAAATTTAGCCATTGAAAGATTGAAAGAATTATTTAATTGTAAATTTGCTAATGCCCAACCGCATTCAGGTGCACAAGCAAATGGTGCTGTATTTTTAGCCTTACTTAATCCTGGTGATACTTTTATGGGTATGAGCTTGAATTCTGGTGGTCATATTACTCATGGTCTTAAAATTTCGATGTCAGGTAAATGGTTTAATGCAATTGGTTATGAAGTTGATAAAGACTCGGAACTTATTGATTATGATAATGTTGAAAAACTAGCATTAGAACATAAACCAAAATTAATTATTGCTGGTGGTAGTGCATACTCCAGAGTAATAGATTTTAAAAGATTTAGAGAAATAGCTGACAAAGTTGGAGCATATTTAATGGTAGATATGGCTCATTTTTCTGGTTTAGTTGCGGGAAAAGGATACCCGAACCCATGTGATCACGCTCATGTCGTAACTTCTACAACTCATAAAGTTTTTAGAAGTGCGAGAGGTGGCATTATTTTAACCAATCATGAAGAGTTAGCAAAAAAATTTAATACAGCTGTTTTTCCTGGTTATCAAGGTGGCCCATTAATGCATATCATAGCTGCTAAAGCTGCTGGTTTCTTAGAGGCATTACAACCAGAATTTAAAGATTACATTCAATCTGTTTTAGCAAATGCAAAAATGTTAGCTGAAACATTAAAAAATAATGGATTTAAAATTTATTCAGATGGAACAGACACACACTTGATGTTAGTAGATTTAAGACCTTATAATGTTAAAGGAAACTTGGCAGCAGAGAGTTTATCTAGAGCAAATATTACCTGTAATAAAAATGGAATTCCTTTTGATACTGAAAAACCAATGATTACATCGGGAATTAGATTGGGCACACAAGCAGCTACTACCAGAGGTTTTGGTTTAAATGAATTTAAAATTGTGGGTGAATTAATCACCAAAACTCTGAAAGGTTTATCTGAAAATCCAAATGATAATAGCAAGATAGAAAATGAAATTAAAAATGAAGTTATTTCTTTAACTTCATCATTTCCTATATATAAGAATTTATAGAGATATGATTTGTCCTTGTGAAAAAAAAGGTGAAACTTCTGTAGTGGACTCTCGTCCCACTGAAGATGGTACCGCAATAAGAAGAAGAAGATTGTGTGTTTGTGGTGAAAGATTTACTACTTTTGAAAGAATTCAAATAAGAGAATTAATGGTTATTAAAAAAAATGGCCGAAAATCATCCTTCGATAGGGATAAATTAGCTAAATCAATTTATATTGCTTTAAAAAAAAGACCTATTGATACAGAGACTGGTGAAAAATTTATAAGCAAAATCTCAAGAGCTCTTGAGGAATTAGGGCAAAATGAAATTTCAACAAATACGATTGGGACAATGGTAATGGAGGGTTTAAAAGAATTAGACCCGGTTGCATATGTTCGTTTTGCATCTGTTTACAGAAACTTTAGAGAAGAAAAAGATTTTGTGCAATTCGTGGACAAACTTGATGTCTACAAAAAAAGATAAATTTTCATTAAAAGATAAATTTTATATGGAGATAGCCCTAAAGTTGGCTAATTCTCGTCAAGGTCTTACAGGATCAAATCCATCCGTAGGGTGTGTAATAGTTAAAAATGATAACATAATCTCTATTGGACAAACATCATTTAATGGAAGACCGCATGCAGAATTTAATGCAATAAAAAATTGTATAGATGATTTAAAAGGCTCAAAGATGTATGTTACCTTGGAGCCATGTTGTCATCATGGTTTAACACCACCATGCACAAATATAATAATTAAATCTAAAATCAAGGAAGTGATATTTTCTGTTGCGGATATAGACAGAAGAGTAAGAAATAAAAGTTTAAAAATTTTAAAATCAAATAATATTAAAGTTAAAAAAGGTCTTCTTGAAGATAAAATTAATAATTTTTATTCAACTTATTTTTTTAATAGAAGAAATAAATTACCCTATGTAACTGGCAAAATTGCTGTTTCAAAAAATAACCTTATTTATAGTAAATTAAATAAGAAAATTACAAATGCCCATTCTGATAAATTTACACATTTGTTGAGATATAAGAATGACTCAATAATGGTTTCATACAAAACCTTAAATAAAGATAATTCAAAATTAAACTGCAGAATCAAAGGTTTTAGTAATTTTTCTCCTAAGAGAATTATTTTAGATAATAAACTTCAAACCAAAATTAATAGCTACATAATAAAAACTATAAATAAAAATAATACTATAATTTTTTATAATCAAGCTGACAAATCTAAGATTTTAGATTTTAAGAAAAAAAAGATTCAATTAATTAAATCTAAAGTAAATAAACAAGGTAAGTTTGATTTTAAAGTTATATTGAAAAAACTATATACATTCAATTGCAGAAATTTATTAATTGAAGGAGGGGATAGCTTAACTAGTCATCTGTTAAAAAATAAGATTTTTAATAAATTTTATTTGTATAAAAGTCCTAAAAATCTTTCTAAGGATAGCGAGTATTTAAAATTTAATAGTTTGGATATATTAAAGAATAATTATAAAAATAAGTTTAATTTAAACCTATTTTTAGGCAAAGATAAAATAACATTGTATAAAAACTAATATGTTTAATGGAATTATATATAATCAGGGTGTTGTTACAAAAATTATTAAAAGGCCAAAAGGGCTAAATATATTTGTAAAGAGTAATCTTAAAGTATCTAAGAAAGACATGGGTTTGTCTGTAGCTTGTGATGGTGTTTGTCTTACTTTAATTTCATTTAAATCAAAATTAATGGAATTTTATCTTTCCAAAGAAACTTTAGTTAGATCAAAATTCCAATATTTAAAAATTAAAGATGTCATAAATCTTGAACTACCTTTAAAATATGGAACAAAAATTTCAGGCCATATATGCCAGGGCCACATTGATACTATTGCTACGGTCACTAACATAAAGAAGATTGATAAGTCTTATCTATTTGAATTTAAAATTCCAATCAAAGAGCGAAAAAATTTAATCGAAAAAGCCTCGATATGTGTAAATGGTATTTCTCTGACGATATCAAAAGTTTCAAAAAAAGGTTTTCAAATATGGGTTATCCCTCATACCTATAATGAAACAAATTTATCAACCATTAAAAAAAATGATCTTGTTAATATAGAGATAGATATCTTATCTAAATACGTTAGAAATTATTTTAATGCCAAAAAATAATTTTACATCAATCGAAAATATTATCGGTGTAGCCAAGAAGGGTGGTATGTTTATTCTAGTTGATGATGAAAAAAGAGAAAATGAAGGAGATCTTATTATCTCAACATCAAATTCAAATGCAAAAAATATAAATTTTATGGCTAAATATGGTCGTGGTTTAATTTGCTTAGCCCTAGATTCTATTCAGGCAAAACGATTAAATTTAACTTTGATGTCTGCAAATAATCAATCACGAAACAAAACTGCTTTTACTGTATCTATTGAAGCCAAAAAGGGAATTACAACAGGAATTTCCGCTAAAGATAGAGCAAAAACTATCAGTATCGCTTCAAAAAAGAATGTTAAAAAAAATGATATTGTTTCACCTGGCCATATATTCCCAATAATCGCAAAAGATGGAGGTGTTCTGGTTAGAGCCGGTCATACAGAAGCGTCAGTAGATATATCTAAATTGGCTAAAAAAAATAATTCAGCTGTAATTTGCGAAATAATGAATGAAGATGGAACAATGGCTAAGGGTCAAGATTTATTTAATTTTGCAAAAAAACATAAACTCAAAATTGGTAAAATTGAAGATTTAATTGCTTATAGATTAAAAAAAGAAAAATTAATCAAATTGAAGAAAAAAAGTTTCATAGAATTTAAAAAACAAAAATACAAAATTAGAATTTATGAAAATCTTCTAGATGGATCTGAACATTTTGCTTTGATTAAAGGAACTATCAAGAGAGGGATAACTCCTAGAGTTAGAGTAATATCTTCAAATGTGGTACAAAATTATTTAATAAATCAACAACTACCGAATTCTTTCAATAAAACTCTTAATTATTTTAAAAAATTCAATAATTGTGTTTTAGTTTTTATAAAAGATACAAATCTTAAATCAGTTACCCAAACTCTTAAAGACTATAAAAATAAAGATTTTTATAAAAAAGGAAAAGATAAACTTATTAGAAATTATGGTATTGGTGCACAAATAATCAAAGATTTAAAAATTAAAAATATGACCTTGATTACAAAATCACCTAAAAAAGTTATAGGTTTGGAGGGTTATGGTATAAGAATTACCAAACAAGAAATTATTAAATGAAAAAAAAATACTTAATAGTTGTAGCGGATTATTATAAAGATATTGCTAAAGGTCTTCTTGATAGTGCTTTAAGATTAATTCCAAAATCTAACATAGTAAGTATTGTTAGAGTTCCTGGTGTTTTTGAAATACCAGTTACTATTTCTAAAAATATTAAAAAATATGATGCGTTTTTAGCTCTTGGATGTGTCATCAAGGGTCAAACACCACATTTTGATTTTATTTCACAAGCATCAACGAATGCAATTATGGACATATCTGTTCTTAATAAGAAACCCATTGGAAATGGTATTATAACTTGCCTTAATATGAAACAGGCTAAATTAAGAAGAAAAAAAGGTGCAGAAGCTGCAAAGGCTGTAAACTCAGTTTTGTCTCAAAAATGAAAACTCATTTCAATCCAAAGAATAATCCAAGAGTTATTATAATTCAAAAATTATATGGTAAATTTTATAATGAAGACGATAATATTGATTTTCCAAAACACAGATTTAAAAAGTTTATAAAAGATATAGTTTTTGGCACCATTGAGCGTAATGATTTAATATTAGATGAACTAAATAATAAACTTGGTGATGAATTTATTTTAGATAACTTAGATAAAGTTTTCCAAACTATTTTAAAAGCGGCTACTTACGAATTTTTATATAAACCAAATATTTCAATAAAAATTATAATTAAAGAATATTTAAATTCATCAAATTTTTTTCTAGAGGATTCCCAAACAAAATATTTAAATGCCTTACTAGATAATGTTGGAAAAAAGTTAAGAACATCAAATGCATGAATTTGATTTAATTAAAAAATATTTCTCAAAATTATCAAAGTTTAATAAGCATTCATTAGATTTAAACGACGATGTTTTTTTTGATAAAAAAAAATCTTTGGTGATTTCAATAGATACTTATAACGAGGGAACTCATTTTTTAAATTTTAAAAAACCTGAACTAGTAATTAAAAAGATAATTAGATCTTCTATTTCAGACTTGATTTGCAAAGGAGTATTGCCAAAATTTTATTTTATCTCAGGCAGTGGTAATAAAAAATCATTTACAAAAAGAAACTTATCTAAAATCTCAAACTCATTAGAACAAGAGCAAAATAAATATGGGATTTTATTATGTGGAGGTGATACAACTTTTTCTAATAAACTAAGTTTTTCAATTACATCAGTTGGATATTCAAAAGATATTGTTTATAGAAACAAAGCAAAACTTCATGATGATATTTATGTAACTGGAAATCTTGGTGATAGTTTTATCGGATTAAAAATTTTACAAAATAAGATTAAG
Source organism: uncultured Candidatus Pelagibacter sp. (assembly GCF_943788075.1). Lineage (GTDB taxonomy): Bacteria > Pseudomonadota > Alphaproteobacteria > Pelagibacterales > Pelagibacteraceae > Pelagibacter. The sequence goes on along the minus strand of NZ_CALSOW010000004.1, from coordinate 82,794 downwards.
ACTACTAAAAAATTTAAAACATATTTTTTAAATAAATATTTTGAACCAGAAATTCAAATTAAATTAACAAAAAAATTAATAAAATTTGCTAACTCATCAATAGATATATCGGATGGTTTAATTGATGATCTTGAAAAATTGATCAATAAGCAAAAATTATCTTATAAAATTTGGGAAGAACAAATTCCAATATCTAAAAATTTGCATATTTATTTACAAAAGAATGATTTTAAAAAATCAAATTTTATTTCAAATGGAGATGATTATCAGATTTTATTTACTGCCAGTACCTCTAAATCTAGAATCATTGAAAACATTTCTAAGAAATTAGGTATTAAAATATCTAAAATTGGTAAAATTAGACCAAACAACAAAAAATCAGTCTTTATTGATAAAAAAGGTGAGCATTTACTGATTAAAAACCCTGGTTTTAAACATCAATTCTAAAAAGTTAATTATTGTCTTTTTTAGCTTTTTTTGTATTGTCCGGGCTTAAAATTTAACAACCAACAACCTTAAGGTTTATATGAGCGAAACAGTAGAGACTATTTTATTATACACAATCGGAGCTGGTTTATTATCCATAGTTTACGGATTTTTTACAGGTAAAAATATTTTAAATCAAAGTGCAGGTAATGCTAAAATGCAAGATATTGCTTCAGCAATTCAAATTGGAGCCAAAGCTTATCTAGCAAGACAATACAAAACAATAGCTATTGTTGGTGTGGTTGTTTTAGTAATAGTAAGCATCGCATTTAGTCCTTTAGTTGGTTTAGGATATTTAGTGGGTGCTACATTATCTGGTATTGCAGGTTATGTTGGAATGCTAGTTTCTGTTGAAGCTAATGTAAGAACTGCAGAGGCATCAAGAAAAGGTCTTGCCCAAGGCTTATCTGTTGCATTTAAATCAGGTGCTGTAACTGGTATGTTGGTTGCTGGTCTAGCACTATTAGCTATAGCAGTTTATTACTATTATTTATTAAAATTTAATATTGATGAAAGAGAAATTGTTAATGCACTTGTTGCCCTAGGTTTTGGTGCGTCTTTGATTTCAATTTTTGCAAGACTAGGAGGGGGTATATTCACAAAAGGTGCTGATGTTGGTGCTGATTTAGTGGGTAAAGTTGAAGCTGGTATACCTGAAGATGATCCAAGAAACCCTGCTGTTATTGCAGATAACGTTGGTGATAACGTGGGTGATTGTGCGGGGATGGCTGCAGATTTATTTGAAACTTATGCTGTTACAATTGTAGCAACTATGGTTTTGTCATCTATTTTCTTTCAAGGCGATATGAGCATGATGATTTACCCTTTAACAATTGGTGGTGCTTGTATTATAACTTCAATTCTTGGAACTTTTTTTGTTAAGCTTGGAAAAGATAAAAATGTAATGAATGCTTTATACAAGGGGTTTGTTGTATCGGCAGTTACTTCAATAGCTATTTTGTATCCAGTGACAGATTATGTAATAGGTTTTGCTACGGAATATAACGTTAATGGCAAAAGCTTTAATGGAATGAGTTTATATTACTGTGGAATAATTGGTTTAGTGATTACAGGTTTGTTAATTTGGATCACTGAGTATTACACAGGTACAAATTATAGACCAGTAAAATCTGTTGCCGCTTCATCTACAACAGGTCATGGTACTAATGTTATTCAAGGTTTAGCTGTTTCTATGGAAGCTACTGCTGTGCCTGCTTTAATAATTGTTGCTGGAATTTTAGCTACTAATGCTATCGCTGGACTTTTCGGTATAGCAATTGCTGTTACTACAATGTTAGCTTTAGCTGGTATGGTTGTTGCATTAGATGCATACGGCCCAGTTACAGATAATGCTGGTGGAATTGCTGAGATGTCTAATTTAGATAAAAAAGTTAGAAAAACTACAGATGCTCTTGATGCGGTAGGAAACACAACAAAAGCTGTTACCAAAGGTTATGCAATTGGCTCAGCAGGTTTAGGAGCATTAGTTTTATTTGCAGCTTATGTCGAAGATATTAAACATTTCTCAAATGTAGCCGGTTCTAAATTAGAAGGTATTGTTGTAACGTTTGATTTATCTAATCCTTACGTGGTTGTAGGTTTATTAATTGGTGGAATGTTACCTTACCTATTTGGCTCAATGGGAATGCAAGCTGTTGGAAGAGCAGGGGGAGCAGTAGTAATTGAGGTTAGAAGACAATTTAAAAAATTTCCTGGTATTATGAAGAGAAAACAGAAACCAGATTATGCTAAATTAGTTGATCTTTTAACTGTGGCAGCAATTAAAGAAATGATATTACCATCTTTATTGCCTGTTTTATCTCCAGTTGTTCTTTATTTTATAATTCTTTTAATTGGTGGCCAAGTAGCTGCGCTAGCTGCTGTTGGAGCTATGTTGTTAGGAGTAATTATTACAGGACTATTTGTTGCTGTATCAATGACTGCTGGTGGAGGAGCTTGGGATAATGCTAAGAAGTATATTGAGGATGGAAATCACGGTGGAAAAGGTTCAGAAGCTCACAAAGCTGCTGTAACTGGTGATACTGTTGGAGATCCTTATAAAGATACAGCAGGTCCAGCTATTAATCCAATGATAAAAATTACTAATATTGTTGCTTTACTTTTATTAGCAGTTATCGCTGGTTAATTTCGTTTCTTTTTTTGGCCCTCGATCCAAGAGGGTCATTAATCTTTTGTCTCATGCTTGACATGAAGTCATAAACAAACGTATTTCTTTTAAATCCTCTTTTTGTAGTTGCTTCTACCTTTTGTATTTTTTTCATATCATTTTTGTTATAAAATTCTTTATTCCTAAGAATTCCATAATTGTCTATATCTAATACTAGGACGTCATTTTTATATATTTTCATTTTACCTAAATTAATTAATTTTGATTGTGTTTGCTTTCTTTCAATATAGATCCATACGTCATTATCAAACTTACTTTTTGTAGATGGATTTCCTAATATTTGTATTATGTCATTTTTATTAGTTTTATTTACTATTAATGAAGATTGTTTTTTTTCTAAAAAAGGTACACCATGATGTTTAACAACTTTTTTTAATGAACAATTTGCAACTATTAATGAAAGAAAAATTATATATAATATTTTTATCATGAGTGAAAAATATCTTTATATTTATAACAATTTAATTAATTACACTAGAAATAAAGATTTATATAAATCTTTAAATAGAGAAGATAATTTTTCTGATCGATTAACCTTATTTTTATTACATTTTGCCTTTTTTTTAAAAAATTTTAAAAATGAAGAAAATAAGATTATTTTACAAGAAATTTATGATTTCAATTTTAGACAACTTGAGCTTAGTATTAGAGAAATTGGTTATGGTGACCAATCTATTAATAAAAAAATGAAAGATTATATAAACCTATTTCACTCAATGGTTTCAGAAATTCATTTCTGGAACAATTTAACAAGATTGCAAAAAATAGAAAAGTTTTCGATTTTTTTAACTGATTTTATTAAAATTGAACAATTACTTGATTATTTTGAGTTATTTGATGATAATTTATCAAAAAAAACTTTGAATTCTTATTTAAAAAGTGTAAGTAACCCATAATTATGGCTGTACCAAAACGTAAACAAACCCCTTCCAGAACTGGAATGAGAAGAGCTCAAACGATGAAATATTCAACAAAAAATATTGTTGAAGATAAAAAATCTGGCGAGTATAGATTGTCTCATCATTTAGATTTAAAAACTGGTATGTACAAGGGGAGACAAGTTTTAGACCCAAAAGAATAACAAAAAATCTAAAATGACAGATCTGATTAAAATTGCAGTGGATGCAATGGGGGGTGATAACTCACCAAATAAAATTATTGAAGGTATTATTCTTAATCATAAATTAAATAAAAATATATTTTATAAGATTTTTGGTGATCAAAATAAAATTAATAATCTTATTAATAATAAAATCAGTAAAGATTATTTTGAAATCATTCACACTGTAGATGTAGTTAAAAGCACTGATAGTCCACTTGAAGGAGCTAAAAGAGGAAAAAATACTAGCATGTGGCTTGCTGTTAATAGTGTTAAAAAAAAAGAAGCTGATATTGTTGTATCAGCAGGTAACACAGGAGCTCTATTGGTTATTTCAAAACTAAATCTTAAAATGATTGAGAATATTGACAAACCTGCATTATCTGCACTTTGGCCAAATAAAAAAGGAATGAGTGTTGTATTGGATTTAGGTGCAAATATCGAATGTAGCTCTAAAAACTTATTAGATTTTTCTATAATGGGTGCTTCTCTTTACACATCATTGTATCCAAATGAAAAACCTAATGTAGGTTTATTAAATATAGGATCAGAGGAAATTAAAGGAAATGAAATCATTAAAGAAACGTACCAAATTCTAAATGATAAAACGTCTGCAAACTATAATTTTTCTGGTTATATAGAAGGAAATCATTTGATGGATGGTAATATTAACGTAATTGTTTCTGATGGTTTCACTGGAAATGTAGCCTTAAAGACTGCTGAAGGTACAGCAAATTTCATTACTGGTGAACTTAAAAAGGCGATGACAGGATCTTTAATTGGAAAAATTTCATCACTATTAAATATTTCAAATTTAAATAAATTTAAAAAACGACTAGATCCAAGACTTTATAATGGTGCTATATTTATTGGTCTTAGACTCACCAGTTGTAAAAAGTCACGGTGGTACTGATTATATTGGATTTTCAAACTCTTTAGATGTTTGTCATAGAATTGTAAAAGGTAATTTGATAGAAAAGATCAAGCAAAATATTTAAATTAATGAGAATAAATTTAACTAAAAAAGACTTAGTTAATTTAGTTTATATGCAGCTAGGTTTTTCTAAGCAAATTTCTGAAAATCTTATCGAAGACTTTTTATCAACAATTGTCTCAAATATTAAACAAGAAAAGAAACTGAAATTATCTAAATTTGGCACTTTTTCTATTAGAGAAAAGAAGCCAAGAATAGGAAGGAATCCAAAAACAAAAGAAACTAAAATGATTTCAAGTAGAGATGTTGTGTTATTCAAACCTTCAAAAGAATTCAAAGAATTTATCAATTTGAAAGATAATGGATAAGTCTGATAGCGCTTATAAAACGATAGGAGAAGTTGCAAAAATATTAAATCTTAAATCTAATAAAAAGGGTGAACTTCCAACTCATATAATTAGATTTTGGGAAACACAATTTAAGCAAATAAAACCAAAAATCCTAAATTCAAATAGAAGATATTATGATGAAAATTGCATTAATCTTCTTAAAAAAGTTAAATTTCTTCTTAAGGAACAGGGTATGACTATTAATGGTGCTAAAAAGATACTTAATGGAGAGCAATCTTTAGAACTTGACGAAATGGCAAATAATTCTATAAAAGCTGATAATTTAAGAAATAAATTAGTAAAAATTTCTAAAATTGTTAAAAACTTAAAAAATTTAAAATAAAATGGCAAAAAAAACACACGTAAAAGTAAGATTGGTCCCAGAGTCAAAACCTGATAGCCCATTCTTTTACTATGTGAAAAAACCTGCTGGTGGCGAAAAGGCAAAAGTTAAACTTTCTGCTAAAAAATACAATCCTGCTACAAGAAAACACGAAACATTCGTGGAAAAAAAACTTCCACCTCACAGTAAATAATTACTTCTTTTTAAAATTCCGTCTTTCGTAATCAATATAAGACCAGATCATATTCTTCCATATACGATTAGTAATTTTTGGGTCTATTTTAAGTTTTTTAGATTTCCCTTTAATTTTATCTAAAATAAAATTAATTCTTTTTTGGTCAACTATTTCTTTTTTAAATTCTTTTAATTTAAGCACTTCTTTGACAAGAGATGTTCGATATTTAATTAGAGCTAGAAGTTTATTATCTAATTTATCTAGTTTTATTCTTATTCCTTCTAATTTTTTTTTATTTTTTGGCGACATTTAATTTATTGGATTAATTTATAATTATTATATTTATCTGTATATGTACAGTCAGAATAGTCATTTAAATTATCAATTAAAAATCTGGTTACTTACACTAATTGGACTGATAATTCTTATAATCTTGGTTGGTGGATTAACAAGATTAACTGACTCTGGATTATCTATAACAACTTGGGAATTGTTTGTGGGACTTGTTCCACCATTAACAAATGATAAATGGATTGATTATTTTGAATCTTTATAAAACCATTCCAGAATTTAATGAGCAAAACTACAACATGACCCTCAATGAATTTAAGGTAATTTTTTGGTGGGAGTGGGGTCATCGTCAATTGGGCAGACTAATCGGTTTATCTGTGATGATGCCACTTATATTTTTTTCCATTAAAAATGGTTTTTGGGTTTTAAAAACCTATGGATTGATTTTTTTATTAGTTTGTTTTCAAGGTTTTATAGGATGGTATATGGTATCTAGTGGTTTAATTGATAGAGTAGATGTTAGTCATTACAGACTTTCATTACATTTAGTAACAGCTTTTGTAATTTTGTCTGTTATATTTTGGAAATTTCTTAAATTAACAAAAATTCAGAGCTCAATATTTTTCAATCAGTATAAATTTAATAAAGTTTTTTATTTTTTTGTTATTTTTGCAATTAATAATAGGGGCTTTTGTTTCAGGTATGGATGCTGGAAAAGTTTACAATACCTGGCCCTTGATGGGCACAACTTACTTTCCTGACGATAGCAAATTTATTGAATTTCTAAATATAAATGTTTTTGATAACCCTTCTATAGTTCAGTTTATTCACAGAAATTTAGCTTACTTAATTGTAGGTATTTATATTTATATTCTTTTTTTTACTTTTAAAGATCAAAATAAAATATTCAGAAAACCAATAATTATTATTGGAGTTAGTTTATTTTTACAAGTTGTTTTGGGAATATTTACTATTTTATCTGGAGTAAAAATCTTTTACGCATCTTTACACCAGATAAATTCTATTTTAATTATTCTTATCAACTCTATATTTTCTTTATATTACAAAATATAGAGAAATTAATTAATTTCTATTTGTTGACATATAAATACTAAAGTTAACTTACAGCTTTTAAGTTGCCTTTTGAGGATTTATCTAAAGCTTGATCTAAGTCATCAATAATATCGTCAATATGTTCTAAACCGATACACAATCTGACATATCCAGGTGTTACACCGCTGCAGCTAAGCTCATCTTCTGTTAATTGACTATGAGTAGTAGTTGCTGGATGAATTGCTAAACTTCTAGCATCACCAATATTAGCAACATGGTAAAACATTTTTAAAGACTTCGATAAATTTTTTACCAGCTTCTATTCCACCTGCTAATTCAATACCAACTAATGCACCATTTCCATTTTTAAGATATTTCTTAGCTCTGCTAGAAATTTCTTCATTATGTTCAGTTGCATAAATCACTTTAGATATAGCTTTATGTTTTTTAAGATAATCAACAACTTTTGCAGCATTTTCACAGTGTTGTTTCATTCTTAAAGCAACAGTTTCTAATCCTTGAATTACACCAAATGCATTATCAGGTGATAAAGCTGATCCTAGATCTCTTAATAAAGTTACTCTAGCTCTTACTGCAAAAGAAACATTTGCACCTGTTAATTCAGGTACTGCTTTACCCCAAACTACACCACCATAACTTGCGTCTGGTTCATTAAATAGTGGTTGTCTTTTTGGATCTGCTGTCCAATCAAAATTACCACCATCAACTAAGGCTCCACCAACAACTGTTCCATGTCCAGCTATATATTTTGTAAGCGAATAAACAACTACAGCTGCGCCATGTTCAAGTGGTTTGCAAATAACTGGTGCTGCGGTGTTATCAACAATTAATGGTATATTGTATTTTTTACCAATATCTGCCACTTCTTGAATTGGAAAAACTCTCAAATATGGATTTGGTAAAGTTTCACCATAAAAAGCTCTTGTTTTTTCATCAATAACTTTTTCAAAGTTCTTTGGATCAGAGGGGTCAGCATATCTAACTTCAATACCAAGTTTACTTAATGTATGTGTAAACAAAGATACTGTCCCACCATAAAGATCTGTTGAACTTACAATATTATCACCTGCTTGAGCAACATTTAGAATTGCAAAAGTAGAAGCAGTTTGTCCTGATGAAACGGTTAAGACAAGCTAAACCACCATCAAGAGCAGCAACTCTTTTTTCAAGAACATCATTTGTTGGATTCATGATTCTTGTATAAATGTTGCCAAATTCTTTTAGCGCAAACAGGTTTGCTGCATGCTCAGTACTATCGAATTGATATGATGTAGTTCTATAGATTGGTACAGCTACCGCATTAGTTGATGGGTCACTTCTATAGTCGCCACCATGAATTGCTATTGTTTCTGGATTATTTCTTTTTGTACTCATTTTACTCCTTTTTTAGTGCTTTAACTTAATGTAAGGCGCACAATACAGTTCAAATACCTACCGATATGTAATGAAAATTCCTGTTTAGCAGTTATATGCCCGCAATAGGATCAAATCGGCATTATCTTTTTAACAGATAAGTCCTATATTACAAGCCAAATATCAAATTGACTTTGCAATTAATAATAGTATTAATCCTGGCACAATGACAAAATTCGTAAAAAAAGACCAAGTTACTTCATCATGGTATGAAATAGATGCAACAAATGCTGTAGTTGGAAGATTAGCAACTGTAATATCTAAAATTATCAGAGGAAAAAATAAAACTACTTACACACCTCATATGGACCATGGAGATTTTGTAGTAGTTAAAAATATTGAACAAGCAAAATTTACTGGAAAAAAATTTCAAGAAAAAATTTATTATAGACACACTGGACACCCTGGTGGAATTAAAGAAACAACACCAGAAAAATTACATGAAAAAAAACCAGGTGAAACTTTAAAACTTGCTGTAAAAAGAATGTTGCCAGGTGGAGTATTAGGTAGAAAACAATTAACTAAATTAAAAATTTATTCTGGAAGTGATCATCCACATACAGCACAAAATCCTCAAGTAATTGAGTTAGGTAAATTAAACAGTAAAAACTTAGCTAGAAATTAATATGGAAAATACTCAAACAGCATCAAAAACCCCTAAATTAAAACTAGACTTTAAAGACAGTAAATACGCAACAGGAAGAAGAAAAACTTCTATTGCAAAGGTATGGTTAAAAAAAGGATCTGGTAAAATTTATGTTAACGGAAAATTATTTAATGAATATTTTTCAAGTGAATTTCATCATCTTCAAATTACAAGACCATTTGATATAATCAACCAGTCTACAGATTATGATGTTAGATGTAGCGTTAGTGGAGGAGGACCTACTGGACAAGCAGGAGCATTAGTTCATGGTATTTCTAAAGCTTTAGTTATGTTTGATGAAAATTTAAAATCTACATTAAAGACTGAAAAACTTACAACCAGAGACTCTAGAGCGGTTGAGAGAAAAAAACCTGGTAGAAGAAAAGCTAGAAGAAGCTTTCAATTTTCTAAAAGATAATTCTTTTTTAATTTTAAACTGTTATAATAGATTATGCCTAAGCTTAATGCATTGGTTGCTGGTTCAACTGGATATATTGGAGTTCAATTAATTAAATTATTAATTAAACACAAATTTATAAATATAAGATTTCTATGTGGAAATAGTTCTGTAGGAAAAAATATTTCTAGTTATGACAAATCTCTTTCAGGAAAAAAATTACCAAAAATTATTAAATTTAATAAAAAACTTTTAAAAGATGTTGATGTAGTTTTTACAGCATTACCTAATGGAGAAGCTCAAGATATATCAAAACATTTAACAAAAAATATCACTTTAATTGATTTAGCTGCTGATTTTAGATTAGAAAAAGGATCAGAATATTTAAAATGGTACAAACAAAAACATCGAGCAGTAAATTTAATTAAGAAAAGTATATACTGTCTTCCAGAAGTTAACGGAAAAGACATAGGTAGATACCAGATCATATCTTGTCCCGGTTGTTATCCAACTTCAATACTTTTACCATTAATTCCTCTTTTTAAAAAAAACTTAGTTAAAGTTAACAATATAATAATGGATTCTAAATCTGGCTATTCAGGAGCTGGTAGAGGTGTCCATAAAAAATATAAAGATAAAAACCTATATGAATCTTTGAGTGCCTATGGTGTTGGCTTTCATCGACATAATTCAGAGATTGATCAAATGTTAAAAAAATTTACTAAAAAGAAATTAAGTTTTAATTTTACACCTCATTTAACTCCTATGTTTCGAGGTATTTTAAGTACTATTTATATTGATCTAGAAAAAGGTGTTACTCAGTCAAAAATAATTAAGACACTAACAGATTTCTATAAGAATGATGATTTTGTAAAAATTTTAAAAGCAAACAGTCTGTTAAGTACAAATGATGTCATTAACTCAAACAATTGTTTCATTTCTGTTTGTAAATCTAAATACAAAAATAAGATTGTAATAATTTCAGCTATAGACAATCTAATTAAAGGTGGAGCAGGTCAAGCAGTACAAAATTTAAATATGAAATTTAATTTCCCAATTAAAACAGCTTTATAATGAAATTAGTCTTTATTTTTTTTATTATTTTCTTTCTAACTAATTGTTCATTAAACAAAGATTCTAAATATTGGACAGAAGATGTGGTTAAAAAAAGTGAAGATCAAAAAAAATTATCTGAAGTATTAAAAAAGTCAGAAGACATAACAAATATGACTTATGACGAATATAAGATTTATATAGATGACTATACAAAAAAAAGTAAATATCCAGATATAAACCAATGAAGAAATCAATAAATATTGCTGTAGTAGGTCTTGGTCAAGTAGGCTCTTATTTGCTTAATGAATTGAAACACTAAAAAAAAAGATATCGAACTTAAAACAGGCAAGAAGATTAATGTTGTTGCCATATCAGCTAGAAATATAAATAAAAAAAGACAATTTAAAATTAATAAAAAAATATTTTTTAAAAATCCGTTAGATATTTTTAGAAAAACAAAAATTGATATTTTGTTTGAAGCCATAGGTTTATCTGATGGGATTTCAAAAAAAGTTGTTGAAACAGCTTTAAAAAAGTAAAATTCATGTAATAACTCCAAATAAAGCACTTAATCTCGAAACATGGTAATGAATTAGCTAAAATTGCAGAACTAAATAATGTTAATCTTGAATTTGAAGCTTCGGTTGCAGGTGGAATACCAATATTAAGGTCAATTAAAGAAGGTTTAGCTACTAATAAAATTTCAAAAGTTTATGGAATTTTAAATGGTACATCTAATTATATCCTGTCAGAAATGGAAAATTCTAATCAAAGTTTTTCTGATGTTCTCAAAAAAGCTCAAAAACTTGGTTATGCTGAACCAGGAAATCCTAAGTTAGATTTAAATGGTTTTGATGCTTTGCAAAAGTTAGAATTTTATCTTCATTAGCATTTAATAGTAAAATTTCTAAACATAAATGCTTAATGGAAGGAATTGAAAAGATTGATCTTAAAGATATTAAAATTGCAAACCAATTAGATTTAAGAATTAAACTTCTAGGAATATCTGAATTAAAAAATGGTCATTTGTTTGAAACTGTACATCCATGCCTTGTTAGTAAAAATTCTTATATTGGTAATGTTACTGGTGTGATGAATGCAGTTATTCTTGAAGGAAAACCAGTTGGTGAAAGTATTTTACAAGGTGAGGGTGCTGGTCCAGGACCTACATCTTCTGCATTATTGTCTGATTTATTATCTATTTTAAGAGGTAATATTAAAAAACCGTTAGGTGTATCTGTTAATAAACTTAAATCTTTAAAACCTTATAATGTAAATAATTATGTAAATTCTTTATATTTAAGATTTGAAGTTAAAGATAAACCAGGTGTTTTATCTCAAATTACTAATCGATTAGCTAAATATAAAATATCTGTAAAAAGACTAATTCAAACCCCAAATAAAAAAGATAATAAAGCTACAATTGTAATAATTACTCACAAAACTTCTGAACTTAATTGCAACAACTGTTTATCTATATTCAAGAAATAATAAAAACATTCTTAAAACACCTGTGTTAATCAGATTGTACAATTAATGGAAATCTACTTAAAACTTTTTGAAGTTTTATTCCCAGTTTTTTTTATTATAGGAATTGGGTATTATTTAGGTAAAAAAAATCCAAAATTAGATACAACATTTATTGCTAACTTTGCTGCTAATATTGGTAGTCCTGCAATGGTTTTTTATGCAGTTACAACAACTGGCATATCTTTTAATATTTTTGCAGAATATTTTTGGTACTCTTTAATAGCTATATTAGGGTTTGCAATTACTGGTATTATATTTCTTAAATTTTTAAATAAAGATATAGTTACCGAACTTCCTCCTTTTATTTTACCTAATACAGGTAACATGGGACTTCCACTTTGTTTATTTGCTTATGGCACTCAAGGTCTTGGAATAGCTGCAACCATTTCTTCTTTGGTAATTTTATTTCATTTTACCTTAGGAGTTTTTCTTGCGAGTAAGAAATTAGATTTTAATTTACTTTTTAAAAGTCCACCTTTTTATGCAATTATAATATCTGTTTTATTTCTATATTATGAAATTGAGGTGCCTGTTTTTTTAATTAATACAACAATGATGTTGACTTATGCAGCTATCTTTTTAATTTTAATGTCTTTAGGTATAGCGCTTACTAGATTTAAAGTATTTTCATTTAAGTCTGCATTGATATCTTCAATTGCTAGAGTAATTATTGGTCCAATTATTGGTTTTGCCATTATAAAAACTTTTAATTTATCTGGATTTGCTGCAGGTGTATTATTGATACAGTGCTCAATGCCAAGTGCTGTTTTAACTTATTTAGTTGGATCTCTATATTCTTCTAAAAAGGTTGTCGATAGTATTGCTAGTATGATTGTAGTTTCAACAGTCTATGTCTTTTATTACTGTTCCAATTACCGTATTCTTTGCTTTAAAATACTTCTATTAAGCAGTATCCTTCTTTGATGAAGGCAATAATATTAAATGCTACAGCTTGGATGATTGTTCCAGTAATGGATGCAATTGCTAAACATTTAAGTCTTACAATGGATGTTTTTCAAATAACTTGGGCTAGATATTTCTTTACCGTTGTTTTCACGCTTTCTTTAATGGTTTTATTTTATAGAGAAACCCTTGTTTGGAGCAAAAGACCAAAACTTCAGCTTGTTAGAGGAATAATTCTTGCTTTTTCAACTTTATGCTTTTTTTATTCAATATCAGTTATTTCACTACCAAAAGCATTAACACTTGCATTTGTTGCTCCAATAACATGCACTGCTTTATCACCATTTTTTCTTGGTGAAAAAGTTGGTATTAGAAGGTGGTCAGCTGTACTTGTGGGTTTTTTAGGAACACTTATAGTTATTAGACCAGGCTTTATAGATGTTAATTTAGCCACTCTAGCAGCTCTAGCTTGTGGTATTTGTTATGGCTTCTATTTAGTAATAACTAGAAAGTTAAGTACTTCAGATAATTCGCTTTTAACACTTTTATTTACTGGTGTAGTAGGGTTAGCAATAATTAGTGTATTTATGCCCTCAGTTTGGGTTAATCCAACCCCAAATGAGTGGATTATGATGGCTATAATCGGCCTTATAGCCTCTGTAGCACATCTTTTTATCATTTTATCACTCAAATATGCTGATGCTTCTAAATTAGCCCCTTTAGGCTATACAGAGATTATCACCAATATCATTATTAGTTATTATTTCTTCCATGAGCTTCCTGATAATTGGACTTATCTGGGTCTTTTCATTATAGTGTTAAGCGGACTATATATTTCTAGGAGAGAATATTATCTAAGATAAGTTAAATTAATAGTAATAAATCATTTACTATATATTAATGTAATGAGATTAGTTATATATGATAAATTATTGTAATTATTAATTAATTTAGATTTATAAAAATATAGATAATTTTATTATATAGTAAAAAAAACATTACTATATGTTTTATTAATCTCAATAATAAGCAATAAAAACAGAAAAATTAATCCGATATTCAATCTAATATTTATAAAAACTTATATTAATAATCAAATTTATTGTAATTGACTAAAATTGTTTAATATCAATACTTTTAAACATTTAAAAATAATAAAAGTACAGAAGGGGAGTGAAAATAACAAAAAAAACAACCTTTTTTAAATCTTCTATAAGTATTGGTATCATTGAAAACTAGAGCAATGCACTATTAGAATATACGCTTTAAAGGGCCATAGAGTACCTTATTTTAAGCAAAGATCGATATCTAGTACAACTGAAGGGTGCATAATACCAATAATGGGAAAAAAGGTTAAAATAGCTTAAAAGTGTTTATTTTAGCGGCTGATTAAACGTTTTGATATATAAAAAACGCTATTTAATTAAGACCTTCTCTAACCTCAGTAATCGCCTTTTTTGCTGAATTCCACCTTTTCCTGAGTATCCACCAAGGCTGCCATCAGATCTTATCACTCTATGACAGGGTATTTTGGGAGGATAGGGGTTTTTGCCTACAGCATTAGCAACTGCCCTGAAAGCTTTAGGTTTTCCAATGGCTTTAGCAACTTCTAGGTAAGTTTTAACTTTACCTTTTGGTATTTTCTTTAAATAATTCCAGACTTTTAGTTGAAATTTAGTCCCTTTTAAGTTCATAGAGTTCAAAACCTGTATTGTTAGCTATTTTATCGTATAATTTCTTTGCATTTTCATTGGAAGAGTGGGTAATCCAACGAATTCCATCCCAATTATTGGCTTTAGATAAGGATTTTAGATAAATTATAAGTTTTTGAGCTATTTGTTGGCCTCTAAATTCTGGCTCTACGAACAAATCATCTAAAAAACCAATATATTGCCCCTTAATTGGTCTCGGCATTGTTCTATAATGAGCAATACCTACAATTTTACCCTTAAATTCATAACAAATTGCATTAACATCATGAGTTTCATTATGAATCCACTCCCAAAGAGTATCTAAAATCTCTTGATTCATTGCGACTTTGTAAAATTTAGCGTATCCACAATATAATTTTATCCAATTTTCCTTATCTTTTCGCTCTAATTTTCTAATCATTTTGTTTAGTTTTAAATGTTAAATTATTGATATCATTATGTAAACCATCTAAATCCCTCAAACATAGCTAGACCATATAGCGAATGTCTGATTAAAAAAACTAAAGATATTTTTAATGGGTTTTCACTATTTGAAGCTAAGAGACCCTGGCCTGTAAAAGGCAAAAATATCAATAATGGTGCCAATGTAGTGGTAGCTCCAAAAATTAGCCCTGAAAAATATGACATATTAACCCCAAGTATTATGAAGATAAAATAATAAATAACTGCCCAACATAATGATATATAATAATGAAAAATCCACCCAAGCAGGACTTCGTTTTTAAATTTAGGCATATCAATAATTTTAGGATTATAAAAAATTGCATTTTTGATCATATAATAAGCCCATCTTCCTACAATTCCCCATGAAGGTTCTGGAATTCCAATAAATTTTAAAAGATATCCAAGAATATCTAGAATTATGCATGAGAAAATACCTGCAACTAGAATACTTAAAATATCATTCATTATAAATTCTTATCAAATTTCCATATTTAATCTTTAAAATTAAACTATTGACATTATAAACATATAATATATTACTAACGATAATTAATGGTTATCAATAGTAATAATATGAATAATATAATAACAGATATAAAAGCATTACAAGAAGAAACATTATTAAATCTTACAAAACTCAAAAGCAATAATACAGTAAGAGCTTATAAATCTGATTTTAATGATTTTGGATTATTTTGTGCTAAAAATGGATTTAAGTCTCTTCCAACTGAACCTAAAATAGTTTCATTATATTTAACTCATTTATCAACTAAAGAAGTTAAAATGAGCACTTTAAAAGGAGATTGGTATCAATAGGAGTTATTCATAAATTAAAAGGTCATTATTTGGATACAAAACATCCATCAATTATTGAAAATATAATGGGAATTAAAAGAAGAAAAGGTAGCTATCAAAAAGGAAAAAAACCATTATTAATCAATAATTTAAAAGCATTAATTAATGCAATAGATAGGTTAAAAATAAGATAATTAAAAATTTAGAGATAGAACAATATACTTAATTGGTTTTCAGGAGGTTTTAGAAGAAATGAGATAGTCTCACTAGAATTATGATGATCTAGAATTTGTTCAGAAGGGTTAAAATAATCTTAGAAAGATCTAAAACAGACCAATATGGGAAGGTTCTTGAAAGGACTCCCCTACTTTGATAATCCAGAGTATTGTCCAGTAATATCATTACAAAATTGGATTGAAATATCTAAAATAAATTCAGGACCATTGTTTAGAAGATTTTCAAAAGGTTCTAAATTAACAGAAAATAGATTAACAGATCAAACTGTAGCTTTAATAATAAAGAAATATTTAAATTAGCAGGTATAGATAGCAAAAATTATTCAGGACATAGCTTAAGATCAGGTTTTGCAACATCAGCAGCAGAGTCAGGAGCAGAAGAAAGAAGTATAATGGCTATGACAGGTCATAAATCAACAGAAATGGTCAGAAGATATATTAAAGAAGCAAATCTTATTTAAAAATAATGCATTAAATAAGGTTAAAATTTAAATCATGAATCAAGATGTAACAATTATAATTTTAACATATAAAAGTAAAAATTTAACAATAGATTATATCAAAAATCTTTATAAAAAATTCAAGATTATAATTGTTGATAATTCAAAAGATACTGAGTTAGAGCAGTAATAAAAAGTAGTTATCCAGGTGTGATATTCATTTAATATCAAATAATGGATATAGCACTCAAATTAATTATGGAGTTAATTTTGTTAAAACGAAATATTTTTTAATAAGCAATCCCGATGTAAGAGGTATAAATGAAATATATTATGCAATTTTTAGATGCTGCAAAACAACTAGATAATAAATTTTCAGTATTAGGACCAAGATATTTAGACGCAAATCCAAAATCAATAAAACAAAGCCAAAATAATAAAGATATAGCTGAATTAAGATTTTTGAGTGGAGCTTGCATGTTTTTTTATAAAAAAAATTATGATTTAATTGGAGGATTTGACAATAATTATTTTTTATACTTTGAAGAAAATGATTATTGTCTAAGATCAAAAAAATTCTTTAAAAATTATCAAATAAATACAATTAAAGTTTATCATGATGCAGGAAATTCTGTGATGTCTAAAAATGAACATGAGGTTAATGATCAACGAGATCTTAGATCATGGCATTTTGTATGGTCAAAGTTTCACTACTATAATAAGAATTATGGTTTTTTCTTTGCTATAATTTTTTTTTTACCAATAATCTTAAGAACAAGACTGAAGATTATTTATTATTCAATTATTAATGATAAGAAAAATTTAATTAAATACAAAAATAGATGGGATGGAATGAAAGCATCTATAATGGGTAAGAAATCCTTTAAAAGGCCAAATTTTTAAACACTTTTGAGAGTATCTTCGTAAGACTTAATATTCATAAAATTTTTATAATTATAATAATAGTCTTTAAATTTGAGATCCTTAAAATTTTTTATGTTAGTTTTTAATATATTTGAATTCATTTCTTTTTTAATTACACCAACACCTAAATCTATTTGACTTGTAAAAATATTTAGATTTTCTTTAGTTCTTAATTCAACTATAGCCTTCCAAACATCTCCATTCCACGAACCCCTATATCGTGGTATAGATTGATGAGCCTTGGTTCTTGGCAAACAATCATGTACTAAAATAAAACCATTTTTATTCAGAAACTTTAGTGAATTATTAATATCTTTTTTGACTTGTTCATAATGATGCAGACCATCAATAAAAATTATATCAAAATTTTGCTTGTTATCTTGAAAAAAATCATCACTTGTTTTTCTAACATTACCCCCACTAATGGGATCAACTCCTACTTTTGTATCAACAGAAATTTTTGAAAAAGATTGATCTTTATCACAACCTATTTCAAGATAATTTTTATAATCATATTTATCTATTAAATGTTGAATCAAATCCCATCTTTGAAAATTTTTAGGAAAATCTATTTGTAACTTTTTATTAAATCTTTCTATAAATAAAAAACAGTAAATTCTATTTTTTAAAAGTGTAAAAAAATTTAAATCTTCCATTAGTTTGTATACTTAATTTTTCCAGTATTCATAAATGCCTTTATTAAGCTCATATTTTGGCCAGATAAATCTCTCTCTATTAGGTTGTTTTTGAGCCCATACCCACATTTTGCTTAACCCCTCCTCTAAATCTACTTGGTGTTTAAAATCTAATAATTTAACTGATTTTTCCCATGTAGACCAAGCGTATTTTGTTTCGTGTCTTGCTTCTAAATATACTGGTTTAAATTTTGACCTGTTACATTGATCAATGCATCACAAGCATCGTTAATTGTGTATTCCTTGATTCCACCTAAATTAATAATTTCACCTATACAATTATCTTTTTGTGATGCATTCCAGAAAGGTATTATTGAGTCATCAACATAACTAAAAGCTCTGATTTGAGATCCGTCACCAAAAA
This sequence comes from uncultured Candidatus Pelagibacter sp., assembly GCF_943788075.1. Classification (GTDB taxonomy): domain Bacteria; phylum Pseudomonadota; class Alphaproteobacteria; order Pelagibacterales; family Pelagibacteraceae; genus Pelagibacter. Next base: position 64,260 of record NZ_CALSOW010000004.1, on the reverse strand, counting down.
TAGTAGGGTTTTGTTTATTTAAAAGTTGATACATCCATATACCCAAAACATTTCTATATTTATCCCAAATATTTTGGTTTATCCCATAAAAGTTATGCGGACGAACAATTGTATAATTTAAACCGTGTTGTTTAAAAGCAATTTCAAGGTCCATTTCAACAGCATATTTTGCAACAGCATAAGGATCTATTGGTGCTTGTTTCATATCTTCACTAAATGGAGGTTTGTATTTGTCTCCATAAACAGACATAGAGCTTGCAAAAATAAATCTTGAAACATTATATTGAATGCTACATGTAATTAAATTTGTTGATGTTATCAAATTGTTATCATAATTATATTTTCTAATAAATGGACTTAATCCCTCTGCAGCATAGGCGGCAAAATGATAAACAATTGAAATTTTTTCTTTTTCAAAAACACCCTTTAAAGCCTCTAAGTTATTCAAGTTAAACTTATAAAATTTGACTTTATTATGAATATTTTCAGTATAGCCACCACTTAAATCATCTATACCAATAACTTCATAATTTGTATTTTCGATAATCCAACTCGCTAATCTGGACCCCAATAAACCAGCAACACCTGTTATTAAAACTTTATTCATAATAAATATATATTTATAACATTTTATAATAAATCTAAATTTAAAATTTTTATTTATAGTTAATAATTTTAAGATAAAATAACTGTAATTTTGTTTTGAGTAATTCAAAATAATATTCAATATTTTTTATAGGTTCTGTTAAAGGTCCATCATATTTAATAAAAATTTTATTTTTATTTTTATCTAATCCTGATCTTAAATAAAATTTTTCAAAAAAATTAATTCCTATCTTCCACTTTTTTAAAAAAATCTTGTTGCCTTTACTGCCCAAATATGTGAACAAACTTTTATCTTTTTTTCTAGTAGTAATTGAACCAAAATGATAAACAGAAGATTTTCCAAGTCCTTTGAAAATTCTTATGTTTTCATTCCATAGTTTCATGTTAAAATCACTATCATCTCCCCCAGTAGGAAAATAATCTTCACTCCAACCACCAACTTTTTTCCATATATCAATGTGGACTAATGCTGGATGTTTTGTGCTGCCCTGAAAATCAATAGTTTTAATTTGATTAAGGTTTTCGAGTAATCTGACTTCATCAAATTCTTTAAACGTTAAACCTGCATTAAATACAGGTGGTTTTGATAAATCATTTTTTTCAAAAATGATACAGCATTTACCATTGTCCCAGATAAGATAAAAATTATTATGATTTAATAAATCCAATTCATTTACAAACTCTTTATCCCAATTAGGACAATAATAAAAATCATCATGTGAGATTAAAATATAATCTAATTTAGCTAATTTTGATGCTTTATTTAATGCCAAAGACATTCCAATATTTTTTTCACTATAAGTAAAGTCTAAATTATTTTCTTTTAAATATTCAATAGTTCCATCGCTACCCTCATTAACGTGTACTATTATTTGATGTTTGAAATTAGAATTCTTTTTAATACTATCAATGCATATTTTTAAATATTCTAAATTATTATAAGTAGGAATTAGTATAGAAAACATTTATTTCATGTTGTGCCAAAAAGGATTTTTCTTATTAATTAGATCAACGGAACTTAACATATAGTTTGTGAGTATCATATTATTCATATATTTATGATATTTATTATAAGCAGATTTTGCTAACTTAATTCTAATTTTATCATTTGAAGCATAATATAAAATTTTATTAATTAAATCTTTTTCATTATTATAAAACACAACTTGTTTATCATTAAACAACTTATTTAATTCTGTTTTTTTATCTATAAAGACTAATAGACCATTTCCAATTAAAGATGATATTCTGTCACTAGAATAAAGTTTTTGATATAAACCACGACTTATATTTAAAGCCATTTTAGATTTTGATAAATAATAATAATAATTTGATCCCCAGATAGGTTCAAATTTATCCAGACCAAAAGATGCAAACTTTATTTCAGGCACATTGATGATTAAATTTTTAATTAATTTTTCACGACTATCTGATTTGCCTTTTTTTAATAAGCCTCTATTTTGACCATGACTAATTGCAGAAAAAATATCAAATTCTAAATTTTTATTATCAAAATTTTTATAGTTATCAATTGAACTATCAACTGGATTAGGAATAAATCTTAATTTATTATATAATTTGTGTTTTTTAAATAATTTTGGAGAAGATGTTATAAAACATTTATCCACATGTTCTAGATTATAAAAAAATTTTTTTTCTTTATCTAAATTAAGAAACTCTTTAGAGATAGAATCTATATACCATGAACAAATCTTAATATTTTTTTCCTTACAATAAGAAAAAACTTTTTCATTAATATTGAAGACATGGCCAATTAATAACATGTCGGGTGAAAAATTTTTTAATGTATTTAGTATTTTGTTATTAAATTTTTGATTATTATTAAATGGATTAAAAATACTTTTATTATTTTAAGATAAGATCTATCACTAATTATTTCGACAACATGATTATTTTTAATAAAACCATTATTAATTTTATTAGCAAAAGAATAGAATAATCTTCCATCAGAATTTTCATTGAAATTTGCTATATGTAAAATTTTTTTACTATTGTATTGGTTAATTTATGCTTATTAGTAAATAACTCATTTCTTAAATTATCTAATTCTTTTGAAATTTCTATCAAATTAAAATTATTATTATTATAAAATTCATTTTGTTTTTCACGTCTATATATTTTGTTAGAGTAATTTTTTTTAGAAATCTAAAAATTTCATTTGAATTATTTTCTTTTAAAACATGTGCTATTTTTTTTGACTCTGAAAGACCAGCTATATTAGATATTATTGGCAAACATTTTCTGCTGCTAGATTCAATCGCAATTCTACCAAGGGGTTCATTCCATACAGAATTACCAATAGCTATTTCAGATTTTTCATAATATTTTAATACATCATTATTTTTTAAATATCCTAATTCATTAACAGAACCTTCAATAGGAAAAATCTCTTTTCTAGTTTCATTCCCTATCGCTAAAAATTTCCAACTGGGATCATGTTTTTTAAATTTATAGGCTACCTTCACAAAAAATATGGTATCCTTTTGATCTATTTAATTTTCCAACAAATAAAATATTTTTTTCTTTTTTACTTAAATTTATATTTCTTTTTTTATTAATCCCATGATGAATAATATTGATTTTGAAATATCAACATTTTTCAGTTGTGAATAAAACATTTTTTGAATCCATCTACTAATAAAAATTATTTTGTTCGTGTTTTTAATAATAAATTCACGTTCTTCGATATTTTGTGATCCTCTTAAAGATAATGGATCATTATGAAAAAATAAATTTATTTTTACATTAGGAAAAAATTTTTTTATGTATGGTAAATATTCTGGCCTATTATGAATTTCAATAATATCAATTTTTTTTTTCTGATATTTTTTACAAAAATTTAATATATAATTTTTATTTCTAAATAACTTTCTTTATTAATATTGTCCGATGAAATAATTTTTATATTTTTTTTATATTTAGAATATTTTGTTGTGTCTTGAACATATATTGAGACAGCACCAGCTAAGTGAGGTTTTAAACTTTCTTTGTATGGCAATATAATAAATATTTTCTTATACATTTTTTATAAAATCTTTTTTAATCTTTAATCTCAATTTGTAATCTTTTTTTAATTTATACTCATTTTTCATTGCATCTACTTTATTTTGATATTTCTTAAAATAAATTAACTTCCCACTTCTTACCTTTTGTAAATTTAGCTCCTTTAGATGAATTATGTAATGAAATTCTATTTCTTATGTTGTTTGTATAGCCAACATAACTAATGAATTTATCTTTATGCTTTGATAAAATCATATAAACAAAAAATGACATAAATGGCGGTCCCTGGGGGAATCGAACCCCCCTTTGCAGGATGAAAACCAGCTGTCCTAACCGATAGACGAAGGGACCATTGATGGGTCTTTTATTTTAAAAGTTACGATAAATTCAAGACTTATTAAGCTAAAGAATTAAATCTTTAATATTTAATTGAATTGTTTTTTTATTATTCCAAATATTTTCATGTATTTGAGCAATAATATTAATCTTTTTTTTATAGTTACTAAATATTACCTATTTTAGTATTTAAACAATTAAAACATATTGCTTTGATTGATGGACCAATTTCAGGTTTTATTATGACTGATATATGTTTGTTATTAATAATCTTATATTTAATAATTTTAACATTTTTAATTAAGAAAGTTGGTAAAAAATTAAAATTTCCAAATGGTCCCAATTTATTAATTTCATTAATAAATTTCTTAATTAATTGCAGATGAAGATATTCTCAATATCATAATTGTTTAGATTCTTAATCAGAATATTTTTTTAAATAATCTTTTTGAATAAAATTATCTAAAAGTTTAATATTATTTTTTTTCATCGTAAATCCAGCAGCCATATTGTGACCACCACCCTTATCAATAATATTATTATCAATTAATGATTTGATTAAATGATCCAATATTATAAGATGAAGTAGATCTAGCTGAAGCTTTAAGACTATTATTAGATTTTGTAATAACAATTGAAGGTTTGTTAAAATAATCTTTTAATCTTGAAGCAATAATACCAATCAATCCTTCATTTAAATTATTTCTATAATAAATTATAACATTCTTATTTTCATTTTTAATTTTTTCAAAATCTATTTCATTTAAAATATTTTGTTCTATTTTTTTTCTTTTATTATTGAGGTTAATTAATTTAATAGCTCTATCTTTAATAATTTCATAATTATCTGAAGATAATAATTCAACACCATATTTTGAATAATTAAGTCTTCCACCAGCATTAATTATTGGTCCAATTAAAAAACCTAAATCATCAATAGTTATTTTTTTTTTAAATTATATTGATCAAATATAATAACTTAAAGCTAAATTATCTTTAAGTTAAAATCTATCAATAGTATTTTGTGCAATAATCTTATTAATTTTTCTTAATGGCATTACATCACATATAGTTGCAAGCAATACATAAATTAGAAAATTTGATAATTTAAAATTTGATTTAGTTTTTTTAATTAAAATATCTATAAAAAAATATGTTAAAGCTGTAGCACACAAAAGAGAGTTTTCTTTTTTAATAGATTCTTTTTTGGATTAATAATAGCATCTGATTTGGATAAGGATTATTAATTTCATGATGATCAATTATTATTGATTTAATATTATTTTGTTTAAGATAATCAATTGCCTCATTTGAAGTTGAGCCACAATCAACCATTATTACTAATTTAGGTTTTTTTAAAATTAATTTTTGAAAAAGTTTTTTACTGGCTCCATAACCATCGTTAATTCTATCAGGGATATAAAAAAAATGTTTTTGATTAATATGATTAAAATATCTAACTAATAATGATGTAGCACAAGCACCATCGACATCATAATCACCTAAAATACAAATATTTTCATTATTTTTAATAGAATTTAAAAGAATTAAAGATGCTTTTTGATAATCTTAATCATCTTTAAATATATTTAGTTAATTTTGTTTATTATTAATCCCATATATTTCTGAAGAATCATAATTTCTTGAAATGATTAACTGTGATAAAATATTCCTAAACCATAGTCTTGTTTAACTTTTTCAACTAAATTTTTATTAACTTTTTGTTGTATCCAAGTTTTACCAGAAACAGAAATCATTCATTTATTGAATTAACACTTTTAACTATTTCTTTAAAATTAGTATTTTTGTGAGTAACTAAAGTTTCACTATAAATTTATCTTCCTCAATAATAATTCCATTTAAAACTTCACTACTAGTTATTCCTGATGCACAAAAAAGAGAATCTCCTTTAACAATTTCGTTTAATTCATATTTTTTGTTTAAATCAGTTATACCCATTGATTTAGCTTCATTAATATCTTTTTCATTATCAAAAATAAATCTCCCTTGAAAATGACAATCATAAGCATCAAGAGCAGCATGCAGCAATAACACCTTCAGGACCACCACCAATACCTAAAAACATATCAACATTATATTTAGGATCTGAAACATATAATGCACCAAGCACATCACCATCTGTAATAAGTTTAATGTTTACTTTAAATCTTTAAGTTTATCAATAATCTTTTTATGTCTAGGCCTATCAATATACAAACAGTTAATGAAGAAATATCTTTATTTTTAAATTCAGATAAATTTTTAATATTTTTTTCTAAAGGATAATCAAATCAATTAAGCCTTTATCAATTTTTCCAGTAGCAATTTTATTCATATAAGTTTCTGGAGCATTAAATAAATTACCTTTTTCTCCAATAGCTAAAACAGCAATTCCACCAGGTAAATTATTTGCTACAAAATTTGTTCCTTCAACAGGATCTACAGCAATATCAAAATCTGGACCATTTTTTGTACCTAAAAGTTCGCCAGTATAAAGTAAAGGAGCCTCATCTAATGATCCCTCACCTATTACAACTTGACCATTCATATTAATTTTATTTAGCTCAGATCTCATAGAGTCAACTGCAGCTTGATCAGCTGCTATTTTGTCTTTTTTACCGACTAAATATGATGCAGCTAAAGCTGCTTTTGATGTAACATTGCAAAATTTTTCAATAAATTTTTTATCAATTGCCATTAAATTTTTTCATCAACTAATATCTTTGCTGTTAATTTGATATTCAAATTCTCTTAATCTTTTATAAACACTAGCTAGTTCAATTATTGTTGGCCATGCTTTTAAAAGATATTGCATTGAACCTTCTACTCTACCAAAGGCTCTTATAATTTGCTGCATAACTCCTAATGTAACTACACCAGCAACTATTGCAGGTGCTAAAAAAACATAAGCAGATAATACATTTGCTTGCAAATAGGCCATTCTACCAACATTAAAATATAAATAACGTATATAGCTTAAAAAATGAATTGAACGTACGTCATCAAATAATTCATTTATTGTTTTTGGCCGTACATTGTTATCATCTTCAGCTATTACTAAAATTTTTCTATATGCTGCTTCCTTTTTTTGAAGGTCATATTCAACACCAACCAATCTTAACAACCAACCTAATCCTATTAAGAAAATTGTACCACCAATTGTCCACAGTAAAGCTCCCGTAATTAATCCATATTGCCAATCACCAAAAAAGAAAATGGGTATACCAATTGACAAACTTAATAGAATTGGAACAAATTGAATTAAAACCATTACAGACTCAATAAAACTTGTACCAAGACCTTCCATAATACGAGTAAATTTAATTGTATCTTCTTGAACTCTTTGTGATGCACCTTCAATTTTACCAGCCTTATCATAAACACTATGATACCACTCAACCATTGCTGTTCTCCATCTGAATAAGTAGTGAGCTGTAAAAAAACTGATGGCTACATAAAGTGCTATGTACATCCCTGCCAATGTAATAAATGAAGCTAAACTAGCCCAGTATTCTTCAATAGTTATTGCATTAGGCGTTGCAAGAGCTTTTTGGATCATGTCATAAAAAACCCCAAACCACTCGTTAATTTTGACATCAATTTTAACCTGAACCCATAAAGAGGATAAAATGATAAATGATCCAAACCATGACCACATTAACCATTTTCTCAATTTAAAAAATCTAAACATTTATTATTTTAAAAAATTATCAGCGTATGATTTTTTTACAGTTTTTCTTTTTTTGGGTTCAATTAAATCAAAATCAATTTTTTTCTTTTTTGCATAGTTGATAGCTAATTCTTTTGATGAAAATTCCAATTTTAATTCAGTTAATGTATCTGATGAACTTTCCCACCCCATTAAAGGATTTTTTGTAGGATCTTTAGTTATAAATTCTAAAACCCACTTATTATTTTTTGCAGTTCCGGACTGCATAGGATTTTTGTTAGGTATATATATTATTGCTTTATTCATAATTGATGGTCGGAGTGGCAGGATTCGAACCTGCGACCCTCTGGTCCCAAACCAGATGCGCTACCAGGCTGCGCTACACTCCGATCCGTGTACTAATACAGCAGTTATTGAATATTTCAAAGTATAAAGAGGTCAAAATTAAAAGAATTTTAATAAAAATCTGATATATAACGAAGCATGATTATTGCTTGTCCTAATTGTAACAAAAAATTTAAGATTGACCCTACTTTAATACCTGAAGATGGAAGAGATTTAAAATGTGGATCGTGTAATCACGTTTGGCTTTATAAAGTTGAGGTTGTAAGCTCAATTCCTTTAGCACTAAATGACAATGTTGATAATAATGAGATTGAACCTGATGATACTGAAAAGAAAAAAGATATTGAATTCAAAAAGAATCAACTTATATCCAAAAAAATAATCAAAAAGAAAAAAGAAGAAAAAACAAAAAATACTGGTAGTAAATTTTTTTCTTATTTAATAGTTTTTATAATATCATTAATAGCATTAATGATTTTACTTGATACTCTAAAATCACCCTTGATAGACATATTTCCTGATTTAGAATTTGTTTTATTTAGCTTATTTGAAACATTGAAAGATATTAAACTATTTATTATAGACCTATATTAATTTATTATGATTAATTATTTATCCAAACCTTTTAAATGGTTTTTTAAACTTGAAGCAGCAAGTGGGTTAATACTGTTAATAGCAGCAGTACTTGCTCTAGTAATAAGCAACAGTGATTTAAGTGATCTATATTTTCATAGTTTAGAAAAATACTTATTTATTGGTATTAATGAATTTGGATTAAAACTTTCTGTTCATCACTGGATAAATGATGCTTTGATGGCAATTTTTTTCTTCTTTGTTACTTTAGAAATCAAAAGAGAATTTATACAAGGAGAACTATCAAACATTAAACAAGCAATGCTTCCAATTATAGCAGCCGTTGGAGGTATGGTGGTGCCTGCCCTTTTTTATGTTTTTATTAACTGGGGAGATTCTGAAACTATGAATGGATGGGCTATACCTTCAGCTACAGATATTGCATTTTCTTTGGGTATATTATCTTTATTAGGATCAAGGGTACCCATATCGTTAAAAGTTTTTTTAACAGCATTAGCTATTATAGATGATCTTGGTGCTATATTAATAATAGCTTTCTTTTATTCTGGTGATTTAAGTGTTCCATATCTAACTCTAATTTTATTAAGTTATATTTTACTTTTAATTTTAAATAAATTTTCAGTGAAAAAATTTATCCCTTATCTAATTATTGGTTTATTTATGTGGTATTTTACATATAAGTCTGGAATTCATGCAACAATCGCGGGGGTATTATTAGCCTCAACAATACCACACAGAATTAAAGATAGAGATTTTTCACTACTTGTTAAGATAGAACATGCAATTTCACCTTATGTAGCGTTTATGATAATGCCGCTGTTTGCATTTGCTAATGCTGGCGTTAATTTAGCTGGATTATCATTATCTAGTCTACTAGCACCAGTCCCTCTTGGTATTTTATGTGGATTATTTTTTGGAAAGCAAATTGGAGTTTTGTTCTTTTCATATGTTTCTATTAAATTAAAATTTGCAGAAGCACCAAACAATTCAAATTGGATGAGCTTATATGGTGTTTCTATTTTAACAGGTATAGGTTTTACGATGAGTTTGTTTGTTGGAAACTTAGCTTTTGTAGAAAATACTCAGTATATAGATGGTGTTAAAATTGGTGTATTAACTGGATCATTATTGTCTACTGTCTTTGGGTACGTTATCTTGTTAATGTCTTCAAAAAAATAATGTTTAATAAAAAAATTATCATTTATTTAATAATATTTATGTTTTCTTTTTTTAACAAGACTTTGTCTGATAACTCAAAAATTTTTTTTGATTTCAAAATAAACTCAATTAACGGTGATAGTTTAGATCTTTCTAAATATACTGGTAAAACTATATTATTAGTAAATGTTGCAAGTAATTGTGGTTTTACGAAACAATATGATGATCTACAAAAACTATACGATGAATTTAAAGATAAAGGTCTAGTTGTTGTTGGCGTCCCTACTAATCAATTTGGAGCTCAAGAACCAGGGACAGAAAAAGAGATAAAAAAATTCTGTGAAACAAATTTTAATATTACTTTTCCAATGACTAGCAAGTACGATGTTAAGGGCAGTAATGCACATCCAATATATATATGGGCAAAAGATACTTTTGGTAAATCTACTGTACCTAAATGGAATTTTCATAAAATTTTGATAAATAAGCATGGTAAAGTTGAAGATACTTTTGCCTCATTTACTGGTCCAATGTCAAAAAAAATTATTAATAAATTAAATCAGATTTTATAAAGTTACCGACAAGCCGTCATATGCCGGAATAATATTTTTAGGTAATCTTTTTTTTATTTCATTATAATCTATATCTGTATGAAGATTAGTTAATATAGCATTTTTAGGAGAAAACTTTTCTATCATTTCTAGAGATTTATCTAAATTAAAATGTGAAGGATGATATTTGTACCACAAACAATCAACAATAAGATATTTTAAATTTTTAAAATATTCATAATCTTTTTCAAAAATTTTACTTACATCACTTATATAAGCTATTTTTTTATCTATGATATAACAAATAGATTGAACGTTACCATGCTGCACTTTAATAGGTTTGATTGAAATATTCCTTTTTTTACTTTTTATAAATAAATTTTTATCAATATATTCAATTTAAGTGTTGCTGGATATTCATTACTATAAGTATCAAAGCAATAGGAGAAAGTTTTTCTTAGATATTTTGATGTAATCTTGTCAGCAAAAACATTAATAGGATTTTTATTTCTAATAAAGAAAGATCTTAAATCATTAATCCCATGTGTTTGGTCGGCATGCATATGTGAATAAAAAACTTTATCAATTTTCTTAATTTTTTGACTCAATATTTGATTACGTAAATCTGGTGATGTATCAATTAATACATTTTCAACATCTGTTTTTATTAATGCTGAACATCTTGTTCTATAATTTTTTTTATTTTTAGGGTCACAATTACCAAAATAGCCATCAGGTCGAGGCACACCCATTGAACTACCACATCCTAGAATTATAAACTTCATAATCTTTAATTAAAAAAAAGTTTATTAAAGTTATCTGTGGTAAAGTTTACTAAATCAGGTTTAGAAATATTTTTTATATCTGCTAATTTTTGTGCTGTATAATCAATGAAAGAAGGTTCATTTTTTTTACCTCTATTAGGTACTGGTGCTAAAAAAGGGCTGTCTGTTTCTATTAAAATTTTATCTAATGGTAATGATTTAAATGTATCTTGTAGCTCTATAGAATTTTTAAAGGTTATAATTCCACTTGCAGAAAAAAAAGCGTTTAACGTTAATAGTTTATTTGCAAAATCTTTACTTCCAGTAAAACAATGCATCAAAATTTTAAGGTTCTGATCTTTATAATTGTTTAATATATTAAAAGTTTCTTCTTCCGCGTCTCTAGAATGAATAATTAATGGAGTATTTGTTTTAATAGAAGCTTCAATATGTTCTTTAAAACTAATTATCTGATCATTTTTATCACTATTGTTATAGTAAAAATCTAAACCAGTTTCCCCTACTCCAATTATTTTTTTATTATCAGTAATGTTTTTTACAATAACGTCAGTGGTGATTTTATTATCAGTTGTTTCATGTGGATGTATTCCAATAGTGCCAAAAATCATTTCATCTTTTTCTATGATCTTCTTAATTCGATCAAAACTAGCAAATGAGGTTGATATAGTTAGCAGTTTTTTTATCCCAACTTCTTTTGAACGTTTAATTACATTGGTTAAATCACTTAATAAAGGTTCGTGATCTAAATGACAGTGAGAATCAATCATTATTTTTTTCTATCTTTTTAAAAAGGATATCAATTTTATTAATTTTACTTCCTTTTAATAAATATTCATTATTTTCAACAGAAGATAAATTGATATTATCTTCTTTAAGGTCAAATATTTTTAAGGCTCTTAAAGATGATTGAGGAATTATTGGAAAAAGTAAAAAACTAATTTTTCTAACAATTTCTAATGTTGTATAAACTATTGTATTTAATCGAATAGGATCTTCCTTTTTTTTCCAAGGTTCTTGATCATTAAAGTATTTATTAGCCTCAAACAAAGAATTTATAATAAAATCTATATAAAAATTAATATCCTGATTATCAATTTTATCTCTTATAATTTTTAAATTATTTTTATATTTATCTAAAATTATCAAATCTTCTTTTTCAAATTTAATATCATTTGGAACCTCACTATTACAATTTTTTATAGCAAATGCTGTAACACGTTGACATAAATTTCCAAAATTGTTTGCAAGGTCACTATTGATACAATCCTCAAGTCTCTCTTGTGATATATTGCCATCATTTCCAAAAGATACTTCTTTAATTAAATAATACCTTAGTGGATCTAAACCATATTCATTAATTATTTCTATTGGATCTAAAATATTACCTTTTGATTTAGACATTTTTTCATCACCAGAAAGTATCCAGCCATGGCCATAAACTTTTAGTGGCAAATCTATTTTAGCTGCGAGCAAAAAAGCAGGCCAATATACAGCATGAAATCTTAAAATATCTTTTCCAATTAAATGTACTGAAGCTGGCCAGAAATTTTTAAATAATACGTTATTCGTATCAGGATAGTTTAATGCGCTAATATAATTTGTTAAGGCATCAAGCCATACATATATAACATGATCATTATTGCCAGGTACATTTATTCCCCATGAAAAACTTTTTCTACTTATGGACAAGTCTTTTAAACCACTTTTAACAAAACTAATAACTTCATTTTTTCTTGTCTCCGGAGAAATAAAATTTGGATGTGTTTCGTAATAATCAAGTAAAGGTTTTTCCCATTTAGATAATCGAAAAAAATAAGACTCTTCCTCTATCCATTCAACAGTTGATCTTGAAGAAATAGATCTTTTAAGACCATCAACATCTTCTATTTCATCTTCATTATAAAATGCTTCATCAGATACAGAATACCATCCTGAATATTTTGACAAATAAATATCATCATTTTTTTCAAGTTCTTTCCATAGGTGCTGTACAGTTTTTTTATGTCTATCTTCAGTAGTTCTAATAAAATCTGTATTAGTTAAATTTAGTGTTTTCGAGAGATCTCTAAATGTTTGACTTATTTGATTACAAAATTCTAAGGGATCAATATTTTGTTTTTCTGCTGAACGCTGTATTTTTAATCCATGTTCATCAGTACCTGTTAAAAATTGAACATCAAATCCATCCATTCTTTTAAATCTTGCAAAAAAGTCAGCAATAATACTAGAATAAGCATGACCCATATGTGGTTTTGCTGATGGATAGTAAATCGGTGTTGTTATATAAAATTTTTTATCCATTCAAAACTCTATCTTCAAATTCCATTAATAAAGTTTCATCATCAAGATTAAAAATTTTTGTATTGATAATTTTATTTAAAAAATAGTTTTGCATTTTTAAAAGTTTAATATTTTTAACTGACACATTTTGTCTAAAGTAGCTTTCTATTAATGAATATAATAAATTTTTAATATATTGATCTTTCTTATATTTTTTTTCTATAATAATTTTTTTTATCAAATCTTTTAAATTGATTTGCCTTAAATTAAGTCGTTTTTATTCGCAAAATCCAATAAACTTAATATTGATCCTGGTGTGCTATAACAATTTACCATCTGATCGTGAATTAAATCCTTAAAATTTTCACCTAAAATTTTGCTCGTAATATCAAAGGATTGACTAGAAGTAAGGTGTATATTGTAATTGAGACATCTAGATTTAAGTGTAGGAAAGTATTCTTTTGTTATTATTGATTAATATAAAATAAACATTATCGTTAGGTTCTTCTAAAATTTTTAATAGAGCATTAACTGAATTAATGTTTAAGAGCTCAATATTATCTATAAGTACTAGTCTTGGTTTTGTGTTAAAAGACGATTTGTTTAATGTTAAAATCAAATTTCGAATTTGATTAACATCAATGCTTTTTTTATCATCGCCTATATCAATTAAAATAAAATTTGGATTAGATTTATTTAGAATTAATTTAAATGATTTATTATCAGGATTAATTCTAAAATTTTTAATATCATATGAATAATCTTCATCAAACGATAAGATATGATTAACAATGTGATATGCTAAAGTAGATTTTCCTATCCCCTTTTCACCAGATAACAATATTTTATTGGGTAGTTTTTTATTTTTATATAGTTCAATAAAGTCGTAAATTCAGAATGATGACCATATAAGGATAATTGATTTACTGGATTTAAATTCATTTAATCAATCTATCAATTTTACTCAAAATTAATTTTTCATTTTTATCTATTTCTAAATTTGAGTTTATTAACTGATATTTATTTTTTTGTTTTTGTGACAAATGAATAAATCCTTTTTGAACTTTGTTGTAAAAAGACATTTTAAATTTATCATACCTGTTTAATGATCTTCTTTGTTTTAATCTTTTTTGAAGATTTTTTTGGTTAACAATATTTAAAAATGTAAAACCTACTTTTATATTTTTAAGTAAATATTTATTTAAGGTTTCAATTAAATTTAGATCAACACCCATACCATAATGTTGATATGCTATTGTAGAGTCAGTAAATCTATCAATAAGTATTATCTTTTTATTGTAAAATTTCTTAATAATTTCTATATTTTCACTTCTAGCAGCCATATACAACAACAAGTCAGTATTTCTATTAAAATTAGATTTATTATTTAAAATTAATTTTCTAATTTTTTCTGAATTTGGATTGCCCCCAGGCTCTCTTATTTTAATATGACTAATTTTTTTATTATTAAGATACTTGGAAACAGTTGATATGTGGTGACTTTTTCCACTTCCCTCTATACCTTCAAAAACTATGATTGGTTTTTTAGACATCGCCCCAAATGAGATAATTAAGTGATTTTAATAATCTAGACACAAAATTTACTTTATTAACTTCATTTGAAGCAAGTAAATCGTATTCACCAACTAACTCATCATCATACACAACTTTTAATATAGCAATTTTTTCATCTTTTTTAATTGGAGCTTCTACAGGTCCCTCATATTTAATAGAAACTTTTAAAAGTTTTTTTTTAGCTTTTTTAATAGTTTTGTAGATGTCTTGATTAGTATAGACATCAACCTTATCAACTTTTCCAAGCCATACATCCACTTTATCAAATGGTTCATTAGCTTTAGATATATTGACTAGATCAAAATTAGTAAGACCGTAAGTATGTAATTTAGAACTTTCTCTTGATCGAGCATTTTTAGAATTAAATCCACTACCAACAGCAATCAATCTTCTACCATTTCTAACTAATTGATGAAGCTAAAGAGTATTTTTCAACAGCCAAATATCCAGTTTTAATTCCATCAGCTCCAAGGTTTTTGTATAGAAGAGGATTTCTATTTCCTTGAGTAATTGGGTCACCCCCTGTTCTATTCCAAGTAAATTTTTTTTCAGAAAACATCTCATAAAATTTAGGATGTTTTTCAATTAAATATTTAGACATTTTTAGAATATCTCTGACTGTTGAGAAATTGTCAGGATCATTTATACCTGATGAGTTTGCAAAATTAGTATTTTCCATCCCTATTTCCTTAGCTTTTGCAGTCATTAAAATTGCAAACTCTTCTTCTGTCCCAGCAATACCTTCGGCTAAAGCTACACAGGCATCATTTCCAGAAGCAACTATTATGCCTCTCAATAAATTCTCTACTGATACTTCGATCACCAACCATAATAAACATAGATGAATATCCAGCATGTAGATAATCGCCATGCTTTTTCTGAAATGATAAACTTTTCATCTAAATTTAAATCACCTGATTTGATTAAATCAAAAGCAATAATCGATGTCATAATTTTAGTCATTGAAGCTGGATATATAGAAATAGGTCAGGTTCTTTTTCATAAAGAATTTCACCTGAGTAATAATCTTGAAGAATTGCAGTTCTGGCTTTTACATCTAAGATTGGCGTTAGCTAATTCAGCATGAAAAAAACTAACAAGCAATATTATAATAAATTTTTTAAACATCTTTTAAAATTTCTATATTTTCAAAATCTAATGATTTAATTTCATTAAATGAGTCTTCAAGTTTTTTTATATCATTAAACGGTCCTAATAATACCCTATATTTCGTATTGGATATTGTTTTAACAAAAGGACTCTTAATGTCTGTTTCATTAATAATTCTATCTAGACATGTTATTGGCAGAGTCCTTATAATAAAAATCAGCAATCTTAATTGAGTAACTAAAAATTTTCTTCTTTTACAATTTCTTTATTTTGAAGATTAGTATTACCTAGGTTATCAATCTTGAATGCCGTCTACAGGTGCTTTTTCTGCAACTTTTTTCTCTTCATTAAAAGTTTTGGCTTTTTTTGCAATAAATGTAGAGTTTTGAGAAATAAGAACCAGATCAATGTAAGGTTCTTTTAAATCTAATGATAACTCCTCTGCTATTCTTAATGTTATTACACTATTATAGAAATCAGAAAACTTTGCATTATTTGAAATAACTTCAGCAATTACTGTTTTTTGATTAATAGGATTAGTTATTTTAACAAAAGAATTCTTTTTTAAGATTTTTGTGAAAAATTAAAAGAGATCTATTATCAATTGTCTTATTGAAATTTTTTTTTCTTTTTTTAGAGTAGAGTCTATAGACTAAAGTAAAACCAGAGTTTTTATATTTAGTACATATTTCTTGATTAGAACATATTTCTATTAAGATTATTTTGCTCACATCCTGTTAAAAATATAAAGAATAGTATAATTAAAATGACTTACAATGCATTTTCAAATTTCTCTTTAAGTGTGCATACAGCCAATGAAAATCTTAAGGATCTATTCCACTTGTAAAATAATTTCATAATTATCAAAAACAATATAAGCAGGACTTAAATTTTCTGCATCTGGTATAATATCTTTATCAGGTGTTATTATAGAAGTAGTTAGACTATCAAATTGTTTGATCTAATACATCATCATTTAATATATATTTTCTAAAATATTCTAATTTTTTTTTATCATGTAGTTTTTTTGCTGAAACATTTAAATACTTTTTTGGTATTTCATTTGATAATTCTATCTTATAAAAACATGGCTCACTTATCTTTCCACCCTATTTTATTTAAATAATTAGCCGCAGACGCATAAGCATCATTATTATTTTTTAAATCAATATGAACTATTTTTGTCGAAATCTACTGCATAGTTTTTCATTGTAGATGGCATAAATTGAAAAAAGCCAAATGCTCCTGCCCAAGAACCATATAAAGTTTTGTAATCAATTTGCTTATTTTCTATTAATTTTAATAATATAATCAGTTCACTTGAAAAAAATTCAGATCTTCGTCTTATCAAAACTTAATGTAGCTAAAGATGACAATATATCCATTTTACCAACATAAGTTCCAAAATTAGTTTCTATACCCATTAATGCTAAGAGAAGTTCTTTTTCAATATTGTAAAGATTTTCCACGGTATTTATTAAATTTGTGTTTTTTTTATAAAAATCAACTCCTTTGGAAACCTTTTTAGATGATGTTCTTTTTGAGATATATGTTTTGGTATCTTCATAAAATTCAGGCTGATATCTGTCATACTTAATGACATTAGGAAGAAATTTTATATTAGCCATAACATTATCAAAAGTATTTTCAGAAATATTATTTTCTAAAGCAATTTTTCTAAAATCGTTTTTCCATTCAAGAAAACCTGTTGGATTTTCAGATAAAGATGAAGTGGAAATTAAAAATATAAATACAAGTAAATAGTTAGCTAGTTTCATACAAATCCTTTCAAATATATAATAACAGCAATCCAAATAAAAATAAAACTAACTAATTTTGCTAATGAAAATGGCTCATCATAATAAAAATAACCCAATAAAAATTGCAATGTTGGAGTGATATAAAAAATCATGCCTGTTGGACCTAGACCACACAATTCAACACCCCTGACATATAAAAATAAAGGTATAACTGTCATTGGGCCAGCTAAAAAAATAAACAACATCATTGGAGGATCAGATAACTTAAAATCATTATTTCCATTTATAGTTATTAAATAAAAAGCAATTACTGCAAATGGTAATATATATAAACTTTCTATTAAAAGACCTATATCTGTATCAATATTTATTTTTTTTCTAATTAAATTGTAAAATCCCCAACTTAGGGCAACTATAATACCAACCCATGGTAATGATTTTATACTAATCAAAACTAGGTATAAAATAGATATAATTACCAATATAATTGATAATATTCTTTTGTTGTTAAGTTGTTCTTTAAAAAAAATATAGCCAAGCATTACACTTAAGATTGGCATCATAAAATATCCAAAGCTTGCATCTATTATTCTATTTGTTGCAATAGCGTAGATCCAGACAGCCCAATTTATAAAAATAAGAAAACCAGATAAGAATAAATAGAATAAGTTTTTTTTACTTTTGATAATTTTAAAAAAAACATCTCCATTTAGAAAAAAAGAAAGTTGTTATAACTAAAGTAAATGTTGTCCACAAACATCTATGAACAACTAATTCTACATGACCAATAAATGTAATATATTTGAAATAGAGAACACCAAAAAAACCCCACCAAAAAGAACCAAATCCAGCTAAGAATAGTCCTTTGTTAAACTCTTTATTCATAGGAATTAAACTGATTAATTAGTTATAGCGTTTTATTAGACTATTTTAAGGTTGAATTAAATAATTTATAATAATAAAACACTCTACACGGAAGGATGGCAGAGTGGTTGAATGCACCGGTCTTGAAAACCGGCAAAGGGGCAACTCTTTCCTGAGTTCGAATCTCAGTCCTTCCGCCACAAATTTATTCATTATTATAATCAAAATTTTTAAATAGAAGATTAATATAATTATCGTTAAATTTGAAATCACAATTTAATCCATTATAGTAATTATATAAATTGGTATCATCTATATCTAGCAATTTTTCTAAATCAGCCAGATCTTTATGACTTAATAGTTCAATATATTTTTTTGCAAATGACCCCAAAAGTTTATCCATTTCTTTTGTTCCACGATAATTTGATCGGTAGATAATCTTTTTTTTTAATAGATCTATATTGAGAGTCATAAATATAATATATTATCATTTTATGACTAATAAAAGTAATTATGAATTTCTATTGTCAGATTTAACTAAACTTAAAGGTGTTGGTGATAAAACAACCAGCTTATTAAAAAAAAAGAAAATTAATAATATTTTTGATTTACTATGGAAATTACCCAAATCATATACAGACAGAAGCCGATCAACTAAAATTAAAGATTTGAAAATAGGTGAAAATCAAACAATTACTATTATTCCAAATAAATATTCTTTTCCAAGAATAAGAAATCTACCAAATAAAGTTTTTTGCATGGATGATACAGGTGAAATTGACTGTATTTTTTTTAATAGTTATGAAGGGTATGTAAGGAAAATTCTTCCACTAGGAAAAGAAATTACCGTTAGTGGAAAAATTGGATTTTTTAGAAATAAATACCAACTTACCAATCCTAAATATATTTCTGAAGATTCATCTCTTATAAAACAAAAACATAATACGTATTCATTAACTGAAGGTATATCTGAAAAAATTTATAATAAAATTATCAACCAAATAATAACAAATCTACCCATTCTTAACGAATGGCATTCAAAAAATATTTTAAATAAATTTGGAAAATATAAAATGGAATGATGCTATTGTTGAACTTCATAAACCTGAGAATATTGAAAACCATAGAAATAATTTTTATCAAAGATTGGCATTTGATGAAATTTTTTCAACCTTTCTTAGTCAACTCTGAAATAAGAAAGAAAATTAAAAAAATTAAAAAAAAAAGAAAATTTTTTGATAAAACAAAACAAAATAAGATTATAAAAGAATTAGAATTTTCATTGACCAATGATCAAAAAAAAACATTAGAAGAAATAAACAATGATCTTTCTTCAACAAATAAAATGTTTAGATTGCTACAAGGTGATGTTGGCAGTGGTAAAACAATAGTTTCTTTGTTAGCTGCTTACAATACTGTAAATTCAGGATTTCAAGTAGCTGTAATGGCACCAACAGAAATTTTAGCGAGACAACATTTTAATCTAGCTAATAATCTTTTTTCAAAAAAAATTAATATAGAATTAATTTCTGGTAAGTCTGAACATAAAAAAAAAAAAGAAATTCTAGATAAAATCAAAAATAATGAAATAGATATAATTTTTGGCACCCATGCTATTTTTCAAAAAAAAGTATATTTTAAAAATTTAGGATTAATCGTTATAGATGAGCAGCACAAGTTTGGTGTTAATCAGAGAAAACGTTTATCTGATAAAGGTGGAAATAATTGTGATGTATTGTTAATGACTGCAACACCTATACCAAGAACATTAACAATGACCTTATATGGAGATATGGATCTTTCAATTATAAAGGAAAAACCTAAATCTAGAAAACCTATTAAGACTTATAGTAAATTGGAAAGTAAAATTGATGAAGTTATAAAATTTATTAAAAAAGAAATAAAATTAGGAAATCAAATTTTTTGGGTTTGTCCATTAATTGAGGAAAGTAAAAAATTAGATCACTCCTCTGCTGTTAACAAATTTGACTATTTGGATAAATTATTTCCAAATCAAGTATCTCTATTACATGGTAAAACTGATTTAGAAGATAAAGAGATTATCTTAGATAAATTTTTAAAGAAAGAATTTCAAATTTTAGTATCTACAACGATTATTGAGGTAGGTATTGATTTTCCTAATGCAAACGTAATAATAATAGAAAATGCAAATAAATTTGGATTATCACAGTTACATCAACTTAGAGGTCGCGTAGGAAGAGGTGATAAAGACTCAACCTGTATACTTATGTTTAAATCAAACTTAAGTGAAAACGCAAAAAAAAGAATAAATATACTAAAAGAGTCTAATGATGGCTTTTACATCTCAGAAGAAGATATGAAAATTAGAGGATTTGGAGACATATTAGGATTTAAACAAAGTGGGATTAAAAATTTTAGACTAGCTGACCCAGTTCATAATAGTGATCTTTTTCTTCTAGCTGAGAAAGGAAATTAGAAGAATTGAAATGAATAATGAGGATATTAGTAAGTATAAACCGCTTATAAAATTATACGATAGAGCAGATATTATAAACGATATTGCCTAGGATTGTTTGGTAGAGGTTCCTGCAGAAACAATAAATTTAGAAGCTTCTTCAAAAGTCATATTTAAATAAATCACATCTTCAATTGGAAACATTAACAAAAAGCCACTTGTAGGATTTGGTGTGGTTGGAACAAAAACATTGATTAGTTTTTTATTAGTTTTTTCAGCCATCTCACCTGTATTTTCTTTAGTAGCAAAGCCTACTGCCCAAACATCCTTTTCTTGGGTATTCAACTAAGACAACACTTTTTTTATTGTCATCTTTTTTAGAAAATGTTTCAGTCATTTGAACAATTGCTGAGTAAACAGTTCTTAAAAAAGGGAATTCTTTTAAACAAATCATCAATTAATTTAAGAATTCTTCTTCCAAAGAAAGGATAAAGAAAGCCCCCCTACCAAAGTTATTAAAAGTATTGAAATTAAAATTTCTACTCCAGGAATATCAAATGGTAAATAGTGATTAGGGTTAAGATTTTTTGGAATTAAATTTGAAGATATTCCAATTAATATCTTGCTAAGATATAATGTGAAACCAATTGGAATAAAACAACTACTCCAGCAATAAAATAATTTCTTAAAGTTAAAGATAAAGATTTTCTTTTTGATTTTTTTTCCATATTATTAATTAAAACTAGAATAAACCACAAAAGTTATTGCTATAATAAACAATACCAATAAAATTTTATTATTAAGATTCATAATAGAATGATAATATCAATTATAAATGAAAATGAATAGAAGAAAATTTTTGTCTTATGTTGGTTGTGGTTGTGGTAGTTTTTTACTACCATCTTGTACAACTGCTCCAATAACTGAAAGAAAACAGTTAAAAATTGTTTCTGAAGCAAGTCTTAATGCACGAGCAGCTAAGCTTTATGAAAAAATTAAAGAAAAAGAAAAAATGAGTGATGACACAAAAACACTCAATGAAATTAAAGAAATTGGAAAAAAAATGGAAGACTCAATTTCTGAATATTTTGATAGAGAAAATTTAGATGATCCAACGAAAAATTTCAATTGGGAGTATATTTTAATAGATAAAAAAAAAGTACGAAATGCTTGGTGTATGCCTGGAGGTAAGATAGCTGTTTATACAGGTATTTTAGATGCAACAAAAAATACTAATGGTCTTGCAGCTGTAATGGGACATGAAATTGCTCATGCTGTTGCTAAACACTCTGTAGAAAGAGCTAGTAGAGGAACTTTATTAAATGTTGGAACTAGAATAATTGATATAGCAAGCGGAGGAGTATTATCTGATATTAACAGAACGACAGGACAAAATACCGTAGGTTTATTAGCACAACTTGGAATTATGAATCCTTTTAATAGAAAACAAGAGAGTGAAGCTGATTATCTTGGAATGATATTTTCGTCTTTATCAGGTTATGATATCAGAGAAACAGTCAAGATCTGGGAGAGAATGAAAGAACTTAATAAAGGAAAAGAACCTCCAGAATTTATGAGTACACATCCATCTTCTAATAATAGAATTAGAGATTTAAATGAAAAAATGAATGAAGTAATATTGGATTATCCTCCAATTAAATTCACATAATTTAAATATTGGTGAGCCCTGATGGACTCGAACCATCGACCCATTCCTTAAAAGGGAATTGCTCTACCAACTGAGCTAAGGGCCCCCATATATTCAAATTGAATAAGTGTTATATACAGAATTATTATATTTTTTCAAACGTCAAATTGAACTAAAAATTGTTTATCTTCTACAACTTATCAATGTATTTGTCATGAAATTGATCAAATGTACCTTCAGATATATTTTTTCTAATTGCTGACATTAATTCTTGATAAAAATTTATATTATGAAGAGTTAAGAGCATAGAAGCCAAAATCTCATTAGTATTAAATAAATGATTCAAATAATTTTTTGAATACTTGTTAAGATTAAGGTTATTACAATCAGGATCTAGTGGACTGTTATCAGTTTGATATTTATTGTTCTTTATATTTATTCGTCCATTCCATGTAAAAGCTAATCCAGTTCTTCCTGATCGTGTAGGTAAAACACAGTCAAACATATCAATACCTCTTTTAACAGCACCAATAATGTCTGATGGTGTCCCAACACCCATTAAATAATGAGGTTTTTCATCTGGAAGATGTTCTTTGATATCATCTAACACATCAAACATTTCATTTTGTGACTCCCCTACAGCCAAACCACCCATTGCATAACCATCAAATCCAATTTTAATTAATTCAGTTAATGATTTAACTCTAAGATCTTTAAATAATCCACCTTGAACAATTCCAAATAGTGCTTTGTGTGGATTTTTACCAAAAGCTTTTTTTGATCTTTCTGCCCAATATAAAGATAAATCCATTGATTTTTTTATCAAATCATAGTCATTTGATTTTCGTGGACATTCATCCATGATCATAACAATATCTGAGTTGAGACCTAATTGAATTCTTATACTTTCTTCAGGACTTAAAAAAAATTTTTTTCCATCAACATGCGAATTGAAAATTGCACCCTTCTCTCTATCAATTTTATTAAGTTTGGACAAAGACATCACTTGAAAACCACCTGAATCAGTAAGTATTGGTAAGTCACAATTCATAAAATTATGAAGACCTCCAGCAGATTGAACTCTTTCTACACCTGGTCTGATCATTAAATGATATGTGTTTGATAAAATGATTTCTGAACCAGTTTTTTTAATATCATCGATGGTACATGCCTTTACAGTAGCTTGAGTACCAACCGGCATGAATGCTGGTGTATTAATATTACCCCTGTGAGTTTCAATTAAACCACACCTTGCAAACTTATCTTTTTTTAAAACTTTAAAGGCAAAATTTTTTAATGCCATTTAAAGAAATTATTGAGATTTAAAACTGATAATCTTATCTGGATCTGATACTGAGCCGTTGTTACTTTCATCTCCTCTTTTGATTTTATCAACTAATTCCATACCTTCTAAAACTTTACCAAATACAGTGTACTGTCTATCAAGAAAAGATGCTGGCTTAAAACATATGAAAAATTGACTATTCGCACTATCAGGATCAGATGATCTTGCCATAGATAAAGTACCTCTTTCATGTGGAACACTACTAAATTCTTGTTTTAAATCTGGCAAATCAGATCCACCCATTCCAGCTCTTCGTAAATCAAAATCATCAGATCCAGAATTGCCAAATTTAACATCACCAGTTTGAGCCATAAATCCATCTATAACTCTATGGAATACAACATTGTCATATTGTCCACTATCAGCTAATTCTTTAATTCTTTTTACATGATTAGGTGCCACGTCTTCAAATAATTCGATTTTTACATCACCGTCTTTTAATTTTAAAATCATTATGTTCTCCTGTGCTATTAATTGATTAGTAAATAAAAAAAATAAAATAAATATATTTGTTAAAATTCTACTCATATTTGTCTTTTAAAGATTTAATTGTACTTTTGGTAGTAAATTTTCTTATATCACCATTCAATTTAACTATTTCTTTTACAAAACGTGAAGATATTATTTGATTTTCAACATCAGACATCAAAAAAATTGTTTCAATATTATTATTAAGCTTTCTATTCATGCCCGCTAATTGGAACTCATATTCAAAATCGGATACTGCTCTTAAGCCTCTTAAAATAATGTTAGATTTATATTTCTTACAAAGATCAGTTGTGAGAGAGCTAAACGAAACTACAGAAACTTTTTTTTTATTTAATTTTAAATCTTTAAATAATGCTTTATTAACAATATTAATACGTTCTTCTGAGTTAAATAAATAATTCTTATTACTTACATCAGATACTCCAACCACAATCTTACCAAATAACTTTAGGGCTTTTTTAATAACATCAATATGCCCATAAGTAATGGGATCAAATGTGCCAGGGTAAATAGCTATTTTGTTCATTAGATTAAATTGTCAGCAATTTTAATTGCTGATACTACTTTTTCCTCACCTGATAATTTTATAATTCTTACTCCTTGAGTATTTCTGCCAGCAGTTCTTATTTCTTTAACAGCTACCCTTATAACCCTGCCTTTGTTTGTTGAAATAAGTATTTCATCACCCTCAAAAACTGGAAATGAAGATGTTATATTTCCATTTCTTGGTGAATTAACAATACCAATTATTCCTTTTCCACCTCTATTGGTTACTCTATAATCTGTATGAGAAGTTTTCTTTCCATATCCGTTTTCACTTATAGATAAAACAAATTTTTCTTTTGCTTTAATTTCAGACTTTTCATCTTTAGTTTTTTTACTACTTTTTTTTGTTTTATCGTTATCTATTACAGACAATGATACAATTTGATCATTTGAAGCCAACTCTATTCCTTTAATTCCTTTTGATGATCTACCCTTAAAAACTCTTAATTTTTTTGTCTCAAATCTTATGCATTTACCAAATTTTGTACTTAAAATAACATCTTGATCATCTTCACAAATTTTAACACCTACAATTTTATCATTATTATCTAATTTCATTGCTATTTTACCAGATGCATTGATTGATGAAAAATCCTCCAAACTATTTTTTCTAACCTTACCTTGAGCTGTAGCAAAAATTATTTGATAATTTTTAGAGTCTGTTTCATTTTCTGGCATAGGCATTATAGAGCTAATAGACTGATGATTTTTTAACGGCAAAATATTAAATAGTGATTTACCTTTTGAGGTTGCAGAGCCTTCTGGTATTTTCCATGCTTTAACTTTATAAACTAGCCCTTCAGTAGAAAAGAAAAGAACTGAGGTGTGCGTGTTAACAGAAAGTGTTTGAACAACAGAATCCTGATCTCTTGTAGTAATACCAGATTTACCTTTACCACCTCTTTTTTGTTGTTTCACGCCATCTAAAGAGCCCCTTTTTATATATCCTTGTAAAGTAACAGTTATAATTACTGATTGTTTTTGAATGGTTTCTTCTATGTCGTAATTTAATACAGCATCTATAATTTTTGTTCTTCGTGGAACAGCAAATTTTTCTCTAATATTTGTAAGCTCTTCACTTATCACCTTCAAAAGTTCTTTTTTTGAAGATATAATTTTCTTATATTTAGCTATCAATTCAGCTAATTTTTTTATTTCAACTTCAATTTCATTTATTCCAAGTGCTGTTAATTTTTGCAATCTTAACTCTAAAATAGCTATAACTTGAGGCTCTGATAATGAGTATACGTTTTTACTTTTTTTACCCTCAACTAAAGAAATTAATTTTTGAGTTTTATTTATTTTCCACTTAGTCTTTAATATAGATTGTTTAGCATCATCTGGAGTTTTAGAAGAACGTATAATCTTTATAATTTTATCTAAATTCTCTACTGATACAGATAACCCTAATAAAATGTGTGCTCTTTCTTCTGCTTTTTGAAGATCAAATTTAGTTTTTTTAATTACAACATCTTCTCTAAAAGACAAAAAGTTTGTTAAAAAATCTTTTAGATTACAAGTCTTTGGTTTACCATCAACAATAGCTAATGTATTAAACCCGAATGAACTTTCAATTTGGGTATTTTTGTAAAGCTGTCGTTTAATAGTCTCAGGCTCAACACCATTTCTTAAATCAATCGCAACTCTAATACCCTCTCTATTAGATTCGTCTCTTATATCTTTAATACCTTCAATTTTTTTCTCTCTAACAAGTTGAGCAATTCTTTCATTTAAGACTGATTTGTTAACTTGATAAGGGATTGATGTAATTACCAATCTGTCTCTACCATTTTTAAGAGTTTCAGATGATACCTCGCCTCTAATTTTAAAAGATCCTCTTCCATTATTGTATCCTTGTTTGATGATATCTTTACCTATAATCACTCCACCTGTTGGAAAATCTGGTCCCGGAATATGTTTCATTAATTCTTTAACTTTAATATCTTTGTTATCAATTAAAGCTAATGTTCCATTTATTATTTCACCTAAATTGTGTGGGGGGATACTAGTTGCCATACCTACCGCTATACCACCTGCACCATTCACTAAAAGATTTGGATATTGTGCCGGCAAAACAGTGGGTTCTTTTTCAGTTTCATCATAATTGCTTTTATAAGAAACTGTATTTTTTTCGATATCATCAATTAAAAACTGTGAAACTTTTGAAAGTCTTGTTTCAGTGTATCTCATTGCAGCAGCTGGATCTCCGTCTATTGATCCAAAGTTACCTTGACCTTGAACTAACGGTAAACTCATAGAAAAATCTTGAACCATTCTCACAAGCGCATCATAAACAGATTGATCGCCATGAGGGTGATATTTACCAATTACATCACCTACTATTCTTGCAGATTTTCTGAATTGTTTTGACCAATCGTATCCACCTTTATACATTGCATATAAAATCCTTCTATGAACAGGTTTCAATCCATCTCTTATATCGGGTAAAGCTCTACTTACAATTACGCTCATTGCATAAGAAAGATAAGATGAGCTCATCTCATCATGCATTGAGATTAATTTAATATTATTATCTTTTGGAGCTTCAGTTTTTTGCATAGGAACTAAAATGGAATTTCGTCATCCATATCGTTTGACACTTGGGAAGAGTCCTCAATATTGTTTTGTTGAGTTGTGTCATTTTGAATTCCACCACCACTATTTCCACCGCCAAGCATTGTTAAAGTAGTGTTGTATCCCTGAAGAACAATTTCAGTAGAATATTTATCTTGGCCCGATTGTTCATCTTTCCATTTTCTAGTTGTAAGTTGACCTTCAACATAGATTTGAGCACCTTTTTTTAGGTATTGTTGAATAACATTTACTAGTCCTTCATTAAATACAACTATACGGTGCCATTCTGTTTTCTCTTTTTTTTCACCAGTATTTTTATCTTTCCAAGATTGGCTTGTAGCTAAGCTTAGTCTCGCAACACTTTTACCGTTAACCATTTGTTTGATCTCGGGGTCTGCGCCCAAACGACCAATTAATAATACTTTATTTAAACTTCCAGCCATAATATTTAATATTTGTTAAATTAATTAATAAGAACTATATCACAATTCTTCTCATTATTAATTTTATTAATTCAAAGCAACAAAAATTATGATCAAAAAGATAGTTATTAAGGGTGCTAAAGAACATAATTTGAAGAATGTTTCTATTGAAATACCAAAAGATCAATTTGTTGTAATAACTGGACTATCTGGGTCTGGAAAATCTTCATTGGCTTTTGATACCATATATGCAGAAGGTCAAAGGCGATACGTTGAAAGTTTATCTGCTTATGCAAGACAATTTTTGGATAAAATGAAAAAGCCAAATGTTGACTTGATAGAAGGCTTAAGTCCTGCAATTGCTATTGAACAAAAAAATACATCAAAGAATCCTAGATCGACTGTTGCAACAGTTACTGAAATTTATGATTATATGAGAGTATTATTTGCTAGAGCTGGTATCCCCTATTCTCCTTTCACTGGAAAACCAATTACATCTCAGACAATAACTCAAATTGTAGATTTGGTAAAAAAACTTCCGAAAAAAAGCACAATTTATATCTATGCACCTGTAGTTAGAGGTCGTAAGGGAGAGTATAAGAAAGATATTTTAAGTTATAAGAGAAGAGGTTTTAGAAAAATTAAGATTGATAATATTTTATATGATATCGAAAAATCTCCTAATTTAGATAAAAAACTTAAACACGATATTTCAGTTTTAGTTGATAGGATTGTTCTAAATTCAAAATTAGGTAACAGATTAGCAGAAAGTATAGAGACAGCGGTCAATTTATCTAATGGTTTAGTTTTTGTTGAATATGAAGATGAAACATTACCTCAAAAATTCAGAAAAATTGAAAAACTAATTTACTCAACTAAATTTGCTTGTCCTGAAAGCGGGTTTACTATTGAAGAAATAGAGCCAAGACTTTTTTCTTTCAATAGTCCTTATGGTGCTTGTGAAGAATGTGAGGGTATTGGAATAAAATTAAATGTTGATCCTAATTTGGTAATTCCAGATGAAAGAAAAAGTATTGCAGATGGTGCAATTGAACCTTGGGCAAAATCTACTACTTTATATTATGCACAAACATTAGCATCTATAGCTAAACATTATGATTTTTCTCTTGATGATAAATGGAAAAAATTACCAAAAAAAATTAAAGATATAATTTTATACGGCTCTGATGAAGAGGAAATTAAGTTTAATTATGATGATGGGTACGAAAAATATTCACATAAAAAAACATTTGAAGGAGTAATAAATAATCTAGAAAGAAGATTTTTAGAATCTGACAGTGAGTGGAAAAGAGAAGCAATAGCTGAATACCAGTCAGATTCTGCATGTGAAAGTTGTAATGGAGATAGGCTTAAGGAAGAGGCTTTATGTGTAAAAATTGATAATAATAATATTAGTGAAGTTACTAGAAAATCAATTCTTGATGCCTCTCAATGGTTTAAAGATTTAGAAAAGAATTTAGATAAAAGGCAATTTAAAATTGCAGAACATGTTTTAAAAGAAATTAATGAAAGATTAAATTTTTTGCTTAATGTTGGCCTTGATTATCTTACTTTATCTAGAGAGTCAGGAACACTATCTGGGGGTGAGGCCCAAAGAATAAGATTAGCATCACAAATAGGTTCTGGTTTAACAGGTGTTTTGTATGTACTTGATGAGCCCTCTATAGGTTTACATCAAAAAGATAATGTTAAACTTATTAATGCTTTAAAGAGACTAAGAGATTTAGGGAACACAGTTATTGTTGTTGAGCATGATACTGAAACAATGGAAAATGCAGATCATATAATTGATATGGGTCCTGAAGCTGGATCTAATGGTGGTCAAATAACTTCTCAAGGAACTTACGAAGAAATTAAAAAAGATAAAAATAGTATTACTGGACAATATTTATCTAATAAAAAGAAAATTGAAATTCCTATAACTCGACGATTAGCAAAAAACGGTAGATTTGTTGAGATTAATGGTGCCACAGGTAATAATCTAAATAATGTTAACTTAAAGATCCCAACAGGAAGTTTCACTTGTATAACTGGTGTTTCAGGTAGTGGTAAATCAACTTTGATATTGCAAACACTTTACCACGCTTTAAATTTAACACTTAATAACAAAGCTAGAAAAGCACCAAAAGCTTTTAAGAGCTATAAAGGTGTTGAGCTGATAGATAAAATTATAGATATAGATCAATCTCCAATAGGAAGAACACCTAGATCCAATCCAGCAACTTACACAGGAGCCTTTGGTCCAATAAGAGATTGGTTCACAAGCTTGCCAGAATCCAAAACCAGAGGTTATAAACCTGGAAGATTTTCATTTAATGTTAAAGGTGGAAGATGTGAAGCATGTGAAGGTGATGGCGTAATAACCTATGAGATGCACTTCTTGCCAGATGTATATATTCAATGTGATGAATGTAAAGGTACCAGGTACAACCGAGAAACATTAGAAATTAAGTTTAAAGATAAAAGTATTGCTGATGTTTTAGACATGTCGGTTGATGAAGGTTGTGAATATTTTGAAAATATATCTAATATTAAAACAAAACTTTTAACACTTAAAAAAGTAGGTTTAGGATATATTAAGATTGGTCAACAAGCGACAACCCTTTCTGGAGGTGAGGCCCAAAGAATAAAGCTTGCAAAAGAACTTTCTAAAAGATCAACTGGACGAACAATGTACATATTAGATGAGCCAACAACAGGGCTACATCAACACGATATTAAAAAATTATTAGAAATACTTCATACATTTGTTAAACTTGGTAACACTGTTGTTGTAATTGAGCATAATCTAGATGTCATTAAAACTGCTGATTATATTGTTGATATGGGACCTGAAGGTGGTGTTAAGGGCGGTAATATAATTGCAGAAGGTAAACCAGAGGAAATTTGCAAAGTTCCAGGTAGTTATACTGGTCAATTTTTAAAACCATTATTAAAATAATAAAATAAAAGATTGTTAAATTTTTTGATAAATTAGTGTATAAATATGAAGAATCATGAGTAATTTATTATCATCTTTATCTAAAACAATTCACGCTTCTTTAGCGTTAGCAATTTTATTATTTATTGGATTATTTTATTTAAATGGTGGATTTGCTTTTGACACATTGTTTTGGAGTTGGCTATTTAGATACATTCATGTGATTGTTGCTATTATGTGGATTGGATTACTTTGGTATTTTAATTTTGTTCAAATTCCAAACATGGGTAAAATTCCAGATGAACAAAAACCTGCTATCGGTAAAGTTATTGCACCAGCTGCATTATTTTATTTTAGATGGGCAGCTGCATTAACTGTTTTATCTGGATTGATATTAGCTTTATTTAATGGTTACTTGCATGATGCAATGACTTTAAGTATTGGTTCGGGAATTCCAAAACATACA
The DNA here is from genome assembly GCF_943788075.1 of uncultured Candidatus Pelagibacter sp. Lineage (GTDB taxonomy): Bacteria > Pseudomonadota > Alphaproteobacteria > Pelagibacterales > Pelagibacteraceae > Pelagibacter. Next base: position 32,734 of record NZ_CALSOW010000004.1, on the reverse strand, counting down.
GCTATAGGTATTGGAATGTGGCTTGGTGTTATAATGGCCTTTAATGTTTGGTTTGTTATTTGGCCAAATCAAAAAAGAGCACTTGGTATCGTTGAATGTGAACCTGAATTAAAGGCTAAATCTGCAAAAACTGCGATGTTGTTTTCAAGAACAAATACTTTGCTTTCGTTACCTATGTTGCTTGCTATGGTTGCAGCACAAAACCTATACTAATATTTTAGTTCTTTAACATTAACAAATTGTTTCAAACAATCTGGATTAGCTAAAGCTTCTTTATTTTTGATTTTATTTCCTTCAATTATATTTTTAACTGCTAGCTCAACAATCTTGCCACTCTTAGTTCTTGGTATATCGTTTATTTCAATTATTTTATTAGGAACATGTCTTGGAGAAGCATTTTTTCTTATCTGTAACTTCATTCTTTTTAACAAATCTTCTGTAAGTTTGAATTTAGAATTTAAAATTACAAATAAAATAATCCTAATATCATTATCCCAAGATTGACCTACAACTAAGGACTCCTTAATTTCTTTAAATCTTTCAATTTCAGAATAAATTTCAGCCGTTCCTAGGCGTACACCACCAGGATTTAAAGTAGTATCTGATCGACCAACAATGATAAATCCATTTTTATTGGTTATTTTTGCATAATCTCCATGATGCCATATATTTTTAAATTTATTGAAATAAGCATTTTCAAATTTTTTATTATTTTTATCATTCCAAAACTTTAATGGCATTGAAGGAAAAGGATTGATGCAAACAAGTTCTCCTTTTTTATTTAAAACTGATTTGCCTATCTCATTAAAAACACGAATATCCATACCTAAAGCTTTATTTTGTATTTCACCTGAATAAACTGGTTGATATAAATTTCCTAAAACAAAACAAGAAACAATATCAGTTCCACCAGATATGGACGCAAGGTGAATATCTTTTTTAATATTTTTATAAACGTAGTTAAACCCATCTTCAGATAAAGGAGAGCCGGTGGAACAAATAGTTCTTAAATTACTTAGTTTATATTGTTTTTTGTAACTTTTTTCAGTTTTGCGCAATGCATCAATATACTTAGCACTAACACCAAATAACGTAATTTTTTCTTTATCTGCTATCTTAAGAAGAAGATCTTCTTTTTTATACATTGGTGATCCGTCAAACAATACGATTGAAGCTTTTGATGCTAGAACAGATATCAACCAATTCCACATCATCCATCCACAAGTTGTAAAATAAAAAACATTATCATTTTCTTTAATATCACAATGTAATTGATGTTCTTTTAAATGTTGTAGCAAAACACCACCAGTTTTATGACAGATACATTTTGGTTTACCAGTAGTTCCACTTGAATATAAAATTGCTAACTCATGTTCAAAATCAAATTTAGTAAAAGTTAATTCTGTATTTTTTTGTTTGATAATATTTTTCCAATAATATGATTTGATATTTTTATATCTTGGTAATTTTTTAATTTCAGTCTGACCTGGATAATTTGAAATAACCACATGTTTGATGGTTGGTATTTTTTTTATTATTTCTGGTATTCTTTCTAGAACATTAATTCTTTTCCCATTATAAAAATATTCATTAGTTACAAATAAAACTTTTGGTTTAATTTGAGAAAATCTCTCTATTACTCCATTTATTCCAAAATCTGGAGAACATGAAGACCAGATTGACCCAATAGCAACAGTTCCCAAAAAGGCTTCTACAGTTTCAGGGATATTAGGCATGTAAGCCACTACCCTATCTTTTGATTTTATATTTAATTTTCTTAAAAATGCAGAAACTTTTTTTACATTTATATTTAAGTCTCTCCAATTTTTTATTTCACGAAAACCATTTTCACTAATGAAAGTGATAGCCTTATCATCATTATTCTTTGAAAGTAAATTTTCTGTAAAATTTAGTTTTGAATTTGTTAAAAAAGTATTTTTATAAAATTTAGAGAATTTTCTCTTATTATCCCTACCTTTGATGCCTTTTACTTTTGAATAATCCCAAAGACAGTTCCAAAATTTTTGTGAATTCTTAATTGTCCAGCTATGAATTTTTTCATAATTATTATTAAACTTTTTCTTAAATCTATTAGATATAAATTTTTCAAATTTTAACAAATTTGAATTTAATTTTATTTTTCTTGAAGGTTCCCAAAGTTTCTTATTCATTCAAAATATTGCCATTGAATGTTCTGATTTATTTTTGATCATCCTCACGCAAAACAGTCTTTTGAGAAACTCTAAGTCTAACCAAAACAGTATTAGCAATATAAATTGACGAATATGTACCAAAAACTACACCCAAAATCATTGCCAGTGAAAATCCTTTTAAAATTTCACCCCCGAAAAAATATATTGCTAGTAAAGCTAATAAAGTTGTAGCAGAAGTAATTATAGTTCTGGATAAAGTTTCGTTAATAGAAATATTAGTTAGTTCAAAAATTTTAATATCAGAATATTTTCTTAAATTTTCTCTAACACGATCAAAAATTACTACAGTATCATTCATTGAATATCCAACTATGGTCAACACAGCAGCTATAATAGATAAGTTAATTTCTAGACTAAATAATGAAAATACCCCAAGTGTAACAATTACATCATGAAATAAAGCTAATATCGCACCTAGACTAAACTGCCATTCAAACCTAATCCAAATATAAAATAACATTATGGCTAGTGATAAAGAGATCGCAATAACTCCAGATTTTAATAACTCAGCACTTACTTTTGGGCCAACATTTTCGACTCTTCTAAAATTAAATTTATTTCCAAAAGATTTATCAAGATTTACCTTTATTTCTTCAATTATATTTTTCTTGTTATCTTTGTTTTCAAATTTTATTAAGTAATCTGTATCATTGCCAAATTTTTTAACAGAAACATCTCCTAAATTCATTTCACTAAATTTATCTCTTAATGAACTAACATTTATTTTTGAATCTGAAGATCTTAATTCAATTAAAGTTCCACCTTTAAAATCTATACCAAAATTTAATCCCTTAAAAACTAATAAAATTAATGAACAAATAATCAATATTGATGAGATTAAATTAAAATGATTGTAGTACTTGTTAAAAGCTATCATTATATTAATTTTTCCTTGTTTCTATTCTTGGACACATAAAGACTTGTGAATAATCTTGCGATAAAATAAACAGAAAATAAAGTTGTAAAAATTCCTATTCCAAGAGTAACTGAAAACCCCTTTATCGGACCAGAGCCCATAAAAAAAAGTATAATTGCTGCTAATAAAGTCGTTATATTTGCATCAATAATAGCAGTTCTAGATTTTATATATCCACTATCAAAAGCTAAAATATTATTTTTTTCATCTTTTAGTTCTTCTTTAATTCTCTCAAAAATTAAAACATTTGCATCAACTGCCATACCAACAGTTAAAATTATACCAGCAATACCTGGTAATGTTAATGTAGCTTCAAATAAAGTTAAAATACCTAATAAAATAAATAAATTAATTATTAATGTTAAATTAGTGATTAGTCCAAAAATTTTGTATTTAACAAACATAAAAATTATAACTAAAAGAAACCCTATAGCTAAAGCGATCATTCCTGCATCTATTGAATCTTGACCAAGGTCAGGTCCAACTGTTCTCTCTTCTATAATATTTAAAGGAGCTGGCAACGCACCAGACCTTAGTAGTAGCGCTAAATCTGTTGCCGATTGAAATGTAAATCCCCCACTAATTTGTCCATTACCACTTGCAATAGTGTCTCTGATAACTGGAGCGCTTATAATTTTACCATCTAAAACTATTGCAAGTTGTTTACCAATGCCAGTAGATGTTGCTTTACCAAATCTTTTAGCACCTACTCTATCTAATGAAAAAGATACTACAGTTTGATTATTTTGGGTATCCATTTGAGGTTGTGCATCCAAGAGATTATCACCACTTATAATTATACGTTTACTGACTACAGCTTCATCAATACCATCTTCATATTTTAACTTTTCAACTCCAAAACTATCGTTGTCACTATTGGTAACAAATCTGAAAGTTAAATTTGCAGTTTTACCTAAAAGAGATTTAACTCTCATAGGATCATCCAATCCAGGAAGCTCAACTAAAATACGATTATTTCCTCTTTTTAAAATATTTGGTTCATTGGTACCAACTTCGTCAATTCTTCTTCGAACAATTTCAATTGCTTGATCTTGAGATGAAGTTTTAAGAGCAATTAACCCTTGCTTTGAAAAATTTATTTTTAAATTAAGTCCTGTATCTTCTATATTTAATTGATGTGACTTAAATCTTGGATAATAAGGATTTATATCGCTGTTTTCATCGGTAAAAGTATCAATAATTATTTGTTTACTTTGATCATCAACATTAAAGAAAATATTTTGACCTTCAATTTTAATATTGTTTATTTTTATATTTTGGTCTTTAAAAAAATTTCTAATAGTTGTTGTTAAATTTTGAAGTTTTTGCTCTATGACTGGTGTATTATCAATTTCTAATAAAAGATAGGAACCACCTTGCAAATCTAAACCCAAATTTATTTTCTTATCAAAAAAATCATCATCAATATTAAATAAATTTGATGAAGCAATAGCAATAAATAAAAGTGTGAAAAGAGTTATAAATATAATTCTTAACTTTGAAAAATAAAGCACTTATCTTTAACTGATTATTTTTTAACTTCTTGAGTATTTAAAAGACCTTGAATACCAGTTGCTTTAACGATTTCAACTTTAACATTATCAGCTATTTCAACTTCGACCTTATCATTATCAATTAGTCTTTCAACGGTACCCGTAATGCCTCCAGAAGTAATCACTTTGTCACCTCTTTTTAAGCTTTCAACCATTGCTTTGTGCTCTTTAACTTTTTTTTGTTGAGGTCTTATTAAGAAAAAATAAAAAATAACAAATATTAAAATTAGCGGTATAAATTGTCCTATTCCTGAACCTTCCATAAATCTCCTTATAAATTAGCTGAATTATTATACTATCTTAATAATGAAAACAACTTTAATTGAATGAAATACTTTCTAAATTGTTCATATAAGGTCTTAAAACTTTTGGCACAATAATAGAGCCATCCTTTTGCTGATAATTTTCTAAAACAGCTATAAGTGTTCTACCGACAGCTAGACCACTGCCATTGAGAGTACCTACAAAATGAGTTTCTTTCTTTTCATTTTTGTATCTAGTTTTCATTCTTTGACCTTGAAAAGTTGAACAAGAAGAACAGGATGAAATTTCACGGTATTTATTTTCTGAAGGTAACCAAACTTCAATATCGTAAGTTTTTTCAGCACTAAAACCCATATCACCAGAACATAAAATAACTTTTCTGTATGGTAATTCTAATTTGTCTAAAATATCTGTGGCACAGTTAGTCATTCTTTCTAACTCTTCTAAGCAATTTTCTTTTTGTACAATACTTACCATTTCAACTTTATAGAACTGATGTTGCCTAATCATACCTTTTGTATCTTTTCCATAACTTCCCGCTTCTTTTCTAAAACAAGGTGTTGAAGCAACAAATCTCATTGGTAAATCATTACGCTCAACTATCTTATCTTTAACAATATTTGTTAATATTACTTCAGCTGTTGGAATTAAAAATTTCCTATCAGAACCCTCGTCAAATTTAATTTCAAATTGATCGTTTTCAAATTTAGGTAGTTGTCCTGTACCAAACATTGTATTATCAGATGCAATTAATGGTGGTGAGATTTCCTGATATTCATTCTGATTTACGTGAGTATCTAGCATAAAATTAGATAAAGCTCTTTCAAGTAAAGCTAATTTATTTTTAACAAAAACAAATCTTGAACCTGTAGTTTTTGTTGCAAGATCAAAATCTAACATCTTTAAATTTTCACCTAGTTCATAATGAGATTTAGGTTTGAAATCAAAATTAGGAATTTTGCCAGATTTAGAAATCTCAATATTGTCATTTTCATCTTTACCGTTAGGGACATCAGGATGAGGTAAATTTGGAATATTTGATAATATATCTTCTAATTCAATTTTAACTTTTTTTTGACTTTCTGAAATCTTTTCTAAATCTAAAGAAATTTCTTTTGATTTTTTAAACATTTTTTCGTCTTTAGATTTTGAAATATCTTTTTTTTCTTTTTCTAAAGCTTCTTTTTTTTGAATTAATTGTCTATTTTCTTCATCTAATTTTTGTAAATTTTTAATATCTAAGTTGATAGATCTTTTTTCAAGAGATTTTGCAAAAACAGAGAAGTCTTTTCTTATATCTTTTAAATTATGCATCTGTTTTTTTTAAATTTTTGTTTTCAATAAATTTTACAGAAAATATTGATAATTCATATAAAATTAATAATGGAATAGCTAAACCAATTTGTGTTATAGGGTCTGGTGGAGTGAGTAAAGCAGCTGCAGCAAAAATAATTACAACAACATATTTTCGTCTTTCTTTTAAAAACTGACTATCAACAATTCCTACTCTAGCTAACAAACTAAGTACTACAGGTAGTTGAAAACTTAATCCAAAAGCAAAAATAAGTTTCATAACAAGTGATAAATATTCGTTAACTTTTGCCTCAAGCTGAATAGGTAAGCTTGTTGAAAGACCAGTGCTTTCAAATGACAAGAAAAATTTAATGGCTAGTGGCATGATCAGATAATAAACTAGCATCCCTCCTAGAAGAAATAATATAGGAGTTAAGATTAAGTAAGGCATAATAGCAATTTTTTCATGCTTATATAAACCTGGCGCTATAAATTTCCATATTTGCATAAGAATAAATGGACATGTCACAAAAAAAGCTGTGAAGAATGAAACTTTTAGATAGGTTAAAAAAGTTTCTTGTAGTGCTGTAAAGATTAATCTTCTTTCAGATCCATCATCTTTTACTGCTTTAGCAAATGGATCTACTAAAAAACCGTATATATTTTCTGCAAAAAAATAACATCCTACAAAAAATATAAATAAAAATAAAAAACTATGGATTAGTCTTTTTCTTAATTCAGTTAAATGACTTATAAAGCCACCTTCATTTTCTTCATTACTCATCTTTTTTGGTATCTTTTTTTATTTCGTTAGTTTTTTCATCATCAATGTCGATATTGGAAACTTCATTTTGAATATCATGCATGTATTTTTTGGCTGTGCCAATCCAAGAACCAGCTTTTTTTAACATGACGGGAAAATCTTTAGGCCCAAGTACAACTATAGCAATACCAACAACAATTAAAATTTCAAACCAACCAATAGTAGGCATGTAATTTAATCTTTATTATTTGAGTCTTTATTTTCGTCGGAAATGTTTTTTGGCTCACTTTCGTCAGTAACATCTGACGCCATTCCTTTTTTGAAACTTTTTATGCCTTTAGCAACATCACCCATTAGACTCGATATTTTTCCTCGTCCAAATAATAAGACAACTAATATTACAACAATTGCTATTTGCCAAATTCCTATGCTCATAAAAACTTATAACCTTTTTATGATTGATTTTAAAGTTACTTTTTTATGAATCTTTTTCCTCTTCATCAAGAGTACTATTTAGCATTTCATCAATATTAGAATAGATATCTTCTTTTTTTTCATCTTGTTTTTCTTTAAAAAATTTACTTGTACCAAATATTGCATTATCAACACTAGAACTATCAATTAATCCAGCAGCACCTAACTCGTCTACAGTCGGAAGGTCTGACAGTTTCTGTAAATTAAAATGACTTAAAAAACCATCTGTCGTTAGATATTGGATTGGTTTGCCAGGTACATCTTTTCGGCCTCCTGGTTTGACCCAGTCTAATTCCATTAAAATCTCTAAAGTATTTGTTCCAAAAGCAACACCCCGTATCTCCTCAATTTCCGCTCTGGTGACAGGTTGGTGATAAACAATTATTGCTAAAGTTTCTATTGCTGCACGAGATAATTTTTTTTCAACTGTTTTTTCCTGAGTCATTAAAGTTGATAGCTTAGGTGATGTTCTAAATGACCATTTATCTTTAATGCAGACCAGATTTATTCCACGACTTAAATATTCTTGTTGCAATTTTTCTAATGATTTTACAACATTTGCTTTCTTAGAAATTTTACTTTCAATTGTATCAACATCAAGAGGTTCGGCAGCTGCAAAAATTACTGCCTCAATTTCTTTTTCAAGATCAGTAGTTTTAGATGGAAATTTAACTATATTATTTTTGGTAACTTTTTCTTTTTTAATCATTAATTTCCCTTACATAAATATCATCAAATAAATTATCTTGTTTCATCGAAAGATTACCTTCCTTAACTAACTCTAAAGATCCAGCAAAAATACCAGCTTTACCTGTTTTTTTATATTTAGAACCACTTTTAAAATTTTTTGGAATTAGTTCATCAAGGTTTTTCCAATCCATAAGCTTACCCAGAAATTGTTTTATAGTCTTAATGCCATCCTCAGTAGTAAATACAGGTAATTTTGGAATATTCATTGTTTGAAAATCTTTAGTCATAACTATTGAAGAGTATGATTTCAAAAGTTCAAATAAGCTTACTTTGTATTCAGAACTATAAATAGATCTTATATTTCCTTTTATTCCACGAGTTCTGATTTCTCTACCTAATCGATTTCTTTTAAGCATCTGTTCTGAAAGTAATCTTATTAACTCTAATTTTTTAAGTTGTAACTTTAATTTTTCTGCAACTTCTTGAACTTTAAATTCTTCCTCAGGAGTACCAGGAAGTAATAATTTTGATTTTAAATAAGCTAACCAAGTTGCCATTAATAAATATTCAGATGCTATTTCTAAATTTAAGTCTTTTTCTTTGGTGATATAGTCATGAAATTGATCAGCAAGTTTTGTTATTGATATTTCTTCTAAATCTACCTTTTGAGCTTTCGCAAGATCAAGCAAAACATCAAGAGGTCCATTATAGTTATTAATATCAACATTAAATAAAACAGAATCAGACTCAGACATAAACAAATACTAACTTAAAATTTTATAAAATTGTGATGTTTTTTTAATTATAAAACTACTTATCAAGGGTGAATTTTCAGCCACAATCTTCATTTCATCAAGCTTACTATTGCAATGAAGAACTATATTGCAACCAGCTTTAAACGATTTAGCGGTATTATCTTTCATAGACTCTTTTAAGCTTTTCATTGAAAGATCATCTGAAATTATAATATTTTTAAAACCTATTGAATTTCTAATATGATTAATGACTTTTTTTGAATGAGTTGCGGTGTTTGACTGATCTATATTTTTATAAATAACGTGTCCTGTCATAGCAAAAAAACAATTTTTCTTTTTAAAAACACTAAAATCATTTTTTTTAAGATATTTAAGTGATTTATTGACTACAGGGGTAAAATTATGACTATCTACTTTGGCTAAACCATGACCTGGTATATGTTTAATTATAGTTCCAATCGAATTCATATGGAAATATTTTATACATAAATCACCCATTTTAGAGACTGTATTTATTTTTTTAGAGAAAGATCGATCACCAATTATATTGCTAGATCCTTTAATTCTAAGATCCAAAACTGGCACCGTATTAATGTTTGCTCCTATCAGTTTCAATAAATGAGAAGTTTTATCAATAAATAATTTATAGATTATATTTAATTTTATTTTCTCTTTTTCATAAAGATTGCCAAAATATTCAGATGTTAAATTATCAAAAGAAATAATATTACTTAATCTATTTACTCTTCCACCTTCTTGATCAATTAATATTGGATAATTTTTATCTTTAAAGATTTTTTTTATACTGTCTGTTAAACTTTTTGTTTGTTTAATAGTTTTAATATTTCTTAAAAAAAGTATCACACCCCATGGTTTGTATTTAATTAAAAATTTTTTTTCATTAATGGATAGCTTGTACGATTTAATGCCAACTATGAAAGCTCTTTTATTTTTAATCATTTTCTAAAAGTTTCCAAAAATTAAATTTTTTTTTCTTTTTTTTGTCAGTCTGTTTGACATATTCAATAATATTTTCTGTATCACTTTTTAATATTGGTAAATTTTTAGAATAATCTTTAATCTTCTGATCAATATTTTTATAAGTTCGATAAGTATTTTTAATGTTTTCATTTGAAAAATAAAATTTTCCAGTAAAAAAAAGAAATAATGCAATGATTACTATAAATGATAAATACTTAATCTCTTTTAACATTACATCTTAGATGGAGACAAGACACCAACTATATCCATTCCTGATTTAATAACATTGGAAATTGCTTTTAAAAAAACTAACTTATCCTGAGAGATATTTTTTTGATCATTGATAAATCGTTTTTCAGGAAATTGTTTACCAAGATTCCAATAAGAGTGAAATTCTGCAGCTAGTTCATATAAAAAAATTGGTATTCGGTGAGGTTCAAGTTTTGAACTGGCTAAATCAATACATTTAGGCCATTCAGAAATCTTCTTTAAAATCTTAATTTCATCAGCAGAATACTCGAAGTTATAATTATCTATATTTATGTCTTTATCTAAATCTTTTTCTAAATGTCTAAATACAGATGAAATTCTAGCATAACAATATTGAACATAATAGAGTGGATTGTCTTTTGATTTTTCTTTAACTGCATCAAAATCAAAATCTAGCTCAACATCACTACTTCTGTTAAGCATAATAAATCTAGTTGCATCTTTTCCTACTTCATCAATCAAATCATCAACTGTAATATAATCCCCTTTTCTTTTTGACATTTTAAATGGCTGATTATCTTTAATTAATTTTACAAGTTGACTAATTTTACAAATTAATTTATTTTTTGTTCCAGAGAGCGCATCTACAGATGAAGAAATTCTTTTTATGTAACCTGCGTGATCAGCACCAAGAATGTTTATTAAATAGTCAAATTTACGGTCGACTTTGTTTTTATGATAAGCCACATCACTTGCAAAATAGGTCCATGTACCATCTGATTTTTGTAAGGCTCTATCTTTATCGTCTCCAAAATCGGAAGATTTAAATAATAATTGCTCTCTCTCAACCCAATTTTTGTTATCTTCACCTTCTGGTGCTTTGATTTTACCTTTATATACAAAATTATTAGATTCTAGAAAGTTGATAACATTTTCAACTTCTTTATTTTGAACAATATTTTTTTCACTTACAAAACTGTCATGTTTAATGCCAAGACTTTTAAGATTTTTTTTAATTAATAATAAAGCTTGTTCAATAGATAAGGCGGTTAATTTTTCACTTATATCCTCATACTTATCAAAGTTAAGGTCTTTATTGGAAGTAATAATATTATTTGCAAAATCAATTAGATAATCACCTGGATATAAGTCAGGATTTTCACTTGGGAAAGTCTCATTATATTTAACTTCACGAATTCTAAAATATACAGATTTTGTAAAGTTTATAATCTGATTACCATAATCATTAACATAATATTCTTTTGTAACTTTATGATTGTTAAAAAGTAATACATTAGAAATTACATCACCTAATATGGCACCACGACAATGACCTACGTGAAGTGGACCTGTTGGATTAGCTGACACAAACTCAACTAAATAATTAAGTTTTTTTTCTTTTTCATTAATTCCAAAAGTTTTTGCATTTAAAATTATTTCTTTAATAAAATTAGACCAAAAAATAGGTTTAAATTTAATATTAATAAAACCAGGTTTAACAATAGTGATACTTTCTATTAGAGGATCATTTTCTTTAATTATTGGTGATATTTTTTCTGCTAGATCTAATGGAGGTTTTTTATTTAATTTTGATAGAACCATTGCAACATTTGTAGAAATATCACTATCAAATTTAGCTGGGGGTATTTCGGAATTTATTCCATTTAAAGTTTCGGGAATAATAAGTTCTCCCTTTTTATTAAGATCAATAATAATTGACTTAATTTTATCTAGATATAATTCAAAAATATTCATTTAAAATTGTTATATAGGTTAATAGCATAACGATCTGTCATACCTGAAATAAAATCTGAAATAGCTCTAAATTTATCTTTAGTCAATTGATCTTTTGTAAGAAATTTTCTTGGATTTGATTTAATTATACCAAATAGTTTCTTAATAATGATTTTTCCTCTTTGATTCTTTTTTAATACTAGTTTGTTATTGTACATTTTAGTTCTTAAAAATAATTTAATTTCTTTTTCTGATTTTTGAATTGAATTTGAAAAACAAACTAATAATTGATCTGAATTCGCGATATCTTTAATTGATTTTATTTTAAAATTTTTTAAGTTTTTTTGAGTATTTGTTAATAGATCTCTAATCATTAAATCAATCGAGTCTCTAATAATTTGATAAGTTGCAATTTTATAATTTTTTTTGTTAATTTTTTTTTTATATTTAAGATAAATTGATCTAAAAAAATCTATCTCTATTAACTCTTCTAGTTTAAATAAATTAGCGTTAATACCATCCTGGATATCATGATTGTTATAAGCTATATCATCAGAAATTGCTGAAATTTGAGCCTCTAGAGAGGGAAATGTATTAAAATTAATTTTACCTTTAAATATTTTTAAACCAATTAAACTATTTACTAAATTTGAGTCTTCAACGGGACCATTGTGCTTTAATAATCCCTCTAAGGTTTCAATAGATAAATTAAGGCCTTTAAATTTAAAATATTTATTCTCTAAAAACATAACAATTCTTAATGTTTGAAGATTATGGTCAAAACCACCATAATTTTCCATACACTCATCCAAAGCATATTCACCTGCATGACCAAAAGGAGTGTGACCTAAATCGTGGGCAAGACTTAATGTTTCTGCAAGATCTTCATTTAAGTTTAAGTATTTTGCAATTGATCTGGCTATTTGAGCTACCTCAATTGAATGGGTTATTCTAGTTCTAAAATGATCACCTTCTGTATTAACAAAAACTTGTGTTTTATGTTTAAGCCTTCGAAAAGAAGCGCTATGAATTATTCTATCTCTATCTCTTTGAAACGGTGATCTATACTTAGAAGTGGGCTCATTATTAAGTCGTCCCTTGCTTTTAAATATGCCTAACTTTAAATGTTTTTTCATCCTTTAATTTAAATAATTAAGTATTATATTAGTATTAACAGTGTTCGGTCATGATTAAAGAAATTAAATTTACAGATAATGCTCTAAAACAAATAGGAAATTTATTGTCTAAAAAAGATAAAGGTTCTTTTTTTAGAATCGCTATTAAAGGTGGTGGCTGTTCTGGATTTCAGTATGAATTTACATTTGATCAATCTAAAAATGATGATGATCTTAATTATGAAAATATCTTAATTGATAAAACGTCTGCAGATTTATTAAAAGGTTCAGAGGTCGACTATGTGTCAGAATTAATTGGAGAGTCTTTTAAAATATCTAACCCACAAACCAAATCTTCATGTGGTTGTGGTGTTTCTTTTTCACTTTAATGATTATTTCTTCTTGGAATGTCAACTCTGTAAGAGCAAGAATTGAAAATATCAAAAGCTATTTATTAAAATACAAACCTGATGTCTTAATGATGCAGGAAATTAAAACTGAAGATGTCAATTTCCCCTATGATGATTTTGCTTCAATGGATTATGAAAGTCATGTATTTGGTCAAAAAAGCTACAATGGTGTTGCTATTATCTCAAAAACTAAATTAACAAATGTAAGAACGGACTTAATCAAAGATAAGTTAAAACAATCAAGAATAATTTCTGCTGAAATTGAATATAAAAAGAAAAATATTCAATTGATAAATATATATACGCCAAATGGTAATCCAGTTGATACTGAAAAATATGAATACAAGAAAGATTGGATGGATCAATTAATTAAACAATTAAAATCCTTATCAAAAAAAAATTCTAATATAATACTTGCTGGTGACTTCAATGTTATTCCATCTGCAGAAGATGTTTATAATGTTAAAAGTTTTGAAGATGATGCTTTATACAGACTTGAAATAAGAAAGAAATTTAGAGAGATGCTAAACATAGGCTTTAGTGATGTTTACAGGCATTTTAACGAAGATAAAGAGGGTTATACATTCTGGGATTACATGAGAGGAGCATGGCAAAAAAATAACGGTATGAGAATTGATCACTTTTTAGTCTCAAATTCTATAATTGATAACATAAAAGATATTAATATTAACAAAGATCCTAGAGGTAGAGAAAAACCCTCAGATCACACTCCAATTGAAATTAAGTTAGCTTAGAGATTTTATTTTATTAACTAATTCTTCGTTAATATTTCTTGGACCTTTATCAAGTCTGTTTTTGTGTCTTCTTTCACCAGGTAATCTTACTTCACCCATTGATTTCATTTTTTCAAAAAAATCTTCAGCATGTTTTTGCCAACTAGTGCCTGCAGTTTTGTCGGGACAAATAGCTAGAATAAATTCACCTCCACTTGGTGGACCACCATCATTATTATCTTTTGCTGCTGTTTCGTAACTAAAGTTATCACCCACTAAAGCACCAGCAAGTAATTCAACCATCATTGCTATTGCAGAACCTTTGTATCCACCAAAAGGTAATAAAACACCACCATCAGCAATCTCTGCTGGGTCAGTAGTATCTTTACCATCTTTAGTAAGTCCAGTTCCAAGAGGAACTTTGTGCCCTTCTCGTTTTGCAACTTGAACTTCACCCATAGCCATTGAAGCAGTTGCCATATCATAAACTACAGGAGTTGTTCCTGGTCGTAGGCCAAGCAAATGAAATTGGGTTCGTTCCAAATAATGGTTTAATAGCTCCAGCTGGAGCAACTGCTGGCTTATAAGAGGTGCAAGCAAAAGCAACTAAACCATCTTCAGCTAATTTTTCAGTTTCAGGCCACATAGCAGCCATATGATGAGAATTGTTAATAGCTAAAACTGCAACACCATTTTCTTTTGCAGCTTTACTTAATTCAGGCAAACCTTTGCTTAAAACAACTGGTGCTAAAGAATTATTACCTTGAACTTTAATTACTGATGGAGAAATCTTTTTAACTTCAGGTTTACCTTTTCCATTAATCTTACCACTTTTTAAACCTGAAACATAAGCAGGTAATCTAAATAATCCATGAGAAACTGAACCATCTCTTTCGGCATTTCTTATCAAGTCAGATAAAATACTTGCAGTCTCATCGTCACATCCATTAGCAAGTAATGTTTTTTTTGCTAAATCAAAAATTTCATCTAATGTTAGGGGAATTGTACTCATTCCCCTATTAGATATTTTATTTATGTTTGGTTTTCAAATCTTTTTTTAGATCTTCATGATCACCTACAACAGTGTGATACTGACTTTTTGTTACATATTTTTCTAAAAAAGGTACAGCTAACAAAGGTAAAAACCCACCAAGAACAATTCCATATGCTGCACTTTTAAGATTTGGATCAGCTAATGCTGCAATAAAGTCAGCTATAATATGAGCTAAAACTATTCCAACTATTCCTGCTATAGCTCCATTCGAAATAACTTTCAAAAAACGGTTAATACTCCATCCTGAGTAAAAACCTATCAGTGGAATTAAAGTATGAATGAACCCAAAAACAAAACCTCTTAAAATTCCATGTTCTTCAACTAGTTCTTCTAAAAAATGAAGAAATTCAGGCAGATCATGAGAATGACCTTCAGCAGCCTGAAGATATGTAAAACTAAATATAGATGCTGTTATTGATAATATTGTTATTTTCTTCATTAATTGCACTCCTTACAAGTTGTTAAAACCTCCATTTTAAAAGTACTAAAATCGTACTTTTTAATATTATTTTTTTTAAAGAAATCTAAAAAGATATTTGATTTAAGTTCTTCAGTGTCACCACATTTTTTGCAAATAGCTATAGCAGTATTATGATTATCTTCATGCGTATGATTACACAAAATATAGGTTTTTGTTTGATTAGATTTATGAATTCTCTCTTCACTAATTAAACTATCTAATGCTCTATAAACAGTCATAGCTTGTGTTTTTTTAATCTTTTGAAGTTTATCTAGAATTTCATAAGCAGTTAAATGCTTAGATGATTTTTTAATTATAGTAAAAACTAATTCTTTATTTGTCATAATGTTATGTTATAACATAACATATTTTTGTCAATACTTTAATTAAAAAAATACAATTGTTTTAAGTAAATATATTTGATTATAATGATTGAATATGAGTAGAAATTTGGAATTTTTCAAAAGAAATGGTTATCTTGTAAAAGAAAATTTAATTGATCAGAGTTTTATCAGAAAAATTAATAAAATTGTAAGCGAGGTTATTTCAAAAGAAAAAAAGAAGAAACATAAAGTTAATGGAACCCAGTCTTACAATAATTATCATTTTGTATACAACTCAAGTAATTCAAAAAATAAAGAAATTTTAAGACTAAATAATCCTCAAAACAGACATAAATCTTCTATGAACTATCTAGAAATAAAAAAATAATATCTATAGCTAAAAAATTACTAGGAGGAACAGTAAGATTTCATCTAGGTAAATTAAATTTTAAACTTCCAAATAAGAAAAAAGGAAGTGAAATTGGATGGCATCAAGATTGGGCTTTTTACCCACATACCAATGATGATTTAATAACAGTTGGTATATATTTGGATGATTGCTATGAAAAAAATGGCCCTCTTAAAATAATTAAGAATTCACATAAAAAGAAATTGTACAGTCACCACAATAAAGAAAATTACTTTGTTGGAAAAATAGATACTAAAAAGAATAAAATTGGAACAAATAATAGTGTTTCCATAACTGGAACTGCTGGAACAGTTGTTTTTTTTCATTGCAGATCAGTTCATGGTTCTGGACACAATCTAATGGATAACTCAAGACCTTTAATTCTATTTGGTTACAGAGCTTGTGATGCTTGGCCATTAATTAATGATGGAAATCCTCATCCAGAGGTAGATTTAGATAATTATGATAAAAATATTATTGTAGGAAATAAGTCAATAAAACCAAGATTAACTAAAGTTCCAACAATAATTCCACTGCCAAAGAAGAAACATTATGTTTCTATTTATGAGCTTCAAAAAAATTAGATTATAAAATTAAGATTTTAGTTTCCTCTATAATTGTAATAAATTCGTAACAAAACTTACATATAGAGGAGACTATGTTTATTAAAAAATATCTAAAATGGATTAGTACAGCTCTTGTTTTAACAGGAATATTGTTAACTAATTTAAATATCTACCCAATTAATATCTACTTTCATGGTTTAGGCGTTGTAGGATGGACGATAGCTGGCTTTATATCAAAAGATAAAGCAATTTTAACTAACTTTGGGTTACAAATACCATTATTTTTCATTGGATTTTATAAAGTTATTTTTGGATGAAAAGTATTCTTAAATAAGTGAATAACCTGAAGATCTAACAGTTCTGATCAATTCTTTTTGATCTTTAAGATTAATTGATTTTCTTAATCTTCTAATATGAACATCTATAGTTCTGCTTTCAACGTTAATATTGTTGGGCCAAACATTTTCTAAAATTTGATCTCTTGAATAAACTCTTTTTGGGTTTGTTAAAAAAAATTCTAATAATCTAAATTCTGTTGGACCAAGTTTGATTTCTTTTTCATTTCTAAATACTCGTTTTTCATTTCTATCGAGTTTTAAATCTTCAAATTCAAGATTATCTGATACTAATTTAGGGTCTGATCTTCTTAAAACCGCTTTAATTCTCGCAAATAGTTCATTGAAACTAAATGGTTTAGTTAAATAATCGTCAACCCCACTATCTAAACCTTTAATCTTATCCTCTTCTTCACCTTTTGCGGTAAGCATAATAATTGGTAAATTTTTAAAATTGGTGTCTTTTCTAATATTTTTACAAATTTCAATTCCAGAAAAGTCAGGCAACATCCAGTCTAATAAAAGTAAATTTGGTTTGAATTTTTTTAATTCTTTTAAACCTTCGTTTCCATTCGTTGCAGATGAAACAATCAAACCTTCTTTTTCTAAATTATATTGAACCAATTGAATTATTGAAGGTTCATCTTCAATAATAAATATTTTACCGTTCATTTTATTCTTGGATGACTTTGCCTTTAGGTCTACTTCCTTTTAGGTACTCGCCCTTAATTAAATAACAAATTGTTTCTGCAATATTTGTAATGTGATCACCAGCTCTTTCAAGGTTTTTGGTTGCAAAAATTAAATGAGTAGAAAAGTCTAAATTCTTTTTATCTTTAGAAAGAAAGTCTATTACACTTTCCATTGCAATATATGTTAAATCATCGACTTGTTCATCTTTTTCCCATACTTCTTTGGCTTTATCATAATTCTTATTCACGTAACTATCCAAAACATCATTTAGCTGTTTTATAACAAGTTCACCTAATCTTTTTAAATTTGCTAATAGTTCTTCAGGTAAATCTAGAGGTAAGGGTTTAACTTTTTTTGCATTACTTTTTGAAAGATCACCAATTCTTTCTAAGTCTTGAGAAATTTTTAAAGAACTAATTGTTTCTCGAAGATCTATGGCCATAGGAGCTCTTTTAACCAACAGAGTCATTATCTGACTATCAATTTTAGATCTAAATTTATTAATTTCTTCATCACTTTTAATAATTTTATCTATTGAATCCTTATCAACTTTGATAACTGCGTCCATCGAGTCTACCATCTGAGACTCTGTTAAGCTTCCCATTTTAATGACCGAGTCTACTAAAAACTGTAACTCTTCTTCGTATGATTTTACTGTGTGTTCATTACTCATAATTTATCCAAATCTACCTGTAATATAATCTTGTGTCATTTTATTGTCAGGATTCTTAAAAATTTTCTCTGTTTTACCTACTTCTATCACCTTACCAAGGTGAAAAAATCCAGTTTTTTGCGAAACCCTTACAGCTTGAGCCATAGAATGGGTAACAATTACAATGGTGTAAGTTTTTTTAAGTTCGTCGATTAATTCTTCAATTTTTGCAGTCGCTATTGGATCTAGAGCAGAGCAAGGTTCGTCCATTAAAATGACTTCTGGATTAACCGAAATTGCTCTTGCAATGCAAAGTCTTTGTTGTTGTCCACCCGATAATCCAGTTCCAGGTTCATCTAATCTATCTTTTACCTCTTCCCATAATGCTGCTTTTCTTAAACTTTTCTCAACAATTTCATCTAGCTCACTTTTAGTTTCACCTTTGCCATGAATTTTTGGACCATAAGAAATATTATCATATATACTTTTTGGAAATGGGTTTGGTTTTTGAAACACCATCCCAACTCTTTCTCTTAAAGATACAACATCTAATTCTTTATCATTTACTTCTATTCCATCAATTTCGATATTTCCCTCTACTTTACAAATATCAATCACATCATTCATTCTATTAATACATCTGATGAATGTTGACTTACCACAACCAGAGGGACCTATTAATGCCGTAACTTCTTTTTCATTAATATCTAAATTAACATCAAACAAAGCTTGTTTTTGTCCATAATAAACATTTAAATTTTTTGATTTAATTTTTATATTACTCATTTAGTTCCATCTCTTTTCGAATTTTTGTCTTAGATATACTGCTATAAAATTCATTACAATTAAAAAACTTAATAACATCATAATAGTAGCTGAAGTTTTCTCAACAAATCCCCTCTCTGCAGATTCAGACCACAAATATACTTGAACAGGTAATGATGATGATGGGTCAATAGGAGTTGAAGGAATATCAACAACGAAAGCAACCATACCAATTAAGATTAAAGGTGCTGTCTCGCCTAAAGCTTGAGCCAATCCAATAATTGTTCCTGACAAAGTTCCTGGTAACGCTAATGGGACAACATGATGAAAAACAGATTGAAACTTTGAGGCACCTACTGCCAATGCACCTTCTCTAATTGATGGCGGTACTGCTTTTAATGATGCTCTACATGGAATAATAATTCTAGGCAAAGTCATTAAAGCAAGAGTGATACCTGCAACTAATGGGGTGGATCTTGGTAACTGAATAGTTGCTAATAAAATTTGAAGAGCTAGCAATCCATAAACGATTGAAGGAACAGCTGCTAGGTTGTTTATATTTATTTCAATAAAATCTGTAATCTTATTTTTAGGTGCAAACTCTTCTAGATAAATAGAAGCAAGAACTGCAACAGGAAAAGACAATAGTAAGCAAATTAATATACTATAAAATGAACCAACTAGTGCTCCACCAATACCTGCTAATTCTGGATTTCTAGAGTCTCCATTCTTAAAAAAATAATTGTTAAAATTTTTTACAATTTTTTTACTTTCAACTAAATTATCATAAATATTTAACTGAAAGTTTGAAATTCTTCTTCTGTCTTCTGGTAAATCACGCGGATAATTTCCTTTATGAAGTTGGTCTATATCGTCAGAAGCTGTTATTTCTAGATTTATTTTCTTACCTACTAAATTATTATTCTCTAAAAATGCTTTTCGAATTTCAATTTCAGCATCGGTACTAAATAAGTCTATTAATTCATTTTCTTCATCTAAGTTTTTGGCCGGATAAGCCTTTAAAAGAGTTTCAATTGTAATATCGAAAAAATCAGCTTGTAAAATATCATCTGAAGATGCCCCATTTTGTAACTCTAACAGTTCTGGATCGAAGAAAACCTCAACATTAATAGCAGTTTTCATGAAAGCAGAGCTACCTTTTGAGAATATATTCTGCACTAATATAAGTACAAATAACAGCGCTACAAAAATTGAAGCTACGCCATATAGTTTAAATCTTTTTTCTGATCTATGTCTTTTCTTTAATCTTTCTTCCTTAGTCATATTTTTCTCTATATTTTTTAACTGCTCTTTGAGCGATGTAATTTAAAATTAATGTTGCAATAAATAAAGTTAGACCAAGAGCAAATGCTGATTGTGTTTTGGGACTGTCAAATTCTTGATCTCCAACAAGGATCATCACAATTTGTGTGGTTATTGTGGTAGTCGAGTCTAACGGATTGATTGTAAGATTAGCTGCTAAACCAGCAGCCATTACCACAATCATTGTTTCTCCAATTGCTCTAGATACTGCAAGTAAAACCGATCCTATAATTCCTGGCAATGCAGCAGGTATCACTACTTGTTTAATTGTCTCTGACTTTGTTGCACCAATCGCGTAAGAACCATCTCTTAAAGATTGTGGAACTGAATTTATGACATCATCTGACAAAGAGGATATGTATGGAATAATCATTATTCCCATGATCAATCCAGCAGCTAAGGCACTTTCTGAGGAAACAGTCAATCCTAAACTTTCTCCTGCTTGTCTAAAAAACGGTCCGACAGTTAAAGCTGCAAAAAAACCATACACCACTGTTGGTATACCTGCTAAGATTTCGATTATAGGTTTTGAAATTCTTCTAACTTTAACAGATGCATACTCAGCCATATAAATTCCTGAAAATAAACCAATAGGAACTGCAACTAACATTGCAATTAAAGCAATAAATGAAGTTCCTGCAATTAAAGGTATAAAACCAAACGCATCTTTTATCTCTTCAAGTTCTGCTGATGTAATTTTAGACGCATCACTGACAAAAGCCCTTTGTGGACTCCAATTAGTTCCAAATAAATAATCAAAAATATTTATGACTGAAAAAAATTTTATACTTTCGAATAATAAAGAAAATATTATTCCTAAAGTCGTCAGTATAGCAATTAGCGATGAGGCAAAAAGTAAACCTTTCAAAATTAATTCAACATCATCTCTTGCTTTATTATTATTCTTAATTTTTTTTAGAGAATAGATAACTGATGCAATAACTATTCCAAAAATTAAAACAATTTTAGAATTAGTAAAAAGATTTAAAAATTTTGCATATGAAATAGCACTTTCTTTTAAAATACTATCAATATCACCAAAAAAAGTTCCTAAATGAATAGCTTTAATTTTTTCATAAATTAAGTTCGCTTCATTTTTATCATTGAATATTGCTCCTTGATTGGCTGCTGTTTCAATTATAATTGATTTGATAATTACAGGTTCAAAAAGAGACCAAACTAATAAAAAGATTAATGCAGGTATCGAGCACCATAGAACTAAATAATAACCATAAAATTTTGGTAAGGCATTTAACTTAATATTATTTTGAATAGAAATGCTTTTAGTTTTTGATCTACCATAAAAAAATAACGATAAGGAAAAAATTGTAATTAAAAAGATTAATACTAAATTCATTTAAACAAGTTGATATCCAGTTAATGTTACAGAAATGTTACAAACTAACTTTGTGATTGTATAAAAAAAGGCCAGTAAAAACTGGCCTTTTATTGTGGATAAGTCTAAATCTACTTTATGCTAATGGTTTTTAAATCCAAAGCAGCTGTTCTTGTTACTTTGTATTTATCAGAAGCTAATGGCACTAATCCAATTTTAGCTAAATAACCTCTGTTACTCATAGCTTTTTTAGATGTAAATTCGTCTAAAAATTCCTGAATTCCTGGAATTACTCCAACATGTGCTTTCTTTACATAAAAGAATAATGGTCTTGCTATTGGATAAGAGTAATTTTGAATACCTTCTAATGATGGTCGTACACCATTAACTGCTGCAGCTTTTACTTTATCTTTGTTAGCAACTAAATAACTATATCCAAAAAAACCATATGCATTTGGATTAGAAGTAAGTTTTTGTACAATTAAAGTATCATTTTCACCAGCTTCAACTGCATAACCGTCTTCTCTCATTTTAGCACATTCTTTTTTAGCATTTTTATCTGCTGCTTTGAAAAGAGATTTTGCTTTATCAGAACATCCTTTAACCATTACTAAAGAATTCCATGCATCTCTAGTTCCAGAAGTTGGAGGGGCAACTAATATTTCAATTTTTTTATTTGGCAGACTAGAGTTTATATCATTCCAATTTTTATATGGATTTTCAACAAGTTTGCCATCAACGTCAACATTTGCTGCTAAAGCTCTCCAAAGTTGTTCTTTTGTGAAATTAGCATCAGGTGCACTATTTGAATGAGCTAAAGAAATACCATCATTTCCTACAATAATTTCAATAATTTCAGATACACCATTTTTTTCACACAATGCTTTTTCTTTAGGTTTAATCGCTCTTGATGCGTTGGTAACATCTGGGTGATTTGCACCTACACCAGCACAGAATAATTTCATTCCACCACCAGTTCCGGTACTTTCAATTATCGGTGTTTTAAATTTACCAGCCTTACCAAATTTTTCAGCAACAACAGTTGCGTAAGGATAAACAGTTGAAGATCCAACAATTCTGATTTGATCTCTTGAGTGACTAGTTGTTACAAAACTAAGTGCTAGGAGAATTCCTAACATCACATTAATTAATTTATTCATTTTTTATATTTTCCTATTATTTATTTAATGTCCGAAACATTTAAATCTATTTTCTTAATATTTTATTAAAGGAAGGTTAAAGTTTTGTTACAATGACTAACTTTTTAGTTGTATTACAAGGCGTTAAATTTAATATCAATTGTAGTTCCTTGATTTTCGACACTGCTTAATGTCCATTTCTGCTCTATGTTGTGATACTAAATGTTTTACAATAGCTAGTCCCAAACCGGTCCCTCCAACACTTCGACTTTTACTCGGATCAACAGTAAAAAAACGTTCTGTGATTCTATGAATCGACTCTTTAGGAATACCAATTCCTTGGTCTGCAATAGAAACAATATTTAAATTACCTTCTTTTTTAAATGTAATTGTAACTTCTTTGTTTTTTTCACTGTATTTAATAGCGTTATCAATAAGGTTAGTGAAAATTTCAATCAACTTATCTTTATCTCCAACTATTTTAAAATTTTCAACTTTATTAAAGTTTAATTTGATATTATTTTTACTGACTATTTTTTCATATGTTTTAATCACATATTCTATTAACTCATTTAAATCTATTTCATGAGTTGGTCTGATGTGTTCTTGCAATTCAATTTTTGATAATGACAATAAATCTCTGATTAGATTTTCCATTCTTTCAGATTGAGAGGTCATAATTGGAAGTAAGTTATTAACTTCAGAATTTTTCTTTAAATCAGAGTTGTTTTCAAATGTTTCTAGGCCCATTTTAATTGATTGAAGCGGTGTTCTTAATTCATGAGAAACATTTGCTACAAAATCTGATTTTAATTGTTGGAATTTATGAAATTCAGTCAAGTCTCTTATGAATAAAAAACATGACGTTTCATCAAAGAATAAATTTGTTTTATCAAGATAGATTGTAATATTTAATCTAAAAGTTGATTGATTTCTTATTTCAATTTCAAGATCAGTTAAATTATTACCTTCAAAAGCTTTATCAATAGCGATTAGTAAATCTGGGTTTCTTAGAAAACTACTTATATTTTCATCTAATTTAGTTTGAAACCATTCTGTAGCAGAGTTGTTGCTAAACATTACTTTTTTGGATTTATCTAAAATTAAAATACCTTCAGGAATATAATTTAATAATTCATAAATATTCTTTCTATAATCTTTGCTCTCAATAATTTTGATTTGATTTTTATCTTTATTATCATCAGTACTGATCCCTAATACCCTTTCCTTTTTTAATAATAAAAAAGTTAACAAACCGATAATTAATAATAATATTATTGTTAATAATTCCACTTATTTTACTCGACCATAAACATCTTGATATCTTATAATATCTGTTTCTTTTAAAATTGATCCAACTTGAGCTTCCATAATTTTTACTGGTTTTTTTCCAGGATTTTGAATTCTATGAATTGCTTCTAATGGAATAAATATATGTTCATTAGGTCTTTTTATAAAGTATTCTTTATTTAAAGTTATTTTAGGATTTCCTTGTGTAACTAACCAATGTTCAGCTCTATGATGATGTTTCTGTAAACTTAAAATACCCTTAGGTTTAACAAATAATTCTTTAATTAAGAAATGTTTTCCTTCAAATAAGTTTGTATATCTGCCCCATGGTCGGTAATAAACATTTTTTTTCTTAACATATTTATTTTTATTCTTATCGTACATTTTTAAGATCTCTTTCCAGCTTCCAAGATCTGACCAAGGAATATCTAATTTAATAGCATTAATTTGTTTTGTCTTTTCTAAGATTGCATAATCAAAAGATTTTGCTGTTGCTTTTTCAAATGATGATTTGTTTAAATAATAAGTGTTATCTTTTAGTTTTGCTTTATTAACCGCATTCGCACAATTTCTGTAAATAATTGGCTGAAGTTTTTTATAATTATTAATTATTGAGTCTTTTCTAAGATAAAACATTCCTGAGTTCCAATAACCTTTTTGTTTTATAACCTGTTTAGCTTTTGCTTCTTTTGGTTTTTCAATAAATTTTGTCACTTTATTGATGTTTCCTTTAATTTTTTTAGTTAAAAAATAACCGTATTCACTGGATGGAGATGTCGGTTTTATTCCAAATATAAATATATTTTGATCAGTTAAATTTAATTTATTTTTACTAATTGCTTTATTAAATACACTCATCTTTTCAATTAAATGATCAGCTGTAAAAAACATCAATGGTTGATCGTTAGGAATATCTTTAATTAAAGCAGTACTTAAAATAGCTGGCGCTGTATTTCTTTTTGCAGGCTCTAAAACAATTTTATAATTCTTGATCTTATTTTTTTTAAGATGTTGTTTAATCTGTTTTAAGTATTTTTTATTTGTGCTTATAATTGGTGCGTCATAAATTGAAGCTTTAGTTCTTTCTAAAGTTTTACCTAATAAAGTCCAATTACCAAAATCAATAAATTGTTTAGCCTGATGATTTTTAGAATTAGGCCATAGACGTGTTCCAGCTCCACCACATAAGATAACTGGACGAATTTTCATTAAATTTCTGAATAATCCTTAACTTCTTTTTTCTTACCAGGATGAGTTGGGGCACCTAAATAAGCTGGTCCTACGGTTTGTGCGTATTTCCAAAGTGTACCAGAACCAAAATCAGATTTTCTAGGTTTCCATTTACGTTTTCTTGAAGCTAATTCTTTTTTCGAAAGTCTAACGTTAATTGTTCCTTTTTTTGCATCAATATCAATAACATCTCCATTACGTAATAAGGCTATGGGACCACCTAGAGCCGCCTCAGGGCCTACATGACCCACACAAAAGCCTCTTGTAGCTCCAGAGAACCTACCATCGGTTATAAGGGCAACTTTCTCCCCCATCCCTTGACCATAAATTGCACCAGTGGTTGATAGCATTTCTCTCATACCTGGTCCTCCAACAGGTCCTTCATAACGAATAATAATTACATCCCCTTCTTTATACTTTCGGTTTTGCACAGCTGACATTGCTGCTTCTTCATTATCAAAACATCTAGCTTTACCAGTAAATTGTAATTTTTTAAGTCCAGCAATTTTAACAATTCCTCCATCAGGAGCCAAATTTCCTTTCAGACCAACTACACCTCCATCTGGAGATAACGGATTGTCATATTTTCTTAAAACTTTTTGTTTAGGGTTAAACTTAATATTCTTTAAATTTTCCTTCATGGTTTTTCCTGTAACCGTCATACAGTCTCCATGAATAAAGCCACCATCGAATAAAGTTTTAAGTAGCATTGGAACACCCCCTGCTAACCACATGTCTTTTGCAACATATTTTCCACCAGGTTTTAAATCAGCAAGATAAGGAGTTTTTTTAAAAATTTTAGCAACATCCATTAAATCAAATTTTATTCCAGCTTCATTTGCAATTGCTGGTAAATGTAATGCAGCATTAGTAGATCCGCCTGTTGCAGCAACTATTGTTGCAGCATTTTCTAAAGCTTTTCTGGTTACAATGTCTCTAGGTTTAATTTTTTTTGCCAAAAGATTCATAACTGTTTTTCCACTTTCTTTTGCATACTTATCTCTTTCTTCATAAGGAGCTGGAGTTCCTGCAGAATATGGTAATGCTAAACCAATAGCCTCTGATACACATGCCATCGTATTTGCTGTAAATTGACCACCACAAGCTCCTGCACTTGGACAAGCAACTAATTCTAATTTTCTAAGTTCAGCTGCAGACATTTGACCTGACGAATGTTTTCCAACTGCTTCAAATACATCAACTACCGTTACATCTTTACCTTTGTATCTTCCTGGAAGAATTGATCCACCGTATATAAATACACTCGGTACATTTAATCTTACCATCGACATCATTAATGCAGGTAAAGATTTATCACATCCTGCAATACCAACTAAGGCATCATAACAATGGCCTCTTACAGTAAGTTCAGCTGAATCTGCTATAACTTCTCTTGATATTAAAGAAGCTTTCATACCTTCATGGCCCATTGCAATTCCATCGGTGACTGTAATTGTGCAAAATTCTCTAGGCGTTCCACCGTTAGCCCTAACTCCTTTTTTAACAGATTGAGCTTGTCTCATAAGAGCAATATTGCATGGTGCAGCTTCATTCCAAGTAGATACAACGCCTACAAATGGTTTTGCCACATCTTTCTCTGTTTCACCCATCGCATAATAAAAAGACCTGTGAGGAGCTCTATCGGCTCCTAATGATGTATGCCTGCTTGGAAGTTTCTTTTTATTAAATTTTGCCATTATATACCCTTTATAGTTACTAATATTTTATCAATATCATTCTTTAAATTATTATAATTAGTTTTTTCCTGTTCAACAATCTCTTTTGGAGCTCTATCTACAAAACTTTTATTTTCCAATCTTTGGGATATCTTATTCATCTCTTCTTGAATTCTGTTTTGTTTACTAGTTAAATTTTCCTTAATAAGTTTTAAATCAACATCTTTATCAAAATAAATCTTAAATAAATCACCTGAAACAACCATCGTTGCAGCCGGCTTATCCAGATCATCATTCAAAATATTGTTTATTCTGCCTAATTTTTTAAGGATAATTTCATTATCATTAATGAACTTTTTCTGCTTATCGTTAATATTGTTTATAGACATTTCTATAAATGAACCAGGTCCAACATTAAGCTCATTCTTAAAAGATCTAATTTCAGATATTATACTAATAATATTTTCAACTTGTTCTGTATCAGTATCTTTATTAATTTTACCTGTTGGCCAATTAGCAAGCATCAAAAAATCTTTACTTGAATTATCAAATTTATTTTTAAGCCAAATCTCCTCTGTAACAAATGGAATAAAAGGATGTAATAAAATTAAGATTTGCTTGAATATATAACTTGAAACTTTTTTAACCTCACTTTTGGCTTCCTCATTATCAGAAAATAAGATTGTTTTAGATAATTCTAAATACCAGTCACAATACGAGTGCCATGCAAATTGATAAGCATTTTTTGCAGCCTCATCAAATCTGTAATCTTCTAAATTTTTTTCAATTTTAGATTTTGCTTCAATTAATTCTGCATAAATCCACTTATTAATGTTAACTGATAAATTTGGGACTTTATCAATATCAGAAAAATCACATTCATTTGTGATTAAAAAATTATTAGCATTCCAAAGTTTATTTAGAAAATTTCTATAACCTTTAACTCTATCTTCAGAAAGTTTTACATCTGTACCAGGAGAAGCCATTGAAAGAAGAGTAAATCTTAATGCGTCAGCACTATATTTTTCAATTAAATCTAAAGGATCAATTACATTTCCTTTTGATTTAGACATTTTTTGACCCTTCTCATCTCTGACTAATGCATGAACATAAATATCTTTAAATGGTTCTTTATTTAAAAATTCAGTTCCAAACATAATCATTCTAGCAACCCAGAAAAAAATAATGTCAAAACCTGTTACTAAAACAGATGTTGGATAAAACTTTTCAACATATTCTTTATTGTCTGGCCAACCCAATGTTGCAAATGGCCAAAGTCCAGATGAAAACCATGTGTCTAAAACGTCAGGGTCACGAATTAATTCTTCATCTTTACCATAATGTTTATTGGCTAATTTTTTTGCCTCATCTTCATTGTTAGCTACAAAGATTTTTTTATCAGGACCATACCAAGCAGGTATTTGATGACCCCACCAAAGCTGTCTTGAAATACACCAAGGCTCAATATTGTTCATCCATTGAAAATAAGTCTTTGACCAATTTTCAGGAAAAAAATTAGTCTTTTTAGAATTAACAACTTCTTTTGCTTTAACAGATAGTTTTTCAGCATCAGCAAACCATTGTTCTGTTAAGAATGGTTCAATTATAGAATTAGATCTATCCCCATAAGGAACTTTATTCTTTATATTTTCTTCTTTTACAAAAAATTCTTTCTCTTTAAGTTCTTTTAAAATTCTTTTTCTTGCTTCAAATCTATCAAGACCAATATATTCTTTAGGAGCATTTTCATTAATTTTACCTGCTTCTGTAAATATATTAATAATTTCAAGATTGTTTCTTTGTCCAACATCATAGTCATTAAAATCATGTGCAGGAGTAATCTTAAGTGCACCAGTTCCTTGTTCAGGATCCGCGTAATCATCTTCTATAATTTTAATCTTTCTTCCAACAATTGGTATTGTAACCGTTTTACCAACAAATGATTTAAAACGATCATCTTTTGGATTAACTGCAATAGCAGTATCTCCCAACATCGTCTCAGGTCTTGTGGTTGCAATTGTTATAAATTCATCAGTTCCATCAATTGGATATTGAATATAATAAATTTTAGAATTTACTTCTCTTTGATCAACTTCAAGATCAGAAATTGCTGTTTTTAAAACAGTATCCCAATTTACCAATTTTTTATCTTTGTAAATTAAGTTTTTATTATAAAGATCAACAAAAACTTTGATTACTGATTTAGATAGATTTTCATCCATCGTAAAAGCATTACGTGACCAATCACAAGAACATCCAAGCTTTTTTAATTGGTTAATAATAATGTCACCATATTGCTCTTTCCATTCCCAAACTTTTTCAATAAATTTATCTCTTCCAATTTCATTTTTATCAATTTTTTCAGCAGTAAGTTTTCTCTCAACTAAAGCTTGAGTTGCTATACCCGCATGATCTGTTCCAGGTTGCCATAAAGTCTCAAAATTATTCATTCGGTGATAACGAACTAATAAATCTTGAATAGAATTATTTAAGGCATGGCCCATGTGAAGACTGCCTGTTACATTAGGTGGAGGTATAACTATAGAAAATTTCTTTGAATTTTCTTTTGGTTTAAAAAGACCATTTTTCTCCCAATAAGAATAAATCTTATCTTCAACATCAGAATGTATATATTTATCACTGCTCATGTATCTTAAAGTTTATAATTTAATAATTACAATTAACAATAATCAATTTAGATCGTTATTTAATAGACTAATGAGAAATATTTAATATAAAAAGGCATCTGAAGCTATTAGTCAAAACAAGATGGCAACGTGGCGGAATGGTTACGCAGAGGATTGCAAATCCTTGTATCCCGGTTCGATTCCGGGCGTTGCCTCCAAAAAAAATCTTGTTTTAGTTCTAAAAAAAAGTAAGTTGAGTTTTTTACATTCCTCGGTAGCTCAGTTGGTAGAGCAGTTGACTGTTAATCAATTGGTCGCAGGTTCGAGTCCTGCCCGAGGAGCCAAAAAAATTATCCAAAAAAAATATTTAAAATAATATTCTTGATTTGATTAAGTAGAATTTCTAAACTTAATTATAGGGTCTTAAATAAAATTAAATTATACTGCTTTAGAAATAACTGTTCCTGAAATTTGTAAAGATTTATTAAATTTTAACTTTTGATCAGCACTTAAGTTCTGAATATAACTTTGTTAAAAAATTATAATTAACATTCATGTGACCTTCTTGTGATTTTTCTAAATTAATTAAATATTCTGAAAAATCCTCAAAGAAATAATTAATTGGTACTTTTAAATAATTTGATAACTGAAGTAATCTAATTGAGCTTACTCCATTAGTGCCTTTTTCATATTTTTGAATTTGTTGAAATGTAACGTTAATTGCTTTTGCGACTTTAGTTTGTGTTAAACCTAAAGCTAATCTTCTTAGCTTGAGTTTGTTACCCAAGTGTTTGTTGAAATTATCTTCCATTAAGACCCCTCTTAATTAAATTTTAAAAACATATTGAACAAATTAATTAATGTTACTGCAATAAAAAAATTTATTATTTTTAAGGTAAAATTTAAAAAATTCTAAACCTGTCAAGCATAAGTTGAAGATAAAATTTCAAAATAGAGTTTGAAAAAAACGATTATTTAGGTTCTGAAATTTAAGTTTTTTATAAAATTTGACTTAAAAACAGCTTAGTTCTGTCACTCTTTGGATTAGCAAAGAACTCTTTGGTATCAGCCTTCTCCACTATTCTTCCTTCATCCATAAAAATCATGCTATCTGCAACTTCTTTAGCAAAACCCATCTCATGAGTTACAACAATCATTGTCATACCTTCTTTTGCTAGATTAACCATTACATCAAGCACTTCTTTAATCATTTCAGGATCTAATGCAGAGGTTGGTTCATCAAATAACATAATTTTAGGTTCCATACATAAAGCTCTTGCTATTGCTACCCTTTGTTGCTGTCCCCCAGAAAGTTGGCCTGGAAATTTTTGAGCTTGATCTAAAATTTGAACTCTTTCTAAATGTTTAAGAGCTAATTCTTCAGCCTCTTTTTTTGGCATCTTTTTAACCCAAATAGGAGCAAGCGTACAGTTGTCAACAATAGATAAATGAGGAAATAAGTTAAATTGTTGAAATACCATTCCAACTTCAGCTCTTACTTGTTCAATATTTTTAGTATCTTCAGAAATTTCTGTACCATCAACAATGATGTTTCCTTTTTGATGTTCTTCCAATCTATTAATACATCTAATTAAGGTAGATTTACCTGATCCAGAAGGTCCACAAACAACAATTTTTTCTTTAGCTTTAACTTCAAGATTTATATCTTTAAGAACTTGAAAATCACCGTACCATTTATTTACTTCACTAATTTGTATAATTGAATCTGACATAATCTATCTATCTGTTTTAAATTTTAATTCTAATTTTTGACTATATTTACTCATACTGTAGCAAATAATCCAGAATATTATTCCAGCAAACACATATCCTTCCATTGAAAAACCAAGCCATTTAGGATTTGTTTTCGCTAAATTCAACATTCCAACTAACTCTAATAACCCTACTACAAAGATTAATGGAGTATCTTTTACTAAAGCTAAAAACGTATTAGCTATTCCAGGAATAACTAATTTTAAAGCTTGTGGTAAAATAACTAACAAGTGAAGTCTCCAGTAACCCATACCCAAAGATTTTGCAGCATCATACTGACCTCTTGGTAAGGCTTGTAAACCACCTCTAATAACTTCTGCTGTATAAGCAGCTTCAAATAATGTGATAGCAACAATAACTCTAATTAATTTATCAACATATGTTCCATCTGGTAAAAACATAGGAAACATAACAGCTGACATGAATAAAACAGTAATTAAAGGTACACCTCTCCAAAACTCAATAAATGAAAGAGATGAATATTTAACAACAGCTAAATCTGATCTTCTTCCAAGTGCCAACATCATACCAATTGGAAAACAGAAAATTAAAGAAAAAAATGAAACGATAAAGGTTAGAGATAAACCACCCCAAGCACCTGTTTCAACCCATTCTAGACCAAATTCTCCTCCAGATATCAAATAATAGATAAGTAAAAATGATATTATTGGTAAAAATATGACATAGTAAAAAGTTAGATATTTTTTAAATCTTAGAGGAAAAAAATAGCCTGCTGCCATTAACCCTAATACAATAATAAATGTTGCATTAACTCTCCATTGCTCTGCATTTGGATACATTCCATACATAAATCTATTAAACCAAGTTTTAATATAAACCCAACATGCACCTCCACCAGTACAAGCTTCTTTGCTATCACCAACAAATGTGGCATCGAGAATGAACCAATTAAGTAAAGGGGCAACACTAAAAATTATCAATATAATTATACTTATGCTTAAAGCTGCATTAAAATTA
>NZ_CALSOW010000003.1 GCF_943788075.1 uncultured Candidatus Pelagibacter sp. | reverse complement strand
AATTCAATTTTTAAAATTGATACTTTTGATTCATTTTTAAAACTGTTTGGATATTTTAGATACTTGTTTCTTATGATTGGAACTTATATTGTTTTAGAAGAAGCAACAAAAAAACAAATTACTTTTTTTATTAACATTAATTTAGTTTTTAATTTTATTAATCGGTATTGATATTATTTATCAATACACATTTTACGAAAATATTTTTGGTTTTTTACCAGGTATGTGTGATGAAAAAGTATTAAATTGTTTAAGATTTTCAGGTATTTTTGGGGATGAATTAATTGCTGGAGCATTCATATGTCAAATTGGTTTATTGATGTTATTTTTAAAAATAGGTCAAAAATTTAATGCTAAAAACTTAATAATTGCACCTTTTTTTATTTTTATTTTTATCATCATACTTTTTACAGGAGAGAGGAATGCTCTTTTAATTTTATTTATATGTATTTTTTTTATCTGCTTTTTTAATAAAAAAAATATTATCTTTTATTCTTTTATTCTCTTTTTTATTGACGATTATATTTCTTTTGGCAAAAAAAAATGACACCATAAATCAAAGATTTATCAATTTATATGAGGGTGTAAATATTGTTAAAAATTCCACACTAATAGAAAGAATAAAAGAAAACCCATGGAGCTATCATTATCAGGCAGCTATAGAATTATTTTTAGAAAAACCATTTACTGGACATGGAATAAAAAGTTTTAGAGTAAAATGTAAAGAAACAAATATTGAAACAAAAATTGTAAGTGAAAAAAATATTCATCGTTATTATGGATATAGAGCATGCTCTACACACCCACACAATTATTTTCTTGAATTTTTAGCTGAACAAGGACTCATAGGAGGATTATTTTATTTAGGTTTATTTTTTCTAATATTTTCTAGTATTTATAAAAAAACATATACACAAAAAGAAGTTTTTTTATCTATAACAATAGGAAGTTTAATCTTGGCTATAATTTTCCCGATTAAACCCTCTGGATCTTTTCTATCTACTTTTAATGCATCAATATTATTCTATATACTCGGTTTTTTTATGCATAGTTTGAAAAGTAGAACAATTTAATTGATGTAGATAATAAAGATTTTATACAAAATAATTTGTGTATTAAATTATAAAATATATTGTATTAATTTATGATAGATGAGATTTAGTATCATTACAGTTGTAAAGAATGAATTACCAAAAATAGGATTAACAGTACAAAGTATAAAAAAGCAAACTTTTAGGGATTTTGAGCATATAGTATTTGATGCAAATTCAAATGATGGGACAAGTGAATTTTTAAAAAAAAATTTGGATAATCAAAATTTATATTTTAGGGAAAGTGATAAAGGTGTGTACGATGCTATTAACAAGTCTTTTCAAAAAGTGAATGGACAATATATTATAATTATGCACGCAGGTGATTTTTTCTATTCTGAAAATTCATTAAATCAATTGTCAGAATTCATTTACTTAAATAGCAGTTTCGATTTTTATTATTCTAATATATTATTTTATAATAAAAAAAAAAAGAATATTTCAAGAGTCTGGAACATAAAATCAAAAAATAATGATAAGTTAAATTTTCTAAAAATAGCTCATACATCGCTGTGTATAAAAAAAGAAATATCAAAAAAGATTTTTTATGATGATAAAATGAAAATTTCAGCTGATATTGATTATCTCTATAATCTTTGTAAAAATTTTAATGGTAAATATTTTGATAGTTTTTTTGTATATATGGAGGATCAAGGTTTAAGTAATTCAAAAAAATATTTTTATATAAAATTTAAAGAAGACATTAGAATTCTTTATAAGAGATTTAATGTCTTTTGTTTGCTTGTTTTGATCTATAAAGTACTTGTTAAAATTCCAGGTTTTTTTTATAAAAAAAATATCTATAATAAAAACTTTAGAATTGAAAAAAAAATTTTAGACTAAGTTTAAATATTTTAATTAAAAATATTTGACTAGAAAAACATAATAAATTATTTATTATCATGCAAAAAACTGCTTTAATTTTTGGAATAACAGGACAAGATGGAGCATATTTGTCTAGGTTTCTTCTTAAAAAAAAATATATCGTGCACGGAGTTATAAGAAGAAGTTCAAGTTTTAATACAGAACGTATTGATGATATATATGTAGATCCACATAATAAATCAAATTTTAAATTACATTATGGAGATTTATCAGATTCTCTCTCTGTACTTAAAATAATAAAAAAAATTAAACCAAATGAAATTTATAATTTAGGTGCACAATCACATGTTCAAGTTTCATTTCAAGTTCCTGAATACACAGCAAATGTTGATGCGCTTGGGGCACTAAGAATTTTAGACTCTATAAAAACCTGCAAACTAGAAAATAAAACAAAATATTATCAGGCAGGAACATCAGAAATGTTTGGTAAAGCAAAACCTCCTCAAAGTGAAAAAACCAATTTTATCCAAGAAGTCCTTATGGAGCTGCAAAATTATATGCTCATTGGATAACAGTAAATTATAGAGAAGCTATGAATTTTTGCATGTAATGGAATTTTATTTAATCATGAAAGCCCATTAAGAGGAGAAACTTTTGTAACAAAAAAAATTGTTAAGCTTATGTAAAATTAAAATAGGAACAAGAAAAATTATATTTAGGTAATCTTATATGCAAAAAGAGATTGGGGGCATGCTAAAGATTATGTTGTAGCAATGTGGAAAATGTTCAAAAAAAAATCCTAAAGATTATGTTATTGCAACAGGAAAACAGTATTCAGTAAAATATTTTTAAATTTGTTGCAAAGAACTTAAAATTAAAATTAAATGGAAAGGTAAAGGTATAAATGAAAAGGTATTGATAAAAAAAATGTATAATTAATTGATAAAAAATATTTTAGACCACTGAAGTAGAATCATTACTTGGTAATCGCAAAAAGCAAGAAAAGAACTTAAATGGAAACCAAATTATATTAAATATTAGTAAAAGATATGGTAATTCAGAATTGAAAAATTTAAGTGCTAAATAAAAATTCAAATATTTTTGTAGCTGGACATAATGGATTAGTTGGATCTGCAATTTTAAGAAGATTAAAATCATAGGATACAAAAATATAGTTACAATCAAAAAGAACTTAGATTTAAGAAATCAAAAAAAGTTTAAATTTTTTAAAAAAAATAAAATTAGATGCTGTAATTAATGCTGCTGGAAAAGTAGGAGGTATATTAGCAATAAAAATATAAAGCTGATTTTATTTATGATAATATTCAATTCAAAATAATATAATTCATTCTAGTTATGAAGATAAATTAAAAATTAATTTTTTTAGGTTCTAGTTGCATTTATCCAAAAGACTGCAAACAACCAATTAAAGAAAAATATTTATTAACTGGAGAACTTGAAAAAACAAATGAACCATATGCAATAGCAAAAATAGCAGGAATTAAAATGTGTGAAAGTTACAATTTCAATATAAAACAAATTATAAATGTTTAATGCCAAGCAATCTTTATGGCCCAAATGACAACTATGATCTTAAAAATTCACATTTTTTTCCAGCATTAATAATAAAAATATATAATGCTAAAATAAAAAATAAAAAAGAATTACAATTTGGGGAACAGGAACACCAAAAAGAGAATTAATGTATGTTGATGATTAGCAGATGCTTGTATTTATTTTTAAAAAAAAAACAAAAGAAACATTAATTAATATTGGACAGTGTAAGAAAAAATATAATTGAATATGCAAAATTTATATTAAAAAAATTAAAATAAATTAAAATTAATAAGATTTAACTAAACCAAATGGACACCAAGAAAAATTGTAGAATTTAAATTAGCTAAAAAATATGGATGGAAATCCAAAAATAGTTTAAATGAGGTTTCAGATAAACTTATTAAGATTATAAAAATAAATTATGAAAAATATAATAGTTGTAACAGGAGGGCTGGTTTTGTAGGTTCAAATTAATAACATTTTTTAAAAAAAACAAATTATAAAATAATAAGTTTAGACAATTATTCATCTGGATTAAAAAAAATCATATTAAAAATGATAGAGTAAAATATTTAAAGTCAGATACAAAAGATATTTCAAAAATTTAAAATAATATAAAAAAAAATTGCTACATTTTTCATTTTGGTGAATTTTCAAGAATATATCAAAGTTTTTAAAAATGAATGAATGTATCAATCAAATTCAATAGGCTCAATGCAGTTTTAATTTTTGTCTTAAAATAAGATAAATTAATTTATTCAGCAACATCTGCATCATTAGGAAATAAGGTAAAGATAAAAATTTATCTCCATATGCATTTACAAAATCAAAAAATCTTGAATTGTTAGAAAATCTTAAAAAATTGGTTTAAATTTAAATATGAAGTAATTTATTTTTATAATGTGTATGGACCTGGTCAAATTAAAGTAGGAGATATGGCAACAGTAGTTGGAATTTTTGAAGATCAATATAAAAAAATAAACCATTAACCATTGTAAGACCTGGAACTCAAACAAGAAGATTTACTCATATTGATGATACTATAAATATTGTATTGAGGCTTGGAAAAAAATAAATGTCTCATTATAGCATAAGTCACAAAAAATCTTATTCCATCAAAGATCTTGCCAAAATGTTTAAAACTAAAATAACTTACTTAAAACCAAGATCTAGGTGAGAGATATGCTTCAGCATTAACAAAAATATCTAATAATCGTAAAATAATTAATAAATATGGAAAAATAGATTTGAAAGATTACGTAACTTCGTTTATTAAAAGTGAAAATTATGAAAATTAAAAGCTCATTAAAATCTATTAAAAAAAGAGATCTTAATTCTAAGTTAGTTAGAAGAAGAGGTCGTGTCTACGTTATCAATAAAACTAATCCAAAGTTTAAAGCAAGACAGAAGTAATTTTTATGGATAATGAAAACCATAAAAATACCTGGAACAATTTTACAAAATTTGTGTTGTGGGGAACAGTCGCAGTTATTGGTGTTTTAGTTTTAATGGCAATATTCTTACTATAAGATCAATGTATGAAAATTGCTTCTATTTTAGAAAATCAAAAAATTGAAAAAAGAATAGCAATTACTCCTGAGATTGCAAAAAAATATATATCCCTTGGTCTTGAAGTTTCATTAGCTGAAAATTATGGAAGTCATCTTGGAATTAAAGATGAAGAGTATAAAGAATTAGGAGTATCAATTTCAAAAGATGAAAAAGAAATCATATCTAGTGCAGATATTATTGTTCAGTTAGGTTTATTAGATGATGACAAAAGTTCTTTATTAAAAGAAAATCAAACATTTATTGGGGTGTTAAACCCATATGATAATAAAGATAAGATAAATGATTTAGTTAAAAAAAATATTAATACTTTTTCACTTGAATTACTTCCAAGAATAACAAGAGCTCAGTCTATGGATATATTATCCTCACAAGCAAACCTTGCGGGTTATAAAGCAGTAGTAGAGTCGTTTGCTCATTTTGAAAAAGCAATTCCAATGATGATGACTGCAGCAGGAACAATACCAGCTGCAAAAGTATTAGTGGTTGGTGCAGGGGTTGCAGGACTACAAGCAATTGCAACTGCAAAACGAATGGGTGCAATTGTATTTGCAACAGATGTTAGAATGGCCTCAAAAGAACAGGTTGAAAGTTTAGGAGGAAAATTTTTAACAGTTGAAGGTGCTGAAAATTTAGAAACCGAAGGAGGTTATGCTAAAGAAGCATCAGATGATTTTAAAAAGAAACAAGAAGAATTATTGTCAGAGACATTAAAGAAAATTGATATTGTAATTTGTACAGCTTTAATTCCAGGAAAAAAAGCACCAGTAATTATTAAAGAAGATATGATTAATAATATGAAGCTCAGGTTCAATAATTTATGATCTAGCTGCTATTCAAGGTGGAAATACAGCACACACTAAAGTTGATGAAATTGTAGATAAAAATGGTGTTAAAATAATGGGGGAAAGTAATATTTTAAATAAACTTCCAACTTCTGCATCAAATTTATATGCTAAAAATGTATTTAATTTTGTGTCGAATTTATATGATAAAGAAAATAATAAAATTAATATAAATTTAGAAGACGAGATAATTGAAAAAACGTTAATAAAATAAAATTATGGAAATAGATCCTTTTATATTCAGATTAAGTATTTTTATCCTTTCAATTTTTATTGGATATTATGTGGTTTGGAGCGTAACCCCATCACTTCACACACCTTTAATGTCTGTTACTAATGCAATTTCATCAGTAATTATTGTTGGTGCAATTATTGCAGGTTTAGCAGGGAACTCTGATACTATATTTAACACTTCAAGTATCTTTGGGTTTTTAGCAATATCACTAGCAGCTATTAATATATTTGGTGGTTTTTTAGTAACGCAAAGAATGCTTGCAATGTATAAAAAAAAGAAAAAGGATAAATAATGTTATCAGCAAATTTATCAGCCATATTTTATTTAATTTCAGGGGTATTATTTATTTTAGCTTTAAGAGGGCTTTCTTCACCTGAAACATCCAGACAAGGAAATTTCTTTGGTATTTTAGGAATGATTATTGCAATTACAGTTACTTTTTTATCCATTGGTAATTTTTCAACTGGATTTGTAGTTGTTTTAATATTTCTTTTAATAGGTGGATTAATTGGTGCTTTTATTGCCTATAAAATTCCAATGACTGCAATGCCAGAATTAGTAGCTGGCTTTCATAGTTTGGTTGGTCTTGCAGCTGTATTTGTTGCAATAGCTGCTTTTTTAAATCCAGAAGCTTTTAATTTAGGATCTCCAGGAAATATTAAGCTTGGAAGTTTAATTGAAATGTCAATTGGTGCAGCAGTTGGTGCAATAACTTTTTCAGGTTCAATTATTGCTTTTTTAAAACTTCAAGGAATAATGTCAGGTTCACCTATAACTTTTAAAGGTCAACATCCACTAAATGCTTTAATTTTAATTTCAATAATTGTTATTAACTTATCTACTTTGCTCTACACAATCTTCTAATTTATTTTGGATATTATTGCAGTATCTTTTTTAATTGGTTTTTTATTAATAATTCCAATTGGTGGTGCAGATATGCCAGTAGTGATTTCAATGCTAAATTCTTATTCAGGTTGGGCTGCTGCTGGAATTGGATTTACTTTAGAAAATACAGCTTTAATTATTACAGGAGCATTGGTTGGATCATCTGGTGCAATTTTATCTTATATAATGTGTAAAGGAATGAATAGATCATTCTTTAATGTTATCTTAGGAGGATTTGGTGCAACAGAACAATCAGGTTCATCACAAAATAAAGAACAAAGACCAGTTAAAAGTGGAAATGCAGATGATGCAGCTTTTTTAATGAAAAATGCTTCATCAGTAATAATTGTTCCAGGTTATGGAATGGCTGTAGCACAAGCACAGCATGCTTTAAGAGAGATGGTTGATACATTAAAAAAAATGACATAAAAGTTTCTTATGCAATTCATCCTGTTGCAGGACGAATGCCAGGACACATGAACGTATTACTTAGCTGAGGCAAATGTTCCTTATGATGAAGTATTTGAACTTAGAAGAAATTAATAATGATTTTGCAAATGCAGATGTAGCTTTTGTAATAGGTGCTAATGATGTAACAAACCCAGTTGCAAAAACAGACCCACAAAGTCCAATTTATGGTATGCCAGTTCTTGATGTTGAAAAATGTAAGTCAGTATTATTTGTTAAAAGAAGTTTATCTCCTGGTTATGCTGGAATTGATAATGATCTATTTTATAAAGAAAATACTCTAATGTTATTTGCAGATGCAAAAAAAATGACAGAAGATATTACTAAAAATCTATAGGTATAAATTTGAATACTAAAATATTTTGTGACATTGCAGAATTAGATCAAATTAAAAAATTTAATAAAAAAAAGATTGTTAAAGGATTTACAACCAATCCAAGCTTAATGAGAAAAGCTGGAGCAAAAGATTATAAATCTTATTCAAAAAAAATTCTTAAAATTTGTAACAATAAACCAGTTTCCTTGAAGTATTTGCTGATGAATATGAAGAAATGAAAATTCAAGCAATGAAAATTAATACTTGGGGAAAAAATGTTTACGTAAAAGTACCAGTTGCTAATTCTAAAGGTAAATTTATGGGTCAAATTATTAAAGAGTTAAATAATCAAAATATAAAACTCAATATCACAGCTGTTTATAACGCCAAACAAACTGAAAAGATTTTAAAATTAATTAATAAAAAAACAAAAGTAATTATTTCTATTTTTGCTGGAAGAGCAGGTGATACTGGTAAAGATCCAGTGCCAGAATTTATTAAAAGCATTAAATTAGCTAAAAGATTTAAAAATGTTGAGATATTATGGGCTAGTGTTCGTGAGCCTTATAATTATTTACAAGCAAAACAATTAGGTTGTCATATAATTACTGTTCCACCAGCAATTATTGAAAAAATAGAAAACTTTGGAAAATCATTTGATCAACTTACAAAAGAAACAGTTAAAGCTTTTTTAATTGATAGTAAAAAATCTAATTTTAAAATTTAGTCTGGAATTGGTTGCGGGGGACGGATTTGAACCGCCGACCTTCAGGTTATGAGCCTGACGAGCTACCAGACTGCTCCACCCCGCGGTATACTTAAATTCTATTTTTAAGTTTGTTTAACTTTTTAACTCTTTTAATGTTTTCTTGTAAAATTCTTTTTTTCTTCTCAGAGGGTTTTTCGTAAGTATTTTTTAGTTTAATAACTTTAAAAAAACCATCACGTTGAAGTTTTCTTTTAAGAACTCTGAGTGCTTGTTCAATATTATTATCTTTAACTTCTATTTTCATAAATTTTTTTAATTGTGAGTAATTATCACTATAAAATTTTGATGTCTATTAAATTTATTCAATGTTTGAAATTTCTTTTGCTTGTTTTGCTTTTTCTTTTTCTTTTTTTTCTCTTTTTATTCTTCTCTCAGCTTTTTCTAGTGCCTCTATCAGATCTTTTTGACTAAATAAGTTTAAAGCAACAGGGTCTTTTGGATTTAAATTATTATAGTTCCAGTAGCTTTTATTTCTTATAGAAGTAACTGAATTTTTTGTTACTCCAACTAATTTTGCAATTTGTGAGTCTTTAAGCATATTATGTTGTCTAATTAACCATAAAGCTGAGTCGGGCTTATCTTGTCTCTTAGATAGAGGTACATATTTTTTAGTTTTCTTTTCAGAGTTAGATATTTCAATATCAGTACTTTTAATAAGAAGAGGTCTATTTTCATCTTTTGATGATAATTCAATTTCTTCTCTAGAAAGTTGACCTGAGATTATTGGATTATAAGCTTTAATTCCTTTTGCAACTTCACCATCAGCAATTCCTTGAATCTCAACTTCATGCAAGTTACAAAAATTTGCAATCTGTTTAAAAGTAAGTGTTGTATTTTCAACCAACCAAACAGCTGTAGCCATTGGCATCAAAGGTGCATTTGACATTTAATTTTTTTTATCTGATTTAAAGTTTTGAAATTTTTTATTAAATTTACTTATTCTACCTTTATCCATTAACTTTTGTTTTCCACCTGTCCATGCAGAATGAGATTTTGGGTCAATTTCTAGTTTAAGTAAATCACCCTCAGCACCCCAAGTTGATTTGTTTCAAATTGAGTTCCATCAGTCATTTCGACTTTAATTGTGTGGTAGTTTGGGTGTATGTCTTTTTTCATATCGAGACTTATAGCAAAAGAATTTTATAACACAATTAAAAGTTAACTAAATTTTCCAACATTTTGTCATTAATCGCAGCACTTGAGGCCCTAATATCAATCTTATTTACATCAAATTTATGAATATCATTTACTAATCCTCCTGCTTCTTTGACCAATATCTCTCCAGCTGCGACATCCCAAAGATTAATATTATTATGAAAAAAACCATCAAGCCTACCAGAGGCAACATAGGCTAAATCTAATGCAGCACATCCACTATATCTCATATTAAGATCACTAAATTTAACACCTTCATGGTTACTTGAAAATAGACAATCATCAATTGAGTTCTTTTTTGAAACTCTTAATCTTTGGTTATTTAAAAATGCCCCTTTATCTTTTTCAGCAAAAAACATCTCATCTTTGATTGGGTCAAAAATTAAACCACTTACAATTTCCTTTTTAGATTGTAGTGCGATGCAAATGGCAAAGTGAGGTATCCCATGTAAAAAGTTTGTTGTTCCATCAATTGGGTCAATAATCCAAATATTTTCTTTATCATTATTTTTAATTATTCCAGTTTCTTCAGTTATAAAAGAATAATTTTTTTTATTTTTGATAATTCTTCAATTAAAATTTTTTCAACATGTTTATCTGTTTTAGTTACAAAATCA
The DNA here is from genome assembly GCF_943788075.1 of uncultured Candidatus Pelagibacter sp. Classification (GTDB taxonomy): domain Bacteria; phylum Pseudomonadota; class Alphaproteobacteria; order Pelagibacterales; family Pelagibacteraceae; genus Pelagibacter. Next base: position 166,079 of record NZ_CALSOW010000003.1, on the reverse strand, counting down.
TAAGGTCCTTTTTTAGATACTTGTAATTTTTCAACCTCCCCAAAGTCACGAATAACAGATTTAGATGCTTTTTCTGCAGCTTTAATCATGATGTTAAGATTTGGAGATATAGAAATCATTATTATATTTTTTTAACGTACTCAAGATGTTCTTGTATCTACTATTACTTCATCACCAGACTCAATAAATGGTGGTACTTGAATGTTTAAACCATTATCAAGTGTTGCAGGTTTATAAGATGAAGAAACAGTTTGTCCTTTTAGAGCAACATCTGTCGTTTCTATCTTACACTTTACTTGATTTGGAAGTTCAACTGAAATTGGATTTTCATTATAAAAACTAACAGAAACCTCAAGATTTTCAGTTAATAATTTTCCTTGTTCACCAACAATTTCTTTTTTAATTTCAATTTGTTCAAATGTTTTTGGTTCCATAAAAAAATAATTATTTTCATCATCATATAGATAATTAAAATTAGTTTCCTCTAATGATGCTTTTTCAACAGTTTCACTAGATCTAAATCTTTCATTTAATTTTGTATTTTTGCCTACACTTTTCATTTCTACTTGAGCAAATGCTCCACCTTTACCAGGTTTTACATGTTGAGTTTTAAGGACTTGCCATAAATCATTTTTGTACTCTAAAAGCATTCCCACTCTTATTTCTCCTGCATTAATTTTCATTTGAGTTTTTTTATACTTTCTAAGGGTTTATATTTTTTATTATTCCAAACGTAGCCTGAGATAGCTAATAAATTAGCATTGTTCAATAACAGTTTTTTATAATTATTAAAATTTATTCCACCAATAGCAACTATTGGTACTTTGGTTAACTTTTTTGCTTTATTTAAAATTTTAGTAGTAGCCTTAAATTTTACTTTTTTTGTTGTAGTAGAAAAAAAAGCCCCAAAGGCAATATAGTTTGCTTTTTCTTTGATGGCAGTTTTAGCCAATCTGATAGAGTTGTGACAGGTAACTCCAATAATTTTATTTCCAATAATTTTTCTTGCATTTTTTATATCCATATCTTTTTGACCCAAATGACAACCATCAGCATTTAGCTTTTTTGAAAGTATTGGGATCATCATTTACTAAAAATTTAGTACTATTTTTTTTACAAATTTGGTGAATTTTTTTTCCAATTAAAATTTTTTCCTTAAAGGAGTATTTTTTAAGCCTCATTTGAAAGAATCAACTTTTCCAGTTTCAAGTATTTCTTTTAAATCTTTATAGAATTGAGGGTATATTTTATTGGGCGAAATAAGATAAATAAATTTTTTTTTACTTATTTTCAAGTTCACTTGACCATTTTCCTTGAGCTGCCATAGTATTCATTCTTGCTCTATGATTAAAAACATTTTGGGTTCCTTCAATATTCTTAATATCTTTTGACCAGAATTTTAAAGCACTTTGCTGAAGAGCTCTTCCATATGAATAAGTCATTATAAAATCAGTATTATTACTTTTATTAATTAGGTTTAAATTTTCTGTTGCTTCAATTTCTGATTGGCCACCTGATAAAAAAGCAATTCCAGGAACTTCTTTTGGAACAGATTTTTTTAAGCATTCAAGTGTTTTAGAAGCAACTTCTTCATTGGTGATTTTGTTTTTTGACTTATTACCAGCTAGGATCATATTTGGTTTTAAAATTATTCCTGTCAGATCAATTTTGTGAATAATAAGTTCCTCAAAACATTTTTGAATTACTTCAGATGTTTTAATTAAACAGTCTTCTGCCGAGTGCTCGCCATCCATTAAGACTTCAGGCTCAACAATTGGAACCATCTCACACTCTTGGACTAGAGCAGAATATCTTGCAAGTGCATGAGCATTTGAATTGATTGCAAGTTTACTTGGATACTTTTCACCAATACTATAAACACCTCTCCACTTTGTAAATCTTGCTCCAAGCTCATAATATTTTTTTAATCTTTCTCTTAGTCCATCTAAGCCCTCAGTAACTTTTTCATCTGATGAATTTGCTAGATCTTTTGCACCTGTATCTACTTTAATTCCTGGAACAGCTCCCGTTTTTGAAATCATAGCAGGGATTGTTTTTCCATCACTTGATTTTTGATTGATTGTTTCATCATACAAAATAACACCACCAATACAATCTCTCATACTGTCTGCTGTAAAAAGTGTTTCTCTAAAAAGAAGTCTATTTTCTGGTGATGATTGAATATTTACTGACTCCAATCTTTTAGTCATAGTTCCATTACTTTCGTCTGCAGCAAGTATACCTTTACCGTTTGAAAGTATTTTTATAGCAATTTTATTAAGTTCTGACATTTAATTTAAAGCTTTTATACCAGGAAGCTCTTTACCTTCAAGATATTCTAAGAAGGCTCCACCTGCAGTTGAAATAAAATTAAAATCATTTATTGCATTTAAATTATTTAACAATGAAACTGTATCTCCACCTCCGGCAACAGAATAAATTTTATTAGATTTATTTTTCTCAATTATTTTCTTAGCAATTTCAACACTGCCATTAGCGAAACTTGGATTTTCAAAATATCCTGCAGGCCCATTCCATAAAATTGTATTACTTTCATCAATAATATTATTAATCATGTTAATAGTTTTTGGACCAATATCTAAAATCATTTCATCTGATGAAATTTCATTCAACTCTTTTATTTGAGGCTTTCCATTTAAATCTTTTCCAACAACAATGTCTTCAGGATATGTCAGTTTACAGTGCTCTGTTTCTGAAAGTAAAAAAATTTCTTTAATAACTAGGTCAGAGTTTTCTTCTTGTATTGATTTTCCAATATTATTACCCAAATATTTTATAATGTTGTTAGCCATTCCACCTACAATTATGATGTTATCAAATTTAGGTATTAAATTTTTAATTATATTAATTTTAGTAGAGATTTTCGAGCCTCCTATTATACAAGTTATAGGTTTTTTAATTTCAGAAGTAATTTTCTTTAAAGCACTAACTTCTAAATCAAATTGTAATCCTGAATAACTAGGTAGAAAATTTGTTATTTGATCAATTGAAGCGTGTGCTCTGTGAGAACATGAAAAGGCATCATTAACGTAAATATCAGCCAAGGTTGCAAGATGTTTTGCAAATTGAGGATTATTTTTTTCTTCCTCAGGATAAAATCTTATATTTTCTAACATGACTATTTTTTCATCGTTATTATTAAATAAATCCTGTGAATTTATCTCTTTAACATCTTTAGAAATGAGTTTTATATTCTGACTTAATTTTAACTCCAAATCCTTACATATTGGCCTAAGTGAAAGTTCATTTACAACTTTTCCTTTTGGTCTTCCAACGTGAGAAATAATTATAATTTTTGCATTTTGAGAAGTTAGAAAATTTAAAGTAGGTAAAATTTTATCAATCCTTGTCGTGTCAGTTATTTCACCCTCAAGCAAAGGAACATTTAAATCTAATCTTAATAATATTTTTTTATTATTAATATTTTCTTCTTCTTTTATACTTTTCATTAAGAGATGTTGTGGACGTATTCTGCTATGTCACACATTCTATTTGAAAATCCCCACTCATTGTCATACCAAGCTGAAATTTTTCCCATATTTTTACCTACCACGCTAGTGAGTGATGAATCAACAATTGCTGATGATGAATTATGATTAAAATCAACAGATACCAATTTTTCAAATGTAATTTCTAATATTTTTTTAGATTGGCTTTTTGAAACTTCTTTAAAGGCATCATTAATTTTTTCTTTATTTATTTCTTTTTTAGTACAAAAAACTAATTCAATGAGTGATACATTGGGAGTTGGAACTCTCATCGCAACACCTTCTAATTTACCTTTTAATGATGGTATTATTTCTCCAATAGCTTTTGAGGCACCTGTTGATGTAGGAACAATTGATTGGCTTGCTGATCTTGCTCTTCTTGGATCTTTATGGGAATTATCTAAAATTCTTTGATCACTTGTAAAAGCATGAATAGTAGTCATAAAACCTTTTTCAATTTCAAAATTTTTGTGAAGCACGTTTGCAACTGGTGCTAAACAATTTGTAGTACATGATGCAGCAGAAATTATTTGATCATTTTTTGTTAGCTCTTTTTCATTAACACCAAAAACAATAGTTTTATCTGCATTTTTACATGGGGCAGAGACTATAACTTTTTTTGCACCATTATTAATATGTGCCAATAATTTTTCTTTAGAATTAAATTTTCCAGTACATTCAAAAACGTAATCAACACCAAATTTTTTCCAATTGATATCCTCAATTTTTGATTCTTGAGAGAAGGTAATTTTATCTTTATTTATAATTAAATGGTTTTCGTCGTAATCAAGATCTGCATTAAATTTTCCATGAACAGAGTCGTATTTAATTAGCGTACAACTTGCTTCAGAATTAGATCTATTATTGATGTGTTTTATTTTAATATCTTTATTTTGGCTTTCTATAATTGCTCTGATAACCATTCGACCAATTCTTCCCATACCGTTGATTCCAACATTTATAGTCATATTTTTTTTCTAACCTTTTTTTTTGATTTGTTAGCAATATTTGCTGCTGTTAAACCAAAGTGTTTATAAATTTCTTTATAAGGTGCACTTTTTCCAAATGTATCAATTCCAAAAGACAGCCCATCTTTCCCTATATATTTTTTCCAACAATCTGTTGATGCTGCTTCTATAGAAATTATTTCTTTTGTTTCATTAATTATTTTTTGTTTGTATGAATTTGATTGGGAGTCAAAAAGATCTTGGCAAGGCATCGATATTACTTTTGAATATATCTTATCTTTGGCTAATTTATGACTAGTCTCGATTGCTAAATTAACCTCAGAACCACTTGCAAGTATTGTTAAATGAATTTTTTTATTCGTTCTTAAAACCTCATATGCTCCAAGAGAACATTTATTTATGTTTGAAATTCGTTTTCTTATTGGATCAAGATTTTGTCTTGTTAAAGACAAAACACTTGGTGTCTTTGAGCTTTTTAATGCATGTTCCCAGCATTCTATAGTTTCCATTCTATCTGCTGGTCTAAAAACATTTAGATTTGGAATAGAACGCAAGCCCGACAATTGTTCTATTGGTTGATGGGTTGGGCCATCTTCTCCAAGTCCGATAGAGTCATGTGTCATGACATAAATAACCCTTTGCTCCATTAAAGCGGATAATCTTATTGATGGCTTGCAATAATCTGAAAATATTAAAAATGTTCCTCCGTATGGAATAAAACTACTATGAAGAGCCAGTCCATTCATTATCCCACTCATTGCATGCTCTCTTACGCCATAGTGAATGTAGTTCCCGTTAAATTCACCAGCTTTAACTATTTTATGATGTTTAGTTTTAGTGTTATTTGATCCTGCCAAATCTGCAGAGCCTCCAATTAAATTATTAGCAACACTTGTCAACGCATTTAAAGTAAGTTCTGAGGATTTTCTGGTTGCTAAACTTTTAAGTTCTTTAATTGCATTTTGTTTTTCAGTTTTTATAATTTTTGTAAAATTATTTTTTAGTAAATCATTTATTATGACTTTTTTCTTTTTGTAAATCTTGCTCCAAGCATTCTCAAGTTTCTGACCTTTTTTACCAATTTTTTTCCATTCATTTAAAATTTTATTTGGAATCTCAAAAGGTTTATATCCCCAATTTAACGCTTTTCTTGCTAGCTCTATTTCATCTAAACCTAAAGGACTTCCATGAGAAGATGATTTGCCAGATTTGTTTGGAGATCCATAACCAATTTTGGTTTTACAAGAAATAACTGTTGGTTTTTTTGCATTTTGAACTTTTTTTAAAGCTCTAAAAATTTCTTGCTCGTTGTGACCATTTATAAGAATATAATCCCATCCATAACTTTCAAATCTTTTTTTAAAGTTATCTGAAACTGCTAAACTTGTTGGCCCATCAATTGATATTGAGTTGTTATCAAAAAGCATCACTAAATTTTTGAGTTTTAAATGTCCAGCTAAACTCATTGCTTCATGACTTATCCCTTCCATTAAGCAACCGTCTCCTGCAAGAACATAGGTTTTGTGATTTATAATTTCTTTACCTAATTTTTTTTTTAAAATTTCTTCTGCAATTGCAAAACCAACAGCGTTTGCAATTCCTTGACCAAGAGGCCCTGTTGTAGTTTCAATTCCAGTTTTAGGGTGATACTCTGGGTGACCTGCACAAATTGAATTGAGTTGTCTAAATTTTTTTATACTATTAAGTGAAATACTCTTATATCCAGTAAGATATAATAGAGAGTAAAGTAACATAGAACCATGGCCTGCAGATAGAACAAATCTATCTCTATTTAGCCAATCCGGATTGTTTGGGTTAAATTTTAAAAAATTCTTAAACAGAACGGTTGCAACATCTGCCATACCCATTGGCATACCAGGGTGACCAGAATTCGCTTTTTGCACAGCATCAATTGAAAGAAATCTGATGCAATTTGCCAAATCATTATGTAGTTTGCTCAAAATTATCCTGACTAGACTAAGAAGATTCTATTTAATAATATAAACATATATATATGAATTCTATGATCGAAAAAGAAAAAAAATTGAATGAAGCTTTATCAAAGTTAAAAAATTTAGATTTAAGCAACCCCGACTTAAAAAATAATATCAATAATTTAAGCTCTCAAAAAACTCAATTAGAAATTGAAAAATCTGAATTAGAGGATAAATATAAATCTCTTTTAGAGGTACACACAAATCTAACAAAAAAACTTGAAGAAATTCAAAATAAAGAAAAATTGGAACAAAAAAAACAAATAGAGTTTTCTGAAAAAATTGATGAATTAAATCAAGAAACAGATACTTTATTAGAAGAAATAGATAAATGGCAAATGTAAGTATCAAATTTAATAATAAAGAGTTTTTGCTGTCATGTGAAGACGGTCAAGAGGAACATCTTGAGGAATTATTAATCCAAATTAATCAAAAATTTAATGATCTTAAAAATAATCTTGGAAATCTAGGGGAAAATAAACTTCTTTTGATTACGGCAGTTAAGATTATGGATGAGTACTATGAGACAAAAAAAAAAGTCGATCAAAAGAAAAATGAATTAAAGGATCTTTCAAATAAATTTAGAGAATTAAAATCACTTATTTATGATTACAGAGATAAAAAAGAGGAAGAAATTCAAGAGTTAAATATTAATCATTTAAACTTTAAAAATGAAATCGAGACTAATCATAAAAAATATGAAAAATTAATTGATGATGCTACAGATGAAATATCTAATTTTATTGCAAAAGCTAAATTAGATAATATTTCTCAATAGATTTCCGTGAATAAATCCCAAATAAGAAATAAAACTTTAAAAATCAGAAAAAAACTATTTGATAAAGATTTAAAAATTGATTCAAATAAATTTATTTCTTTTTTAAAAAAAAAAAGATTAAATCTAAAAAATTTTGGTGGTTATTATCCATCAAATTATGAAATAGATGATTTAGATGTTTTAAATTTGTTAGAAAAAAAAAATTTTAAAGTATCACTACCAATTATAAAAAAAGATAATCAAATGAACTTTTGTAGTTGGTCAAGAGACGATCCATTAAGAGTGAATAAATTTGGCATACCTGAACCTGTCTCATCTAAGATTGTTTATCCAGATATTTTATTAGTCCCATTAGTAGCCTATGATAATAATTTAAATAGATTGGGTTATGGAGGCGGTTATTACGATCGATATATTGAAAAACTTGAAAAATTTAAAAAAGTTATAAAAATTGGTCTAGCATTTTCTTTTCAAAAAATATCATCTATACCAATCAATCAACATGATAAAAGATTAGATTTTATAATTACAGAAAAAGAAATATTAAGATGAGGATACTGTTTTTAGGTGATGTTGTTGGAATTTCAGGTTGTTCAAAATTAATGAGCAATCTTCTGAGTGAAATAAGATTAAAAAAAATAGATTTTGTAATTGTTAATGGTGAAAATGCAGCTGCTCAGGGTGTGGGTTTAACTAAAGAAATATGTAATGATTTTTTTAATTGTGGAGTTGATGTTATTACTACCGGTAACCATGTGTGGGACCAAAAAGAAATAATGGAGTTCATTGATAAAGAGGATAAATTATTACGTCCCAAAAATCTTTTTGAGCCAGCACCAGGTAAAGGCTTTAATATTTATGAAACTAAAGACAAAATTAAAATTGGAGTGTTGAACTTAATGGGCAATGTCTTTATGAAAAAATGTGATGATGTTTTTGAGATTGCAGAAAAATTTATGAAACAATATAAGTTAAAGCAAGATTATGATTTGTTGGTAGTTGATTTTCATGGGGAAATAACAAGTGAAAAAAATGCAATAGGACATTTTTTTGATGGTAAAGCTTCATTAGTAGTCGGGACACATACACATATCCCAACTAATGATGCAAGGATTTTGGCTGGTGGTACAGGCTATCAAACAGACGCTGGTATGTGTGGAGATTATAATTCAATTATTGGCATGAACACAGAAAATTCATTGAATAGATTTTTAAAAAAGAATTCAGTAAAACATTTTCCTGCAATTGGTGATGCTACTTTGTGTGGTGTTATTGTTGATTGTGATATAGAAACTGGATTAGCAAATAGTATTGAAAGTTATATTTGTGGAGGTCAGTTAAAAAATACTTAAAAAATTATGTCAGGTCATTCGAAGTGGGCAAGTATTAAGCATTCAAAGGGAAAAGCAGATAAGCAAAGATCTAAAATTTTTTCAAAATTATCTAAGGAGATAAGTGTAGCTGCAAAACTTGGTGATAAAGACCCTGCAATGAATCCAAGACTAAGGTCTGCTATTCAGGCAGCAAGATCTGCCAATATGCCTAAAGATAATATCGAAAGAGCAATTGATAAATCTTCTGCCGCAACAGGTATTAATTTTGAAAATCTTAGATACGAAGGATTTGGTCCAGATAAAATCGCAGTAATTGTGGAAACCTTAACTGATAATAAAAATAGAACTGCATCGAATATAAGAACTATATTTCAAAAAAGTGGTGGCAGCTTAGGAACACAAGGATCTGCATCACATAATTTTAATCAATTAGGTATCATTAAAATTGATAAACAAGAAATTTCTGATGAAAAAATTTTTGAACTTGCAATTGAGTCTGGTGCTGATGAATGTATTTCTCATGATGAATTTCATGAAGTTCAGTGTCCAATTAGCGATATATACAATGTAAAAAAAAAATTAGAGTCAATTGTTGCAAATTTTATTTCAACCGAGATAGAATGGGTTGCACTTAATAGTGCCAATGTTAATAAAGATAGGCAAGAAACTGTAATTGAATTTTTAGAGTCATTGGAAGATGATGATGATGTACAAAATGTTTTTTCAAACGCAAACTTTGAAAATAATTAATGCTTATAATTGGAATTGACCCAGGTATTTCAGGATCAATATGTTTTTTTCAAAATGGAAAAATTATTGATGTGGTAGAAATGCCAACCATGGCTGAAGGTAAAAAAAATAAAAAACAAGTTAATGGTTCACAAATTTTTAATGAAATATCGCTTAGAATTAAAAAATTAGATAAAAATGATATAAAAGTAGTTATAGAACAGGTATCAGCGATGCCAGGTCAGGGTGTAACTAGTATGTTTAACTTTGGTCAATCATACGGAATTTTAAAAGGGATATGTTCTGCAATGCAACTACCTATGTACTTTGTAAGACCTGCAAAATGGAAAAAATATTTTAATCTTATAAATTCAGAGAAAGATGCAAGTAGAACAAAGGCAATTGAGATTTTCCCTTATTTTTCAGGTCATTTATCAAGAAAAAAAGACTCTAATAAAGCTGATGCTATTTTAATAGCTAGTTTTTATTATGAAACTTACAAAATTGAAGAATAGATAAAATATACAAGACAAATTCATGACACATTTAAGTGTGAAGAGTTAAATATGGAAGCTGATATAGCATCACAAGCAGTAGGATTAGGCACTAATACTGACTTTTCATTAATGAGCTTATTTTTTAGAGCTGATATAATAGTCAAATCAGTAATTATTATTTTGATAGTTTGCTCAGTTTATTCCTGGGCAGTAATTATTGATAAGTTTAGATTATTTAGGAAAATTAACAAATCATCAGATGATTTTGAGGAAAAATTTTGGAACTCCAAATCAGCAGAAACATTTTATAATAGTTTACCAGCAAAAGTTGATGATCCCATGGCAGTTGTGTTTCAAGATGCAATGGAAAGTTTACTCAAAAAAAAATTCAAAAATAATTTAAGTGAAAAAATGAGTACTTTTCTAGAGGTTGGAATTGAAAAACAGATGTCTAAAATTGACAAAGGTTTTACTTTTTTAGCAACAGTTGGTTCCACAGCACCTTTTATTGGTTTATTTGGAACAGTTTGGGGCATAATGAACTCATTCCAATCTATTGCAATTTCAAGAAACACAAGTTTAGCAATCGTTGCTCCAGGGATAGCAGAAGCACTATTCGCTACTGCATTGGGACTGTTAGCTGCAATTCCTGCAGTAGTTGCTTACAATAAATTTAATACAGATTCTCAAAAGTATTCTCAAAAATTAGAAAATTTTTCAAAAAGATTCTTAACTATAATTTAAATGGCATTTAAATTAAACCGTTCATCAAAAGAACCTATGAGTGAGATTAATGTTACCCCCTTCGTCGATGTAATGTTAGTTTTGTTAATTATTTTTATGGTAACTGCGCCATTACTAACAGTAGGTGTACAAGTTGATCTCCCAGAAACGTCTGCTGACTCCCTTCCAGAAGAAGCTGAACCATTAACACTTTCAATTAATGCAAAAGGTGAAATTTTTATTCAAGAAGCAAAAGTAGAGTATGATAACATTATTGCTAAAGTCTTAGCAGTTTCTAAAAATAGGACAGATACTAGAATTTATGTAAGAGGTGATAAAACAATTAACTATGGAAGAGTGTTGGAAATAATGGGGTTACTGTCTGGATCAGGTTTTACTAAAGTTGCATTAATATCCGAGCCCTATAAACAAAGGTAACTTTTATGAATAGAAGTATAATTATATCTTCTGTTTTTCATGCAGGTTTAATTTTTATAACAGCAATGAGTTTACCATTTTTAGCCAAAAAACCTTTGGAAATACCACCTATAGTATCTGTTGAATTAATTCAAATTGCCGAAAAGACAAATATTCCATTTGCTCCTAAAGCAAAAAAAATAATTGAGAAAGTAAAAGAAAAAGAAAAAAAATTGGTATCAGAACAAGCACCACCAAAGAAAGTAAAAAAAACTAAAACAAAAACGGTTGTTTCAGTTGATAAAAATGAAAAAATTGACAGCAAAACACCTGAAGCAATCCCATTACCTGAAAAAACTGTAAAAAAAATTGAGACAAAAAAAGAAAGCAAACAAAATCCTGATAAATTGGATGAAGAAGTAAAACAAGTCTCAGAATTTGAAAAAAAGGAATTTGTTGATTTAGATAATATTGCAAAATTAATTGATAAGGCAAAAGAAGATACAGCAGAATTAATTAAAAAAAATAACGACATCACTCAAGATCAAGATAAGAGTATTGTAACTTCAGGACTGACTTTAAGTGAAGAGGATGCTTTAAAAGCTCAAATTTTTGGATGCTGGAGTATTCCTCTTGGATTGCCGTATAATGAAGATTTATTGGTAAGAATTAAATTAATGCTTGAGCCAGATGGTTCAGTATCAAAAACTGAAATTTTAGATCATGCTAGAATGAATAAGCCTGGCCAAAGCTTTTACAAAGTGTTAGCTGAAAGTGCATTGAGAGCTGTAAAATTATGCCAACCCTTAAGAGTCCCAACAACTGGCTATGAAAGATGGAAAGAATTACAATTAAATTTTGATGCAAGAGAGATGTTAGAAGGTTAAGATAAATAAATGAAAAAAAAATTAATACTTTTATTTTTAATAAGTCTACTTCCACTTAAAGCTTTTGCTCTAATAGAGGTTGATATTACTAGAGGAAATTTAAATCCACTTCCATTAGCAGTTTCACCTTTATCAATTGATGATAAATCAAAAAAAAGTTTTGAAAAAATTCTTAAAAAAGAAAATATTGGATCTGAAATTTCCACTATAGTTGAAAATAACTTAAGAACATCAGGTTTATTTAATCCATTGAGTAAAGAAGCATTTTTACAAGCACCAGATATTGCAAATTTAAAACCTAGATTTGAAGATTGGAATTTAATTAAAGCTCAAGCACTTATAACTGGTAAAGTAACATATATTGATGAAAAGTTAAGAGTTGAGTTTAGGTTATGGGATATTTTGGCAGCTAAAGAAATGATGGCGTTAGCATTTACTACGGTACCAAGTAATTGGAGAAGAGTAGGACATATTATATCAGATAAAGTTTATGAAAGATTGACAGGAGAAAAAGGATACTTTGACACAAGAATAATTTATGTCGCAGAAGAAGGTCCAAAAACACAAAGAAAAAAAAGATTAGCGATCATGGATCAAGATGGTGCAAATAATAAATTTCTTACACTTGGAAATGAACTTGTACTAACCCCAAGATTTAATCCCACCAGTCAGATGGTTACATATTTGTCGTACTTTAAAAATTTACCAAGAGTTTATTTATTAGATATTGAAACTGGAACCCAAGAAGTTGTGGGTGATTTTCCTGGAATGACTTTCGCTCCTAGATTTTCTCCTGATGGTAAAAAAATAATAATGAGTTTTGCTAAAGATGGAAAATCAGACATATATACAATGAATTTAGAAAATCGATTGGTAGAAAAAATTACAAATCATCCTTCTATTGACACCTCACCATCTTATTCTCCAAATGGAAGATTTATTGCGTTTAATTCTGATAGAAGTGGGTACCAGCAAATATATGTAATGAAAAGTGATGGTAGCAACGTCAAAAGAATTTCATTTGGAAATGGAATTTATGGAACACCTGTGTGGTCACCTAGAGGAGATCTGATAGCTTTTACCAAATTACATAAAGGTAAATTTTATATTGGCGTGATGAGAACAGATGGTAAAGGTGAAAGATTATTGACAGAAAACTACTATCAGGAAGCACCATCCTGGTCTCCAAATGGGAGAGTTTTAATCTTTTATAGAGAAACAAAAACTAACGCAAAAGGTGAAGGGTTTTCTGCTAAGCTATGGTCAATAGATTTAACTGGCTATAATGAACGTTTAGTTGAAACTCAGACTGATGCATCTGACCCATCATGGTCATCATTATTGAGTAATTAATCTAAAAAACTTGATTTTTTGACTTGAAACCTCTAATTAGTTGTGAAAAACTAATAAATTGAAATTAGCAGCAAGGAGCAATTTAATGATATTGAGTAAAATTTATAAAAACACACTTTTAATATTAGCAGCATGCCTGGTGTTAACTGCATGTGCAACAAAAAAAGAAGTCGCAACTGATATACAAGGCCAGATGCAAAGTGATGTTTATACAGGAACTGATACGGTTGAATATTTAGCAGACGGTGTTCCAGATAGAGTTTTCTTTGCAACAAACGAAACTATTTTAACAACAGCTTCAAGAGAGACATTAAGAGCTCAAGCAGCTTGGTTAAGAAAAAACTCTAGCATCAATGTTGTTCTTGAAGGACACGCAGATGAAAGAGGTACTAGAGAATATAATTTAGCGCTAGGAGAGAGAAGAGCAAATTCTGCAAAAGATTATTTGATGACTTATGGAATATCTTCTGACAGAATTTCAGTGTTAAGTTATGGAAAAGAAAGACCAGTTGATGCTGGCTCAAACCCATTAGCTTGGTCAAAAAATAGAAGATCTGTAACTGTTAAAGCAAATTAAAGAATTTAATTTAAAGACCCTAAAGCGTAAAGTTTTAGGGTCTTTTTTTTGCCATTTTTATAATCATAAATCTAAATAATAATGAGATTTATATTTAAATTAATATTACTAATTTTTTTTAATTTAAGTTTTTCACAATATTCCTTTTCAGATAATCACAACATTTATGAAACTTTAGAAATTATTAAGAATGATCTTAAAACTCTTGAAAGAGCAGTTTATTCTGGTTCAATTGAAATCAAATCATCAAATGAACAGTCAACTATTGGGCTAGACAATAATTCAGAGGATGTTCTTACAAGACATCTATTAAAATTATCTGAAGTTGAAAGTCAATTTCGAGAATTAACCAATAAATTTGAAGAAATTAATTTTAAATTAGATAAATTATCAAATAGGCTATCAAAAATTCAAGCTGATAATCAGATAAGATTTCAAGATATAGAGTCTGCAATAAGTTCTGGTGAAATTACAACACAACTATCCTCAAAACCAAAAACAGATACAAAAACTGAAATATTACCTGGAAGCTCTCAGCCACAAGATCTTGGCTCAATATCATACAAAGATACAGAGACATCTGAAACAACACAACAAATTCAATCTGTAGATACAACAGCGACTGTTGTGACAGAAACTTTTCAAGCTGAGGAGAAAATATTACCACAAGATTTATCACCAAAAAAACAGTACGAATTTGCAACGAGTTTTTTAAAGGTTGGTGATTATAGTACTGCTGAAAGAGCTTTTAGAGAGTTTGTGCTTTCTAATAGTGAACATGAATTAGCTGGCAGCGCTCAGTATTGGTATGCAGAAACATTTAGAATAAGACAACTTTACACTGATGCCGCATCAGCTTATCTAGAAGGGTATCAAAAATATCCAAAAGGCAATAAGGCTCCTATAAATCTATTAAAACTTGGTGTATCAATGGTTCAAATTGGAGAAAAAGACCAGGGGTGTAAGATGATAAATGGAGTCGAGTTACAATATCCTAAAGCTAACCAATCAGTAATTCAAAAAGCAAAATATGAGTCAAAAAAATTCGAATGCATCAAAGAAGACTCATAAGTTTTTATTAAATAAATTAAAAGATAGGCGAACTCTTAAAATCTATAAAGAATTTGAGGGCAAATTAGCAATTAATAAAAATTTTATTGTAGCTGTTTCAGGAGGCCCAGATAGTCTAGCGCTAACTTTTTTATCAAAGATCTATTCAATCAAAAAATCTTTGAAAGTAAAATATTTTACTGTTGATCATAAATTACGAAAAAATTCAACATTAGAAGCTAAATATGTTCAAAAAAAATTAAAAAATTTTTCTATAAAATTAAATATTTTAACTTGGAGGGGGCCCAAACCTAAGAAAAATATTCAATCTATTGCTAGAGAAAAAAGATACGAGCTGTTGTGTGATAAAGCAAAAAAAAACAGAATAGAAAATATTTTAGTGGGTCATCATTTAGATGATTTATTTGAAAATTTTTTTATAAGAATTTTAAGAGGAAGTGGTTTGCAAGGATTAGTCTCGTTGGGTAGTGAAGTACAAAAAAATAATATCAATTTAATTAGACCCTTAATAAATATTGAAAAAGATGATTTAGTTTATATTAGCAAATTTGTTTTTAAATCATATATTGAAGATCCATCAAATGAAGATGATAAATTTAAGAGAGTTAAAGTTAGAAATTTATTAAAAGAATTAAGCTTAGAGGGACTGGATAAAAATAAATTTTTTTTAACAATAAAAAATTTAAAATTCGCTAATGAAAATATAAAATTTTATACAAAAAAAAACCTAGAAAAAAATGTAACTATTTTTCAAAAAAAAAATGCAATTCTAAAAGAAAATTTTTTTTCTCAATCAGAAGAAGTTATATTTAGATCTTTTGGTGAAATAATAAAAATTATTGGAAAGAAATATTATACTGTTAGAGGAAAAAAAATTGATAAGATTATTGATTTGGTAAAATCTAAATCTTCTTTTAAAGTTACTTTGGGAGGATGTTTAATTAAAAAGGTTAATAGGACTGTTATATTGTCAAAAGAGTAATAAAATATAAATATTTAATGATATTTTGTCACTTGTTAATCTTGTAATAATTATTATCTTACTACCATGAATTTAAAAAATCTCGCTATGTGGGGAATTATAGTCTTCTTGACTATTGGTCTATACAATATGTTTAAGAACCCACAATCAAACGTCAGAGGTGGAAATCAAATTATATTTTCAGAATTTTTAACCTCCGTAGAAAATGGTGAGGTTTTGAAAGTTGACATTCAAGGTAATAATATTAAAGGAGTTTTTTCTAATGGTAACTCCTTTTCTACATACTCTCCTAATGACCCTAACTTAATTGAAAAACTATCAGATAAAGGAGTTAGTATTTCGGCAGCACCTTTAGATGAAAAAATGCCATCATTGTTTGGAGTTCTTTTATCTTGGTTCCCAATGTTGCTATTAATTGCAGTCTGGATTTTCTTTATGAGACAAATGCAAGGTGGCAAGGGTGGTGCGATGGGATTTGGAAAATCTAAAGCCAAAATGATGAACGAGCTTAAAGGTAAAGTTACATTTAATGATGTTGCTGGTGTAGAGGAAGCAAAAGAAGAGGTTGAAGAAATCGTAGAATTTTTAAAAGATCCAAAGAAATTTAGTAGACTTGGAGGAAAAATACCAAGAGGTGCTTTGTTAGTTGGACCTCCAGGAACTGGAAAAACTTTATTAGCAAGAGCAATAGCTGGAGAAGCTGGTGTTCCTTTTTTTACAATTTCAGGCTCAGATTTTGTAGAAATGTTTGTTGGTGTGGGGGCTTCAAGAGTAAGAGACATGTTTGAGCAAGGTAAAAAAAATTCACCATGTATTATTTTTATAGATGAAATAGATGCAGTCGGTAGAAGTAGAGGAGCTGGATTAGGTGGTGGAAATGATGAAAGAGAACAGACTTTAAACCAATTGTTAGTAGAGATGGATGGGTTTGAAACTAACGAAGGTGTTATTATAATTGCTGCAACTAACAGACCTGATGTTCTTGATCCAGCTTTATTAAGACCTGGTAGATTTGATAGACAGGTAGTTGTTTCAAATCCAGACATTATCGGAAGAGAAAAAATCCTAAAAGTGCATGTTAAAAAAATTAAAATGGCACCAGATGTAAATTTAAGAACTATAGCAAGAGGAACGCCTGGGTTTTCAGGAGCTGATTTAGCTAATCTAGTAAATGAGTCTGCATTATTGGCTGCAAGAAAAAATAAGAGAATTGTTACACTAATTGAATTTGAAGAAGCCAAAGATAAAGTGATGATGGGATCCGAGAGACGTTCAATGGTAATGACGGAGGACGAAAAAAAATTAACAGCATATCATGAAGGTGGACATGCTTTAGTTTCATTTAATATGCCAAGCTATGATCCAATACATAAAGCAACAATTATTCCAAGAGGTAGAGCCCTAGGTATGGTTATGAATTTACCTGAAAGAGATAAGCATGGATATTCAATAAAATACCTAAAAGCTAGAATGGCTGTATGCTTTGGTGGTAGAGTTGCCGAAGAATTGATTTTTGGAAAAGATAATATTTCTACTGGTGCAGGAGGTGGTAGTGGGTCAGATATTAATCAAGCTACACAACTTGCTAGGGCTATGGTTACAAAATATGGAATGAGCGAGGAAATGGGACCAATAGAGTATGGAGAAAACCAAGAAGAAGTATTTTTAGGAAGATCTGTAACTCAAACGCAATCTGTTTCAGAGGAAGTAGCTCAAAAAATAGATAAAGAAATTAGAAAGCTAGTGGATGAGGGATATAATCAGGCTACAAAAATATTAACTGAAAAAATTGATGATTTACACAAAATTGCTAAAGCTCTGATTACTTATGAAACTTTAACAGGTGAAGAAATTGAAAATATAATTAATAAAAATTTATACCCAAAAGATAAAATAGTGGAAAAACCAAAAGAAAATGATGATCAAAGCTCAGCTTTGGGTGCAATGGGTTTAAAACCAAAAATAGTTCATTAAGAAAAGAAATGAGAAGATATTACACTAGAGTGTGTAATTTCTATTATGGTAATGAATCTAGATTACTTGTAAATAGTGATAAATCGATTCCTCTAAATGGAAATAAAAATCTTTCATTTGACCATATTGAAATAATATCAAGAACTTCAAAAAAAAAAATTTCTATAAAAAAAATTAATAATTTATCAAAACCATTAAAAAAATTAATTAAAATAGATTTAAACAAAATAAAATCAAAGCAAAAAAATTTTTCAAATTTAAATTTTCAAAAAATTCCAAATATAATGGGGGTATTAAATCTTACCCCAGATAGTTTTTCTGATGGAGGAAAATTTAATACAGTTAAAAAGGGCTTAAAACATGCTTTAGAGATGTTTAGTTCGGGAGCAAATATTATTGATATAGGGGGCGAGTCTACTCGCCCTGGATCAAAAGCAATCGCTAATAAAACAGAATGGAGAAGAATAGAGAAAATAATTAAATTTATAAGTAAAAAAATTCCAATTTCATTAGACACTAGAAAATCAGAAATTATGAAAAAAGGAATTAAGAATGGTGTAAAAATTATTAACGATGTTTCTGGATTAGAGTATGACCCTGAAACTATCAATGTTCTTAAAAAATATAAAATTCCTTTTATTTTACAGCATTCACAAGGAACGCCTGAGAATATGCAAAATAAACCAAAATATAAAAATGAATTATTAGATATTTATGATTTTTTTGAACAGAAGATAAGTTTGTTAAAAGAAATTGGTATCAAACATAATAATATTATCATTGATCCAGGCATAGGTTTTGGAAAAAATTTGAAACATAATATTAATCTTATTAGTAATATTTCTATTTTTCATTCTTTAGGTTTTCCTATACTTATAGGTAATTCAAAAAAAAGATTTATAAAAGAAATATCAGGAAAAAATGATACCAAAAAAAGAATTGGAGGAACAGTAGCATCCTCAATTTATCTAATGATGCAAGGTGTGCAAATTTTGCGAATTCATGATGTTAATGAATTGCTTCAAGGCACAAAAGTCTTTAAAGAAATAATAAAATAAAAATGACAAAAAAATATTTTGGAACGGATGGAATAAGAGGGGCAATTAATAGTAAAAATATTAATGGGGATATGTTTTTTAGGTTTGGATTAGCATCGGGAACATATTTCAAATCACAAAAAAAAAGAAAACAAATAGCTATTATAGCTAAAGATACCAGATTATCTGGTTATACGCTTGAACCAGCGATTGTTTCAGGATTAGCCTCAGCTGGAATGCATGTTTACACATTTGGTCCTATGCCAACAAATGGTTTAGCCATGTTAACAAAAATAATGAAAGCTAATATGGGTATTATGATAACTGCTTCTCATAATCCTCATAATGACAATGGTTTAAAATTATTTGGTCCAGATGGAATGAAATTATCTGACAAAATAGAAAAAAAAATTGAAAAATTGATAGATAGTGAAATTTCAAAAAATCTTTCTAGTCCTGAAAAATTAGGTAGAGTAAAACGATTAGAAAGTGGGACAAAAGAATATTTAAAAATAATAAAAAAAAATTTTCCCAAAGAATTTAATTTAAGAGGACTAAGAATAGTAATTGATTGTGCAAATGGTGCCGGCTATAAAGCTGGACCAGAATTGTTAAAGTCTTTAGGAGCAAAAGTTATTACAATTGGTGTAAATCCAAATGGAATAAATATTAATAAAAATTGTGGCTCAACATATCCTAGTAAGATTAAACTTGCTGTTAAAAAATACAAAGCTCACCTTGGTATTTCTCTAGATGGTGATGCTGATAGAATTATTATGATTGATGAAGTGGGAAATATAATTGATGGAGATCAAATAATTGCAGCAATAGCCATAAGATGGAAAAACAAAAAAATGTTAAAAGGTGGAGTTGTTGGAACATTGATGTCTAATTATAGTTTGGAGAAATTTTTTAAAGCTAATGATATAAAGTTTATTAGAGCAAATGTTGGAGACAGATATGTAAAAGAACAAATGCTAAAAAATAATTTTAACTTAGGTGGTGAACAATCTGGACATATTATTTTAGGTAAATTTGCAACAACAGGAGACGGATTGTTGGTGGCATTAGAAGTTTTATTTGCAATAAGAAAAGGGAAGAAAGCTAGTACTTTTTTCAATAATTTCAAAAAAACTCCTCAAATTCTAGAAAATATCCCAGTTAAAGATAGATCGATAATTAAAACTACAGATGTAAAAAAATCTATTAAAAAAGCAGAAAAATTAATTAATGGTCAAGGGAGAATATTAGTTAGAGCATCAGGTACTGAGTCAAAAATTAGAGTTATGGGTGAAAGTGAAAATAAAAAAATTTTGCAAAAATGTTTAAACATTATCGTAACTAAAATAAAGTGAAGCCTAATTCTAAAGTATTAATTATTGCAGGTTCTGATTCATCAGGTGGGGCTGGGATTCAAGCTGATATAAAAACTATTACTGCTCTTGGATCTTATGCGATGACCGCAATTACTGCTATTACTGCTCAAAATACAACTGGAGTTAAATCAATTACCCCAATTTCACCAAAAGAAATTTTAAATCAAATTTTATTTACAGCTCAAGATATTAAGCCTGACGCAATTAAGATTGGTATGCTGCATTCTAGTAAAGTAATAGATTCAGTTATCAAATCACTTGAAAGTATTAAAGTAACTAAAATAGTTGTTGATCCAGTAATGGTTGCAAAAGGAGGTGCAAAATTAATAGACGATAAAGCTATTAATCTATTAAAAAAAAGATTGTTAAAAAAAGCATCATTAATTACACCAAATATTCCTGAAGCTGAAATATTAACTAATACGAGTATAAGACGTAAAGAAGATATGATCTTTGCAGCTTACAAATTAATTGAAATTGGAGCAAATAATGTATTAATTAAAGGAGGACACCTTGCCTCAAATACTGTCCAAGATATATTTGTTTCAAGATCAGAAATTAAAATTTTTAATAGTAAGAGATACGATACTAAAAACACCCATGGAACAGGTTGTACTTTATCTAGTGCTA
This sequence comes from uncultured Candidatus Pelagibacter sp., assembly GCF_943788075.1. Lineage (GTDB taxonomy): Bacteria > Pseudomonadota > Alphaproteobacteria > Pelagibacterales > Pelagibacteraceae > Pelagibacter. Next base: position 145,243 of record NZ_CALSOW010000003.1, on the reverse strand, counting down.
TAACTACATTTTTATCATGTGGAAAACCTATAAAGAAATCTTGTGAGCTTGGGATTAAATATGTAAATTCTGGCATTAGAACTAATCCTAAATACGGTAAAGGTCATGGCCCAATTAATCATCTCCATACAATTAATATAGAAAGAAAATTCAGGTAATGAAAAATATAGTTGTTGTTGGATCTCAGTGGGGTGATGAAGGAAAAGGTAAAATTGTTGACTGGCTTTCAGAGCAAGCAGATGTAGTAATCAGATTTCAAGGAGGTCATAATGCAGGTCACACTCTAGTTATTGATGGTGTAACCTATAAATTAAGACTATTGCCATCTGGAATTGTAAGAAAAAATAAAATTTCTATTATTGGAAATGGAGTTGTGGTTGATCCATGGGCATTATTAGAAGAGATTGAAGAAATAAAATCAAAAGGGGTTGATGTAAACATCAATAATTTTATTATTTCAGAAGCTGCAAATTTAATTTTACCATTTCATAGAGAAATGGATGAAATTAGAGAAGACGCTGCAGGTGAAGGAAAAATTGGAACAACAAGAAGAGGAATTGGCCCAGCATATGAAGACAAAGTTGGAAGAAGATCTATTAGAGTAATGGATCTTAGGTCTGAAAAGAATTTAGATCAAAGATTAGAATCTGTCTTAGTTCATCACAATGCAATTAGAAAAGGTCTTGGAAAAAAGATTTTTGAAAAAGAACAATTAAAATCAGACTTATTAAAAATTGCCCCTCAAATATTGAAGTTTTCTCAACCTGTTTGGCTTAAGATTGATGAGTTTAAAAAACAAAAAAAGAAAATTTTATTTGAAGGTGCTCAAGGAATTTTATTAGACGTTGACCATGGTACTTATCCTTATGTAACATCCTCTAATACTGTTGCATCAAGTGCTGCAACGGGTACAGGATGTGGTCCAAACTCAATTAATTATGTTTTAGGGATTACAAAAGCTTACACAACTAGAGTTGGAGAAGGCCCTTTTCCGACTGAATTAACAGACGATGTAGGAGAATTGTTAGGTACTCGAGGTAAAGAGTTTGGAACTGTCACAAGTAGAAAAAGAAGATGTGGTTGGTTTGATGGAGTATTGGTTAGGCAAACAATAAAAATTTCAGGCATCGACGGCATTGCACTTACCAAACTTGATGTTCTCGATGAATTAGATGAAATTAAAATGTGTATCGAATATGAGCTAGATGGAAAAAAAATAGATTATTTACCAGCGGCAGTTGAAGATCAATTAAAGATAAAGCCAATCTATAAAACTTTTCCTGGATGGAAAACATCTACCAATGGTATTAAAGATATGGTTGCTCTACCTGAAAATGCAAAAAAATATATTTCTGCAGTAGAAGAGTTTATAGGTGCAAAAGTTTCAAGTGTATCTACCAGCCCCGAAAGAGATGATACTATTTTAGTTGAAAATCCTTTTGATATTTAATTTACTGGTAGTAGATTTTTAGATTTTGCCATTAGTAGCATTTGCTTTTGTAATTTCTCAAACGCTTTATTCTCGATTTGCCTTACTCTTTCTCTACTAATTTTATGTTTTTTACTTAAATCCTCTAAAGTTGTTGGATTATCATTTAGTCTTCTAGAGTATAAAATTTCTTTCTCTCTTTCATTTAAGACTTTGATTGAATTTTTTAATAGATCTTTTCTTTGTTCCATTTCTTCCTGATGAGCAAATTTTAAATCATGGTCTAATTCTTTATCAACTAACCAATCTTGCCATTCATCTCCATCTTCACCAACTTGAGCATTTAAAGAAAATTCTTTACCCGATAGTCTTCTATTCATTGAAACAACTTCATTTTTACTAACATCTAATTTGTTAGCTATTTCATTTACATGCTCATCTCTTAAATCACCCTCCGCTTGAGGTGCAATTTGATTTTTTATTTTTTTAAGGTTGAAAAATAATTTCTTTTGAGCTGAGGTAGTTCCTATTTTAACCAAGCTCCAAGATCTTAATATATATTCTTGAATAGATGCTTTGATCCACCACATGGCATATGTAGCTAATCTAAAACCTTTTTCAGGTTCAAATTTTTTAACTGCTTGCATGAGACCAACATTACCCTCAGAAATCATTTCATTAACAGGAAGACCATATCCTTTGTAGCCCATTGCAATTTTAGCTACTAACCTTAAATGGCTTGTTACTAATTTTTCAGCTGCTTTGATATTACCTGTAGTTTTCCAATTTTTTGCTAACATATATTCTTCTTCTGCAGCTAGCATTGGAAATTTCTTTATTTGATCTAAATATGCAGATAGACCACCTTCATTTGAAAGAGCTGGTACATTGCTGTTAAATGTTGTGTTCATGGCAGTATTTATTTAATTAAGTATATTAAATTTTCAATGATTTATTCGCTAGTATTTCTAAGCATTTTTAATAAATTATTTAGTTCTTGTGGCAAAATTGAGGAAAAAATCATTTCTTCACTAGTTCTTGGATGCATAAATCCTAGAGTTTTTGCATGTAAAAATTGTCTATCTAATTTAGAGATTAAACTTTCTAACCCCATATCAATATTCTTTAATTTCTTATATTTTTTTTTATATTTATCATCCCCAACAATACTATTTCCCATATGAGTCATATGAACACGAATTTGGTGAGTTCTTCCAGTTTCTAGTTTGCACTCAACCAAACTTAATGTAGGGGTTTTATCATTTTCAAAAATTTCAATAGTCTTATAATTTGTAACCGCATGCTTTCCTTTAGATCGACTAACTTCCATTAACTGTCTATTCTTTGAACTTCGAGTTATAAAAGTATCAATTCTACCTGACGAAGGTCTTAGCTTGCCCCAAATCAAAAGTTGATAAACTCTTGTAATAGTATGATCACTAAATTGTTTTGATAAGTTTTCATGTGTTTCATTATTTTTTGCAATTACAACTAAGCCAGAGGTATTTTTATCAATTCTATGTACAATTCCTGGTCTAAGTTCATCCCCAATAGTTGATAGTGAGTTTTTATCATAATACATTAATGCATTGACAATTGTTTTGTCATAATTTCCCGCACCTGGATGCATAATTATTCCAGCTGGTTTATTGATTACTAATAAATCCTCATCTTCGTGAATTATTTCTAGTTTAAATTTATAAGGTTTCAAAGAAGCTTCTGCAGGTTCTGGGATATTGAGGCTTAATTTGTCACCAGTTAAAACTTTTTTTGAGGGACTTTTAATAATTTGATCGTTTAGTTTTAGTTTTTCTTTAAGGATTAAATTTTTGATTCTAGTTCTGCTAATCAATTCTTCTCTTTTATTGACTAAAACATCAACTCTTAGATTATTTTCATTTTCTTTAACTATAAAATTAATGTTTTTTTCCATAAAATGTAATATTAATACTATATGCGCTTGTAGCTCAACTGGATAGAGCGCCTGACTTCGGATCAGGAGGTTCTGGGTTCGACTCCTAGCAGGCGCGCCAACTTATTCGCCAATATTTATTAAAGTTCCTTTCTCTCTAGCTTTATCAAAAGAATAATAAAATACTGATACTGCCGCAATTAGATATGCAGCGTTCAAATAAAGAGCTTGTATAATATTTTCATAATCTACAGATTGATTAACTAAAATATTTCGTGTTTCTTCAAAAATATAAACTAATGGAAGAGCATAAGCTATCGATTGAAAAATTTCTGGTAAAGTTTCAACGGGTAATATATACACCCAAATGGTGCTAGTAAGAACATAGTAGACCATGCAATATTTTCAAAAGATGGACCAAATCTCAACAATCCTGCAGAAACAAATAAACCTAGGGTAATTCCAAAAATATATAAACTTAAAAAAAGAAACGCTAGAGGTAAGCCTAAATCTAATAAAGAAATTCCAAACAAAGGGGAGGTCAATAGTATTGCTGGAACCAAACCGATCAAAGCTCTAATTAAAGCAGTAAAAACTAGTGATACAATAATTTCACTAATTTTCATTGGAGCAATAAATAAGTTGGTAAAATTTCTACTCCATATTTCCTCTAAAAATAGCATATTGAAACCAATGCTAGTTCTAAACAAAAAATCATATAAAATTGCACAAGAGAGAATTACTCCAACAGCACCATTATAGTAGGTGCTATGATCTGCAAAAAAGTTTGAAATAAAACCCCATAGTGTGATTTGAATAGATGGCCAATAAATTAAGTCTAAAATTCTTGGAAATGATCTTGTTATTAAATAAAAGTGTCTTAAAAAAAGACCATAAATTCTAGTTAAATTCATTTTTATTTCTTGCTAGTTCTAAAAAAACTTCTTCTAAATTTTTTCTTCCATGTTTTGCAATTAAATTGTCTGGGGTACCACTATCTACTATTGTCCCACCTTTCATCATTAAAATAGAGTTACATAGTCTCTTAACTTCGTCCATATTATGTGAAGCAAGTAATACTGATATTTTTTTTTCTTTTTTATAATTTTCTAAAAAGGTTCTAACAAAATCGCCTGTTTCAGGATCCAAAGATGCAGTAGGTTCATCAAGTAAAAGTACAGAAGGATTATTAATCAATGCTTTTGCTAAACTTACTCTATTTTTTTGACCTGAAGAAAGCTCTCCTGTAATATTGTCTAATAGTTTATTTAATCTTAATTTATTTGACAAATAGTCAATTTGTTCATTAAGGTTATTTACATTATATAATTTTCCATAGACTACCAAATTTTGTCTAACTGTAAGTTTTTTTGGTAACTCTATATATGGAGAAATAAAATTCATTTTATGAAGAAGAGAAATTTTATTTTTCTCAATGTCCATTCCATTAATTAAGACCTTGCCACTGGTAGGCTTTAATAAGCCTAGCATCATACCAATTGTAGTTGTTTTTCCACAGCCATTAGGCCCTAGTAAGCCAACTATTTCATTTTCATTAATTTTAAAGTTAATATTATTTACAGCCTGTTTTGACTTATAACTTTTTGATAAATTAATAACTTCAATTGAATTTGTCATTTAATATTTTGAGGCTCTGCTTAATCTATCATTTATTGTTTTACCAATACCTTTATTTTGAATTTTTTCCACTGCGATTTTTTTATAGCCATCCTTTTTAATTTTTCTTAATATTGTGTATAGATTTTTAGCAGATTGCTGAAGATTATTATTTTTACTTAAATAGTAGTAGTTTTTAAATGTAGTTTTTCTTTTTTTTATTAATACTAAAGCTTCATTTTTTTTTGGTTTTTTAGCATTTATTCTTAGTGGAATACCCGGAGAGTAATGTAAAGGAAATTGTCCAGGTGCAATTTTCTTTTTTGAATTAGTTTTAATTAAAACTTTTTTTTTTAATATATTTTCTATTTTTGAAATACCCAATCCTCCAAATCTAAGTATTGTTGGTTTACTTAAAAGATTAATAATTGTAGACTCCACACCAATTTGGCATCTGCCTCCATCTAACACATACTTAATTTTTGATCCAAACTCTTCAATAACGTCAGATGCTTTAACAGAGCTTAATCTGGTTGATATATTTGCACTTGGTGCAGCTAATGGATAATCCAAAACTTTAAGTAGTTTTCTAAATAAAGGATGTTTAGGAAAACGAACAGCAAGGCTTGTTTGTTTATTAGTTACAAATTTAGAAATTTTACTATCTTTTTTTAACTTCAGAATAAATGTAATTGGCCCAGGAGAGAAGTGATTATAGAGCTTAATAAAATTATCATCAATATGACAATCATCCTTAAGCTTATTAACATCCAAATAATGAACAATTAAAGGGTTGTTCTTAGGTCTTTTTTTTAAATTAAATATCTTTTTTACAGACATGTTTGAATAAGCGTTTCCAGCTAATCCATAGACAGTTTCAGTTGGCACAGCTACACAATGATTTTTATCTAAATAATCTTTAGCTTTTTTGATATTTGATTGAATAGATTTCATGTATTAATAATTATTATTATATGAAAGATAAAAATTTACTACCTGATAATAATACAAGTACACTTGAGGAGCTAACAGACCAGGCAAATCAAATAATAGAATCTTTAGAAAATGAAAAAGATCTAAATAATTCAGTAGAAAGCTATCAACAATTATTAAAGCTAAACAATATTATTGAAAAAAAATTTCATAAAAATTTTAGATCTATTGGTGAAGAAACAAATAAAAAAGTTAAAGAAATCATTAAAAAAAAATGAAAACTGAACTTGATAAGATTGCAAAAGATACAAACCTTTTTCTGAAGAAATTTCTTAATCAACAGAATAATTCTAAATTAATTCCAGCCATGAATTACGGCTTATTTCCTGGTGGAAAAAAAATTAGATCTAAAGTTTTAATTGATATTGGCTCATTACTATCAATAGATTACAAAACATTAATTGCTATCGGTGCTGCGGTAGAATGTATTCATGCTTATTCTCTTATTCATGATGATTTACCATGCATGGATAATGATAAAATCAGAAGAGGAAAACCATCTACACATATTAAGTTTGGAGAGTCCACAGCAGTACTTGCTGGAAATTCATTACTTACAATGGCATTTGAAATTTTAGCAAGTCCTACTTTAAAAATAAGTGAAAAAATTAAAATTAATCTGATTAAGAAATTATCTGAATGTTCAGGTCACTTAGGTATAGCGGGTGGTCAATATCTAGATCTAAGTTATGAAAAAAAAAAGATATCCAAAAACAAGATCATAGAAATGGAAATTAAAAAAACAGGAAAATTATTTAGTTTTTGCTGTGCTGTACCAGCAATTATTAAGAAAAAAAATATTAGAGAAATTAAATTTTTTGAAAATATGGGATCTGATATTGGTTTATTATTTCAAATAGCTGATGATTTAATTGATTTTAAAGGTAGCTCCAAAATAGCTGGAAAAAAAACAGGAAAAGATCAAAAAAAAGGCAAAGCTACACTAATAAGCTTACTAGGATATATGAATGCAATAAAATATTGTGATATGATTATTTTAAAAATAAATAAGAATTTAAAAAAATATGGTTCGAATTCTAAAAATATAGAAAGAGACATTGAATTATATTTTACATAGACAAAAGTAATGCAAAATTATAAATTTTTAGACAATATCAATTTTCCATCTGATTTAAGAAAACTATCAGAACATGATTTGCAAAAAGTTTCTGATGAAGTTAGAGAAGAGATGATTAGTGCAGTTTCTGAAACTGGAGGACATCTTAGGTGCAGGTTTAGGAGTGGTTGAGCTAACAGTTGCTCTACATTATGTATTTGACACTCCTAATGATAAATTAATTTGGGATGTAGGACATCAATCTTATCCACATAAAATTTTAACTGGAAGAAAAAACAAGATTAGATCTTTAAGACAAGGAAATGGCTTATCGGGATTTACAAAAAGATCAGAAAGTGAGTATGATCCTTTTGGAGCCGCTCACAGCTCAACATCTATATCCTCAGCACTAGGAATTGCTGAAGCAAACAAATTAGCAAATAAATCCTCCAATGTAATTGCTGTAATTGGTGATGGTGCAATAAGTGCGGGCATGGCTTATGAGGCTATGAATAATGCAGGAGCATCAAAAACTAAAATGATTGTTATTTTGAACGATAACGATATGTCAATTGCAAAACCAGTAGGTGCTATGAGAACTTATCTAGCAAAGTTATTTACTGGGAAAATTTATTTTAGTCTAAGAGAAACAATTAAATTGATAATGTCTTCATTCTCAAAGCGGTTTAGTGACAAAGCGGGTAAGGCTGAAGATTTTCTAAGGTCTGCAGTTACAGGGGGCACATTATTTAACTCATTAGGTTTTTATTATGCGGGCCCAATAGATGGTCATGATCTAACAAGTCTTATTCCGATTCTTAAGAATGCAAGAGACCTGAAACATGAAGGTCCAATTATGATCCATATTAAAACACAAAAAGGAAAAGGCTATTCTTATGCTGAAAAAGCATCTGATCATTATCATGGTGTATCAAAATTTAATGTAAAGACAGGTGAACAAGCCAAAAGTGGAAGTAATCTTCCAGCTTATACAAAAGTATTTGCTAATACCTTGGTTAAGCATGCTCAAAAAGATAGCAAAATTGTAGGAATAACAGCTGCGATGCCTGGTGGAACGGGTATGGATATTTTTGGTAAAGAATTTCCAAAAAGAATGTTTGATGTAGGTATAGCTGAACAACACGCCGTAACTTTTGCAGCTGGTCTAGCAACAGAGGGCTATAAACCTTATGCTGCAATTTATTCTACTTTTTTACAAAGAGCTTATGACCAGGTTGTTCATGATGTAGCTATTCAAAGTTTACCTGTAAGATTTGCAATAGATAGAGCTGGCTTAGTTGGTGCAGATGGATCTACACATGCTGGTTCATTTGACATTACTTATTTATCAACACTACCTAATTTTATTGTTATGGCTGCAAGTGATGAAGTTGAGTTAGTAAAAATGATAAACACTTCAGTTGATATTAACGACAAACCAAGTGCAATTAGATACCCACGTGGAACAGGTGTGGGTCTTGATTTGCCTTCAATCGATGAAAAAATTGAAATTGGAAAAGGAAGAATCGTTCAAGAAGGAAACCAAGTTTGTATTTTAAGTTTGGGAACAAGACTTGAAGAATGTAAATTAGCTGCAGAAGAATTAAAAAATAAAGGTGTGTCAGTAACAATTGTTGATGCAAGATTTGCAAAACCCTTAGATCAAGAACTTATTTTAAAATGTGCTAGAGAACATGAGGTAGTGATTACTATAGAAGAGGGGTCGATTGGTGGTTTTGGCTCACATGTCAAAAACTTGCTAGCTGAGAAAGGTATATTTGATAAAGGATTAAAGTTTAGAGCAATGACATTGCCCGATACATTTATTGAACAAGATAATCCAAAAAAAATGTATGATGTAGCTGGACTGAACGCATCTCAAATTTCAAAAAAAATCTTAGATGTTTTATTCACAAGGGACTCTATTAAAGTAGTAAAAAAATAAAAATAGATCTAACTACACTGAGCTTTGTTCATTAAATAATGATCTAATAAAACACAGTTCATCATAGCTTCACCGACAGGGACTGCTCTTATACCTACACATGGATCGTGTCTTCCTTTAACTGATATAGTGGTATTTTTTCCAAATTTATTAATTGTTTTTCTTGTTGTTAAAATTGATGATGTAGGTTTTACAGCAAAGGAAGCAATAATTTCCTGACCACTTGATATGCCACCCAAGATTCCTCCAGCATTATTGGAGTTAAATTTTAATTTTTTACCTTTTTGAGAAATTTCATCAGAGTTTTGTTCTCCACTTAATTGTGCTGAGTTCATGCCAGACCCAATATTAACTCCTTTAACAGCATTGATACTCATTAAACCAGAAGCAATATCAGAGTCTAACTTTGAATATATTGGAGCACCTAATCCTGGAGGTATACCTCTTGCTCTTATTTCAATTACAGCTCCACAGGAAGACCCTGATTTTCTAACATTCAGTAAATATTTTTCCCAAAGTTTAATCATTGATTTATCTGGACAAAAAAATGGATTTTTAGTTATTACTTTATCGTTCCATTGATTTACATCACATCCTAATATTCCTAGTTGGGTTACAGCACCTATAACTTTGAACTTTTTTCCCAGCTTATTTTGTAAAACTATTTTAGCTATAGCTCCAGCAGTAACTCTAGCAGCTGTTTCTCTTGCTGAAGATCTTCCTCCACCCCTATAATCCCTAATTCCATATTTTTTAAAATAAGTTAAATCAGCATGACCTGGTCTAAATTTATCTTTAATGTTTCCATAATCTTTTGACCTCATATCTTTGTTGTAAATTATTAGTGATATTGGAGTTCCAGTTGTCTTTCCCTCAAACACACCAGATAAAATTTGAACTTTATCGTCTTCTTTACGCTGAGTTGTAAATTTTGATTGTCCAGGTTTTCTTTTATCAAGTTCAATTTGTATATCTTGTTCTTTAAGGCTTATGTTTGGCGGGCAACCATCTACCACACAGCCTATAGCAGGACCATGAGATTCACCCCATGTTGAGAAACGAAATAGCTTTCCAAAAGTATTAAATGACATTATTTATATTGTATAGATTATTTTGTTTAAATTATGAATCAAAAAAATTCACTTGGCCTAAATAACTGTTTTTTAGATTTAGATGATCCAATTCAATTGTTTAAAGCATGGATGGATGAGGCAAATAAATCAGAACCTAATGACCCTAATGCTCTTTCTTTAGCAACTTCAGGTAAAAATAATTTTCCATCAGTGAGAATGGTTTTATTAAAGGAATTTAATCAAAATGGATTTGTTTTTTATACTAATTTAAATAGTCAAAAGGGAAATGAACTTAAAGAAAATCCCAATGCTGCAATGTGTTTTCATTGGAAAAGCCTCTTAAGACAAATAAGAATTAATGGCTCAGTAACTCAGGTAGAAGATAAAGTGGCTGATCAATATTATAATTCAAGAGGCTATGAAAGTAGAATTGGAGCTTGGGCATCAAAACAAAGTAAAGAGATAGAAAATAGAGAAGTACTTATAAAATCAATTAAAGAATTTAAACAGAAATATAACGATGAAAAAAATGTTCCAAGGCCTAGTCATTGGTCAGGGTGGAATTTAACTCCCGCAAGTATTGAATTTTGGTTAGATGGAGATAATAGAATTCACGAAAGATTGAAATATACAATTGATGATAATGGAAATTGGATTAAGTCTTTATTAAGTCCTTAAAAATTTCTAGCTAAACTAAATGAAGTAAGGCTTTTTAAAATAGTTTTTTCTTTTGAATCATCAAATACTGTAAGAGAATTTGAAGCAAGATTAATATAATGTTGAGCTTTTTGGTAACACTTATTTACAATCTCATATTTTTTTATCAAAGCAATAATTTGATTAAAATCATTTTTATCTCTTAAATCTTTTTTAAAAAGTTCGATTAATAATTTTTTTTCATTAATGTCGATATTTTGAAATAGTAAAATAATAGGCAAAGTAATCTTGCCTTCATAAAAATCTTGACCTATTTTTTTTCCAAATAATTTTAAATCAGAATTATAATCAAGTGTATCGTCGGCAATTTGAAAGGTTAACCCAAGATTTCTTCCATAGAATTCAAGGGCATCTTTTTCTTTATTACCCACATCTGATAAAATTGCTCCAACTTTTGTTGCAGCCGCAAAAAGCTCAGCTGTTTTTGCTGAAATAATCTTTAGATAAGTTTCCTCAAGCATATCAACTTCTCCTTTATGTTGAAGTTGTAAAACTTCTCCTTGAGCAATTTTTGATGAGGTTGATGATAATAATTTTAAAATCTCTAAGTTACCATCTTCTACCATCATTTCAAAACATCTACTTAATAAATAGTCTCCGATTAGAACTGATGAATGATTATCCCAAACTTTATTCAAAGTTTCTTTGCCTCTTCTTACAACACCCTCATCAATAACATCATCATGCATTAGTGTTGCGCTATGAATTAATTCAACACAAGCTGCTAGATTGATATCTCTCGAACCTTTAGAGTAGCCACATAATTTTGCCGATCCTAGTGTTAAAAGGGCACGTAATCTTTTTCCGCCAGTTTGAATATGATACTCAGTCATTTTTTGAACTAATTCAACTTCACTGGCTAGCTTTGATTTTATCTTTTCTTCAGTAAGAACTAACTTATCTTCAACAGAATCCTTGAGTTGAAAGTATGAGTCGTTTATCTGATTTTTAAGCTGAACTACAGTTCCCATAATTAAATTAAATTAATATATTTGGGTTTTATATATTACTTATCAATTGACGCACCTATTTCTTCATTTATAAGTAATTAGAATATTCAATAAATAATTCTATAAGGATAAAAAATGTTCTCTTTTTTTAAAAAGAAAAAGACTGTAGCCCATATAAAACTGAGTGGTGTTATAGGAAATGCTGGAAAATTTAAACAAGGTATAGACTTTGCTGGCCAAGAAGAAATTATAAAAAAGGCGTTTTCTCTTAAAAAAGCATCTTGTGTTGCAATAACAATTAATTCACCCGGAGGATCACCAGTTCAATCACATTTAATTTATAGCTTTATAAGACAGGAAGCAAAAAACAGTAAAAAAAAAGTAATTGTGTTTGCTGAAGATGTTGCTGCATCAGGTGGATACCTAATCTCATGTGCTGGAGATGAAATTTATGCAAATTCAAGCTCAATCATTGGTTCTATAGGGGTTATTTATTCTTCATTTGGGTTTACAGAATTAATTAAAAAAATTGGTGTTGAAAGAAGAGTTCACACAGCCGGTAAAAATAAAAGCACTTTAGATCCATTTTTAGAAGAAAAAAATGAAGATATAGAAAGATTAAAAAAGATTCAGCTAGATTTACATAAAGATTTTATAGATGTGGTAGAAAAAAGCAGAGGAACTAAATTAAATAAATCCGAAGTAGAACTTTTTTCTGGAGAATTTTGGTCAGGTAGTAAAGCTAAAGAACTAGGATTAATAGATGGGATAGGTGATGCTCATGAAATTTTAAAAGAAAAATTTGGAAATGATGTTGTTATTAAAAAATTTGAAAAAACTAAAGGGTGGTTAAGTCAAAAACTTTCTTCTTCTAATAATCAAGTTGATCAATTAGCCAACATTTTAGACGAAAGGTCAATCTGGCAAAGATATGGTTTCTAAAATAAAAAAACCAAAACAAAAATTTCAATCATTTCAAGATACAATTCTTAATCTTCAAAAATTCTGGAGTAAACATGGTTGTATTATTCTACAGCCTTACGATATAGAAGTTGGGGCGGGCACTTTTCATCCAGCAACTACGCTTAGATCGCTAGGTCCAAAGCATTGGAAAGCAGCTTATGTTCAGCCATCAAGAAGACCTACGGACGGAAGGTATGGAGATAATCCAAATAGGCTGCAGCACTATTATCAATTTCAAGTTTTGATTAAACCTTCACCAGATAATATTAAAAAATTGTATCTAAATAGTTTGTCAGTAATTGGTATTGATCACAATGAACATGATATTCGATTTGTAGAAGATGATTGGGAAAGCCCAACACTTGGTGCTGCGGGTTTAGGCTGGGAAGTTTGGTGTGATGGTATGGAGATTACACAATTTACATACTTTCAACAAATGGCAGGATTTGAATGTAAGCCTGTATCTGTTGAAATTACATACGGATTAGAAAGAATATGCATGTTTACCCAACAACAAAAGAATGTTTATGATCTTATATGGAATAATGAAGGGGTAAAATATCATGATATTTTTCATCAAGCAGAAAAAGAATTTTCTGCATATAATTTTGAACATGCAAATATTGATAGTTTATTTAAAATGTTTGATATGATTGAACTTGAAGCTAAATCTCTTGTAGAAAAAAAATTATCTTTACCAGCGTATGACCAATGTCTGAAGGCAAGTCACATATTTAATATTTTAGATGCTAGAGGAGCGATAAGTGTTGCTCAAAGAGCTGGATATATAAGCAGAATCAGAGATATTACTAAAGCTGCTGCAAGTATTTGGTTAAATAGTCAAAGCTAGATGTCAGAATTTTTTTTAGAGTTATTTAGTGAAGAAATACCTTCAAGTCTTCAAAAGAATTTAAGAGAAGATTTATTAAATATTTTTATCAAATCATTTAATGAAAAGTTTATTTTATTTAAAAAAAGTTCGTCATTTTCAACACCTAATAGACTAATCATCTTATTTGAAGGCTTACAAAAACAAATAATTTTAAAATCTGAAGAAATCAAGGGCCCAAGTGTAAAAGCCCCAGAACTAGCATTAGAAGGTTTTATTAGATCAAACAATATTTCTAAAAAGGATCTTTTTAAAAAAGCAACAGATAAAGGAGAGTTTTATTTTTTTAAAACAAAATCCAAAAAGCTTAATACTCAAGAATTATTAGAGGAATTGGTGCCTTTAATATTACAAAAAATTCAATGGAAAAAATCAATGAGATGGAGTGATTTTAGTTTAAATTGGGGCAGACCACTAAAATCAATACTTGCAATATTTGATAAAAAAAAATTAACTTTTAATTTTCATCATCTAAACTCTTCAAATTCAACATTTATAGATAAAGAATTTGAGGAAAAGAAAAAAATATTTATTGATTTTAAAGATTATAATAATTTTTTTAAAAAATTAAATATTACCATTGATCATAATCAAAGAAAAAAATTAATAGAAAAAAAATTAAATGAAATTTCAAATAAAAAAAATATAATAATCGAAGATAATTCTAAGTTGCTTGATGAGGTTGTTGATTTAACAGATCAACCCAATGTTATATTATGTGAATTTGATAGAAAATTTCTAAATATTCCTAAAGAAATTTTGATAATCACTATGCAACATCATCAAAAATATTTTCCAACATTTGATAAAAAAGGAATTATTAATAACGAATTTTTAGTAGTAACCAACAAGCATGACAAAAATGGTTTAATAAAACTTGGAAACGAAAGAGTTGTGGAGGCTAGATTAAGTGATGCTGAGTTTTTTTGGCAAAAAGATAAATCACAAAATTTAGTGAAAAGAGTTTCAAGTTTAAAATCCATGAATTACTTTAAAGGACTTGGAACTTATTTTGATAAAGTTCAAAGAATGAGAAAGCTTGGAGGTATGCTTTCTGATGAATTGTTAATCAGCAAAGATAAAGTTGAATTATCTGCATCCATTTGTAAAGTTGATCTAGTTTCAGAGCTTGTTGGAGAATTTCCAGAACTTCAGGGTATTATGGGTGGTTATTTTGCAGAAGCCCAGGGCTTTGAGAAAGATATTTGCAAAGCTATTAGTGAGCAATATTTACCAGCTGGACCAAATTCACGGGTGCCTAAAAAACCATATAGTATAGCACTATCGCTAGCTGATAAAATAGACACACTAGTCGGTTTTTTTGGAATAAATCAAAAGCCTACAAGTTCAAAAGATCCATTTGCTTTAAGAAGGTTAGCTTTTGGGATAATTAAAACGATAGTTGAAAATAAAAAAGATTTTAAAATAAGAGATTTAATTAGTTTTTCAGCTGGCCTGTATCTGGATCAAGGTTTTGAATTTGAAAATAAATCCTTACAAAGTGAATTATCAAATTTTTTAATGGATAGATTAAAATTTTATATGAAAGAAGAGAAAATTCGTGGTGATATTATTTTAGCTTCTTCAAGCTTTCTTAATTTAGATCAATCTGTAATTATTTTTGGTAAGGCCAAAAGTTTAAATAAGTTGATTAATCAAACTAACGGAGCAGATGTAGTTTCAAGTTACAAAAGAGCTTCAAGTATATTGGAAAGTGAATTAAAAGATGAAAACCTTGAATTATCAAATTCAACTGACCCTGGTATTTTTAAAACTGATTTCGAAAAAAACTTATATAAAAGGATTAATGAATTAAAAAAATATTTTCAAAATATTAATAAAGACGAGGATTTTGAGCAATCCATCAACAATCTGGCCGAGTCTAAAAAAGTTATTTTTGAGTTTTTTGACAATGTAATTGTTAATGATGAGGACATCACAATAAAAAAAAACAGACTAGAACTAATTCAAATGTTATGTAAAACGTTCGATTATTATGTTAATTTTTCTTTAATCGATTCCCATCAATGAAAAAACTAATTTTAAATTTTAAATCTAAAGATAGTAAAAAAATTAAAAACCCTAAAAATTTTTTAGGTGGTAAGGGTGCCAATTTATCTGAAATGGGAAGAATGGGTCTTCCAGTTCCACCAGGATTTACGATTTCAACAAAAGTATGTGAACTTTTTTATAAGGATAAAAAAAAATTGAATAAGGGGTTGGTAGCTCAAATAAAAAAAGAATTAAAGATTATTGAAAAAGATGTAGGTAAAAAATTTGGTGATTTGAAGAATCCTTTATTACTCTCTGTGAGATCTGGAGCAAGAGTGTCTATGCCAGGAATGATGGATACAATTTTAAACTTAGGTTTAAATGATAAGACTGTTAATGCCCTAGCTTTAAAAACTTCAAATGGAAGATTTGCCAAAGATAGTTATAGAAGATTTATTCAAATGTACGGCAATGTAGTAATGGGAGTTGAGGGTTATCATTTTGAGGAATTAATTGAAAATTATAAGCTTACAAAAGGAGTTCTTTTAGACACCGATCTTGATGAAAATGATTGGGATGGTTTGATAGTTGATTTTAAAAGAACTGTTAAAGAAAAAGCTAAAAAAGATTTTCCTCAGGATGTTTATCAGCAATTACTAGGGGCAATTAGCGCAGTATTTTTATCTTGGGAAAGTAATAGGGCAAAAGTTTATAGAAAATTAAATCAAATCCCTGCTGAATGGGGAACAGCAGTAAATGTTCAGTCAATGGTTTTTGGTAACATGGGTGATGATTGTGCTACAGGAGTAGTGTTTACAAGAAATCCTTCAGATGGATTAAATGAAATCTATGGTGAATATTTAATTAATGCACAAGGTGAAGATGTTGTTGCTGGTACTAGAACACCACAGTACATAACTAAAAAAGCAAGACAACAAGCGAAAGTAAAAGCTCCTTCAATGGAAGAAGTTATGCCAAATGTTTATAAGCAACTTCATAAAATTTTAAAAAAATTAGAAAAACATTATAAGGATATGCAAGATGTGGAATTCACAGTTGAAAACAAAAAACTGTGGATGCTTCAAACTAGATCTGGCAAAAGAACGGCTAAATCAGCAGTAAAGATCGCAGTTGATATGGTCAAAGAAAAATTAATTTCAAAAAAAGAAGCCGTTCTAAGGATTGACCCTAATTCTTTAGACACATTACTTCATCCCACTTTAGATGAAAAAAGCTCAATAAATGTTATAGCTAATGGTTTGCCAGCCTCCCCAGGTGCAGCTAGTGGAAAAGTTGTTTTTACCTCTGAGGAAGCTGAAAGATTAACTGGAATGATGCAAGATACAATTTTAGTAAGAATAGAGACATCACCAGAAGACATTCAGGGAATGCACGCCGCTAAAGGAATTTTGACTGCAAGAGGAGGAATGACAAGCCATGCAGCTGTAGTTGCAAGAGGAATGGGCAGACCTTGTGTTTCTGGTTCAAGTGAAATTGATATTAGTTATGAAAACAAATTATTTAAAACTTCGTCTATAGAAATCAAGGAAGGTGACATTATAACTATTGATGGATCCACAGGTAGAATTATTTCAGGGAGTGTTGCAACAGTTAAACCAGAAATTTCAGGTGATTTTTCTAAATTAATGTCATGGGCAGATAGTTTTAGAAAATTAAATATTAGAACAAACTCAGAAACACCTAAAGATACAAAGACAGCTAAAGATTTTGGAGCAGAGGGTATTGGACTTTGTAGAACAGAGCATATGTTTTTTGATGAAGAAAGAATTTTATCTGTCCGTGAAATGATTTTATCTAAAACTACAGAAGATAGAGCTAAAGCTCTTGAAAAACTTTTACCACATCAAAAAAAAGATTTTGTAGAAATCTTTAAAATTATGAGTGGTCTACCAGTTACTGTAAGATTATTAGATCCTCCTCTTCATGAGTTTTTGCCCCGAACAGAAAAAGAAATAAATGAGGTCGCAAACGTGGTTGATCTTCCAATTAAAGAGGTGCAGTCCAGAATAGAAGAACTTCATGAACAAAATCCAATGTTAGGTCATAGAGGATGCAGACTTGGTATTTCTTTTCCAGAAATTTATGAAATGCAATGCAGAGCTATTTTTGAAGCATTAGCTGAATTAAAAAACAAAAAAATTAAATCAGCTTTTCCAGAGATTATGATTCCTTTAGTA
This sequence comes from uncultured Candidatus Pelagibacter sp., assembly GCF_943788075.1. Taxonomy (GTDB): domain Bacteria; phylum Pseudomonadota; class Alphaproteobacteria; order Pelagibacterales; family Pelagibacteraceae; genus Pelagibacter. The sequence continues at coordinate 127,508 of NZ_CALSOW010000003.1, read as the reverse complement.
TCTACCGAAGCTGAAATAAAGATAATGAAAGATTTAGTAATTAATATTGCACGTGAAGTTCAAAAACAGAATAAAGTTAAAATAGAGTTTATGGTTGGAACAATGATTGAATTACCAAGAGCGGCAATAAAAGCAAAAGAAATAGCCAAACATGCAGAATTTTTTAGCTTTGGGACTAATGACTTAACACAAACAACATTTGGAATTAGTAGAGATGATAGTGGAAAATTTTTAAACGATTATTTAGATAACAAAATATTTTCAATAGATCCATTTGTATCTATAGATGATGGAGTTGCAGACTTAGTTGAAATTGCTGTTGAAAAGGGAAAAAGTCAAAATAAAAATTTAAAACTTGGAATTTGTGGTGAACATGGTGGAGATCCCAAAAGTATTGAGTTTTGTTCTAAAGTGGGTTTAAACTATGTATCCTGTTCACCCTACAGAGTTCCAATTGCAAGATTAGCTGCTGCTCAAGCAGAACTAAAAAAATAAATTATTTTTTTTAGGGGCGTTCTGTTGCCAGGTGCCCCGGACCCCGTCTACTTAATTAACAAAGTTAATTAGGCAGCAAGTGCGTAACTTTCGTTAGCAATTATAAATTAGCCCGTTACGGTGGAACAATTCCGAACAAAAGAATAGCCTTTAGTCACCCGTCGAATCTAGTTCACCCCCATAAGTTGTAATGGTGGAGGTGGTGGGTACTGCCCCCACGTCCGCAATGGTTATTACGAAATTCGTTTATCGTCATAGTTGGAAAACCAACATTATTAATATAAAAGCATTTAAAAGAGATTCAATAAAAATCATGAAATTAACTAACGAACAAACACAAGAGATTAAAGAACAACAATCTCAGCAGAATAAAACAAAAAGAGTTACCGCTCCTGCACTTGAAGATATTCTATACGAAGCAATGCCCGCATTAGATCATGGTTTTGTAAGAGTTGTTGATTATATGGGTGATGACACATCGATAGTTCAATCAGCTAGAGTTTCTTATGGCAAAGGAACTAAAAAAGTTTCAACAGATGCAGGCCTAATTAAATATTTAATGAGACATTGGCATAGCACTCCATTTGAAATGTGTGAAATCAAATACCATGTGAAACTTCCAATTTTTATCGCACGACAATGGATTAGACATAGAACTGCCAATGTAAATGAATACTCAGCAAGATACTCAATTTTAGATAAAGAGTTTTATTTACCAAGTGCAGAAAATTTAGCAGCCCAATCTTCAAGTAATAGGCAAGGTAGAGGAGACGTATTGGAAGGTGAACAAGCTAAAGAAGTTTTAGAACTTCTAAAAGATGACTCAGAAAGAACATATGATAATTACGAGACGATGTTGAATGAAAGATTTGATGGTTCAACTATTGATGAGAATAAAAAAGGATTAGCAAGAGAGCTTGCAAGAATGAATTTAACTTTAAATACTTACACCCAGTGGTATTGGAAGACTGATTTATTAAATTTGATGAATTTTTTAAGATTAAGAGCAGACAGTCATGCTCAATATGAAATTAGAGTTTACGCAGATATTATGTTGGATACTGTTAAAAAATGGGTTCCTATAACTTATGATGCATTTATGGATTATAGGGTTGGTGGCACAGAAGTTTCAGCTAAAGGAATGGCAATTATACAAAAACTTATTAAAGGTGAAAACGTTGATGTAGAGAGCTCAGGACTTTCAAAGAGAGAGTGGAATGAGTTAATGATTGCTTTTGATCTTAAAGATAAGTTGATTTAATTTTATTCGCAAAATTTAAATAAATTTTAGAAATTTCATGTTCAGGATTTGCTTCAACGATAGGCTTACCTTCATCTCCATTCTTTCCAACTTCAGGATTTATAGGTATTTCTCCTAAAAATTCTTTCTCAAACTCCTCTGCAGTTTTTCTAACACCACCCTCGCCAAAAATTTTATATTTCTTTCCATCATCACCTGTGAAATAGCTCATATTGTCCACTAACCCTAAAATTTTAACTCCTAGTTTATCAAACATTTTAATCCCTCTTTTTACATCTAATAAAGCTACTTCTTGAGGAGTAGAGACTATGATTGCTCCGTCCATTTTAATTTCTTGAGAAAAAGTTAATTGAGTGTCCCCAGTTCCTGGAGGCATATCAACAATAATAAAATCTAAATCTTTCCAATTTACTTTTTGAGTAAAAGTTTTAATAGCGCTTGTAACCATAGGCCCACGCCAAATCATCGGAGTTTGTTGGTCAGCTAAAAAACCAATCGACATACATTGAATGTCATATTTAATTATTGGTTCTAGTTTTTGACCATCACTTTTAGGTTTTTCATTAATATCAAACATCTTTGGAATGGATGGACCATAAATATCAGCATCGAGCAGACCAACTTTGCATCCTATTTGTTTTAAAGCTAATGCAAGATTCGTTGCAAATGTCGATTTTCCAACTCCTCCCTTTGCACTTGAGATTGCAATGGTAAACTTTGTTCCTAAAATTGGATTTTTAATGAATTTTCTGGGCTCCAATTTTTTTTTCATTGCGTCACTAAGTTCTGGCTTTTTATTAGTCATTTTTTTATCATTACTTGTTTTTTATAATAAAGACACTATATACTTTGTCATATGTCAGATGATTTTAAAGGTAGAGGCGGAAGTCCATGGGGAACACCTCCTGGAGGAAGTGGAAATGGTTCAGGTAGAGGCCCAACACCACCAGACATAGATGCAATTATTAAAGATATTCAAAACAAAATTAATAAATTTTTACCTGGTGGAAGTAAATCAGGTGGAAAACCAATTGGCTTAATTTTAATTATTTTAGTTTTTGTATGGTTAGCAAGCGGACTATATAGAGTGCTTCCAGATGAACAGGGTGTTGTTTTAAGATTTGGTAAATTTATAAAAACAACTCAACCAGGTCTTAACTATCATATTCCTTTCCCAGTAGAGACAGTTGAAACACCTAAAGTTACTAAAGTTAATAGAATGGATATTGGTTTTAGATCTGAGAGAGATAGTGGATTTTCTCAAGGCGGTGGAGTAGCAGATGTACCTCAAGAAAGTTTAATGTTAACAGGTGATGAAAATATTGTGAACATAGACTTTTCAGTATTTTGGGTAATTAAAGATGCTGGCAAATTCTTATTTGAAATTCAAGACCCAGAAGGAACAGTTAAAGCTGCAGCAGAAACAGCAATGAGAGAGGTAATTGCTAAAAGTGATATTCAACCAATTTTAACTGAGGGAAGAGCTAAAATTGAAATTGAAACTCAAGAAATTATTCAATCCATATTAGATGAGTACAATAGTGGAATCCAAGTTACACAAGTTCAAACTCAAAAAGCTGATCCACCAGACCAAGTAATTGATGCTTTCAGAGATGTACAAGCCGCAAGAGCAGATATGGAAAGATCAAAAAATGAAGCTGAAGCTTATGCAAATGATGTTATCCCAAGAGCAAGAGGGGAAGCAGCAAAAATCATGCAAGCAGCAGAAGCATATAAACAAAAAGTTGTTGCAGCATCAGAAGGTGAAGCAAGTAGATTTGTATCTATATTTAATGAATACGATAAAGCAAAAGAAGTAACACAAGAGAGAATGTATTTAGAGACTATGGAAAAAGTTTTAGCTGATATTGATAAAGTAATTATTGAAAAAAATGCAGGATCAGGTGTTGTTCCTTATTTACCACTACCTGAACTTGGAAAAAAGAAGGTAACTAATTAGATGAAAGCACAAAAAATATTATTACCAATAATAGCTGTATTAGGTGCTTTAGTTTTCTTTTCAGTATTTATTGTTAAAGAGGTTAATCAAGCAATTGTTCTTCAATTTGGTGATCCCAAAAAGATTATAGTTGAACCAGGTTTAAATTTTAAACTACCTTTTATTCAGAACGTTGTTTTTTTAGATAGCAGAATTTTAAATCTTGATACACCACCAGCTGAAGTTATTGCCTCTGACCAAAAAAGATTAATAGTTGATGCTTTTGCAAGATTTAAAATTATCGATCCTTTAAAATTTTATATTTCAGTTGGAAATGAAAGAGTTGCAAGATCAAGACTGGCAACAATTATTAACTCAAGAATTAGAAATGTTTTAGGTCAACAAGAATTACAAACTTTATTATCAAAAGACAGATCTAAGCAAATGGCTTTAATTCAAGAAGGTGTGAATGCAGAAGCTCAGAAATTTGGAATTAAAATTGTAGACGTTAGAATTAAAAGAGCAGACCTTCCTCAAGCAAACAGTGATGCAATTTATAGAAGAATGCAAACTGAGAGAGAAAGAGAAGCTAAGGAATTTAGAGCACGAGGTGCTGAAATGGCGGTCACTATTACATCAACTGCAGACAAAGAGGTTTCAATAATTTTAGCAGATGCTAACAAAAACTCTGAGATCATGAAGGGTGAGGGCGATGGTGAAAGAAATAGAATATTTGCAGAAGCCTTTGGAAGAGATCCTGAGTTTTTTGCATTCTATAGAGCTATGCAAGCATATGAAACAGCTCTTATTGGTGGAGAAACATCTTTAATTTTATCTCCAGATAGTGAATTTTTTAAATTTTTTGGAAATATAAAACCTAAATCTCAATAATAGTTAAATATGAAAGAATTGATCATTGCATTTGGTCTTTTTCTTTTTATTGAGGGAATTTTGTATGCCATATTTCCATCAAAAATGAAAAGTATGTTAAAGAAGTTAGAACTTGTAAATGATAGTCAATTAAGATCAGGCGGGCTAATTTTTGCAGTTATAGGATTTATAATTATTTATTATATTAAAAATTAGTATGAAAAAAATTAAGCTCGCAATTTTAACATTTGTTTTAGCTTTTAGCTTTTCAGTTCAATCAAATTCAAAAACTGTTCCAGCATCTTTTGCTGATCTTGCAGAAAGATTAATGCCATCAGTAGTTAATATTTCAACTACACAAACGGTAACGACCACATCAAACCCATTTCCATTTACATTTCCACCAGGATCACCTTTTGAGGATATGTTTAGAGAGTTTGGAACCCCTCAAGAGAGAAAATCGTCAGCTTTAGGTTCTGGATTTATAATTGATGAAAAAGGGATAGTGGTTACTAATAACCATGTTATTCAAAATGCAGAAGATATTATTGTAAGAGTAAATGGTGATGAAGAATATAAAGCAAAAGTAATTGGTGCTGATCCTTTATCAGATATTGCAGTGTTACAATTAGAAACAAAAGACAAATTTACTCCTGTTGGATTTGGAGACTCAGATAAAGCTCGAATTGGAGACTGGGTGATTGCTATTGGAAATCCTTTTGGCTTAGGTGGAACGGTTACATCAGGGATTATTTCAGCAAGAAATAGATCAATTGGATTATCTAGATATGAAGATTACATACAAACTGATGCATCGATAAATTCTGGAAACTCAGGTGGCCCGCTATTTGACATGAACGGCGATGTTATTGGAATTAATACAGCTATTCTTGGAAGAAACGGATCAATTGGAATTGGTTTTTCAATTCCAGCAAACAGTGCAAAAGTAGTTATTGATCAGTTAATAGAATTTGGTGAAACAAAAAGAGGTTGGTTAGGAGTTAGAATTCAGGATGTTACACAAGAAATTGCTGATGTTGAAAAACTAGATGAACCTAGAGGAGCTTTAGTTGCAAGTGTTGCAGAGAATAGTCCTTCTGACAAAGGAGGAATTAAAGCAGGTGATATTATTTTAGAGTTTAATGGAGTTAGAATAAATCAAATGAAAGAGCTACCAGCAATTGTTGCAAAAACAAAAGTTGGAACAACAGTTAAAGTAAAAATTTGGAGAAATAAAAAAGAATTAGTAAAAAATATTTTATTAGGAAGACTAGAGACTTCAGATGATTTTAAAGTAAGTGATAAAAAATCAAAACCTCCAAAAGATATAATAATAGAAGATTTAAAAATTACAGTTAGAAAATTAACAAAAGAAGAAATAAAGATTAGAAAATTACCTAATCAAACCTCAGGATTGATTGTTACACAAATAGGAAATACAAGCCCATTACTAAAATCAGTCGAAGCTAACAGCATTATCGTTGAAGCGCAAAAAATAAAGATTAAGACCGCAAAAGATTTAGAAAAAATTGTTAAAGATGTATTAAAATCAAATCAAAAAACAATTTTACTTGCAATATATAATAATCAAAATCAAAGAAGATACATTGGTGTTAAGCTAGATTAATCATGGATTTAAAATCCAAGATTATCTTAATTTCTGGACCAACTGCTTCTGGAAAATCAAATTTCTCTATTAAGTTAGCCAAGAAAGTAAATGGTGAGATCATTAATGCAGATAGCATGCAGGTTTATAAAGAACTAAAAATTTTATCTGCAAGACCCAGTCCTAAAGATTATCAAAAAATTAAACATCACCTATATGGTTTTCATAGTGTCAAAAAAAATTTTTCAACTGGTGATTGGCTGAAAATTGCAATTAAAAAAGTTAAGGAGATAAAAAAAAGAAAAAAAATACCAATTTTTGTTGGAGGAACTGGATTATATTTTAAAGCTTTAACAGATGGACTAGTGAGTATTCCTAATATTCCAATTAGATATAGAAATAATATAAGAGATTTACAAAAAAAATTAGGACAAAAAAAATTTTATCAAAAATTGATTAAGCTTGACCCAAACTCAAAAGAAAAAATCAACCCAACAGATACCCAAAGATCAATTAGAGCTTATGAAGTAATACAATTTACAAAAAAACCTCTTCATGATTGGTTTCAAAATACAAAATCATATTTTAATAAAGATGATTTTTTTAAAATTTATATTGATTATCCTCGTGAAGAACTCATCCAAAGAATTGGTAAAAGAGTAGAAAAAATGATTAAGCATGGTGCCGTTAAAGAAGTTAGAAAATTTATTAAATTAAAAGTAAGAAAGGATAAGAGCGTCAATAAAGCCATCGGTATCAATGAAATAAAAGAATATCTAAAGGAAAAAAAAGATTTGACGGATGTTATTGAAAAAATATCAATAAAAACTAGACAATACGCTAAAAAACAAAGCACTTGGGCACGAGGTAACATGATGAGTTGGCTAAAATTGTACCCTCAAGACTTAAATAAATATTTAAAAAAAATTAAATAATTCATTCTAAAACTTGACCAATCAGTACAACTTCAGCTAGATTGCACAATGCCAAAATTATACACAGGAGCAGAGATCGTATTTAAAAGCCTTGAAGAGCAAAAGGTAAGTCATATTTTTGGTTACCCTGGTGGAGCAGTTCTACCTATTTATGATGAACTTAAAAACCATTCTTCAATTAAACATATTTTAGTAAGACACGAACAAGGAGCAGGTCACGCGGCAGAAGGTTATGCAAGATCTTCTGGTAAGCCAGGAGTTGTTTTAGTTACCTCAGGACCTGGTGCAACAAATGTTGTTACTGCATTAACAGATGCATACATGGACTCGGTACCGTTAGTTTGTATTTCAGGACAAGTACCAACTCACTTAATTGGAACAGATGCTTTTCAGGAATGTGATACAACTGGAATTACTAGACCGTGTACAAAACATAATTGGTTAGTAAAAGATATAAAAGATCTTCAAAGAATAATGCATGAAGCATTTGAAGTTGCAACTACTGGAAGACCTGGACCAGTTTTAGTTGATATTCCAAAAGATATTCAATTTGCAAAAACAAAATATATTTCTCTTAAAAAGGAGAAGAAAATAGAAACTAAAAGTAAAAATAGATTTAATCAAAAAGATATTGATCAATTGATTGAGCTAATGAACAAAGCTTCAAAACCAATTTTTTATACTGGTGGTGGTGTTGTAAATTCTGGACCAAAAGCAAGTGAACTTTTAAGAGAACTAGTAGCCTTAACTGGTTTTCCCATTACATCAACTCTTCAAGGACTGGGATCATATCCTGGTGATGATAATCAATTTTTAGGCATGCTTGGAATGCATGGAACTTATGAAGCTAACAACGCAATGCATGATTGTGATTTACTAATTAATATTGGTGCAAGATTTGATGATCGTATCACAGGTAAAATTGACGAGTTCTCCCCTAAATCAAAAAAAGTACATATTGATATTGATCCTTCATCAATTAATAAAATTATCAAAGTAGATTTAGCAATAGTTGGAGATGTAACTGATGTTATTAAATCAACAACTAAAACTTTAAAAAAGAAAAATTTAAATTTAGAAAAATCAAATAAGCAAAAAATATCAAAATGGTGGCAACAAATTCAAAAATGGAGAACCAAACAATCTTTAAACTTTGTTAATAGTGATAAAATAATTAAACCACAACATGCAGTTCAAAGACTTTATGAATTAACAAAAAATCAAGATACTTTTATTACAACAGAGGTTGGTCAACACCAAATGTGGGCCGCACAACACTATAAATTTAACAAACCAAACAGATGGATGACTTCAGGAGGTCTTGGTACTATGGGTTATGGTCTGCCAGCAGCAATTGGTGTTCAGGTTGCAAATCCTACAAAATTGGTAGTTGATGTAGCTGGTGAAGCGTCGATTTTGATGACAATGCAGGAAATTTCAACTGCAATTCAATACAATCTACCAATAAAGATTTTCATTTTAAACAATCAATATATGGGAATGGTTAGACAGTGGCAGGAATTACTGCATGAAAAAAATTATTCAGAAAGTTACTCTGAAGCTTTACCTGATTTTGTAAAATTAGCTGAGGCATACGGATGTGTTGGTATTAGAGCTGAACATCCTGATGAATTAGATGAAAAAATTGAGGAAATGATCAATGTTGATAAGCCTGTTATCTTTGATTGTCATGTGGATCAAGCAGAGAACTGTTTTCCAATGATCCCATCGGGAAAACCACATAATCAAATGTTGTTAGGCCCAAAAGACCAAGAAGAAAATAAAATTACAGGTAAGGGAAAAGCGTTAGTTTAAATGTCAAAATCTAAATCAGCATACAGCACCCCAACTAAAGTTAGTAAATTAGAAACTCACATAATTGTGGTTTGGGTTGATAATGAAGCGAGTGTCTTATCGAGAGTAGTAGGCCTGTTTTCTGGAAGAGGATATAATATCGAGTCCCTTGCTGTTGCAGAAGTGGATCAAAAAAATAACCTTTCAAGAATTACTATCGTCACAACAGGAACTCCTGAAGTAATTAAACAAATTGTTCTTCAACTAAAAAAATTAGTGCCTGTTCATAAAGTTGGTAATTTTAAAAGAGAAGATAAAAATGTAATTTTCAAAGAAATGGCATTATTTAAGGTAGTTGGAAATTCAGCTAAAATAAATAAAGCTTTAAATGCTTGTAAAAAATTCAATCCAGTTATATTAGATCAAACAAAGAAATCTGCTGTAATTCAAATTACAGCCCTTAGAAGAGAAATTGATAAAATGGCAAAAAATTTAAAATCGCACGGTCTTATAAGTGTCTCAAGAACTGGAGCGGTAGCAATGACTAGAGGCGCTGAAATATTTAACTAATTAATTGAGGAGAAAAAAATGAAAATGTTTTATGAAAAAGATGCAGATGTTGAACTTATTAAAGGAAAAAAAATTGCAATTTTTGGTTATGGAAGCCAAGGACATGCTCATGCTTTAAACTTAAAAGATAGTGGAGTTAAAGAAATAGTTGTTGCTTTAAGAGAGGGATCTTCAAGTGTAGCAAAAGCTGAGTCTAAAGGTTTAAAAGTTATGAATTTATCTGATGCAGCTGCTTGGGCAGATGTAGTAATGATTTTAACTCCAGATGAATTACAAGCTGAAATTTATAAAAATCATATTGAGCAAAGAGTAAGAGAAGGAACAAGTATTGCATTTGCTCACGGACTAAATGTTCATTATGACTTAATTAAAGCAAGAAAAGATTTAGATGTATTTATGGTTGCTCCAAAGGGACCTGGCCACTTAGTTAGAAGTGAATATGAAAAAGGGGGCGGAGTTCCATGTTTGTTTGCAGTTCATCAAGATGGCTCAGGTAAAGCAAGAGATCTAGCATTGTCTTATGCATCAGCAGTAGGCGGTGGAAGATCTGGAATAATTGAGACTACATTTAAAGATGAAGTTGAAACAGACTTATTTGGAGAACAAACTGTTTTATGTGGTGGCTTAGTTGAGTTAATTAAAAATGGATACGAAACTTTAACTGAAGCTGGATATGAACCAGAAATGGCATATTTTGAAACTGTTCATGAAGTTAAATTGATTGTTGATTTAATTTATGAGGGTGGAATTGCAAATATGAACTATTCTATTTCTAATACTGCAGAGTATGGTGAATATGTTTCAGGTCCCAGAATTGTAAATAAAGAAGAAACTAAAAAAAGAATGAAAGAAGTTTTGACTGATATTCAATCTGGAAAATTCACTAAAGAGTGGATGGATGAATGTAAAAATGGTCAAAAAAACTTTCTTGCAACTAGAGCAAAACTAGCCGAGCATTCAGTAGAAAAAGTGGGTGCAGAACTTAGAGCTATGATGCCCTGGATTGGTAAGAAAAAATTAGTAGATAGCGATAAAAGTTAAATTTTTAGTATAAAATTTTATCTATAATAATTTTATTATTTCACCTATACTTTTTTAAATAAATTTAAAAAAGAGGAAATAATGAAAATCAAAAATTTTATAAGAGTTCTACTATCTGTAGTTCTAGTATTTGGATTTTCTTCAGCGTGGGCTAAAACTATTAAATGGTCAATGCAAGGAGACAGTCTTACACTAGATCCGCACGCACAAAATGAGGGTCCAACAACTCAAGTTTCAAGACAAATATACGAAGCTTTAGTTGAAAGAGCTGTGGATATGAAAATTCAACCAGCTTTGGCAACAAAATGGCAAGCCACTGATCCTAACACTTGGATTTTTACATTAAGAGAAGATGTTAAATTTTCTGATGGTTCTAAAATGACATCTGATGATGTTGTGTTCAGTATTTTAAGAGCTAAACAAAGAACCTCTGATTTTAAAGAATATATCAGCACAATTTCGGGAGTTGAGGCTGTAGGTGATTACTCCGTTAAGATTACAACAAGTAAACCAAACCCAATTCTTTTAAATCAATTATCTAATATTTTTATAATGTCAAAACCATGGTCTGAAAAGAATTTTGCTATGTCTCCTCAAAACTGGGACGCTGGACAAGAAACTTTTTCAGCAACTAATGCTTTAGGAACAGGACCTTTTAAAATTACTTTAAGAGAGCCTAATACTAAAACAGTGTTTAAAAGAAACAAGCATTGGTGGGGTGAGATGACAGATAAAAAAGTAACTCAAATTGAATTGCTTCCAATTAAAAATGCAGCAACTAGAGTTGCAGCATTATTATCTGGAGAAATTGATTTAGTTACTGATGCACCAGTTCAAGATTTGGCTCGTATCGGATCTTCATCTGCACACAAAGTTGAAAGTACTGCGCAAATGCGTACGATTTTCTTAGGAATGGATCAAGCAGCTGATCAGTTAAGAACTGGTAATACAGGTGATAACCCATTTAAGAAAAAAGAGGTAAGACAAGCTCTTTATCAAGCAATTGATATTGAAGCGATCAAGAAAAAAGTTATGAGAGGTTTAAGCGAACCTGCTGGAATTATCACTTTCCCAGGTGTAAATGGGTATACTACAGATCTTGATAAAAGATTACCTTATGACGTAAATGCTGCTAAAAAACTATTAGCGGATGCAGGTTATCCAAATGGTTTTGATGTTGAACTAAGATGTCCAAATGACAGATATGTTAATGACGAAGCAATTTGTACAGCCGTTGTTGGAATGTTTGGTAAAATTGGTGTCAACGTAAACTTGTTTGCACAAACTAAAAGTAAACACTTTAAAGAACTTAAAGATAACCAAGGTGATTTCTATATGCTTGGCTGGGGTGTTCCTACTCTAGATAGTCACTATGTGTTTCATTATTTGTATGAAAGTGGTGCTAGCTGGAATAAAGTTAACTTTAGTAACTCAGAGGTAGATGCTGCTATAAGAGTTATGGAAGGTGAAGTTGATTTAGATAAAAGGAATGCTGCAATAGCTAATGCTTGGAAAATTGTAAAAGATGATATTTCTTATCTTCCATTACATCACCAAGTAATTTCTTGGGCAGCAAAAAATAATGTTAACGTGCCTATTAGACCAAATAACGAACCGTTATTTAAGGCTGCTAGCTTTAACTAAATAATATTTTTACTAGCCCTTTAAAATTATAAAGGGCTAGTATCAAAATAATAATACCTTCTTAAATTGATAAAATATTTCTTTAAACGACTGTTTCAGTCTGCTTTGGTGATGCTTGTTGTTGCCTTTGTGTCGTTTTCATTATTCAATTTTGTAGGAGATCCAATCAACAATATGGTTGGAGAAGAGACTTCAGATGAAGAAAGGTACGAACTTAGAGAAACATTGGGATTAATGGATCCTATTCATGTTCAATTTTCTAGATTTGTGGTTAATGCATCCAAAGGTGAATTTGGTATTTCTTATCAATTAAGAAGACCTGTTTCTGAGTTAATAGCAGAAAGATTGCCCGCAACAATCGAACTTGTTGTAATATCAGCTTTAATTGCTCTAATAAGCGGAACTCTTCTTGGAGTTTATACAGGAATAAATAGAAAAAGTTTTGTAAGTGATGTTATTTTGGCAGTCTCTCTTCTTGGGGTTTCGCTTCCAACTTTTGTTATTGGTATATTATTTATATATTTATTTGCAGTTATCTTGGGAATATTACCTTCTTTTGGAAGAGGCGAAGTAGTTGACCTCGGATTTTGGACTACTGGATTTCTATCAATTTCAGGATGGAAAGCAATTATTCTTCCTTCAGTTACACTAAGCCTTTTTCAAATGACTTATATAATTAGACTTGTTCGAGCAGAAATGATGGAAATTTTACAGACAGATTATATTAAATTTGCAAGAGCAAGAGGGATCAGTGAAGAGAGTATAAAATATAAACACGCATTAAAAAATGGATTAATCCCAGTAATTACAATTGCTGGAATAAATATTGGAACATTAATCGCTTTTTCAATAATTACCGAAACAGTTTTTCAGTGGCCGGGTATGGGATTTTTATTTATTCAAGCAGTTCAGTTTGTTGATATTCCAATTATGTCTGCCTATTTAGTATTTATAGCGTTTGTTTTTGTAATGATAAATTTTATAGTTGATATTTTGTATTATTTTATAGACCCAAGAATTCGAGTGAAGGGGGATAGTGTCAGTGGATAACAATATTAACACTACCTGGTCAAGAATTAAAGATAGTGATATTTTTTTTAGTTTTAAAAAATCTCCGACAGCTATAATTTCATCGTTTATTTTATTTATAATTTTCTTCTGCTCTTTTTTTGTTGAGCTAATTACTCCTTACAATCCATTTGACCCTTCTTCGTTATCTTTAATGGAAGCATTTACGCCTCCATCTTGGACAGAGGAGGGATTATCAAAATTTATCTTAGGAACAGATGGACAAGGAAGGGATATGCTATCTACAATTTTGTATGGATCAAGAATTTCATTAATAGTGGGTTTTTCTGCAATTATATTTAGTTTGATATTAGGAGTTGGACTTGGATTGACTGCTGGATATTTTGGGGGGAAATATGAAATGATTATAATGAGATTAACCGATGTTCAATTAACTGTTCCAAGTATTTTAATGGCTTTATTAGTTGATGGTATTGCAAGAGGATTAATTTCTAGAGAGATGCATGATGAAATGGCAATTTATGTTTTGATATTTGCAATTGGCATTTCGGAATGGCCACAATTTGCGAGAGTATCTAGAGCGGCAACTTTAGTTGAAAAAAATAAAGATTATGTTTCAGCATCTACAATAATTGGAGTTTCAAACTTAGTTATTATGTTCAAGCATATCTTGCCAAACATTTTAAGACCAGTATTGGTAATAGGAACTATTGGTCTTGCACTTGCAATTATTGCTGAGTCTACACTAAGTTTTTTAGGTGTTGGCGTTCCACCAACAACACCATCACTTGGAACTTTAATTAGACTAGGAAATGATTTTTTATTTTCAGGTGAATGGTGGATTACTTTTTTTCCAGCAATATTTTTAGTAATACTTGCTTTTTCTATTAATTTATTAGGGGATTGGATGCGTGATACGTTAAATCCAAGATTAAATAAATGAGTTTCTTAAAAATTAAAGATCTAAGCGTGAACTATCAAATGAGAAAAGAAACCGTTTATGCAGCAAAAAATGTAAATATTGAAGTTAATAAAGGAGAAATATTAGGTTTAGTAGGTGAATCTGGATCAGGAAAAAGCACAGTAGGAAACGCAATTATTAATTTAATTGATGAACCAGGTAAAGTTTCAAGTGGTTCTATTTTATTAGGTGAGCTTAATATTCATGAAGATCCTAAAAACATTGTTAAATATAGAGGAAAAAAAATTGGACTTATATTCCAAGATCCACAAACCTCACTTAATCCAATACTTACAATTGGCGAGCAATTAATAGAAACTATTCAAACACATCTAGCATTAACTAAAGAAGAGGCAAAAGAAAGATCGATAAGTTTGCTTAAAGAAGTTGGAATAAAAGATGCTGCAAAAAGATTTGATGATTACCCTCATCAGTTCTCAGGTGGAATGAGACAAAGAGTAGTTATATCACTTGCATTATGTTGTGAGCCTGAATTACTAATAGCAGATGAACCAACTACTGCACTAGATGTATCTATTCAGTCTCAAATTTTAGATTTAATTAAAAAATTAACTAAAGAAAGAAATTTAGCAGTAATTTTAATTACTCATGATATGGGTGTTATAGCCGAAACAGCTAACAGAGTAGCAGTAATGAAAAATGGTGATGTAGTTGAAATCGGTATCACTAAAGAAATATTAACAAACCCAAAGGAAACTTACACCAAAAGTTTAGTAAGTTCTGTACCTCCAACAAATAAAAAGATATCTAGATTTGTGATTATCGAAAAAGAAAATAATATTGATAATAAAAATAATCTAAAAATATTAAATAGATGGACTAAAAAGAAAATTATAAAACAAGATTTAGTACAAGTTAAAAATTTAAGTAAAAGTTTTGATGATAATTTTTTTACTGAAAGTTCAAAAAATTCTGTAATGGCCGTTAATGATGTTTCTTTTAATATTAGAGAAGGAGAATCATTTGGATTGGTAGGAGAAAGTGGTAGTGGAAAATCAACAATAGCAAAAATGATTGTAAATTTATTCAAACCATCTGCAGGTGAATTTTTTTTTGATAATGTTTGTGTAACAAAAATTAAACAAAATTCTGAAATGATGAAATTTAGAAAACAAATACAGATGATATTTCAAGACCCTTATTCATCATTAAATGGAAGACTAAAAGTAAGAGATATAGTCTCTGAGCCTATAAAGCTTCACAACCCCTTAATAAGTAAAAATGATTTAGATAGTTATGTTTTTGATTTATTAGAATCAGTTGAGCTTGCTCAAAATTCAGCTGATCGTTATCCACATGAATTTTCTGGTGGTCAAAGACAAAGAATATCAATTGCAAGATCATTAGCAACACAGCCTAGACTTTTAGTTTGTGATGAACCAACTTCTGCTTTAGATGTAAGTATTCAAGCTCAAATATTAAATTTATTAAAAGACCTGCAAGAGCAACTCAATTTGACTATATTATTTATAAGTCACGATTTACCGGTAGTTAGACAAATGTGTGATAGAATTGGAGTATTAAGAGATGGTAAATTATGTGAAGTTTCAGATACTGAGGATTTATTTTTAAAACCTCAACATGATTACACAAAAGAGCTTTTACGCTTAATGCCAAAAATTGAGTCAATTTATAATTAAGATTAAATGACCTGAAACGGTCGTACAATAAGAGAAATTTAATAAATTATTTTGCAATCTCTCTTATAGATTGTATTATGATTTTTCTAGATTATTGAGTTATGAGCAGCAAAGATAGAGTTTTTATATTTGATACTACTATGCGAGATGGTGAGCAATCACCAGGTGCGTCTATGAGTTTGGAGGAAAAAATTCAAATAGCAAGAGTATTTGATGAATTAGGTGTTGATATTATTGAAGCTGGTTTTCCAATTGCATCACCTGGAGATTTTGAAGCAGTTTCAGAAGTAAGTAAAATTTTAAAAAATTCTATTCCAGCGGGTCTCTCTAGACACTCCGTAAAAGATATTGATAGAGCTTATGAAGCATTGAAGCATGCTCCAAGATTTAGAATTCATACATTTATTTCAACAAGTCCTTTACATATGAAACACAAGCTTAACATGTCACCCGAGGACGTATATGAGTCTATTGGAAAACATGTGGCGTATGCAAGAAAATTTACTGATGATGTAGAGTGGTCTTGTGAAGATGGGACAAGAACTGATATGGACTATATGTGTAAGACAGTAGAACTTGCTATTAAAAACGGAGCTACTACAATAAATATTCCAGATACTGTTGGGTATACAATACCTTCTGAATTTACATCAATAATAGAAACATTGTTAAACAAAGTTCCTAATATAGATAAAGCAATTTTATCTACTCATTGTCATAACGATTTAGGTTTAGCCGTTGCAAACTCTTTAGCTGGAGTTCAGGCAGGTGCAAGACAAATTGAATGTACAATAAATGGACTAGGGGAAAGAGCGGGTAATGCAGCATTAGAAGAAGTTGTTATGGCAATTAAAACACGACCAGACTTGTTACCTTATGATACAGGTATTAATACAACATTATTAAGTAAAGCATCAAAAATTGTATCGAATGCAACTGGTTTTCCGGTTCAATACAATAAAGCTATTGTTGGCAAAAATGCTTTTGCTCATGAAGCAGGAATTCATCAAGATGGGATGTTAAAGAATAGACAAACTTATGAAATCATGACACCAGAGAGTGTAGGAGTTAAACAAACTTCTTTAGTAATGGGTAAACATTCTGGAAGACATGCTTTCAAAGATAAAATGAATAGCTTAGGTTACCCTGATCTTACTGATGATGTAGTAAGTAACGCATTTGCAAAATTTAAAGTCTTAGCAGATAAGAAAAAACATGTTTATGATGAAGATATCATTGCATTGGTGGATGATAGTTTAATTATTGATAATAAAGTTAATGCTATTAGCTTAAAATCATTAAAGGTTTTTGCAGGAACAGGTGAACCACAAAGAGCAGAAATGACTTTAGATGTTTACGGAGATGTAAAACAAGCTTCAGAAACAGGTGATGGACCAGTTGATGCTATATTTAAATGTATTAAAGCTCTTTATCCACACGACGTTAATTTACAACTATATCAAGTTCATGCTGTAACAGAGGGAACAGATGCACAGGCAACAGTGAGTGTTAAAATTGAAGAAAAAGGTAAAACAACAGTGGGTCAAGCAGCTGATACAGATACATTAGTTGCATCAGCTAATGCTTATATTAATGCATTAAATAAAATGATTATTAAACGTGATAAAACAGCTCCAATGGAGCAAGAAAATCAAAAAGTGAGAGGTATATAAATGGGTTTATTTAGTAGAATTAAAAAAATTTGGAGTCAAGATATGGCAATCGATCTTGGAACAGCAAACACACTTGTTGTTTTAAAAGGACAAGGTGTAGTTTTAAATGAACCCTCTGTTGTTGCGATAGTTGATCAAAATGGAAAGAAAAATGTTTTAGCTGTTGGGGATGAGGCAAAAACCATGCTTGGAAGAACTCCTGGAAATATAAGTGCAATTAGGCCATTGAGAGATGGTGTGATTGCAGATTTCATAGTTACAGAAGAAATGATTAAACATTTTATTAGAAAAGTTCATAAAGGAAGTACATTTGCAAATCCTAGAATCTTGATTTGTGTTCCAACAGGGTCAACTCCGGTAGAAAGAAAAGCAATTCAAGATAGTGCATTGGCTGCTGGCGCAAGAAGAGTTCAGTTAATTGAAGAACCCATCGCTGCTGCTATTGGAGCAGGACTACCAATTTCTGAAGCAACAGGTTCTATGATTATTGATATCGGAGGTGGTACCAGTGAGATTGCTGTAATGTCATTAGGAGGATTAGTTTACTCTAAATCTTTAAGAGTAGCGGGGGATGCAATGGATGAAGCAATAGTTAATTATATGCGTAAAGAATATAATTTATTAATTGGAGATAGTACTGCTGAAAAAATTAAAAAAGAAATGGGAACAGCTTTACCAACTGGAAAAAATACTTATCCTGTTAAGGGTAGAGATCTTAGATCTGGTACTCCAAAAGAAGTAAACATTACTGAGGAAGATACCGCAGAAGCATTAAATGATATCATGAAAGAAATGATTAATGCTATTAAACAAGCTTTGGAAAACACTCCGCCAGAATTATCAGCCGACTTAGTTGATATGGGATTAACTTTAACTGGTGGTGGAGCATTATTAAAAAATATTGATAAAAGGTTTTCAAAAGAAACAGGACTACCTGTGCATGTTGCAGAAGATCCATTATCTTGTGTTGCTATCGGAACTGGAAAAGCATTAGATCAAGATGAAACATTCTCTGCTATGTTATCTGAATACTAAGATCAATGGCTGTAATCAGAGATGATTTTGTAATTGCAATTAGATCAGCTTTTTTAAAGAAAAGTTATCAACAAAAATTTTCATTATTAACTCTATTATTTTTATCAGTCGTTATAATAATATTAGGAAGTATTAATTTTAAACCTGTTCAATATGTCAAAATAGGTATTAACGAAATTGTTTATCGTTCATCATTTATTATTTCAATTCCAGAGAATTATTTTAAAAATTTAAGCATTAAACTAGATGAACATTTAAGTCTTTATGATCAATTTAAAAAAAATGAGACTGAATTAAAAAATTTAAAAGAAAAAAAATTAAATAATAATTTTTTAATATTAGAGAATAAAAAATTAAGAGAACTGATTAATGAAACACTTCAGTCAGAGGATTTGTATGCAAAGGTTTTAGTTGATAAAAACAGTCCTTATCTAAAATCAATTATCTTAAACAAAGGCTCAAAAGATAATGTAAAAATTGGTATGGCAATAGTAGATAATAGTTACTTAGTGGGCAAAGTAATTGAAGTAAATTATACCAATTCTAGAGCATTATTACTGTCTGATTTAAATAGTAAAATTCCAGTTCTCTTAGAACCACTAGATATTCACGCTGTGGTGTCTGGCACTGGAAGTAATTATGGAGTGATTGAGTATACAAAAGATGATTATGATCAAAAAATAAAAGGTAAAGAAATTATTGTTTATACTTCTGGTTATGGAGGTTTATTTAAACCTGGTTTACCTGTGGGTAAATTGATTAATGATAATAAAACTAACAAAAATATTGTAAGTTTTTATTCTGATTTTAGACAACTAGATTATGTAAAAATTGTTTCTTATGACATTGGGAGTGGAAATTAATGTCATCACTCAATAAAAATGATCTTATAAAATCACTATTGTTTTATCTCCCTATATTTTTTTTATTTGCATCTGTATTAAATGAAATTGATTTAAATTATCTAGAAATTGAATTTTTTTCTTTTAACTTTGTTCATATTTTAATTTTTTATTGGACATTAAAAAACCCAAGATATTTAAGTTATGGTTCAATATTTTTAGCAGGTATAGTCAATGATGTGGTTGTTGGCTTACCAATGGGTGTAAGTAGTTTTTGTTATCTATTAATCTGTGCTGTTACTGCGTATTTAAGAAATATAACAATTACACCAAATTTTATTAATGATTGGATATCATTATTATTTACAATTTTATTAATTAATTCAATTCAAGTTATAGGTTTAGATTTTATATTCTCAATCGAAGTTAATTATATGCAATATTTAGTAAATTCAGGGTTCACTTTTATTTTTTATCCAATATTTTTATTTCTGTTTAATATCATTGAAAAAAAGATCAAAATTCAAAAAAATGATTAAAGGAAATTTCACAATAAGAAAATCAGACATCATAAACAGACGAATGTTCATCATTGGTACTGCAAAATTAATTATTTTTGGTGGATTAATTGCTCGTTTATTTTCACTTCAAATAAATGAAAATAAAAGATACTTAACATTATCAGACAAAAATAGAATAAGGGAGTGGAAACTGCCTCCTACAAGAGGCAACATTACAGATTATTTTGGAAATATAATTGCAGGAAATTTAAAAGTATATCAATTACATATTATTCCTGAGCAAGTAGAAAACTTTAATTATCTACTCTCAAGATTAAAAGTTATTTTAAATCTAAGTATAAAAAGAATTGAAAAGATTAAAAAAGAAAGAAAACAATTAAAACCTTGGGAAAGTTTAATTGTTTCAGAAAATTTAACTTGGGATCAATTTTCTAAAATTAATAATTATTTATATGAATTAGCAGGGGTCAAACCTGTCATGACTATTTCTAGAGATTACCCGTTTAGTGATATTTATACTCATGTACTAGGATATGTCAGTCAACCTAATGAAGACGATATTTTGTCAAATGAAATTATTCAAGAAAAATTTGTTCCAGGAATAAAAGTTGGCAAGTTAGGACTAGAGAAGACCTTAGAAAATGACTTAATTGGAGTAAATGATATTCAAAGATACGAAGTAAACGCTTATGGCAAAAGAATTAACCAACTTGAATATCAAAAAGGTAAACAAGGTTCAAAAATAAGGATAACACTTGATACAGAAGTTCAAAAATTATCTGCTAAACTATTAGAAGGAAAAGCTGGATCAATAAGTGTAATGGATATTTATACAGGTGAGGTGATTGCTATGTACTCTTCTCCATCCTATAACCCAAATTCATTTTTATTTGGTATAAGTAAAGATGAGTGGCAATTAATTAGAAACAATCCATTAAAGCCGTTAATTAATAAAACCCTTTCTGGACTTTATTCTCCAGGATCAACCATTAAACCAATTGTTGCTTTGTCAGCTTTAGAAAATGGAATTATTGACTCTAAATTTAAAGTTCAATGTAAAGGCAAAATGGAACTTCATGGCCAAACATTTCACTGTTGGAAAGAAAAAGGACATGGATACGTTAGTTTAAATAATGCAATGAAACAATCTTGTGATACTTATTTTTATGAAGTCGCAAGAATACTTGGTGTAGATCGATTAAAAGTTACTGCTGATAAATTTGGTTTAGGAAAAAAAGTTCTTGGTGAATATTTTGAAAATGAAAAAGCAGGACAGTTTCCAGATACTAAATGGAAAATAAATAAACTTGGCAAAGGCTGGGTGTTAGGTGAAACCTTAATTACAGGAATTGGACAAGGATATACTCAAACAACGCCTATCCAACTTTGTTTAATGACAGCACAAATTGCAAATGGTGGTTATAAAATTCAACCTAAA
Source organism: uncultured Candidatus Pelagibacter sp. (assembly GCF_943788075.1). Lineage (GTDB taxonomy): Bacteria > Pseudomonadota > Alphaproteobacteria > Pelagibacterales > Pelagibacteraceae > Pelagibacter. Next base: position 106,193 of record NZ_CALSOW010000003.1, on the reverse strand, counting down.
ATTTTAACAGATGATAATCAATTAACATCTGAACAAGTTAAAAAGGCCATGCAAGATAGTAAATCAAATGATTTTTACGAGCCATTATATGATGATCAAAAAAATATTAGAATAGTTCAAGAAGCAATGTTTAGTTCAACTAATGAATTAATGGGAACTTCTTATAGGTCCAGAATAGATGATCCAAAATATCAGTTTGCTGGCAAAACTGGAACTGCTCAAGTAAAACGAATTAGTAAAAGAGAAAGAGAACTTGATCTTAAAACTTTTCAAATACCTTATGAGGAAAGAGATCATGCTTTATATGTTGCATATGGACCATATAGAAAACCAAGATATGCATTAAGTATCATTGTCGAACATGGTGGCTCAGGTAGTGCGGCAGCAGCACCAATGGCAACTGAATTGTTTAAGTTAATAGTTGATCGACACCAATATAGAAAAAAACTAGCAGATTTTAAAGAATTTAGTATTTAGATGTATCATTATAGACGATTAAATTCAGACCAAAGTTTTTTTCAAAAAATTAAAAATTTGGATTATATTTTATTAATTTGCATCCTTGCATTATCAACATTAAGTTTTTTTATAATGTATTCTACTGATGGAGGTGAATTTCTTTATCACTCTAAAAGTCATTTAATTAAATTAGTCACTTTTTTTATTTTGATGATAGTGATTTCTTTTTTTAATATAAAATTCTGGCATTTGTGTTCTTATTTTTTATATGGAGCAATTATTCTATTACTGGTTTGGGTTTCCATTTATGGATTAAAAGTGTCTGGGTCACAACGATGGATTGATTTGTATTTTTTAGTTTTACAGCCATCCGAATTGATGAAAATAGGAATTATTTTATGTCTTGCTAAATACTATCATCGAGTAAGTATTGAAAAAGTAAATTCATTTTTAAGTATTTCCATTGCATTATCTATGATTTTGATCCCAATATTTTTTGTACTATCTCAGCCTGATCTTGGAACATCCATTTTAATAGTCACAAGTGGATTAATCGTATTGTGGCTGGGAGGTGTAAAAATCAAGTATTTTTTTATCTCATTTATAACTTTTTTAATTTCATTGCCTTTTATAATTACTTCTTTAGAGCCTTATCAAAAGTTAAGAATTTTAACCTTTTTAAACCCCGATCGAGATCCTCTAGGAGCTGGTTATCAAATTATTCAATCTAAAATTGCAATAGGATCGGGTGGATTTTCAGGCAAAGGTTTTTTACAAGGAACACAAAGCTATCTAGATTTTTTACCAGAAAAACATACTGATTTTATTTTTACTTTATTTTCAGAAGAGTTTGGATTTGTTGGTTCAGTTGGACTTTTATTATTGTATACAATTATTATTTTAAGAATTATTCAAATAGGGTCTATCTCTAGAAGTAATTTTGCAAGACTATTTTGTTTTGGTTTTGCATTTGCAATTTTTATCTACATTACTGTTAATTTATCTATGGTATTAGGATTACTACCAATAGTTGGCTCACCACTTCCAATAATGTCTTATGGAGGATCCTCAATGCTTGCGACAATGATTGGTTTTGGGATTGTAATGAGCGCTAAAGTTCACAATCAACAAACTATAGCTTAAAATAATTCTAATATAAATTGTGTATAATATGTCACTTCTAAATGTCGTAATTTAATCTATATAAATGAACATGAATAAAAATATCAAAGTTGGAATTGTTGGTGCTGGAATACAAGGGGTGTCGAATGCTTTATTTTTACAAAAAAAAGGATTTCATGTAACAATATTTGATAGAGATAATCCTGGTGCACAAGCTGCTTCTTATGGAAATGCTGGACACTTTTCACCTTATGCCTCAGTTCCTTTAAACCGTCCTGATGTTTTAGCAGATGTGCCTTCAATGTTATTGAGCTCTTCAGGACCTTTAGCATTAAAATGGAACTACGTTCCAAAAATGATTCCCTGGTTTTTAAAATTTATCATGAATTCAACAACAAAAAAAATGATGCATACTGCCAAAAATATGCATCAAATTTTAGATTTAGCATTACCAGCTTATGACGAATTATTTGATGAAATAGATTTAGAGGTTTAGTCGAAAATAAAGGAATTCTTTATATTTGGAATGATCAAGATTTAAAAAGTAGAGAGCTAGAAATTAAAATTAGAGATGAACTGGGTGTTGAACAGCAGTTAGTTAATAAAGCAGAAATTCATGATCTTGAACCACATATTAAACCTTTTTACCATGCTGGTGTTTATTATCCTTATGCAAGACACGCAAGAAATCCAAAAAAAATTCTTTTAAAACTTTTTGATTTATTTTTAAAAAAAGGTGGAAAATTTAACAAAGTAAATATCAAAGATATTAATTTTGATGAAGAAAGACCAGTTTTTAAAACTGAAAATCAAAGTTTTATTTTTGATAAAGCGGTAATTGCCTGTGGTGCTTTTTCAAAAAAATTAACTGATAATCTTGATGAGAGAATACCTCTTGATACTGAAAGAGGTTATCATGTTCATTTTAAAGGATGTGATCACATGTTAAGCAGACCTGTAATTTTTTCTAACAGAGGCTTTGGAATAACACCCATGGAACAGGGCTTAAGAGTAGTTGGAACTGTTGAATTTGGTGGTTTAGATAATCCATTGTCAAAATCTAGAGTTAAAAACTTAATAAATAATGCAAAATATATGTTGGGAGATTTGCCAGAACATGAAGATGAGTGGTTAGGATTTAGACCGTCATTACCTGACTTTTTGCCGGTTATGGGTCCTTCTAAGAACCACAAAAATATTTTTTATTGTTTTGGTCACCACCACTTAGGTTGGACCTTAGGACCTATTTCAGGAAAAATAATTTCTGGAATGATTGCTAATGAAAATACTAATCTTAATTTAAAACCTTATAGCTCACTAAGATTTTCTTAATTTTTAGAGTCTAAAACTACAATAGTTAAATCATCTTTTTGTATATATTTGTAGCTCATAATATTATCGATGATTAATTTTAATCTCTCATTATTAGGTTTATCTTTATATTTAGTGATATAATTTTGGAATCCCTCTGAACCAAGCTCTTCTCCTTCTGGATTCTTAATTTCAGTAATTCCATCTGTAAAAATATACATCGAAGAATTTTCAAATTTTATTTTATATTCCTCATATTTTGTTTTTTTTACAATCCCTAAAGGAGGCCCAGACTCATTAAAATTTGAAAACTCATTTTTATCATTTAAAATAATTGGAGGTTCGTGACCTGCATTAGCAAGTAATAATTCTTTAGTATTGCTATCATATATCCCAATTAACATTGTAACAAACATTCCTCTTGATATTGTTTCACATATTTCGTTGTTAAGTTGTATTAGAAGTTCTGCTGGAGAGAAATTAGTTTTGCTTAGACAACTGTATAGACTTGAAGCTTTAGACATTAATAAAGAAGATTTTATCCCTTTACCTGATACATCTGCTACACCAAATCCATATTTGCCATCTCCCAAGTCGTTAAAATTATAAAAATCTCCCGAGATTACTTTTGCAGGAATATTTATCCCAGCTAACGGAAAAGGCTCTTTCTTATTAGAGGATAAAAGAGATTTTTGAATTTCACCTACAATCTCTACTTCTTTTTGCATTTTATTTTGCTCAATCATTTCTTGAGCCATTTTTGCATTTCTAATTGCAAGTGCAGCAGGTGTTGATAGCAGCTCTAAAAGCTTTCTATCATCTTCTTTGAATAATTTATCATTAGTTTTTTTATTTAAACAATGAATAACTCCAATACAATTATTGGCCGCAACTAGAGGAGAGCATAAAACTGAAAAAGTTGTAAAATTTGTTTTATTATCAAGATCAAAATAAAACTCAGCGATTTCTCGCACATCTTTTCTAACATCTCCAACTCTAATACATTTCTTTTGCTCTACAGCTTTTCCCATTACTCCATCTTTTAAATCAAGTTGATATTCATCTAAATGTTCTTGATTTTGTGATGCGATACATTCAAACTTTTTAGTTTTATTATTGATTAAAAAAATATTTGCAGCCTGAGCATTCAATCTGTCAATAATTAGCTTTAAAGCTGTGTTTAAAGTTTCATCTAAATCAAGAGACACTGCAAACTCTTGGTTCATTTTATTAATTATTTGTAAATCAATATTATCTTGAGACGCTTCACTGTCATTTGATGGTTCTGGTTTTTTTGTTTTAAAAAAAAGCATTTTATTAGCTAGTATTTTAACCTCTTTTTGATAAATTTATCAAACATGGAAATTATATTATATTCACCAAACTTATATATTCATTTGCATGACGCAGTTGTGATTGTTCAATTTTTAATAGATGGTTTTGTTGAATTATCAAGTCAATTTAAAATATAATTAAAAAAATTTCAGTGGATCTCATATTTATTATTGTAATTGGAGCTCTTTGGGGCAGTTTTGCTAATGTCTGCATTTATAGATTGCCTCTTGAAAAAGGAGTGGTATCTGGCAGATCTTATTGTCCTAAATGTAAAAAACAAATTAATTGGTACGATAATATCCCAGTTTTATCTTATTTATTCATTCAAGGAAAATGTAGAAAATGTAAGAAAAAAATTTCATTTCAATATCCACTTGTAGAGACCATAAGTGCTTTTATTTTTTTGATAATTTATACTTTGTATGGAATATCTTTAACCACACCGTTATTAATTATTTTAGGCTTATCATTTCTTATAATTTTTTTTATAGATTTAAAACATTATATAATTCCTGATAATTTAACTTTTCCAATGATGTTTCTAGGATTTGTTAAATCATTTGATCCAAATTTAAACGACTTATTTCCTAATTATATTCATTCTCTGATTGGAGGAATTTTTGGATATGGAATTATTTGGTCAATTATATTTTTATACAAAGTAATAAGGAATAGAGAAGGAATGGGTTTAGGGGATGCGAAATTATTAGCAGTTATTGGTTTTTGGTTTGGCTGGATTTCAATACCATTTGTAATATTTATTTCTTCTGTAGTTGCACTTATAACAGTTACACCAAGTTTGATGAATAAAAGTAAAAAACTTACCTCAGAAATTCCCTTTGGTCCTTTTATTATTATAGGATGTATTGTGTATATTATTTTTATTGAACAGTTTAAGATTATGTTTTTTTAACTAGCTATAATAACTTTGGTTAAAAATTTTCTCTCCAACTACTTCTATATTTATTAACTCCACTGCTTAACGACTCTATGACTACAAGGTCATCTTTATTTGGATTTTCTGATTTTTCTGTAATATTTGCATAAATTTTTGATCCATGAATAACTAATTTAGATAAAACACCCGTTCCAACAAAATAACATTCCTCTCCTTTATGTTTGTTTGGATTACCTGGAAACCTGCTTGAAATATTTGTTCCACATTCTGCATCAGCTGCACAAATAAATGCATCACCCGAACCACAAGATAAATTATTTTTACTACTTGGTTTATAAATTGGATAGTAGACAGTACCATCTGCAAGTGATGGTTCAGCTACAACCTTTTTTTGATCTGTTAATTTTATATACCAACCAAGATCTGCATTTTCAGGACAGTTTGCACCTGTACTATCAGATGTGGTATCTTTGCAGTTTGTTAATTTATCTGCTGTTGCTACATCATTAACATGACCAAAGAAAGGAAAGTGCACATCTTTAATTCCAAACATTAAGTTGTCAACAGATGCGGGATTAACCATTACATCATTAAGATTTAAATAGTCTCCTGTTCCTCCATACAGCCAAAGTTTTTTATATTTTGTGCCAATTCCAGCCTCTAAAGAATGATACATGAATCTATTATTGAATAATCTACTGGCTTCAAGGTTAATTAAAGTAGTTTGATCATATAAATCAATTGGTAGAGATTTAGATGATAATGAGTCACTTGTTGGATCATAAGCATGCTCATATTCCATATTAGTTAAATTAATTTTAGTAATCTTGCCCTCTAAATCCGATAAATAGACTAAAGCACCTATATATTCAGCTTCACCTGAATTTCTTGCGTTAATTACTACTGGTGTTGATGGTAAGGAGTTTACAATATCATTTGGAGTATCTTCTATATCTATTCTCTTTTTTACTTTTCCTGTCAACCAGTCAATTATATAAACATTAGATCCAATTTTTGGATATGGATAACCATAACCACCAGACATAACTGCAACGTACTCATCATCTAGAATATCATTATCCCCTCTGCCTTTATTCGGTATCCTAATTACTCTAGGGGATGACCATGTTTCACCTAAATATCGGTAATCAAAATCTCCTCCTCCTGCAGCTATATCACCAATTTGGATTATACTGATAGTAGAATTTGGAATTGGACTTATTTTAGATTCTCCAAGTGTATCAAAAAGATAATCTTTAGAAAAAGTAAAAATTGTATTTCCATCTAAGTTTTGTAGATTTGTACTTGCTGTAACATCTATTCCATCTGCTAGGATTGTTAGATTTGTTTTGTTAATTGTATCTCCAACTAAAGTCCATTTTTTTCCTTTGTAACAAGAAGTTGTACCTGTGCTATCACAAATATTCGTAGTACCACTTTCTTTATTGGTAATTGCATTATAAGTTTCTTTAAAATCAGCAATGGAAACTCTTTTTGAACTATATGAAAATTCAGAAATCTCTCCATTTTCTGAAGCATGAAAAATTTTTTGTGCTGCTGGATCGTTTAATACTGAATAAATATGATAAGGTTTAAATGGATTAGTGACATCCAATAAGGTAAATCCTGAACCACCTCTTCCATAAGTTACCATTAATAATGTAAACCAATCAGTTCTTTTTAAAACTGGATGATAAAAATAAGTATCATGGACGGTAATTGAACCATCGAGTAAGAATAACGGGTTTGATCCTCCACCATCATCCTGATTATAATTTGGATTTATCATCTTTGGCATTTTAGGAATTACAAGTGGTGGAACAAATCCCCACAACTCTTCTCCTGTGTCTGTTGTAAAAGCGTGCAAAATCCCATTATTAGCTGCTGCATAAATTACCTCTCTTCTTGGCGTATTATTATCAGCCCAAGCTGAATAATTATTCTTAGCTCTAAAATATGCTTCTTCATTTTTTTTTTCAGAAGATCTTCTTGCTGAAGGAACTCCAACTGTTACAAGTTGTGAATTATAAATATCTGCAATGTAAGCTTTGACAATTCCACCACCAGTTTTTGTTTTTTTCTCTTCTCTAGTTCTGTATTCTTCTAAATTACAATCTCCATCGTAATCAAAATAGTCTTCTCCTCTTATAAAATTTATTAATCCTTTGTCTTCATCATTATTTGTTCCATCTCTTACTATGGATTGACTTTTACATCTTAATAAATTTTCACGTCCGTCTGATACCGCTAGTTTGCTATGGTACTCTTGTATTTGATTTCCAGTTTTCTCAAATAATCCTCTAATTTCAGAAACATTGTTAATATGAAAATTATTCCAATCAGACGTATAATCTGTACCAGGTAAAGCTGTCCAAATTTTTCGACTGTCTGGGTTTTTCATTTGTTTGGCTGCATTCCATTTAAAACCATCTCCGGTAGTTAATGACCCACTATGCGCCTCGCCATCAGATGTTAATTCTGTCTTTATGATAGTTCCCCACCATTCTTTTGTATTTCTGTTCTGAAATTTTGCTTGATACAATTCACCCTCTGATAAGACTTCTGCTGATATAGAAGGGGCCGAGTAAGCAACTGTTTTTGATATAATTTCTCTTACTATTGAATTAGTAACTGCTTTTAGATCTTCTGGAGTTTTAGCAACAAAAAAACCTTGTTTATCTGATCCTTCCGTACCACCTGCAATTGCAATTTCCTTAAATCTTTTTTCTACAACAGATTTACCTACAACATCACTTCCATATCCAACTGAATAAGTTATGATTTTTTTTGATCTAAAAAGACTTGAAATTTTTGACTTAGCATACCTATGAGTATCATCCTTCCACTCTCCATCTCCAATAAGAATAATAGCAGTAGTTTGGCAATCCAGTTCAGAATTATGTGGATTAATTGTTGGATCAAAATAATTAAAATATTTATTTGCTAAATCAGCAAACCCTCTAGCATGTGTACCATAATGAAGAGCAAAATCTGTACTTAAAAAATTTAATATTTGCTCAGATCCCAGTGGATTAATTCCTACGGCCATATAAGCATCCTCGCTTGGATTAACTGGAGCATTAAAAATAGGCTGCCCTCGTTTATAAAAACCATTAAAACTTACTGATCCACCATTCCATAACCCTAGTCCAAAGTTTGCTTGAGTTAAAATAGAAGAATCACTTAAGACAGATTTAATTGCATCTTTTGCACCCGTAATTCTTGAAACTCCTTTATTTCCAAAGCTTCTAACAAAACTTAAGTCATCTTTTTTAAGAACAGTTATTTCTAGTCTTTCAGAGTTAGCAACATAAATTAAATTTTGATCTGCCGCATTTCCATTTCCAATATCAATACCTCTTGGATAGTATAAATAAGGATCTTCATTTCCATTGGTATCGGTTTTATAACCTTCAGCTACACCTACAGATTTAATAAGTTTTACGGTTGAGCCGTTATCTTGATACTTACAAATTTTATGCCTATTAAAACCTGATGTATAAATGAAACCATTACTATAAACGATGCTATCACCTTTTCCTCTTCCACACTCAGTATCTTTTTGAGCTGAAAATAAGCTAGATCCAACTGGGCAACCTGAGCTATTTAATTCATATTTATATAAGTTTCCGTTTACACCATCTTTACTAAAAAGATAATCTTTAGTTCCAATTCTAGCCACATCAATTGCGTCATCCAAACGATCCAGTGTTGATAAGGCCACACTACATTTCATCCAATTATTTGATGAAAGGTGTCCATTGAGTGTGATTACAGTCCATGATTTCTTTGTTATATATAAAAGTTTACCAGTATTTTGATTGATGCTCATTGCTCCAACACCAGTAAACATAGTGGCTGCACCTTTATTTCTCATATCTTTTGGTGCACTGGAGTCTTTAAAAGTTCCGTTTGAAGAATTTGCTTTTGCTGTAAAAAATCTATTTTCGTTTTTTTTATTTTTATTGATAGACATCAAAGCAGATGAAGAACCTGTCTTTGTATGAGATCTATCGACAACTGCATAAATGTAACCCCCATATATATCAATTGATTTAGTGTAATCTAAATTTCCTTTTTTATCATTTAAGACAATCCCATTTCTTTTTCCAAAAATACTATCAGCAGTTACCCATTTGTCCGTATAAGGATTCCAATAGTTAATTCCCATATTTGCAGTCATTGCAGAAAAATAATTACCATTAAAATTTCCAACAACATCAACAGGCGCGCCTTTCATGCTGTCACCATTTTTTGCATCTAGTCCATCCGCTGGTTCAAACATACTGTTAGATTTATCGACTAAAAATAAAATATTTGCTGGAATTGAATTTCCTGATCCTGGAGGAAGTGATTTTGCTAATGCTGAATTAGTAAGTGCTAAAATTAAAAAAATAAATAATAATCGTAAATAAATCATGGTAAATTTATAAAGAATATTTATTGCTTATAATCAAAAAAATTTCTAAAGAACCCAATATGATCAAATTATCTTAATTGTTAAGTTTAAATGTTTAAATTGAATTTATTTGGTTTTGAATTGTATCAACTAATTTTTTAGAATTTTTTTCATTATAATACCCGAAATATCAACCCTTCTAGTATAGTAATATAAAAATTTAATATGTAATTCTGAGTACAATTTTACTCGTATATTATTACTTGAAATTTATTATATTTGATTTTACTAAACATAAACCAAATCTATATTCTAATAGTATTAAACAATGCTCAATAATTTAATTAAACAAGTTTCAAAAATAGTTGTTGGAAATGAAAATAAAATCAAACTTACATTAGCTGCTATATTATCTGAGGGCAGTGTGCTCATTGAAGACAACCCAGGGTCAGGTAAAACTACATTTGCAAAAACAATTACATTAAATTTAGGACTAAACTTTAAGAGAATTCAATTTACTTCGGATTTATTGCCAAGTGATATTTTAGGATTTAATATTTTTAAAAATGAAGAGCTTAATTTTCAACAAGGACCAATATTTACAAATATTGTTTTAGCTGATGAATTAAACAGAGGAAGCCCAAAATCTCAAAGTGCGTTTTTAGAGGCGATGGAAGAAAAGAATATTTCAATAGATGGGCAGACTTATAAATTACCAGATCCTTTTTTTGTAATTGCTACTCAAAATCCAATGGATAGCTCAGGAACAAGCACTCTTCCAGATAGTCAGTTAGATCGATTTATGATCTCATTTTCACTTTCTGAATTAAACGATCAAGATAAGATACTAATGTTAAAAAATAATATTGATTTGGATAATATTAATTGTGAAAAGATAAATTGGAGAGAAATAAAAGATAAAAAAAATCAAGTTAATGTAAGTGATGAAATTTATAATTATGTCTTAGAAATTGAACAGACAATTCGTTCTTTAGATCAACAAATTTATATTTCCCCACGTTGTCTTAAACAAATTATTGATCTTGGAAGAGGGTGGGCAATGATTCATTCAAAAAATTATGTAACACATCAGGATATAAAAGACTTGTTACCTTACGTTCTAAAACATCGAATTAAGTTTCTAAAACAAGAAGAAAAGAAGGATTTTGTCATCAACGAAATACTTAACAAAATCAATATTAAGAAATGATAGCTTCAGCTATTAAAGGAATTTTTAATCACCAAATATTTGAAAATATCTTAAATAAAAATAGATCTAAAATTATTATTTATCCAAATTTAAATGGTCTTAGTGTTGGGGTGCTAGTTTTTTTTTGTTTTTTAATATCTGTGTTTTATGAAAATAACTTTGCTTTACTGTTATCAATTATTATTTTTTTTATATTCTTTATTTCAATTTTTATCTCTAATCAAAATTTAAATCATTTGGATATTCAATGGAAAGATGAATATTTTTTAGAACAAAATAAATATGAAAAAATTTATTTACAAATTTTAAATGATACTAATGAAAAGAAATTAAATATTGATTTAGTTTATCAGGATAAAACTATTGGAAACTTTAATTTTTTAAAAAGATTTAATAAAATTTTTATACCATTTTTTAATGAAAAAAGAGGTGCATTTAAAATTCAAAGATTAAGATTAAAATCGACTTATCCATTTGGCATTATAAGAACAAAAAGATTTTTTGATTGTGAAAGTAAATTAATTGTTTTTCCTAGAATGTTAAAACCCAATCAAGATTTATTGAATGAATTTAATATAAATTTAAATGGACACACATTGGATGAGTTTGATGGAATTGAAGATTATAAAAATGGTGATGATTTTTCAAAAATCGCCTGGAAAAAATCAACTCTCAAAAATAAAAAATATATTAAAAAATTTGAGCAACCAGAGAAAGAAAAGAAATCAGTTTTAAATTTAGATTTATACCAAAGTATAGAATTTGAAACTTTATTGGGTTATGTAACTTTTATTGTTCAGCACTATTATAAAAATAAGATCAATTTAATTGTTAAACACTTAGATCAAACTTTTTATCTTAATCAAAATGAAAATTCTTTAAAACAGATTTTAAAATATTTAGCAAATGTCCAGAACTAAGATTTTAGATTTAAAATATTTATCCTTTTCAATTTTATTATTATGCTTGGTATCAATTTCTGAGAATTTATCTTTAACTAATAAAATATTCTGGGCTGCATTAATAGTCATTAGTATATTTTTGTTTAATTTAAAATTTAAATATAAAAATGTTCTCACAGGTCTCTATGCATTAGGACTATTGTATCTACAATTCACTTTTGATCGGTATATTTTTTCTGAAGAATTCTTTATTCACTGCCTTGGCGTTTTACTTATCGTTAAGTATGCTGAAATAAATACTAAGAATAATGAATTATCATTTTGTCTAATTTGTATGATCATCAGTATTACAAGTCTGATTAATGGACAGGATATTTTAAGTTCGGTAATTGCACTATCTATAATTATTCTATCTGTAGTTAACTTGTATCTCATTCAACAAAAAGAAGTGATGGATTTTAATTTTAAAAATGTATTAAAATATCTAAGTTTTGGATTAACTATTTTTCCAGTTATTATCATTTTCTATTTAATCTTCCCTCGTGCAGAAATAAATTTTAGATTATTTAATCCATCAGGAAGCTCTTTAGGGATACCCGATACTATTCAATTAGGATCATTTGAAGAGTTTTCTAATTCTGATGAAAAAGTTTTCACTTTAGTTAATCAAGATTTTAAAAAGGAAGATTTATATTTTAGAGTTAAAATATTTGATTTTATGGAACCAGATAAATCATGGAGACCAACATCTGGGCTTTATTTTTATAATCAATTTAAAAATTCACTTAAAATAAAAAACTTGAATAAAATTAGTGATACCTATGAGATAATTTTAGAACCTTATAAAAGAAGATGGATCCCATCCCTAAATAATTCTGAACCCATCTCAGATACAATCAATATATCTAACGATTTTTATAATCAAACTTTTATAAGTAAAAAGCCTATTGATCGAAAACAACAAATAAAATTTCAAAAATATAATATAAAATATGAACTCAGCGATGAGATTAAAAATTATTATATTGATCTACCTGATACCATTTCAAAAGATCTAGTTGATTGGGTCAATATTAATAAAAAAAATAAATCGAATATCCAATTTTTAGATCATATTTTAAATACTTTTGCAGATGGCACTTATTTTTATAACTTAAATCCCGAAGTAGATGCTGGTAACAACTACGCTGACTTTTTTTTAAAGTTAAAAGAGGGATATTGTGAATATTATGCAGGGACTTTTGTGCTACTTTCAAGACTTGCAAATATTCCAAGTCGAATTGTATCTGGGTATTATGGGGGAGATCTTAATACAGTTGGTGATTTTTATGAGTTTAAACAGAAAGACACTCATGCTTGGGCAGAAGTTTGGTTAGATGACAGAGGGTGGGTTAGAGTTGATCCTACTTCAGTTATACCAGCTTTAAATGTTAAGAAATTCTTTAAATGAGGTTTTTAATGATGAAAAAATTGTAAATACTTCATTGTTTTCACCTAAAATATTTAAATTAATGAACTATTATATTGGGTATGCTGATTTTGTCTGGACAAGACACTTATTGTCTTATGATAATAATAAACGAATTTCATTTATTGAAGAAATATTTAATTTAAAATTTTCAAAAATATTTATTTGGATTTTTGCTCCTGTTTTCATATTTTTAGGCTTTAAAATTATATTTAAAATTAATACAACAACTATCATTAATTTATTATTTAATTTTATAGTTTGGAAAAGTAAAAAAGAAAAAAAGGTATTAAATTCAGATACTCATCAACAAATTATTAATAAATTAAAATTACATACCCAAAATAAATATGGATCATTTTTCAATTTGTATGAAAGCTTTAGATATTCAGATCAAAATATTGAATTGACAAAAATATTTAGAACTTTTATGTCATCAAAGTAAATATGAAAAAAATAATCTCAGTTTTAGTTATATCTAATTCTTGCTGTTTATGTTTTGGTTGAATTTGTAGGTGATAGTATAATTAAAGGATCTCTTGAAAGTAATATTACAAATACCTTAGATAGAAAAACAACTATAGGAGATTTAAATATCAGCTATCTAAGTGGAAGTGCTGAGATAGAAGACTTAAAAATTCAAAATAAAGATTTTCCTGGTCATTTAATTTTATTAAAGAAGGCATCTGCAAAATTAAACACTTCTTCTATATTTAGCGATAAAATTGAAATTGATGAAATTTTAATCAACGGAGTAAATTTAAGTTATTATTTTATTGTTAATAATAAAATGAAAATAAATGATAATGTTAAATCTTTACAAAAAACATTAAATAAAGAAAGCTCAGCTTCTTCAAGTTCTAAAAAGTTTGTAATTAAAAATTTAAAGCTAAATAATATTATTATTTCAGCAAAATCAGAAAAATTAAATCTTGATAAAAGTATTAATTTTGAAAATTTAGGGTTTAAAAATATTGGAAACACTAAAGATAGCAAAGATTATAAAACTGTTCTTAAAGAAACTATCAATAAAGCCATGAAAGACATGAAAAATAAGGTTTTAAGAGGTAATGTGGGCAATGCATTAAATAAGGTAAAAAATATTGATCAGGATAAAATTAAAGAAAAGATCAAAAAAGAACTATTTCAAAACAAAGATAAAGTAAAAAATAAGCTTAAAAAATTACTTAATAAAAATTAAAAGTTTCCTTCTCTCCAAGAAGATCTCATTGCCTCAACATCTTCTTGAATACTATTTAATTGAACAAGGTCCGTTTTATCTTGAGTAGATTTACCTGCTATATTTGCAAATAATTTATTTCCAAAAGCAACTAATTTAGATAAGACACCACTTCCAACATATAAACATTGCTGATTTCTATTTGCGGCATCATTTGTTCCAAGACGACTTGAGTAATTGGTTCCACATTCATCATCAACAGCACATACAAAAGCTTTACCAGGATCACACTGGTTTAGAGAGGTTGTAGGTTCATAAATTGGAAAATAAGCAACACCTCTTGTAACAGTTGGTTCTGCTATAACCTTTTGACTATTTTCTAATTTGATAAACCAACCTACATCTTTTGTGACTGGACCAAATCCTCTTATTACTACCTCTTCGTTGCTATCTAACGGGCATTTAATTCCAGTACCATCATCAGTAGTATCTTGGCAGGCGAATAATGAAAGTGGAGAGTATATTTCACTTACATCTTCATAATAAGGGAAATCTTTGTCTCTAAAACCAATGAGTAAATTATCAATATTATTATTTTTAGTGGTTACTCTTTCATAATCACCTGTTCCTGCATATAGCCAAAGATTTTTAGAGGTTGTGCCTATAGCTGAGTCCATGCTATGGAACATATAACGTCCATTTGTTGAGGTTGACAAAGTTTCAAATATAACAGTACTATCATATAATTCAGTTCTTAAACCTGCTTTAGTTTGAGTCATATCGGTTAAGTTTATTTTAGTAACTTTGCCTTCAAGATCATTTACATAAACCAAAGCACCTTTATAGTTTATACCTGTTGTTTGATCAGCAGTTATGACAACTGGAGTAGCTAATACAGAATTTATAATTTCATGACTCACATTCGTACCATTAACATTATCTGAAACACTTATCGCTTTATCAATACTTCCTGGTCGATCAATAAAATCATCTAGATCAACAACAAAAACTCCTGAGCCAACTGTTTTTGAGGCAGCTCCATAACCAGCACCCATGACTGCAACATATTTATCTGTATTACTTGTAACTGGCATTCTAAAAATTCTAGGAGAGGACCATGTTTCTCCTAATTTAGTGTAATCATATTCAGCTGGTAAATTTATACTTAATCTTGCAATTGCATCTGGTTCAATTGATATTGATAAATTTTTGTTAGTTGGGTTTTGGGATATTCCACTTGTATCTCCGTTATAAGTTTGGGCTGAGCTAAATGAAATTGTAGTTTTACTTCCATTTTGAGAAACTTGATAAGCAGTTGTGATTATTCCATCAAAAAATATTGTCATATCAGTTTTTGTTAACCCTGAAACTGGCAAGTGTAAAATTTCTTCCAGTATAACAAGAAGTTGTAAGTGTGGTGTTGCAAGTGCTGTCCACACTATTATCTGCTTGATAATTTGCAATAATGGTATCCGCTTCATCTAAATCTAGCCAGCTATAGGTCTCATCTATGTAATCAAAGCGAGAAACAATACCTAAATGGTTCATTCTTAATACTTCGTTTTGAACACTATCATTATAAATTGAATATAAATGTAAAGGTTTCTCTGGATTGGTAACATCTAAAACAGAAAATCCAGCCCCACCTCGTCCAAAAGGAACCATCATAATTGTATACCAGTTGGTACCTCCAAAATATGGGTGTTTAATAAACATATCATGTACAACTGGAGATCCATCTACACCATAAATTGCACTGGAACCTCCTTTGTCTCCTAAGGCATTGTTATCGTTTAGACTTGGATTGACAATTAAAGGTAATTTTCCAATTATAAACGGAGGTATAAAGCCCCATAATTCTTGTCCAGTATTTCCATTAAATGCGTGAAGCATCCCATCATTAGCACCTACATAAATTGTCTTAGCTCTATTCTCATTTGCATTTTTAAAAGCTTGATAATTATTTATAGATCTAAAATAGGCTTCTTCATTTTTTTTAATAAAATTAGTATTAGCACCTGGTGGTCCAACAACAACTAATTCAGAGTGATAAATATCTCCTAAATATCCATGTCTACCATCATCATCTGTTCTTATTTCTTTTAATATACAATCACTATCATAGTCAAAATAATCTTCTCCTCTTACAAAATTAATTAAACCTTTAATATCATCTTCATTACCATTTTGAATAGAGGTTCTGCTATCACCAGAATTACTACATCTTGCTGTTCCAACATTTGTTGGACTTGTTGGTGTATCACCATGATAATCTCCTACCTCTATTCCTAAACTTTCAAATTGTTCGTTAATTAATATCGAGTTTGCCTCGGTAAAATTATTCCAATTACCATTATAGTCAGCAGCTGGAAGAACAGTCCAAATTTTTCTACCACTTGGAAGTGGCATTTGTCTTGCTGCTTCCCATGTAAAATCATTTGCAAGTTCGCCTTCTTCAGATATTGACGTTGCTGATAAAGATCCTAGCCATTCTTTTTTTTGTCTATATTGGAATTGTGCTTGATATAAAAATCCACCTTCTCCCACTTTTGATGTAATCGCTGGTGCAGTAAATGCTAATTTATCAGCTTGGATATTCCTAATAATTTCAGTTAATCTTGCTTTAAGTGTTGCAGGATTTTGTGCAACAATTGCATCACCAGTTCCACCTCTCATTGCTAACTGATTAAATTGTGCTAACCCACTAGCAGATATTCCTGATCCGTATGCAATTGGAATTGTTTTTACAGGAGAGTTTTGTCTGTTTGCAAGTTGTTGAATTTTATTAAAACCTGCATTTACACCAGTAGTAAATTCTCCATCTCCAATGACGATAATATAGTTACCCTGACAGTCTGAATTAGGATCAATTGGACTTAATGTTGGATGGTTATAATAATCTTCAGCCAAAGTTGCAAAAAAGTTTGCATTGGTTCCCAACATTGGTTGGGCTTGTCTTACTCTTGTGTTAATTTTACCTGCACCATTTCTGTCAGCCTTAACTTCAATACATCCTAAATTACTACAAGGATTTCCTCGATCTCTACCATTATCCCAATTATCTAATCCAGGAAATCGATCAGGCCCCACACCCCAAATATTACCATAAAGTACAACCTCTCTAATCATCCGGTATAGATTTAACCAATCTATTCCATATGTATTAACTGCTCTTTGCCTAGGCATAGAATTGATCCCATACTGACTAAATCGCCCCCACCTACTCCACCAAACTTGATAATCAGACCATACTCCATAACCAAAATTAACACTTGATATTAAAGAACTATCGGTAACAATTGATTGTATAGCTTGTTTTGCACCTTCCATCCTTGACATACTCGATGACATCCCGGTGACGTTTTTAAAATTTAGATTAAAATCAAAGCTTTGAACAGCTCGATTACTTTCATCTGCAACGTAAATTCTTGATGTACTTGCTTCTACAGCAATATGATAAGGGGTTCTGAACCTAATATCATTTCTATTGTTTGTTGGATTGTAGTTAATGTTTACTCCTCCATTTCTTCCGACAGAAGAATCAACTGTAATTACTGTTCCAGAAACCGAAATCTTTGTAAGATTATGGTTAACAGAGTCTGTTAAAAAAAATTGATTTTCATCAGTTGGATGCCCAACGACGGACGAAGGTGTATGAATAGGGTTAAGAGTTGTTGTGTAAGTATCATTTGGCTCATCACTAAAGCAAGTTCCATTAGGCGCAAATTTATAAAATTGAACTTGTGTTCTTTTATCGAGTGAGCCTACAGCAATTAAATTTCCTGAGGCATCAACATTAAAAGCAAAATTTGGGTGTGTCGACCATTGACCCAATCTTAAAATTCTATCTAGTATTGAATTACGGCTTGGAGAGCATCTTGTTGCATTAACGTTAACTGCTGTTAAGTCTTTGACATAGTAGTCTGCACCTCTATGGTTCATTAAAACCAATTGATCACCATTTAAAAACATTTGAGAGAAGATTTGCCCAATTCTTTCAAGTCTCGTTAGAGAGTTATTGGTAAAATTATATCGAAATAACCTTTTGTCATTATTATCATAAGTAAAAATTTGATTATCGTAGTAGACAACTTTTTTTGCATTATTCTGCTAACCTAAATCTATACCAATCATGAGATAATACTGCTCTGCTAGGATGTATATTCTCTTGAGAATTTGCGGCCTGGTTAGTCTGCCTTATTGTGTTTTGCGAATAAACTAATACTGATCCTGTATTAGTTATTGGAGCTACTGCTCGAACATTAGAACTGTAATTAACCCCTATCTGAGTTCGATCATTCATACTTCCAGATACATCTAATAGAATCAAAACGTTTGCAGGAACATCAGCTTCTCCACCAGTTCCAGGAGGCAATGTTTTTGAATTAATTGGATTAATAAATAAAAAATTTATAATTAATACATTTAATAAAATTTTAAAATATTTATTCATTAATTATCTTTTTTATGTTCTTTGGGTACTATGTTGTCAGAATTTTTTGCTTGGTTTAGAATTTCTGAAAAATTATAGTTTGAAATTTCTAATTCTTCTCTCCATAAATTTTTATCAACATTCATTCTCAAATAAATTACATAATTTTTTCTTTTTAAATCCCATACATGGTAACCATTATAAAATTTTGGATTTCCCCCAGTTTCAAAATTTCCAAATCTAGATTTTGCAAAATTCATTAAAACTAATTTTTCTGTTGTTCTATTTTGCTTTGGTTGATTTTCAACAAACATTAATATTGAAAGAAGTTTTTTATTAACAAAAGAATATTTTACAGTAATATTTTCAAATCCTATGCCACCACAAATATCACTTGCTTGTAAAAAAAATTCTGCATACTTAGTGTCTTCATCATAAATTAAAGGTCCAAATTTTTCTTCATGTTTTTTTTTAAATTTTTTTCCAACATCAATTTCAAAGTCACAACCTGCTTCTGCATTAGAAAATTGAAACAAAACTAAGCTTAGAAATACGACCGAAATTTTGAATAATTTTATCATTAATGAATAATTTAAATTTTTCTCTTATATTAAATTATTATTATCCTATATAATTATCTAGGATTAGAGATAAATTCAAATTTACTGCATAATTTGGGTTTTATTTGACCAAAATGGGGATTAACGAGGTAAAACCATTATACTTTCAAGAGGCACGATAATTTTATCATCACCAAAAATACCACAACCAAATATTCGATAGGCCATTCCATCTTTTCCAGTATCCGTTGCACCCGCTTTAATACTTTCACCAGTACCTTTAAATGGTGCTGGACCTATTTGGGTAAGAAAATACTGATATTTAAATTTACTTAACCTGTTCTGTTCCTTTGTTCTGTCTGCAGAGTCGAGATCGTGATTTATAATATTATTAGATATAAAGTCTTTGTAGCTACCTTCATGATAGACTACTTGTTTTGCAGTTGATGTAGGATTAGTTGGTGGGGGTCCTTTAACTGCTTTAAACGTTACTCGATCAACATCAGAAAAACTATTAAAACAAGAACTGACATCTGCATGAGGAGGGTTAGTTACACTTGCGTTATTTGATGGTAAACCTCTTTTAGATAAATCTCTATTTCCATCTGTTTTATAAGGTCCTTTAAATTGGTTAAGCAAATATTTTTCTCCCTCAATTAAAGCTGTTTCTGCAACATAAAACGTTTGCTGATATTCATCACTTATATTGTTACTTTGATGATCACTAGCAGAAATTACTATTAAGGCACCTCCCATCAAAGACATCGCCATTAACAAAACTAATGATAAAACTAATGCAAAACCTTTTTCATTTTTTTTTATCATTATCAAATTCCTATATTTCTTGTGTTAGCAGTTACTGTAATTGTATCTCTAAAATATTTATCATCTTTTGAAATATCTCTTCCAGTTGCAATTGAGGTTATAGTTCTCATCGCTTTTGATCGATAAAATGCTTTTGAGGAACGAACCACAATTGAAATATCAACTGTTTTAATATTGTATGCTTCTGAATCTGATGGAGCGGGGGATCCTGTGATAATTCTTCCATCTTCATCAAAAGGAATAAAGACTAAATCTTGCACGTAATCTAAAATTTTTTCATCCTCAAAAGTAGTATCATCACTATCAGTTGCTGGATCGCTCCAACTGCTTGATGTTGTATTCCATCTATGTTTAGATTTAAAAACGGCAAATCCTTCTATAACTGTTGCACCACCTGGAACAGTTTCATCAATAATTTTTGATTTTTTACACTCATAGGTAATTTTATATCTTGTATAACTAAATCGATCACCCTCTGTTGCACCTTTATCATATTCAATTCCACCAAAAACAATTTCAATTTTATCACAGCTTGAACCAATACCAGTTCCCTTTGTAATTTTAATTGGATTATGTGAGGTTGATGCTGGGATATCATCATTAATATATTTGTAACCTGCCATTCTAACTTCTCTTAAAATTTGTCCAACCAAATCTCTTCCAGCCTGACTAATTTTAGCTCTATCAGTAACTTGTCTATAAGTACTGTTTACAATTGAATAAGAAGTAAACATTGCAGCCATCATTAACACTGAGATTACAACTGCTATTAAAATTTCAACTAAAGTTAATCCTGCATCTGAACTAAGTTTTTTTTTCATTATTGAACTTGAAAATATAATTTTTTTGTTTTGTTTCCACCTTCTAACTTCAGCTCCATCTTTCCAATATAAATTTCATCATGAGCTTGTGCTCTTGTATAAGCGCATCCACTATGACACATTTTATACATGTTAAGTTTTTTTCTTTCAGATGATGCGTCTTTACATTTTAAGAAATTTTTTGACATTCTTGATGTCCATTTATCCATTTTGTTTTCTACTGCATTTGTTTTTGTGTAGTTGGTTATAATGGTTGGAGAGTTAGTTCCACATTGACTGTTTGATAAAGACCATGGGTTTGAAGCTAAATAATCAATAAATTTTATAGCTGAACGTTCTTGATCTTTATCTGAATATAAGTCCTCAGCTACCATTCCAGCAATATAATTAGCCTTAGTTCTCTCACCTGAGACATCAATAGATCTAACCGAATATTGAACCATTTGAAATACAGCAACAAACCCAATTCCTATAATTGCTGTTGCAACCAAACCTTCAATAAGAGTGATACCTTTTTCAGTTATTCTTTTTATTTTTTTATCTACTTCGCCAATCATTTTTTGAATAATTCCATTTATACTTTTGTATCATGCCAAATCTAGAGTAATTTACAAGATAAACAGGATGTTTGTCACTTGTATCAAATGATCTATTGACCGCGTCACATGAGTTTTCTTTTTTATAACAAATAGTTACATAGTTTGGAGTTGCTTTTTGGTCTAAATTTATATTGTTTTGAGTAAAAGCTGTTCCAGTTCTTTTAAAATATTTGCCTCCTTTTGAAAAACATATTGCACCATTACCCCCGCCATCAGTTAGATGAAATAATTTTATATCTTCTAAATCATAGCTTATAATTTCATCAGCTGAGCTAAATATTCCTGAGCCACAATCCATATCGTCACCATTATTTAATTTATTTGAAAACTCTTCTTGCTTAATCCCATGTGCGGAAATTTTTACACCGCTTTCAATTAAAACTCTGACATAGGGATAAGCTCCTCTTTCAACTTGAGAAGTTGCTGATGTAAAAACAGCTGCAATTTTTTCAGAGTCAGATCTTACTTGTCTATCCACTTGCCATTTACTAAAATTTGGAAATCCAACAGCAGCAATTGCCCCTATGATTGCTAGGACAACCAACGTTTCAATTAATGTTAAACCTTTAATGTTCTGCTTTTGCTGCACTAGCATCTATCTTACCAGAAGTTACAAGATCTTGAATAGATTTTTCCATGGTAATCATTCCATCTCGAACTGCAGTTTGCATAACGCTTGGGATTTGATGGATCTTGGCTTCTCTAATTAAGTTTTGAACGGGTGCTGTACATTTCATAACTTCAAATGCACCACATCTTCCTTGACCATCTTTTGTTTTAAACAATCTTTGCGTAACTACCATCTTTAATGAGGTTGAAATTTGCGCTCTAATTTGTGCTTGTTGTTCAGGAGGAAATACATCAATAATTCTATTGATTGTACTTGGTGCGCCACTTGTGTGCAGTGTTCCAAAAACTAAGTGACCTGTTTCAGCTGCAGTTAGTGCTAAACTTACTGTCTCAAGATCTCTCATCTCTCCAACTAAAATTACATCGGGATCTTCTCTTAAAGCAGCTTTAAGTGCGGCAGCAAAAGATTGAGTTTGTTTTCCAACTTCTCTGTGAGAAATAATACTTTTATTATCTTTATGAATAAATTCTACCGGATCTTCAACTGTAATAACATTTGCAGTTCTTGTTTTGTTAATTTCATTTACGATTGCTGCAAGAGTAGTTGATTTTCCTGAGCCCGTTGGCCCAGTAACCAAAACTAATCCCTTATGCATATCAATTATATCATAAAGAACTTGCGGAAGACTAAACTGATCCATATCTGGAATTTTACTTTCAACTCTTCTGCAGACGCAAGCTGGTCCGTTAATAGTTTTGTAAAAGTTTGCTCTAAATCTAAGTCCACTTAAATTAATTGCTGTATCAAGCTCGTGAGTTGTTTCAAATTTTAAAAGTTCTTCCTCATTACAGTTCATTGATAATAAATCTTTTAGATCTTGGGCTGCAACAGGCGTATCTTTTTCCATGATAATTTCCCCAGTTAATCTGTAGGCTAGAGGGGATCCGGCTCTAATATGAAAATCAGATATCTTTTTATTGTCTTTAGCTAGTTGCTCTAATTTTTCGAACATTTAAAACTGATACATTATTATTTTGAAATTTGCATATAAATTATCTATTCGACCCATTTTAGTCACCAATAAGCTTATTAAAGAATAATGTATTAAATTTTTTCTTTGATTTTTTCTTCTTTATTAATATTTACATTGTCTTACAACTTATAATATAGTTTTTAAAAGTTAAAATTAATGAACAATCCATTTACAAATTTATTCAAAAAAAAAACTGATAGCGCACAAGATATTGCACCTCAAACATCTTCTTCTAATAAAAAAGAGGGTTTTTTTAGTAAATTTTTTAAAAATAAATTAGGTAAATCTACTGTAAAAGGAGAAGAGGTCATCGGTTTAGATTTTTCTTCTAATGAAATTAGACTCGCTCAAATAAATTCAGATAAATCAAATCAATGGATTTTACAAAAATTTTACGCTCATAAGTTTGAGGGTATTCCTGAAGATGCAAATATTTTAGACCATCAAGATAAAATTGCAGACGAATTAAAAATAGCATTACAAAAAGGAAAATTTGATACATCAAATGCAGCAATAGCCATACCGGTAACAAGTGCGATTATTAGAGTAGTAACAAGTCCTTTAATGACCGATGAAGAATTGAACAATGCTGTGAAAACAGATTCCTTGTGGGAAAATTTAGTTCAACTGACTGATAACTTAGATGATTATTCTATTTTTCATCAGGTGATAAATAGAGATACCACTGGAAACACGATGGACATTCTTTTTGTTGCTTCAAAACTTGCAGACATAAATAGTTACACAGACATTGTTGAAAAAGGTGGGCTGAATGCAGTAATAATCGATGTAAAATGTTTTGCGTTAAAATCTGCAGTTGATCAAATTAATCAAATCTCAGGTACCATTGATGATTCAAATTTAACGGCCGTGTTAGAGTTTGGTTTAGATGAAAACTATGTGATGATTTTATATGAAAACAATCCAATTATAACAGATATATTTATAAGAGGTCAGGATAGAAAAACTTTAGTTGAAAGCGACAATCCTGAAGAGATGGATGCACTTGTAAGACGATATATAACCCAAGTGAAACAAGCAGTACAAGATTTTGAGACCAAATATGAAAAGAGAATAAGAAATTTAAAAGTAACTTCAAATTTAGAAAACGTTGAAACTTATCTAGCAAGTTTTAGAAAAAATTTGGTCAATACTGGTTTTAATTTATTTGATCCTTTAGATGGAGTAAAGATACCAGCTCAATTAGAGGAAAGTATTAATTTATCAAATCGATCTCACTTATCGACAGTCATAGGTTTGGCGTTTAGAAAGTTAGATGTTTTTGGTTATTTCAAATTTGTAACAGCAGTTAAAAATATTAACCTTCTTCCAAACAGAGATACAATGATGAAACAGAAAAGAGCAAAAGCTTTTTCTAATTTTGCTTTCAAGGGAATTGTTGGAATTGTATCTATAGTGTACGTTGTTTTATTTGGACTATCATTTTGGCAAATCAATACATTAAATGGCAAGATCGCTGATTATGATCAAGTAGTTCAAAATCATGAAATGAAATCTTTAGAAGCCTCTAAGGCTGCTAAAGAACTTGGTAAGCTTAAGAAAGCATTACAGTTAAGCAAATCTATTAAATCTAATAAAAAAATTAGTTTTAGAGTATTAGCTCAGATTGCATCCGCAGTGCCAAAAAGGGTTAAATTTTTAAAGTTAGATTACAATGGCTCCAATCAAATAATAATTGAAGGTTTGGCTTCAAATGACCAAGATATTCTTAAAATTAATAAGTAATTTAAATAATAAAAAGCTTATATCTCAAGCCTCTCTTGCAAGTATGTTGTTACCCAATTCGAACAACAACACTAGTAACAATATGAAAGGTTTTATTATAATGTGTAAGTTGGAGAAAGCTTAATGGATCTAAATAATATTACAGTTGATAGTTTAAAAGAAAAGTTTGCTGCATTTGATCGAAAAACTTTAATAAAATTTGGAATTGGAATTGGTGCAATAATTTTATTTTTAGTTATTTACTTTGTAGTTTTAAAACCAATGGTGGATGAGCGTAAAGCAAAGTATGCTGACAAAACTCTAAAAATTCAAGAGATACAGCAATTTGAAAATGATATTGTCTCCATTAAATCTCAAATTAAAAAAATTGAGCCCATTGTTAAAAAAAATTCAACCTTGTTTCACTCAAAAGCCGAAGTTGAGGGCTTGTATGATAGTTTAAGTAGATTTGCATCAAGACACAATCTGGTCATTTCAAAAATTACAAAAAAGAAAGCAGTACCCGTACTGAAGCCAGGTATTGCAAAACAGGCAGAAGGGTTATTAAAGCAAAACCAAATTTCATATTATCGAATACCTGTAGATTATGAAATAAGAGGTAATTTTTTAAATTATATAAAATTTAAAAGATCTGTATCAAAAGCAAAAAAAATGCTTAACTTTGATAAAGAGTTGATTAACGTTGTTCAAAACGATAAGAATGGAGCAATTACTGTAAACGGAGAATTAACCATTGTAGGATTACCAAATGAATTTTTTTAAAATCTTATTAACACTAATTTTTTTACTTTTTTCAACTGCTTCGTTCAGTGATAATCATAAAGCAGCAAGTGATGTAGCGTTAAGTGATGAAGCTAAACAAATGCTTGAAGAACTAGATGAAGATGAAGTTCCATTAAATGATCCATTTGCTGGAAATGAAGGTTCAGCTGGTGGAGCAGCAGGTGCTAACATTTCTGAGGAAGAACAAGAAGACGAAATGAGTTTATATAAATTTAAACTTGCAGGTTTGATTTCTGGAAAAGACAGTAGTTATATTTCATTGGTAAATTCTAGTGGAGAAGTAATTTCAGTTACACTTGGTCAGTATCTTGGAAAAATTAAACTTGTAGATTTAAGATTAAATGAAGCTATTTTTGAAAAAGATGATAAAAAATTTATCATCATAGATTTTAACAATATTATTAGAGAAGCAGATGAATATTAAATCTTTTACAAAATTATTTGGAATTATAATTTTTGGTTTAATTATCAGTGGTTGCTCTACTCAATTTCAAAATAAATATAACAAACCATTTAAACACAATACACCTTTAATTAAGGAAAATATTAAACAGAATGGTAAAGCTGAAATTCAAAAAACTTTAGAACTTGGCCCAAAACCTGCCAAGGGTAAAAAAGTTTATGGAAAGAGAAAAAAAATATCTTCAGAGGCTCAAAGAAATTACTTATTAATTCCAGATACGTTCCCACTTTTAAAACAGAGAGTTACATTTAAATTTAAGAATTTAGATTTTAAAGAAACAATGATGTTAATGGGCAAAGTTGGTGAAATTAATGTATTGGTTGGTGACGAAGTTGCGGGCTCAATAACAGCTGAATTAATTGATGTGCCTTGGGATAAAGCCTTTCAGGCACTTCTTGATATGAAGAATTTTGCTTCAGATATAGACGTAAACTCCAATCTTATAAGAGTACATTCTCCTGATACTTTAACTTCTCAAGAGAACTATAAGTCGGACAGAGCTCAAGCTGTTAGAAGAAAAGTTGAGTTAGAGGACAGTGTTGAGCCGATTATATCTGAAATTTTCAGACTTTATTATATAACTCCTGAGCAAGCTAAAGAAACTTTAGAAGAATTATTTACTCAAAGATCTGGAGACAGCTCTTATATTCCCATTCAAGTCACACAGGAAAAAACTACAAGATCAATCATTGTAAGAGGTAAAGAGAAAGATTTAAATGTAGTTGACAAATTAATTAAAGAGATCGACGTAAGAACTAAACAAGTTTTAATTGAAGCGTTTATCGTTGAAGCTAATTCAGATTTTGAAAAAGCTCTTGGTACAAGACTAGGTGGATATTATTTAAGAGGTGGTAGAAATATTGGAGGAGTTGCTGGAGCAAGTTCAGGAAGTGCTGATGGTACGGATTTAAATTCAGTTGCTAATCTTGGTTCTGCAACAGATAGTATAACTAATTTTGCAGCTACGGGTGCAACAAGTGGAATTGGCATATTAAAAAGAACGGGTAGTGCAGTTTTAAAAGCTGAAATTACAGCATTAGAGTCAATGGGCCTTGGTAAAACAATTTCAAACCCAAAAGTATTTACATTAGACAACCAATCAGCAACAGTTACGCAAGGTGAAGAAATTCCTTATCAAACAACATCTGAGGGAACAACCTCAACCTCATTTAAAGAGGCGGCATTGAAGCTTGAGGTTACACCAAGTATAATTGGTGATGGGAATGTTTTATTAAGTATAAAAGTAAATAACGATACCCCTAATAGATCTGCTGGTGGAGATGAACCACCTATAAACAAAATGGAAATTGTGACAAAATTATTGGTTGCAGATGGAGATATTGTTGTAATTGGTGGTATTAAAAAGAACGTTCAAGCTGAGAGCAAAGAACAAACCCCAGGTGTAGGAAATTTGCCAGTTATTGGAAATCTATTTAAAGGTAAAACAAGTTCTGATAACTTAGATGAATTGTTGGTGTTTATTGCTCCAAGAATTTTATAATGATAGACATTAGTAGAGAGTCAGAAATTAACTTAATAAACATCTTAATTGATCAAGACATAATTTCTGGAAAAGATTTACTTGATATAAAGAAAGCATCAGCAGATGGAGAAAAATCACAACTTGATGCAGTCTTTGAACTAAAGATTACAGACGAGGATAAAATTTTAGACCTTCTTGTAAAAGAACAGTCTTTACAAGTTGTAAGTTTAAAAGATCTAGCAGTTGCTCCAGAAATAAGATCAATTCTTCCATCGAATTACATTAGAATGAATTTTATTGCACCATTTAAAATGGAAGGCAACACTCTTCATATTGCAATCTCAGATAGTTCAAAATTAAGTCTAATGAGAAATTTAAAAACTATTACGAAAAAAAATATAGAACTTCATGCCGGTAAAGTTACCGAAATTTCAGATTTTATTCAAAAACTCTTGAAAGAGGGAGAAACTACAATTGAAGCCATCCAAAAGGCTAATAAAGAAAAAATACAAACTTTTGACTATGAGGTTGATGAAAGTGCTGAGGTTTTAGATGAAACACCTGAAGAAGATATAGAAGCATTAGAAAATGAGTCTGAAGTTATAAAATTTAGTACAGCAGTTGTTGCTGAAGCTATTAAATCAGGAGTATCTGATATTCATATTGAACCTTACAGATTTAGTTCAAGAGTGAGATATAGATTGGATGGAATGCTGTCAGAACA
This sequence comes from uncultured Candidatus Pelagibacter sp., assembly GCF_943788075.1. Classification (GTDB taxonomy): domain Bacteria; phylum Pseudomonadota; class Alphaproteobacteria; order Pelagibacterales; family Pelagibacteraceae; genus Pelagibacter. The sequence continues at coordinate 77,869 of NZ_CALSOW010000003.1, read as the reverse complement.
AGAACATTTTTCAAAGTTTCTTCATTCAAATTATGGAGCAGTTGTAACCAGATTTAAAATTATGGGTAAACTTGATATTGCAGAAAGAAGGTTGCCACAAGATGGAGCCATTCCTTTTAAAATTGATGGTAAAGTAATTGATCTTCGTCTTTCAATGTTACCTACAGCGAATAATGAAAGAATCGTAATGAGGGTTTTAAATAAAGACGCTGGTGATATTAGTTTAGAGCAATTAAATTTTGAAGAAAATGATTTAAAAAATTTAAGAAAAGCAATTCATGGTACACAAGGTTTGATATTGGTAACTGGCCCAACTGGATCTGGAAAAACCACTACTCTTTACAGTATATTAAAAGAAGTTTCTAAACCTCATCTAAATATCTTAACAGCGGAAGATCCTGTTGAGTATGAACTTGATGGAGTTGGACAAGTTCAAATTAAAGATGATATTGGTTATGATTTCAATAGAGCACTTCGATCTTTTCTAAGACAAGATCCAGAAATTATTCTTGTTGGGGAAATGAGGGATAAAGAAACGGTTGATATCGGATTGAAAGCTGCATTAACAGGTCACTTAGTATTTAGTACGCTTCACACTAATGATGCCCCAAGTTCAATCACTAGATTACAAAACATGGGAACACCTGATTATCTAATTTCAGCAGCATGTACTTTGGTACTTGCACAACGTTTAGCTAGAAAAACTTGTACAGAATGTAGAGAGCCCGATACGGATGTAACTCCTAAAGTTTTAGAAGAGTTTGGATTTACACCAGAACAATCTTCAAGAGCTAAAGTTCTTATAGGAAAAGGTTGTGCTAGATGTAGTGACTCAGGATACAAAGGAAGAATGGGTATTTATGAAGTATTAAATGTCACTAAACCAATTAAAGAAGGGATATTAAGAAAAGCAACTACACCAGAGCTTAAGGAGATCGCAAAAAAAGAGGGCTTTAGACCAATGTCTGAAATGGGAAGAGAAATGATTTTGTCTGGAGATTTAAGTATAAGAGAATTCGATAGAGTTCTATCAACGGAGTAATAAGGTTATGTCATCAGAAACATTCACGTATAAAGGAATTTCAGCAGGTAAATATGTTGAAGGAACAATTGAAGCATTAAGTCAAGATGAAGCTAATTTTAAGCTTAAAGAGCAAAAAATTATTATTACCAACATTAGTAAATCCAAAAAAAAAGCTGCTGCAAAGAAGAAAAGTGGAGGGGGATCATCTTTTTTTAAAAAGAAAGTTAAGCCTGAAGATGTTGTAATTTTTTCTAAACAGTTCGCAACTATGGTAAAAGCAGGATTACCAATTTTAAATGTTTTGGGCATGTTACGTGACCAATTAGAACACCCAGAGTTAAAGATAATTGTTGAAGAAATTAGAAAAAACCTCGAAGGTGGTCTTACATTATCTAAATGTTTTGAAAAATACCCTAATATTTTCGATAATATTTATATCAATCTTATTAAAGCTGGTGAAGCCAGTGGAAAATTAGATATTTTTTTAATGAAGTTAGTAGAGTCTCTTGAAAAAAGAGAAAAAGTTAAGAAGAAAATTAAAGGTGCTTTAACTTATCCAATTGTAATGTTTACGGTTGCAATCACAGTAATGGTTTTTATGTTAATCAAAGTAGTACCTGTTTTTGCTCAAATGTATGAAGGTATGGGTGTAGCATTACCAACTTCAACAGCAGTTATTATGACAGCTAGTGATTTTATGAGAGGACAAGGTGGCTTGACCTTATTTATTGTAATACTAGTTTTTTATTTTAGCTTTAAATATCTTACAAATAATATTCCAAAAGTAAGATATTGGTGGCATGGTAGAGTTTTAAAGATGCCAGTTTTTGGTGATATGATTTTAAAATCATTGATCGCTAGAGTTTCACTAATTATGGGAAATCTAAGTTCTGCGGGTGTAAATTTATTAGAAAGTTTAGAGATTGCTAAACAAGTAAGTAATAACGATGTCGTAACTCTTGCAATAGAAAACGTAAAAAAAGGAGTCTTTTCAGGAGATACACTTACAAAATTATTTTTAAAAGAACCAACTTTTCCACCAACCTTTAGTCAATTAATTTCAGTTGGAGAACAAACTGGAAATTTAGATGAAATGTTTAATTCAGTTTCAAGTTATTATGAGGAAGAGTTCGATACAGCAGTTGATAACATGGCTAGCTTAATAGAACCGATCATGATTGTATTTATGGGTACTATGATTGGTGGATTAATGATTGCGATGTATTCACCAATATTCAATGTTGGTTCAATTATTGGACAATAAATTTAATAATTTTTTATTAAAATTAAGTGATTTACCCAATCTGTTGCAGCCGTTTTAAATACGACTTCATCCATAATCTGTCCTATAAAAAAAGTTCCTAAACCACCTGGTTTAATATCGTTAACATTTCTAGGTTTGATATTTGATGGTATAGCTGGCTCGCCTTTATCATATAAATCAATTTTTAATTGATTATTGTCAAAACTAATTTCAACTTTCAGACTATCAGATGTTTCTTTTCCACTATAAGCATGCTTAACGATATTTTGAGCTGCTTCTGCTAGTGCCAACACCACATCATCGCTTGATGATTTAAAGATATCATCTTTAGCAAGTACTTCTCTTGCAAAACTTCTTATCTCTTTTAAACTTGATGAATGAACTGAAAACTCTTTACTTTCAGAAAAAGTCATTACTCTATGATTAATATCTGTTCTAGTTTAGCCATCATTATTACTTTTAGGACAGATTTACTAATTTCTTTTAGTACAACTCTATTTCCAAGCTCAGCAGCTTTTTGATGACTTTCAATTAGAACAGAAATTCCAGAAGAGTCCATGTATTGAACTTCTTTAAGATTAAGATGAACCTCTTTACCACTTTCTATTAAAGGCATAATTACTTCTTTTGCCTTTTCGGTTACATCCATATCGATTTCACCATCTAAGTGAACTGTTGCTATGTTTCCATCTTCTGTAATTTTGTAAGACATGCGTTTCTATATCATAAATAATTGATTTTTTTAAAAAAAAAGTAAATTTACAGGTAATTGACCCATAATTAGCACTTGAATAATTGTTGATTTTATAAAATGATGTATTTGTTACAGAAATTAATTAATTAATATAAGGAATATTCAAAATGAAGAATAAACAAAAAGGTTTTACATTGATCGAGCTACTTGTTGTTGTAGCGATCATTGGTATTTTAGCTGCCGTTGGTGTTGTTGCTTATTCAGGTTACACATCAAGTGCAAAAAAATCAGCAGCAAAATCAAATCACTCTGCAGTATTAAAGTATGTTGCTGCTGAATTAAAGAAATGCAATATTCAAGGCGGAGGAACGGCCATGAAAGATAAAGATGGTATGATAAACTTACCTGCTCTGACGTTGGAAAGATGGTAAAGTAGCAGAAGCAGCTATTGCCGCACTAAATGATTTTAAAAACTCATATGGTGAGGTAAATGGTTCTAAGTTAGCAATTGTTCTGGAGCAGCAACAGCGCCTACTTGTGGTAATACTACTAAGGGACAAACAACAGTCTCTGATGATGGAAATTCGTTCTACGTTTACACATGTGCTACCGATGATGGTACAGCTGATAATGGAAATTTACTTTCTAACCAAGCAGTTGTAGAATAGAAAATACATAAGTTTGTCTATGACTACTAGGAGATCAGGTTTTACTTTAATTGAACTTCTAGTAGTCGTAGCAATTATTAGCATAATCGCTGCAATAGGTTTTGTTGCATATAGCGGTTATGTAGAAGCAGCTAAAAAGAAAACAGCAGAGAATGCAATGATGCAGCTGTCCTTAGCACAAACAGAATATTATTCAGAAAACTCATCTTATTACGGAGTTAGTTCAGGGTCTACTTGTTCCCCAACATCTGCAACGTCTGATGCTGTGGAAGCAGCATTAATTGAGGGAGCGGAATTGTTTACAGATGAGTTAGGTTATAATGTCTGTATCATAGAAAATAATACAAGAAATTATTATATTGTATCCGAAAGAAATGGTGGCGGATGTAAGATTAAACTTGATGGCAAACAAGTATTTACCAGAGAAGGTTGCTAGATCAATTCAATGATCATAGAAAACTATAAAAAATTCATAATTAGTTTTTTTAAAGGTGAATTAGACCTTAATACTAAAATTGTAATCACAGTAAGTTTGGTATGGATAATTTTCATAGGATATTTAACCTGGTGGAATGGTCTTAAAAGTTTTGCTGTAGACAAAAGTTTTAATTGGGATGAGTGGTTTTGGTTTGGAATTCTACCTGCAGTTGCTCCTTATATATTTTATTTTCTTTGGAAAAAAAATGATGAATAGGAAATGGAAAATATAGATTTGGAGTCGGTAAAATCATTTGTTGATACCCTTTGGGTAATTGATTGTGCAATATTAGTTTTTATCATGCAAGCTGGTTTCATGTGTATGGAGACTGGTCTTTCAAGACATAAAAATAGTATTAACGTTGCACTTAAGAATGCAGCTGACTTTGGTTTAGCTGTTGTAGTGTTTTGGATTTTTGGTTTCGGCTTAATGTTTGGAACAAGCTATAATGGTTTTTTTGGAACCGATCTTTTCTTTTTTAAAACTGAAAAATCTGAATATATGACTTATTTTGTGTTCCAAGCGATGTTTGTTGCAACCGCTGCAACAATAGTTTCTGGTGCTGTCGCTGAAAGAATGAAGTTTAATGGATATTTAATTATAACTATCATTGCTACAGGTATAATTTATCCAATTGTTGGTCATTGGGCATGGTCTTCTAGTTATTTAAATAATATGAATGATGCAGTAACGCAGTTATTAGCTGTTACTGGACAAGTAAAAACTACAGGATGGTTAACAGAGCTTGGTTTTGTAGATTTTGCTGGTAGCACAATTGTTCACTCTGTCGGTGGATGGATTGCACTTGCTGCAGTATTAATTTTAGGGCCAAGGATTGGAAAATATTCTAAAGCTAATAAAGGTAAATTTACTGGCTCAAGTTTCCCTTTAGCAGTTTTAGGAACTTTAATTTTATGGTTTGGCTGGTTTGGATTTAATGGTGGAAGTAATGGTGCAATGGATGAAACGGTACCCTTAATATTAATTAATACGTTTCTTTCTGCTGCTTTTGGATTATTAACTGGGCTAGCTATTTCATTCGCCTTATTTAAAAAACCAGATCCATTTTATGTGATATTAGGGCCTCTTGCTGGATTAGTTGCAATAACAGCAGGTTGTAATTCAATGACTTCAGTTACAGCGATCTTTGTTGGAATTATCGGAGCAATTATATCCATTTTTGTAAATGAACTTTTAAATAAATTTGAGATAGACGATGTTGTTGGTGCGGTTCCTGTTCATTTAGCAGCAGGGATATGGGGAACAATAGCAGTTGGTTTATTTAGTGATTTAGACAAATTAGGAACAGGACTTACAAGATTAGAACAAATTGAAGTTCAATTTATAGGAATATTAGCAATTGGTGCTTTCGCATTTTTTGGATCATATATTGTATTAAGACTCTTAAATTATTTTTATCCATTACGAGTAAGCCCTTTACATGAAGAACTTGGATTAAATATTGCAGAACATAATGCAACATCTGTAGAGCATGATTTAATTAAAATTTTAGAAAAACAATCTGATACTGGTGATTTAAAAATTAGAGGACCACAAGATCCATTTACGGCAGGGGGAGTAATTGGACTTTATTACAATAAATTGATGAGTAAATTAGAACAAAGTGAGTCAGAAAAAAAAGTTTGGCGCGATAGAATTTCTAATGAAGTAAACCTTGCAGTAAAAGTTCAAGAAAACTTTTTACCAAAAAGAAATTTAGAAAATTATCCTGTTCATGGAATTAACCTAGCGGCTAGAGAAGTTTCAGGAGATTTTTTCAGTTTTTATCCTCATAATGAAAGTGTTTATTTTATAATAGCGGATGTAGCTGGAAAAGGAATTCATGCAGGAATGGTGATGGCAAAAGCGTCAACATTATTTGAAATTATGTCTAGAGATAAAGTTGATCCAGATGAAATGATGCTTCATATGAATAATGATTTATTTATAACAAAGACAGGCGGGATGTTTGTAACATGTATATTAGGCGAATATAATCTTATTACCGATGAAATAAGATGGGTTAATGGAGGACACCAACCAGCATTAATTAGAAATGAAAAAGGTATTTATGAAAAGTTTGAAAGTAATTCTCCACCAATGGGAGTAATTCCTCAAAAAGATAAATCGGTATACCCTATACATAAAACAAAACTAAATGGTCATAGGTTTTATGCATTTACTGATGGTCTATCTGAAAGTGAAAACAATAAAGGAGAAGAAATAGGAATTGAAGGATCAATCGAAATAATTGAAAAAAGTTTCAACAAAGATGTTAAAAAACAATTAGATGATATTACAAAAAAAGTTGTAAAAGTCGCAGCCAAAAATAAATTAAGTGATGATTTAACCTTAATTTCAATAGGTAAGTAATAGGAATGCCTTTTTAAAATTACCCATTATGATCTATTTTATAGTGTAAACCAGATTTTTAAATGTTAAAGTTAATCTTAACAAATAAGGAAATTATGTTTAAAAAAATAATATTAACTCTAGGTTTATTTTTATTTAGTACTAATTTGTTTGCAGCTCAAACACAAATTGCTCAAGTAAATGGTATGATGTGTATTAAGTGCCAAAAAATGGTAACCAAGGCGCTTCAAGCTGCAAGTCCAAATGCTACTGTTAAAGTTTCATGGCCTGAAGGTGTTGCAGTCTCATCTTTTGAGGATAAATCTAATCTTTCAGATGATGATTATAAAAATGCAATTCTTGGAACTGGTTTTGAGGTAATTAAAGTAGTAAGCGTTGAAAAAATTATTACTGATGCTGGAGAAGCTAGAAAATTAGTTGATTAATTAAAATTACATTATGACTGCAGCTGACACACAGGTAGTGCTTGATAAGCTGCAGTCTAATATAGACCAGTTAGAACTTGCTAATAAAGGAGCTTTAACTGCACTAGAATTTCGCTTAGACGCAATTTTACAAGCAAATTTAGATACCTTTTGGCTTTTAATTTGTGCTATCCTTGTTTTTTTAATGCAAGCAGGCTTTATGTGTTTAGAGTCTGGTTTATCTAGAAGTAAAAATAGCATTAACGTAGCTCTTAAAAACTTAACAGACTTTGGAATAGCAGTTGTAGTTTTCTGGGCGTTTGGTTTTGCGTTAATGTATGGAACTAGTGTATCGGGACTTTTTGGGACTAAATTTTTTTTCTTCACCACTAAAGTCGCGGGCTATCAAACTTATTTTGTTTTCCAAGCAATGTTTGTTGCAACAGCTGCAACTATTATCTCAGGTGCAGTTGCTGAAAGATTAAAGTTTTATTCTTATATAATAATAACATTTTTAGCCTCAGGTTTTTTCTATCCAATTGTTGGTCATTGGTCTTGGGCGTTTAATTTTGAAAACCCTGAAGAAAAATTTGGTTGGTTAGGTCAATTAGGGTATTTAGATTTTGCAGGGGCATCTGTTGTTCACTCTGTTGGAGGTTGGATTGCTTTATCCGTCTTGTTAATTGTAGGTAATCGTACAGGAAGATTTAGAGAAGATGATAAAAGTAAGTCTTTTCAAGGAAGCAATACACCAATAGCAGCCTTAGGCGCTTTAATTTTATGGTTTGGTTGGTTTGGATTCAATGGGGGTGCAAATGGAGCAATGGATTTAAAAATTCCGTTAATTTTAATTAATACTTTTTTATCTGCATCATTTGGACTTATCTTTTCAAGTATCATGGGTATTCTAATTTTAAAAAAACCAGAACCATTATTTATGATTACAGGCCCGCTTGCTGGATTAGTTTCTATTACTGCATCATGCGCTTATGTAGATCCTGCTGATGCAATTTTAATTGGTAGTATTGGTGGAATTGTTTCGGGTTCAACAATTGTATTACTTGAAAAAGTTAAAATTGATGATGTGGTTAGTGCTATACCTGTTCATTTAGCTTGTGGGATGTGGGGAACCATTGCAGTTGCTTTGTTTGGAAATTTCGAAATGATGGGGGTTGAAAAAACAAGATTAGCACAATTGTTTATTCAATTAATAGGAATAGTATCAATTGGGAGTTTTTGTTTTTTTGGGTCTTATATAATATTAAAAATTATCAATTCATTTTTCCCTCTAAGAGTAAATAAAATTCAAGAAGAGCTTGGTTTAAATATTTCAGAGCACAACGCATCAACAGACACTCATGAATTATTAGAAGTATTAACTAAACAAGCAAAATCAGATGATTATTCAAGTAGGGCTCCACAAGATCCTTTTACTGATAGTGGAATAATTGGCACACAATACAATGTGTTGATGGACAAACTAGAACAATCGGAGAAACAAAAAAATAAATGGAAAAATAGAGTTTCTCAAGAAATAAAACTAGCAATGAATGTTCAAAAACGTTTGATGCCTAAAAGAGATATCAAAAATTACCCAATTTTTGGATTAAATATTCCTGCAAGAGAAATTTCAGGGGATTTTTATGATTTTTATTTACACGATGACGAAGTTTACTTCACTCTATCTGATGTATCTGGCAAAGGGGTTAACGCTGGAATGGTGATGGCTAAAGCAATTACTTTGTTTAAAATTTTTGCAAAACAAAAATTTAAACCAAATGAAATTTTATTAGAAATGAACAACGACTTAAAAGAAACCAATCCAATAGGAACATTTATTACTTCAATTGTTGGAAGATACAATGTAAAGACTGATTTAGTTGAAATTGCTAATGCAGGACATCAACCAGCTCTATTGAAAAATGGTAAGAAATTTAAAGAGTTTACGTCCAGTTCAATGCCATTAGCAGTAACTAAGCACAAAAATGAAAGTGTTTACCAATTAGAAAGTTTTAAATTAGATGGTGGGCGAATTTATTGTTTTACAGATGGATTTTCTGAATGCATGGATGAAAATAAACAAGAGATTGGAATTGAGGGTGTTAAGGATTTAATATTGAAACATGAAAACTCATCCCTAAAAAAAGAGTTAGAAAATGCTACTGAAGAAATTAGATTAAAAACTTTGAAAACAGGAACTCTAGAAAAAGGGATTAAAGAAAATAATGATATCTTAGATGATGATTTGACAATTATTGGTATCGGAAATTAAAAAAAATCAAAATGAGCACATAAGTTAATCAAAAACTAAAATTTTTATTTTTTTTATTACATATCCCTATATTAGTCAGCATTATGATTAAAAAAATTAGCATCATTATATTTTTTATGCTTCTTACAGGATGTGCTCAAAACGTAGCTGTTCTTGGACCCACATTAACTTTTGTTTCAACAGGAAGTGTTGGTCACGCATTAATGTCAGGTGCTTTTAACACAGGAGTTAAACATAAAACTGGAAAAAATGTTAGTGAACACATGGTTCAATCTCTAGATCAACCTTTAGATTGTTCTTTAGCAAACAGCAATGAACTTGATGGTGTTTTTTTTAACGATTATGGTGACTTTGATTGTCACTTAGTAGAAAATCAATAAAGTAAAAAATCATAATACATACATAGCAAGATATTATATTTATAGTGTTTTAAAATTGATAGTTTGTTAACTTAGTTAGATGAATTCTAATCCTATTCGTTCTCAAAACTTCAAAGCATATTTTTATTTATTTTTTGCAACATTATTTTGGGCTGGAAATTTCACAATTGGAAAATTTGCTTTTATTGAAAATATACCTCCATATACATTATCTTTTCTACGATGGCTTCTAGTTTGGCTAATATTATTTCCTTTTACCTATAAAGAGATCATAAAATTAAAAAGTGAAATATCTAAAAATTTAACTTTATTTTTTATTTTAGGTTTTAGTAGTGTTGGAGTTTTTTCAGCATTTACTTATAATGCTTTAGCTCACACCCAAGTAATTAATGCCTCTCTTTTTAATACTGCAATCCCTGCAATGATAATTTTAGTTTGCTTTATGCTTAAAATAGAAAAAACAAATATCTTTCAACTTTCTGGATTATTTATTTCTGTAATTGGAATTTTAGTAATTATAACAAGATTAGATCTAAATATTTTACTTACTTTAAATTTTAATAAAGGTGATATTTATATGTTAATTGCAATTACTGCTTGGGGAATTTATTCAGCATTTTTAAAGAAAAGAAATTTTGAAATATCTTTATTAGCGCTTGTACAAACTATTTGTTCCTTTGGATTAATTCTTTTATTTCCAGCTTTTATTTTTGAAATGATGCAGGGTCAAATTGTTGAGATTAATAACAATCTTTTTTTAATTCTGATTTATGTAGCTATTTTTCCAAGTATTGGGTCTTATTATTGTTGGGCTGGAGCAGTTTCAATTATAGGCGCTAATAGAGCTGGAATTTTTTTATCATTAATCCCATTATTTAGTACAATTTTTGCAATGATATTTTTTAATGAAAAATTTTTATTTTTTCATTTCATTGGTTCAGTTTTGATTATATTAGGTTTATTTTTATCAAACAAAAAAATTACAAATGCTTAAAGTTGCAATACTAGATGATTATCAAAATGTTTCACAAGAGTTTGTGGACTTAAAAAAATTATCTGGAAAATACGAATTTAAAATTTTCAGTGATCCTTTTGAAGATGAGGCAGATGCTATTGAACAATTAGCTGATTTTGAGGCATTATTAATCATGCGAGAACGAACACCGATTACTAAAAATTTAATCGATAATTTAAATGATCTTAAATACATCATCACTAGTGGCTCAAGAAATAAAGCAATTGATTTAGAGGCTGCAAAAAAAAGAAAAATTATAGTTTGTGGAACTGAAATTAATTTTAATCCAACGTGCGAACTTACGTGGGCTCTAATTTTAGGTTTATCTAAAAATTTAAAAACTGAAATTGATAATATGTATCAAGGATACTGGCAGACTACTGTTGGTTTTGAATTAAAAGGTAAAATTATTGGCTTAATTGGTCTGGGTAGAGTGGGCTCACAAGTTGCAAAAATTGCAAATGCTTTTGGTATGCAAGTAATGGCTTGGAGTGAAAATTTAGATTTAGATAAGTGCAAAGAGTTGAATGTACTCCCATGTAGTAAAGAAGATTTAATTAAAACATCTGATTATATTTCAATCCATGTTCAAGGAGGAGATCGTTACAAAGATTGTATTACTATTAAAGAGTTTGACCAAATGAAAAAGACAGCTTTTTTAATTAACACTTCACGAGGCCCAATAATTAATGAGGATGATTTAATCATAGCTTTATCAACGAATGTTATTATGGGAGCAGGGATAGATGTTTATGAGAAAGAACCTTTGCCAGAAGGAAATAAATTAAGATTTTTACCAAATGCATTACTTACTCCACACATTGGTTATGTGACTGCAGAAAATTATAGTATTTTTTATACTCAAATGATTGAAGATCTAGAGGCTTGTGTAAATGGAAAGCCTATTCGTGTTATTGAAAAATAATGGAGTTAGCTGTAGTTAATCACAAAGATTATGTTGCAAAAATTGGAGATGATCACAAGTTTCCAATTAATAAATTTGGCGAACTTGCTAAATATCTCATTAATCAAAAAGTAGTAAAAAAATTTCATAATCCTAAACCTTGTTCATTTGAAACTTTAAATAAGGCTCATTCTGAAAACTATATTAATGATATCAAAAATAAAACTTTGGATAAAAATGGAATTAAAAAAATTGGTTTTCCTTTGGTTGATAGTGTGGTTCAAAGATCTTTAGTTGCAACTGGTGGAACGGTGTTAGCCTCAAAACTTGCATTAAATTATGGAGTTGCTTGTAATACTGCAGGTGGAAGCCATCATGCTAATTATGAGGGAGGTGCTGGTTATTGTGTTTTTAATGATGTAGCAGTTGCTACCCATTACTTGTTAGATAGAGGGTTAGCTAATAGAATTTTAATTGTAGATTTAGATGTACACCAAGGAAACGGGAACTCAGAAATTTTTAAAGATAATAGACATGTCTTTACATTTAGCATGCATTCAAAAACTAATTATCCTGCCAAAAAGTCAAAAAGTGATCTAGATGTTGAGCTTGAAGACAATCTTGAAGATAAGGCATATATAAAGACACTTAAATATTATTTATCTGAGTTTAATAAAGAAAACTTTGACTTTGTCTTTTATATTGCCGGGGTTGATATTCACTTTAATGACAGACTAGGTAAGTTAAAAATTTCCGATGAAGGAGTAAAGCAAAGGGATGAATTAGTTGTTGAAAATTTTTATTCAAAAAGAATACCTATTTGTGGAGTTTTAGGAGGAGGATATAATAAAGACTTCAGTAAATTGGTTGAATTACACTCTTTATTGCATCAATCATGTGCTAAATTGATTTAACATGACCAAAAAAATTAACCCAAAATTAACCGCTGAACAAAAATTAGTTTTATTTGAAGATGGAACTGAAATGGCTGGTACTAGTGAGCTCAACCATGAAAAAAGAGAGGGAAGTTTTCATTGTGCTAATTGTGGGGAAAAATTATTTGATTCAAATGCTAAATATGAAAGTGGGTCTGGTTGGCCTTCATTTTATGAGTCTTTACCAGATGTGTTTGAAACTAAAACAGATCATTTATTAGGTTACGCAAGAACCGAGTACCATTGTAAAAAATGTGGTGGTCATCATGGACATATATTTGATGATGGGCCAAACCCAACTGGTAAAAGATACTGTAATAATGGTGTTTGTTTGGTTTTTAAACCTAAAAGCTAAATAGTTAAAAAATGGCTCAATAATATTTAGTACTTGAAAAATAATAAATATTATAATAATTAATTAACTAAATTTTAAATCTATCTATGAAAAAGTATTTAGTAATCCTTTTTTCTGTTTTAATATTTTCAACTTCAAGTGCTGATACATCTAAATTAAAAGATAATTTTTTTAGCTCAATAGAAAATTTTTTAGATGGAAATTTTAAAGACACTGATTTTTCAATTAAGTCAAAAGAAGGCAATAAACCTGAAATAGGAATTTTAACTTTCAAACCTTTAAACGATACTGATAACGGATTAACGTTTTTCCAAGGATCATTTTTTACTCATGACGGTGATAGAGAAACTTTAAACTTAGGTTTTGGAAAAAGAATATTGAGTGATGACGAAAGTTTTTTATTTGGTTTAAACGCATTTTATGATCATGAGTTAGATTATGATCATCAAAGAGCAAGTATTGGGATTGAAATTAAATCATCAATTCTTGAATTAAATACTAACCATTACTTTGCAATTTCAAATGAGGTAACCGGAAAAAATGGTGTTAAAGAAACAGTTGCAGACGGTTATGATCTAGAAATTGGAGCTCATATTCCTTACATACCAACTGCTAAATTTTATACTAAATATTTTGAATATGAAATTCCAGGAGGATCAGATTTTGAAGGATTAGAATATTCTTCAAGAATTGGTATTCCAAACACTGGAATGAATATTGAAACAGGCTTTATAGACTATGGAAATAATGGTTATGAAGATCAATGGTTTTTTAAATTAACATACAATTTAAGTAAAATGAATGCTGATAAAAGTTTTATAAGTGACGAAGCTTTTGAAAGAGTTTCAATGAAAGATAAAAAATACGATAAAGTTAGAAGAGAGAACATAATAGTTAAATCAAAAGCTTTCGCTGTAAAAGCAGGAGGATTTTAGTATGAAAAATTTTAAATATTTTATTTTATTTTTGTCATTAATTACTATTTTTGAGATGACAAATTCTAAAGATGCAAAAGCTGCTGCTTGTACTGTAACGAATGGAGTGTATTCAGAAACAGAAATTAAAAATGGATGTGAAGCAACTCCTGATTTTTATGAAATTGTAATTTATAAAATGTATTTATGCACAAGTGCTCCAACCATACCAACAACTTCAGCAACTGTAGATTTAACAAACTGCTCTCAAGTATTTAATAGTGCTGCTGGCTCTACTACAAATGTTTCACAGGGTGCGTCTGTTGATTTAACAGGAACTTATACGAGACCTCCTACCGGCACTTACACACATGGTTATGCAATGATGGATAACACTTTTGGAATAACAGCTTCAATTCAAATAGATGGTGCAATGACTGGTCAAGCTGGTGGAACAGGAGTTTATTGTAGAACTGTTGCGGGATCAGGAAATCACACTTCTAGTGGATCTCATGATGATGAGTCAATATGTTCTGCCACAGAAGTAACTGCTGGAAAATATACTGAAACCCTTACTCACTTTGGGGGAGCAGGTGAGCCATGGGAAAGAATAGCTGAAGCAGATAACATCAATGGAACTACTGCATCTATAAAAGGTATATTGGTAGATACCAATGGTCATTTAGCTGCGAATGAAGGTGAAGTTGATAAATTAGAAGGATTAGTTTCTTTTGCAAATGCAATTAATGTAACTTCTGACACCACTTCTTTAACAATGAGTTTTAATTTAGGTGAAGGAATGTCATTAAACCGGGCGGGTGCTGATGTCATTTATATTGGTAGTGGACCGTTTCAAGCAATAATGACTGCTAATTAGATTTTATTAATTTTTTTACAGCAGCAATTTTAAAAAGAATCTGAATAGTAATTTATTTGAGAAGATCTGTTAATTTATTTTCTTTTTCTAAAGCTCTAACATCATCATAGCCACCCATATGTTGATCATCAAAAAAGATTTGAGGAATAGTTCTTTTACCATTCGCTTTTTTAATCATTTCATCCATGGCACCATCTACTGTTGCAATATTTATTTCTTTATATTCAACATTGTTTCTAGTTAATAATCTTTTTGCTGCATCACAGTAGTTGCAAAGAGGACCTGTATAAATAGTTACTGATTTCATATCTTAAAGATAGTCATTCTTTTTAATTTTACTAGTTATTTCTTTTCTAGAATATTCAAACTTTTTTCTATGTTTGATACTTTTTTGATTAACTCTTTTTCTCCACAATCTAAATGAAGCAGGTTTTACAGATCTTCGCATAATTTTAATTACTTCAGACTCTGTCTTTCCAGTTTTCTTTTCTATTTCTTCAAAGGTGATCCTATCTGCCCAGGCAGCCCAAATAATCCAATCTGGGTCATTAACTGCTGGCTCAGGATTCTTAACTCTTGTGATGGGGGTGTGACCTTTTTTTTTCATAAATCCTTTATATTTGAAAAAAATGATTAATGCATTTTATTTAGCATATGTTATTATGGTTTCTGATAGTCCATCTTAGCCATCTTTAGCTCCCGGTTTTTTTGGACTATCTTCCTTAAAATGTACCCCTTAAATTATTTTCTATTTCTTCAAATAATTCTTTTTTTGTTTATTACTCCTGGAACACCACGGATAGTAATTATTTCTTATTCTATGAATTATGGAATTCAAAAATGTATCTGGACCGCTCTTGGAGATGTTACTGCTAATATTATTCAAGCAACTTTAGTAATTTTTGTAATTGGTTCTTTTTTTTCAGAAAACTCAGCTTTGCTTAATTCATTTAAATGGATTGGAGTAACTTACATTTTATATTTAGCTTATGATCTTTATAATTCTAAGCCAAAAGATATTAATTCTAAAAATATTAATTCAAAAAGTTTATTTTCTTTTTTTAAAGATGGGTTTTTGGTTGCAGGCACAAGTCCAAAGGCTTGGATGTTTTTTCCATTAATTTTCCCCCAATTTATTGATTTTAATTCAAATTATTTTGTTCAATTTATAATTTTGATCACAACTTATGTTGTCTTAGATTTTTTATCTTTAATTGCTTATGCTCTACTTGCGCAAAAATTAATTAAATGGATAAAAGCAAACCCAAAAACTATTAATACAATTTCTGCGAGTGTTTTAGTAATCATTGCAGGAATTATTGTTGTTACACAACAATATTAACTTTATTAACTAGTCTTTATTGCCACTTGCAATAACACAAATTTCTTTATTAAATTGGCTATTAATTAATTATTAACAATAGGAAATAAAAATGAAATTACATAGAATAATTTTAAGTTTTGTTTCTGCATTAGCAATTTTATTGTCTTCATCAGCTACTTCTTTTGCAAAAGTTGTAGGTGACAAGATAGTTTTAGGATCTGCTATTTCATTAACAGGTAAATATTCATCTAATGGTGTTCATACTCAAAATGGTTATAACATGGCCGTTGATAGAATTAACAGCATGGGTGGTGTTAAAGTTGGTGGAAAAACTTATAAGTTTGAAATCATTTATTACGATGATGAGTCAAACCCTAAAAGAGCAGCGCAACTTGCAGAAAGATTAATCAAACAAGATGGTGTTGAGTATATGCTTGGCCCATATAGTTCAGGATTAACCAAAGCGATCGCACCTGTAACAGAGAAATATGGTGTTCCAATGGTTGAAGCAAATGGTGCATCTAGATCATTATTTACTAAAGGTTACAAATATCTGTTTGCAGTACTTGCACCAGCAAACTTGTATCTTGATGTAGCTATAGATTTAGCGGTTGAAAAAAATGGTGGTAAACCAGTTTCAGTTGCCATGGCTTTTGAACAAGATGCTTTTTCTCAAGATGTTAGATTAGGTGTTTTAGAAGCAATCAAAAGAACAGGAT
Organism: uncultured Candidatus Pelagibacter sp.; assembly: GCF_943788075.1. Taxonomy (GTDB): domain Bacteria; phylum Pseudomonadota; class Alphaproteobacteria; order Pelagibacterales; family Pelagibacteraceae; genus Pelagibacter. The sequence continues at coordinate 61,269 of NZ_CALSOW010000003.1, read as the reverse complement.
CTAAAAAGGTAATAGATGACAAGTTGCCAAAAGAACTAAATGATATGGCAGCAACTTTAGCAAAAGTTAAAGCTGTAAAACCAGATGTTCTTGTGGTTTCAGGTCACACTAAAGGTGCCTTAACAGCAGTTAGACAAATTGCTGAAATGAAAGTTGACGTGCCAATGCTTGCAATGACACACTGTGATGCTGCGAAATTATCAAAACAGCATGGTAAAAATTCACAGTATGCATTATGTGCTTCTCAATGGCATAAAACATTAACTTACAAGGATGATTTCTTTAAAGACGGTATGACATATGATGCTGACTTTAAAAAATTATTTGATTATGCACCACCTTATCAAGCAGCTGAGTCTTCAGCCGCTTTATTGGTTTTCAAAGATGCATTTGAAAGAGCAAATTCTTTTGACAAGGTAAAAGTTAGAGATGCTCTTGCTGCCACTGACATGCAAACTTTTTATGGAAACATAAAATTTGCAGCAGGCGGTCAGAATGTTGACAAGCCAATGGTGTTATTCCAAGTTATGTGTGATGGTGATAAATGTGAAAATAAAGTTGTGGCTCCTACTAAATGGGCTTCAGCTGAATTAATTCACCCAATTCCATCTTGGTCTAAAAGATAATATCTAATATGCAAAATGCTCCCTAGCTTTAGGGGGCATTTTTATATAAAAAATTAAATTTATTTAGAAAGTTTCAAAAAAATTTATGGATCTGCTTATATTTCAAGTACCAATATTAATGGTTCAAGCTTCATTAGATGGAATATTACTTGGAATTTTATTTGCACTTATAGCTTATGGGATGGCTCTCCAATGGGGAGTAATGAATATTATAAATATTGCTCAAGGAGATTTGGTAATTCTAGGTGGTTACATTGCTTATTTTATGTATTTGTCAGGAATTCATCCAGCTTTAGGTGTGATTGTTGCGCCAGTAATAATGTATTTTGTAGGGGTAGGTCTTTATAAGTTAGTAATAAATAAAGTTGTAGATAGAGATTTATTCATCTCAATACTCGCTACATTTGGCATAAGTATCCTTTTCATGCAGTTAATGAACTTTGCATTTGGTGCAGATGTTGTTCTTGCTAATTCTGAATTTGGAACAACTATGTTGTTTAATAATTCAGTTACACTTCCGAATTCTAAATTATTTTCAGCTATTATAAGTATTATTTTTGCAATAGGTCTCGTTGTTTACATGAAAAAATCAAAACTGGGTCGAGCAATTAGAGCTACAGCTCAAAATGCAAGAGCAGCAAAAATTTTAGGAGTTGATACTGAAAAAGTCTATGCAGCTACTTTTGGAATTAATGCAGCACTTTGTGGTGTTGCAGGTGCATTGGTTGCTATTACATTCACAATTCATCCTTATATGGGATTGCCATATACAATTAGATCTTTCATGATTGTTATTATTGCAGGATTAGGAAATTTACCAGGTGTTGCAGTTTCAGGGATGGGTTTAGGAGTGTTTGAAGAATTTGCTGATTATATTTTGGGAACAGAGTTTAGAATTGGATCTGTATTCTTATTGTTAGTTTTAATTTTAGTTTATAGAAGATTTAAACTTTCTAAAAAAAGAGAGTATTTAAAGTGAAAAATAATAATATTATTTTATACGCTGCAATATTGATTTTTGGTGTTCTTGCACCTTTTATGCTTCCAGCATTTAAAGTTCAATTATCAATTCTATGTATATTAATTGTTTTAGCCCTAACTTGGAATATTCAAGGAGGTGAAATGGGATACAATTCATTTGGAAATATTCTTTTTTATGGCCTAGGGATGTATATTTGTGCTTCTGTTCAAGTGGGTATGTTTTTTCCACTATCAGAATGGACAGAAAGTGGTGGAGAAAAAACTTTTGTACATTCACCTACGCAGTTTTTCCAAGGCATGGCCTTTGGACTTTTGGCAGCAGCAATTATACCAACAATGGTTGCAGGTTTAATTGGTTATGCAATTTTAGGACTTAGAGGACACTATTTTGCAATTTGTACTTTAGGTTTAGGAGTAGCTGCAGGTGAAATTTCAGGAGGAATTGAAATTATTGGAGCAGGGCAAGGGTTCACAACACCCCCATTTCCAGAGACAGGAAACTTAGAATCTAGAGGACAATTTTTTTATTTTTTAAGCTTTTTAGTTCTTGTGTTAACTTTTGTTGCAGTAAAATCAGTTTACTCAACTCGGTTTAAATTAGTTCTTAATGCAATAAGAGACAATGAAGACAAGGCTGAAGCAATGGGTATTCAGACAATGAAATATAAAATTATTGGATGGATGATCTCTGCATTTTTCTGTGGTTTAGCCGGTGGTATCATGGGAGGGTTAGTTGGCTATATAGACTCTACTGATGTTGCATTTGATGGAAGAGAAATGGGTGTGTTCATGGTTTTAATGGCAATACTTGGTGGTAAAGGAACATTATGGGGACCTGTTATTGGTGCAACTTTATTTCACTTATTTAAAGAGGGTTTTTGGACTTACTTCTTGGGCTGGCAATATGTTGCATTAGGTGTTTTGATCGTTGTAATTGTAATTTATTTCCCAGAAGGATTAATGGGATGGCTTAGAGAAAAATACCCAGAAAGATTTGGTGAAGTGGTAGATGAAGCTGATCGTAAAGCACAAGTGGAATTAAAATGAGCATCTTAGAGGTTAATAATGTTAGTAAATCTTTTGGAGGTGTAAAAGCCAACGTTGATATTTCAATGTCTGTTGAAAAAGGAAAAATTGTTGGTTTAATTGGACCAAATGGATCAGGTAAAACAACTTTGTTTAACTCAATTGTTGGAACTTATCCAATAGACAGTGGATCTATAAAATTTAATAACAAAGAAGTATCTGAGTTGCCAGTTCCAGTAATAGCAAAACTAGGTTTGCTTAGAACATTTCAACAAACAAGAATTTATGGAAAATTAAATTGTATAGATAATATGTTAATCAGTCATAAAGGAAGTGATGAGAGTTTAATCAAGATATTCTCCAAAATTCCTCAAGATCTAACAGATAAAGCAGAAAATTTATTAAGTTTTGTTGGCCTGTATCAAAAAAGAAAATTAAGAGCAGGAGACTTATCTTTTGGCCAACAAAAATTACTAGAACTTGCAATGGCTTTAATGAATGAACCAGAAATGCTTTTATTAGACGAACCTACTGCTGGAATAAATCCAACTTTAATTAATGGAATTATAGATAGATTAATTAAAGTAAATCAAGACTTTGGTATTACACTCTTAGTTATCGAACACAACATGAAGGTAATCATGCAACTAGCTGAAGACATTTTCTGTCTAGCACATGGAAAAATGTTAGCCAATGGATCGCCAGATGAAATTAAAAATGATAAGCGTGTAGTAGATGCTTATTTGGGAGCACAATAATGTCAAATCAGTATGAAGTGTTAGGGAAAGCACCAACTCCAGATGATTTAAAAAAATTATCTCCAAATGAAATTCATTTAACTATTAAAGGTTTAAATGCAGGGTACGGTAAAATGGAAATTTTGCACAACTTTGATTTATTTGTAAATAAAGCTCAATCATTATGTCTAATTGGCCCAAATGGAGCTGGTAAATCTACAATACTTCATTCAATATATGGATTTACAAATATTTTTTCAGGTCAAATAGAAATTGATGGAAAAGAAATTACCAACTTATCTCCAGCTGAGAAATTAAAGTCAGTAGGGATAGCTTACATTCTTCAAGATAATTCTGTATTTCCAGATATGACAGTTGAAGAAAATTTATTAATGGGTGGGTACATCAAAGATAAAACCGATGAGTCTTACGAAGAGGCGGAAAAGATTTTTGAAAAATATGAAAGATTAAGAAACCGAAGAAATCAACCAGCCAAAGTTTTATCTGGAGGTGAGAGAAGATTGTTAGAAATATCAAGAGCTCTTGTAATGAAGCCATCAGTATTATTAGTTGATGAGCCTTCAATTGGCTTAGAGCCAAGGTACATTGATATGGTTTTTGAAATTTTAAAAGATCTTCAACAAAATGAAAAAAAAACAATCATTCTTGTAGAACAAAATGCTAAAAAAGGTTTAGAGTTTGCTGATATAGGATACGTTTTAGTTTCTGGCCAAACAGCTATTGCTGGAAAAGGTAATGAATTATTAAGTAATCCTGATGTTGGTAGATTATTCCTTGGCGGGTAATGATTAATAAAGAGTTTTTTTTTAAAGGATTTAAATCTATTTTAGCCCCTGATAGTCCAGCCATAGCACTTGGTTGTTGCTTTATAGCCATTGGTGCGCTTCTTAAAAACTTGGGATTTAATATTCAAGAGAGTATTTTCTCTACAATGCTAACGTACGCTTTGCCTGGCTCATTAGTTATGGCAGAGTCGCTACTAGTTGGAGCATCTTTATTGAATATATTTTTAGCAGTTTGGTTTGTTAATGCTCGATTATATCCCATGACTGTTTCTTTATTTCCATTAATGATGCACAAAAGTCAACCAAAATGGAAATACTATTTCTCATGTCATTTTATTGCAGTCTCAGCATGGCTAATAATGAAAAGTAATTATAAAAATATTAAAAAAAAACATAGAATCGATTTTTGGATTGGAATTGGTTCAGCCACATGGACTACTGCTGTAATTGGTACATTTATTGGTTTCTATTCATCTGATTATTTGGATAAAAACATAATGATTGGTTTAGCAATTCTAAATCCGATTTATTTTTTATGCATGATGGTAGGTGCAATGAAAACTATCCAAATAGGAGCATCAGTAATATTAGGTTTGTTGTTAGGACCAATATTTTATTTCTTGTCTCCAGAATGGTCAATTTTACTTGGAGGACTTGTGGGCGGAACTATTGCATATTTCATAGGAGAGCTTAATGTCAGTTAATGTTGTTCTTGCGATCTTAGTAACTTCATTAGCAACTTTTTCCTCGAGATTTTTAGGAGTAATTTCTTCAGAAGGAATTAAAGAAACATCAAAATTATTTAGATGGTTTAATTGTTTAGCGTATTCAACATTAGCTGCCTTAATTGCTAGAACAATTATTTTTCCTGTTGGAGTTTTATCTGATGCCAGCTATTTTAGTAGAGCAACAGTAGTATTATTTTGTTTATTTATATTTTTTATATCTAAAAGAAATTTTGTTTATCCAACTGTTATTTCTGCTATCATGATGGCTCTACTAAGTGAGCATTTATAATGGAAAAAATTTCTGGATTAACAATTTCAAAACACAATAACTCAAAAAGAATAATTAAGATTGAAATAGAAAATGAAATTATTGAAAAACTAATTTTTCCTTTCAATAAATTTGATTTAACTGCTCTAGAACTTAAACCTTTTACACGATTTACTATTGCAAAAAGTTTTGATGATTTGACAGATAACAAATTAAGCAAATTAATGAATGCTATAATTAGAGATAGATCTAAAGGATGTTTTGTAATTGGTCCAAAAAATATCACATCAAAAATTAATGATAATTTTCTAGTAAAACTTTCTACCGCAATTGCTCATTTAATTGGAGTGCCAAACCATGATTCAATGGCTGGAAAATATTATGCAAGATTTACCGTTAAGCATGAAGATAAAAGTGACTCGTATTTAAGAAAAGCTTATACGAATATGGATCTTCATACAGATGGAACTTACGTTAAAGAGGTTACTGATTGGTTATTAATGACCAAGATTCAAGAACAAAATGTAGAAGGTGGAGAAACCGCAATGTTGCACCTTGATGATTGGGAGCATTGTGAGGATTTATATAATGATCCTGTGGGTAAGCAGAATTTTATTTGGGGCTCACCAAAAAGTAAAAATATAGACTATAAGGTAGAACACCCAGTATTTTCTTCTGATGCTAATGGCAAACCTATTATTTCTTACATAGATCAATTTCCTGAGCCAAAAAATATGGAACAAGGTAATTTTTTACAAAGATTGTCAGATGGCTTAGAAGAAAGTAAAAACAAAGCCATTACCAAATTACCAGTGGGATCTGCAATAATTGCAAACAACTACTTCTGGCTTCATGGAAGAAAACCTTTCAAAGAAAATGAAGAATTGAGTAGAGAATTGTTAAGAATTAGAGGCTCTTTTTTTATTAATTAATTCAATATAATCAATATAAAGTAACCAAAATTTATTAATTTATGAATTTAGGATTTATAGGAATAGGTAAAATAGCATCATCAGTAATTACTGGTATTTGCAAGTCTAAAATTTCATTTAATAAAATTATAATTTCACCAAGGAACAAAAGCATTGCTAAAAGTTTAAGCCATAGATTTAAAAAAGTAGTTATTGCTAAAGACAATCAGCAAATAGTTGATAAGTGTGATTGGGTTTTTTTAGCTGTTACACCTTCTGTGGGTGAGTCTATAATTAAAAATCTTAAATTTAAATCAAACCAAACAGTAATTAGTTTTATTTCTACAATTACTTTGTCTCAATTAAAGAAAGCAATAAAAGTTAAAGCAAAAATTGTAAGAGCCATACCCTTACCTCCAATTTCATTAAAAAAAGGACCAGTACCTATTTGCCCTCCTAATAAAAAAGTTAAAGCATTCTTTGATAAAGTGGGAACAACTGTTGAAATAAAAGATGAAAAATCTTCAATTAATTTCTGGTCAACATCTGGAATGATGGCACCTTTTTATCAATTACTAAGTTCAATGACAGACTGGTTGGTTAAAAGAGGAGTTAAAAGAAACAATGCTCAAAAATATATAACTTCTTTATTTTTGGCTTTGTCAGAAGATGCTGTTGTTAACTCAAAAAAAGACTTAAAATATTTAGTAAAAGAATCTCAAACTCCTAAAGGATTAAATGAGCAAGGTGTTAAAGAGCTTACAAAAGCCGGTTTTTATAAATCTTTAGAGAAAACTCTCAATAGTATACATAAAAGATTAAATAAATAAAATTTTATGAATCAACAACAGAATATTTTACAAATTGAAAATCTATCTAAATATTTTGGAGGGTTAGCGGCAGTTTCAGATTGTTCTTTAAAAATTAAGAAGGGTTCCATCACAGGAATTATTGGACCTAATGGATCTGGAAAAACTACCTTATTTAATTTAATTGCTGGAAATTTAAAATCTTCACAAGGAAAAGTTTTGTTTAATAATGAAGATGTAACTGATGTTCCCTCATATGAATTATTTTCCAAAGGTATTTTAAGAACATTTCAAATAGCGCATGAGTTCACAAATTTATCAGTTTTGGAAAATCTAATGATGGTCCCGGCAAATCAATCAGGAGAAAAATTAATGACTGCTTTACTAAAGCCAAGCTTAGTTAGAACTGAAGAATTAGCTGTAAAACAAAAAGCTCAGGACGTAGTTGATTTCTTAAATCTCACTCATTTATCAAATGAATTGGCTGGAAATTTATCAGGTGGTCAAAAAAAATTACTTGAGCTTGGAAGAACTATGATGGTGGATGCAAAACTAGTATTGCTTGATGAGGTGGGAGCAGGAGTTAATAGAACTTTGCTTAAAGACCTGGGCACTGCGATTCTTAAGTTAAATAAAGAGCAAGGTTATACGTTTTGTATGATTGAACATGATATGGATTTTATAAGTAGATTATGTGATCCGGTAATTGTAATGGCAGAGGGCTCTGTTTTATTTGAAGGAACTGCTGATGAAGTTAAGAAAGATGAAAAAGTTATAGAAAGTTATTTGGGAAGAGGATCAAAATTAAAGGATGAAAATTAATGGCTTTTTTTGAAGGTATAAAAATGACAGGGGGTTATGGCAATGGCCCTGATATTATTAACTCTTGTTCTGTTGATGTGAATAGAGGGGAAATAGTTTCAATTCTTGGTCCTAATGGGGCTGGGAAATCAACAGCAATGAAAGCTATGCTTGGTTTATTAAATCTTAAATCTGGTTCTGTTGTAATTGATGGAAAAGATATCTCAAAACTTTCTCCACAAGAAAGAGTTAAAGCTGGAATTTCATTTGTACCACAAACAAAAAATGTTTTTGCTGGAATGACTGTTGAAGAAAATTTAGAAATGGGAGCTTATCTAAGAGATGATAGCTTTCAAAATGTTATTGAGGAAATTTATGATCTATTTCCTATATTAAAAGAAAAAAGAAATCAGTTAGTGGGTGAATTATCTGGTGGTCAAAGACAACAAGTTGCACTTGGAAGAGCATTGATGATCAAACCGTCAGTATTAATGCTAGATGAACCTACTGCTGGAGTCTCACCAATAGTTATGGATGAATTATTTGATCACATTATTAAAGTAAAGAGAACAAATGTTGCAATTTTAATGGTTGAACAAAATGCAAAACAAGCACTAAACATTTCTGATAGAGGCTATGTACTTGTGACTGGAGAAAACAAGTATTCAGGTACAGGTCAAGAATTATTAAATGACCCAAGAGTAAGAAGCTCTTTTTTGGGAGGATAAAATGGATTTTATAAACGCAATTATTTTATTATTAAATTATATTTTTGTTCCAGCTCTAACCTATGGTTCACAATTAGCGCTTGGTGCAATTTTTGTAACTTTAATCTATGGAATTTTAAGATTTGCTAATTTTGCAACTGGAGACATGATGGCTTTTGGAACAATGGTGACTATTTTATTCACATGGTATTTCCAATCTTTGGGTATCTCTTTAGGTGTTTTACCAACAGCTCTTATTGCAATACCATTTGCAATAATCTTTATGATTGGCTACATGCTCTTCATAGATAAATTTGTATTTAGATATTATAGGGTTAACAAAAGCCCACCAGTGCAACTTGCAATGGTTAGTATTGGTGTAATGTTTGTAACTCAAGCAGTAGTAAGGATTATAATAGGACCATCTGACAGAAGATTTTTTGATGGAGAAAAATTTATTATTAAAGCAGGTGAATTTAAAGAAATGACAGGACTTAATGAAGGCTTAGCAATTAAGTCTAGTCAGGTTATAACAATATTTGTAACACTTATATTAGTTTCAATTTTATTTTGGTTTTTAAACAAAACTAAAACAGGAAAGAGCATGAGAGCTTACTCTGATAATGAAGATTTGGCTTTGTTATCTGGAATTGACCCAAAAAAAGTGGTTATGATTACATGGATTATTGCAGGTATTTTGGCAACTATCGGTGGTGCATTATATGGTTTAGACAAAAGCTTTAAACCTTTTACATATTTTAACAACATGCTTCCAATTTTTGCTGCTGCAATTGTTGGAGGTATTGGAAACCCATTTGGAGCATTTTTAGGTGGCTACGTCATAGCTTTTTCAGAAATATTCATAACGTATGCATATAAGAAATTTTTTATGTATATTTTGCCTGAAAGTATGGAGCCAGAAACTCTTGTTCAATTACTATCGACAGATTATAAATTTGCTGTGTCGTTCTCTATATTAGTGATTGTTTTATTGTATAGACCTAATGGTATATTTAAAGGGAAGGTCCTTTGAGAAAAAATCTAAACATAATTGTAGCTTACTCAATAATGATGGGTTTAATATTGTTAGTTGGGATATTTCAATCATGGAATGTTGCTCTTTCAATTTTTAATCTGTGCTTAATTTCTGCGGTAATGACTATGGGAGCAAATGTACAATGGGGTTATGCTGGATTAATTAATTTTGGCCTTATGGGATACGCGGCATTAGGTGGACTAGCTGCAGTTTTAATATCCGTTGACCCAGTTCAAGAAGCATGGCGAGCTGGAGGATTTGATATCTTGATGTGCCTATGGTTAATCATTGTAATGATAATGGCTATTCGCTTTATCTTAAAAAATTTTGAAAAATCAAAATATAGAACTTATGGAATTGCAGCTATTATTATTGCAGGAATTATAATTATCAGAGTAACTGCTGAACCTGGAATTGAAGCAATTGAAGCAATAAATCCTGCAAAAACAGGATTTCTTGGAGGCTTTGGATTACCAATTATGTTTTCATGGATCATTGGAGCTTTCTTTGCTGGAGGACTTGCATTTGTGGTTGGGAAAGTTGCGCTTGGGTTACGAGCTGACTATTTAGCAATTGCAACTTTACTTATTTCAGAAATTGTCATTGCAATAATTAAACATGAGGATTGGTTATCAAGAGGAGTAAAAAATGTAATCGGATTGGATAGACCCGTACCTTATGAAGTTAACCTACAAACTACTGATTGGTTCATAAATTTAGTTGCAAAATTTAATTCAAGTAAATTAGAATTAATCTCTAATATGGCAGATAGACAAACTGCTCTTAATCAATTGGTGATTGAAGGATCCTCAGTTTTTGTAAAACTTTGCTACTCAGGATTATTTTTAACTGTAGTTATAGCTCTATTGATAGTCACTCAAAAAGCGCTTTATTCTCCATGGGGAAGAATGATGAGAGCTATTAGAGATAATGAAGAAGCTGCAAATGCAATGGGAAAAAATGTTGTTAAACAACATTTGTTAATATTTATTTTAGGTTCAGCAATTGTCGGAATAGCTGGTGCAATGTTGGTGACTCAAGATGGTTTGTTTACACCAGGTAGTTACAGACCCATGAGATACACATTTCTTATTTGGGTAATGGTTATTGTTGGAGGGAGCGGTAACAATTTTGGAGCAATTTTAGGTGGATTTGCAGTATGGTTTTTATGGATTGAAGCTGCACCAATTGCATTATTCTTAATTAATCTTTTCACGTCTGGAATGCCCGATACCCATGCTTTAAAAGTTCATTTAATTGAAAGCGTTCCTTACTTTAGATACCTAATGATGGGACTTGGGCTATTGTTGATTATGAGGTATCGACCTAAAGGTATACTTCCAGAAAAAATAGAAATAAAATAATTCTTATGAAATATATTATATTAGGTGCTGCAATCGCTTGGGCCATGTATATGGCCGATAAGTATATGTTTTAGTTGGAAATTTTAATATTAAATTTTTAGTCAATCCTTTAAAAAAATAATATGAGTCTATTGTCACTTCTTAATTTTAATTTATCTGAATTTTTATTGATTGTTTTTATAGTATTCATTGCATCAATAATTAGAGGATTTAATGGCTTTGGTTTTTCAGCAACATGTATGTCATTAATATCTTTCATTTTACCAACTATTGAAATTGTACCAATAATTTTAATTCTTGAAGTGTTAGTTAGTATTTTTATGATCCCTTATATTTGGAGCAGTATTGATTGGAAATTTGTATCACAAATACTTATAGGAATATCAATAGGCTCCCCAATAGGTCTTTACCTTTTAAAGTTTTTATCTCCAAATATAGCTCACCTATCAATTTGTTTAATCATAATATTTTTTGTAATATTACAACTAAGAGGATATTCAAATAAACGGATTAATAACCTACCCACTAAAATCTCAGCTGGAATAGTTTCTGGAACAATAAATGGATTTGGAACTTTGGGTGGAATGCCTATTTCTCTTTTTTTATTAATCACAAAAGTTAAACCAATGATTATAAGAGGATCATTAGCCGCAATTTTTTTTATTGCTGATGCATATGTTTTCAATTTAAGTATTTATGTTGGAATTGTTGATGAGATTGTTTTTTATAGAGCATTGCCCTTAATATGTATTTTGCCACTTGGCGTATTTTTAGGAAACAAACTATTTGTTAAAAGCAAAGAAGAAACTTATAGAAAAGCAGTTTTTTATTTTCTGATTGTTATCTCTGTCATTGGGATAGCCAAAGTCATCATTAATCTTTAATAAAAAAAACCCCTTAACAATAAAATGTTAAGGGGTTTTTGATTAGTTTACTAAAATTATCTTTGTTTTTTAGTTTTGAATTTTCCGCCTTTGATTTCTTGTTCTAAGAAAGAACCTTCAGCTTCACCAACATTAGTAAAAGTTACTCCAGTTGCACCTTCGTAATTTATCTTTTTACCTTTTGCTAATAAATCCAATCCTTTTTTAAGCTCACCTGGATAAATTTTAGTTCCAGGAGCGTTAGCAACATCCATTACATTGTTTGCAATTGATGCTCTGTCAGCAGAGTTACCTGCTTGCATTGCTAAAACTATAAGTGCTGCTGCATCATAAGATTCTCCAGTGTATGGACCAGAAGAGTCTATACCAGCAGATTTTGCTACATCAGCAAATACTCCAGCACCTTTTCCAGTTGAACCTGGCATAGTTCCAAAAGATTTTTTTAAACCTTTAGGGAATGCATCAACAAGTGATTGACCGATCATACCATCTGATAAAACAAATTTATCAAATGCACCTGAGTCTAAAGCAGCTTGAATCATACCTTTACCACCTTGGTCAAGGTAACCAATTACAGCCATAGCATCACCACCAGCAGAAGCTAGCGTTGCAACTTCAGATGAATAGTCAGCTTTACCATCTTCATGGGCAGTTACAGCTGTAACTTTGATACCATGAGCTTCAGCAGCAGCTTTGTAAACATCAGCTAAACCTTTTCCATAGTCATTGTTAGTGTAAGTTATAGCTACACTTTTAACTTTTCTATCTTTAGTAACATCAGCTAAGATTTGTCCACCTCTAGCGTCAGAAGGAGCTGTTCTAAAAAAGAATCCTTTGTCATCTAAAGTTGTTAATCCTGGAGAAGTTGCTGATGGTGAAATCATTACTACACCATTTGGTACAGCAACATTTGATGCAATCGCACCAGTTACACCAGAACAGTCAGCACCCATGATAGCTGCTACACCTTGTGAAATAACACCTTCAGCTGCAGCAGTTGCCGCCGCTGAGTCAACACAAGTTGAGTCTGCTCTTACTACTTCAATTTTTTTTCCACCTAATAGAGAACCTGAGTCTGAAGCTTCTTTAAAAGCAAGTTCAGCAGATCCAGCCATTGCTGGTGTTAGAGATTCAATAGGACCAGTAAATCCTAAAATGATTCCCATCTTAATCGCATGTCCGTCTGCCATTACATTAGTTCCAAAAGTTGAAACAAACATAAATGCAGCAATAAATAGTTTTTTCATTATTTTCCTTAATTGTTAACAATTTATAAAAACGTAATTAAATTACGATTATCTAAATTTTACAATGGTTAAATTAACTCGTTTTATGAAGTAAAAATACTGAAGTTAGAACAATTGCACTACCAATAAGGAATAGAAATGTGGGTATCTCTCCAAAAATTAAAAAAGATAACCCAATACCAAAAATTGGGAATAATGAGTATGAAGGAAAAATTTGACCCACAGTATAAAATTTATATAGATAAAACATTAATAAGTGCGCACCCAAAGAAACAACAACAGCTTGGTAAAATATAAAAACCCAAGTGTTAATATTTATTGATTTAATATTTGAAATTGTATGACCTTCAATAAAATAAGATAAAATCATTAATATAATAAAACCAAATAAACCAGTAAACGCATTGGTTAAGCTGACATTTAAACTTTTTAATTGTCTTGAATAAACTTGGGCTAAACCAAAAAATAGTGCCATTAAGCCGGCATAAAATAAGCCTAAAAAATTGTTAGCTAATTCAGGGTCAAAAAATATTATTACTATTCCAAAAAAAGCACAAAAAATTAAAATCCATTTTTTAAAACTAATATTTTCACCTAACATTACTGCACTTAACAATACTCCAAATGGTATAGCTAATTGTGAGCCAACAATCACAGGTGAAATTATTGATGAATGGTAAAGTGATAAAGTCATAAATACATAAACCATCACACCCATTGAAATTGAAAAAGCAATCAATGATGCAAGATATTTTTTCTCTGGTATTTTAAATCGCCAGTATGGAATTAATATAATAAGTACAATTCCCATTCTAAGTGATGCCATAAGAATAGGGGGCACTGAATTGTTTAATGCTAATTTTGTGACTGGAAATGCACTTCCATAAGCAACTGCAATAAATAGTAAAATGAGTAAATGCTTTAATGGCAAACTGTTATCCCATCGTAAATGGGTCATCCATTGGATCTTCAGATGAATTAAACCAGGTAGTTTTTATTCGTGTATATTCTTTAATAGATTCTATCCCAGCTTCCTTGCCATAACCACTATCTTTAATTCCTCCAAATGGTGCTGATGGTGATATCAATCTGTATGTATTTACAAATACTATCCCAGCTCTTACAGCTTTTGAAACTCTCATAGCTCTTCCAAGATTGGTAGTATAAATTCCTGAAGACAAACCATATTGGTTATCATTCATCTTATTTATTGCCTCTTCTTCATTTTCAAATTTCATTACTGATAAAACAGGACCAAATAATTCATTTTCTGCTGTTGGTAAATTATGGTTTTCACATTCAATTATAGTTGCAGGAAAATAATAGCCTTCATTTGAAATTGTTGATCTTTTTCCTCCACATCTAATCTTTCCACCTTGCTCAACTGTAGCTTTGATATTTTTTTCAATATTTTCTAATTGTTTAAAGCTATTTAAGGGCCCCATTTGTGTATCTGGATCCATCGGAGATCCTAGCTTAATACCTTCAGCCTTTTTAACAAGTTTATCTAAAAATTCGTCGTAAATTTTTGATTGAATATATAATCTTGATCCAGCAATACAGCTTTGTCCACTTGCTGCAAAAATACCTGCAGTAATTCCATTTAAAGCATTTTCTTGATCAGCATCATCAAATAAAACTACAGGACTTTTGCCTCCTAATTCTAAACTTACTTGAGATAAATTTTCTGCAGAATTTTTAACAATATGACGAGCAGTTTCAGGACCTCCTGTAAAAGCAATTTTCTCAACCAAATCATGTGTTGTTAAAGCTCTCCCACAAGGCTCTCCTAGTCCAGTAATTACATTAACCACCCCTTTAGGTAATCCCGCACTTTCAATTAACTTTGCAAATTCTAATAATGTGACAGGAGCTAATTCTGAGGCTTTGATTACAACTGTGTTTCCCATTGCAAGTGCCGGTGCTAATTTCACAGCAGTTAATAGCATTTGTGAATTCCAAGGAATTATTGCAGCTATCACACCAATAGGAATTCGTGTTGTTGTTACCTGCATATTAGGTTTATCAATAGGCACAACTGTTCCTTCAACTTTATCAGCTAGTCCTGCATAATAATCATAGTATTCAGCAATATAACTTGCTTGAGTTTTTATTTCTTTAAATAATTTTCCAGTATCTATTGTTTCTATTTTTCCTAAATGCTCAGCATTCGTTCTTAATTGGTCAGCAATGTTTCTTAAAAATTTTGCTCTTTCTTTTGGGTGAAGATTAGACCAAGAACCATTAAAAGCATCTTGAGCAGCTTTGACAGCTTTATCGACATCGGCTTCATTAGCTTCTGGTACTGTTGCCCATACTTTATTGGTTTCTGGATTTAAAGTTTCTATTTTTTTACCTGATGAAGATTCAACCCACTCACCATTAATATACATTTTAAAATTTTTTAATTCAGACATTTAATTATAAATAAAATTCTTAAGATTTATATTTACCTCATCTGCACACTCTATACTACAAAGATGTTTTCCATTTTTTACTTCAACAAATTTAGAGTTTACAAGGTCTTTCGACAAAGATTTAGACATTGAAACAGTTGATCCTGGGTCATCTGATCCCGTCATAATGAGTGTTTTTGTTTCAATCTTTTTGATTAACCCAATATCATCTCTATGATTTGCAAATAATTTATAAGCTTTTAAAAAATTATCATGATCCTTAGGTTCTTTGTTTAAAATATTCATGAACTCACTATAAATTTCAGGATTATCATCTAAATATTTATCACTAAACCACCTTTTTAATGCTTGTCTTGATATGGGTTTATTTAATTTAGCTTGTTCAAATCTATCTAAAACTTTTGATCTCTCCTCATCAGTTCTTTGATAAGTTGTTCCCATTAAAGTTAATGTATCTAAATATTCTTTAAATTTTAGAGTAAAATCTATAGCGATTAATGATCCTAAAGAAAAACCAATAAGATTGATTTTTTTAATGTTCAAAAAATCCAATAGTGACTTAAGTTGATTAGAAAAATCATTTAAAGTTACCTCATTATTTTTTAATTCAGAATTTCCATGTCCTAATAAATCATAAGTTAATGTTGAAAATTCATTTAGTGAATTTATTTGAGGTTTCCACATTTGATGATCAAGACCAACCCCATGAATAAAAACTGATGGAATTGTGTCTTTATTTATATAGGAATAATAACTACCTTTAAGGTCAAAGCCTTGTGACATTTATTTGGGATCTAGTCCCATTTCCTTCATGTCCTGATAACGGTCACCAGTTCTCGCATGAGCTCTGCCTGATGAGGCCCCACCTATAGCAATCACAATCTCATCATCAAATGGTGCGTCATGAATAGTGAATTCATGTGTTAAATAATAAGGTCTTAAGCCTGAGTCTGTTTTATGCATCATTGGAATTGATATTTTAGATCCTGCTGGCCCTCTTGTGTTTGTAAAACTTAGATAAGAAGTACCACCAACTGCATCTCTAAATTTATTTCCAAACCTTAAAGTGTGAATAAATGCTGAAGCATGTTCAATTTCTCCATTAAGGCCAACTGTTCCAGCTTTACCATAGGCTAAAATTTTATCAGGTGAGCCGATTTCTTTTATTAATTCTGGAACTAGAATATCTCCTAACTTTGGGGCAAGATCTAAAATAATTGGTTTTAAATCTTCAACAAAACCTTGATCAGCCCATGGGTTTTTAAAAACAGCCGCAACTGATACTAGCAAGACAGGTTCTTTTGCTTCCTTGCCACCTTCAATAAAAGTTTTGTCTACAAACTTTGTAAATTTTCTTAATTCAAGTTTCATTAACTAGCTTTCTCTACATCGTCTTCATTAAAATTTATTTTTGGTATCACTTCATCATTAAACAGTTTTATACTTCTCATACAAGCCTCATGATCTATACCAGGAAAATTAGACCATACTTGTAAGTTTTGAAGATTTAACTCTGTTTTAAGTTCATTAATTTTATTAACAACATATTCAGGAGTTCCAAATAATAAATTTCTTTTGTGAAGAAAATCATAATTTAATAAATCCAATTTATGTTTAGTCTCAGGTAATTCTTCACCTGGATCCATATGATTTCCCAAACCTCTCCAATGACATACCCACTTCATATAATTAATAATGTGTTCACCGGCCATTTTTTCTGCTTCTTCCATTGTCTCTGCAACAAACATATCCCGAACTAGTGATACCCCTTCACCTAAAGGAACATCTCTATTTTCTGCTTTTGACTTTGCTTCTTGATATATTTCAAATCTTTTCTTCAATGCCTTAACTGTTGGAATCCACATAATAGTATTTAAACCATTTTGCGCTGCCCATTCGATGGATCTAGCACCATCAACAACTTGCCATATTGGTGGATGAGGATTTTGTTTTGGTTTAGGAACAATACTTATTTTTTTAATTTCATTTGTTTTTGTATCTAAAAATTTATCACTAGGAGGGCTCATGTCATGTTGCCATGTAAAATTTGGTGAAGGATAAGTGTAAAATTCACCATGATGACTAAAAAATTCTTCAGTCCAAGCTTTTTTCATTATAGTTAAACTTTCTTCAAATAATCTAAAGTTTTTTGCTTGGTCTTTAAGATCGGCTTCTTTATTCATGTTAATAGCTTCTCTTCCGTAAATACCTCGACCAATTCCAACATCAACTCTTCCGTTTGATAATTGATCAAGTAAAGCAATATCCTCTGCCAGTCGAATAGGGTTATGAAATGTTATCACATTACAAGCTTGTCCAATTCTAATTTGTTTTGTTCTTGCTGCTGCATCCACCCCCATCATCAATGGGTTTGTGCACGACTCCATTCCCTCATGATTAAAATGGTGTTCGGTATACCAAATTGAGTCCCAATTATTTTGATCACAAAAAGTTGTGATCTCTTTAGTCTCATCTAGTAATTGATTATATGGTTTGTGATTCCAATTAGTTGTATTGCAAAAATATCCAAACTTCATTCAAACCTCCTAAATAATTAAATTTAAGACGATCGATCCCACTTTCGTAAACCTAAACTTTATTCACCGACGAGTTATGTATCTGTCTTTAACAATTAAAATCTTAACACAGTTTTATCACCCAAGGAATAAAGAAAATTAATGGTTTTTTTAGTCTATTAACAAGTAAAAGCCTAGAATTTTTACTTTTACGTGATCTTAAAATTCTAATTATTTCTTAAAAGTATCAAGACTATGGATTACCCGATATGGGCACTAAAAATTCGTGATTTAGATCAGATCATCTAAAAAGTAATAGTGATCAAAAAATACCTAATTATTTTTTTAACCTTAATTGTGAGTTCATCAGCTTATTCAAAGCCATTACCACCAGGTGCTGGAAATAGTATTAAAGCTAATATCATGTTTATGGTGGATAAATCTCTTAGTATGTGGTGGTCCTCAAGTGACGAGGGAAGCCAAATGAGAATCAGCCCTTTTACTGATGTTGTACCAAGAGGGGATGGAAAATATATTACAGCAAGTGTTGAAAACAATGGTTTTGGTTTATGGAACCCTTACCAGAATGATATTCATTTAGATCCAAATTTTTTTGGAAACTATGCTGCTGCAAATGCATGGCAAAGAAATAATACGCTTAATCTAAAATCTCCATTGAATATGGAAGTTAGAAGAGTTCAAAATGATGACTACCTTTATATTCTTCAAGATAAAACTCATGAGAAGGCTAATGGATATACCCTTATGTCGATTTCGACAAAAGTCCCCGTCAATTGGAATGGAAATCTTAATACTGGAAACCGAGCAAAAAATGCTAACAGATTTTTTGCAAGATCAAGTGGGGTTAAAAATGAGGATTTGACAGGATTACGTCAACACAACCAAACGAAAGATAAAAAGGGATTCAGTGCGTTAGTTTTTAATAGCAAACCTTCCATGGATCTTTATGAAGATAAGATTTTGGTAATTTCAAAAGAGGCGTGGAGAGTTATAAACTTAAGTAATACAAATGGACATTTAAATACTGACAGCAGTTACAATAATGGGCTCAATTATGACGTTACCACTCGTGTTTGCTCTAAAGACGAGCCAATGAATTTATTATTCGATGATGCAATTGATATAGTTAAAGAAGGTTCAAAAATTTATGTTTACAGTAAAGATGGATCAAATGGATTAATTTTAAAACAAGAAGTTGATAATAATCTTTGTCCAACAGGCAATCTTTATACACAGTGGAATAAAAGTTCAAACTTTGATCAAACATGTGGAGAAGGAAGGGGACAAAGTATTGCTGTTAGAAATAATACAATCTTTACAACTGGTTATAATATAGGAAAGGTTTGTAAATATTCTCATTCTAATTCAACAATAAGGTTAGAGAAAAGTGTTGGAACAAAAAATGCCTATACTCCAAATGCTGCGGGCAATCCCGAGGTTTACATTGAAAAACCAATGGGTATTAGTATTGGTTCAGGTAATTCAACTGAAACACAAAGAATATATGTTGCAAGTTTTGGAAGAAATGAAGTTATTATTTTTAATCAATCTGACTTAGGTTATGTAGATCATTTTGGTGATCCAGGTGTTTCAAAGTGGCAGGGTGCTATAGATTCTATATCTAACGTGTTGCAAGACTCAACTATTAATCAACAAGCAAATTTTGGAATTGGATATTGGGGGCCATCAGGCAAGGCAAAATTTAATGGTTTTAAAGGATTAAATGGAAATCTATCTAATAATAACCCAAGATTTGATTCTCCAGTTTGGCATGAAGGGAATAACCCTGGAGCATATATATCAGTTGGTATAAACCCAAACGGGGCTCAGCAAATTTTACAAAAATTCTCTGAGGATAATATAAAACTGTTAAATAGCACCAATGGTTATGGTCTTAGAAAATTAATCGAATATTATTGGCTTTACAATGATGGAGGGGGAATTGTTAATCCTATAATTGATGGTTTAGATTGCCAAATTAATGCAACAATTATTATAGGAGACGGGATGTTTCAGCCACCTCAAACTAATATAGACCCACCTAAAATTGCTCAAACCTTATTTGATACTAAAGGACATTTAACTTTTACAGTTGGATATGGCGATACATTCCTTAATTCTCAAAGTGCAATTGATGATTTTATAAATATTGCAAAAAAAGGAGGCACTCATCAAGAAAACAACGGTGTTGTCACCAAAAGAGGATATTATAATGCAAAAACACCTACAGATCTTAAAAATGTAATTAATGAAATTGTTCAAACAATAGTTGCAAAACAATATTCATTTTCATCACCATCAATTTCAAGTAACGTTAGAAACGCAGGAGAATTGTACCAAGGTAAATTTCAAAATAGACAAAATAAAGAATGGATTGGAAGTGTAATTAAAACCAATCTTAATGAGGATGGTACCGCACTTTCATCAGATCAAAGCTGGGATTTTAGTGAAGAAATACAAACTCCTAGTAACAGAAAGCTTTGGACTGCAATACCAGGTAATACTGACATAAATAACTTTATACAATCTAACGTTAATTCAATAAGTAATTTTTATAATGCAACAGGAAATATTCTAGGAGACTATCATAGGAAAACTATTGGATCGAATAATTTAACAAATGCAATAAGGTGTAAAAATTCATCAGGAGTTGTTGATGGAATTTTAGATGAAGAGAAAGGTTTAATTAAATTTGTAAGAGGTGAAGATTATTTTGATTATGATGGAGATTGTGATTTAACCGAGCCAAGAAAAAGAATAGACGATGACGGAAATCTCAAAAAGGCATATGTTGCTGACTTTTATAATTCTGAATTATCAGTTATTGGTTCACCCTCTGCAAGCACCGCTTCAGTAGCGCAAAATACTGAAAGCTATTTTAGACAGAAAAATAATTATGGTACTTTTGCTAAAAATAATGCCAATAGAGCAAAAGTTGTTTATGGGGCAGCAAACAATGGAATATTGCATGCAATTAATCAAGAGACAGGTAAAGAGTTATGGGGATTTGTTCCTCCTTTAGTAATACCAAGTTTACCTAAAGTTATCACTCCTTCATTAAATCAAGCTGATGGTGGAGGAAGTACACCTTTATTTTTATTGGATGGATCACCTGTAGTGCATGATACTTATTTTAAAAATCCGGTTACAAATATAGAGGGGTGGCACACTTTATTAATGGTCCCATATGGTAGAGGGGGTGCAGGTTTTTCTACAATTGATGTAACAGACACAAACAAACCTCTTCATCTATATTCAATTTTAAATGATCCAATTAGTGAGCAAATACTAAGAGTGGATCATAATGCAAATTTATTCAAATATAATTATGCGAGCTCGAGATTTAATATAACAAATTTTAATGAGGTGCAGACAGCAGAAAATAATGTCGGATCAAGTAATGCATGTAATGCATCAGGAAATACTTCTTGTTATCGATCAAATGTCTGGTCTTTATCATTAGATTTTGATGCATCAATTGATTACAAGATTTATGCAAATGGGCGTGATGTAACTACAAGTACAACTATTGCAAATATAAATGGAATTTATAAATTTACATTTAATCAATCATACAAATATGATGCGTCAGGTAATTCAGCTTCAGATAGCATTAACATTACTCAAACAGGATCTCTCGATAGCGCAGGTCAAGATTATGATTATAGATATTTAGGAGAGACATGGGGCTCCCCTCGTGTGTTTAGAATGCCTAATAATGGTGCTGGTGACAATAATATATTAGATGATGAATATGTAGCCGTTTTAACAGGGGGTTATGGAAATGGATCACCTTTAATTGGCTCTAATGTTTATGTGATTGATTGGTTAACTGGAAAAGTAAAAAAAGAAATTAAAATTGAAGATAAAGGTTATGACTCTAATTCTAGAAATGATATTACTAATTCAATTCCATCTTCTCCGATAGTAATTAATGCAGATGCTGCTAATTCAAACTATTCAGGTGCAATAGTTTATGTAAATGATTTAGAGGGAAAAATTACAAAAATAAATTTAACCAATATGGATCAAACGCCTGAGTATGATCCAAATACAAATACTTTTTCAACACAAAGAAAACCAGTTAATTTATATGATAAATATACAATGTTCGATACCATGGCGTCTTCAGAGATTAACAATAGATATATGTTTCATTCAATGGACGCAGGAATAGGAGTTGTAACAAAAAAATTATGGTTATTTGGTGGTACAGGTAACTTTATGAACTTAGATGATCAACAAGTAAATTTGCAAAAGGTTAATAATGTAATGTTTGGAATAAAAGATTATTCTTTTCCAAATTTTGGAACTGCAAGTAATACACAATCTCCAGACAATTTTTTAAAATGTAACAATACAACAAACGATATAACAGGAGCCAGTTGTCCAGATATTGGAGACAGAGGTTGGTATGTTGAACTCGATAAACAAAAAAAAGTTGTAAATGAACCTACATTGAAAGGAAATATTGTTTACTACCCACTTTATCGACCTGCTAATTATTTTGACCCTTTGAGACCGAATTTTATAACTACATTAAACCAAAGTTGTGGAGGTGGAAATGCATATATTTGTGCTGTAGATGGTGAGTGCGGTAGTAATAAATCAAACAAAATTGGAGATATTAATCAAGGGGAACAATGTTTGTATGTTGGAACAGGAATTTTATCAAAGATAGTAGCATTTGGATTAAATCTTTATGCAAATATTTCTGGCGAATCTACCAATGAAGATAAAACCGATATTGTAATTATAGAATCTATTTCAGAAAATGTTCAAGCCTACAGAAGTAGCTGGAGAGATAACTATTAATCTTATCGGTAATATATAATAAATTTCTTCGAATAATTCTTACAAAAATTTAATCTTATTAACGCTCTTAGACCCATTTAAAGAGGAAAGAGACCGAAATTTTTTTTGTCATATCCTATTTTGAGTAATACCTTTACTACTTTAACGAGTAATGTGTCGTTCTTTAACAAAAAATTTTTGCTATAATTAAAAAGCCAGATAAAACTATAAAATTTATTGTGCGCTAGATAAAAAAAGGTAAATTATAACTATAATTAAAAAAAGGTAAAAAATATGAAAAAAATAGTTATTTTATTTTTATTTTTATTTTCTTCTTTGAATATTGCAGGTGCAGTTGAAGGAGAATATAGAATGGGTGCTGAATTCGGATGGAGTCCAGTTGACTTGGAAGCAGAAAAAACAGCACAAGAACTTGCAAATTTATCAGGATCTACAGTTACAGTTGTATACGATCAAGGAGCTTTCGTAGGAAGAGTGTTTAGTGATTATGGACTTACTTCAGATGTTTCTATAGAAGCTGGCTATTTTCAAACTTCATCAGTAGAAGCCAAATATACAATTTCAGGATCATCGGCAACCGAATCTTACGATGTGCATGGATTTGATATATCTGGTGTAGTTAAAGACCCAAGTGGATTCTTTGGTAAAGCAGGAATACATTCTGCAACAATGGATGGTGCAGCAACCTTAACCATTGGTGGCACAACTTACACCGTGACAGCAGAAGCAAAAGGAACAGGTCCATTGATAGGATTTGGTTATGAAGAAGACAATGTAAGATACTCGTTTACACATTATAGTGATTTAGCAGGTGTTACAGACTTTAGTTTTTTTTCTATAGGCTTCTTATTCTAATTTAAAATTATTATGTTTTAAGCGTGAGATATAAAAAAAAAGAATTGATTTATAATTATTCTTAATATTTTTTTCTCATGCTTAAATAATGGATAAAATCAAATTCAGCATATAATTAATAAATAAGACCTTCTCATTTAGTGAATTAAATCCAAACTTAAAAAAGTTGTTAAAGATAAAATTAAAACCTAAATTTAACTAGACAATTTTAGTGATATCTATTTAATCACTTTATCTTATGAAACTTGGTAAAATTGCACCAAAATACACTGAAAAGCCAAACCCCAGAATTGGCTTAATTACTCTTGCAAGTGATTTTAGAATTGAAAAAGATTTTAATAATATAATTTATGGAAAGGAAATTGATTTATTTTCTAATCGTATCCATTGTTATAATCCATTGACCAATGAAACATTAAAAAAAATGGCGGATGATATTACGGATGTTGCTAAAGAAATATTACCTGATCAAAAATTAGATTGTGTTGCCTATGGTTGTACCTCAGGAACAATAGCTGCTGGATATAATTTAATTTTTGATAAGGTTAATCTTGCAAAACCAAATACTAAAGTCACCACTCCAATTACTTCAGCTATTAAAGCTTTAAAAAAATTAAACATAAATAAAATATCAATTTTTACTCCTTACACAGATGAAATTAATCAATCGGTTGCAGAATATTTTAAAAAAGAAAATATTGAAGTTGTTTCATTAACTTACTTTGATATTGCATCGGACCTTGATATTGGAAAAGTAGATCCAGACTATTTATTTGAAGTATTATCCAAAATTGATTTATCTACAAGTGATGCTTTATTTGTTTCTTGCACAGCTCTTCCTGTTTTATCTCTAATAGATAAATTAGAAAAAAAATTAGGCAAAGTGGTTCTGTCAAGTAATCAAACATTGATTTGGGATACTTTGAAAGAGATAAATTATAATAAAAGTATTGACGGGTTTGGTCAATTATTTAAAGATTAGAAATATGGATTTTACAAAAGAAGAGTACAAACAAAGATTAACAAAAGTTAAAAAGAGGATGCAAGAAAAAGGCATCGAACTATTAATTTCTCATGACACTAATAATTTAAATTATTTAACTGGTTATGATGCTTGGTCTTTTTATTATGCTCAATGTGCAATCGTTCACATAGATGCAGAAGAACCATTATGTTTTGTAAGAGCACAAGACTCTGGTGGAGCATATATCAAAACATATTTGAAAGATGAAAATATTATTGTCTATGATGAAAGTTATATTCATACCTGGCCTAAACATCCTTATGATTATTTAGTTCAGATAATTAAAGAGAGAAAGTGGGATAAGCTTTCTGTAGGGGTAGAGATGGATGCACATTACTATACAGCTTTTTGTCATGAAAAAATTAAACAAGGTTTACCCAATGCTAAAATTGTAGATAGTGATAGACTTGTTAACTGGGCAAGATTGATAAAATCTGATGCTGAAATTGGATATATGAAATCAGCAGCATTAATTTCTCAAAAGGGAATGAAGACAGCCATGGAAGTCATTAATCCAGGGGTTAGACAATGTGATGCGGTAGGTGAAATTCAAAAATCATTATTTTATGGAACGGAAGAATTTGGTGGCGAATATTCTAGTATTGCAACTTTACTTCCAACTGGAAAAGGGACATCAGCTTCGCATTTAACTGCAACACAAGATAAATTTGTCGAAGGGGAGGCAACTATTATTGAATTGTCAGGTGTATATAAAAGATATCATGCACCAATGGCTAGAACAGTGTTACTTGGAAAACCTGATCAGTTAAAAATTGATACCATGAAGAAAACTATTGAGGCGTTAGAAACTGGAATTAGTGCTGTAAAACCTGGGAATACTGCAGATGATGTGGCCCAAGCATTCTGGAAAATACTAGATAAATATGGAATTGATAAAAAATCAAGAACTGGTTACTCAATTGGAATTGGATATCCACCAGATTGGGGAGAGCATACTCTTAATATATATAAAGGGGACATGACTATTTTAGAGCCTAATGTTTGTTTTCACATGATTGCAGTGATGCAATTTGGTGATTGGGGAGTTGAAGCTTCTGAAGCAATACGAGTTACAGAAACAGGCAGTGAATTATTTTGCAATATGAGCAAAGAATTACATATCAAATAAATTACTTGATTATCAATCTAACAAATGTTTTAAAGTAATATGGCTAATGATCATTTTGTAAGATTTGAAAATGTAGATAAAAGTTATGACGGTAAGCAACTAGTCGTAAAAGGTTTAAATCTTGATATTGAAGAAGGTGAGTTTGTAACAATGCTTGGGCCCTCTGGTTCAGGTAAAACAACTTGTTTGATGATGTTAGCTGGATTTGAAACTCCAACGAATGGACAAATTTATTTAGATAATAAAGTTATCTCAGATATTCCTCCTCATAAAAGAGGTATTGGAATGGTATTTCAAAACTATGCTTTGTTTCCACACATGACTGTTTATGAAAACTTAGCTTTTCCATTAAGAGTTAGAAAAATTCCAAAAGATGAAGCAGATAAAAAAGTTGATAAGGCATTATCAATGGTGTCTCTTCAAGGCTTTGAGGCTAGAATGCCGATGCAATTATCAGGTGGTCAGCAACAAAGGGTTGCTGTTGCAAGATCATTAGTATTTGATCCACAATTAGTTTTAATGGATGAACCTTTAGGAGCGTTGGACAAAAATTTAAGAGAAAGTATGCAATATGAAATTAAACATATTCATGAAAGTATTGGTGTAACTGTTGTCTATGTTACTCACGATCAAACTGAAGCTTTGACGATGTCTAATAGGATTGCAGTTTTTAATGATGGTAAAGTTCAACAACTTTCAAGTCCTGATGAATTATATGAAAGACCTGTTAATTCTTTTGTTGCAGAGTTTATTGGAGAGAATAATACTTTTGCAGGTGAAGTATCAGATGTATCTGGTGATAAATGTAAAGTGAAATTAAATTCAGGAACTGAAATTTTAGCAAATCCTATTGTTGCAAAAGCAAAAGGAGACAAAACTACAATATCTCTTAGACCTGAAAGAGCATTGATTGATTCTGACACTAAAATGGATAACAATCACAAAGGTAAAATTGAAGAAGTCATATACCATGGTGATCATACAAGATTAAGAGTAGATCTATTAGGGAATGATCAATTTATTCTAAAAGTTCCAAATAGCTCAAACAGAATGGATATTAAAGCAGGTAAAGAAATTAATATTGGTTGGAATAGTGTTGATTGTAGAGCTCTAGATCCTAAATAATTTCTTTTAGTTATTCACATAAAACATAAGACAAATTAACCCTAATCAGCTGTTGACTAAGCTATACTATATTGTTTTAGTAATCACTTTATAAAAACTAAACGTTAACGTTAAATAGGAGAATAAATGAAAAAAATAAGTAAATTATTACTTGCTCTTTCTTTTGTACTTTCTGTAACAACTTCAGCATTTGCAGTAACTGTAGTGTCTTGGGGTGGAGCTTACACAGAGTCACAAAAATTGGGTTACGGTGATCCTACAGCAGCGAAACTTGGAATACCTGTAAACTGGGTAGACTACACTGGTGGATTATCAGAAATTAAAGCTCAAAAAGAAGCTGGAAAAATAACTTGGGACATTATCGATGTGTACGCAAAAGACACAATTATCGGATGTGACGAAGGTATTTTCCATGAATTCGATTTTGACAAAGACTTTGCACCTGCTCCAGATGGAACACCTGCAAGTCAAGACTTCTTTACAGGCATGCCTTCAAAATGTGCAGTTGGAAACATTCTGTACTCTTGGAACTATGCTTACAATGATGCAACAATTGGTGATAAAAAACCAAGCACATTGAAAGATTTTTTTAACACTAAAAAGTTCCCTGGTAAGAGAGCTCTTTACAAAGGTGCAATGTCTAACTTAGAAATTGCTATCACTGCAGACGGTGTAAACCCTGGTAAAGGTTCTGACTTAACTTACAGAAAACTTGATGCTGATGGTGGAATTGATAGAGCTATGAACAAACTTAAAGCTTTATGTGAAGATCCAAATGGCGGATGTGTATTCTGGAATGCTGGAGCTCAACCACCAGAACTACTTGCTAATGGTGAAGTAGTAATGGCTACTGGTTGGAATGGTAGATTCTTTAACGCGCAAATGGAAGGAACTCCACTTGTACAAGTATGGGATGGACAAATTCTTGACTATGAATACTTTGCATTAGTTAAAGACGGTCCAGGTTATGCTGACGGTTCAGCTATGAAAGTACTTAGAGAAATGACTAGCTCAGAAGGTTTAGCTGGAAGTGCTAAGTACATTGCATACGCGCCTTGGAGAAAATCTTCAATCGCAGTTATGGAAGCTGGAGAGCCTTGGTTTAAAGATGGTAAGACTAACATGGTACCACATATGCCAACAGCACCCGCTAACACAAAAAGATACATCCTTATGAACCCTGAGTTTTGGGCAGATAACCAAGACGAAATCGGTGAAAAATGGGAAGCTATGAAAGCTGGTCTATAATTTAGTTTTATAGATTAGTATTTTATACTATATTGAAAGGGCAGTTATTTATAACTGCCCTTTTTTATTATGAGCAAAGAACAAATATTATCATCCGACGGATTACCTTTAGAAGTTAGCTTAAAAAAAGCTGAACGAAAAAATAAACTTAAAGCGGTTGCGCTCGTTGCTCCATTATTTTTATTTATTTTAATTATTTATGTTTTCCCAATTGGAGACATGTTGTTTAGAAGTGTTGATGATCGAATGATCACTAAAATGCTTCCTAAAACATTTGCTGCAATCGAGAAATGGGACGGAAAAGATTTACCAGATGAGCCAGTTTACAAAGGTCTTTATGATGATTTGACTTATTTAAAAAAGAATAAAACTTACGGAAAAATTATAGCAAGATTAAACTATGAAAAAGGTGGCTTTAGTAGCTTAATAAAAAAAACAGTTAGAAAAATTAATAAATTCGAAGAAGGTAATTATAAAGAGCAATTTATCAAAGTTCATAAAAGGTGGGGTCAAAGTGAATATTTGGTAGCTTTGAAAAATACAGCTCCAAATTGGTCTTATGCCAAATATTTAAAAGGTGTAGATAGAAAATTTGATCAAGATAGAAATATAATCCAAGTATCCAGAAGATAGAAGAATACACAAAACTTTATGGCTAAGAACGTTAAATGTTGCCTTTTGGGTTACCATATTCTGCTTTATTCTTGCCTACCCAATCTCACATTTATTAGCAACACTACCTATGAAATACAGTAATTTGCTAATGATTTGTGTTTTACTTCCTTTTTGGACGTCGTTATTGGTTAGAACTTCAAGTTGGATGGTTTTACTTCAACAGCAGGGACCCATAAATGATTTAATTGTTTGGATTGGTTTAGCCGCCGATGATAACAGGCCTGAATTAATGTATAATGTGATTGGAACTTTTGTTGCAATGACCCAAATATTATTACCTTTCATGGTTTTACCTCTTTATAGTGTCATGAAAACTATTTCACCAAGCTTAATGCGAGCTGGAAAATCATTAGGTGGAACACCATTAGTATCATTTGTTAAAATTTATTTTCCATTAACAATTCCAGGAATTGGTGCTGGATGTCTATTGGTATTTATTTTAGCTATAGGATATTACATTACCCCTGCATTAGTAGGTGGTGCTAGTGGATCATTAATTAGTAATACAATTGCTTATCATATGAAGAGTTCATTAGACTGGGCGTTTGCATCTGCTCTTGGAACTATGTTGTTAGTTGGAGTGCTAACTATTTATTGGATTTATAATAAACTTGTAGGGATAGATAATATTAAATTAGGATAATTATGGCACTACCAAATCACACACCTTTAAATTATAGAATTTGGCATTACACATACCTATTCTTTTGTGGTTTAGTTTTTTTCTTTTTGATTGCACCTTTATTTGTAATTCTGCCACTTTCATTTAATGCTGAGCAATACATTCACTTTTCAGCAAAAATGTTAGCATTAGATCCTGAAGGGTTTTCTCTAAGATGGTATAAAGATATGATTTATGGAACTAAAAATCCATGGGGACTAGCTACTAAAAATAGTTTAATCATTGCTTTCTTTGCAACAATAGGATCAACCATTCTTGGAACGGTTGCTGCATTAGGTTTAAGCAGTAGATACATGCCATACAAAGCTGCATTCATGGCTTTATTAATTTCACCGATGATTGTTCCATTAATTATCTCAGGTACTGCAATATTTTTCTTTATGGCAAAAGTTGGTTTAGCTGCAACACATACAGGGATTATATTATCACATATAATCTTAGGAACTCCATTTGTAGTAATCACGGTTACTGCAACATTAACTGGTTTTGATCATAGTGTAACACGTGCTGCTGCAAGCTTAGGAAGTAATCCAGTAAACACATTTATGAAAATTACATTACCATTAATTATGCCAGGAGTTATCTCAGGAGCCTTGTTTGCTTTTGTAACTTCATTTGATGAAGTGGTAGTTGTACTATTCTTAGCTGGATTAGAGAACACTACTATTCCAATTCAAATGTGGGTAGGATTAAGAGAACAATTAAGTCCAACTATTATGGCAGTTGCGACATGTTTGATTGTTATGTCTACTTTAATCTTGGTTAGTGCAGAGCTTTTAAGAAGAAGATCTGAAAGACTAAGAGGAATTAACAGATAATTAATTTACTTAATTATATTTTTTCAATATAAATTTCTTCTCAAATTTAAATTATGGATATTAAAAAAGTTGTAGTAATTGGATCAGGAACCATGGGAAGTGGAATTGCAGCTCACTTATGCAATGCAAATGTGCCCGTCACATTGTTGGATCTTACAACTGAAATATCTGAAAAAGCTAGAGATAGAATATTCAAGTCAAAACCCCCGTTACTGTTAGATAAATCACAAATTGAAAATATTAAAGTAGGTAATATTAATGATAATTTTGATGTAGTTAAAGAAGCTGATTGGGTTGTTGAAGCAGTAGTTGAGAGAATTGATATCAAGCATGATATTTACGAAAAAATATTTAAAGATAGAAAAGAAGGAGCGATTGTTTCATCGAATACATCATCCATTCCTATTAAAGTTTTATCTGAAAAATTAACAACAGAAGAAAAGAAAGATTTTTGTATTACTCACTTTTTTAATCCTGTGAGGTATATGGGATTACTAGAGATTGTTAAAAATGAAAATAATGATTTAGCTAAAATAAACTCTTTAAAGAAGTTTTGTGAAGTAGAGCTTGGAAAAGGAGCAATTGTTTGTAATGATACTCCAGGATTTTCTAGGAAATAGAATAGGTGTTTTTGCAATGCAAGTTGCAATGACGGAAGCTTTTAAAATGAAATTAAGTATTGAGGAAGCGGATGCAATATTTGGAAGACCAATGGGAATTCCAAAAACAGGAGTTTTTGGTCTTTATGATTTAATTGGAATAGATTTAATGGCTGACGTTCTTAAAAGTTTTATTAAAGAACTGTCTGAAAATGATCCTTTTCAAGAAGTTGCTAAAGAAATCCCTCTTGTTAAAAAATTAATTGAAACGGGTTATACGGGTCGAAAAGGTAAGGGTGGTTTTTACCGAATGAACAAAACTGGTGCAACGAAGGTTATGGAAGCAATTAACCTTGAAACTGGCGAGTATTCTGTAAGTCAAAAAATTAATATTGGCTCTGATAAGGTTGATTTAAAATCTTTAATCTCAAGAGAAGATAAATTTGGTAAGTACGCCTGGTCAGTTATCTCAAAAATTATAAAATATTCATCTTCATTAGTTCCTGGAATTACTAAAGATTTTAATGACATAGATGAAGCGATGAGACTAGGTTTTAACTGGACTAAAGGTCCATTTGAAATGTTAGAAGAAATTGGTATTGAGGATTTTTTTAATAAAATTGATGAGTTTGAAGGAAATGAGTTTCTAGAAAATTTATCTAAAAGTAAAAACCAAGATTTTTATGGCTCTAGACAAAAATATACTGAAATTGAAACTTTAGGAAAAGTTAAAAAGAAAGCAAGCAGTATTGATGGAAATAATTCAGCTCAAATTTATCGTTTCAATGATTATAATATTGTTGAATTTACCACCAAAGCTAACGCACTTGATTATGATTCAATGGATGCGCTTAAAAAAGCAACTGATAAACCTTTAATCATTATTAATGAAAGTATGCAATTTTCTGCTGGTGTTAATTTAACTTACACAATGGACTTTGCGAACAAAGGTGATTTTAAATCTATTGAAAAATTCATTAAATATTTTCAAGAAACATGTAAACATTTAAAATATTCAGATCATCCAGTAATCTCAGCGCCATCAGGTTTAACTCTTGGCGGTGGGTTTGAAGTAATGGTTCAAAGTAATTTTGTAGCCTCACATACAAACATTGTTGTTGGTTTAGTTGAAACGATTGTTGGCTTAATTCCAGCAGGTGGTGGATGTAAAGAAATGTTAGCAAGATGGCTTGATACCAATGAGGCTAAAAAAGATCCTAATTACGCACCCCTTAAAGTATTCGATATTATTGGCTACGGTAAAACTGCAACCTCACCAGTTGAAGCAGAACCTATGAAGTATTTAAAACCTGAAGACAAAAAAATTATGAATAGAAATAGTTTGCTTGAGGTTTCAAAAGAAATTTTGAGTAATAATAAAGACTTTAAAGCCCCATTAGAGACAAAATTCAATCTTCCAGGAAAAGCAGTACTTCCAGAAATGAATAAGATTTTAGATAAATTATATAATGACAAAGTAATTCTAGATCATGGTTTAAAAGTAGCACAAGAACTAGCCCATGTATTAAGTGGTGGAGACACAACAATAGATAAATCTTTAACTGAAGATGACTTTTTAAATTGGAATTAGATGCTTTTATGAGACTAATTGAGACTAAGGAAACTCAAGATAGAATTAAACATACACTTGCAACTGGTAAACCTTTAGTAAATTAATTATTTTTTTAATTTACCAGTAATCACTAAATTATTATTTTCAAATTTCTCTTTATTAGTTGCTATAAATTTATCCATAATATCTATTTTTTCTTGCTCAAATTCAGCAACTTTTCGTTTCTTTAGATCGATATATAAAGATAACATTTCAAGTGTAGCAGATAATTTTTTTGAAGATTTTTCAATCATTTCCATTTTAAAATGTAATCTTTTTTTATCATGATCAAAAAAAGTTAGGTTAATTTCAACCTCATCTCCTAATTTAACTTCACTATTGTATGTTGTGTGAGTTTCAACAACCATGGTACTCATGTTAGTGGATTTAGCTGAGCTTTCCCCCATTTGAAATTTTTTTAAAATAATTTCCCAAACATCGTCAAAAACCAAAACATAGTAAGCCATGTTCATGTGGTTATTATAATCTATCCACTCTTTCTTAATTGTTTGGTCTGATATATGAACTGACATTTTAAAACTATAACATAAACCTATTATTAAATTAATAATATGTAGATAATTATTTTATTTAAACATTCTTACAGTATTAATAAAATCTGGTCTTAATACGTATTCTGATCGATGAGAGTATTTAATTTTTTCTAGTACCTGAATTCCATAGATTACTTTTCCTATAGGAGTGTATTCACCCTCAAATAACGGTTCATCATCTAGTATTATAAAAAATTGACTATCTTCTGTGTCATATCTGAGCGATCTTGCTAGACCAACACTACCCTTATCAAAATTAAATTCAGCATCTATTTCTGATTTAATGGTACCAAGCCCAGACTTACCCGTTCCAATCTTTCCATAATCTATTTGATTTTTTTTTCCGAACTGAATATCTCCAGCTTGAACTAGCTTATCTTTGATCACTCTATGAAAAGCAACATTGTCATATGATTTTGAATTAATTAATTCTTTAAATCTTTCAACCCCGTTTGGAGATATTTCTGGGTAAAGTTCAATGATAACATTTCCACACTCAGCATTAAGCACAACAATATTGTTAGGTTTTGAATAATTAATTTTTTGTGGATCAAAATTTTTTACAAACAAACATTTATTTTTGATTAAAATGGTAAAACTTAGAGCAAAAACTCCTAATAGTATTAAAAATATTAAAATTAACTTTTCATGCAGTGAGGCTTTAACTTTTTTAATCATATCTAAAATAAAAAAGTATTATCAATTTCATTTAATCTATCTTTTATAAATTTAATTTTTTGATTCAAAATTTTATCATCTGAATTTTTATAATTACCCATTATTAAATGCGAATATACTTCTGCCATATCTTCCGATGGGATTGTCATTGAATATTCGGTAAAAAAACCATCAGTTTTTTTATATGTCTCAAGACCCAACTTCTTTGAACAAGTAGAACATTCTGCATATTTGAAATTTGGGTTATTAAATGTTTTCCAATCATCCTCATTAAATAATTCTTTAAAACCATCATTAATTATATGAAATAGTTCGTGATGAATTACTCTTTCAAAATATTTTTCATTAAATTTTAGATCTACAATTAGTGTTTTCATCACATGATCTGGAATTCCTGCTGTATTTATTCCTGAAATAGATAAGTTTTCACACATAACAATATATTTAAGATTAATCTTTTTCAAAAACTCTTTTGAATATCGATTTAAATTTTTAGATATTATTTGGTATTTTTTATCATACGTCTTCTTATCTGAGTTACTGCAGGCAATATTCTTTTGAACTCCTAGTCTAAAAGGTTTCGTTGCATAGAAATATTTAAGTTTATTGGGTGTTTTTAATTCATAGATTTCTAAATTGGGTATTTTAATTAGATTATAAATAGAATTAGAGTTTGCTGAGGTTATTAAAAAA
This sequence comes from uncultured Candidatus Pelagibacter sp., assembly GCF_943788075.1. Lineage (GTDB taxonomy): Bacteria > Pseudomonadota > Alphaproteobacteria > Pelagibacterales > Pelagibacteraceae > Pelagibacter. The sequence goes on along the minus strand of NZ_CALSOW010000003.1, from coordinate 26,877 downwards.
AATGATATTAAAACTAGCTTAAAAATCCTCATATACATAATTTAGATGATATTCGATTTAAAAAGAATGTGGTACATTTTGTTTATAAATGAAAAAAGAACGTAATAAAAATCCAGTTCAACCAGTCAGTGGAACAAAAGTTCCAAGATTTGCAGGTCCATCAACATTTGCAAGGTTGCCAGAATTAAGAGATGTTGAAAGTTGTGATGTTGCAATTGTAGGAGTACCATTTGATGCTGGCACAAGTTATAGACCTGGTGCAAGATTTGGCCCACAAAGTATTCGACAAGCCTCAAGACATTTGAGAACCAATTATCATCCAAGTTATGATGTCGAACCTTTTAAAGTTCAACAAGTAGCAGATGCTGGGGACATTACTTGCAATCCTTTTAGTATTGATGAAGCCATAAAACAAATTGAAGTGGGAGCGACAGATTTATTAAATAAAGTAGGGGGCATAATTAGTTTAGGTGGTGATCATACAATAGCAGTACCACTTCTTAGAGCGATTAATAAAAAATGTAATGGACCAGTTGCATTAGTTCATTTCGATGCTCATTTAGATACGTGGGATACTTATTTTGGCGCACCCTATACACATGGAACTCCATTTAGAAGAGCTAGAGAAGAAGGTTTGTTTTTAGATGACGCATCAATGCATGTTGGTATTAGAGGTCCACTTTATAGTAGAGATGACATTAAAAATGATGAAAGTTTTGGATTTAAAATAATTCACTGTGATGAATTTCAAACAGAGGGAACAGATAAAATTGCAGAAAGAATTAAAAAAAGAGTAGGTGATAATCCTTTATATTTATCTATCGATATTGATGTATTGGATCCAGCTTTTGCACCAGGCACAGGCACACCAGAGATTGCAGGTATGACTACAAGAGAAATGGTAAATGTTTTAAGAGGGTTATCTGGATTAAACTTAGTATCAGCAGATGTAGTTGAAGTTTCACCCGCATATGATCATGCTGAAGTAACCTCACTTGCAGCTGCAACAATTGTTTACGAATTAACAAATCTATTTGCAAAATCATAAAGAAAGGATAGTTTCTCAAAATGTTAGATAAGAAAAAATTTTATATAAATGGTGAATGGGTTTCTCCAAAAAAACCTAATGACTTAAAAGTAATAGATCCTTCAACCGAAGAAGAGTGTGCAGTAATATCTTTGGGGGGAGTTGAAGATGTTAATGATGCAGTAAATGCAGCAACAAAAGCCTTTGAGACTTGGGCATTTTCATCAAAAGAAGAAAGATTAGAATATTTAGAAGCTTTGTACGTTGTTTATAAAAAAAGATGGGCTGAAATGGCCAAAGCAATAACTCTTGAAATGGGAGCACCAATTGATTTTTCAACTCAATTACAAGCTGGAACTGGAGCAAGTCATATAAAATCTTATATAAAAGTTTTAAAAGAATATACATTTGAAGCAAAATTAGGTGAGCATGCGCTTAATAATAATATTTTACATGAGCCAAAAGGAGTTTGTGCATTAATAACTCCATGGAACTGGCCAATGAATCAAACTTGTCTAAAAGTGATTCCAGCGATTGCAGCAGGATGTACAATGGTACTTAAACCATCTGAGATAGCTCCTTTATCTTCAATGATTTTAGCTGAAATGATTGATGAAATAAAATTACCAAAAGGTGTTTTTAATTTAGTTAATGGAGACGGAGCAGTGACTGGAAATGCTTTAACAAGTCACCCTGATGTAAATATGATCTCATTTACAGGATCAACTAGAGCTGGAGCTTTAATTTCACAAAATGCAGCTAAAGATTTTAAAAGAGTAAGTTTAGAACTTGGGGGAAAAGGAGCAAACATTATTTTTAAAGATGCTGATGCTGAGGCTGTTGAAAGAGGAGCATTAAGATGTTTTAGAAATACAGGTCAATCATGTAATGCACCTACTAGAATGTTAGTTGAAAAATCAATGTATGATGAAGCAGTTGAAAGAGTTAAAAATTTTGCAAATTCAATGAAAGTTGATGTTGCGGCAAAAGAGGGTGACCATATAGGGCCTGTAGTTTCAAAAACTCAATTTGATAAAATTCAATCATTAATTCAAGTTGGTATTGATGAAGGTGCAAAATTAGTTGCAGGTGGAACTGGAAAACCTGATGGATTAGATAAAGGATATTTTGTTAAACCAACAGCTTTTGCTGATGTAAATAATCAAATGCAGATTGCTAGAACTGAAATTTTTGGACCAGTATTATCGATTATACCGTTTGAGACAGAAGAAGAAGCAATCGCAATTGCAAATGATACTCCTTATGGTCTTTTAAATTTTATTCAAACCCAAGATCAAGAAAAAGCAAATCGTGTTGCTAGAAAACTAAGATCTGGAATGGTTGATATCAATGGTGCAGGTCTAGCACCTGATGCACCATTTGGTGGCTATAAGCATTCTGGGATTGGTCGTGAAGCTGGTAAGTTAGGGCTTGAAGAGTATCTTGAGGTTAAAGCGGTAAGTGGCTGGAACGATTAATTAGGAATAGATTGTTTATTTATTCCATCCAAAAGATTTAAACATTTTTTAAGTTCATTTAAAACTATAAACTCATCAATTTTATGAGCTTGTTCAATTGAACCAGGACCACACACGACTGTACTAATACCTATTTCCTGAAATAGACCTGCTTCAGTTCCAAATGAAACTACTTGTCTAGAATTATCTCCTGTTAAACTTGAGATTAACTCACAAGCATCAGATTTATCTTCTCTATCAAATCCAACAATCTCTCCAATAATATCTTTTTCAATTGAAGCGTTTGGAAAAATTTTTTTCATCTCAGGTAACAACACTTCATTTGCATACTTATCAATTTCCTGATTTAAGAATACCCATCTTCTTTAACCACTGGTCTTGTCTCCCAATTAACATGACACTTATCTGCTATCACATTATGAGCGATACCTCCAAAGACACCTCCAATTGAAAGCGTTGAATGGGGTGGATCAAAAATAGAGTCTTTTGGTGCTCTTTCTCTAAGTTTTTCTCTTAATTCAATTAACTTATTTACGTATCTTGATGCATATTCAACAGCACTGACACCTTTATGTGGTGCTGAACTATGTCCCGCTAAACCTTTAAAGTATGTTGTGTATTCATAACATCCTTTATGAGCATCAATGATTTTCATATTAGTTGGTTCACCAATAATACAAATTCCATCTTTAATATCTCTCTTTTTTAATTCCTCTATTAATATTGGAGCTCCTTGACATGCAGTTTCTTCATCAAAAGTAAAAGAAAAATGAATATCTCTGTCTAAATTTGATTTTGAAAAAGTAGGTGCGTAAGCTAAAGCGCAAGCAATAAATCCTTTCATGTCACAAGAACCTCTGCCATATAATTTATCCTCTCTAATTGTTGCTGTGAAAGGATCTGAACTCCATCCTTTTGAAACAGGAACAACATCTGTGTGACCTGATAGAATTATTGGTTTTTTTGTTTGAGAACTTTTAGCTTTTAATGTTGCAAATAGATTTACTCTTTTTTTTTCATCATCGTATGTTCTAAATGAAGTGGCCCCAAGTTTTTTTAAGATATCATCACAATAATCAATTAAGGAGCTATTATCTTCTCCTGAAATAGTTTTAAACCCTATTAGGTCTGTTAAAATTTTAACTGAATTATCAAATAATTGTTCTGAATTATTTACTGTACTCATATTTAAGTTCTACTATATATTAATTGTATGAAAGAACAAATTACCTTTGATGACTTTGATAAAGTAGATATTCGTGTTGGTACAGTCATTTCAGTTAGAAAAAATGAAAAAGCAAGAAAACCATCATTAGTTGTTGAAGTTGATTTTGGGGAAGAAATAGGAATTAAACAATCATCAGCCCAAATTACACATTACTATAATGAGGAAAATCTTAAGGGAAAACAAGTTATCGGAGTATGTAATTTTGCTGAAAAAAATATTGCAGGTGTGGTATCTCAAGTGCTTATTTTAGGATCAATAGATAAAGAAGGAAAAGTAATTTTAGTTCATCCATCACAAAAATCTGAGAACGGCCTACCAATAGCTTAATAAATGCATCCTGAAATTTTATCTATAACATTGTTTGGAATTGTGGCTGCATTCACTCCAGGACCAAATAATTTTGTTGCATTTTACTCTGGTTTTAATTTTGGTATAAAAAGAACGCTACCCCATATAATGGGAGTTAGCTTTGGTTTCCCCTTTCTTTTACTTTGTATAGCTTTAGGACTGGTTAATGTCTTTAAACTTTACCCATTAATTCAACTAATATTAAAATATTTAGGAACAATTTTTTTAATTTATTTAGCATATAAAATTTCATTTTCTGGATCAGAAAATCAAGAAAGTAAAAATAAAAATCCCGTAAAGTTTATAGAGACATTTATTTTTCAATTCTTAAATCCCAAAGCTGTAATTGCTTCAATAATTGTTGTCTCCACATACATAAATCCAGATGAAAATTTTGTAAATCACACGACTCAAATTATTATTTTAGCTTTACTAGTTTCGGTCACTAGCATCACTCTTTGGACGTTTTTAGGTAAATTCCTAAGGAAATTCGCGACAAATCAGAAATTTATTAATTATTTTAATTATGCTATGTCACTGCTTCTTTTATTAAGCATTATTACTTTTTATTTATAATATGACACCAGGAAAAAAAAATTCTTATAAGTCCCTATCAGAAATTGCCATCGATGGAAAAAATTACAAATTTTATTCACTAAAAAAAGCTGAAGAAAATGGTCTTGAAGGAACTTCGAAATTACCAAAATCTTTAAAAGTTCTTCTTGAGAATTTATTAAGATATGAAGATGATCTATCAGTAAATAAAAATCAAATAGACTCCATTAAAGAATGGTTAAAATCAAAAAAATCAAATACAGAAATTGCTTACAGACCTGCAAGAGTGTTACTTCAAGATTATACAGGTATTCCAGCAGTTGCAGATTTAGCTGCAATGAGAGAAGCCGTAAAAGATAAAAATAAAGATCCAAACACTATTAATCCATTGTCAGCTGTTGATCTTGTAATTGATCATTCTGTTCAAGTGGATCAGTCTGCTAAATCAGACTCATTTGAAAAAAATGTTGATATAGAATTTGAAAGAAATGGAGAAAGATATTCTTTTTTAAAATGGGGACAACAAGCATTTAATAATTTTAGAATAGTCCCACCAGGAACAGGAATTTGCCATCAAGTAAACTTAGAATATTTATCCAAAGTGGTTTGGTCAGAAGAATTTGAAGGAAGTAAATATATATTTCCTGACACTTTAGTTGGAACTGACAGTCATACTACAATGGTAAATGGTTTATCAGTACTAGGCTGGGGTGTTGGTGGAATTGAAGCTGAAGCAGGAATGCTAGGGCAACCAATTTCTATGTTAATACCTGAAGTAATAGGGTTTGAAGTTACAAATAAAATGCCTGAAGGAACCACTGCAACAGATTTGGTTTTAACTGTTGTTAAAATGTTAAGAGATAAAGGGGTGGTTGGAAAATTTGTTGAATTTTATGGCGAAGGTTTAAAAAACTTAACTCTTGCTGATAGGGCAACGATTGCAAACATGGCTCCTGAATATGGTGCAACATGCGGATTTTTTCCAATTGATGATGAAACATTAAAATACTTAAAATTTTCGGGAAGAGATCAGCATACGGTTGATGTGGTTGAGCATTATGCAAAAGAACAAGGTTTGTGGGCAAGTAATGAAATAGTTTTTACAGATACTATCTCACTAGATATGTCGACAGTAGTTCCAACAATTTCTGGACCTAAAAGACCACAAGATAAAGTATTGTTAACCGATGCGCCAACATCATTTAAAAAAGTTTTAGAAGATGCGACCAATAAAAAAGATCACTCTGTTTCAAAAGTATCTGATACGGATTATGAAATTAAAGATGGTTCAATTTTAATTGCAGCAATTACTTCTTGCACTAATACATCAAATCCAAATGTCTTAATTGGAGCTGGACTACTTGCTAAAAAAGCGGTTGAATTAGGATTAGAAGTTAAACCATGGGTTAAAACTTCTTTAGCACCTGGATCAAAAGTAGTTACTGACTACTTAGCAAAAGCAGGATTAAATACTTATTTAGATAAATTAGGCTTTAATTTAGTAGGCTATGGTTGCACTACTTGCATTGGTAACTCTGGTCCATTGCCTGAAAATATTGTTAACGCAATTCAACAAGAAAATATTTATGCTGTTTCTGTTTTATCTGGGAATAGAAACTTTGAAGGAAGAATTTCTCCACATATTAAAGCAAATTATCTAGCATCCCCACCATTAGTGGTTGCTTATGCAATAGCAGGTCATATGGAAGTTGACTTATATAAAGAGGCACTGGGTAAAGATAAAGATGGCAATGACGTTTTCTTAAAAGATATTTGGCCATCTAATAAAGAAATTGAGGACACTTTAAAACAATCTTTAAATGCTGAAATGTTTATTCAAAGGTATTCAAATGTTTCTGAAGGTCCCACTCAGTGGCAAAAAATTCAAACAGAAGAGAGTAGTATTTATAGTTGGGATGAGGGATCAACTTATGTAAAGAAACCTCCTTTCTTTGATAATTTACCAGATGAGCCTGAAGGGTTTAAAGAAATTAAAGATGCAAGACCTTTATTAATTTTAGGAGATATGGTTACTACAGATCATATTTCACCAGCAGGAAATATTCAAAAAGAAAGTCCAACTGGAGAATATTTTATGGAACATCAAATACTTCCAAAAGATTATAACTCTTATGGATCGAGAAGAGGAAATCACGAAGTAATGATGAGAGGAACGTTTGCAAATATTAGAATTAGAAATGAAATGGCACCAGGAACTGAGGGTGGTTTTACTAAAATTTACCCTGAAGAAAAAGTAATGCCTGTTTATGATGCAGTGGTAGAATATAAAAAAAGAGGAACTGATTTAGTTGTCATAGGTGGTAAGGAATATGGAACTGGTTCTTCAAGAGACTGGGCTGCAAAAGGAACAAAATTATTAGGTGTTAAAACAGTAATTGCTGAAAGTTTTGAGCGTATTCATAGATCCAATTTAATAGGGATGGGAATTTTGCCTTTACAATTTACAAACGATGTAAATAGAAAAAACTTAAATCTTATTGGTTCAGAACTAATAAGTGTTCTAGATGTTGAAAAAGGTATTAATCCATCAGATGAAGTAACAATTGAGATTAAATATGCATCAGGCGATATTAAAAAAATTAAAACTTTATGCAGAATTGATACTAAAAATGAATTAGAATACTATAAAAATGGAGGCATACTCCAATATGTTTTAAGGAATATGATTTAGTTATGGACGAAGAGATCTCAATTATTAATAGCAATGCAAGACATGAAAAAGTAAGAAGTTTTTTTGTTAATAATAAAAATAAAATTATTTCAATAATAGTTGTTTTGATTATTGTAATAGTGGGTGCTTATAGTTTTGATAGCTATCAAACCAATAAGAGAAAAGAAATCTCAAATAAATTCAATTCTACTACTTTAGCTCATTCGGAAAACACCAAAGGAACAACAGTAAAAAATTTAGTTGAAATTATTAAAGAACAAGACTCTACGTATTCACCTTTGTCTCTCTATTTCATTATTGATAACAAATTAGTTTCCAATCAAAGTGAAATTAATGATTATTTTGATATTTTGATTGAAAAGACCTCATTAGATAAAGAAATTAAAAACTTAGTTATCTATAAAAAAGCATTATTTAATTCAGATCAAGCTCAAGAAAACGATTTATTAAATATTTTAAATCCATTGATTAATTCTAAAAGTGTATGGAAATCACATGCTTTGTATTTAATGGCTGAGTATTTTTATTTTAAAGATCAAAAACAAAAATCTAAAGAATTTTTCAATCAAATTGCTAATTTAGAAGATGCTAACTCAAGTATAAAGGCTGAGGCACAAAAAAGATTGAAAAGAGATTTGAGTGATTAGACTATTTTTATTAATTTTAACATTATTTTTTCTATCCAACTGTTCTTTAAAAGAGGGCCCAGGGTTATGGAATAAGAAAGAAAAAATAGAAAATCAAAAAAAAATAAAAAAACTTTTCTCTAAAGAAAAAAAAATAATTACAGAATTTAACCCTGAATTAAAGTTAGACACATCAGAAATAATATTTAACAATGATATTGCTGATAATCAAAATGATACTGGCGCTCAAAATTATAAAGGACTTAATGAAAAAATTAATACTTTTAAATTTTCAACAATTAAAGATACCAATCAATTAAATTACAAACCTATTTTTTTAGATGAGGGACTAATTTTTTTTGATAACAAAGGAACAATAATTAGATACGACGGAAATGGTAAGGTTATTTGGAAAAAAAATATTTATTCAAAATCTGAAAAAAAATTAAATCCTAAGTTATTTTTTGCACTAGATGGAGAAAATTTATTAGTCACTGATAATCTTGCCAAATATTATTCAGTAAATATTAATTACGGTGAATTAAATTGGTCAAAGAATAATATGTATCCATTTAATTCTGAGATTAAAATAACTGAAAACATGTTATTTGCAGTTGATTATAAAAATACATTAAGAGCTTTTAACGTAAGTGATGGTTCTGAGTTATGGAATTTTCAAACAGAGAACTCTTTTACAATTTCAGACACCATAAACTCTCTTATAGTTGTTAATAATTTGGTAATTTTTAGTAGCTCTATTGGTGACATTACTGCTGTTGATATTGAAAATGGTTTAATCACATGGCAACTTCCTACCCAAAGCACTAATATCATTAATGAATCTTATAAGTTTAGAAATTCAAAATTAGTTTCTGATAAAAAATCAATTATTTTTTCAAATAATAAAGATGAATTTTATTCAATTGATATAAAAACAGGAGTTGCCAATTGGATTAATGAAGTAAGCTCAAGTGTAACTCCAATTTTAATTGGAAATTTAATTTTTACTGTATCAAACGAAGGTTATTTACATGTAATAGAAAAAAATAATGGAAATATAATTCGAATAACAGATCTCTATAAAAATTATAAAGAAAAAAAACGAGTAGATATTAAACCGATTGGTTTTGTAATTGGGAATAGAAATTTATATTTAACAAACAGTGATGGTCAAATGTTGGTGGTAGATTTAGTGACTGGAAAGTCAATTTATAATATTAAAGTCGCTAAAAGCTTTGTTTCTAAGCCGTTTATTTCAAATGAAAATTTATTTGTAATTAGAAAAGGATCTATCATTCAATATAACTAAAAATGTTCTTAAAATTTTTAGATAGGATTGGAAGAAAAAAGGTAGTTTTAGACAGAGGTCCTTCGCATCCAAGATATAATGAGGCAAAACCTTGGATGAATAGATATTATGTTCTCTTTAGATATAGGCCCAAATGGTTTCCCTTTAATATTTTAATCCATGAAATGCTAGCTGATGATCATGGTGAGGGAGTTCACAATCATTTATGTCCTTATATAACAATAATTTTAAGAGGGGGGTACTGGGAGACAACTAAAAAAGGTAAGTTTTGGAGAAGACCAGGCTACATAGGGTTTCGTTCTGCAAATGCTCATCATAGAGTAGATTTAAAAGAAGACACAAACCCTATGACAATTTTTATACCAGGGCCATTTGGGCTTAGAAAAGGGTCAAGATCAGAATATGGTATAGATTTTAAAACTAAAAAATGAATTTAAATCAATTATTTCAAAATCATTGTAAGAAAAATAATTTAGAAATTAATCCCAATCAATTAAATTTAATTAATGAACTTAATCATTTTTATGATTTAAATTTTAATCAGTCATTTTTAAAAAAAATATTTTCTAAAAAAAACTCTAAGCCTGGTTTTTATTTATATGGAGACGTTGGCGTTGGAAAAACTATGATTTTTAATTTTTTCTTAGATCAAGTAAATGAGAAAAAATTAAGAAAACATTTTAATGAGTTTATGCTAAATTTTCATGATTTTTTTCATGATCGAAAAGATAAAAATGAAGAAAATATAATTAATCAATTTGTTAAAGATTTAAAATCAAAAGCATCTTTAATTTATTTTGATGAATTTCAAGTAACTAACATTGTCGATGCAATGATTTTAGGAAAATTATTTGATCAAATATTTAAAGAGGACATTAAAATTATAGTTACTTCAAATACTAAAATTTCAGAGCTTTACAAAGATGGTCTTCAACGAGATCAGTTTAAACCTTTCATAAAAATAATGGAAGATCAATCAATTGAACATGAGCTAAAAATTGAGGATGATTATAGAAAATCAAACGATAATCAAAAACAAAGATATTTTTATCCACTGAATGAAGAAACAAATTTTAAGATTAATAAATTTTTTAGAACTATCACAAAAGGAAAAAAACAATCCTCAATGACATTGAATGTAAAAGGAAGAGATTTTAAAATTGAGAATTTTTATGAAGGTATTGCAAAATTTGATTTTAATGAACTTTGTGATCAAAATTTAGGAGCTGAAGATTATTTAGAAATAATAAAAAATTGTAAATTTATTGTAATAAATCAAGTACCTCAATTTAGTGATACTAATTCAAATCAACAACAACGTTTTATAACTTTATTAGATGTTATTTATGATAAAAATATTTCAATAGCAGTTACTGCCAATCAAAATTTAGATAAATTTACTTCATCAAGATTATTAGAAAAACCATTTAATCGTACTATTAGCCGTTTATATGAATTAACATCTAAAGAAAATAATTTGTGATACAGGAATTTTTTAATCTTCAAATAAATACTAATGGTCAAAAGCTATATGAATTTACTAATGATACTATTCAATGGATTAATAAAAAAAATTTTAAAAACGGTATGCTTAACTTAAGTATTCAGCACACTAGTGCATCATTAATTGTTCAAGAAAATGCTGATCCCGATGTTCAAACAGATTTAATAAATTATTTTGATAAATTAGTTCCAATGAATAACAAATTATATGTTCATACTACTGAGGGTAAAGATGATATGCCTGCACATATAAAGTCAGCACTAACTAATAATCAAATCTCTTTAAGTATTAAGAATGGTGAGTTGTTGCTTGGAACTTGGCAGGGATTATATTTGTTTGAACACAGACTTTACCCACAACAAAGGAAAATTATTCATCATTTCCTTGGTGAGATTTAGGTTCCTTTTGAGATTTTATAATTAGTTCAAATGATGAAATTGAATTAATTTATCAAAAAAAACTCAATACTTGCCTAGTAAATAAAGATTTTTAAAAAAAAACACCTAATATGACCATATAAATTTTTTTTTAAGTTGTTTAATAACGTATAAATAATTTTACCCATAATGGTCAAAAATTTAATATATCTATCAATAAAATGGTTTAAAAACCTCAAAAATGCTTAACAAATTAATTAAAATATCTTTAATTGTTTCACTTGGTGCGTTGATTTCTTGTGCAAAGAGAAGTCCTGAACCAATAACATCTGATGTAATTTTAAAATCTGCTAAAGGTGACTTAGCTCAAATTAAAAAAATTAAAGAACAGAATGATCTATTTAAACAAGGCTTAAAGGTAGATTTATATACTGCAATTGCGCTTGCTATAGAAAATAACAAAGATTTAAAAGTTAAAATTTTAGAAACATCTCTTTCTTATAAAAGGATTGAAGATGTAGAATTTGACATGCTACCATCAATGACAGCTAATGCAGGTTACACAGGTAGTGACAGATATAAAGCCACAACAAGTGCAACAGTTCCAAGTAGTGATAAAGCGGGAAGCTTGGGTTCATCTTATTCTACATCAAGAGATAGAGAGGTGAATGAACAGGATATTGGTTTTTCTTGGAATATATTAGACTTTGGTCTTTCTTACATTAGAGCAGGACAAAGCTCTGATAGATATTTAATATCAAGAGAATTGGAACGTAAGGCTGCTAGTAACATTAAAAGAGATGTAGTTAGAGCTTATTGGAATGCACTTTCAGCAGAAAAATTAATCAAAAGATATGATCCATTATTAATTAAAGTAAATAAAGCTTTAAACGATAGTCAGAAAATTGAAGAGTTGTTGTTACAAAAACCTATGGACGCTCTTTTATATCAAAAAGAATTATTAGATATTCAAAGAGCATTACAAAGCCAAAAACAAAGTTTTGTTAATGCTAAAATCGAATTAAGGTCGTTAATGGGCTTACTTCCTAATGAAAAAATTACTCTTGTAGAAACTGATCTACCATTGAATGAATTAAATATGAAATTAGATGAAATGGAAAATTATGCGCTAGTGAATAGATCAGAATTAATGGAAAACCGTTATGAAGAAAGAATTTCAATTGCAGAGACAAAAGCGGGTATGAGATCTTTATTACCAGGTTTAAATTTTAATGCTTCATGGACGAGCTCATCTAATGATTATTTAATGAATAAAACTAACTTTGAATATGGATCTTCAATTGGTGCAAACTTATTTAATGTTTTTAGAGCACCAAAAATTAAAAAAATAAATAAAAAGACTACTGAAATTATACAAGAGCAAAGACTAGCTTTATCAATGGCAGTATTATCACAAGTTCACATATCTAATATCGAATATCAAATGGCTTTAGAGGAATATGAAACTTCAAAACGTTATTATGATGTTTCAAGAAAAATTACTCAACAAGTTAGAAATGCGCAAAAAATTGCAAGATTTGGAGAATTAGAGTTGATAAGAGAAGAAGCAAGTTTATTAGTTGCTGAACTAAGAAAAGATATAGCCTATTCAAAAGTTCAATTTAGTATAGCTCAAGTTTACACATCAGTTGGTATTGATGTTACTCATTTAGAAAGTAATAGTGCAGCTGAGATAGGCACAAAAGAATATGCTCAAATTATCAAAAATAACTTCAAATTATCAGGAGAAAAATACAAATTAGATCTAAACACTGATGGAATTAATGCTAATAAAAACAGAAGAGTTGTAGATAGAGATGTAGGCAAGCCAAAGACAAAAGAAGAAAAGAAATTAGCAAGAGAACAAAAAAAACAAGCCAGATTAAAGGCTAAGCAAGATAAAAAGCTAGCAAAAGAAAAAGCTAAGCTAGATAAAAAACTAGCATCAGAAAAAGCTAAGCAAGATAAAAAATTATCGATCGAACAAAAAAAACAAGCCAGATTAAAGGCTAAGCAAGATAAAAAACTAGCAAAAGAAAAAGCTAAGAAGATAAAAAATTAGCATAGAACAAAAAAGACTAGCATCAGAAAAAGCTAAGCAAGATAAAAAACTAGCATCAGAAAAAGCTAAGAAGGATAAAAAACTTAGCATCAGAAAAAGCTAAGCAGATAAAAAACTAGCATCAGAAAAAGCTAAGAAGGATAAAAAATTAGCATTAGAACAAAAAAGATTAGCATCAGAAAAAGCTAAGCTAGATAAAAAACTAGCATCAGAAAAAGCTAAGAAAGTTAAAAAATTAGCTTCAGAACAAAAAAGATTAGCATCAGAAAAAACTAAGCTAGATAAAAAACTAGCATCAGAAAAAGCTAAGAAGGATAAAAAATTAGCATTAGAACAAAAAAGATTAGCATCAGAAAAAGCTAAGCGAGATAAAAAATTAGCTAAAATTAAATCTAACGAAGCTAAAAAATTAACTAAAGAAGAAAGACGATCAAAAATATTAAAAGCTAAAGAAGAGAAAAGATTAAAGAAACAAAAAGCTAAAGAAGCTAAAAAATTAGCTAAAGAAGAAAGAAGATCAAAAATATTAAAAGCTAAAGAAGAAAAAAGATTAAAGAAACAAAAAGCTAAAGAAGCTAAAAAATTGGTTAAAGAAGAAAGACGATCAAAGATATTAAAAGCTAAAGAAGAAAAAAGATTAAAGAAACAAAAAGCTAAAGAAGCTAAAAAATTGGTTAAAGAAGAAAGACGATCAAAGATATTAAAAGCTAAAGAAGAAAAAAAATTAAAGAAACTAAAAGCTAAACAAGCTAAAAAATTAGCTAAAGAAGAAAAAAAATTAAAGAAACTAAAAGCTAAAGAAGAAAAAAGATTAAAGAAACTAAAAGCTAAAGAAGAAAAAAGATTAAAGAAACTAAAAGCTAAAGAAAACAAAAAATCTTAGTGCTAGACTTAAGAATAAAAGATAGATAATTTAAAGATATGAATAAAAAAAATGATCAAAAAAATACTCAATCTAAAAATAACATTGAGATTAAAATAGATGCAAAATCTGGAAAAGCTTCAGGTAATCTATTCAAAAGAAATCCAGTAGTTTCAAACAATCCTTCTTTAAAAGTTGGTCAAAAATTATCTGGCAAAGTTGATTTTAGTTCAAATAAAAAAAAAACTAACTAGAAATAAAATCAGTTAAAAAAATACCTGGTCATTCAGGTTTCAAAATAAAAATAAAAAATATTCTAATAAAACATTGACAATACAATTTGAAATTAGGGCAAATAAAATTTGTTCCTTTAACGGGTCAAGTTGATGTTCAGGAAAATATCTAGGGTGACTAAAGTTTAGATTTTTTTATCTAATCTATTTTTGACTTATTTACTTTGAGTTCTGAATGATCAAAATGGGTTTTTTTTACTTCTTTCACCCATAATGATCAAACTAAAAACTTCTATTTTTCATACTACGCTAAAACTTTCAAATGGGTAAAAAATCCACAAAAAGTAAAAACAAAAAAATATTTATTGAACCTTTAGAGCAAAGAGTAATGCTCGATGGTGCCGGGGCTTCTACTTTTCTTGATTTAATCGATGAAAGATCACAAGGTGAAAATTCAAATAAAACCATTTATGACGTTAAAAAATTTAAAGAAATTAAATCAGAGGATGGATCCAAAGAACTCCCCTTTACTAATGTTCCAAGAGATCAATTAAAAAGAAAACAAATAGTATTTATTGATAAGCAAGTTCCAGATTATGAAAAATTAGCAAAGTCATTTAGGAAAAATGTTGAAATTTATTATATTGAAACCAATGAAGATGGCTTTAAGAAAATAGAGCAAACTTTAGAAAATGGTAAAAAATATTCAGCCATTCACATCATTGGTCATGGTAGTGCAGGCCAAATTTTATTTGGAAATGCATTATTAACAAATGAGACCCTTGATAATTATAAAAATACATTAGTTAACATTGGTGAAAGTTTAACTAAAAAAGGAGATATCCTTTTCTATGGTTGTAACATTGCAGCAAATGATAAAGGAGAAGCTTTATTAAAAAAAATATCTAACTTTACAAAAGCTGACATTGCAGCATCAAATGATTTAACTGGTAAAGGTGGAGACTGGGTTTTAGAAAATAACTACGGAATTATAGAAACAAAAAATGCCGAAGTAATAGATTATGAACACTTCTTAGCCTATGGAGTAAGCAGTGTATCTGGTCACGGTGTTGAAAAACATAGCGCTACTGATTTTCGGCCAAGTGGTCAATCCGATAGTTCAAAGAGAATAATGATCACTCTTGAAAGAGAGAATATAACATCAGCAAGTATTAATAGTATAAAAAGTCAACATAGATCTGGTGCTTTTAGTAGTTTTGGCTCTGTTAGCTCATCTAATATGATTAATTCTTATATGGTTTATTTAAACGATAACACCAGTGGCAATCATAAAACAGCTTCATTTACTTTTGAAGGTGAAATTCTAGGATATTACTTTGAATCAGAACAAACAATAGGTCATGATTATAGATGGCATAAGAATAGTGTTTTTTCAAAACCAGGAGCAGTATATGCTGGTCAAAGAACAAAATCAGTAACAAAGGGTGGAAGAGAATTTGAATCTAATGATGAAGTCTCAATAAGTAGTAATTATAAAACATTAACTGTCAAAGCTGAAAATGGAAACCCTGGAGATTTCATTAGAGTAATCACTAAAGCACCAGAAGCAAACACAGCTCCTGTTGCAAGAGATGTAACTAAAGCTGTTAATGAAAATGCAATATCATCACAAGGTGATGTAGTTGCTTCTTCTGACGATGCAGATGGTGATACACTACATATTTCATCTATTACATATATAGATGTCAATAATCGATACGCAACCCAGAATATGGCTGCAAATAGAAATTACGCTCTTAATACCCTTTATGGAGTTTTAAATATTAATTCATCCACAGGGGCATTTACTTATGATGCAAGTAGCACATCTTCTACTTACGATGCAGGTACGCAGGGATTAAGTGCAAATACTTCCTCATTTACTAGGATTAATGCATTAGATGTTGGAGATACAGCATCTGAGACTTTTACTTATACTTTAAGTGATGGGACAGATACAGATACAGGTACAATTACTGTTAATATTACTGGGATAAATGATACTCCTATTGCAGTAAATGACCAGAACACCATCACAGAAGGTGGAACAATTACACGTTCTTCAACTACATCAGATACTAAAGAATTAGTAGATAACGATACAGATGTTGATGGATCTGATAATAGAACAAATTTCAAAGTTTTATCAGCATTAAAAGGAAATGCAGAAAAAGCAGGTGGTAGTGCACCAACTGTTTGGAATGGGAATTTTTTAAACGAAACAACACGACCTAACGCAACGATTAGAGGAGATTATGGTTCATTAACAATTTATCATGATGGATCTTATACCTATGCAGCAGACTCACAAATTGCAGGATTAGATAGCGGGGAAACTGTTAGTGATTATTTCAACTATTTAGTTTCAGACGATTCAGATGGGAATAATTCATATATTCCAAGTGACTCTAGTACTGTTGCTACACCTTACGATAAAAATAGTTATGGTGTTTTACAAATTTCAATTAGTGGTGTTGATGATGAAGCGGTTAATGCAGCTCCTACAGTTACAAATGATACTGCTTATGTGTATGAAGATTTTACCGTAACAGCTGTTGATGATGCTGAAGCGAACGATGGTTATTCAACATCTCCTTTTACTAACAATATCGCATTTGCTGCTAGTGATTTTGATATTGTAGGTGATAGCGATTACAACAGTGATCATGGTGATCATACAGGAGATTTGCTATCAAATGACTCAGACAGTGATGGTGATACACTTACAATTACAGCTGTAAGACTAAAAATTTTCAACGCTCCATTAAACTCACAAACTGCTTATACAGATGTTGGTGCAAGTACATCTGTGCTTGTTAATAATAGTAACAAAGAACTTGGTAGTGGTGGTCAAACAATTTCAGGTAATTATGGAACACTATCAATTGGTGCTGATGGATCTTTCTCTTATGCAGCAACTGCATCTGCTACTGATGCATTAGATTTAAATGAAACTGTAACTGATTCGTTTGAGTATAAAGTTTCTGATGGAACTGATATTGCAATTGGAACTTTAACTGTTACTGTTAAAGGAATTAATGATTTACCAGTTGGAGTGAATGATACAGATTCTGTTACAGCAGGATCAAGTATCACTAGATCTAACGATACTGAATATGATGTTTTAGTTGATGATACTGATGCTGATGAAGATGATGTTCATAGTAATTTTACTATTAGAGCAATAAGCATTGGCTTAGATAGTTCCATTATTTCTAGTGGTAGTGCAACAATCAATGGTACTTATGGAACGTTAACAATAAATGAAAATGGAAGTTACAGTTATGACACATCAAGTAATTCAAATGCATTAGCACTTGGAAACGGTGAAACTGGATCTGATACATTTACATATTTTTTTTATGATAATGATGGCTCTTCAAAATTAAGCGAACATAACAACGCGAATAATCTTACAAAATCACCTACAGGACAATCGACTTTAAAAATAACGGTCACTGGACAAACCCCAAGAACTACAAATGATACAGGTTATATAGCAGCTGGATCTACTTTAACTGTTGCTGATGGAGCTAGTGCAAATGATGCCGACAGCGATAGTGATTATAATAGTGCAACAGGAGATCATACTGGAGATGTGTTAGGAAATGATACGGGAACTTCAAATACGGTAACAGCAATTTCATCTTCAACAGGTGAAACAGGAACTATTGGTTCAGCTTTGAGTGGACAATACGGAGAATTAACAATAAACGAAGATGGATCATATACTTATGTTGCAAATAACGCAGCAAAACTTGGTGCAACAACAGCAACAGATGTATTTACTTATACTGTTACAGACGCAACTAGTGGAGGCACTGGTACTGCAACAATTACAATAACAGTCTTAGGTTCAAATGATGCACCGACTGCTACTGATGACACTGGATATATAAATGAAAATTCAACATTAACAGTTGATTATGATATTGAAGATGAAAATGCTACAGATGATGAAAGTGGAACAGACAGTGATTATAACAATGAAAGTGGAGACCATACAGGTGAAGTTTTATTAAATGATGAAGACCCTGAGGGAGCTACAATTACAGTTACAGCCATTAGACATAGTGAAGATGCTAGTGCTGATGCAACTTCTATAACAGCAAGCACCACTTATTCAAATGGATCTTCTATTTTAGGAGATTATGGTGTTCTAACAATTGGTGCAGATGGAAGTTATACTTATAATGCTAACACTGCGAATGCATTAGATGATGGTGATACTGCAACTGATGTATTTACTTACACTGTTTCAGATGGAAGCTTAACTGATACTGGAACATTAACAATTACTATTGAAGGTATTAATGATGCACCAGTTGCACAAGATGATTATGGTTTTATAAATGAAAATTCAACCTTAGAAGTTACCGCTACTGCAGATGCAACGACAGATAATGTTTACGCAACTAATACTGGACCTATTACTTCTGGAGTTATAAGCATAAGCAATTCCTCAAATGCATCTACCACTAATGGAGATACATATTCTCAAGATTTAGACTTTAATAGTGATGGAACTTACGCTTATGTTGGAGGAAGTAGACATGGTTTAGTTTTTAAATATGGACTTACGACCGCATATGATTTTTCAACTATTGATACAGTTGCATATGATGCATCAACCAATACTGATGGTTATCAAAAATTAGACCCTGATGTAGGTGGGGTAACGGGAATTTCTGCAAAACCGGATGGTACAAAAATATTTATTACTGGAACATCTGGCTCAGATAAAATTATTAAACAATTTTCTTTATCAACTGCTAATAATTTAGCAACAGCAGATACTGTTGCTTATCATGCATCTACAAATACAGATGGATATAAAGAATATACATTTTCAGATTTTACTTCTGGAAATACTCAACACTCACTAATTTTTAGTTCTGATGGTACAAAATTATTTACATTAGAAGTTGCAAGTGGAAATGACAAACTACATCAATATTCTTTAACGACAGCTTGGGATATAGGTTCCATGAACCATGATGGATCTATAACTTTACAATCTGATGTTTATGATCCATTAGGTTTGACAAGTGATATTCATACACCTCAAGGGTTGGCATTTAATGATGATGGAACTAAATTAACAATTTTAAGTGATACAGGAACAGATAAATTGTACCAGTTCTCACTTAACTCTGCTTATAATATTAATGATCCAGTAACACTTGAAGGTGAAAGATCTTTAAGTGGCACAGCAAATACTAGAGGTTTAGCATTTAATAGTGATGGAACGGAATTAACAATACTTCAACATGATGCTTCCAAAATAGATTATCATCAATTAAATCTTACAGGCACTGCATATGAGATTGGAAATATAAAGAGACAGGTACCACTGGAGAATCTACTGGAAATGTAATTGATACTCAATCATCCACTCATTATGATAATGATGTTGATGATGCATCTAGTTTAACAATTTCTGCAATAAGAACTGGAACAGAAGCGGCTGGAACAGGAACTTCAGGTAGCGTTGGATCATCTTTAACAGGAACTTATGGAACACTTACTATTCAATCAACTGGTGCTTATACTTATGTTGCAAATCTTGCTGCAACGGAAGCATTAGATGCAGGAGATGTTGCAATAGATTATTTTACTTATACTTTATCTGATGGAACGGCTACTGATACAGCACAACTTGTAATAAAAGTAACAGGAGTAAATGATGCTCCAACTACAACAAATGATACAGGATATATTGCTGAAGGTTCAACTTTAGCAGTTTCAAATGGAGGCTCAGCTGTTTCTGGAACAAGCACTGGAAGCAATAGTGGAGATGTTTTAGATAATGATGCGGATTTAGATGTAACTGCGGATTCATCAGGAAATGTAACAGAAAGTTCTGATGATGCCTTAACAGTTACAGGAACTGTAAGTCAAAATGGTGGAACTAATTCAGCTGGGGGCTCTGTTAGCACAAACAGTCAAACAGCAAGTGTTGGTTCAGCAGTTACAGGTTTGTATGGTTCTTTAACATTAAACGCTAATGGCTCTTATTCTTATGTTGCAAATAATGCAGAGTCGTTAGATGTTGGAGAAACAGTTACCGATGTTTTTACATTTACAGTAACTGATACTCAAAGTGCAACAACTACAGCTACTTTAACAATTACAGTCATTGGAACAAATGACCTTCCAACTTCAGCTAATGCAACTGTTTATGTAAATGAAAGAAATACAGATTCATCCTACGGTGAAAGAACTCCTTCTGCAAATTTCATTAAAACATTTGCGTCAAGTGATTTTGCTTTTACAGATGCAGATACTTCAGATAGCAGTTTAAGTGCAATTAAAATTATAACACTACCATCATCTGGAACATTAACTTTAAGTGGATCTGCAGTTTCAGCAGACGATGAAATTGCTACTGCTAGCATTTCAAGTTTGATTTATACACCAACTGCTAACTCTGAAAGCAATGACAGCTTTACCTTTAAAGTTTCAGATGGAACAGGTTTTAGTGCTTCAGCTAATACAATGACAGTAAGTAATAATGCTGCTCCAGTGGTAACTGATAAAAATATTGAAACTGCTGTTATCTCTGGTGGGGGTACAAGCACAGGAGATGTTCATAATTTTGTTGCAGATAGTGATGATGCTGACAGTGTTTTAGTTGTAACTGGAGTTGCTGCAGGAAATGAAAGTACAAACTCCTCAATTATTTCTAACGGTACAGGAGTTGGATCTGCTATTGCTGGAAATTATGGAACATTAAACATAGCTGCAAACGGAACTTATACTTATACATCAACAGTTTCTTTATCAGCTGGCGCAAGTTCAGTTACGGATACATTTACATATACAACAAGAGATAATGAAACAGATACAGATGAAAATTATGCATATGATACTGGAACAATCACATTTACTGTTGTTCCATCGTTAACCTTAGTAAATGATACAGATACCGTAACAGTTGGAGATGATGATGTAACAGTTGCCAATGGTGATGACGAAGATTTACTTGAAGATGACAGTACATCTACAGGAACTTTAACTGTCTCAAATATCTCTTTTACTAACAGTTCAGATACTACAACTACAGAAACGGTAACAAGTGGTGGAGTTACAATTACAGGATTATACGGACAATTAACTATTTACGAAAATGGAAGTTATACTTATACGCCAAATCAGAATGCATCAACTGCTCTTGATGCACTTGAAACTGGCACTGATGTCTTTACTTATACAGCAACCAATGGAACGGATAGTGGAAATGCTACTCTAACGTTTACGGTAACAGGTATTAATGATGCCCCAACCTCTTCTGATGCAACAATAAATATAAATGAAAACAATCAAACATCATCAGCAGGGGATAGAACACCATCAAATATTACATATACTTTTTCATCAAGCGACTTCGCATTCTCAGATAGTGACTCAGGCGATGCAGATTACGCATGTAAAAATAGTAACTTTACCAACTAATGGTGCATTGTATCGTGATCGATGGTACAAACGTGATTAGCCTCTACTCAATTATGAAATGGCCATAGGGGATATTGGTGATCTTGTTTATACCCCAGATGCAAATTCAGAAAGTGATGATACCTTTACCTTTAAAGTTAAAGATGGAACAACAGATAGTACATCAGCAGACACAATAACTATTTCAGTAAATGCGGCACCAGCAGCCACAAACCATACTCATGGATCAGCAGTTGAAACAAGTGCTACAGCAAGTTCTAATCTTGTTTTATCCAGTTGCAAATAGTGGAGTTGATAAAATTGATGACAGTGATGATGAAAGTGACAGTTCCAGCCATGTTTTAACAATTACAGGAGTTGCATCTGGAGCTGAAAGTTCAACTATTCCAAGCGGAAGTGTTGGATCATCTGTTACAGGAACTTATGGATCTTTAGTTTTAAATTCAAATGGAAGCTACACGTACACAGCAAATGCATCTAATAATATTACATATGGCGGAACAGCAACTGATGTATTTAATTATGCAGTTCAAGATGATGAAGGAACAACAGGGAGTGCAGGATCCAATGCTTTAGATGTTGGACAATTAACATTTACGGTTCAAGCTTTAGGAAACGTTGCACCCACTGCATCTGACGGAACAATTTATGTTAATGAAAATAACCAAGTATCCTCAGCAGGGGATAGAACTCCAAGTAATATATCTCATACATTTCAAGCAAGCGATTTCTCACTTTCTGATGACAATGAAGCTGCAGGACAAGCATTAAATATTAAAATTGTAACGTTACCATCCTCTGGAACTTTATCTTATAGCTCAACTAATCTTACCTCATCTCACGTAAATCCAGGAACATCTACAACTTATACAGTTTCAAAAGCAAATATTGGAAATTTAGTTTACACCCCTAATGCAAACTCTGAAGCTGATGATAGTTTTACTTTTAAAGCTTATGATGGAGTAACAGATAGTACATCAACTTACACAATATCAGTTTCTGTAAATGCTGCACCAAATGTAACGGATACAACCGTTGGAACAGTTGCTGCAGGTGCCACAAGTTCAGGAGATGTTCATGACGGCGTTGCGGATAGTGATGACGCTGATAGTGTATTAGTGGTAACTGCTGCAAAAGCTGCTTCAGAAGGTGGAAGCTATTCAACAGTAATTAATTTAGGAAATAATAGCAATTTAGTAACAGCTGCAACAACTTCTTCTAATGGATTGTCTGTTTCTGGTACTTATGGAACATTAGTTATTGGTGCAGATGGATCTTATATTTATACAGCAAGTGCAACAAATAATATTAGTTATGGAGCAACAGCAACAGACACTTTTACATTTACAACTAAAGATAATGAAACAAATTCAGGCTCAACAGCTTATGATGTAGGTGAACTAATCTTTACTGTAGGCTCATCAGTTTCTCTTGCGGCAGATACAGATACTGTTGATGAAGATGCAACAGTAACTGTTGCAAATGGTGATGCAGAAGATGTATTAGAGGATGATACAAGTGCTGCAACTGTTTCTCATATTGGAGCTGCAGCAGACAGTTTAACTTCAATTTCAACTTCACAAGCAATAACAGGTACTTATGGAACTCTAACTATGTATGCAACAGGAGCATACTCTTATGTCGCCGATCAATCAGCAGCGGATGCATTAACTGCAGGAGCAACAGCAAATGATGTATTTTATTATAAAGCAGCAGGTGCAACAACAACCTTAACTATAGCAGTTACAGGACTTGGCCCACTAGCAGCGAATGATACAGGTGCTGTTAATGAGGATGCAACGGTTACAGGAACAGGAACTGTTACAGGAACTGGTGTTCTTGGAAATGATGACAATGGTGGAAGCACTTATGAAAGTGAAGACTCTACTTTAAGAGTTACTCAAGCAAAACCAGATGGTGGATCTTATACATCAGTTGCCTCTGGAGGATCTTCAAGCATTGTCGGAACTTATGGAACATTAACCCTTTATAGTACAGGTCAATATTCTTACACACCGAATAATACAACTGCACAAACAATTACAAAAGATGCAACGGTAACAGAAACTTTTGTTTATGAAATAAAAGATGATGCTGATGTTAACGCTAGTACTGCAAATCTAGTATTCACAATAACTGGACTTAATGATGATATAACTGCAGTAGATGACACGGATAGTGTTGATGAAGGAACAAGTATTATAAGAGATAATACTTCTGCTTCTTCATTAGATTATGATGATTTAGATCCAGATAGCGGTAACACTTATGCAACTCATCAAATAACAGCTATAAAATTAGGAGGTACTGAAGGATCAGGTACAGCAGGGACAATAGGGGAGCCTTTAAAAGGAACATATGGAAGATTAACTGTTTTTGCTGATGGAAGTTACATCTATCAAGCAAATAATAATATTTTAGATGGAAGTGGAAATAGAATTATCTCAGGCGATACCGTCACAGATACATTTAATTACACTGTATCTGATACGGATGGAGATACCGATACTGCAGTATTAATTATTACAATTAATGGAACTAATGAACCACCTGTTGCAGCAACAGACTATGGTCAATTAGATGTAGGGGGATCCTCTTTAACTAAAACACCTTTAACAGGGGTTACTTCAAATGATGCTGATATTGAAGGATCTGATTTAACTGTAAATGGAATAAGAACAGGGGGTGAAGATGATACTGGAACAACAGGTAATATAGGCTCTCCACTTACAGGAACTTACGGAAATATTACCATTAATGGAGATGGTAGCTACACATATGAGTTAGATACTACTAATGAAAATTTAGCTAAAATCCCTGAAGGACACAATTTTTATGAAATATTCACCTATACTGTGACAGATGACACTGGACAAACATCAACTGCAGAAATTGTCATTCAAATAAATGGTGTAAATGATGCTCCAACTGCGGTAGATGATGAAGCAATAATAGATTTAGATACATCACCGAACTTAGATAATTTAACAAATTCATCAAACTTTGTTAAAGCAAATGATAATGATGTTGATTTATTTGATGACATTACCATAGATTCAATTCGAACAGGACAATCTTCAGACACTGGAACATCGATTACAGTTGGACAAAGTTTTACTTCAACTTATGGTAATTTCTATATTAATGCTAACGGAGGTTATTCTTATAATGCAAACGATGGATTGGCTGACACATTAAAACCAAATGAAAAACTTTATGAGTATTTTACTTATACGATTACAGACAGTGCTGGATTAACTGCAACTGCCCAGCTTACAATTGAAATATCTAGTTCAGCAAATCAATCAAATATTGAATTGCAAGAACAAGGTTTCCAAGACCTTGTAACCACAGCCTCTTTAAATGGAAAAGATCAGTATGATTTACCAGATAGAGCACCTTCAGCTTCATCAAACTTTTATGAAGGCCAATTTACGATTGGTAAATTTAATGAAAATTTAAAACTAGTAGATCTTAGAGCTCAGTTTAAAGATAAAGATGGAAACTATACAACTTTTTCAAAAGGAAATCCTGATGATATTTTAGTTCTACAGTTTTCAGTATTTAACGATCCAGGAATTGAACTTGTTCGTTACAAAGGAGAAATGAAAGATGGATCTGCTCTACCCGATTGGATTAAAGTTAATCCTAAATCAGGAGTGGTAGTTGCAGAAATTCCATCAGACATAGATTTATTAGAATTTAAGGTAATCGGTATTGATGACAAAAATAATGAATTTGAAATTGCAGTTATCATTGAGGCAGGTGAGTTAAGACAAAATAGAGAACTTGCAAAAGAGTTTGCTGGTGAAATTGATGAAAACATATCTGTGGATGAAGATGGAAATGTTGAAGTTCAATCAGATGAAGAACAAACTAATAATGAAACTGAAAATAAATCAATTAATGGCAATGAAGTAAAAATTAAATCTAAAAAACAAATTAATGATTTTGTTAAAGGAGATGTGTTTAAACCTAAGCCTTATCTTCGAGATAACAAATATATCATCAACTTACCGGATGAAATTAAAAATAACTTAGAAAAAGGAATTGCCGTTTTAAGAAATGGGGAAAAAGCTCCGAAGTGGGTCAAAGTTAGTTTAGGAAAAGGGGAATTAGTATTAGATCCTCCTAAGAATTTAAAAAATTTAAATTTAACAATTGTAACTTTAGATAAAGATGGAAACAAAATATCTAATGATGTTACATCAAAAATTAATAAACGTTCTGCTGAAAGATTTGCAAAACAAGTAGAGATTAAAGAGCAATCAAAATTTGTCTCCCTTAATGATCAAGTTGGAAAAGAGAATTTTCAATTAGATGATTATGGCGAGGATATTTTGAGAAGATTATAATCCTCCAAGTTGTAAAAATTAAACTTTTAAAAAAGAAGAAATTAATTTGAGATTAGCTAGGTTTAATTAGTTCAAAATGGGTTTTTTTAACTACATATACCCATTTTGGTAACCCTTAAAATGCTATTATTTTAAGTAGGTTTAAAATGGTTTTATGGGTAACGAGTCCATAAAAAAAAAACCAAAAAAATTATTTATTGAACCATTAGAGCAAAGAATAATGCTCGATGGGGCTGGGGCTTCTACGTTTTTAGATTTAATTGATGAGCGAAATCAACAACAAATTACAATAAATTCTTCAAATAAAGACATATATAAAGAGGGAGATAATTCTAACAAAGACATCCCATTTACCAATATCGCAAGAGATAAAATAAGAAATGATAAGAAAAATATAGTCTTTATTGATAGTGCCGTTGAAGATTATGAAACAATAACAAATTCATTTAAGGAAAATACCGAGTTTTATCTAATCAATGCAAATGAAGATGGCTTTAAAAGAATAAGCGAAATTTTAACCGATAGAGAAAATATCGATGCTTTACATCTAATTGGTCATGGCTCATCTGGACAAATTTTATTTGGAAATGCATTTTTAAATAATGACACCATAGATAGTTACCAATCAACTCTAACATCCATTGGTCAATCGTTAACCACAAGTGGGGATATTTTATTTTATGGTTGTAACGTTGCATCCACTGAACAAGGTGAAATTTTAATTAAAAAAATATCAGAAATTACTAAAGCAGACATTGCAGCTTCA
>NZ_CALSOW010000002.1 GCF_943788075.1 uncultured Candidatus Pelagibacter sp. | reverse complement strand
GTGTTTTGGAAGCTTTAGATTTAGCACTAAATCTTGCCAAAGAAAAAAAAATTGATGCAATTAATTTTGCTCCAATGAATAAAACAAGTTTAAAACTTGGAGGAAACACACATTCAGATGAATTACAATTAATGGCTGAAAAGTTGGAGGTAAAAAGTTTTTGTTGTGAGTTTAATGTTATAGATAATTTCTGGACAGCAAGAGTAACTTCACACATCCCAATTAAAGAAGTTGCTCAACACATTACAAAAGAAAATATCTTAAAGCCTATTAAATTAATCAATGAGGTTATGGAATTGAACGGTGTAAAAAATCCTAGAATAGCAGTTCAAGCTCTTAACCCACATGCAGAATTTGGTACTGAAGAAAAAGATGAAATTATTCCAGCTATAGAAGAGGCAAAAAAACTTGGATTTAATACTGATGGTCCATTACCTTGTGATACTTCTTTTGTTGTTGCTTATAAAAATAAAAACCATGACTGTATGGTTGGAATGTATCACGATGCACTTCAATCTGGACTTAAAGCATTTGGATTTGATAGAGGAGTTACTGTTCAAGGTGGATTAACAATTCCTGTAACAACAACCGCACATGGATCAGCATTTGCAATTGCTGGAAAAAATGAAGCTAATTTAGCTCCAATTTTAAATTCATTTAAAATTGCATTATCGATGGCTGAAAACAAAAAGAAATTAATCTAAGCTCTAAATTAGACAAGCAGCTACTGTAATATTAAGTTTGTAAATATTATTTTAATATTTTTTTTATATCTTTTGTTTGAAATAAACTTGGTTTTTTGCATGTAGTTTTAATTACTTGTGGTTTATTTGTTTTACATGCTTTCATTGTTGACTGAATGATATCTAAAACATGAAGAGATAGTTCTCCATTACATTTATTAATTTTTTTATTTTCTATAGAATAAGCCATTTCAGCCAAACCAGCTCCACGATAGTTTGCATTAGTTGGTGACTCGTTTGCTCTAGAACTTTGTGATCTAATGTTAATTTTACCTAACGGCATTTTATCAGTTTTGTATTCTCTCCATGGGTCACCTAAATTTTTACATACATAAACTGAACCACCAAACATATTTGGGTCTGGAACTATCATCGACCCTTTATCACCATATAGCTCTATATGATTTCTTTGGTGAGCTATCACATCAAAAGAAAGAGTTAGTCTAATAATCGATCCATTCTCAAATGTAATTGTTGATAAGTATGTTGTAGGACATTGAACTTTAAATGTTTTATTTTTTCTTGGTCCTATTCCAATAGTTCTTCTCTTAACTCCATTTACAATACTTCCTGTAACTTTTTTTGCTGGTCCCAATAAATTAACTAAAGCAGTTAAATAATATGGACCCATATCAATTACTGGACCACCTTCTTTTTTTGCAAACCAAGGTTCAGGATTTGGGTGGTAAGATTGAACTCCAGGAAAAGCAAAAATTGCATTACCTAAATTAATTTTACCTATAGTTTTTTTGTCAACTAGCTCTTTTGATTTTTGAATGCCTCCTCCCAAAAAAGTATCAGGCGCATTTCCAATATAAAGTTTTTTCTTTTTTGCTATTTTAAGGAGATCTTTTCCATCTTTAAAATTAATTGCTAATGGTTTTTCAGAGTAAACATGTTTTCCATTAACTAATGCCTGTTTTGCAACTTGATAATGAGCTTTAGGAATGGTTAAGTTAAGAATAATCTCAACTTGTTTATCTTTTAAAAGTTCATTAACAGTTACCGCTTGTATCTTATAAGTTTTTGCACATTTAAGTGCATTATTGAAATTTATATCTGCACACTTAATAATTTTTATATTATTGAAATATTTTTCTGCTCTAAAATATGTTTCTGAAATATGACCACAACCAATTAGGCCTACTTTAAAAATTTTATTCATAAAGAATTAAACGCCTTGTCTTTGTTTGTTTTTTCCTTCTTTATATAGTTTTAAAGCTTCTTTATTTTCTTTAGTGGTTGGAATTTCTAATGTGGGACTATCCCAAAATGAAGAACCTTCTAACCACTGATAAGCATGTGTCTTAATTGAAATGACATATGTAACATCAGATTTTTTTGCTCTTTTAAATGCTTCTCCAAGTTCGGATATAGAATTTACATGTTCTGATTTAGCTCCCATGCTTTCAGCATGTTTTGCAAAATCAACACTTACAAGGCCTGGTGTTTTTGAGCTTTTAAGTAAATTATTAAATTCTTTTCCACCTTTAAATAATTGAAGTCTATTAATCACTGCAAAACCACCGTTATCACAAACAATTATAATAAGCTTATTATTAGTGATTACTGAAGAATAAATATCTGTATTATTTAAAAGATAAGACCCATCTCCAACAAAAGAAATAACTTCTTTGTCAGGGTTTGCCATTTTTATTCCCAAGGCTCCTGATATTTCATAACTCATACAACTAAATCCCCATTCAGTTTCATGAGTATTTAATTCTCGTGGTCTCCAAACCTGAATAACTTCACCAACCAAACCTCCTGCTGCAGTAACTGCAATATCTGATGGATCAGAATTCTTGTAAACGGCACCAACTACTTGAACATAACTTGGTACCTCTTGATTTGAAGGAGCGCTCTCTTTATCTACATGCTCGTTCCATGCTTTTAACTCTGCTTGAGATTTTTTATTCCACTCCTCACCAGCTTTCCAATCACCTAATGCTTGTGAAAGTTCATCTAATGAAACTTTTGCATCACCTACTACTGCTTGAGCCAAATGCTTATTAGCATCAAATCTTGATACATTAATAGAAACAAGTTTAAAATTTTCGTTTTCAAAATTTGCCCAAGACCCAGTGGTGAAGTCTGCAAGTTTAGTACCAACTGCAATAGCTAGATCTGTTTGTTTAGCTAATGAATTAGTATTTTTTCCACCTAACCCACCTATTTGACCCGCATAATGTGAGTGGTCTCTTTTCATTGTAGAATATCCCATCACAGTTTGTGTAACCGGTATATTGTGTTTAACCGCAAAGTTACTTAATTCTTCCATAGCATCAGAGTAAAAAACTCCTCCACCAGATATAATTATTGGATTTTTTGAAGATTTAATTTTTTCTGCAGCCTCTTTTATTTGAAATTCATCAGGTCTTGGTCTTCTAATTGCATGAATCTTTTCTTTGAAAAATTCTTCTGGATAATCAAATGTTTGTCCTTGAATATCTTGACTTAATGCAATGCAAGCTGGTCCACAATCTGCAGGATCTAACATTGTTTGAACTGCTGCTGGAAATGATTGAATAATTTGCTCGGGTCTAGTGATACGATCAAAATATCTAGTTACAGGTTTAAAAGCATCATTAGCAGTTATTCCTGGATTATTAAAATGTTCTACTTGTTGAAGTACTGGATCAGGCATTCTATTTGCATATGTATCTCCTGGTAAAAATAAAATCGGCAACCTATTACTCATCGCAACTGCAGCAGCCGTAACCATATTTGTAGCTCCTGGTCCAACTGATGATGTTGCTACAAAAATTTGCTGCCTTCTCTTTGCTCTTGCATAACCAATACCTGTAAGAGCCATGTTCTGTTCATGGTGTCCTCTATAAGTTGGAAGCTCTTTTTGATTTTCCTCAAGAGCTTGACCTAAACATGCTACATTACCATGTCCAAAAATTCCAAACACACCTGGAAACAAAGGTTCTTTTTTGCCATTAATTAATATTTTTTGAGCAATTAAATATTTTACAATTGCATGAGCACAAGTGAGAGTAATTTTTTTCATAAATATGTTTATTTTTTAATATGTATAGTGTTTATATATAAATATATTTATAAATTAAAAAACCTAATTAAGTAAACTTAAAAATAAAAATTATGTACGAAAAATTTGGACAATTCATTGATGGTAAATGGCAACAAGCTGAAAAAAAAGAAACTTACGATGTAATCAATCCTGCAACAGAAGAAGTGATTGGAAAAGCATCAAAAGCATCCTCTATAGAAGTACAAAAAGCATTAAAGTCTGCTGAAAAAGGTTTAGAGATTTGGAAAAACACAGCACCTTGGCAAAGATCTTATGTTCTTAGAAAAATTGCTGACTTAATGAGAGAAAAAAAAGAAGTACTAGCAAAATGGTTAACTCTTGAAGTTGGAAAACCTCTTGCTGAAGCTGTTGGAGAAGTCGGTGGTGGAGCTGATATTTTTGAATGGAATGCTGAAGAAACAAAAAGAATTTATGGTGAAACACAACAAAGTAGATTTCCAGATACTAGAGTTCATGTTTACTATCAACCAGTAGGTGTTGTTGCTGCTTTGGTTCCATGGAATTTTCCAATAGTATTAGCGTCAAGAAAAATTTCTACTGCTTTAGCTGCAGGTTGTTCTGTTATTTGTAAACCAGATACAATTACTCCTGGTGCCGTAATGGAATTAGTTAATATTTGTAAAGAAGCTGGTGTGCCAGATGGAGTTGTAAATCTTTTATCAGGTGATCCTGCTGAAATTTCTAATGAACTAATGGAATCTGATATAATCAAAAAAGTATCAATCACCGGTTCAACAAGAGTTGGTAAAATAATTTTAAAAAAGGCAGCTGATAAAGTTCAAAGAGTTACCATGGAACTAAGTGGACACTCTCCTTTTATTGTTTGTGAGGACGTAGACATGAATAAAGTTGCCGACATAGCAATAACTGGCAAATTCAGAAATAATGGACAAGTTTGTATCTCTCCAAACAGATTTTATATTCAAGAAAATAGAAAAGAAGAGTTTGTAAGTGCTTTTATGGAAAGAGCAAAAAAATTAAAAATAGGAAATGGTATGGATGAAGGTGTTGAACTAGGACCTTTAAGTACTGCAAAGAGATTAGAAGAAATAGAAAAGCTAGTTGAAACTACAAAAAAAGAAGGTGCAAAAGTATTAATGGGTGGAAAAAGACCTTCTGGTTTCAATAAGGGTTATTATTATGAACCAACAGTATTTGATGACGTAAAAGATAATTTTACTATTATGAAAGAAGAACCTTTTGGTCCATTGGTACCAATTCTTACATTTAAAACTTTTGATGAAGTTATTGAAAGAGCAAATGATAATGACCTTGGTTTATGTAGTTATCTATACACAAATTCTATGGATAAAGCTCATATTGGATCAGAAAAATTAGAGTCTGGATGTGTTGCGGTTAATACTGGCGTGGTTGCAATTGCTGAAGCACCATTTGGTGGTATTAAACAAACTGGTTATGGACGTGAAGGTGGATCAGGAGCAATTAAAGATTACTTAAATGTGAAATACACTCACATGGGTTTAAAAATATAATAATGAGAAAAAACAAAGTAAAAGAAATGATGAAAGCAGGGAAACCTGTAATCAATGGTTGGTTGCAGATTCCTAGCACTGTTTCAGCTGAAGTAATGGCTCATCAAGGATGGGACTCACTTACAATAGATATGCAACATGGTTTGGTTGACTACACTAATGCTTTGCCGATGCTACAAACTATATCAACAACTGATGTTACTCCACTCGCAAGAGTAAACTGGAATGAGCCTGGTCAAATAATGAAAATTCTTGATGCTGGATGTTATGGCATTATCTGTCCGATGGTTAGTAATAAAGAAGAAGCAGAAAGATTTGTTCAAGCATGCATGTACCCTCCCCATGGCTATAGAAGTTTTGGTCCGGTTAGAGGTTTAATTTATGGTGGTTCTGATTATGCAAAACATGCAAATGATGAAATGCTTAAGTTAGCAATGATAGAGACAAAAGAATCTTTGGATAAGCTTGATGAAATCATGTCTACGCCTGGTGTTGATGGTATTTATATTGGCCCAGCAGATTTGAGTTTAGCAATTGGAGAAGAGCCAGGTTTTGATAGACCTGAAAGTACTAAAGCTTATTCGGAAATTTTAAGAATTTTAGAACATGCTAAAAAAAATAATATTTATGCAGGTATTCATAACGGTACTCCTGAATATGCTCAAAAAATGATTGATAAAGGTTTTAATTTTGTAACAATTGGCGCAGATCAACGAGCCTTAAGTTCTGGTGCAAAAGCTGTGGTTGATAAAATGAAAGGTTCTTCTAAAAAAGAAGAGTCTAAAGCATACTAGTAAATCAGATCCCTTTATAAACTAGATCTCTTCTATCTATAAAACCTTCAAAAGTTTTTATTGTTATAACTGAAGGTAAAATAAAAATTGATCTTTTATCTTTTTCATTTCTAATAATTCTAAAAAAACCTTTTTTAATTGCAGTATCTATATAGACATTTGATGTCAGGTAAGATTTTTCAATTACCTTTAGTAATTCATTTTTAGTAATTGATTTATTTTTATAATAAGCAAGCATAACCATATGCAACATTATCCAATGTTGAGGTGTTAATGAAAACCAATTAAGTAAATCATTCTCAAGCCTTCCCTCGAAATCACCAAGTGAAGCTTCAGCTAATTTAATTCTTTTTTGTGTAATCTTTGGAATTTTTTTCTGTTCCTCAAAAGATTTTGGGTACTTAAATTGTTTCTTCATTCCAAAATGTTATATTAAACAAAGTTAAATTAATATTATTTTTTATTAGTTAATTCTTTGTAAATATTATTAACTCTGTGCACTTCCTCTGCAGTATTAAAATAACCCTCATATTCTATCTCTTCAGGAGTTACATCAAAGTGATAATGACCTGCTACATTTTCTTTAGTATAGGAATGAAAATGAGTATGTTCACCAGACTCTCTTAAATTAAGATTTCCTCCTGTTGGATCGCCAGTCCAAAGCACACAATAACCTTGTAACTCAGGTCCCACTGGTTCATAAAATTGTAAAAAATCTTTTACACATTTCATTTGTTCAGGATCATAATATTCATGTTTAATATCTTTATAATCAGGCTGAACATGTGATCTGATCTTTCCATTTAAAATTCTAAAAACTCCTGCCAAAGCAATATGATCATTATCTTTAATTTTCAAATTATCAGACAAAGCTTTTCTCATTGCTTGCGTTAAAGATCCCTGCTCTCCAGATCTTCCTTTTATTTTTATTTTAATAACTTTTCCTCTTATTCCATCAGTATAAAAAACATTACCTAAGCCACCGTGTTTTCTGGCTGTATATTTTTCAGCAATACATTCTTTATTTTTTCCAACACGAGCTATTATTGATTTTGACTCATCAGTGATTAGATTTTCGTTAATTACTAACTCTCCACAATGTCCGTCTAAACATGACATAGCACCTGAACCAGCACCTAAAGCATAAGATTTTTCCGAACCAATCATTTTAGAAATTTCTTCATAATCAAATTCAGCACCTATAAATTTAGGATCATGCATGTAAGGCTCACCACCAACATCTATAATTTTTTGATTTCCACTAATTCCTTCAGATGGACAACCCCAATCTCTTAGATTTGGGCAATCAACTATTGAGACTTCGACTACTTTATAATTACTTGATAATCCACTTTGTAAGGCATCAGATATTTTATCTAATGAATACTCTGTAAATTTTGCTTTTTCTATTTTTAATTGCATTGACTATTAAAGCTATAATTTATTTTGCATGATGTCTATAGATAATATATATAATATCTATACATAAATTAATTATAAAAAGGCTTTAATGATAAATAAAGATTTAAAAGTTGCAGTTTTAGGTGCTGGTGCAATGGGCTGTTTGTTTGGGGGTTTGTTAGCTGAAAAAGGACTTAACGTTATCCTGATTGATGTTTGGAAAGAACATGTAGAAGCTATAAATAAAAATGGTCTTAAGATGGATGGTCATGGTGGTGACAGGTTTATTAAAGTTAAAGCAACAACTGATCCATCGACAGTTGGTATTGTTGATGCCGTGATAGTGATGTGTAAAGCAACTGTTTTAGAACCAGCTCTTAATAGTATCAAAAATATCATTGGTGAAAAAACTGTTTTTATGTCATTTCAAAATGGCTTTGGTCACGAAGCAATTATGCAAAAAATTGTAGGAGTTGAAAAAGTTCTAGGAGGAACAACCACTCAAGCTTCAAATATATTGGGGCCTGGTCATATAATGAACCATGCTGCTCTACCTTCTTGGATTGGAGAATATGAAGGTGGAATGAGTGAAAGAGTAAAAGATATCGCTGACACTTTTACTGATTATAATCTCGAAACAATTGCTGCTGATGATGTAAAAAAAAGAAAATGGATGAAACTGTTTGCATTAACAGCGATTGGACCCCTATCAGCAATTTTTGATCTACATCATACTGATCTATACATAAATAATAGTGCAAATGAAGTATCTAGATCGCTAGGTAAAGAAATAATTTTGGAAACAAGACAAGTAGCGTTAGCTGACGGTGTAGAAGTTTCTGAGGATGAGTGCCTTTTTATGTTTAATAAAATCGTAGACTCAAACCAAACAAATAAATCATCTATGGCTTTTGATGTTCAATACAAAAGAAAAACCGAAATTGATTTCATAAGTGGTGTTGTTTCAAGTCTTGGAAAAAAACATGGGATAAAAACCCCTTTAAATGATCTTATGTATAAGATGATCAAAGTTAAGGAGGGAATGTATAGCTAAATGCTACGAATTGAAAAATTAAAAAAGGTAAAAGGAAATTTTCCAGTTCTAGTAGGTAGCAACATTATTCCAAAAAGTATTTGCAAAATATTAATCGAAGAAATTAGTAACTCTAAATCTTTTGATGATATGATAATGGGTGGAAGAAGTCGTATCAACAAAGGCTCAAAAAATTTTAATAATTATATTAAACAATCAAAAATCTCTAAAAAACTTTTTAAACTTTTTAATAGCAAATCTTTCTACAAGAAAATTGAAAATATATTTAAAAAAAAATTTAAAAATAGATCATGGGAAAACTCAAATCTACCAAAAGTTTTTAATCCAAAAAAATTCACTATTAAAAAAAAATTGAATTCAAGTGAGCTTCAAAAATTACTTGGAAATAATTATTCTAATCCAAAAGTAAATTTAGATATTGATTTTTCTGTTTCAAAGGGTGGATACAGATTGAGACCACATCGAGATGATATTACAAGATTATATAATTTTTTAATTTATCTAACTGACATACCTAAAAAGAATGGAGGATCACTTACCATTTATAGAAAAAAAACTAAAAAAAATATTAGAAAAAGTTTTAGAAGATTTCCAAAAATTAGTGAATTAGAAGTTGTCAAAGAATTTACTCCTAGACAAGGAACGGTAGTTTTTTTTCAATCGACTCCCAATTCTTATCATGGTGTTAAAAGATTTATTGAAAAAAATTGCCCTAAACGATTTTTTATTTATGGAAGTTATGCTTTAAATAAACCAGTAATATGGAAATTTAATGATATTCCCTATTATCCTCATATAATTAAAACTAAAAAAAAAATGTTAACTTCTTTTCATGATGCGAATTATCTTACAGTCCCAGTTGCAAATTAGTAATGTTCAAATATGAGATCATTAAATAAAAAAAAATTTGAAGAACAAGGATATGCAATAGTAAAAAATGTTTTAAATTTTGATAATGATCTTAAGCCTATTTTAAATGATATGGAGTATGTAATGGATCGATTGATTCACAAATTCTCTCCTAAACATAAAATTTCAAAAGCACTAAAATTTAAATTTGAAAAAAAATACCAGTTTGTCTCTTCTCTAAATATTTTTGATTTAGATCAGTATTTTAATACTAGACTACCAAGAGATCATGTTAAAAAAGATAGTGATTACTTTGCTACACACTCTTTATGGAATTTAATCAAACACAAAAAAATACTTAATGTGGTTGAAAAAATACTTGGCTCAGAAATTCTTTCTAACCCAGTTCAAAACACAAGAATAAAACAACCAGAAAAAACACTACCTAAAAAATCAATTTTTGATGGCTTAAGTGGTAGAACCCCTTGGCACCAAGATGCAGCAGTATTATCGACTAGAGGTCAAAAAAATACTGAACTTTTAACTGTGTGGATTCCATTTACAAAAACAACTAAGAAAAATGGATGTATGATTACTATTCCTGGAATTAACAAGTTAGGATTATTAAATCATCACTCTGGCTACAAAGGCCAAGTTGAAATCAAAAATTCAGATTTACTAAATTCAAAAAAAGTTGTTTACCTGGAAGCTGATGTTGGAGATATAGTTTTACTTCACCGACACTCAGCACACTGCTCTATTCCAAATAAATCAAACTCTTTTAGAATTAGTGCTGATCTAAGATATAATAAAGCTGGTCAAACTTCAGGCCGTGAACCTTTACCCAGTTTTTATGTTAAAAGTAAAAATAAAAAAAACATTACTGTTTTAAACTTTAAACAATGGCTTGCTCTTTGGGAAAAAGCCAAAGAAAAATGTATTCCACGTAAATATGCCTTTAAATATCCATTGCCTACATTTAAGCATAATAAAAAAGATCTTTCAAAGTTGATCAATTCTTAAATAAATATTTTTATAAAATTTATATTTGTGTATAAGAGCTTATGAAAAAAATTTTAGTTATTCAACCTATCCATGAAGCTGGAATAGAATTACTTAAAAATAATTCAAATTATGAATTTGAAGTTGTGGAAAATGTTGATCCTGAATTTCTTAAATCAAAAATTAAAGATTGTGATGCAGCATCGATTAGAACAGCAAAATTAACTGGAGATGTAATTGAAGCAGCTAACAATCTTAAAATAATTTCAAGACATGGTGTTGGTTATGATAATATTGATTTAGAAACATCAAAAAAAAATAATCTTACTCTAGCAATTACCGCAACAGCGAATGCCGTAGCTGTAGCTGAACATGTAATGTTTATGTTACTTAATATTTCTAAAAGAAAAAATATGTACGATAATGCTGTTAAAGATGGAAAATTTAACGACCGAAATAAATTGCCTAAGACTGTAGAACTTTGGGGTAAAAATATATTAATTGCTGGATTTGGTAGAATTGGTCAAGCTCTTATAAAAAGATGTTTAGGTTTTGAAATGAAAGTTTTTGTTTATGACCCTTTTGTCTCTAAAGATGTAATAGAAAATTTAGGCGGAATAAAAGTTGAGAGCATGGAAGATGCTTGTAAAGATATGGATGCAATTTCTCTTCATATTCCATTAAATGATAAAACTAAAAATATAATTAATTATGATTTACTCAAAACTATGAAAAAAAATTGTATTATAATTAATGCTGCTAGAGGTGGAATTGTTAATGAAATTGATTTAGATAAAGCTTTAAAAGAAGATTTAATTTTTGGTGCTGGTTTAGATGTTTTTGAAATTGAACCACCAGAGTCAAACAATCCTTTACTTAAAAACGATAAAGTTTTTCTAAGTCCACACACAGCAGCTTTTACAGAAGAGTGCATGACAAGAATGGGTAAAGAGACAATACAAAATATTATTGATTTTTTTGATGGAAAATTAGAAAAATCAAAAACAGTAAAATTATAATTTAAAAATTATTTTTGAAAGACTTCTAAGTTACTCTTATTAAGAGTTTCTGTTAAATATTTGTAGCCAATCTTTGCATATTCAAAAGGATTTGCTTTTGCAGGATCTTGTTCGGCCTCTACTACTAGCCATCCTGAATAATTTTTTTCTTTCAATACATCAAACAAAGGCTTGTAATCAATACATCCATCACCCGGAACTGTAAATGCACCCTCTAAAAATGCTCCTCTAAAACTTAAATCTTCTTTCAAAGATTTTTCTAAAACACTTTTTCTAATATCTTTACAATGCATATGAATTAATCTTTCGCTAAAATCATTTAATATTTTTAAAGAGTCTCCTTGAGCAAACAACATGTGACCAGTGTCTAATGTAAGTTTTACGCTATCATCAGTATTTTCAAGCAATCTAACAGTATCTTCTTCAGTCTCTATTACAGTGCCCATATGATGATGGTAAGCAAGTGGCATCCCTTCATCTTCAAGATATTTTCCCATTTCTGAAATTTTTTCATAGTATTTTTTAGACTCTTCAAGATCCATTTGAGGTCTTGTAGATAATTTTCGATTTGGATCTCCTTGAATTGAACCAGAAACTTCAGCAAAAACCATACAAGGTGAATTACAATCTTTAAAAAGTTTTAACTGATCTTGAATTAGATTTTTTTCTTCATTAACACTATTTGTTCTTAAATTAGCTCCATACCAACCTGAGCATAAATTTAATTTAAACTCTTTTAATTTAGGTATTAATTCTTCTGACTTTTTTGGAAATTTACCACCAGATTCAATTCCAATAAATCCTGCCTGACTAGCTTCAGACAAACATTGTTCTAAAGAAGTATCACCTCCCAATTCAGGCATATCATCATTACTCCATGCTATCGGTGCTATTCCTAATTTTACTGACATAAAAATTTATTAAAAAGTTTAATGGATTTTTAAATGATGATGTTGTGTGCATCAAGAAAATTATATTTTTAATTGATGTTTAATTCATCATTAAAAAAATGTTTCTTGATTTTGTTTTTTAATTCTGTTCTATATTCTTATGATCAACTTTTCTTTAATGGGAGCAGGACGGATTGGAAAAATGCATGCTAAATTTATAGCAGCACATCCAAAAGCAAAATTAAAATACATATATGACGTTAATTCTCAATTCGCTGAAGAAGTAGTAAAATTAACAGGATGTTCAATTGCATCATCACCAGAAGAAGCAATTAATGCAGATGATATAGATGCAGTTCTTATAGCTTCTGCTACACCAACTCACACTCAATTTATTACAATGGCAGCAAAAGCTGGAAAAGCAATTTTTTGTGAAAAACCAATTGATTTAGATATCAATAAAGTAAATGAGTGCATGGAAAATATTAAAGGAACAAACGTTCCTATTCAAATTGGCTTTAATAGAAGATTTGATGCAAGTCATGCTAAGGCACAACAGGCAAGAGTAAAAAAAGAAATTGGTGAATTGGAAATGGTAGTTATTACAAGTAGAGACCCTGAGCCTCCAGGTATTGACTATTTAAGAGCTGCTGGAGGTTTTTTTAGAGATACTACTATTCATGATTTTGACTTAACTAGATTTATATTGGGTGATGATCCTGTGGTTCAAATATCTGCATTTGGAGATGCTTTATTTGATAAAAATTCACAACAAGTAAAAGATCTAGATACTGCAATGTTTATTTTAAAATCAAAAAAAGGTGTTTTAATTCATATTAATAACTCACGAAGAGCAGTTTATGGATATGATCAAAGAGTTGAAGTATTTGGCAGTAAAGGAATGGTTATCTCTAATAATCAAACTCCTACTTCTTTAGAAAGATACACAAATACATCTACAAATGAAAAAGAACCTATACATTTCTTTTTTATTGAAAGATATGAGCAAGCTTACAGAGATCAATTTAATGAGTTTGTAAAATGCGTTGAGGATAAAACAAAACCTTTGGTAGGATTTGAAGATGGTAGAAATGCTTTGATAATAGCTAACGCAGCATATGAATCGTTTGAAAGTGGTAAAGTAATAGATATTAAATTCTAGTATGTCTAATAAATATATATCCGAACAATCTAACCAATTTAAAAATAAAATAATAATTGTCACAGGAAGTACTCAAGGAAGCGGAGCTGAGACTGCAAAATTACTAGCAAGCAGAGGTGCTAAAGGAATAACTATCTGTGGAAGAAATAGCGACAAAGGAAATAAAGTAAAATCTGAAATAGAAAGTATGGGTGCAGAATGCATATACATTCAAGCAGATTTAGAGAAGCTTACAGACTGTAAAAAAATAATTTCTGAGACTGATAAAAAATTTAATACTGTAGATAGTTTTATCAATGTTGCCGCTTTTACAGAAAGAGGAACAGTTTTAAGTACGACAGAAGAAAATTATGACAAAAATTTTAATGTAAATGTAAAAGCTCCTCTTTTTATGATGCAAGACGTTATAAAAATAATGATTAGAGATAAAAAAAAAGGAACTATCGCTCATATTTTATCAATGGCTGGATATAGTGGTATGCCTTTCTTAACTGCTTACAGTTCTTCTAAAGCAGCATTGGCAGTAATGATTAAAAATGTTGCAAATTCAGTTTCTGGTCATCAAATAAGAGTGAATGGTGTAAATCTAGGTTGGACAGATACACCAGCAGAAACAGTAATTCAAAAAAAATTTCACAACGCAGATGATGATTGGTTAAAAAAAGCTGAGGCAAAAGTTCCTTTTAAAAGATTAAACAAACCTTTAGATGTTGCTAAGATCCTAGCTTTCTTATGTTCAGAAGAGTCAGGAATAATGACGGGAAGCATTGTTGATTTTGATCAAACAGTTGCAGGATGGCATTCTTATTCAGCATATGACACTAAAATATTAGATGATAGTATTTTAGGTGAGTAAGTCTTATTTAAATTAACTTATGAAAAAAAATAAAATTAAAGATACTGGTGTAGAAGTTACAGAATTGAGTTTTGGAACATCCTCTTTGGGGAGTATGCCAGATACTTATGGCTATGAAGTACCAGAACAAAGAGCTCAAGAAACTTTAAAAAGATTTTTTCAAGGTCCAGTAAATATGCTTGATACTTCAAGAAATTATGCAATGGGAGAAAGTGAGAAAAGAATTGGTATAGCAATAAAGGAAAATGGTAGCTGGCCAGAGAATTTTGTTTTATCAACTAAAATTGATAGGAATATGGATACTCTTGTTCTTGATAAAAAAAGAACCAGGGAGTCTATTGAAGAAAGTTTAAAAACTTTGAATGTAGATTCTGTTGATGTTTTATTTCTTCATGATCCAGAATATGTAAAAGATATAAATGACGTAACCAAAAAAGATGGTGCAATAGATGAGTTATTTAAAATAAAAGAAGAGGGATTAGCAAAAGCTGTTGGTTTAGCTATGGGAAAAGTAGACATAATGTTTCCTATGTTAAAAAATTGGGACTTTGATGTGATAATTAATCATAACAGATATACTTTGTTAAATAGAGAGGCAGATGAAATGTATAGTTATGCCCACAGTAAAAATATATCTATTTTTAATGCCGCTCCTTACGCTGGAGGTGTTTTAGCAAAAGGTCCAAGTAACTTTAAAAAAATAACTTATCAAGATGCTACAGAAGAAAAACTTGCACCTGCTAGAGAAATAGAAAAAGTTTGTAAAAAGTATAATGTAGAAATGGGTGCAGCTGCTTTACAGTTTTCAATGAAAGATAAAAGAATAACCTCTACCCTATGTGGAGTTACTAGTATTCAGAGTATTGAAAAAAACCTTTCTTGGGCTAAAACAAGTATACCAGAGGAATTTTGGAATGAAGTTTTAAAATTACCTTACTCAACCAAAGATCCAGAATCTGAAAGAAATTATACACCTGGTTAAATTCTTTGATTTCATTATCATTTAAAATTTGACTCATCGTTTATTTAATCAATAATGACACTTATAACATATGAGTATTCTTAAAGATAGTTTCGGTAGAAAATTCCCATACATACGACTTTCTATTTCCGATGTTTGCAACTTTAAATGTGGGTATTGTTTACCTGATGGATACAAAATTGATAAAAGTGACAATAGAAGTTTTCTAAATATTGAAGAAATAGGAAGATTAGCAAAAGCACTATCTGAATTAGGTGTGTCAAAGATTAGACTTACTGGTGGTGAACCAACTGTAAGAAAAGATTTTTTTGAAATAGTTAAAATTATTAAAAAAAATTCAGGAATAAAAAAAACTGTAATAACTACTAATGGTTACAGATTAGATAAGATAGCTGATAATATAAAGAATAGTGGCTTAGATGGAATTAATATTAGTATTGATAGTTTAAACGCCGATACTTTTAAAAAGATTACAGGTCATGACAGATTAGGAGAAATTCTTAAAGGTATTAAAAATTTACAAAAATTAAATTTCAAAAATATTAAAATTAATGCTGTTTTGTTAAAAGGAGTGAATGATACAGAGAAAGATTTTAATAATTGGGCTGAATTTATAAAAAATAATGAAATTGATTTTAGATATATTGAATTGATGCAAACAGGAGATAATCTTGATTATTTCAATAATTATCATGTTCC
Source organism: uncultured Candidatus Pelagibacter sp. (assembly GCF_943788075.1). Classification (GTDB taxonomy): domain Bacteria; phylum Pseudomonadota; class Alphaproteobacteria; order Pelagibacterales; family Pelagibacteraceae; genus Pelagibacter. The sequence goes on along the minus strand of NZ_CALSOW010000002.1, from coordinate 183,127 downwards.
AGCAAAAAAATTTACTGATTATTTAAATAATAATAATTGGGTTATTCAAACATTTGGTAAAGATGCAGGGCCATCAAAGAACTATTTAAATCCAAAGTTTAAAGGGAAATTTGGTGTTATAGCTCCCTACTCTAAAGATTTTTGCAAAAGTTGTAACAGGTTAAGAATTACTGCAAAAGGTGATTTAAGATTATGCCTTTTTGGAAATACTGGAATTAATATTAGACATTTAATGCAAAAAGATAGTCAAATAGAAGAATTAAAAGATTTAATTTTAAAACAACTTAACTTTAAGAAAGAGTCTCATTATTTAGAAATTGGTGAAACTGGGTTAACAAAAAATTTATCAACAACCGGTGGTTAATATGAAAAATTTAAAGGTTATTAAAAATAATGAATTAAAAGATTGGGCAGAAGAAATCTTTAATAAGAACTCTTTTAATATGGTGAATGTTTCAGCTAAAAAAGAAACATTTAGAAGAGCATTAGCATCTGGAAAAATTTATGTTGGAAAAGATGTTTTTAAATTAATTAAAAATAAAGAAATGCCAAAAGGAGACCCAGTAAGTCTTGCAGAAGTATCCGCAGTTTTGGGAGTTAAAAAAACTAGTGAATTAATACCTTTATGTCATCCCCTGCCAATTGATCATACAGCTACTAAAATTATTATGCATGATGAGGATAGTTCACTCGAAGTATTTTGTATTGTATCTGCATATGCAAAAACAGGGGTAGAAATGGAAGCTATTATGGGAGTAAATGCTGCTTTAATAACTATCTATGACTTAAGTAAAATTGTTAATCCACATTTGAAAATTGATAATGTTAAGTTGTTGATTAAAGAAGGTGGAAAAAGTGGTCTATGGAAAAATCCTGAGGGACTTCCAGAATTTTTAAAAGAAATATTTTAATTGTTAAAATTAATGAAGGTAACAATAGAACTGTTTGGTGCTAGTAGAGATTTTAGTAATCAAGATTCTATTGAAATAAATATTGAAAACAATTCAACAATTAAAGATGTGAGAGATAAGATGTTAGATTATCTACATTCAAATTTTAAAGGTAATGAAAATTTTATAAAAATTGTAAATTCATCAGTATTTTGCTCAAAGGACAATATAATCAGCGACAATTATAAAATAACAAATCATGAAAAAATTGCTATTATTCCGCCAATCGGAGGAGGTTAATGCTTCATACAAAAGTTGTAGATATTAAAGATAAAAAACTTTCAATTATTGATGCTGAAAAATTTATTTCATCCTCTGACTTTGGTGCATCAATATTTTTTTCTGGAACAGTAAGAAATCAAAATAATAATAAAAGTGTAACTGGAATAACTTATGATAGCCATGATGCACTAGTGATAAAAAGTTTTGAAGAAATTTATAATGAAGCAGATCAAAAGTTAAAAATTAAAGACAAAGCGGTATTTATTGAGCATGCAAAGGGTTTCTTAAATCTTGGCGAAATAAGTATTATTATTGCTGTTGCTTGTAAACACCGTGATGAAGCTTATGTTTTATCTAGATATATTATTGAGGAAATAAAAAAAAGATCCCCTATTTGGAAAAAAGAACACTATCAAAATAATGAAACAGACTGGTTAAAAGGAAATCCAATCCAATATGAAAAAAATTAAATATTCAGAAATTACTCCAGAAAAGATTTATAGAAATAGAAGAAGCTTTATCAAATCAATGGGTTTAGGTGCTGGATCTATCGCTTTAACATCAATTCCATTTATCAATAATGCTAGATCTAACGAAGAAAGACAAGCTTACTAGCTTACAAAGATATTACTACCTACAATAATTATTACGAGTTTGGTACATCTAAAAGTGATCCATATAAAAATTCACAAAATTTTAAAACAGACCCTTGGACAATAAGTATTGAAGGAGAAGTTGAAAAACCAATCAAACTTTCAATGGAAGAAATTTCACTGAACAATTTGTCTCAGAGGAAAGAATTCACCGATTAAGATGTGTTGAAGGATGGTCAATGGTAATCCCATGGATGGGTTTTTCTTTAAGTGAATTATTATCAAAAGTTAATCCTAACTAGTAAGGCAAAATTTGTTGAGTTTGAAAGTGTTTATGATCCTGATCAAATGAAAGGTCAACGATATCCAGTTTTAAATGGCCTTATAAAGAGGGATTAAGAATTGATGAAGCAATGCATCCTTTAACTACAGTTGTGACTGGTCTATATGGTAAAAAACTTCCAAATCAAAATGGAGCTCCTCTCAGAATATTTACTCCATGGAAATATGGTTTTAAGAGTGCCAAGGCTATTGTTAAAATAAAATTTGTTGAAAAGATGCCAACATCATCTTGGATGTGGGCTTCCCCAAGAGAATATGGATTTTATTCAAATGTAAATCCAAATGTTGATCATCCAAGATGGTCTCAAGCTACAGAAAGAGTTATAGGAAATGATATTTTTGCTCCTAGAGTAAAAACTTTAATGTTTAATGGGTATGGAGATGAGGTAGCAAACTTATATACTGGCATGGATTTAAAAAAATATTTTTAATGAAAAATATTTTAAACCTGGCGTATTTTTTTTAAGCACAATTCCATTTTTATTTATTCTTTATAAGATTTATTTCAATAAACTTGGTCCTGAGCCTGTAAAAGAAATTACTCATTATACTGGTGAATGGACTTTAATATTTATTTGTCTAACCTTAAGCATGACTCCTCTTAAAAGATTAACAAACTTAACTATGTGGGTTAGTTTTCGAAGAATGTTAGGATTATTTGTTTTTTTTTATGCATCTCTTCATTTACTTACTTATATAGGTATTGATTATAGATTTAACTGGCAACCTATCTTAGATGATGTTTTTAAAAAAAAATATATTTTTATTGGATTTTCAGCTTGGTTATTATTAATTCCATTAGCAATAACTTCTTCACAAAAAATGATAAAATTACTTAAAAATAATTGGAAAAGATTACACAGATTAATTTATATAATCGCAATATTTGGATCTCTTCATTATATCTGGTTATCTAAAACAATTTTTTTTAAACCATTAGTTTACTTGGTAATAATACTTGTTTTGTTAGCTTTAAGAATTAAAATTAAAAAAAGGAATGTAAATTATGGATGATAAAATAAAAAAAGAAATACAATCAGCTACTTTTGAGAGATTGATTAAATCATTTAGATGAAAGAAAAGATGTGCAAAATATAGATCTTATGAATTTAGCTAACTTTTGCAGAAATTGTTTATCTAGATGGTATAGAGAGGAAGCTGAAAAAAAAGGTATTAGACTATATCTGATCCTGATGCAAGAGAACATATTTATGGAATGCCTTATCCAGAATGGAAAGAAAAATATCAAAAATAACTATTTTTCTTTAAGTCTAGGAAATAATTCAACAAAATTACATGGTTTGTGATTAATATCTAATTGATGTTTTAAAATTCCATCCCATGCATCAGTGACACCTCCAGAAGAACCTGGTAATGCAAAAACATATTTACCATTTGCTAAAACTGCACAAGCTCTAGACTGTATTGCTGAAGTACCTACTGTTTTAAGACTTATGGTTCTAAAAACTTCACCAAAACCAGGTATTTGTTTATCTGCAATTTCATCTATTGCTTCTGGAGTAATATCTCTTCCAGTAAGTCCTGTTCCTCCAGTAGTTATTATTACATCAATGTTTTTATTGTTAATCCATTCTTTTAAAATTAAAACAATATCTTCTTTATTGTCTTTACAAATTTTTCTATCAATTAAATTATGATTAGCTTCTTTAATTTTTTCTACAAGAATTGCTCCAGATTTATCATTATCAAAAGTTCTGGTATCTGTTACAGTTAATAAAGCTATATTTACATTCATAAAAATTTTTAAGTATGATTATATTATCAATATTTTTTCTCATAACATCAATATTATATTCTAGTGTTGGCTTTGGAGGTGGATCAACTTATTTAGCTCTAATGCTAATTTGGGAAATTCCTTTTTATATAATTCCAATATTAGCATTATGTTGCAACATTATTGTAGTATCAGGAAATTCAATTAACTATGTAAGATCTGGAAATCTTAATCTTAATTTGCTTGTTCCATACTTGATTGGGTCTATACCTTTTGCATTTTTTGGAGCCTCAATATCCATTTCAAAGGAATTATTTGAAATAATTTTATTTATTATCTTATTCATTGCTGGAATACTTTTGTTGATTAAAAAGCAAATCATACAGTGATGATCAAATTAAGATAAATTCAATTCCAAAAGTTGTTTCTATATTTATTGGATCTGTTATTGGGTTTTTTTCAGGAATAGTTGGAATTGGTGGTGGTATATTTTTAAGTCCAATTTTATTCTTAATGAAAGCAGGATATCCAAGACATATTGCTACTACAGCATCACTATTTATCTTAATCAACTCGATATTTGGTGTAGCTGGTCAACTTACTAAAAATATTGTTTTTGATGAATTTTTGAATTATTGGCCTCTATTTTTGTGTGTATTATTGGAGGGCAGATTGGAAATTTACTTAAATATAAAATTTTATCTAACAAAACACTTAGCATAATAACTTCGATGTTAGTAATTTTTGTAGCTATAAGAATGGGTATAAGACTGATACCATAATCTTGATTTAATTAACTTTTAATATATTTAATCTTAAAATGAAAAACATTAAACCTTTTGGACCATCGATTGGAAAAACTAAAATTTCTAAAAAATTTTCTGATAAATTAAATAATGAATTTGATATCAAATCTAATTCAAAAAAAATTGATTACAGCTCAAAATTAGCTAGTCAAATTAAAAATGAATTAAAAATTTCAAATAATTTTATTAAGAAAAATTTAGAAAAAGAATTAATAGAAAATATTAATAAATTTTTTCAATGATAAAATTAAAAATATTAAGAAATTAAAATTTTAAATTTATGGGTAGTTCGTCAATTCAAGAGGTGAATATAACCCTATTCACTATCATGAAGGAGATTTATCAGGTGTTGGTTATTTAAAATTACCAAAAGGTATGACAAATAATAAAATGGTTAAAAATAAAAAATTAAAACAAATGGAACAATTGATTTCATAAATGGTCAAAAAGGATTTCTAAGTAAAAGTATTTATAATGTTGTGCCAAAAATTAGAGATTTATTAATCTTTCCAAATTATTTAATGCATACTGCTTATCCTTTTAATATTGAAGGAGAGCGTAGATCATTTTCTTTTAATGCCAAAATTATTTTATAAAAAATAGTTTACAAATATTTATTAAAGTTTTATAAATTATTTGCCGATTTGATCCTATTGCGGGCGTTAACTGCTAAAAAGGAAATTCCCACAAAATCAATAAGCAAGGTAGTTGAACTATATTGTGCACCTAGCAAAAAGCTAAAGCACTAAAAAAGTGAGGATAAAATGGACTTAAATTTTTTCAAACAAACAAGAATATTAGATGGCGGTATGGGGCAAGAACTATTGGCTAGAGGAATGAAACATAATGGAACACTCTGGAGTGCTAATGCAATATTAAATGAAAATTATCACCAATTACTAGAAGATACTCATAGAGATTTTGTAAAAGCGGGAGCTGAAGTAATTGTTACTACTACTTTTACTACAAGACGAAAAAGACTTAGAGAAAATAATATTGAAGATAAATTTGAGTATTTAAATATAAAAGCTGGTGAAATAGCAAATAAAGTTAAAAAAGAATTTCCAAATATTTTAATTGCTGGCGGATTACCTCCTCAAGAATTAACTTATGAACCAGATGAAAGAAGTGAAGATGAAATTACAAAAACTTTTAATGAACAGGCTAAATTATTAAACGATTATGTTGATTTTTTTTATTTTGATGTGTGGAGCAGTATTAAAGAATTTAAATGTGGAATTGAAGCAATCAAAGAATTTAAAAAACCATACTTGATTGGAATTCACATATCTGAAGGAACTAATTTACCTAGTGGAGAAAAAATTTCAGAAATTAAAGGAATTATTAATGATCAATTGCTAGGTATAATGCTTTCTTGTGTATCACCTGAAAATTATGAAAAAAATCTTCAAGAAATGAGAGAATTAAATGTACCATTTGGATTTAAATTAAATGGCTTTATGACAACCAAACCAAAAGATGGCTACACATCATCTTATTTTAAAAATGATGGTGGAAATCCTAATAAATTCTTAGGCCAAAGACACGATCTTACTCCAGACAAAATTGGTGAAATCGCAAAAAAATTTAAAGATAATGGTGCTACTATACTAGGAGGTTGCTGTGAAACCAGACCTTCGCACATAGAAGCTATGGCAAAACTTAAATAGTTTTTTTATTGTCAGCTTTTTTTACAAAATAAATACCAATACAAACTGCGATTAAAGATATTAATACTTTAATTGTTATTAACTCTTTTAGAAATATATAACCTAAGATAGTTCCAAATATTGGTATTAAGTAAGAAACTTGTGATTGAAAAATTAAACCATTATTTTTTAAAATTCTAAATCTTAACAACCATGCTACACCCGTTGGAACAATTCCCAAGTATATGACTGAAATCAAAGAGTCTGTTCTTGGAATTGATTGCCAAGGTTGCTCTATAAAGCTTACAAGTGGAATTAAAATTATAATTGCCCAAATCAATATTGACCCTGTTACATTTTCATTTTTTTTCTTACTAATCTTTAAAGTTAAAACACCACCAATTACATAACAAGTTGAGCCAAGTAATATTAATAATGCTGATCAAAATTATTTTCATCAATTAAAAGATTGTCAGAAAATAAAAAAACAATTCCTGAAAACCCAATTAAAATTCCAATCGTTTTTACTAAATTAAATCTTTTCATTTTTTGTATAAAAATGCCCAATACTGTTGAACTTAAAGGTGTAGTAGACATTAAAATTGCTGCTAGATTACTTTGAACTGATTTAACTCCATATGCTATTAAGAAAAATGGAGCTACTAAATTAATAAACCCTATCATCGCAAACCAATGCCAATCTTTTGAAAACGCTTCAATTTTTATATTTTTATAATAGCAAAGAAGCAAAACTGGAATAGCTCCAAAAAAAACTCTTAAAAAGGCGATGGTTACAGGTCCAAAAGAATAAGTAGCTATCTTGATATTAAAAAAAGCTGAAGCCCAAATCAAAGCTAGAACTGTTAATAAAATATAATCTATTAATTTTGGTTGTCTCATTCTGTAATCTCTTTTTTTTCACCGTTAGTTAAGATTGTTAATTGTTTAAAATCTATTTTAAAAACACAGTTTGGGTGTCCTGCTGCAGCAAAAATGGTTGTAAATCTTTCTAAATTATTATCAATATAGATTTTTAATTCATTTAAATGTCCTACAGGAGAAACTCCACCAATTGTATATCCAGTAATTTTTTTAACTTCATTTGGATGTGCCATAGAAACATCTTTAATATTAAAAATATTTTTAAGTTTATTTAAGGAGCATCTTTTATCTCCAGACACTAAACAAAGAATGAAATTATCTTCAGTTTTAAATAATAAGCTTTTAACAATTGCGCCAACATTACAACCCAAGGCTGTAGCAGCATCTTGTGCGGTACGTGCTGTTTTTTCCAAACAAATAATTTCTAAATTAGAATTAAATGCTTTAATTGCTTTTTCAGCTCTTTTAACTGGCTCTTTGTTCAGTAATGGGTTCATTATGAAAAACTTATTAAATAATATTGAATAAATACAATACTTATGTGAAAATTGCATAGGTGTTATTTATTAAATAAGCAATATTTTTCGCGATTAATTTGTTAATTACCACTCATAAAATTATATAGGAGACAAAATGAGCGCAGCAAATGTTTTAAAATTTATAAAAGAAAAAGAAGCAGAATTCGTAGATCTAAGATTTACCGACCCTAGAGGTAAGCTTCAACATTTAACAATGGATGTAACTATTGTTGACGATGAAATGCTTAATGAAGGTGTGTTTTTTGATGGTTCATCCATTGCTGGCTGGAAAGCTATTAACGAATCTGACATGATTTTAAAACCAGATACCTCAAGAATGATTATGGATCCTTTTACTTCTCATAATACTGTAGTTCTATTTTGTGATATTTTAGATGCTGTTAAGAAATCTCCTTACGAAAGAGATCCAAGAGGTACTGCAAAAAAAGCTGAAGAGTATTTAAAATCATCAGGTGTTGGAGATAAAGCTTTCTTTGGTCCGGAGCCAGAATTTTTTGTTTTTGATGATGTGAGGATTAGCAATAATCCTAACAACACAGGGTTTGTTTTAGATAGCAAAGAAGGTCCATATAACTCTGGTAAAGTTTATGAAAACGGCAACATGGGTCATAGACCTCCAGTTAAAGGTGGTTACTTTCCAGTCCCTCCTGTTGATAGTGAACAAGATATGCGTGGTGAATATTTAAAAAACTTAAAAGAGGTTGGAATTAAAGTTGAAAAACACCATCATGAAGTAGCGCCTAGTCAGCATGAACTTGGTATGTATTTTGGAACTTTGGTTGATCAAGCAGATAATGTTCAGTTATATAAATATGTTGTACAAATGGTGACTCATTCATTTGGTAAAACAGCTACCTTCATGCCTAAACCTGTTGCAGGTGATAATGGTTCTGGGATGCACATTCACCAATCAATTTGGAAAGGTGATACGCCAGTATTTTCTGGTGATGCTTATGCAGGATTATCAGAGACAGCTCTACATTATATTGGTGGTATTTTAAAACATGCTAAAGCAATTAATGCTTTTGCTAACTCAACAACAAATAGTTACAAGAGATTAATTCCTGGTTTTGAAGCGCCAGTTCTTCTTGCATATTCTGCAAGAAATAGATCTGCATCTTGTCGTATACCAATTACTCTAAGTAAAAATGGTGCAAGATGTGAAATAAGATTTCCTGATGCCTCTGGGAATCCTTATTTAACTTTTGCCGCAATGTTGATGGCTGGACTTGATGGAATTAAAAATAAAATTCATCCAGGTGAATCGTTTGACAAAGACCTATATGAATTACCACCGGAAGAAGTTAGTGCTATTCCAACTGTGTGTGGCTCTCTAAGAGAAGCTATGGAAAGTTTAGATAAAGATAGAGAGTTTCTAACTCAAGGTGGTGTATTTACAGACGATCAAATAGATGCTTACATTGCACTTAAGTTTGAAGAAATACATAAATTTGAGCACGCACCTCATCCAGTTGAGTTTGAGATGTATTACAGTAGCTAGTAATTAATTACTGTCTAGTTGTTGCAATTGTATCTTTGTTAACACCTTTTTTAACAACGTAGTCCTGTGTGCCGTTTGCACCAGTTTCTACTTCTTTACGAAGATCTTTAAAAAAAGTTCTTTGCTTTAAAGAATTCTTAAGGGTTTTAACAAGATTTTTAAATTCAAATGTATTCATAAGAGATTCATATACTAGATATGCATAATATGCAATACTGATATGCAAATAATAGGATAATACGTATTACTCAATTTTGAAAGATTCACCACACCCACAACGCTCAGTTTCATTGGGATTATTAAAGACAAAAGATGATGAAAGTTCTTCTTTTTTATAATCCATCTCTGTACCAAGCAAATACATTATTGCAGCAGAATCAACGAATACTTTTACACCTTTGTCATCAATGACTTCATCATTAGGGTTAATTTCTTTTGTATATTCCATCACATAAGACATACCGGCACAACCACCTGTTTTAACTGACACTCTTACACCCAGTGAATCTTTTTCAGCATTAGACATGATTTCTTTAATTCTTAAAGCTGCATTATCACTTAATTTAATTATAGGACTCATTATAAATTTAACTCCAATTTTGCCGCTTCAGACATCATATCTTTATTCCAAGGAGGGTCCCAAACTAATTCAAGATCAACATCATCTATACCTTCAACTTGCATAGCACCTTCTTTAACTTCTTTAGGTAAACTTTCTGCTACTGGACAATTAGGTGTTGTTAGTGTCATTTTAATTTTAGCAAAATTATCATTTTCAACTTTTACATCATAAATTAAACCTAACTCATAGATATTAACAGGTAATTCAGGATCATAAATCTTTCTGATTTCTTCAATTATTTGTTCTTTTTTTGTCATTTAATTAATTTTCTGTATTAACTTGATCAATTTTATCTTCAAAAGCTGAAACCAAAGTATGCCATGATAGTGTTGCACACTTAACTCTCATTGGGTACTGTTTTACTCCAGACAAACACATTAATTTTGTTTTTTCATCTTCTTCTAATTTTTCTGATTTTAATTCAGGGTTTTCTTTGATCATGCCTAAAAAATCTTCAACTATTTCTTTTGCTTCATGTTCGTTTTTACCTTTAATTAAATCTGTCATGATGGATGCTGACGCCATTGAAATTGCACAACCACTACCTTCAAAAGAGATATCTTCAACAATTTTTTGTCCATTAAGTTTTAAATAAACATGAACATTATCACCACACAAAGGGTTATGTCCTTTAGCATCTTTATTAAAATCATTTGTCTTACCAAGATTTCTTGGATTTTTACCATGCTCTAATATTATTTCTTGGTATAATTCTTTTAAGTTCATTTTAAATCAAATATTTTTTTACAATTATTTATTGCATTGTTAAGTTTATCAAGATCATCTTTAGTATTATAAATTCCAACTGACGCTCTAGAGCTTGCCGGAATATTTAATTTATCATGAAGTATTTGGCAGCAATGATGTCCAGCTCTTATTGCAACTCCATCTTCGTCTAAAATAGTTGCTACATCATGAGGATGAATACCTTCTATAGTAAAAGATAAAACTCCACCTTTATTTTTAGGACTACCTATTAATTTAACAGAATTATTTTTTTGCAATAATTCTTGTCCATACTCAACTAATTCTGCTTCATGTTTCATCACAGTTATCTATTCCAACACTTTCTAAAAATTTAATTGATTGATCAAATGCTATTACTTGAGCGGTGGCCATAGTACCTGCCTCATATTTATTGGGTAAATCACCATAGGAAATTCGATCTTTTTTAACCTCGTTGATCATTCCTCCGCCACCTTGATATGGGGGTAATTCTTCTAACCATTTTTTTTTACCATATAAAACACCTAAACCAGTTGGACCATACATTTTATGACAAGAAATTGCATAAAAATCACAATCAAGATCTTGCATATCTAGTTTTAAATGTGGTGCCCCCTGACAACCATCAACTACAACAATTATATCTTTTGAGTGTGCCAACTCTGTTATCTCTTTAATAGGTAAAATTGCACCAGTTACATTTGATAAATGTGTAACTGAAATTATTTTTGTTTTAGGGGTAATCTTTTTTTCAATTTCATCTAAAGTAATTTCACCAAATTCATTGATTTCAGCAAAGTTTATTTTAATATTTTTTGATTTTCTTAAAAAATGCCATGGAACATAATTAGAATGATGCTCTAATTCAGTAATAAGAATTTCGTCACCCTCTTGTAAATAGTTTTGACCCAATGTGTTAGCAACTAAGTTAAGAGCTTCAGTTGCACCTTTGGTAAATACAATTTCATTTTTATCGTTTGCATTAATATATCTTTGAACTGAAGTCCTTGTGTTTTCGTATAAATTGGTAGCAGCTACAGCAAGATAATGAACACTTCTTCCTACATTAGAAAATTGCTTAGTATAAAATTCATTAATCCTATCAATTACAACTTTTGGTTTTTGAGAAGAATTTGCACTATCCAAATAAACCAAATCATTATTTTGTATTTTTTCATCAAAAATTGGAAATTCTTTTTTTATATTGTCTATATTCATTCTTTAATACCTGTAAGTTTTTTAATTAAAGATTTAACATCTTCGTTAGTAATTTTTTCAATAACTTCATTTAAAAATCCATTTGTTAATAATTTTTTTGACTGAGAATGACTTAAGCCTCTAGACATTAAATAAAAAATGGAGTTTTCATCAATATTTCCTGATGTAGACCCATGTGAGCATTTTACATCATCAGCATAAATTTCTAATTCTGGTTTTGCATTAAATTCAACATCCTCATTAAGCAATAAAGCTCTGCTTAGTTGATAGCCATCAGTTTTTTGAGCTACAGAGTTTACATAAATCTTACCTTGATAAACTCCTTTAGAATTATCACTTAATACACTCTTAATTAATTGATAGCTTTTACAATTTTCTTTATTGTGATTTATTACGGTTTTAATCTCATGATGTTTTTTATTATCTAAATCAATTATTCCATTAAGTGCTACTGAACCATAATCGTTATTAAGAGAACAATTAATGTCATGTTTTGCAAATTTTGAACCTTTGGAGTAAATAAAGTATTCTAAATGACTATTTTTATCTAAGCTTATATCTTTAAATGAATATTTAATATTAGAAGTTGGGTTAATATCTAAATTATAGTTTTTAAGAACAGAATTTTTACCAATACTAATTTTTTGTCTAAAATTTAAAAAATTATTTTTTATATTTTTGTTAGAAATATTAAGTACATCCACTGAAGCATCATCTTCAAGATTGATATCCAATCTCATATTAAAACAATGAGACTCTAAGTCTGGGGTCAAATAATTATATAAAATCAGTGGTTTTTTAAACTGATACCCCTTATTTATAGTAATTTTAATATAATTTGAGAGAAAAGCGGTATTTAAATTTAGTAATACGTTTTCATTTAATTCATTATCCAATTCTAAATCTTTTTCTAAAGAAATTTTATCTTCATTTTCATAACTAAAATCAACTTTTGATATTTTGCCATCAACAAAAACTATTTTATTGTGATCAAATTCGTTAATAAAATTAATATCAATGCTTGATTGAGTTATCTTTTTTTGAAAAAGCTAAATTTTCAAAGTTTGTTGAAATAATTTGATTTAAATCTGAAAATTTCCAATCTTCAATACGTTTATTTGGAAAACCTTGTTCTAAAAATTTATTAAAGTTTTTTTCTTTAATTTCTTTTTGAGAATTTGAAAAACCTCCCTCATCTAATAATTCTTCAAAATTTGATTTTATTTCAGTTTGCATTAATTAAAATCCTCATATCCAACTTTTTCTAATTCTTTAGCTAATTCAAAGTTTCCAGATTTTATTATTTGACCATCTTTTAGCACGTGAACAAAATCTGGTTTTATATAATCAAGTAACCTTTGATAATGGGTAATTATCAAAAATGAGTTATCTTTATTCCTTAATGAATTAACTCCTTCTGAAACTATTCTAAGAGCATCTATATCCAAACCAGAGTCTGTTTCATCTAATATTGAAAGTTTTGGATTTAAAATTGACATTTGTAAGATTTCGTTTTTCTTTTTTTCACCACCAGAAAAACCTACGTTAAGTTGTCTGCTTAATATCTTTTCGTCAAATTTTAATTCAGCTGATTTTTGTTTTATTAATTTTAAAAACTCTAAAGCATCTAGTTCTTTCTCACCTCTTGCTTTTTTAATTGCATTAATGGATGTTTTCAAAAATGTGTTAGTATTAACCCCAGGAATTTCTAATGGATATTGAAATGCTAAAAAAATTCCTTTATGTGCTCTTTCTTCAGTTTCTAAGTCTAGCAAATTTTCGCCTTCAAAAGTAACACTTCCTTTTACTTCGTATCCTTTTTTTCCAGATAAAATGTTTGATAATGTACTTTTACCAGAACCATTAGGTCCCATAATTGCATGTACTTCACCAGGTTTTATATTCAAATTTAAACCTTTTAATATTTCTTTATCCTCAATTTTTGCTTTTAAATTTTCAATTGCTAACATTTAACCAACACTCCCCTCTAAGCTAATACTTACTAATTTTTGGGCCTCTACAGCAAATTCCATTGGAAGTTGTTGTAAAACTTCTTTGCAAAATCCATTAACAATTAAACTAATTGCCTCTTCTTGATTTAATCCTCTTTGATTACAATAATATAATTGCTCATCACTTATTTTTGATGTGGTGGCCTCATGTTCAATATTAGATTTAAGGTTTTTATTCTTTATGTAAGGAATAGTGTGTGCACCACATTTGTTTCCCATTAATAATGAATCACATTGAGTAAAATTACGTGAATTTTCTGCTTTAGACGAGATATCTACAAGCCCTCTGTACATCATATCTGAATATCCTGCTGAAATTCCTTTTGAAATTATCTTACTTTTAGTATTTTTTCCCAAATGAATCATTTTGGTTCCAGTATCAGCTTTTTGATGATTATTTGTAATTGCTATAGAATAAAATTCTCCAACTGAATTATCTCCTTTTAATATACAGCTTGGATATTTCCAAGTTATTGCAGAACCAGTTTCAACTTGGGTCCAGGAAATTTTAGAATTTTTACCTTTGCACAAACCTCTCTTAGTTACAAAATTATAAATCCCACCTTTGCCATCTTTATCACCAGGATACCAATTTTGAACTGTTGAATATTTTATTTCAGCATCGTCAAGTGCAATCAATTCAACATTTGCAGCATGTAATTGATTTTCATCTCTCATAGGAGCGGTACATCCCTCTAAATAACTAACGTAACTTCCTTTATCAGCAATAATTAATGTTCTTTCAAACTGACCTGTTTCTGTTGCATTGATTCTAAAGTATGTAGACAATTCCATTGGACATTTTACCCCTTCAGGAATGTAAACGAATGAACCATCAGTAAATACAGCAGAATTAAGAGTTGCAAAAAAATGATCTGTTGTTGGAATGACTGATCCTAAATATTTTTTAACTAAGTCTGGATGTTTTTGGATGGCTTCAGAAATAGGGCAAAAAATGATTCCTTGTTTGGTTAATTCTTCTTTAAATGTTGTTGCAACTGACACAGAGTCAAATACTGCATCAACAGCAATACCATTTAGTCTTGCTTGTTCTTGAAGAGGTATACCAAGTTTTTTATAAGTCTCTAAAAGTTTTGGATCTAATTCATCTAAACTTTTGGGTTTATCATCCATACTTTTAGGTGCTGAATAATAATATAAATCTTGGTAATCAATTTTTGGGTACTTTGGTTTTTGCCAATTAGGTTCTTTTAGCTGTTTAAATCTCTCAAATGCTTTAAGTCTAAAATCAAGCATCCATTGAGGCTCTTTTTTAATATCTGAAATAAATTTAATTACATCCTCATTTAAACCTTTTGGTGCTCTTGTATTTTCAATATCAGTTGAAAAACCATATTTATAATCTTTTAAATTATCTATTTCTTTTTGTCTGTTATCCATAACTTAAATTCTTTGATCTTTATTATTTTTTAGTAAATCTTCTAAACTTTTCTTTTCAAAAAAACTGTTGATATGAGTTTCTAATTCATCCCAGAGATTGTGAGTGACACATTTAGTTGCTTTTCCGTTGCATCCTTTTTTTGACTCTTTTTTACATTGTACTGTTTTAACTGTTTCATCCACTGCATGAAAAATATTTGTAAGTTTTATATCATTTGGCTTTTTAGTTAGAATATAACCACCTTGTGTTCCTCGAATACTTTGTACAATTTGATTTTTTTTTAATTTAGAAAAAATCTGCTCCAAGTAATCGAGTGATATACCTTGACGCAAAGAAATATCTCTTAGTGAGACAGGATTAATGTTGTCAAATCTTGCAAGATCTACTAATGCCATTACAGCATATCTACCTTTTGATGTTAGTTTCATTTTACCCTTTAAATTGAGCGTTTTTATACATACCTGACTAAAATGGTCAAGTATAGTTTATAATAAAATAACTAACATATTGTCGCTCACTTATGATAAACGTAGTTTTTTTTTGAGAATAATAATCAATATCGCATATGGATAACAAAATTTTAGAAATATTTATTCCAGGTCCTGCTGGAAGGCTTGAGGCTAAATATTATAAGAGTAAAAAAAACACATCCCCAATTGCATTAGTACTACAACCACATCCTCAATATGGTGGGACGATGAACAATAAAGTTGTTGTCGATACTTTTCATACATTCATGGATAACGATTTTTCAGTATGTAGAGTTAATTTTAGAGGGGTTGGTAAAAGTGATGGTGAGTTTGATAATGGTCAAGGTGAACTAGCTGATGCGGCAGCTGCATTAGACTGGCTTGAAAGAGAAAACTTTGATAACTCACAGTGCTGGGTATCTGGATTTTCTTTTGGATCCTTAATCGCTATGCAATTATTAATGAGAAGACCTGAGATTAATAGATTTATAGCAATTTCTCCTCAGCCAAATGTTTATGATTTTTCTTTTTTATCTCCATGCCCTACATCCGGTTTAATGATTTATGGAAAAAAAGATGAACTGGTTCCATTAGAATATATTACCGAACTAGACAAAAGATTAAGTGCTCAAAAAGGTATTAAAGTAGAATTTCAATCTGTACCTGAAGCTAATCATTTTTTTTCAAAAACTGAAGAAACTTTGATTAAAAATCTTGATAAATATATAAAAAAAGAAACTGCTCTTTACTAAAAATTTTTAACCAACTTACCTCCTACAGTAGGTAGCTCACAACCAGTAGTTTTTGGATATGATATTGGTAATTTTAGAAATGATCTGATTGAAAGATAACCAAACGCCTGGGATTCGATATAGTCTCCATTTAGATCATAATTATCAATAGAATTTAGACTTATATTTTTTTTGTGTAATAAATAATCTTTAATAGTTTGGATTAGAAAAGTATTTTTTCTACCTCCTCCACAAACTAAAAATTTTATTGGCTCAACATTACTTCCATTAGCATGCTCAATTCCCTTTGCTATAAGGTAAGCAGTAAAATTAGTAATCGTTGCACAACCATCTTCTAATGATAACCCTCTTGCAAATGAAATATCAAAATCTTTAACATCTAATGATTTATCAAAACTATCTATTTTAAAATTATCTATTGCTTGATTTAATATTAATTGATTAATTTTACCTGATTTTGCAATTGAACCACTTTCATCAAAATTATTTTTTGAATTTTTTCTTACCCATTCATCAATCATACAATTACCAGGACCTGAATCAAAAGCTTCTAAGTTCTCTTCTAATTTTTCATCTTTTTTAATTATTTTAGTAATATTAGAAATTCCCCCAATATTTAGAAAGCAAATAGGAAAATTTATTTGGTGTTTTTCATTTACCCTTCTAGACAATAAGTTGTGAAAAATAGGTGTTAATGGAGCGCCTTGGCCTTTATTTACTATATCTTCTTGCCTAAAATCATAAATAACTTTTTTTTTAACTAATTGGGACATTAACTTTCCATCTCCTAATTGTTTTGAAATATTTTGTTCAGGGTTGTGGAAAATTGTTTGTCCGTGAAAACCAACAAAATCTATCTCATCTTGATATTTTATGCACAAATCACTGACAATTTTGCTATGAAATACAGTAATTTCTCTCTCAAGTTTGTTTAACCTGGAAGAGTGTTGCTTCAAATCATTTATATTTATAATTGAATTTCTTAATTCAATTAATTCCCGGTGTAAACTTTCATTATATTCAAAATATTCATCTAAAATATTGGTAAATTCATTAAATCCATCTGATCTGATCAAGGATACATCTACCCCATCCATTGAGGTTCCACTCATTAATCCAATAGCTGTATATAATTTATTTTTCATTGATATTCTTTTTAATAAAAATTTGTATATTGTGTAACTATAAGCTTATGAATAAATTTTTAAAAGAATTTAAAGATAGAGGTTTCTTCTACCAATGTACAAATGAAGAAGAATTGTCTAGTTTAATGGACAAGGAAAAAATTAAAGCATACATCGGATTTGATTGCACTGCTGAAAGTTTACATGTTGGTAGCTTATTACAAATCATGTGTCTCAGATTATTACAAAAAAATGGTCACAGACCTATAGTATTATTAGGTGGAGGTACCACTAGAATTGGCGACCCTTCTGGAAAAGATAAAACAAGAAAAATATTAAACGAAGAAGAAATTGAAAAAAATATTAAGAATATAAAAAATATACTAAAAAAATTTTTAGATAATGACAACCCAGAAACTAAACCTATATTTGTAAATAATTATACATGGCTTAAAAATTTGAATTATATTTCTTTTCTTCGAGATATAGGAAAGCATTTTACAATTAATAGAATGTTAACTTTCGATAGTGTAAAATTAAGACTAGATAGAGAACAATCTTTAAGCTACATGGAATTTAACTATATGATCCTGCAAGCTTATGATTTTTTAGAACTAAGCAAAAAAGAAAATTGTGTTTTACAAATCGGTGGCTCAGATCAATGGGGAAATATTGTTAATGGAGTGGAGCTTATTAAAAGATATTCAAATAAACAAAGTTATGGTCTTACAACACCTTTAATTACTCTGGCAACAGGAGCAAAAATGGGAAAATCTGAAAATGGAGCAATTTGGTTAGATGAAAAATTTCTATCAGCCTATGACTATTGGCAATTTTGGAGGAATACAGATGATAGAGATGTTGTGAAATTTTTGAAAAATTTTACAGATATAGAGATAGAAGACATTAAGAAAGTTGAAAATAATAATATCAATGATTTAAAAATACTTTTAGCTAATAAAACAACCTCAATGCTTCATGGTAATGAAGCTGCCAAAAATTCAGAACAAGCTGCTAAAGAAGCATTTTCAGGTAACTCACTTGGATCAAGCCTACCTTCTGTAAAGGTTAATTCTCAAAATATTGATAATAAATTAGATATAATTGATCTAATTATTCTTTCTAAATTAGAAAAATCTAAAAGTGAAATAAGAAGATTAATCAAAGGTAACGCAGTAAAAATTAACGATAAAGTTGTATCTGATGAAAAGTTAATTATTGAAAATGAATTTTTTAATGAGAACTACCTTAAACTTTCTATTGGAAAAAAAAGACATATAAAAATTGAATTAGATTAGTTTTTTTTTATCTTTTCTAATGTCCTAGTTATAAATCGTGGGGTTAATGTTTTTAATGGATTTACAGTTGTTTCAAGTTTTTTTGGTGGTCCCTTCACTTTAAAGCTTACTCCAAAAACACCCTCACCAGCTTTCTTTCCAATAAGCAAATCTCCAATTAATGGAATTGAAGCAATAGATTTATTAATTGTAGTTGCGGGCACTAATGTGCCCCTTAAACTAATTAAATCACTTTCATCGATATAACCTTCAATTAAAATAGATATAGCTGGTCCAAGTGCGTATAATTCTTCAATAGTCATAAGTTTATCTTTATTTGTAAAATTCATTTCAAAATCTGTAAACCTAATACCCTCCCCAGTTAGTAAATCTGCAATTCCTTGTAAAGAAGCAAGGGCAAGCAGCTTTGCTAATACTGGAATTTCTTTGACTTTAAAATTATTTATTATTAATTTTGAATTTGAAACTCCATCTTTTTTGGAAGAGTAAAAATCTAAGTAACCTTCATCATTGTCTTTGAAACCTTGTATAAATTTATATCTTTTTACAAGGGGTTTAGCTCTAGAGGAAAATAAAGTAGTAATTTTTTCACCTCCTTTAGTATTTATCGTAAATTTTAAATTTTCATTATTTGCAAATTGTGCAGATATATTGGCATTATCTATCTTGTTATCTATAATTTGAAGCTTACCATTTAAATTTCTAACAGAAGTATCATTATCAAGATTAACATCAGACAAATTTAGTTTTATATTTATATTTTCCTTAAAAATATCTAATTGTTGATCATCTTTACTTTGTAATAAGTTTGTAATGATGGTGTCGGCGTTTAATATTGATCCTTTTAGTTCGTAATTATTATTTTTGATTCTACTAAGTACAAATTTGTTTTTCATATTATCATTATCAAAATAATCTAAGTCAATTTTATCTACTTTTACTAATTTGTTATTTTTATCTATTTTTAAATCATTAGCTATCATGTTGTTACTTTTTGATAAAAGAGTGATTTTTTTAAAATCAAACCCAAATTTTTTATTATAATTTCCATTAATTTTTAATTTGGAATTTAAATTTTTATTTTTTTTATAATTAATAAAATCTATCTTTATTGGCGTATCATTAATTTCTAAATCAGTTTTAAAATTATATTTTTTATCTTTTATTGAAAAAAAATATTCTATTTTATTTAATTTTTTATCTAATTTAACTTTTCCCAAGCCTTGTAGTGACAGAATATTATCTTGATAATTTAATTCAATTTTATGGTCTTTTAGATTTAAGATATCCTTTGTTTTGGGTAAATATTCTTTAATCAAACTCTGATTGTTAATGTCTAGTTCACTTAATTCTATATTTGATACTAAGTTTAAATCAGAACCATTATTTATTACCTTGTAATTAATAGGTTCAAATTTATTTTGAAGTTTAATTTGACCTTTTCCTTCAATAGATAATTTTTTATCAACATAGGATGCTTTTATCCTATGATTTTTTAAGTCAATTAACTCATTAATCTTTATTAGGTTCTCACTTATTAAATCATTTTTTTTAAATTGAGAGCTATCAATTAAGATACTTGAATTTATTGCTAAATTCTTAACTTTAAACTTATTACCAATGTGAAATGAAAAATCATTTTTAGACTCAAAATTTGTATTTATTAGATCAAGTTGAGAGTATCTTAATTTGATTACTTGAAGTAATTGATTATTTAGAGGGGAATTTTTATTCCTTATAGTGCCTTCAACTAAATAATTATTTTTATCTTTTTTTATATTTAATCTCTCAGATAAAAAATTAATATTATTTGTATCAAAACTAATATCTCTAAAATTAAAATTATTATCTTTAATATTAAAAAGAAAATTTATTTTTTCTAATTTGTTTTTTTTTAAAATACTAATTTCACCTTCTTTTAGCAGTCCATCAACTTTATAATCTTTCTTAAGTTTACCAAACTCATCAAAATTAAATTTTAAATCTGCTATTAAATATCCTTTCTTTATAAATTGTTCTAAAAAAAATAATTCTGGTCTGTTATTTATGGATCTTATAAATGATACAAAACTTTTAAGTAAAATTGGTTTAGTTGATATTTCAATTTGTGAGGTGACTAATCGACTTTTAATTAATGAATTTAGTGATATTTGAGTTTTGATATATTCAAGTTCAATTGGCTTACCTTTAAAAGTTATCTTAGCATCTATTGTTTTTGCGTTAATTTTGAAATTTAATGGATCTAAGGTAAGTTTAATTTTTTTTAAACTTGTATCAAATTTATCATTTTTTTTTCTAACAATATCCTGGATTTGCTTGTTAAATTTCTCCGTCTCAATACCAATAGTACTTACATAAATAGTTAGTAAAATAAGAGCTCCAATAACTATAGATATATATTTTAAAATTTTTTTACTCATTTAATTTGATATAAAGATTGTTCTAAAAATTCATCTAAATCTCCATCTAAAATTTTATCTGGGCTTGTGCTTTCAAAATTTGTTCTATTGTCTTTTACAAGTCTGTATGGTTGCAAAACATATGATCTTATTTGGTGACCCCATCCAATTTCAGATTTAGAGTTTTCTGTATTTTGATTTTTCTGTTCTTTTTTTTTAATTTCATAATCATATAATCTTGCTTTTAACATGTTCATACATGTTTCTTTATTTTTGTGTTGAGATCTCTCATTTTGACATTGAACAACAATTTTAGATGGTAAGTGTGTAATTCTTACAGCACTATCGGTCGTATTTACATGTTGGCCACCTGCTCCACTAGATCGATAAGTATCAATTCTTAAATCTTTTTCAATAATTTCAATATTAATATTCTCATCAACTACCGGATACACCCATATACTTGCAAAGCTTGTGTGGCGTCTTGCACCTGAATCAAATGGAGATATTCTAACCAATCTATGAATCCCAGATTCTTTTTTAAGCCAACCAAACACATAATCACCCGAAACTTTAATTGTTGATGATTTTAATCCAGCCTCATCTCCTTTATGCTCGCTAATCAAGTTTGATTTAAAATTTTTTTGATCTGCCCATTTTAAGTACATTCTTCTTAACATTTCAGCCCAATCTTGACTTTCTGTTCCACCTGCGCCAGCGTGTATTTCTATATAACAATCAAGAGAGTCCGCCTCATTTGATAAAAAACATTTAACTTCATTTTTTTTTACTAGTGCTCTAAGCTCTTTAATATTTAGAAATACTTCTTTTTGGATGGGCTCATTTTTTTCTTCTAAGGCTAGCTCATTTAAATCATCTAAATCTGAGAGCTTTTCAATTGATGACTTGTAAGTACTTAATAGATCCTCAAATAATTTCTTTTCTTTAATTACTTTTTTAGAATTATCTTTATCTTGCCAGAAATTTGCTTCTAGCATTTTAGAGTTTAATACTTCAAGTTTTGAATGAATATTATTTTTTTCAAAGATACTCCTTAACTCTTGAGTTAATCTTTTCTATTTCTTTTTTGTAATCTTGATATTTATCGTCCATTAATAAAATTTTAATATATTATTAGCATCTAATCTATCATTATTTGAATATAAAACTTTTCCATCAACTACATTTTGTTTCTTATAAACTTCGATAATAGTATTTTTAGAATTAAATTTTGCTTTTTGGCCAGTATTTGGATCAACTACCATCATTACTGTTCCCTCTGCTGCTTTAAATGGCCTTGCGTCTGATTTATTAACTGCGTTTTTAATAAACTCTTTAAATATTGGTAAAGCCGTTTTTGAGCCTGTTTCATATCTTCCAAGCGGTGAAGGGTTATCTAAACCAACATAAACACCAATTAAATAATTTGATGTATATCCAATAAACCATGTGTCTGTGTTTTTATTAGTTGTACCAGTTTTTCCAGCAATATTTAATTTAAGATCTTTTAATTTTTTAGCTGTTCCTCTTTGAACAACTCCTTCAAGTATTGAGGTCATTTGATATGATGTTTGAGAAGAGAAAATTTTTTTATAATTATCTTTTATAATTGGATAATCATTACCTAAATAAGATATTTCATCACAATTAATACATTTTCTTTTATCATTATTAAAAATAGTTTTTCCTTGGCTATCTTGAATTCTATCAATTAAAATTGGATCAACTAATTTGCCTCCATTAACAAAAACTGAGTAAGCTGAGGTTAGTTTTAATAGTGTTGTTTCAGCAGAACCAAGTGAAATAGATAAAAGTTCTTCAGGGTTATCATATATTCCAAGACTTTGTGAAAAGTTTATAATTTTTTTAAGACCTAAGTCTTGTGCTATTCTGACTGTCATCAAATTTCTCGATTTTTCCAATCCTACTCTCAATGTTGATGGTCCATAAAACTTTTTTCCATAATTTTCTGGTTTCCACATTTTAAGATCTTCTCCTTGATCCAAAACAATTGGCGCGTCTAAAATTAATGATGTTGGAGTGTAATTGTTTTCAAGAGCTAAAGCATAAACGAATGGTTTAAAAGCTGAACCAGGTTGCCTTAATGCTTGGGTTGCTCTATTAAATTCACTTTTTTTAAAACTGAAGCCACCACTTAAAGCCAATACTCGGCCTGTATAGGGATCCATAACAACAATTCCACCATTAACTTTCGGTAGTTGTTTTAAACTATATTTTTTATCACTAATTTTTTTTACATAAACTATATCGCCTACTTTCAATAATTGACTAAACTCTTTTTTTGTCCAAGAGATATCTTTAAATTCTATTTTTCCATTTAATTTATTTTCTGTTTCAATATTTGCTGAAAATTTATTTAATTTTTTAACAATTGCTAATTCCCAACCAATCGAATTTTCTAAATAAAATTTATTAATATCTTTATGCCAGTTTTTTGAGTATTTTTTATTCTCAAGAGCACCTCGCCAACCTTTTCTCTTATCATAAGATGATAATCCATTCCTAAGTGAGTTAGTTGCTATCTTTTGAAACTCTAAATTAATTGGAGTATTAATGTTAAATCCTTGTTTATAAACTTTATCATAAGTTAAAGTATCAATCACATTTTTTCTAACATCTTCAATATAATATTGAGCATCCTCTAAAAAAACTTTTTTTGTTTTTTTTAATATAATTTTTTTTTCTTTAAGATGACTGTATTGTTTCAAATCTATATACTTATTTTCAAATAGATTTTTTAAAACCAAGTCTCTTCTAAATTTAGCTAACTTAATATCTCGATAAGGATTATATCTACTTGGCGCTTTTGGTAAGGCCGCCAATAAAGCAGCCTCTCCATAATCTAAATCTTGGATAGATTTATCAAAATATTCTAAACTAGCTGAAGCAACTCCGTATGCACCACTCCCAAGATAAATTTGATTTAAATATAATTCTAGAATTCTCTGTTTAGATAAAGCTCTTTCGATTCTAAATGCTAAAATAGCTTCTTTTATTTTTCTGTTGAGACTTACCTCGTTAGTCAATAAAAAATTCTTAGCCACTTGTTGTGTGATTGTTGAAGCACCCTCAAGTCTTTTTGATGAAATTATGTTTGAAATATTGTTTATCACAGCTCTTAAAACTCCTTTTGCATCAACACCAGGATGAGAAAAGAAATTTTTATCTTCTGCAGATAAGAATGAGTAAATTACATTTTTTGGAATTGAGTTAAATGGAACAAATATCCTTTTTTCTTTTGAAAAATCTGCAACGAGTTCTCCATTACCCGAATATACCTTACTTGATACTGGTGGCTTATAACTTTTAAGAAATCTATAATCAGGAATATTGTTTGAATAAGACCATAAAATTCCAAATATCAAAATACCCATTAATAATATAAGAGATAACAATATAAACAGAGTATTTTTAAGAATTTTATTCATTTTATTTCCATTATATCTTGGAATTTGTTAAAGATAAGGCACTAGAAATAAACAAAATTTTATTAACACTTAAAATATTAAATGAATCAATTAATCAAATTATTATGGAAAAAAATTTATATATCGATGCATCGCATCCCAATGAAACTAGAGTTGTTCTTAAATCAGATGACAATATTGAAGACTACGAATACGAAGGTTTAAAAAATAATTTAATTAAAAATAATATATATCTTGGTAGAGTAAGTAGAATAGAACCATCTCTTCAAGCAGCATTTATTGATTTTGGGCGAGAGCGTCATGGATTTCTATCTTTTAATGATATTCAGTCTGATTATTATCAAATACCAAAAGCAGATTTAGATAAAATTAAAGAGGAAGAGGAAAAAGCTAGAGAGGAGCTTTCAAAAGAAGTTGAGGCAAAAGAAGATGAAAATATTGCTGAAGGAAAACTTGAAATAGATGACCCTATTAATATTGACAAAGATCCATCTGAGGAAAATGAAAATAGCTCTGAAGAAAAAGGTACTCTAAGTGAAGAGAAAGATAAAAAGAAAGAAATTAAGTTTAAATTTAAAAGATACAAAATACAGGAAGTTATAAAGCCAAATCAAGTTATCTTAATACAAGTCATCAAAGATGAACGAGGACAAAAAGGTGCAGCACTTAGTACATTTATTTCAATTGCAGGAAAATATATTGTCTTAATGCCCAATACTCCAAAAGGAGGTGGTATATCTCGTAAAATATTTAATCCAGCTGATAGAAAAAAAATAAGAACTATTTTGAATGAAATTGAGATCCCCAAAGAAATGGGTTTAATTGTTAGAACTGCTGGAAGCAATAAAACCAAAAATGAAATTAATAATGATTTAGAAACTCTTATCAAAACATGGAGTCAAATTAAAGACACAGCTATCAATTCAATAGCACCATCATTAATTCATCAAGAAAGTGAAATTATAAAAAGAACTTTAAGAGACATGTTTGATGATACTACTCAAAATATAATAGTTGAGGGTAATGAAGGTTATAAAAAAGCACAAACTTTTATGAAAATGATTATGCCATCAAATGTTAAGAAAGTTAAAAAGTACAGAGGAAAAGTTCCTTTATTTATCGAAGAAAAAATTGAGCAAAAATTAAACCAAATATTTGACTCTGAAATAAAACTAAAGTCAGGAGGATATTTAGTAATAAACCCCACTGAGGCACTTGTTTCAATTGATATAAACTCAGGTAGCTCAATTAAAGGTAAAAATGTTGAAAGCACTGCATTAGATACTAATATTGAGGCAGCTGAAGAAATTGCAAGACAAATAAAAATTAGAGACTTATCTGGTCTAATTATAATCGACTTTATTGATATGCTTAGTTATGGAAATAGAAGATTGGTTGAGAGAAAACTAAAAGAAAAATGCAGAACTGACAGAGCTAGAATTCAAATTGGAAGAATAAGTAATTTTGGACTTCTAGAAATGTCTAGGCAAAGGTTAAGAGAAAGTGCAATAAAATGGAGAGTAACTCTTACAGATGAGTCTTTTGCACAAAAACTACTAAAAACTGTTGAGTTAAATGCAATTATTCATAAAGCTAAGTTTGTTGAGCTAAAAGTTTGTGAAAAAATCTCTGATTTTTTAAAAGAAAATTTTGTTGATGATTTAACTTATTTTGAAAAAAAAAATAAAATGACAATAGATATTGTTAGCGATCCTACACTTATTATCCCAGAGTATATTATAGATATTCAAAATAAATCAAAAAAAACAATTGAGCTAATTGAACATTTTGAAAAATTAAAGAATTTAGAGATACAAATTAAAGAAGATAAGATTATCGACAAGAAAGAGGCTAAAAAGTTTCATAAAAAACCTTTTAAAAAGAAACCTTACTTTAAAAAGAAGTTTGTAAAAAAAACAAAAACTATTTAATAATTCCTGTTTTTGGTGAGGATGCATTTCCATACAAATACTTATTAATACGTCCTGCTAAAAAAGATTGTCTGCCCGCAATTACAGCATTTTTAAATGCAAGAGCCATATCAAATGGTTTTTTTGCTTTAGCAATCGCGGTGTTAACTAAAACGCCATCACAACCTAACTCCATTGCAATTGTAGCATCTGATGCTTGACCTAAGCCTGCATCAATAATCAAAGGTAATTTAGTTTGTTTTCTAATAATTTGAATATTTGTTTTATTTTGAATTCCTAAACCAGAACCAATAGGAGCAGCTAGTGGCATTATTGCATCTGCACCTGAGTTTTCTAACCGTTTTGCCATTAGTGGATCGTCATTACAATAAACCATAACTTTAAAACCCTCTTTAGCTAAAACCTCAGTTGATTTTAAAGTTTCAATCATATCAGGAAATAAATTTTGTTTATCACCCAACACTTCTAATTTGACCAATTTCCACCCTCCAATTTCCCTTGCTAATCGAAGTGTTCTCAATGCTTCTTCTGAGGTGAAACATCCTGCTGTATTTGGCAAATAAGTAATTTTTTTTGGATCAATATAATCCATAAGAAGTGGTTTTTTTTTATCTATTATATTTACTCTTCTAACAGCAACCGTCACAATTTCTGCGCCAGAGAGCTTAATTGCTTTTGCACACTCAGCCATATTTCTATATTTACCAGTACCCACGATTAATCGAGAATTAAATTTTTTACTTGCTATAATTATTTTATCATTTTTCATTTAACCTCCTCCAATAAAATGAACTATCTCGATTTTATCTTCTTTTTTTAGAATAATTTTACTAATTTTTTTTTTATCTATTATCTCTTGATTGAGTTCAATTGCTACTTTTTTTAAAGGAATTTTAAGATCTTTTACTAAATTTGAAATCTTATAATTTTCAGTAACACTCTTAAATTTACCATTCACTTTAATTTCTATTTTTTTTATTTTTTTCATCGTATATAAGAGTTAAATGAATAATAAAATTATTATTATTAATGGTCCAAATCTTAATCTATTAGGTGAAAGAGAACAATCACAATATGGCTCAACTACTTTTAATCAGCTAAAAGAAAATTGTTTAAAAGAGTCAAATAAAATTGGTATTGAATTAGAGTTTACTCAATCAAATATTGAGGGAGAGCTAGTTAATTTAATTCAGGATGCGAGAAAAAAATATGATGGAATGATAATAAATGCTGCAGGTTTTACTCACACATCAGTTGCAATCAGAGACGCTCTCGATTTATTTAAAAAACCAATAATTGAATTACATATATCGAATATATATAAAAGAGAGGAATTTAGGCATAAATCTCTAATAAGCGATATAGCGACAGGGGGAATTTTTGGATTAGGAGTTGAGGGTTATATTTTGGCCATAATTTCAATAGAAAAGATTTTAAAAAATGAAAATAGATAAAAATATTATTAAGGAATTAAGTGACTATTTAGAAGAGTTTAATCTTACAGAAATAGAAATTACTGAAAAAGATACTAAAATTAAAGTTTCTAAAAATAATGTGTCTATCAGCAATCAGCCAGTTACAACATCGGCAAATATTCATACTGGAAATGAAAATGTCACTGAAAAACCAAAGATAAAATCTGGGACTGAAATTACTTCACCAATAATTGGCACAGCTTATCATGCTCCAGAACCAGGAGCAAAAAAATTTGTTGAAGTAGGTAAAAAAATTAAAAAAGGTGATACCATTATGATTGTTGAAGCTATGAAAACAATGAATCATGTGCCATCAACAGCAGATGGTGTTGTAAAAGAAATTTGTGTTGAAGACGGTCACCCTGTCGAGTTTGGTCAAACTATTATTATCCTAGAGTAAATAAATGTTTAAAAAAATCTTAATTGCAAACCGTGGGGAAATTGCAGTTAGAATTATTAGAGCTTGTAAGGAATGGGGAATTCCAACTGTAGCTGTTCATTCTGACGTTGATAGAGAAAGTATGCATGTAAGAATGGCAGATGAAAGTGTTTGCATAGGGTCTCACCAACCTGCAAATAGCTACTTAAATATTCCTAATTTAATGTCAGCAATAGAACTTACCAATGCTGATGCTGTACATCCTGGTTATGGATTTTTATCTGAAAATGCAAGTTTTGCAAAAATTCTTGAAGAAAATAAAATAAGTTTTATTGGCGCATCATCAAAACATATAGAAATGATGGGTGATAAAATTCAAGCAAAAAGAATTGCTAAAGAAAACGGCTTACCGGTAATCGAAGGTTCTGAAGGTGGTGTTACTGATATAGCTCAAGCTAAAGAGCTATGTAAAAAAATTGGATTTCCTGTCTTAATTAAAGCATCAGGTGGTGGTGGTGGAAAAGGTATGAAAATTGTTCATAAAGAAGAGGAGTTTGAAACCTTATTTTCTACCGCAAAATCAGAAGCAAAAAAATATTTTGGTAATGACGAAGTTTATATTGAGAAGTTTTTTCAAAATCCAAGACATATAGAAGTTCAAATCTTAGCAGGTAAAAATAATGTTGTTCACCTTCATGAAAGAGACTGCTCTGTTCAAAGAAGACATCAAAAATTAATTGAAGAAACACCAAGCCCAGTTCTTAATGATGAAATAAGAAAAGATTTATTTGAAAAAACGGTCAATATGGTTGCAAAAATTGGTTACATGGGAGCTGGAACTGTAGAATTTATTTATGAAGAAGGAAAATTTTATTTTCTTGAAATGAATACACGGGTACAAGTCGAGCATCCTGTAACAGAAATGGTAACAGGTATTGATATTATTAAGGAACAAATTTGGATCGCTTTTTCTGGAGAAACAGCACTAAAACAAAGCGATATAAACCCAAGAGGTCATGCAATTGAATGTAGAATAAATGCAGAAGATGCAAGTAAGAACTTTCAGCCATCTCCAGGAACGATAGGTATGTGTCATCAACCCTCTGGTTTTAGAACTAGAGTAGATGGAGCTATTTTTCAAGGATATAAAGTAACTCCATATTATGACAGCATGGTTTGTAAATTAATTTGTCATGGTAGAAATAGAACTGAAGCAATTCAAAGAATGAACAGATCACTAGATGAATTCGTAATAGAAGGAATTACCACAACCATTCCACTACATAAAAAGCTTCTAAGTCATAAAAAATTTATTAATTCTGATTTTAACGTAAGCTGGTTAGACAAAGATACTATAGTCTAATAGCATTTAATAAGCCAAACATCATATACCGGATGATCAAATGGAGTAATTGATGGGCTTGACGAAAACATCCACCCATTAAATACAAAAACTTCATTATTATTTTCATCAGTTATATCTTTTACTTGTATATAAGCTGTAATTTCAGGATTATCATCAAATTCTGAATTTTTACATTTTAAAATCTTTATAGAGAGATCTTTAAAATTTATTAACTCTCCATTTTTTAATTTTAGCAAAGTATTTTTTGAACTAACTTTATCTAAAATTTTTATATCTGTAAAAGAACCTTCTGCAGCATCTTTTGCAAATGATAGACTTATTAAAAAAAAATAAATTAAATAAATTAAAAGATAAAAGTTAAATTTATTGTTTCCAGCTAGAATATTTCTTTTTGATTCCATCTTTATCTTTATTTGGATAATAAGCTTTTTCTGTACCAGTTAAGTTTGATTGATGAGGTTTTTGCCAATCATATTTTTCAAGTTCGTGAGTTTTTTCTATTTTATTGGGAGTGAAATGCATCCACGAATACCACTCTACTGGTATCTTGGAGGCATCAATAATATTTGCATAAATAACCCATCTCTTTCCGTTTTTACTTTCATAATATTTGTTACCAAGTTCATCGCTACCAACTAATTTTCCAAAAAAAATTGTTTTCAATCTAGTGCCAAAAGTATCTTGATTCCACCAAGTGAAAATTTTTTTTAAAAGTGTCAACATAAAATTTTTTATCAATTCAATTAAAAATTGTATAATTTAAATTAGACTAAAATACGAATTTGTATATAAATTAATTAATTCAATATTCAAATTAAAATTTAAATTGGAGTTAAATGGCAAAATATTTAGTTGAGACTTACTACACATGTACATTTAAAGTAAATCATTACTTGGATGATATTAATGAAACAGAACTAAAAAATCTTGAAAAAAGAGACGATGGAAAGTTTGAGGTTCTAGATGTTAAGCTTGATAATCGTAAAACAAAAAGTCTTGATCCAAATAATAATAAAGTTATTGAAAGTAAAAAAGTTGAAGTTGTAGCTGAGGTCAGCCAACCTAACTCTGTGAACAAAGAAAATATTATTTCAAATTTCAATAAATCCTCTGAAAAAGGTGGTAAAAGATTTGGAATGCCTGATAGAAGAAAAGGCTATATTCAAAAAGCTACTATTGGCGACCATAAAGTTTACTTACACACTGGAGAATACGAAGATGGTAAAATAGGTGAAATCTTTATTGATACTAGTAAAGAAGGAGAATTGGTGAAAGCACTTATGAATAATTTTGCTATCGCTGTCTCTTTGGGACTTCAATATGGTGTACCTCTTGACGAATTCATTAGTGCATTTGTTGGTACAAAATTTGAACCATCTGGAAAAGTACATGGTAACGACAGAATACTCAGTGCAAGTTCAATACTAGATTATATTTTTAGAGAATTAGCGATATCTTATCAAAACAGAGAGGATTTAGCACACACACCTTCTATTGGGGGTAATGAGACTAATACAAATGAAGAGAGTCAATCTGAAGATCAAAACCAGTTATTAAAAATTGTAAAAGATATAACGAGCAAAGGTTTTGTAAGAAATAATTATAAAAAAAATTTAGTAGATCTTTCGGATGTTAAAATAAATTTAAAGGGAAAAAAATAGATTTATTTTTTATTTTTTATACTAATACCAAGCTCTTTTAATTGTTCTTCGCTTACATCAGATGGAGCTTTCATCATTAAATCTTGAGCATTCTGATTCATTGGAAACATAGTTACTTCTCTTATATTTTTTTCATTAGCTAGCAACATTACTATCCTGTCAATACCAGGGGCAATTCCTCCATGAGGTGGTGCGCCGTAGCTTAATGCATTAATCATTCCACTAAATTTTTCATCTACTTGTTTTTTGTCATAGCCTGCAATTGAAAAAAGTTTATACATAAGTTCTGGTTTATGATTTCTTATCGCACCTGATGAAAGTTCAATACCATTGCAAACAATATCATATTGATAAGCCAATATATCTAAAGGTTTTTCAAAATTTTCTTCAGTTAAATTTCCTTGTGGCATTGAAAATGGATTATGACTAAATTCAATTTTCTTCGTAGTTTCGTCTTTCTCAAACATTGGATAATCAACAATCCAACAAAATGCAAAAACATCATCATCAATCAAATCAAGATCTTTAGCTATTTTATCTCTAGCAAGTGAAGTGATTTTCTCTAAATCATTTTGTTTTCCACATGCCATAAAAATACTATCTCCAACCTCTGAGTTAGTTTTTTTCATAATTTCTTCTAAGGCTTCTTTAGAAAAAAACTTTCCAATGGGTCCTTTCGCTGAAAGTTGACCCTCTTTTTCAAAAGTAAAATATGCTAAACCTGAAGCACCTTGTTCTTTAGCCCATTTGTCAATATTATCAAAAAAGCTTCTGGGTTTATCTTTTGTATTTTTAGTTGAAATGCATCTAACTTTTGAACCAGATTTCACAAGTTTTTTAAAAATCTCAAATGAAACATCTTCTCTTGTAAATATTTCTGTAATGTCATTTATAAGCAATGGGTTTCTTAAATCAGGTTTGTCACTTCCATAATTTAACATTGCATCAGCATATGAAATTTTTGGAAATTTATCGTACATTAGTTTTTTATGTGAGAATTTTTTAAAAGTATTAACCATTAAAGTTTCAACAACGTTAAAAACATCTTCTTGTTCTACAAATGACATTTCTAAATCAAGTTGATAAAATTCTCCTGGACTTCTGTCGGCCCTAGCATCTTCATCTCTAAAACAAGGTGCAATTTGAAAATATTTATCAAAACCAGAAACCATTATTAATTGTTTAAACTGCTGGGGTGCTTGTGGTAGTGCATAAAATTTTCCAGGGTTAAGTCTACTTGGAACTAAAAAATCTCTTGCTCCTTCTGGGCTTGATGAAGTCAAGATTGGTGTTTGAAATTCTAAAAAATCAAGTTTTGTCATTTCATTCCTAATATAAGAAATCACTTTAGATCTTAAGATTATATTTTCATGAATTTTTTTTCTTCTTAAATCTAGAAATCTATATTTTAATCTTATTTCTTCAGCATACTCTTGATCACTAAAAACTGGCATTGGTAACTCTTTGCAAGTCCCCAATATTTCAAACTCATTAATAACAACTTCAATTTCGCCTGTTTCAATATCTTTATTAACCGTGTCATTAGAACGATTAACAACTTTTCCATTAACTTTAATAACTGTTTCAAGTTGAGTTTTTTCAAGATCTAAAAAGTTTTTATTCTCTTTATCAATAATACACTGTGTGATTCCATAATTATCTCTTAGGTCAATAAATAAGAGGTTGCCATGATCTCTTTTTTTATTAATCCATCCAGATATTGAGATATCCTTATTTAAATCATCTTTTCTAAGTTCATTACAATTATGTGTTCTATATTTATTCAATTATTCTCCTAAGGCTTCTTTTATAATCTTAAAATCGATTGGTTTTTTTTGTTTTAAACTAATTTTGTCGATTTTATATATGAAATCAAAAATTTTGCCATACGATCTATCAATTCTTTTTATGATATAATCTACTAATTTCTTATCTATAGATATTTGGCGGTCTGATAAGTTTTTTAATATAAGCGCAAACATAAGGTCATCCTCTGGTTTTTCGATATTGCATAATAAAAAATTTTTAGATCTTGAGTTTAAATCGTTTAACTTAAAGGAATAATCAACAATTGGCTTTTTTGAAGATAAAATTAGATATTTATTATCCTGGTCAACAATATTCAATAAAGTAAATAATAAATTTTCATCAATTTTATCATTAAAATTTTCAATGATTATATTTTCAAAAACTTTAATCTTTTTTAAAAATTCATTATTTATCTCATTGGCCTCAATCTTAATTCCTTTAAACTTATGTAAAAAAATATTTACTAAATGAGTTTTACCTGAAAATCTTTCTCCAATTAAATTTACAAAATTTTTTTCCCACTTTGGCCAGCTATTTAATAGTTTGAAGGCAAATTCATTACTTTTTGAAACATAAAAATCTTGATCTTTAAAATTTTGATCATAATCAAAATCTAATATAAGTTGATTTAAATCATTCACTTAAGGACCCATATCTGATCTTGAATGTCAAATTCATATCTTTTATTTTTCATAACTTTAAGAAAATGGTCAGGCAACCCATTATATATAATCTTATAAAAACTATTTTTATTATTTAATTTATAAATATAAAAATCATATACCATATCCATATTATCTAATATCTCTTCAAATTTTTTAATCTCTGTATTATTGTTATTCACTGAGATAGTTAAAGATATCTTTACCGATGTATTAATTTCATTCTTACTCTTCCAATAATTTTCATAAATAGTTTTTAAATTTTTAACTAATTCATCTGCTTCTTGATTATTATCTATATCAAGATTTTGAAAACTTGATATTTTTGATATCCTCTTCTTGATTAAAATTTATCTTATTTAAAACTTTAACTAGATTATTTTCTTTAAAGATGATTGATATAATATATTCATCTAAATTATATTTCTTAATAATTTCATTAAAGTTATAACTTTCTAAATATTTTGAATTTTTTTTTATTAAATTAAAATCTTCTAGATCTTCAGTGGGTAAAATATATCTTAATAAATGATACTTTTGATTGTTAGAATTCCAATTATTAAAGATATAATTTTCTGAAAAAATTGAGATTTCATCTTTATTGTTATCTACGATAATTGGTAAAAAAAAAATATTTTTTTTAACAGGGAGTGATGGAAAAATATTTTTTCTCTCCATCAAATTTAATACTTTTTTTTTATTAAAGGATACATTTAAGGATAAATAATATACTTCATCAATAAATTTTTCCTCTTTAATAGAAAAAGTTTCAATCATACCTTTGATCAAACCAAGAGATACTTTATTAAGCTTATTTTGGTCTTTAGTTTGAACAGTGGATAAAACTAACCTGTCAAATGCTTGTAGAAAACCTTCATCAATTATGTTGTTTTTATCAAAATTAATCTCAAAAGGAGCAGATATCTCTATATCATTGATTGAAAAAGTCTTTGCTTGAATATTTTCTGTGGAAAAAAAAATATTTAGCAAAGCAAGAAAGCAAAAATGAATATATAATCTTCTGTAATTAAAAAGTTTAATATTTAATCTCATAAAACATATTAATGAATAATAAATCAATAACCTATAAAAAAAGTGGAGTTAACATAAATGCTGCTGATCAATTTGTTAATTTCATTTCATCTGTTTCATCAAAAAAAAGAGGCAAAAAAAAGTTTTCAAATATTGGAGGTTTTGGATCTATATCAGAAATACCAAATCAAATAAAACAACCTAAAATTGTTGCTTGCACCGATGGTGTTGGCACTAAAGTGGAAATTGCTAATACTCTTAATAAGTATGACACTATTGGAATAGATTTAGTTGCAATGAGTGTGAATGATTTAATTGTTCAGGGTGCTAAGCCTCTATTATTTTTGGATTATATATCAATAAATAAAATTGATTTAAAAAAATTAAAATCAATTATTAAAGGTATCTTAAAAGGTTGTGAGTTATCTAAATGTGAACTAGTTGGTGGAGAAACAGCTGAGATGCCTGGCACGTATGAAAAAGGTAAATTTGATATTGCAGGTTTTGCTGTTGGCATTGTTGGTAAAAATAAAATTTTAAGGAAAGATAAAATTAAAAATAATGATTTAATTTTAGCTATTCCCTCAAGCGGTCTTCATTCAAATGGATATTCTCTAGTACGCTATCTTCTTAAACAAAAAAAAATAGATATAAAAAAAAACAACTTTTTAAAAAAAGAGTTAATTAGACCAACTAAAATTTATGTAAGTGAAGTTTTAAAATTAATAGACAAAGATTTAATTAATGGATGTGCAAACATTACTGGAGGTGGTTTAGCTGATAATATTAAAAGAGTTATTCCAGATAATTTAACAGCTGAAATAAATTTAGAACAAATAAAAGCATCTAAAATTTTTAAATGGCTTCATAAAAAAGGTATATCAGACAAAGAAATGCTTAAAACTTTCAATTGCGGTGTTGGTTTTTGTTTAATTATTAACCCAAAAAAATTAAATAAAATTAAAAGATATTTTACAAATAATTTTAAACCATATGTCATAGGAAAAATCTCTAAAAACTTTAAAGAAAAAGTAAAACTTAATGGCTCTGTTAACTGGATTTAATAAAATAAATACAGCAATTTTTATATCTGGAACAGGTAGTAATTTAAAATCACTTATCAAATTTTCAAAACTTAAAAAATCACCAATAACCATTGGGATGATTATTTCTAACAACCCTAAATCAAAAGGTTTGAAATATGCCAAGATTAATAAAATTAAAAAAAAAGTATTTAATTTTAACAGCACTATATCTGAAAAAAAAGTTATCAACGAATTAAAAAAAGATAATATAAATTTAATTTGTCTTGCTGGTTTTATGAAAATTTTATCAAAAGAATTTATTAAAAATTTTAATGGAAAAATTCTAAATATTCACCCTTCTCTTCTTCCAAAATACAAAGGATTAAATACTCATGTAAAGGCAATTAAAAATAAAGATAAATATTCAGGATGTACAGTTCACCTTGTAAATTCTAAACTTGATTCTGGTAAAATCATTGATCAAAAGAAAGTTAGAATTAATAAGTTAGATACCCCTGAAACCTTAGCAAAAAAGATTTTAGTCCAAGAGCATAAACTCTATCCAGAAGCTATTATTAAACTGCTTAATCTTTAAAGAAAAAGTCTATTTCAATTTTTGCGTTTTCAACACTATCTGATCCATGTACAGAATTTTTATCAATAGAAATTCCATATTTTTTTCTTATAGTGCCTTCTTCTGCATCATTTGGGTTGGTAGCACCCATCAATTCTCTATTGCCTAATACTGCGTTTTCTTTTTCAAGAATCATAACTACAATTGGTCCAGAGGACAGATAAGCACAAAGATCATTATAAAATGGTTTTGTCTCATGAACCTTATAAAATTTTTCTGCCTCTGATTTTTCAATTTGGATTTTTTTTTCTTTTACAATTGAAAATCCTTTATTTTTAAACATTTCCTTTATTTCATTATCTAAATTTCTTTCAACTGCGTCTGGCTTAACAATTGATAATGTTTGTTCTGTATTACTCATAGTCATCCTCTATTAGTTTGTTTAATAATCTTACACCGTAACCTGTTGCACCACCTGAATTAAGTGCTCCACCATATTTTGAAAAAGCCATACCAGCTATATCTAGGTGTGCCCAAGGTGTTTTGTTTAATACAAATCTTTGTAAAAATTGTGCAGCTGTAGTTGATCCAGCACCACCAACATAATTAATATTTTGCATATCAGCATTTTTAGAGTCTATTAATTTATCAAAGTTTTTATGTAGTGGCATTCTCCATAATTTTTCATCAACTTTATCTCCAGCATTTAATAATTGATTAGATAATTTATCATCATTAGAAAAAAGACCAGCATATTCAGATCCGAGAGAAACTATGATTGCACCTGTAAGAGTTGCTAAATCAACCATAAATCTTGGCATAAATTTTTTTTCTGTGAATGTAAGAGCATCCGCTAAAACCAATCTACCTTCTGCATCAGTGTTTAATATTTCAATTGTTTTACCACTATATGATTTAACAATATCGCCAGGTCTTTGAGCATTCCCCCCTGGCATATTTTCTACAAGACCTACGACGCCAACAGCATTTATCTTTGCTTTTCTAACAGCTAAGTTTTTCATCAAACCAACTACTGTAGCAGAACCTGCCATATCATAAGTCATATCTTCCATAAATTTTGCAGGTTTTAATGAAATACCACCCGTATCAAAACAAACACCTTTTCCAACAAAAGCTAAAGGTTTAGAATTATTTTTTGCTCCATTCCATTCCATTGTAACAAGATATGAACCCCTAATACTGCCTTGTCCAACTCCAAGCAAAGCGTTCATTCCAAGTTTTTTTAGTTTTTTTTCATCGTATATACTAATTTTTAATCCAAATTTTTTAAGTGAATTAATTCTTTTTGCATATTCATCAGGATGTAAAATATTACCTGGCTCAGAAACAAGATCTCTTGCAAAAAAAGTTCCTTCTTCCAAAGCTTTAAATCTTAATTGATCCTGTGAAGATATCTTATTTTTACTTCCAATTATATTTATAGAGACAAATTTTTTATCTTTTTTTGATTTATATATATTAAATTCATAAGATTTTAATTTTATTCCATGCAAAAAATATCCTACAAAGTTTTTAATCTTACTATTGATGGTATCTGAGTTTACAAAATAATTATTTTTCTTATCATATTTTATATAGCCATGAAATTTAGCACCTAAATTTTCTATATCAGAAGTATTAATGTCTTTCTTAATTGAAACTAAAAATATTGTTTTTTTCGAATTAATTTCGAAAACAAGTAAACTTTTTTTTAAATCACTATTTTTTAATAGGTCTGAGATATATGATAATTCAGAATTTGAGATATATTTTTTTAAACCACTAATATTGAATTTTTCATCCACAAATAAGACAAGATTTGACGAAATTTTTTTCGAATTACCGCTTTTATAATTAATTTGAACAGTCATAAATTTTAAATACAATCCTAACGAGTAGAATGCTATATATTGTCAAAATTTACATATTTCAATGAAAAAAATTATTTTTAGAAAATTATTATTAGACTGTTTAACTTTTTTCTTTTTAGCATTGTTGGGCATAAGTTTAATTATTTGGGTTTTTCAAGCAGTAAATTTTTTAGATATTATGATTGAAGATGGCAGAAACTATAATGTTTATTTCAATTATACACTACTAAATTTCCCAAAAATTATTAGTAGGATTCTCCCTTTTGCGCTTTTTATAAGTTTTTCTTATACATTTATCAAATACGAGGCAAACAATGAATTAATCATTTTTTGGAATCACGGCGTTAGCAAAATAAGCATAGTAAATTTTTTTTTCTGGATTTCGATTCTGATTATGTTGATACAAATTCTACTAATGTCACTCATTGTTCCAAAATCTCAAGAAATGGCAAGATCCGAATTAAGAAGTTCCAATGTAGATTATTTCGAAGGATTAATTAAACCAAAAAAGTTTAACGATACAGTCAAAGGACTTACTATATTTGCTGAAGATAAAAATGAAAATGGGGAACTTAAAAATATTTATATCAAAAAAAATAACTATGAAAAAGGATTTCAAATCACATTTGCTAAAAAAGGAGTTTTTGAATTAAAAGGAAATAAAAAAATTCTTGTTCTTTACGACGGCCAAACTTTAAATCAAAATAATAACAATATTACAAATTTCGACTTTTCTAGATCAGATTTTGGATTAGGAAATATGGACTCGCATCTTGTTACTCACAAAAAGATACAAGAACAATCAACAATTTCTTTGATAAGATGTATAAAATCTATTTTTGAAAAAAAAGATTACAATGTAATTAATTGCAATAAAAATAATCCTAGAAATATTTATAAAACAATATTTAAAAGATTGATAAATCCATTTTATTTACCAGTTTTAATATTAATTTCTCTATTATTTATATTAACCTCAAAAGAAAATCTTAAATATAATAAATACAAATATTCTATTTTTTTACTTGGACTTGGGCTGATAATACTATCTGAGAGTTCACTTGGATATATTTCAAATAATTTAAACAAAAATATTTTAATTTTAATTCTTCCCATTTTTCTAACTTTATTTTTTTACATAATTTTTATTCATAAATTAAAATTATTTTCCAGAATTACAAAATGAAAACATATACAAAATTTTTAATAAATGGGTTTATAAAGTCGTTTCTTAACGTCTTTTTTATAATGTTGTGCCTTGTATTTATTCTAAACATTTTAAAAGAAATTGAGTTTTTTAGTAATAAAGAAGTGCATTCACTTTATCCAATTTATCTATCTATTATGAGCTCACCATCTATTATTTTTGAAATGTTT
Organism: uncultured Candidatus Pelagibacter sp.; assembly: GCF_943788075.1. Lineage (GTDB taxonomy): Bacteria > Pseudomonadota > Alphaproteobacteria > Pelagibacterales > Pelagibacteraceae > Pelagibacter. The sequence continues at coordinate 143,274 of NZ_CALSOW010000002.1, read as the reverse complement.
CCTTTTATATTTTTGATAGCAACTCAATTTTTTTTTCTTAAGTTATTTAATAATGATGAAATAAATATCTTTAAATATTCAGGCTTAAAAAATATTAAAATAATTTACATCTTGGGTTTTGTTAGTTTTGTTATTGGCATTTTGACTGTAACTACATTTTATTCTCTTTCATCCAATTTACAGCATTATTACTTGCAAATTAAGAATCAATTTTCTGATGATAAACTTTATTTGGCAGTCATAAATAAAAATGGATTATGGATGAAAGATGTTGTCGACAATAAGACTAGCATTATAAATTCATCTAAAATTGATAACAATTTTTTAACTAATACTTTTATAACAACTTTTGATGATGAATTTAATTTAATCAAAAGTCTCAAAAGTGACAAGATAGATATAAGAGATAATGAATGGTTAATTTATGATGTAACAATTTTTGAAGAAAATATAAGTAAAAAAAAAGATTTGATAAAATTTAAATCAAATTTTAATCAAAAAAAAATTGAAAGTTTGTTTTCAAATTTATCATCACTTTCACTCCTAAAACTTATTGATTTAAGACAAAATTATAAATCATTAAATTATTCTACTGTAGATGTTGATATGCAAATTTATAAAGTTGCAACATATCCTTTAATTTTAGTCATAATGACAGTTCTATCTTCAGTTATCATGCTAAATACTAAAAAAACTAACAGCAAAGTCATTAAGATAATTATTGGTCTATTATTTTCGGTAATAATTTATTATATAAACAACTTTTTTAACGTAATGGGTTCAACTGAAAAACTACCATTAATGGTATCGGTATGGACACCCATTATATTTTTAAGTTTAGTAAATCTAATAATGTTATTAAATATAAATGAAAAATAAATTTTTTAATTCATTCCTCTTCCTAATTTGGATTATCTTTTCCTTAAGTACCTCAAATGCAAATGAAGCATTTACATTAAACGTTACTGAAATAGAGATTTTAGAAAATGGAAATAAAATTAATGGCACCAATGGGGGAACAGCTATTTCAGATGATGGTAGCACTATTACAGGTGAAAATTTTTTTTACAATAAACTTAAAAATATTTTGGAAATAACTGGCAATGTAAAATATGTAGATAATATTAAAAATGTTATAATTATTGCTGATAAAATAATTTATTTTAAAAACGACGAAAAAATATTTACAATTGGAAATTCAAAAGTTGTTGATGAAAATAAAGATATAAAAGCAGATAATTTAGAATATGACAAAAGCCGTAATTTTTTTAAAGCAAAACAGAATGCTGAAATCAATGATTATGAGAAAGATACAAAAATTTATGCAGAAGAAATATCCTACTTAGTAAATGTAGAAAAAATTTTTACAAAAGGCGAAACTAAAGCTTTAATTCAAAAAAAATATAAATTTAATTCAAGTGACATCTCTTATTTTAGAAATAATGAAAACATATTTTCAGAAAAAAAAACATCTATAGAAGATGACAATGGAAATATTTATAAACTAGATAAATTCTCATATGATATAACCAAAGAACTATTAAAAGCCAAAGAGATTGAAGTTTTGGCAAAAGTTGAGGGAAGCAAAATAGATAAATATTTTTTTTCAGAAGGTTTTTTTAATTTTAAGAATAAAAGTTATATAGCAAAAGAAACTAAGATTAATATCCATAAAGATGTGTTTGGAGATCAAAGTAATGATCCTAGAATTTATGGCTCAACCTCATCAAGTGATCAAAATAAGACCATTGTAAATAATGCAATTTTCACTAGCTGTAAACTTAATGATGATTGTCCTCCTTGGAGTATAAAAGCCGAAAAAATAACACACGACAAAATCAAAAAAGATATGATTTATAAAAATGCAGTAATAAAAATATATGATACTCCTATTTTATATTTTCCAAAATTTTTTCATCCAGACTCATCTGTAAAAAGAAGAAGTGGTTTTTTACAACCTAGATTGAATAATTCAAAAACTCTAGGCTCGTCAATTAACATCCCTTATTTTAAAACTCTTGGGCCTAATAAAGATTTAACTTTTAAACCAACATTATTTGAAAAATTTTCAAAATTTGAGAAAGAAAAATATATCTTGCAAACTGAGTTTAGAAAAAAAGAGAAAAACTCATCACTCATTGCTGATTTTGCTTTTTTAAGAGATTATAAATCATCAACTAATAGTAAAACTAAAAATATTAATCATTTATTTCTTAATTATAATAGTAAATTAAACATTCCTAATTTTATAGAAAGTAGATTTGAAGCCAATATTGAAAGAGTTACAAACGACACGTATTTAAAAGTTTTTGAAAACAATTTATTCGACACACCGTTATTACCAGAAAGCCAAACAACATTGAACTCGAATGTTAAACTTTATCTTGAAAAAGAAAATCAAAATTTATCAACAGGTATAGAAGTTTATGAAAACTTAGGAGTAAAACACAGTGATAGGTATCAATACACTTTACCTTATTATGATTTTTCAAAAAATATAACTTCAATGATTGCTGATAATACAATTAATGGATATTTAAATTTTTATTCATCAGGAGTAAATAAACTTTCAAACACAAATAATGTAAGAACTACTGTTGTTAATGACCTTATTTACAATTCAAATGACTTTATATCAAAATTAGGATTTAAAAATAACTTTGACTTATATTTAAAGAATTTAAATTCAGCAGGAAAAAATGACTCTATATATTCATCCAACATACAAATAGACGGAATGAGTATTTTAAAAATTGACTCTGCTATCCCTTTATTAAAATCAACTAATATGAATAGACAAACTCTTACACCAAAAATTTCTTTAAGAATTAATCCAGGAAATAATATGGACAACTATAGAGACACAGCAGCTAATATTACTGCAAACAATGTGTATGATATAAATAGACTGGGAATCTCAAATGTTTTTGAAGCCGGAAGATCTCTTACATTTGGTTTAGATTATAAATTTGATCTACAAGAAAATGATCTGACTGAAGATGCCAAAGATAAATATTTTGAGGTTAAATTAGCAACTGTTGTAAGAGATCAATTTGAAAATGATATTCCAATAAGCTCTACAATTAACAAGAAAAATTCAGACATATTTGGGTCTATTAATAATAGATTATTTAATAATTTGGATTTAGTTTATGATTTTTCATTGGATAATGATTTGAAGACTATAAATTCAAACTCAATTTCAACTGAATTTTCAATTAATAATTTTGTTACATCTTTCAACTATATTGAAAAAAGACATGAAATTGGATCAACACATGTGCTTTCAAATAATACAGAATATATGATTAATGATAATACTTCTTTAAAATTTTCTACAAGAAGAAATAAAGAAATTAATTTAACAGAATATTATGATCTTAGTTATGAGTATAGAAACGATTGTTTAACAGCTGCCTTAAAATTTAAAAAAAGCTTTTACCAAGATAATGACCTGAAACCCACCCAAGATTTATTTTTTTCAATAACATTATTTCCATTAGCAACCTATGAAACTGGAATAAAGAAATAGTTAAATAAATGTTAAAAAAGTTAATTCTAATATATTTGACGACTATTTTTTTTATTAATAGCTCTAGTTCGTTTGGGATAGAAAATAAGATATTAGTGAAAATTGAAAATCAAATAATTACAAGTTTAGATGTAAATAGTGAATATAAATACTTAATTGCATTAAACCCAAGCTTAAAAAATTCCAATAAAAAAGATGTTATTGAACTTTCAAAAAGATCAATTGTGAATGAAAGAATAAAAAAGATCGAAATTGAAAAAACTTTTAAAAATCCACAATTACCTGAAGAATTCTTGAATAAAATTTTACAAAATGTCTACTCAAGAATAGGTTTGGCAAATTTAGATGACTTTAAAGAATATTTAATTCTTAATAACGTTGATATTGAAAATGTAAAAAATAAATTAGAAATTGAAGCTCTTTGGAATGAGTTAATCTTAATTAAGTTTTCTTCAAAAGTTAAAATCAATGAAAAAAATTTAAAAGCAAAAATAAATAAAGATAATAAATTTTCAAAATCATATTTATTGTCTGAGATTTCTTTTGAGGTTTCAAATCTAAATGACCTAGACAATAAATTTTCAGAAATCAGCGATGTAATAAATAATAGTGGTTTTGATTTTGCAGCTCTTAAATACAGTGTTTCTACAACTTCAAATTTTGGAGGTAAATTAGATTGGATCAATGAAAATTCTCTTAATAGGAAAATAAAAGATGCAATAAAAAATTTAAAGATTAATGATTTTACAAAACCAATTAATGTATCAGGTGGTTTTTTAATTTTACAAATTAATGATATTAGAAATACTCAAATTGAAGTTAATGTTGAGGAAGAATTAATAAAAATAACCAATTTTGAAAAAAATAATCAATTAAATCAATATTCAAAAATTTATTTTAATAAGATTAAAAAAAATTTACAAATTGATGAATTATAAACCAATAATAATTGTTGCTGGAGAACCTAATAGTGTTTTTTTTGAAATTTTTTTTAAAGTTATAAAAAAAAAAATTAAATCTCCTATTATTTTAATTGCATCAGAAAAGCTAATTATCAAACAGGCTAGTGTTTTAAGAAAAAAAATTAGTTTAAATCTTATTAATGAAAACGATGTAATTAAAAAGAAAAATAATTTAAAGAAAATAAATTTAATAAATGTAGACTTTAAACAAACCAAAGCATTTGAAAAGATTACCCCTAGATCAAATGAATATATTTCTTCTTGCTTTCAAATAGCTTTAAGATTAATCAAAAACAATATTAGCAACAAATTTATTAACGGACCAATCTCTAAGAAAACTTTTTTGAAAAACAAATTCAACGGAATTACAGAATTTTTAGCAAAAAAAACTAACACTAAAGATTTTGCAATGATAATTTATAATAAAAAGCTCTCTGTTTGTCCTTTGACCACTCACCTTCCAATTAAATATGTTTCTAAAAGAATTAACAAATTAGAATTAATTAAAAAAGTACGACTTGTAGATAAATTTTGGAAAATAAAATTTAATAAAAAAATTAAAATTGGTGTCACAGGACTTAATCCACACTGTGAGAGTATTGATAGTTTTAATGAGGATAAAAATATTATTTATCCTACAATTAAAAAATTGAAAAAACTTAAATATGATATTCAGGGTCCTTTGGCGGCAGATACTATTTTTTTAAAAAATAATAGAAAAAAATTTGATCTAATAATTGGAATGTATCATGATCAGGTACTTGCTCCTATTAAAACACTATTTGAATATGAGGCAATAAATATAACTATAGGTCTTCCATTTATTAGGGTTTCCCCTGATCATGGCCCTAATGAATCTATGCTTGGTAAAAATAAATCTAATCATTTAAGCTTACATAACTCAATAAAATTTTTAGATTTTTAAGTGATTAGAGCAAAAAAAAGTTTAGGTCAAAATTTTTTAATAGATAGTGATATAATCAGCAAGATAGTTAACACTGTTTCAATTACTGATAATGAAATTTTAGAAGTTGGACCTGGTACCGGAAACTTAACCAAAGAAATTTTAAAAAATAATCCAAGCAAAATGTATCTTGTAGAAAAAGATAATTTTTTAGCAGAATCTTTAAAAGAAATAATTGATGAAAGGGTTATAATTTTTAACGAGGATATTCTTAAATTTGATACAAGCTCACTTTCAAAAAATAAAATCGTGGTATTTGGAAATTTGCCCTACAATATTTCAACAGAAATTTTAAGTACATGGATTGTAAATTTAAAGAAAAATTATTGGTTTTCTGACCTTATTTTAATGTTTCAAAAAGAAGTGGCAGACAGAATTATAGCTCAATTTAATACATCTGCTTACGGAAGATTATCGATTTTAGCGAATTGGAGACTAAACATAAATAAAATTTGTGATATTGCACCTGAAAGTTTTTCACCAAGACCCAAAATACAAAGCACTTTAATTCACTTTACTCCTAAAAAAAACTTTGCTGATATTAAAGATCCGTTAAATTTAGAAAAAATTACCAGAGTATTTTTTAGTCATAGAAGAAAGATGTTAAAAAAACCATTTAACCAAATATTTAATGGAAATAATGATCTACTTAATAAATTTAATTTAGATTTAAATTTAAGGCCTCAAAATTTAGATTTTGATACTTATTATAAATTAACAATTGAATATGAAAAATTAAGAAGTTAATTTTTCTACATGATTTCGAATATATTCCAAATCATAATCTTTAGACCCATCAGAAATTTCAGCATTAATTAAATTAGTAATTTTAGAATAACAACTTTTTAATTCATCATTAATCACAACATAATCATAATTTATCCAATGCAATACATCTCTTCCAAATTGCTTCATTCTTTCTTCAGCAATTAATTTATCTTTCATATCTCTATTTGATAATCTTTCAAATAAGACTTCTTTACTTGGAGGCAAAATGAAAAATGTTATGAGTTTGTAATCTAACTTTTTGTTTTTAATCTGATCTGCACCTTGCCAATCGATATCAAATAAAACATTTTTACCTTTATTTAATTTGTCAATTACAGGTGTTCTAGTTGTTCCATAAAAATTACTAAATACTTTTGCATATTCAAGAAATTCCTCATTTTTAATTAACCTATTAAAATCATTTTCATTAACAAAATAATAGTCTTTGTCATTTACTTCATTGGGTCTTGGTTGACGAGTTGTGTGTGAAATAGAGGTTTCATAGTTATCCATTTCGGATAACATTTTAACTAATGTGGTTTTACCCGCCCCAGAAGGAGAGGATAAAACAATCATTACGCCATCATTTTCTGAGGGCATTTAAACTATTAGTTCGCTTTTCCTTCGATAAACTTAACTGCATCACCAACAGTTAAAATTTTCTCAGCTTCACTATCTGAAATTTCAGATCCAAATTCTTCTTCAAAAGCCATCACTAATTCAACAGTATCCAAGCTGTCAGCACCTAGATCATCTATAAAACTAGACTCCTCAGTTACTTTTGCTTCGTCGATACCTAAGTGATCTGCTACAATTTTTTTTACTTTGCTTGAAACGTCTTCTGACATATTGATCCTTTTTAGTTATAAATTCTTAATAGTTTAAAAAGCTATTTTGTCAAGCCATATACATGCCCCCATTAACATGCAATGTTTCACCATTTATGTAGTTAGACAGATCTGAACTTAAAAAAAATACAGCATTTGCAATATCATCTGGCTCACCAAGGCGCGCTGATGGTATTTTTGATATAATAACTTCTTTGAATTTATCATCGATTTTATCTGTCATTGCTGTTTTAATAAATCCTGGCGAAATACAATTTATATTAATATTTTTCTTTGCGTATTCTGTTGCCAAACTTTTTGACATAGCAACTATTCCAGCTTTTGAAGCTGTGTAATTAGCTTGTCCCAAATTACCAGTATGACCAACAACTGATGTAATATTGACAATTTTTCCAGATTTATTTTTAAGCATTTTTTTAATTGCAAATTTACTCATTAAGAAAGTTGAGGTTAAATTGACATTTATAACTTTTTGCCACTCATCCAAGGTCATTCGAATTGCAAGATTATCTTGGGTTATTCCAGCATTATTAATTAAACCATCTAAACTTCCACCTAATTCACCTGTAGCATTTTCAATAAATTCTTCGATTTTATCACTTTGAGATATATCAAATTTTAATATTTTGATGCCTTCAAAATTTTTTTTTAATTCTTCTAGTTTTTCAATTTTAGTCCCTGAGGCTAAAATATTTGCTCCTGCTTCATTTAGTTTTTTAATTATAGCATTGCCTATTCCACCTGATGCACCAGTTACAATAATATTTTTATTTTCTAAACTACTCATATTTGTAAACCCTCGATATCTGTTTGATTGTTAATAGTATCTATTTTTACTTCTTTGCTAATTCTTTTAACCAAACCTGATAAAACTTTACCTGGACCAATTTCAATAAAATGATTTACACCACTACCAATCATATTAATTACACTTTCTCTCCATCTCACTCTATTTTCAATTTGTTTTACCAATAGATCCTTAAGCTCATTGGTATTTGATATTTCATTAGCAGTAACATTTGAAATTAATTTATTCTCACCTTCTATAAAATTTATTTTATTTAATTCATCACTCATTATATTTGTTGCTTTATTCATTAAACTACAGTGAAAAGGCGCACTTACTGGTAACTTTATATTTTTAATTGAATTTTCTTTTAAAATTAAAATTAATTTATCTATATCGTTTATTTTACCACTTAGTACAATCTGACCTTCAGAATTATCATTTGCAATTTCAACACTTAAACTTTTTTCATTATTTTTTAAAATTTTTTCAACTATTTCTACGGTTGAACCTAATACTGCAACCATGCCACCCTCGCCTTTAGGAACTGAGTTTTGCATAGCATCACCTCTTATTCTTAAAATTTTTAAGGTATCTGAAAAATTTAAGTAACCTGCACAAGATAAAGCAGAATATTCGCCCAATGAGTGTCCTGCAAAATATTTGGCTTTGCTCAAATCAATATTAAATTCATTATTAATTACTTTATAAATTGAATAGCTAATTAGAAATATTGCTGGCTGAGTATTTGCAGTTAGGTCTAATTCCTCTTTTGGACCTTCCAAAATAAGCTTAGATATTGAAAAATTTAGTATATCATCAGCTTCTTTAAAGAGATTTTTAACCAGATCAAACTTGTCATAGAATTCTTTTCCCATACCAACCATTTGTGAACCTTGACCTGGAAAAATTACTGAAAACATATAAAAATAACTATTAATTTTGCCTTTTTAACTATTGTAATTGAACATTTATAATAGTATATCCTCACTTTTTATTAAAGAACTTAAATGAATTTATACGAACATACTATCATAGCTAGACAAGACACTTCACCAAGTGAAATTAAGCAATTAACTGAAAAATATTCTAAAATTGTTGAAAAAAATGAAGGTGAAATTGTTAAAACTGAAAATTGGGGTTTACTAAACTTATCTTACTTAATTAAAAAAAATAAAAAAGGTAGCTACATCCACTTTAAAATAAAAGGTAAAGGTAATGTAATTGATGAGTTAGAAAAAAATGAAGCTATAGATAAAAAATTATTAAGATACTTAACAGTTAGAGTTAAGAAATTTGATCTTGAAGCTAATTACTTTGCTAAGAGAGATGATGATGAAAAAAAAGAAAGTTATAAAAACTAATTATGCCTAAAAGACAAAGTGGAAACAAAAAAGGTAAACAAAGTAATTTTGCTAAATTAAGTATTTTTCAACCAAATAAGTATAAATTCAAAAAAACTTGCCCACTTTCAGGAAAAGGTGCTCCTGCAGTAGATTATAAGAATGTAAGACTTTTAAAAAAATATATGTCTGAAAATGGAAAAATTTTACCATCAAGAATTACAAATGTTTCACAAAAAAAGCAAAGAGAGTTATCTCTATCTATTAAAAGAGCTAGAAATTTAGCTTTAATATAATATGAAAGTAATTTTACTAGAAAACGTAAAAAGAGTTGGTTCTATTGGCGAAGTGATAGAGGTTAAAAGAGGTTATGCAAGAAATTTTTTAATTGCTAACAAAAAAGCACTATACGCTTCAAAAGAAAATATTTTAGAAGTTGAAAAAATAAAATCAGATTTATCAAAAAAAGATAGCGAAAAGAAAAAGGAAGCTGCACAAATTTCAGAACAAATTAATGGCAAAGAGTATGGTGTTAAAAAACTAAGCACTGAAAACAACGAATTATATGGTTCTGTTAAACCAACTGAAATTGCAAAATTAATTCAAGAAGAAAATAAAATTGGTATCAAGCCTTCAATGATACAGCCAGTTGAAGAGATTAAGTCTCTTGGAAAATTTAAAGTAAAAATTTCTTTACACTCTGAAGTTGACGCTGAAATTACAGTTAACGTTACTTCAGCTGATACGATACAATAATTATACATTCTTTTCCCCAGCCTTTATTATTAATTTTATTTAAATATTAATTCTGTAAATTACTATTTATGGAAAACAATCTAAGTATCGTTAAAGATCAGTTTAAAGAATTACCTAATAATATTGAAGCAGAACAAGCTGTTATCGGTTCCATACTAGTTAGTAATGATATATTTGATGAAATTAGCACAATAATTTCCAGTATAAATTTTTACGATCCAATGCATCAAAAAATTTTTGAAGCTATTGAAAGTTTAGTTTACAAAGGAATGCTTGCAAATCCAATTACACTTAAAAATTATTTTGAAGATGAAAAAGATGATTTAAATGTTCCTGAATACCTAGTCAAGATTACAAAATTTTCCACATCAGTACGCCAAGCTGTTGAATACTCAAAAATAATCTATGATATGTTTGTTAGACGCGAATTAATCAAAATTTCAGAGCAAACTATTGATAGTGCAAAATTAAATGAGCTAGATACTAATGGTCAAACTATTATTGAAAATTCAGAAAGACTACTTTTTGATTTAGCAGAAAAAGGTTCTTTTAATTCTTCATTAGTTAAATTTGATGAAGCTATGAAACAAACCATAGAAATGGCATCTGCTGCATATAAAAATGAGGAAGGTATTGTTGGTGTTCCAACAGGACTTAGAGATTTAGATGATAAACTTGGTGGTCTTCACCAATCAGATTTAATTATTATTGCTGGACGTCCTTCAATGGGTAAAACATCTCTTGCAACAAACATTGCTTTTAATGCTGCACAAAAATTACAAGACAGTGGAAAAAAATCATCAATTGCCTTCTTTTCATTGGAGATGTCTTCAGAACAATTATCTACGAGAATTATTTCAGAACAAGCAAGAATAAGCTCAAACGATATAAGAAGAGGAAGAATTTCAGACGAACAATTTGACAAATTTTTAGAAACTTCAAAAAATATAGCTGAACTTCCATTGTATATTGATGAAACACCTGCAATTAGTATTGCTGCAATGAGTAACAGAGCTAGACGAATTAAAAGATTGTTTGGTCTAGATATGATTGTGGTTGATTATATTCAATTAATGAGGGGAACAACATTTAATAAAGATGGTAGAGTTCAAGAGATCTCGCAAATTACCCAAGGACTAAAAGCAATTGCTAAAGAACTTGGAGTGCCAGTTGTAGCTCTATCACAGCTTTCAAGACAAGTTGAACAAAGAGATGACCACAAACCTCAATTGTCTGATTTAAGAGAATCTGGTTCGATAGAACAAGATGCGGATGTTGTTATGTTTGTTTATAGAGAAGGATATTATTTACAAAGAAAAGAACCAAGAGAAGCAACGGTTGAACATGCAGAATGGCAAGCAAAAATGAATGAAGTTGCTCACTTAGCTCAAATTATAATTGGGAAACAACGACACGGCCCAATAGGTAATGTAACTCTTGAGTTTGAAGAGAGATTTACTAAATTTAAAGATACTCAAATTAATTAAATTCCAATATAAAAGAGCTGATGTTTGCTCAATTGTATCAAAATAGAGTTCTGAAAAACCCTAAAATAGTATTTATTTTACTTGTTATTGCGATATTAAGCTTTGGCTATTATTCGAAGGATTTCAGGTTAGATGCATCTTCAGAAACACTATTGATAGAGGGTGACCCTGATTTAGCCTATTTAAAAGAAGTAACAGAGAGATATGGCTCAAAAGATTTTTTAATTCTAACCTATACTCCAAATGAGGGGATGGTTACTGATAACTCTATTAACAATCTTTTAAGTTTAAAATACAAAATTCAAAGTCTAAATTGGGTTCACAGTGTAATTACACTTTTAGATGTACCTCTTTTAAGCAATTCAGACGCACCGTTACAAGAAAGATTGGAAAGCTTTAAAACTTTAAAAGATGAAGGGGTTGATAAAAATCGCGGATTTAAAGAAATTCTAAATAGTCCAGTTTTTAGAAATTTTGTAATTAGTGAAAATGGAAATACGAGTGGAATTATTGTTAATATTAAAGAGAATATAAAATTAGAAAATATTGAAAATTTATCAAAATCAGAAATAGAGTCTCACAAAGATAAAATAAAAAAACAAAATCATGAAAATATATTAGAGATAAGACAAGTTATCAAAAGTTATGGAGATGTAGGTAAAATCTATCTTGGAGGAATTCCAATGATAGCTGATGACATGATGACATTTATTAAAAGTGACATTATAGTTTTTGGTTTAGGGGTTCTTTTATTCATTATTGCAACTTTATGGTTTGTTTTTAGAAAATTAATTTGGGTCATTGTTCCAATTAGTAGTTGCTTATTTTCAGTTGTAATTATGATGGGTTTGCTTGGAATTCTTGGTTGGAAGGTAACAGTTATCTCTTCTAACTTTATTGCATTAATGCTCATATTAACAATGGCAATGAATATTCATATGAGCACTCGTTTTCTTCAATTAAAAAAAGATTTTCCTGCTAAAAATAATTTTGAAATTATATCCCTTACTACAAATAAAATGTTTTGGCCTATTTTATATACAGTCTTTACAACTGTATTTGCTTTTTTATCTTTAATTTTTAGTGGAATTAAACCAATTATAGATTTTGGTTGGATGATGACTTTTGGCTTAATCACATCATTTGTTATTACTTTTACTCTTCTTCCAACTCTTTTAAATTTTGCTCCAACAAAAAATATGGAACTTATAAAAGAACAAGACTCTAGTATCACAAGTTTTTTAGGTCTACTTTCTTTGAATAACAAAACTACAATTTTTGGAGTAACTGGAATTATTGTTATTTTAAGTGTAGTTGGAATTAGTAAACTTGAAGTAGAAAATAGCTTCATTAATTACTTTAATAAAAATACTGAGATTTATAAGGGAATGAAACTTATTGATGAAGAATTGGGTGGCACTACCCCACTTGAAGTTATCTTAAAGTTTCCTGTAACTGAAAATAAAGAAACAACAGCAGAGGATGATGAGTTTGAAGATTGGGGTGATGATGAAGATGAGAATGATGAAAAATATTGGTTTACTAAAGATAAAATCGATAAAATAGCTTCAGTTCACAATTATTTAGACAATCTTCCACAAGTGGGCAAAGTTCTATCTTTTTCATCAATTATTGAAGTTGCAACACAGCTCAATAATAATAAGCCTCTTGGCACTCTTGAGATGGGAGTTTTGTATTCTAAAATTCCAGAAAGTATCAAAACCGAAATAATTGATCCATATTTATCCATTGAAGATAATGAAGCCAGGGTAAGTTTAAGAATTATTGACTCACAAGAAAACTTAAGAAGAAACGAATTAATTAATAAAATAAATTTTGATTTAAAAAATAAAATAGGATTAAAAGAAAATGAATATAAATTAGCTGGTGTTTTGATTTTATTTAATAATTTATTACAAAGCTTGTTTAAATCTCAAATTTTAACGTTAGGGCTAGTAATGATTGGAATTCTTTCAATGTTTATAATTTTATTTAGAAATATCAAGTTATCCTTAATTGGTGTTGTTCCAAATTTTATTGCAGCATTTTTTATTTTAGGAATTATTGGTCTTCTTGGTATTCCATTAGATATGATGACAATCACTATTGCAGCAATAACTATTGGAATAGCGGTAGATAATAGCATTCATTATATTTACAGATTTAAAGAAGAATTCAGTAAGATAAAAGATTACAACAAAACTTTAAAAAAATGTCACTCAACTGTTGGAGTTGCTATATTAAATACATCTATCACTATTGTCTTTGGTTTTTCAATTTTAGTTTTATCAAAGTTTATCCCAACAATTTATTTTGGAGTATTTACAGGTATAGCAATGTTGCTTGCAATGATATCTGTTTTGACTTTATTACCTGCTTTAATCTTAACTGTAAAACCTTTTGGTAAATGATCTAGATGCTAAATACATTTCAAGACTTTTTTAATGAAATATCAGTAATTGATTTTTTATATGTTGTGGTAACAATTTTATCTTTAATACAATGTTATAGCAAAGGCTTTGTACTAAGTATTCTTTCCATGGCTAAATGGATTTTAGCTTATGTGATTACTTTAATTTTATTTCCTAGAGTTAAACCTTATTTTAAGGATATAATTGATAGTGAATACATTCTCGACATAGGGCTTAACATCACTATTTTTGTAGTAGTTATATTTTTAGTGCTACTAATTAATAAAGGAATCAGCAAAGCAATCAGCTACACTGGCATTGGTGGGCTTGACAAAACGTTTGGATTCTTTTTTGGGTTTATTAAAGCATATATTGTTGGTGTTTGTGTCTTTGCTGGAATTCATATTGTCTATAATTATGATAAATGGCCTATAAATTTAGAGCAATCATACGTCTTTCCTTACCTTGAAAAAGGTAGTAATTATCTCATAAAAGAATTTCCTAATGAAAAAACATATCAAGATTCTAAAGAAAAAATTAAAGAACTTTGATCCAAAATTAAAAGAAGAATGTGGTGTTTTTGGTGTAAGTAATGCAAAAGATGCCTCAGCATTAACGGCGCTTGGTCTTCATGCACTTCAACATCGAGGTCAAGAAGGTTGTGGAATAGTTACTTTTGATGGTGAAAAATATTATTCTGAGAAAAGATTTGGTTTAGTTGGTGATAATTTCAATAAAGAAAAAGTGCTTGAAAAACTTAAAGGAAATTATGCAATTGGGCATAATAGATATAGTACAACTGGTGAAAACACTCTAAGAAATATCCAGCCATTTTTTGCAGATACTAATGCAGGTGGTATTGGAGTTGCTCATAACGGAAATTTAACTAATTCGATTTCTTTAAGAAATAAGTTAGTTGAAGATGGAGCTATTTTCTACACAACATCGGACACTGAAACAATAGTTCAATTAATTGCAAAATCTAAAAGACCTAAAACAATAGACAAAGTTGTTGATGCAATATTTCAAATTCAAGGTGGTTACGCCTTAGTTATGCTGACACAAAATTCTCTAATTGGTGTTAGAGACCCCTATGGAATTAGACCGCTTGTAATTGGTAAACTTGGAAATAGTTATGTTCTTGCCTCAGAAACATGTGCACTGGATATAATTGGAGCGAAATTTATAAGAGATGTTGAAAATGGAGAGATAGTTCTAATTGAAAATGATAAGTTAGAAAGTATTAAACCATTTCCTCCAAAAAAAGTAAGGCCATGTGTTTTTGAATATATATATTTTGCAAGACCAGATAGCATACTTGATAACAAAACAGCTTATGAACATCGAAAAAATATCGGAGCAGAACTTGCTAAAGAAAATGATGTTGATGCAGATATAGTTGTTCCAGTTCCAGATAGTGGTAACGCTGCAGCTCTTGGGTTTGCTCAACATTTAAAGATGAATTATGAACATGGCTTGATAAGAAATCATTATGTAGGTCGAACTTTTATTGAACCTAGTCAAAAAATCAGAAGTCTAGGAGTTAAATTAAAATTAAATGCAAACCAAACAACCATTAAAAATAAAAAGATTATATTAATTGACGACTCGTTAGTTAGAGGAACTACTTCTCACAAAATTGTTAAAATGTTATATGATGCAGGCGCCAAAGAAGTTCATGTTAAAATTGCATGCCCTGAAATTAGATATCCAGATTTTTATGGAGTTGATACACCAACAAAAAAAGAATTGTTGGCCGCAAATAAATCAAATGATGAAATTTGTGAATATATTGGAGCAAAATCCTTAAAATTTTTATCTCTTAATGGACTATATAAAGCTATTGGCTTTGAAAATAGAAATGAAACTTATCCTCAACTAACTGATCATTATTTTACAGGTGATTATCCTGTAAAACCTATTGATGAACTTGGAGATAATAAAATTACCCAATTATCTTTATTAAGCACCGCTTCTAATAATTAGTAATGAAAAAAGTAAATTTCACAGAAATGAAGAATGGGACTAAAGAAGATTACCAACTCTTAGAAAAATATGAAAAAAGTTTTGAAAGACAGACTGCTGATAGAATAATAAAATATTTAGCTTCTCAAACAACCACGCTAGAAGGTTATCAAATAACAAGACTAGAGCATTCTTTGCAAGCAGCAACTCGAGCTTATAAAAATGGTGAGAATGAAGAAATGGTTGTAGCCACTTTATTACATGATATCGGGGATGATTTAGCTCCAATGAACCATTCTCAGTATGCAGCTTCAATACTAAGACCTTATGTTTCTGAAAGAACTTATTGGATTATTCAGCATCATGGGTTATTTCAAACTTATTACAGTGCTCATCATTTAGGAGGAGACAGAAATGCTAGAGATAAATTTAGAGATCACGAACATTATCAGGCAACTATTAACTTTTGTGAAAATTATGATCAGTCTTCTTTTGATCCAAATTATAAAAGTATGAGTTTAGATGAGTTTTCACCAATGGTTAGAAGAATTTTTTCTAAAACCCCATATTATTATCTTTAATTTCTAAAATAAGATACTATCTAAACATCTATGATTAATTCTAAAGAACAAATAATTGAATATTTTGAATCTGGCATAAAAAACACAAAAGATTTTAGAATAGGAATTGAACATGAAAAGTTTCTTTTCAATAATCAAGACAATAAAAGAATTAATTATACAAAAGTAAAAGATATGTTTGCAGCCCTTTTAGAATTTGGCTGGAATCCAATTTTAGAAAAAGAAAATATAATAGGATTAAATAAAGGGGGCAAAAATATTACTCTAGAGCCTGGAAACCAAATAGAATTATCAGGAGAGAAACTCAATCACATTCATGAAGCTTGCGCAGAGTCACAGGATTATTTGTTTGAGTTAAAACAAGTTACTAAAAAATTAGATATCAATATAGTCAGCGCAGGGTTTGATCCAATATCAAAATTAGATGAAATTCCTAACAATCCTAAACAAAGATATGAACTGATGACTAAAGATATGCCTTTAGGGGGTGAATTAAGTCTAGACATGATGTATCGAACTTGTGGGACGCAGTTAAATATTGATTATAATTCTGAGCAAGATTTTATAAAAAAGTTTAAAATAGTTAACTCTATTGTTCCAATTTCAATTGCTTTATTTGCAAACTCTTCGATAGTTGAAAAAAAAAATAGTGGATATTTATCTTATCGATCAAAAGTTTGGCAAAATACTTCCAGAGGTGGTCTACCTAAATTATTTTTTGAAGAATTAAATTTTGAAAAATATGCAGAATTTGTAATAAATTTCCCAATTTTATTCATACAGAACGATGATACTTATATTTCAGGTCAAAAATATACTTTTAAAGATTTTATGGATGGTAAAATTGATGAAATATCTAACCGATTACCTACTGAAAATGACTTAACTACTCACTTAAGTACAATCTTTACTGAAAATAGACTAAAAAAATATATTGAGCTTAGATCTATGGATACATGTGGGTGGGATTGTTTGTGTGCTGGTCCTGCTTTTAATATTGGGATGTTGTATGGAAATTTAGATGAGGTTCATGAACTAGTTTCTGATTGGGATGCAGATAAAATTATTAATGCTTACTTTGAAGCTCCTAAGAAAGGTTTTAATACTCAATTAATGGGTAAAGATCTTCTTTATTGGTCATCAACCCTATTAAATTTATCAAAAAAAGGGCTAGAAAACAGAGAAATACTTAACAAGCATGGAAAAGACGAAACTGTATTTTTAAATCACTTACAAAAAGTGATTGATAACAAAACAACTAACGCAGATGATATGATCAGTAAATTTTCTAAAACTGAAGATTTAAGTGAATTATATGATAAGTAAAATTGTTGCTGTTCAAGGAAATAACCCCACAAAATTAAACCCTACAACAGATACCAGTGTTTTTCTTGCTCAAGAAATTCAGAATAAAAACTACAAAATATTTTATTATGACCCTAAAGACTTATCGGTAATTAATTCAAAGGTAATTGCTTCAGGATTTTTTATTAAATTTAACTATAAAAATAAAAAATTTTATAAAATTTTAAGAAAACAAAAACTTGAGCTTACAAAATGTAAATTTATTTTAATTCGTCAAGATCCTCCGTTTAATCTTGAGTATATCTCAGCAACTTACATTTTAGATACTATTAAAGATAAAGTGAAGATTTTAAATAACCCCACATCAATTAGAAATGTTTCTGAGAAATTATATTCAGTTAGATATCAAAAGTATATGCCAAGTACTATTTTTACTCAAAATATTAGTGAGATTAAAAAATTTTTTAAAACAAATAAAAAAGTAATTTTAAAGCCTATTCATAGTTATAGCGGAAATGATATTCAACTTTTAGATAAATTTAATTTAAAATTAATCAATCAATTTATAAAAAAACATGATCATATTATGTGTCAAAAATTTTTACCTAAAATAAGCAGAGGAGATAAAAGAGTGTTTTTAATAAATGGTAAAGTATGTGGAGCAATATCTAGAGTTCCAAAACAGGGATCTTTTTTAAGTAACATGAGTAAAGGAGCAATACCAATTAATATTAAATTGACTAATACAGAAAATAAAATCTCAAAATTAATTGCCAAAGATCTTAAAAAAGAAAATATTTTTTTTGCTGGTATTGATTTTATTGATGAAAAATTAAATGGAGATATTAATGTAACTTCCCCTACCGGATTAAAGACACTGTATGATTTATCAGGAATTAATCTTGCAAAAACTTTTTGGAAAGAATTAAAAGCATGAAAGATTTATCAGATCAGAAAAAAGGATCTTTGTTAGCTTTTGTTGCGGTAATGTTCATAACCCCAGATAGTTTATTTATTAGATTATCTAATGTAGACACCTGGGGGTTAGTTTTTTATCGAGGTGCTATTCCATTCTTTGTAGTCTTAATTGGAATGCTCATTATTTATAAAGCAAACTTTTTCAAAATGCTGTTTACCAGTGGTCACCATGGACTAATTTATATATTAACCTTTTCAATAACTAACATCACCTTTGTAGTTTCAATTCAAAATACCAATGTTGCAAATACATTGGTCATGATCGCAATGGCACCTATGTTATCAGCAATTTTAGGTGCAATTTTTTTAAAAGAAATGCCCGATAGTAAAACCTGGATTGCAATAGGAATTACTTTTTTTGCTGCTGTTTATATTTTCTATGACTCGCTTCAATTAGGGAATATTTATGGAGATTTATTGGGGCTTATAACTGCTTTAGGTCTAGCAGTTGGAGCTGTAACTATAAGATCAGCTAAAAAGAAGAACTTGGTTCCTGCTGCTGTAGTTGGAAAATTATTAGTTGCTATTTTTGCCATGTTTTTTATCGAAACTTACACTCTTATTGACCATGACTTGTATATTGTCCCCTTGATGTGCGTGATGTGTGTTGCAATTCCTTTTGTAATGGTAACGATTGCTCCAAGATTTATTCCAGCTGAAGAGGTAAATTTATTCTTTTTATTAGAAACTATCATTGGTCCTTTTTGGGTATGGATGGTGATTAAAGAACAACCTAGCATCGAGACTATACAAGGTGGAGCAGTCATCATCTTAACAATTGCAATTCACTCATTTCTTAAGCTTAAGAATTCTTAATTCTCAAAAGACAATTAACTTGATTTAGCCACAAATCAGAAATAGATACCGATTCAGATGGAAAAAGTATTAAAAAATTCATGGGCGTTATTTTTAGGAATGGGAGCACTTATGCTTGCCTATGGATTTCAAGGATCATTACTTGGGGTTAGAGCTGTAAAAGAAGAATTTAGTTTAACAGCAACAGGATTTATGATGTCTGGTTACTTTGTTGGTTACTTTATTGGTGCCAAAACTATTCCACAAATAATTTCTCGTGTAGGACATATCAGAGTATTCGCGGCTTTTGCATCAATAGCCTCATTAGTAGTTTTAATTCACGCAGTATATGTAAGTCCTTTTGCATGGTTTCTATTAAGGGTGCTTACAGGAATTAGTATGGTTTCTATTTATACTGTTGCTGAAAGTTGGTTAAACGATAGAGCAAGTAACAAAAATAGAGGAAGTGTTTTATCTGTTTACATGGTCATTTTATATGGTGCGATGGGACTTGGAATGTTTTTGCTTAACTTTAGTGATCCACTTAACTTTGAACCTTTTATATTAATTTCAGTTATAACTTCAGCTGCACTAATTCCAATTTTACTTACTAAAAGAAAAGCTCCAACATTTAAAAAAATATCTAAAATGTCATTACAAGAAGTATTTATTTCATCTCCTTTTGGAATGGTTAGTTCATTTTTTTATGGAACAATACAATCTGCATTGTTCACTCTGCTTGCGGTATACGCAACAACAATGAACTTTTCTATTTTTCAAATCTCACTAGTTACATTTATGTTAGCAGTATCAGGTGCAATCTCTCAATGGCCAATTGGAAAATTGTCAGACATGTTTGATAGAAGAAAAGTAATCATTATAGTAACTTTTGCAGCTTCATTCTTTGCCTTTTGTGCAATTTTATCTTCAAGACAAATGTATTTGCCAGGTGATTTAGCAACCAGTAAATTTTGGTTTTATGTTTTTTTAATTTTATTTTCTTTTTGTAGTCTTCCAATGTTCTCTTTAATTTTAGCACATACTAATGATTTTATTCCTAAGGAAAAGTTTGTTGCAGCGGGAGCTAGTTTGCAGTTTACATTTGGTATGGGTGCTATGGGTGGGCCTTTTTTGTGTTCAGTTTTTATGGGTATGGTTGGACCTAATGGATTTTTTATTTTCTTAATATTTTTTCATAGTTTGATTGGTATTTATGGTCTTTATAGATCAAAAGTTAGACCTGTTGTTGAAAATCCAGACTCTCAATTCGTTGCAATGCCTCAATCAATTACGCCAGCTGGTATTGAATTAAACCCATCAACTGAACCTATTGATGATCCAATTAAACCTGTAACTGAGCCTGTTGTTGAAGAAAACAAACCTTAAAGCCTTAAGTATTAAAATTGTTATAGTGAATTGATTTGAGAATAAATCTTTTCTTTATCTGTTTGACCAATGGTACGTGACAATTCTTTATTGTCTTTATAAACCACAATTGTAGTCCAGTAATCAATGCTTAAAAATTTAGCAATATCCTTATCTTTTGTTTGTTCAAAACTTAAAAAAATAACGTCTTTAAAATCTTGCTTAGCTTTATCTAATATTTTTACTTGTTGAGCACAAGTTACACAGGTCTTATTCCATGAATG
This sequence comes from uncultured Candidatus Pelagibacter sp., assembly GCF_943788075.1. Lineage (GTDB taxonomy): Bacteria > Pseudomonadota > Alphaproteobacteria > Pelagibacterales > Pelagibacteraceae > Pelagibacter. Next base: position 122,143 of record NZ_CALSOW010000002.1, on the reverse strand, counting down.
AATTACAACAGTTTTTCCATCTAATTGAGATTTTTCAAATATCTCATTAGTAAAAGTGGTTTCTTTACTTATTGCAGTTGCACTAAGGCTAAATGTTAGAAGAATAAAAAATAATACTTTTTTCATATATTCAATAATTTATATTTGTTAATGGTTAATGTAATCAAACAAATTGTCTCTATATCAATTTCTAATAACCTAATTTTCGATCAATTTGATTAATTAGTTCCTTGTTTTCTATAAAGTATTTAAGATTTTTGAAAAATATTTTTAATACCATTTCAATATAATTACCTTGGCTGTCTGATGAAATATGAGGGGTAATAATTAAATTTGGGGTATCCCAAAGACTAGAGTTTTTTGGAATAGGTTCATGAGAAAATACATCTAAAATAGCCCCTGCTATTTCATTTTTTTCCAATTTAATTCTTAAAGCTTCATAATCTAGAACAGATTGTCTGCCAATATTTACAATTCCACAGGTAGATTTAAGACTATCTAATCTAGTCTTATTAATTAATCCTTTTGTTTCTTCTGTTTCAGGAACTGCAAGATATAAAAAATCAGTACTTGGCAATACTTCATCTATTTTATCAAATGTGATTATCTTTGAGCAACCCTCGACATCTTTTCCTCTTCGGTTAACTCCAATTACTTCTGCTCCAAGTTTGCTAATATGTTTAATTAATGATCCACCTAAGGATCCAGTTCCAACAACCACAACTTTATAACCTTCAATAGGTTTACTTAGCAAAGTAACAAACTCTTTATTTTTCTGGTTTGTAACTATTTTGGTCATTTGATTTTGAAGCATTAAAATACTCATTAAACCAAATTCTCCTGCTTTTTTAGAATGCACTCCACTGCTATTAGTTAAAACTAAATCTTCTTTCATCCAGTCAAAGGGTGATAGATGGTTAACTCCAGCTGAACTAACATGGATCCATTTAAGGTTTGGTGCAATTTCTCTAATATTTTCTGTTGGAAATTGCCAACCAAGCAAAATATCTGCATCTTTCATAGAAGTTAGATAATTATCTTCATCCCAATCTACAAAATATTCAATCTTATCTTTTATTTCTGGGTGTTGACTAAGTCCTTTTTCGAATTCTTCTTTAGTGATTGTGCTATGCTTTTCACCTTCTGGATCACAAGGTAAAAATCCCTCTTTCCAATGGTTATTTCTTATATGAATTTTAACTTTTTTCATTTTTAATGATTATCTTATCTTTAATTTATTTTAATAAAAAATATATTAACATATAAATTAATAAAAAATATTATGCCTACATTCGACGTGATCAGTAAAATTAATTATCAAGAATTTGATAATGCTCTAGCCAATTGCTTAAGAGAAATTAGTAACCGGTATGATTTTAAAGGTCTTAATATTTCAATAGAACGAAAAGATAAAAATATCACAACAATAGCCACAGATGAGTTAAAACTTAAACAAGTCAATGAACTATTAGAAACTCACCTAATAAGAAGAAAAGTAGATCCAAGAGTATTAAGTGTTAAGAATTCAGAAGGAGCAACAGGTGGAACCATTCGACAGGTTAGTGAATTAAAAGAAGGAATAAGCCAAGAAAATGCAAAAAAGATTATTGGTGATATCAAAAAGCTAAAGCTTAAAATTCAGATCAAAATTCAAGGAGAAGAATTAAGGGTTGATGGAAAAAAAAGAGATGACCTTCAAGATGCTATAGCTGCAATCAAGACAATTGACATTGGTCTTCCTATTGAATTTATCAATTTTAGAGATTAACTATCTCTAGAATTTAAACAGGATATGAATAAAATTTTATACAATTTAAAAGAAAGTGGAATTTTTCAATTTATTGTAATTTCAATTATAATATTAAATGCAATAACGATTGGGGTTAATACTTACGATTTAAGTAAATTTACAACACAAGCAATAAATTATTTAGATTACTCAATTACTGTTTTTTTCGTTATTGAAATTTTAATCCGATTTATTGGAGAGCCTAAAAAATTAAATTTTTTTAAAAGTGGTTGGAATATATTTGATACTTTAATTGTATTAATTTCATTAATTCCAATACCTAATAATTCAAGTTTCTTACTATTAAGATTATTGAGAGTATTTAGAGTGTTAAGAATTATCTCAGTCATTCCAGAATTAAAAAAGATAATAGAAGCCTTATTATCTTCGGTGAAAAGAGTATTTTATGTAGGATTATTGTTATTTATAATTCTTTATATCTACGCAACTATAGGATCAATTTTATTTAGCACCAATATTCCTGAAAGATGGGGAGATGTTGGGGTTGCAATGATTACATTATTCCAGGTCTTAACTTTATCTAGCTGGGAACAAGTTATGCTACCTTTGCAAGATGTTTATTGGTGGGCTTGGATTTATTTTTTCAGTTTTATTATAATTTGTGGAATTACCATGCTAAATTTATTAATTGCTGTACTTGTAGATGTAGTGATTAACCAAAAAAAACTATAACTATAAAGTTACTTAAAACTTAATGAATAAAGAAAACGCAAGTAAACTCTGGAAAATTATACAGGAAGCTGGCGATTATTTGGTGGGGCAATTGCCTGGCCATCCAAATCACCCTAAAGGAAGAAACCCCTATGCTCATGTTGCTATTTGTGTGAAAAGTAAATTTAATGCTAGTTACAAAGATATTCCTGATGAACAGTTTGATGAAGTTATAAAATATATTGAGTTTTTAAAAGAAAATCCTAGTTAGCTTTAATCGTATTTAACAATTCATCAACATCGCTATCTTTAGTATTCCAGGCAGCAACTAGTCTCACCGCTTTACCATCTAATTCATCCTCATTCATTTTGTACCCTTCGGAATTTAGATGTTCTGTTTTTTCTCTTGGAAATTTTGCAAAGACTTCATTTGCTTCCGTTGGATATGCAATTTCAATATCATTATGTTTTGATAAACCATCACTTAACTTTTTACCCATTTTATTCGCATGCTTTGCATTTCTTAACCAAACATCATTTGAAATATAGGCATCTAATTGAGCAGAGACAAAACGCATTTTAGATAATAAATGCCCTGCTCTTTTCATTAAAAAAGCAATATCTCCTACTAAATCTTTCTTAAAAAAGATAATTGCTTCAGCTGCTAAACATCCATTTTTCGTTGCTCCAAATGACAATACATCAACCCCAGATTTCCAAGTCATTTCAGCAGGAGTTACATCTAAAGATACTAATGCATTAGCAAATCTAGCACCATCCATATGTAAATTTAGATTATGTTTGTGTGTGGTTTCTGCAATTTTTTTGATTTCATCTAATTGATAAACTTCTCCTGTTTCACACACTTGAGTAATACTAACTGATGAAGGTTGCGTATGATGAACAATACCCTTTCCTCCTATAGATTGGTTTAATTCCTCTGCAGTTATTTTTCCCATTACTCCAGTTAAAGGGACTAACTTTCCACCTCCTGTATAAAATTCAGGTGCACCACATTCATCCGTATTGATATGGGACATCTTATGGCAATAAATATTCCCGTATGATGGTGTCATAGTTGATAATGCTAAAGCATTCGCTGCAGTTCCTGATGCTGTTGGAAAAACAATTACTTCTTTTTCAAAAATTTCTGAAAACTTATCTTGCAATTCAGTTGAGATTGAATCATTTCCATAAGGAGTGCTATCTCCCTCATTTGCTTTAAGAATTGCATCTAATACTTCAGGGCATGCACCAGCAACATTATCTGAGGCGAATTTAACTCGCTCTCTTTTTGTTTTAATTTTAGCCATATTATTGTTTTGGAAAATAATCTTTTAAAGTGCCTTCTCTATATACATCTGCTGTACAGCAATGAAGTCCTCCACCAAATGCATAAGCATCTCTTAACTCTACCGGCACAACTTCCATGCCTAATTTATCTAACTGTTCTTGCTGATAAACTTCACTTTTTTCAACACATACTGTTTTTGGATCTAAAACTAATACATTCATTGATAACCAAGTTGATGAATAACATAAAGGGGGTGGTTCATTATGAGCAGGTTGTGCGCTATCAACAATTTCCCATCCATTATCCTCAAATAATTTTCTCTGTTCTATTGGTAATCTTCTTTGAGGGTTATTGATAATTAAACCTTCTTTGATTGGGGTAAAAGTTGCATCAATATGGATTGGATAAGGGTCACCTGGAAAATTAACAGCATGAACTCTGTGATCTTTATAATGTCTCTTTAGCCAATCAATTCCTTTTAAATTGGTTGTAAAACCATGTTGAACAACCAAATCTTTTCCAAATCTTAATACATCTGCTGCATCGAATAATGGTTCTTCTTCAGTGGTTACAAAAAATTTATCTTCCGTCCATTCCAATCTTTTTTGAATACCGATTTTATCTGATAAATAATCTTTTCGATAATCCTTGTCTGTTAACCTAGGTTTTGGTGCAGACTCATGTCTCATATTTGGGTCTTGATTATAATATTCTTGAAGCAAAGGTCGGTAACAAAGATACTCAAACCATCTACAACGATAACTCATTGTTGCTTCTAAAATTTCATTTCCAACAGTAAGCAAAACATCTCTTGGTGGCATACAACCAAACATCGTTTCAGCTTCCCAATCAGGTGTTGAAGTTTTTTGATTAAAATCAATTGGAGTAGGACGATCTACTTTAACTCCTCTTTTAATGAAGCATATTAGAAAAATCATCTAAGAGTTGATTGGCTTTATCAACTGTATCTTTAGTTCGTGGGCCAAATTGACCTCTCATGTCGCTATCTTCTGGAACTTTAGCATCAAGCGCTGGTTCTGGAGCTGGTATACAAGTTCCATCAGCTCTTCCTACGATCACATGTTTTAATGGATCCCACTCATTCCAACTATTAACAATAGTTTTAGTTATCACTCATAATCTTTAATTTTTTATAATATTATGTTCAGGCCCGAAAGGAAATTTTGTAATATTTTCTGCGCCATCTTTACCAATTACTAATATATCATGTTCTCGATATCCCCCTGCTCCAGGATTTCCTTCAGGTATCATTATCATCGGTTCCATTGAGACCACCATATTTTCTTCAAGTACAGTATCAATATCTTCTCTAAGTTCTAACCCAGCTTCTCTTCCATAAAAATGGGAAAGCACTCCGAAAGAATGTCCATATCCAAAAGTTCGGTAATGCAGATATCCTAGTTCTGCAAACAATTCATTTAACTCATGACAGATGTCTGAACATTTTACACCTGGTTTAATTAATTCTAATCCACGTTTATGGACTTTTACGTTTGCTTCCCAGGCTTTAAGACTTTCATCGTCAGCATGATCTAAAAATAATGTTCTCTCTAGTGCTGTATAATAACCAGAAATCATTGGAAACGTATTTAAGGATAGAATATCTCCTTTGATAAGTTGTCTATTAGTTTTTGGATTATGAGCTCCATCTGTATTAGTACCTGATTGGAACCAAACCCAAGTATCCATATATTCAGCATTAGGATATTTTTTTACAATTTCACGTTCCATTCGATCACGACCTGCAATTGCTATCTCAATTTCTGTATTGCCTTCTTTGATGTTTTTGACAATTTCTTCACCCCCTAAATCAGCAATTTTTGCTCCATTTTTAATAATTTCAATTTCTTCATTTGATTTAATCATTCTAAGTTGCATTAAATCTTTTGAAACATCGCTAAAAACAGAAAAGGTAAATATAGAACCAATTTTTTCCTTCATATCTAAAGTGACATGATCATTTTCTAAACCAATATTTTTAGGAGGATCATCTCTTCCAATTATAGAGACTATAGCTCTTAAAAAGTTATCTCTTTTCCAATCTGTATAAATTACGTTATCACAATGTGATCTTCTCCAAGGTTGACTGGCGTCAATATTAGCTGAAATAGTTGAGATTTTATTTTTTGTGACCACACAACCATAAGGTCTTCCAAATGAACAATAAATAAAACCTGTATAATAAGCAATGTTATGCATTGAAGTTAAAATAACCATATCCAAGTTATTTTGATCCATTACTGTTCTTAAATTATTTACTCTTCTGTCATATTCAGAATTTGAAAAAGGAAGTTTAACTTTCTCCCCATTTTTTAGTGAAAAAAAATCTGGTCTTTCCATAAAATTAATTTAATCCGATATATCTTTTATTCCATCTCATTACTAAACTGTAATAGGTAAGAGATATAAAAAGAAAAAAACCACCGATAATAGTATTGGTTGTTGGAATTTCATTGATACCAAATAAAGGTAACCATACCCAAAAAATTCCACCTATTACCTCTGTAAGAGACAATAAAGTTAATTCAGCAGCTGGAATTGCTTTGGATCCTATTGAATATAAAATTAAACCTAAGCACACTAAAGTTCCATGAAGGGAAAACAGTGAGCTGTTATAGCTTGAAGAAAAGAAAACTAAATCTTTTTGTAAAATCACTATTGAAGCAAATACAAAACAGAAAAAACCAGCAAATGCTGTTGTGGTAAATTTTGGTGTTTCTTTACGCCATCTTAAAGTAACTGAAAATACAGCAAAGCCTAATGAGGAAGTGATACCAAATATAAAGCCTACAAAAGATGTTTCTGTATTATTACCTACAGCCATTATAGCAATACCGACTGTTGCAATAATAATTGATATCCAAACATTTAGTGAAATTTTTTCTTGTAAAAATAAGAAAGCAAGAAGAGCAGTAAAAAATGGCATAGCTGCAAGGCATAATAATGTTATGGCAGCACTTGTGTTTGTTATAGAAAACATAAACGAAATCATTGCAACCCCAAGCCCTGATCCTCCTAAAAGACCGGATAAACCCATCTTAAAATAATTTTTATAAAAATTTTTCCTTCTTCAAAAAATAAATAAAGATTTAATAAGATAAATATTGTTAAACCCCGACCAAAAATATACTGCCAAGGTATTAAATGTGGCTCATCCATATATCTAACGACTAATGGCCCAAACGACCAAATAAGACCTGCAAACAAAACAACCGGAACAGCTACTTTTGGGTTTTTAAGTTGAAACATACTGAGATATTTAATTGTAAATAGATTTAACTACAACAAAAATGACATTGGTTAAATTAATGAACTGTTAGAGTGATTAGGAAAAAAACACTCAACAATTTCACCTTTTTTAAACTTAGACTTGCCAGCTGGCAATAAAGCCCAAATATTGGATTTAACGAATGATTTCAGTTTATACGACTCCTGACCCTCAAGAATTTCCACTTCTACTTTTCCATTTTTAGTTGTGTTCAGTTTGCTCTTAGCAAATCTTACAAAACTTTCCTTCTTAGTAAAATTATTTTTTAAAATAGCCCTTAAAGGTTTTTCTTCATTAAGGCCCAGTATATTTTCAATATATGGGTAAACAAAAAACCTAAAACATGCAGCTGATGACATTGGGTTACCTGGCAGACCAAAAATTACTTTTTGATTTCCTTTGATTTTTGCAAATAAAATTGGTTTTCCTGGTCTTATTGCAACACCTTTAAAAAAATTTGATAATTTAAAAGATTTAATAACATCTGGCACAAAATCAAATTTACCTGCTGAAACTGCACCTGAAGTAATAATAATATCAGTACTAGATTTTAACATCTTAGTTATTTTGGTTTTAAAAACTTTTTGATGACTATCTCTTAAGATGCCCCCATTCTTAAAATTAAATAAGAAATTTTGGTCTAAATTTTTAATATAGTGACAATTAGAATTTCTAACCTTCCAATCAGGAATATTATCTTGGTTGGATATTTCATTTCCAGTTGAAAAAAATAAAATATTTATTTTTTTTTTAACACTTATGTTTTTAATTCCAAGGGTTTTAAATGTTAATATATGATTAGGTTGAATAATCGAATTTTTCTTAAAAACAATTTCATTTTTTTTATAATCAGATCCTTTAAATCTAACATGATTAAATTTATCCACTTTTTTATTAATCAAAATATATTTTCTATTTTTAATGCTTGGAGAAAAAACAATTTTTTCAATTGGGACGATGGTATCAAAGCCGTTTGGAATAATACCTCCTGTCATAATTTCAACTGCATCAAATCTTTTAATAATTTTCTTAAAGGGTCTTGTTCCTGCTGCAATGGATCCTATGATTTTAAATTTTTGGTTTATTTTTTTATTTATATTTTTTGTATCTTTTGAATTAATTGCAAAACCATCAAAAGCTGCATTATTCCCTGATGGGTAATCAATGCTTGAATAAATATTTGCTGAAGCAACTCTATTTAAAGAGTTAACACTTTTAATTTTCTCATCTTTGATTTTGATGATACTTTTTTTTAAAATTTTTTTTGCTATTTGATAATTAATCATTTAATAAATTTACTTTAGCTTCTTCAAGGTCCTCTTTAGTATTTATATTAAAAAATGGATCATTTTTATCAAATTTCATATTAATTATTTCTACCCCAACACTATCCGCCCAATCTTCAACTTTTCTATTTCCTTTATTTAAATCATCCTCCAATTTATCAATTAAATCAATAGACCATAGACCAAATATATTGTGTCTCGTATTATTGGATTTAATAAAAAAAAGCTTACTTTTTTGAAGACTTACCTTGTCATAAAAATCTTTTAATATTTGTTTTTTAAAAAATGGAGTGTCAGTTGGAAAAGTAGAGATCCATTGGTAATCTTTATTATTATCTTTTATCCACTTCATTGCTGTCAAAACACCTCCTAGTGGCCCTAAATTATTTTTAAAATCTTTAATGACTGAAATCTTCTCTGATTTTTGAAATTTTATTGAATTATTGGATATAATTAACAGCTCTTTAAATTCATCTATAACTTCAGATAAAACATAATCTATTAGTGATTTATCTTTTAATTTTACTTGGGACTTGTCTTCCCCAAATCTTAGGGACTTTCCGCCTGCTAGAACTACACCTAAAATCTTGCTATGATCCATTTACAAAATATAAAACATTAAGACTTTAATTAAAGAAATATAATGGATCTTAGAATTTTAGAAATAGCATCTCATACCGATAACCATAAAGTCCTAGAAAATTTTACACATAAATCAAAACACAAAAATCCTTTATGTGGGGATGAGATGGAAATTAGCCTAGTTGTTAAAGACGATGTTGTAAAAGATATGGGTTATCAATGTAAATCTTGTGTTTATTGCCAGGCGTCAGTCAGCTTACTCTCAAGAAAAATAAAAGATAAAAATGTGGAAGAAATTAAGTCTTTTGCATTATCAAGTGAAAATTTATTTACGGATGTAAAGACTATTTTAGAAAAACATTGGAAAGATTTTAAAGAAATTTTTGATAAAAAGAATATTGCAAGAAAAGATTGTTTGTTGCTTCCACTTAGAACAGTTTTAAAGGCTTTAAAAACTTAATGATTAAAATTACTAAACCACTATTGCAGAAAGCATTGATTGCAGGTTTTTTTTCAGCTTTTACAATTGGTGTCTTAACTGTTCTTACTTATAAAAGTACACTAGGGTATTTTCTTGCTGGTTCATTTGGTTCTTCTATGGTTTTGTTATTTGGTTTTCCAGAAAGTCCATTTGCTCAACCCAAAAATGTTTTCTTTGGCCATCTGTTAACAGCATTAGTCGGGATAATTTTTGTAAACTATATACCTTTACCAATTTATATGAATATCGCTCTTGCAGTAGGTGCTGGAGTTTCATTAATGATTTTATTAAATGTAGTTCATCCTCCAGCAGGTGGAAATCCAATTATAGTTATAATTGGAAGTGTTTCTTATGAATATTTAATTAGCCCAATAATTTTTGGTTGTATTATAATTTTATTATTAGCTATTTTGATTAATAAATTTATTCTTAAAAAAAATTATCCTTTAAAATAACTTATGAACTCTAAGTATAAAGTTTTAAAATTTAATTCTAATAAATTTGAAAATTTTGAGGATTTAGTTTCTATTGAAGAACCCTTAGAGATTTCATTAAAATTTAAAGAGAACGATCATTGGGTTACAAAAATATTATCGATTACGATGAGAACTCCTGGTGATGATAAGGATTTAGTACGAGGTTTTCTTTTCAATGAACAATTAATAAAAGATATTAAAGATATTGATACTGTAGAAAGTTTTGGTGATAAGGTTGGTCAATACAACATTCAAAATAAAATTTTAGTGACCTTAAATAATTCAGAAAATATTGACATCTCAAAGATTAAGAGAGATTTCATGTCAAACTCCTCATGCGGTGTCTGTGGTAAGTCTTCATTAGATGCATTAGAGATTATAAAACAAAATAAGACAAATCCAGATCAGCCTAAAATATCTAAAGAAGTTATAATTAAATCCCCTAACATCCTTCGAGAAAATCAATCTGAATTCAGTAAAACTGGTGGCATTCATGCGAGTGGCTTGTTTAACAACAACGGTGATTTGATCTCTGTTAAAGAGGATGTGGGTCGTCACAACGCTTTAGATAAACTTATCGGTTGTACTTTAGTTAATGGGCAAATTAATCCCTTAACTCAATTCATAACTTGCTCTGGAAGGCTAAATTTTGAACTTGTTCAAAAGGTATTGATGACTGATATTGGAATAATGATAGGTGTTGGTGCGCCAACTAGTCTTGCTATAGATTTAGCGAATAAATTTGACATTACCCTTATAGGTTTCGTAAAGAGGGATAGTTTTAACATTTACACAAATAACAAAAAAGTTATTGTGAGCTAATTAAAAAAAAGGGTAATTGTGTCAAAAAACATTAGTAATTTATCAGGAAGAATAGGCTTAAAAGACAATCTTTTTAAGCAAATCTCTGAAAATACATTAAGCAATAATCCCAAAGATATTAAAGAAATTGCTAAAGAGCATAATTTAGGAGTTTCAACTCTTCATGGTGCTGAGAGTTTCTACGAATTTTTAAGACCTTCACACAGAGAAAAAAAAGCATTTGTTTGTAATGGGAGTGCTTGCATGTGTGCTGGTACACAAGAAAAATTAAAAGATACTTTAAAAGAAAAATTAGGTGATGATAAAGTTGGAGAAATGTTTTGCCTAGGGCATTGCTATGAAAATAATGCATTTCATTATGATGGTGAAAACTATGCGGGAAAAGATATAGAAAAAATTGATCAAATTTTAAAAGGTGAAGAAATTAAACAAGATAAATTTTTTTCAAAAAGTTATGCAACAACAAGTTTTTTAATGGATGATAAATTATCATCTACTGATCAATTTAAAGATCAATTAAATAAATTTTTAAAAACAGACAAACAAGAAATTATTAAGTCTCTATTAGAATCAAACCTTACTGGAAGAGGTGGTGCGGGGTTCCCAACAGGAATGAAATGGGATTTTTGCAGTAAAGCAAAAGGAGATAAAAAATATGTTTTATGTAATGCTGATGAAGGTGACTCAGGTGCATTTTCAGATAGATACCTATTAGAAGATCAACCACTAAAAGTTATTTTTGGTATGGTGTTATGTGGAATGGTCATTGGAAGTGATGAAGGTGTTTTATATATAAGAGGAGAATATCCAAAATCTATAGAAGCTATCAACGGCTGTATCAATGATCTTAAAAAATTAAATCTATTAGGTGATAATATTTTAGGAACAGATTTTTCTTTCGATCTAGGTATTTGTATTGGTCAAGGTGCTTATATTTGTGGAGAAGAAACTGCTTTGATTGCATCTATTGAAGGAAGACGTGCTGAAGTAGATGTAAGACCTCCATTTCCAGTTACAGAAGGTTTATATAAGAAACCAACAGTAGTTAATAACGTAGAAACTTTAGCAGCTGCAACTGGTATTTTAATAAATGGTCCTGAAAAATTTTCAGCAATAGGAAATAAAAAATCTGCAGGAACTAAACTTGTTTGTCTTGATAGTTTTTTTAATAATCCTGGTGTTTATGAAATTGATATGGGAACACCAATGAAAAAAATATTTAATGAAATTGGTGGAGGGTACAAAGAACCAGTTAAAGCTTTTCAAGTTGGTGGTCCATTAGGTGGTGTTGTACCATTAAGTGAAATTGATAATTTAAATTTAGATTTTCAAGAATTTACTGCCAAAGGTTTTATGTTGGGGCACGCTAGTGTTGTTAGTATTCCAAAAGATTTTTCAATGTCTGAATATATTCATCATTTGTTTGAATTTTCAGCAGAAGAATCATGTGGAAAATGTTTCCCTGGAAGGCTTGGTTCATACAGAGGTAAAGAAATGTTTGATCAAGCAAAGAAAGGAACTGCTAAAATACCCCTTAAATTACTTAACGAATTGCTTGTAACAATGCAAAAAGGCTGTTTATGTGCTTTATGTGGGGCTATCCCTACTCCAATTATGAATATTCTTAAGTACTTTGGGGACGAAATGAAAAATGATATGGTGAAAGATAATTAATGAGTTCTGAAAAAAGAAAAATAGCTTATATCGATGGTAAACCATATGAAATTGGTGCTAATCACACGTCTATTTTAAAATTTGTTAAAAGTTATGTTGGAGAAAAAAAAGTTCCAACCCTTTGTGATGATCCAAATTTAGCTCCTTATGGTGCTTGTCGTGTTTGTTCGGTTGAAGTTGCTTTAGAAAAAGATGGCCCAACAAGAATGGTTGCATCTTGTCATACTCCAGTTGCTGAAAACCAACATATCTTTACATCCAATGAAGCAATAACAAGTCTTAGAAAAAATATTGTTGAATTAGTTTTAACAGATCACCCTATGGAATGTGATAGTTGTGAAGTAAATAATAATTGTGAACTTCAAACAGTTGCTAATGATTTAGGTATTTCGGATCACAGATATAACAGTCCAAAGCAGCACAAAGGAATTCCAAGAGACACTTCTCATGATTATATGAGAATGAACTTAGATAATTGTATTAACTGTGGAAGATGCGTTAGAGCGTGTGATGAAATACAAGGTTCTTTTGTTTTAACAATGAGTGGCAGAGGATTTGAGTCTAAAATTACAACAGACAATGACATGATGTTTGGTGATAGCTCTTGTGTATCTTGTGGAGCTTGTGCACATACTTGCCCAACAGATGCAATCTCTGATGTTTTCAAATCAAAATCTGCTGATGTAGATGAAAAAGTTAGAACAACATGTTCTTATTGTGGAGTTGGGTGTAATTTAGAAGCATCAATCAAAGATAACAAAGTTGTTGCTATAGATACTCCAAAAGAAACAGAAGTAAATGCAGGACATACTTGTATTAAAGGAAGATACGCTTTTAGTTTTTATGATCATCCTGACAGATTAAAAACTCCATTAATCAAGAGAAATGGAAAATTTGAAGAGGCATCGTGGGATGAAGCTTATGACTTTATCAAAAAAGAAATGAATAGAATTACAAATGATAATGGTCCTGATGCGTTTGCAGGAATTTCTTCAGCTAGATGTACTAATGAAGAAAACTATGTTTTTCAAAAAATGATACGAGCTGCTGTTGGAACTAACAGTGTAGATTGTTGTGCAAGAATTTGTCATTCACCAACAGCGTGGGGTATGCAACAAACATTTGGAACAGGAGCTGCAACAAATTCTACAGAGGATATTTATTTTGCTGACTTGTTTTTAGTAATAGGTGCCAACCCTACTAACGCTCACCCAGTCACAGGTGCAAAAATTAAACAACAAGTAATGAAGGGCAAAAAATTAATTGTACTAGATCCAATTACTACAGAGCTTGCTAAGCTTGCAGATTATCACATCAAACTTAGACCTGGAACAAATGTTGCGGTTCTTAATATGATGTTACATTTCATCATTAAATCAAAACTACACAACGCAGATTTTGTAAGAGATAGAACTGAAGGTTTTGATAATTTTATCAAAGAGATTGAAAGACAAGATGTTGATCATTTAGCAAAAGTTGCAGGTGTAGATAAACAGCTTGTTAAAGAGGCAGCAATTGCTTATGCAACAGCACATAATTCTATGGAATTCCATGGTTTAGGGGTAACTGAACACCAACAAGGCTCAAAAACTGTAATGCTAATAGCAGATCTTGCAATGATTACTGGAAATATTGGAAGAAGAGGTGTTGGAGTGAACCCTCTTAGAGGTCAAAACAATGTCCAAGGTGCAGCTGATATGGGTTGTCAACCACACCAAGGTGCTGGTTATTTTGAAGTAGCAGATGAAAACAATCAAAAATTCTATACAGAAAAATATGGAGTAACCCATCCGACTAAACCAGGATTAAAAATTCCACAAATGTTTGAAGCAGCAATTGATAAAGAATTAAAAGGTCTGTGGATTATTGGAGAAGATATTGTTCAAACTGATCCTAATAGTGCACACGTAGTTGAAGCGATGAATTCTTTAGAGCTTTTAGTTGTTCAAGAAATTTTTATGAGTGAAACAGCAAAACTTGCGACCGTTGTCTTGCCTGGTACAACTTTCTTGGAAAAAGACGGTACATTTACAAATACTGAAAGAAGAATTCAAAGAGTAAACAGAGCTGTTGAACCTTTACCAGGAACAAAACCTGATGGATTAATTGTAACAGATATGATGCAAAAACTAGGTTTTGATCAACCCACATATAACGCAGATCAAGTTTTATCAGAAATTGCAGATGTTGTTCCTTTCTTTAAAGGAGTGACAAGAGAAAGACTTGGTAAGTTAGGATTACAATGGCCAGTTCAAGAAGACGGAACAGATACACAAATTCTTCATACTGAAACATTTAAATTAGGAAAAGGACAGCTTAAGAATTTTGACTGGAAAGAGTCGACAGAAATTGAGGAAAACAAAAAAGATTATCCTTTAATTTTAACAACAAGTAGAGTTCTTCAACACTATAATGCTGCTACAATGACAAGAAGAACTAAAAACATTAATATTGTTGATGAAGATGTTCTTTTAATTCATCCTAAAGATGCTGCACATCGAGATATTAATACTGGTGATATTGGAAGACTATACTCTGGAAGAGGTGAAGTAGCTTTAAAAGTAGAAGTAACTGATAAGGTTAAAGAAGGAATTGTATTTACAACATTTCATTTTCCAGAACATATGGTCAATATGGTTACAGGTCATGGTAAAGATGAAGAGACTATGTGTGCTGAATATAAAGTTTCTTCTGTTGAAGTTCAAAAAATTTCAAACCAATTTAAAACCGAAGTTAAACCTAAAGAAAATCAAGCAGAAGTTAGTTAATCAAAATGACCATTGGTTGGCATTTTGATAACACATATTCAAAATTATCTAACACCTTTAAGGAAGAAGTTAAACCTACCCCCGTTCATAATCCTGAGTTAGTAGTTTTAAATGATCAATTAGCTAAAGATTTAAACCTAGATTTTTCTAAAATAGAAAAAAAAGATTTATCTCAAATATTTTCTGGAAATACTTTACCAAAAGGATCTACTACTATAGCTCAAGCTTATGCAGGTCATCAATTTGGACATTTTACTATGCTTGGAGATGGTAGAGCTGTTTTGTTAGGAGAACATTTAGTAAATAATACCAATAGATATGATGTTCAATTTAAGGGCTCTGGTAGAACGTCTTTCTCAAGAAGTGGTGATGGTCGTGCAGTTTTAGGACCCATGTTAAGAGAATATATAATTAGTGAAGCTATACATGCTTTAAAAATACCAACAACTAGAAGCCTTGCTGTAGTCAAAACTGGTGAAAAAGTTGTTAGAGAAAATTTATTACCAGGAGCTATCTTAACACGTGTTGCTTCAAGTCATATAAGAGTTGGAACTTTCCAGTATATTGCAGCAAAGCAAAATATTGATGACTTAAATACATTGGTTGATTACACAATCAACAGACATTATCCAGAAATTCAATCCTCTAAAAATAAAGCACTAGATTTACTTAATCTTGTAATGGAAAGACAATGTAAATTAGTAGTTAACTGGATGCGAGTTGGTTTTATTCATGGTGTTATGAATACAGATAACATGACAATCTCAGGTGAAACTATTGATTATGGCCCATGTGCTTTTATGGATCACTATAATCCTAAAACAGTTTTTAGCTCTATCGATCAACTTGGAAGATATTCTTTTTCAAATCAACCCCCAATAACGAAATGGAATTTATCAAGATTTGCTGAATGTCTAATTCCACTCATTGATAAAAATGAAGATAAAGCCATTCAGTTAGCTACTGAAATAATTGATAACTTTCAAAATATTTATGAAGAAAAATGGCTTAATATGATGAGAGATAAACTTGGTTTATTTGGAAAAAGTAAAGATGATAAAAAGCTTATTGATGATTTGCTATCTTGGATGGAAAAAAACAAAGCAGATTACACAAATACCTTTTGTTATTTGATGAACATTAAGATTGGTAACAACAGCTTATATAATGATAAAGATTTCATTAATTGGTCAAATGAATGGCAAAATAGAATTTCTATAAATGATAATTCAAAAGAGAAATCCTTAGAGCTAATGAAAGAAACCAACCCAGTAATTATACCAAGAAATCATAAAGTAGAAGAGGCTTTGAAAGCAGCTAATGAAGATAACTTAGAGGTAATGAATAAAATGTTATCTAAATTTGATAACCCATACGATGAGCAAAAAGATATTGAAGATTATCAGTTACCCTCACTTGATGACAACTATCAAACATTTTGTGGAACTTAATTTATAGAACGTAAGGTTCTGGTCGTGCGTTATTTCCAAGCACTCTTTCAACAGCAAAATCACTAATATCAATTGTTTGATAAGATCCAGTAGTAATTAATTCTGTTAAGGCTCTTCCAATCCCTGGAGCTTGCATAAGACCCCTACCAGTAAATCCTGAGGCCATGTAAACATTATCAAATTTTGGATGTTTACCAACAACCGCGTTGTTATCTAATTTATTACAATCATAATAACCAGCCCATCCACCAGTTAGTTTTAATTCTTCAAATGCCGGTATCCTTTGTGCTAATGCTGGCCATACTAATTCTTCAAAATCATTCCATGCTGGTTCTAAATCAGTTGCATCAAAAACAGAGTTTGGAGATCCAGCTAGATACTCTCCCCCTTCAGGTCTCCAATAAACACCTGTAGTTAAATCACCAGTAAGAGGCATTTCCTTTATATATTTTGGACATTTAACTCTAAAAACTGTGTGTTTTTGAGGAACAACTGGAATATCTTCCAATAATTCTTTAGTCCAACAACCAGCAGCAGATATTATTGTTTTAGCTTTTATTTCAGAAATACTTTTAACTTCTCCTTTAATAAATTCAGCACCAAGCTCAATAGCTTTACTTTTTAGAGCACTATGAAACATGAATGGATCAATCCAACCTTCACTTTGGTTATCAGTATAAGTTGCTGTTTCTATGCCTTCACTATTTATATAGGGAAATACTTTAGATAATTCAGAGCCTTTAATATTTTTTGTTCCTGCTTCACAAACTTTATGATTTTCAAGAGCCTTATATTGCTCATCAGCATGTTCTGGGCCAAACATCAATAAATATCCATTAGTAACCATACTTGCAGTAGGGTTAGGATTTTTTTCAGTTTTTAAAAGATTTGGAATTTGGTAAATAAATTCTCTTGCAAATTTTCCAAGTAAGATATTTTCTTTTTGGAAAAACTGTCTTCTGAATCCACCTAAAGACAGTGGAAAGGAAGCTGTTTTATAAGTTGGGTCTCTCTCTATTACTTTAACTTTTCTTCCTTCTTTAGACAAAAAATAAGCACTTGCAGCACCTATTATTCCACCACCAATAATTACAACATCATCCATATTTAATTTAACATTATTAAGTTAAAATTTAAAATTAAAGCAAACGTACACCAAAGTACATAGGGAATCATTAGATATGAGCTAACCAAGTTGACACGTCTGAACCTAAAAATAAGTATAACAATTAAAACTATTAAAATTACCAATATAACTAACGCTAATAACATATTATGCAGTACGAAAAAAACTATACTCCAAGTTGTATTAAAAACTAGATGGATGAAATAAATATAGACGGTGTTCATATCTCTGTTTTTATTGTGCCAATAAACCCATATAGCGAATGTCATCATCAAATAAAGTGTGGTCCAAACTGGAGCAAATATCCAATCTGGAGGATTAAATGAAGGTTTAATTAACAATGAATACCATGGCTCCTTAAAGTTAATTGTTGCCAAACCTCCAATGAAAGAAGCCGAAAACGTAACTAAACTTAATAGTAAGAATGATATGAATTTGTTTTTTAACACATATCTATTATACAATAAATTATGGGAGATAAAAAAGTTATTTGGATTACAGGTGCTAGTAGTGGAATAGGTAAAGCATTAACAATTAAATTTGCAGAAAGTGGTTGGATTGTTGCTGCATCTGCTAGACGTGAAAATTTACTAAATGAACTCAACGAACTTAATAAAAATATTTACCCCTTTCCATTAGATGTAACAGAAATAGAAAATTGTAAAATAGTTGCAAAAAAAATAATTGAGCAATTTAACCAAATTGATATTTGTGTATTTGGTACTGGTATGCATGATCCAAAATCAGAGAAAAAATTTAATCTAAATAAAATAAGAGAGATTATGGAAGTAAATTATTTTGGAACAATGAATTCTATAAATTCTATTTATGATTATTTTTCTGAAAAAAAAAGTGGGCAAATATCAATAATATCTTCAGTTGCTGGTTACAGAGGATTACCTGCTGCCGGTGCATATTGTGCCTCAAAAGCAGCTCTTACCAGCTTTGCAGAAAGTTTAAATTTTGACATGATGCAAAAAAATGTAAGAGTTTCTTTAGTTAGTCCAGGTTTTATTAAAACGCCAATGACTGATCAAAATGATTTTCCAATGCCAATGATAAAATCTCCTGAATTTGCTGCTAATGAAATATTTAAAGGACTCACTGCTAAAAAATCATTTGAAATACATTTTCCAAAAGTTTTTACTTATTTTTTAAAATTTCTTCAAATATTACCGAGTAGCCTTTATTTTAAATTTGTTGCTAAAGGAATGAAGAAAATAGATTACTAGTCTTTAACAAACACGACTGTTAACTCAGCAACTTTAAAACCAAACTTAGTCATAGTAGCTCTATTAATAGCAACTCTATCATCTTGTTTAAAAATCCAGTCATCAAACGTAATTTTCATTTCTTTGCCTTTAACTGGTACCAACAAAACATATTCGAATTTAAAAGCTGGCCCATAAGAGAAACCTTTAGCTTTTCCAACAACATCACCGGCTGTACCTTCGTAATAATGATCATCTATTTTATTAATTATCCATTCTCTATTCTGAACCTCACCATCATCCCAATTAAATTTTTCTTTAAGGATTAATTGTTTCCCATCCCAAGATCCATTTAAGTCAGCTGAAAACTGTCTTGTTACTTTTCCTGATCTATTTTGTAATACGCCCCAAGCTTTAACATTTCCAGTCATATACTCTTCTATAACTAATCTTGGTTCTTTATTTTTAAAATCTTCAGGTTTCATGGCGCTATTATTTGAACAACTTGTAATTAAGAATAATGAAATTATCAATGAAATTGATCTAATAAATTTTATATGACGCATTAACTTCTCCTATATGTATTATTTGTTTTGAAGTGAAAATTGAATTAAATCAATATTTTTAGATTTAAAACCTGCTTCACAATATGAAAGATAAAATTCCCACATTCTTTTAAAAGTTAAATCAAATCCTTGATCTTTAATTAAACTCCATTTTTTGTTAAATTCATCTTTCCATATAGCAAGTGTATCTGCGTAATGATCAGCATATGAAATATATGAATTTACACTTAGCCCGTTTTTAGAAACAAGTTTATTAATAGTATTTTTATTGGGCAAAAAACCACCTGGAAAAATATATTTTTGGATGAAGTCTTGTTTATTTTTATATCTATCATAAAGACTATCATCAATTGTTATTGCTTGTATTGCAGCTTTGCCACCATCAGATAGATTATCTTTTATAGTTTTAAAATAACTTTCTAAATAATTTTGTCCTACAGCTTCAATCATTTCAATTGATGCAATAGAATTATATTTACTGTTTAAGTCTCTATAGTCCTTAATTTCAATATTTACTTTTTCATTAAGACCACAACTATGGATTCTCTCTTTAGCATACTCGAATTGCTTTTTTGAAATTGTGATACAATCTAATTTAACATCATAATTTTTACCAAGGTATTCGGCAAACCCACCCCAACCACAACCTATCTCTAAAACTTTATCTCCATTACTAGGTTGAATTAAATTAATTAATTTTTGGTATTTATTATTTTGAGCATTGGATAAGTCTTTATTTTGCTCATCAAATATTGCACTAGAATAAGTAAGTGTTTTATCAAGCCATAGTGAGAAGAAATCATTTCCAAGATCATAGTGTCTAGCTATGTTTTCTTTGCTTCTACTTTTGGTATTTTTGACAAATTTATTTTTAATAAAATTTAAAAATTTTAAATCTAATATTCCAGAAAATTTATGAATAATGCTTATATTTCTTGCTGCTAATTCAATTAGATTAGATAAATTACTAGTTTCAAATTCATCTCTCATATAGCATTCGGCTAAACCAACGCTTCCCCCTTTAATCAAATTATAGCTTAGAGATGAGGATTTTATTTTTAAATCCGCTTTAAGTTTATCATCATAATTACCAAATTTTAAAAGTTCGCCAGATATTGAAGTAATTTCTAAATATCCAACACTTATTCTTTTTAAAATGTTAAAAATTATCTTGTCAGCAATTTTATGTAAAATCATTAATTTTCAAATGTAATATTATTTTTAACTTTTATTTTTTTTTTAATGAATTTAATTCCTTTTGCCCATAATTTAAACGCTTCAAAATGTATCGCTAAAATAATTTTAAATGTCATTACTGGGTGTTTTAAGTAAGATTTAATCAATTGTTTTGTATTAAAATCACTTCTAACTCCATCTTGAGAGGCGTATAAGATTTTGTCTTCATTCTCGTATTGATCAATTACAACTGAAATTTTATTTCCTGGTTTTAATAACCTAAAAAAATAATTACAATTCATTTCAATAAATGGGGATACATGAAATTTTTTAGAACAGTTGTTTTGTATCAAATTTGAATCTTTTATTACTTTAAATATATATGTGTGTTGTTCACCGAATGTATTCTTAACTTCATATAAAATTGAAATTAACTGATCTTCTAAATTATAAATATAAAAAACACTTAAAGGATTAAAAACAAATCCAAAAATTCTTGGGTAACACAAAATTTTAATTTTTATATCTTTAGCTTGAATATTATTTCTTTCTAAATTTTTTTGGACCCATAGTTTTAAAGGAGAGCCATTTCTTTCACCATGATCTTTTTCATAAAAACTAATTAAATTAAATTTATTGAAAGAAAAAAAATTAACATTTTGATCTAGTTTTTCTAATTCAGAAAGATCTATTAACAGAGAAAAAACTTTATATCTAAAATTAGTGAACTTTAGGTTTAAACCTTTTGTGTATTACTTGACCGTTATAAATAGCTGAGTTAATCATTTAAGGTTTTAAGCATCTCTATTGAAGATTTTATTCCATCTTCATGAAATCCGTAACCAAAATAACTTCCAGCAAACAAGGTATTATTTACATTTTGAATTGATTTTAAATTTGACTGATTTTGTAGAGCATTTTCATCATAATATGGATGGGTAAAATCAATTTCATTAAACACTTTATGATGATCAATTTTAAAAAAAGGGTTTATCGTTAAAAATATATTTTTATCAATTTTAAGATTTTGTAATTGATTAAGCCAATATGTAACTGAAGAATGTTCCTTATTTTCAGGATTTAATGAGGAATTCCATGAGCACCAAGCTTGTTTATTTTTTGGCATTACACTTTCATCAGAATGGATGACTGCCCTATTTGGTTTGTATTTAAAATTACTTAAAATTTCTTTCTCTCTATCTGAAATATCTGAAATGATTTTCAAGCTTTCATCTGCATGTGATGCTAGAACAACTTTGTCGTAAGTAAAAAATTCACTTTCTGAACCATAATAAATTTTAACACCATTGCTATTTCTTACAATTTTGTTGATTTCATAATTTTTAAAATATTCTCCACTAATTTTGGAAAGTATTTTACTAACATAAGTTTTACTTCGATTAGCAACTGTAAACCATTGTGGTCTATTTTTAAGTTTGAATAATCCATGATTTTTAAAAAAATTTAAAAAGAATACTAATGGCATTTGTGAGGCCTCATATGGTGGCATTGACCATATTGCAGAAACCATAGGTATAATATGATAATCAACAAAATATTTAGATTTTCCAATATTGTTTAAATATTCACCCAAGGTAATCTTATCTAATGAGTTTGGGTCTAAATTTTCACAATTTTTATAAAAACTTATAATTTCAAAAAACATTTTAACAAATTTAGGATTTAATAGATTTCCTTTATTTGAAAAAATACCATTTAAACCTTTTCCGCAATATTCAATATTTGTACCTTTAACAGTAACTGAAAATGACATATCACTTTCCTCAATTTCAATTTCATTTTCTTTAAAAAAATTTATTAAATTTGGATATGTAATTTTATTAAAAACCATAAATCCTATATCAACTGCAACTTTTTCTTTATCATTAAGCTTAATGTCTAGCGTGTATGAATGACCGCCAAAACGATCTTGTTTTTCAAAGAGATCGACTTTATGTTTTTTTGAAAGATAATATGCAGAACTTAATCCAGATATACCTGACCCAATTACAGCAATTTTCATTAATAAATTATTTTATGCAGCAGTATCTTTATATTCATCAATCGATGGACATGAACATACTAAGTTTTTATCTCCGTAGACATTATCAACTCTTGCAACAGGTGGCCAGTATTTAATCTGTTTTAAAAACTCTGATGGATATGCTGCTTCCTCTCTTTCATACTTGTGTTCCCATTTGTTCGCGATTAGTTCAACATGAGTATGTGGTGAGTTTTTAATTGGATTATCAATTTTATCGTATTCTCCCGATTTAACTTTATCAATTTCTTCTTTGATTTTTTTTAAGGTATTACAAAACCTATCAATTTCTTGTAAACCTTCACTTTCGGTTGGCTCAATCATCATCGTTCCTGCAACCGGCCATGACATAGTTGGAGCGTGAAAACCAAAATCGATTAGTCTTTTTGCAATATCTTCTTCTGTAATCCCTATTTCTGATTTTATTTTTCTAATATCAATAATACATTCATGAGCCACATTTCCATTTTTACCTTTGTATAATATTGGGAATGCATCTTTTAATTTATGAGCTACATAATTTGCGTTTAAAATCGCTACTTGTGATGCTTTTTTAAGTCCTTCAGAGCCCATCATTTTTATATACATCCATGAAATAGATAAAATACTAGAGCTTCCCCATGGTGCCGCAGAAACCGCACCCATACCTGTTACTGGCCCACAATCTTTAATTACAGAATGATTTGGCAAATAAACTTCTAAATGTCTCTTGCATGCTATAGGTCCCATTCCTGGTCCTCCCCCACCGTGAGGAATACAAAATGTTTTATGTAAATTAATATGACAAACATCAGGACCAAACTTTCCAGGTTTTGCAATCCCAACAAGAGCATTTAGATTTGCTCCATCCATATAGACTTGCCCACCATTATCATGAATAAGTTCACATATTTCAGAAATTTGTTCTTCAAAAACTCCATGCGTTGATGGATACGTGACCATTAATGCTGCAAGGTTTTCTGAGTGAGTTTTTGCTTTCTCTTTAAGATCTTCAATATCAACATTCCCATGTTCATCACATTTTATAACCACTACTTTCATGCCTACCATTTGTGCACTTGCAGGATTTGTTCCATGTGCTGAGCTTGGTATTAAGCAAACATTTCTATTCTTATCTCCATTATTTTCATGAAATTTTTTGATAACCATCAAGCCTGCAAACTCTCCTTGAGCACCAGCATTTGGTTGCAAAGATACACCTGAAAACCCAGTAATTGATCTAAGCCAATTTTTTAAATCAGTAAACAGGGTTCTATATCCTTCCATTTGTTCAACAGGAGCAAACGGATGGGGTTCGGAAAATTCTCTCCAGGTAACTGGGATCATTTCCGCAACTGCATTTAACTTCATTGTGCACGAACCTAAAGCTATCATAGATCTGTTAAGAGCTATATCAGCGTCCTCTAATTTTTTAAGATATCTAAGCATATCTGTTTCTGAGTGATAACTATTAAAAACGGGATGAGTTAAATATTCAGATGTTCTTAATAAATTTTTTGGCAAATTATTTAAATTTTCATTTAAATTTTCTTTAATTGCTTCTGAACAATTAAAAATTTTTAATAACTGATTAGCTCTATAAACATTTTTTCTTTCATCAAATGCAACAGAAAGCATCTCGGAATTAACTTTTCTTATATTTACATTTTGTCGTAATGCATTTCTAAAAATAGAGTCAGTTTTATCTAAAGTTTTAATTGTTACTGTGTCAAAGAAATGGTCTGAATACAGTTCATAACCTGATTGTTTAATTTTATCTGCAAAATTTTTTGCTAATTGAGATGTATTTTCTGCAATTTTTTTCAAACCATCGGGTCCATGATAAATTGCATACGCAGCAGACACAATTGCAAGCAAAGCTTGAGCTGTACAAATGTTACTTGTAGCTTTATCTCTTCTTATGTGCTGTTCTCTTGTTTGAAGGGAAAGTCTGTACGCTTTATTTCCATGTCTATCAACAGAAACACCTATGATCCTTCCAGGCATAGATCTTTTAAATTCATCTTTAGTTGCAAAGAAACCAGCATGTGGACCTCCATATCCCATTGGAATTCCAAATCTTTGAGAACTACCAACTGCAATATCTGCTCCTAGTTCAGCTGGTGTTTTTAGTTTAGCCAAAGCTAATAAATCACAAACCAATACAGCTTTTCCATTATTTTTATGAATTTTACTTATTGCTTCACTTGGATCTTTAATGTCTCCCAAAGTTCCTGGGTATTGTAAAATCCCACATACAATATCCTCTTTTATATCTGTAGATTCGTCACCTACCACAACCGTTAAACCTAGAGGCTCTGCTCTAGTTTTTATGACATCAATAGTTTGTGGATGACAATCTTTTGATACAAAAACAATATTAGAATCATTTTTACAAATTCTGTAGCTCAATCCAACAGCTTCTGCTGCAGCTGTTCCCTCATCTAATAAAGAGGCATTTGCAATATCTAAACCTGTAAAATCAGTTATCATTTGTTGAAAATTCAAAAGCATTTCCAATCTTCCTTGGGCAACTTCAGGCTGATAAGGAGTATAAGCAGTATACCATCCAGGATTTTCTAATATATTTCTTAAAATTACATAAGGTGTATACGTACCGTAATACCCCATACCAATAAAATTTGAATAAATTCTATTTTGTTTTGAAATAACTTTTAACTTTCTCAAAGCTTCATATTCAGAATTTGGTTCACCAATTCCAAGATCTTCTTTTAATAAGATTTTTTCAGGAACAGTTTTAGAAATTAAGTCATCTAGGCTGTCAAAACCAAGCTCATTAAGCATTTTTTGTTGATCAGCTTCTGATGGACCAATATGTCTTTTTATAAAATCTTTTTGAGAACTTTTAAGCATTTTAGTTTCCACTCTCCTTTGCAAATTTGTCGTATTCTTCTTTATTCATCAAACTATCTAACTCACTACTATCTTTTATTTTTAATTTAAAAAACCAAGCTTCATTTTCTGGATCTGAATTTATCTTTCCTGGATCATCAACAATTGCTTGATTATTTTCCATTACCTCACCTGATATAGGTGTATAAACATCACTTGCAGCCTTAGTAGACTCTACAACTCCTGCATTACCATCTTTTTCAACTGATGAGCCCACATCTGGCAATTCAACAAAAACTATATCTCCAAGCATTTCTGTAGCATGCTGTGTGATACCTATTGTACCCACATCGCCCTCCACTTTAATCCACTCATGTTCTTTAGAATATTTAACTTCACTCATTAGTTTGCTCCTTTCACATAACTTTTTTTATAAAATGGTAATCCACAAATATTTGCAGGATATTTTTTTCCTCTCACCTCCAACAAAATTTTTGTTTCTTTTTTTGAAAATGCATGATCAACAAAACCCATTGCTATTGGTCCATTAACACTTGGACCAAATGTTCCACTCGTTATCTCTCCAATCATCTGTTCGTTTTCATCATAGACTTTGGTTTTTTCTCTAGCAATCAATCTACCCTCAGGTTTGATACCAACTCTAATTTTTTTTGCTCCATCACTAATCTGACTGATAATATTTTGAGATCCAATAAATCCACCCTTATTCAGTCTCTCCTTGGAAATTGCCCATTTAAGATTTGCCTCTATAGGGGTCGTTTCAGTACTAAGTTCGTGGCCATACAAACAAAGACCAGCCTCAAGTCTCAATGTATCTCTTGCCCCGAGACCAATTAATTTAGCACCATTTTTTAATAATTCTTTAGTAAATACTTCAGCTAACTCATTAGAAATTGAAACTTCAAATCCATCTTCTCCTGTATAACCTGATCTTGTCACATAGAGTTTTTGATCTTTATACGTAAACCAATTACCTGACATAAAGTTCAAATCAGCAACTGTTTTTAAAATTTGATTTAAAATATCAACTGACTTAGGCCCTTGGATAGCTATTAATGATCTTTGGTCATCTAAAACCATTTTGTATTTGTCTTTCAGTAAACTAGATAAAATTTTAAAATCATTATCTTTGCACGCAGCATTTAAAATGATTAAAAACCCTTCTTCTAATTTTGTGATAATTAAATCATCATAGACACCGGCTTTATCATTCATTAGAAAACTGTATTTAGATGAATTCAATTTTAAATTATGTAAATCTAGTGGAAAAATCTCTTCTAAATCATTAGTTAAATTATCATCACCATAAATAAATAACTGTCCCATGTGTGATACGTCAAATATTCCAGAATTTGATCTTGTAAATTTATGTTCTTCAATAATACCTGAGCTGTATTGAATTGGCATTTCATAACCAGCAAACTCTACAAACTTAGCTTGATTGTCTTGGTGAAGTTTATTTAAAGATGTTTTTTTTATTTCCATATCAACTCTTTGTACCCATCTGTATATTTGCCTGAGAGTTTTGCTCCTTCGGCGAGAATTTAATCTCTTTCCAGAGTTAATATGTTACGGTCCTTTTTACCTGAGAGTTTCCTGGGTGGTTGCTCCTTCGGTGCTACAAAGTTAGTAGTCTCTCCCGTTAAGAAGTAACTTATCAATTATTTAAGAATGGTCAATGAGAAATACTTTTTTTATTCTTAGATAACAATGAATAAAACTGTATTAAAACGGCAAATAGAATTATTGCTCCACCAATCAATCCATACGTTGATGGTCTTTCACTTACAAACAGAAAGGCCCAAATAGGACCAAGCACAGATTCTGATAACATAATTATTCCAACCATTGCAGAAGGTGTTGTTCTTGCTCCTGTAGTGATGAAAATAAAACCTAAACCAACTTGAAAACAACCTGCTAAAAACCCTAAAAATATGTCATGTGGAGAAATCATAATTTTTGTCGACAAGAAATAGCCAACTAAACAAGAACATATTCCAGCATAAAATTGTGCTGGAACCATATCAACTGTAGGAAATTTTCTAACAATAATTATTAAAATTGCAAAAGTAATTGGCATTGTAAAAGCTGCTAAATTTCCAGATAATTCACCAGGTGTTAATGAGTTACCAACCATTAATAATACACCTGTCATAGCAAGAATAATTGAAGTTAAAGTAATCGCAGAAATTTTTTCTTTTAAAAAAAAGTATCCCAATATAGCTAAAAATAAAATTTGAAGAGATATAATAAAATTCGTATTAGCAACTGTTGTATTGTACATTGCAAAAACATAACCACAGAAACCAAATGATAAAATGATCCCACCTATAAAACCTGGTAATCCTGAGTCTTTAAATGCTTTGAATGTTTTTTGTCTATAGCTAATGATTAAAAAAGCCAAGACAGTTAGAGAAAAAAATAAGGACCTCCAAAATAATATCTGCCATAAGGTTGAACCCTCAAAAGATTTAACAATTAGCCCACCAAAACTTAAACTACATGCTCCAAGAAATACTAATAGTGGACCCGGAAGTTTTGTGATTATGTTCATTAAATTTGTGAAAGTAAATTCTGAGTTTCCATTTGATACAACTTAAATAAAGTTTCCGCATCAGATAATTCAATTTCTTTAAACTTTATTTTAGATCCAGATGATATTTGAACTAATCTGTCATAATCAACACTAGCAACAACAGCAATTTTTGGATATCCACCTATTGTTCCGTGGTCTGACAGCATTATGATAGGATTACCATCCGCTGGCACTTGAATGACTCCTTTCAACAAACCTTCAGATTTAATATTAGTATTTATAATATTTTCTATTTTTGGACCCTCTAATCTCATCCCCATTCTGTCAGATAATTTTGAAACTGTGAATTCTTTTTCTAAAAAAATTTTTTTTCCTTCGTCTGAAAAATAATCAAAATTAGTTCCTCTGATTATTCTAATATTTTCTATTTTTGAATTAAGATAGTTAATTTTCTTTTTATTTATATTTTCATTAATCTTAGAAATTTTAATTTTTTGCTCTTCTTCTAATTTTTTACCTTCATTTGAGCCAATGTTTGCTTTTGTATTAATTGAGCAACTACCCCACTGTAATTTTAAATCAAGATTGCCTGAAATTGCTAAGTAACCATAAACAGATTTGTTTGTTGATAGAATATTAATCTCATCTTCATTACCTAACTGATAACTTTCATAACAATTTCCATCTATTTCTTTACCTTTTTGAATTAATTTAAAGATAACATCCCCAGTAATAACAATATTAATTTTATTCCCATAAAATTTTAATAATGGCCCCTGATAAGCGAACTCAATAACAGGTGTATCTAATTTATTGCCCACTAACTTGTTAGCTAATAAATAATTTCTATTATCCATCGCTCCACTAAATGGAATACCTATATGATACAAATTATCTCTACCTTTATCTTGAAAAGTTGTATTTATACCTGGTCTTAGTACTTTAAAGAAATTATCAACCATTATAATTTTTATATTCCTCTAATGAAATCTGTTTAAATCTAACTGTATCACCTGGATTAATTAAATTTGGTTCTTTTTCCTTGGAGCTATCAAATACTTCAAGTGGTGTATTACCAATTATGTTCCAACCACCTGGGCTTTCAAATGTATAGATATTAGCAAATTGTTCCGTCATGCCGACTGAACCTTTTGGAACTTTTACTCTAGGAGTTTCCAAACGTTGAGCTCTCATTTTTTCATCTAAATCACCTAAAAAAGGCATTCCAGCAATAAACCCTGTCATATAACAAAAGAATTCTTTGTTAAAAAAATTTTCTAAAATCTCAGTTCTCTTTAAGTTTAGTTTTTTTTCTAATCTTTCCATATCTAATGAAAAAGTTAAATCACAACAAACTGGTATTTCTAAATTTTTATTATTCATATTAGGCGCTTCACTTTCACTAAGTGACTCAATTTTATCTTTAATTTCTTTAAAATTTGTTACTTCAAGATCGTAGGAAATTATTAGTTTATTATAAGAAGGAGTAAGATTATTAATTCCTTTAATATTTTTTTCTCTAATAGCATTAAAATACCTAATCACTTTAGAATTAATTTGTTTATTAACCTCAGTTCCAAAATCACAATAAAGAGCTGCGTCACCAAGATTTGATATATTTTTTATCATGCCATGTTATACTTCAACAATTAAGACTATGGAAATTAATATAAATTGTGATTTAGGTGAAAAATCTAAACAACATTCTAACAAGTATGATCCAGATTTACTTGAAATAGTAAATTCAGCTAATGTTGCTTGTGGATTTCATGCAGGTGATGATGAGTCAATGAATCAAGTGGTTCAAATATCAAAAAAAAATGGTGTGAGTATTGGTGCACATCCTTCATTTAATGATCCTGAGAATTTTGGAAGACAGAGAATGAATTTATCTTCTGCTGAAGTTAGAAAATTGATAATTGACCAATATGAAATTTTACAAAAAATTGCTGATAATTATGGAGAAAAAGTTACTCATATGAAGCCTCATGGTGCACTTAACAATATGGCTTGTGAAGATATTGATCTAGCAACAACTTTAGCTAAGACTATCAATGAAATTAGTAAAGATTTAATCTACCTTGTTCCTACTGGTTCCAAAATGGAAGAGGCTGCCAAGAGATTTAATATGAAGATTGCCTGTGAAATTTTTGCGGATAGAAATTATGAAGATGATGGAAATCTAGTTTCCAGAAAAAAACCACACGCATTAATTACTGATCCTGAAGAAGCTAAAAAACATGTATTAAACATGGTAAAAACTCAGTCACTTAATTGTCACAGTGGAAAGCAAATACCTTGTGAAATAGACTCTGTATGCATACATGGAGATAATGAAAGTTCGTTAGCTACAGCAAAGTCAATTAAAGATAATTTAATTGATAACGGACTCAAACTAAAACCTTTAAATTTAATGGAGAAATTTATTTAATGATAAAAAAATATTTAATTGTATCTTTTTTAATAACTTTATTTTCAATTAGTTCACATGCAGCTGGCACTGATGATGGCTCATCAAAAGTTAAATCTAATTATGACAAAGCAGTTTCACTTATAAAACAAGCAAAAAAGTATGAAAAAAAAGGTAAAACTAAAAAAGCAAATAAAAGATATGAGAAAGCTCAAAAATTATTGCTTGCTTCTAATAAAAAAAAGCCACTTCAAGCAAATACTCTAAATTACCTTGGATTTACAACTAGAAAACTTGGTGATTATGAAAATGGAGAAAGATATTATCTGCTTGGTTTGGAGATTGAACCTAACCACAAAGGTATTAATGAATACTTAGGTGAACTTTATGTTGTGACAAATAGAATTGATCTTGCAAAAGAAAGATTA
Organism: uncultured Candidatus Pelagibacter sp.; assembly: GCF_943788075.1. GTDB lineage: Bacteria > Pseudomonadota > Alphaproteobacteria > Pelagibacterales > Pelagibacteraceae > Pelagibacter. The sequence continues at coordinate 91,212 of NZ_CALSOW010000002.1, read as the reverse complement.
AATGTATTAGCAAATTGTAATTGTGAAGAGTATGGTGAGCTAAAGGAAATAATTGATGGAACTAAAACATCAAAATACTAGTTTATATGCTTGATATACAAGATCCAATAGAAGCAAGAAAAGTTATCAGAAGTAATGAGTATACTGAACAAACCGCTGGATGTGCAAATAAATATGTTCAAGGAAATATATGTATTTTACCAAGTAAGTATGCAATGGATTTTGCTTCATTTTGTCAAAAAAATCCTAAACCTTGTCCCTTAATTGGATTTGGCACTAAAGGTGATCCTTCTTTAAAAGATTTAGGAAATATCGATATTAGAACTGACGTGCCTCAATATAGAATATGGGAAAAAGGAAAAATTATTGATGAACCTTATGACATTAAAAAATACTGGAACGAAGATTTAACAACTTTTGTTTTGGGATGTTCAATGTCTTTTGAATTACCTTTAATCGAAGCAGGAATACCTATTCAACATATAGAAAATAATACTATTGTACCAATGTACCGAACATCAATAGACTGTGAACCTGCGGGCCAGTTTTCAGGAAAACTTGTAGTATCTATGCGGCCATTGAATTCAAAAGATGCAATTAGATCAGTTCAAATTAGTTCAAGATTTCCAGCTGTTCATGGTGCTCCTGTGCACCTTGGTGACCCTTCAGAAATTGGAATTAAAGATATAATGAATCCAGAATATGGTGATCCACCAAAAACATTTAAGAATAATGAAATTCCAGTTTTTTGGGCTTGCGGAGTAACACCACAATCTGTTTTACAAGATTCAAAACCAGATTTTTGTATAACGCACAGTCCTGGAAAAATGCTTATAACTGATAAACTTAATAATGATTTAGCAGCTTTGTAATTAATTTCCTAAAAAGACTTTAGTAACTTTTTCATTATCAATTAAATCTTCTGATTTACCATCGATAACTAATCTTCCACTTTCTAAAACATACCCTCTATCAGCCATACTTAACGCTAGTCTTACATTTTGCTCTACAAATAAAATTGAAATTCCTTGTGAAACTATAATTTTAAAAATTTTAATTAGATCTTTCATAACCATAGGTGACAAACCTAAAAAAGGTTCATCAATCATTAGTAGTTTTGGAAGACCCATCATTCCTCTAGCGATTGCTAACATTTGCTGCTCACCACCAGACATTGTTTTTGCTAATTGATCTGATCTAGTTTCTAATTTTGGGAAAATTTTATAAACTTTATCTAATGATTTTGATAACTTTTCTTTTGCCCTTGGATGCCAAGCACCCAATATGAGGTTTTGTTTAACAGTAAGATGAGGAAATACTCTTCTTCTTTCAAGCACATGAGAAATTCCTAATTCGGTTCTTCTATAAGTTGGAATATTTGAAATTAAAGTATTATTAAAAGTAATAGATCCTTTTTTATGTGCTAACTAAATTACTTATAGTGTTTAAAACAGTACTTTTACCAGATCCGTTTGGTCCTAATATAGCAACCATTTCTGCTTTATTAACATTTATAGATACATCCCAAATTACTTGAAAGTCATCGTATAAAACATCAATATTTTTAATATCAAGCAGCATCGAATGTTCCTAAATAAGAGTCTACAACCAGTTTATTATTTTGAATTTCTTTTGGAGAGCCATAGGCTATTCTTTCTCCTTGATCTAGAGCTAAGATATTATCTGAAATCTCCATAATAATATTAATATTATGTTCAATCGTAACAATTGTAACTCCTGACTTTTTAAGTTTTTTGATAAGTTCCACGAGACCAGGTATAGTTTTTTGGTCAACACCACCAGTTACTTCGTCCATTAGTAATAATTTTGGCTCTATTGCCATAGCTCTTGCCATCTCAAGTCTTTTTCTTTGTCCTGTAGAAAGCTCTTTTGCAAAATGATGTCTCTTCTCAATCAAGTCAACAAAATCAATTATTTCTAAAGCTTTATCTCTAGCCTTTTTAATATTTTTTTCTTTAACAAACGAACCTATCATTACATTTTCAAGCAATGTTTGATCTGCAAATGGTTTTAATTTTTGAAATGTTCTTCCAATACCTAGGTTGCTTATTCTGTCAGGAGTTAATCCATAAATATTTTTTTCAAAAAATTTAACTTCACCAGTGTCAGCTTTTGTATACCCTGTGATTAAGTCGAATAAAGTTGATTTTCCTGCACCATTAGGACCAATTACACCAAGTATAGAGCCCTCTTCAACCTCAAAAGAAATATTATTATTTGCTTTTATTCCACCAAAAGCTCTGCTTAAATTTTCTACAGATAAAATTTTCATCTTTGTTTTTTTCTCTCTAAAATATTTTTTGGAACAAAAGATATAAGTCCATCTGGTCTAAAGACACAAATTAACATTAATATTAACCCATAAAGAATTAAATCTACCGCACCCCCTGTACCACCTAAATATATTCTTGAATATTCTGAAATTGGAATCAAGATTGCTGCTCCAAGTAATGGGCCCCAAACATTACCTATTCCACCAAGGACAGTTATCAATAAAACAATAATTGATATTTCAATATTAAAAACTCTATCAGGGTCAATTATTAAAATATATTGAGCAAACAAACTTCCCATTGGAGCCATAATCATTGCTGATATCACATAAGCAATAATTTTATAATTTGAAACATTAATACACAAACTTAATGCCGCTTGAGGATCATCTCTCACTGCTCTTAATCTAAATCCTAATTTTGATCTACTTAAGATCCAAACCAAATAAAAAGTGATTAAAAAAAATACTAAAAAAACATAATAGTAAGGCATTTTACTTGTGTGAAATTGAAGCGCTAACCAAGAATCACCAGATGTCATTGGAACCCATAAACCAGATGCTGCGCCAACTAAATCCCATCTTTGAAAAACTACTTGAAAACTTATACCTATCAACAACGTTGCAATTGCAAAATAATGCCCGCTTAATCTAAGCATTGGTATTCCAATTAAAACTGCAGCAATTCCTGAAAAAATTATTCCAAAAAATATGCTTATCCAAGGAGAGATACCGTACTGAACATAAAAAAATGAGGTTGCATAAGCTCCTATGCCAAAGAAAGCACCATGGCCAAGACTAATCTGGCCAGAAAATCCAGCTATCACGTTCCAAGATTGAGCCATAACAGCATGCATGAAAATCATGATCATTAAATGGAGATAAAAAGAGTTTAAACCCAAATGAGGTAGTGCAAATAATAATAAAACTATACCAGCGATTAATGAAATAATTTTTTTGTCTGTATTCCAAAGTGGCTCTGCTTGTGCGGTTAATAATTTATCGTTCATTAATATCTCCCAAATAAACCTTGTGGTTTATAAATCACCACTAATAAATAAATTGCAAAGACATACAAAAGCTTAAAAGATGGGTCTATCAATAAGCCACCTAATGACTCTACTAGACCTATGATTATTCCCGCATACAAGCAGCCAATAATACTTCCAAAACCACCTAGTGCTACAGCAACGAATGCAAATAAAGCAAAATTAATTCCTACATCAGTAAAAATGAAAAAATAGTTAGCCATCATGCCTCCTGCTATACCTACACATCCAAGTCCAATTGCCCATCCAATTGCAAACATTTTGTTTGATGGAATTCCTAAAATTTCAGCTGCATGTCTGTCTTGAGCTGTAGCTTGTAAAGCTAAACCAGTTTCTGTTTTTGTGACAAATAGATACAAAGCTATGAAAGCAACCAAACATACCAAACTTGCAATTAGTTGTGGCTGACCAATAAAAACAGAGCCTATTTCAAGCCTACCTTCTAATAAAGGATTTTCTACATTTCTAAAATCAGGCGTCCATAACAATTGAGCTATAGATCTTATAAATATTGATAAACCAAAAGTTGCACAAATTTGAATTAACATTTTTGCTTTTAGAATGTATCTAATTAAAAAATAATGTGTGAGTATTCCACAGATGGCCATCAACAAAATCGTAATAGGTATTGAAAAAATTGGATCTATTCCAAATAATGACCATAACCAAAATGAAGAAAACATTGATAACATTAGGTGTTCACCATGAGCAAAATTAACAATATCCATTAAGCCAAAAATTAAACTTAGTCCTGCAGCTATTAAAGCATAAATTAATCCCATCATTAGACCGGTAACAATTGCTTGAAGAATAATCTCTGATGTCATTTTGAACAAATATAAATTAGATTATGTATAAACATTATATATAATTATCAAAGTATATCATTGAATTGATTTTATATATGGTATTTAATTAATTATTAACAAAACAAATATGAGGGGAAATAAATGAAAAAATTAATACTTACAGTATTTACTTTTTTATCATTAGTTTGTGCGCCTGTAGTAAGTTCTGCACAAGATGTTAAAATTGGAGTGCTGTATCCATTAACTGGTCCTGTAGCACAAGTTGGTAAGGATGCGGTTGCTGCAGTACAAACTGCATTAGATATTATTAATAACAGCCACAATATTCCTGGTATGCCTTTAGCAAAAAATGCTGGCTTAAAAGGTTTAGGTGGTGGAAAAATTTCAATTGTTGTTGGTGACCATGGTGGAAAACCAGATATTGGGGTTGGTGAAACAGAAAAAATGTTAAATTCTGATAAAGTTCATGCAATGTTTGGAGCTTACTATTCATCAGTTACTGGTGCAGCTAGTCAAGTATCTGAAAGAGCAGGGATTCCTTGGGTTAATGGTGAGTCTACATCTCCAAAATTAACAACAAGAGGGTTTAAATATTTCTTTAGAGTTACGCCTCACGATGGTGAGTTTACTCAATTAATGTTTGAATTCATGAATGATTTCAACAAGAAGAATAATAACAAATTAAATACACTTGGTATTATTCATGAAGATACATTGTGGGGATCTGATAGTGGTGGAACACAAAATAAAATGGCTAAAGACCAAGGCTTTAAAGTTGTAGAGAAGATAAGTTACAAAGCAAAAACAACATCTTTAAGTTCTGAAGTACAAAGATTGAAAGCAAAAAACCCTGATGTTTTATTGCCATCATCTTATACAGCTGATGCTTATTTGTTTTTAAATACAGCAAAAGAACTTGATTATAACCCTAAACTTTTAGTTGCTCAGAATGCTGGTTATACAGATCCTAAGTTTATAGCGACAATGGGAAGTAAAGCTGAAGGTGTGATCACGAGATCTCCTTTTAATACTGACTTAGCAACTACTATTCCAATGATAGGAACTGTAAATGATCTTTTCAAGACACATTCAGGTGGAAGAGATTTATCTGATGTGCCTGCTAGAGCATTTACTGGATTTATGGCTTTAGCTAATGCAATTAATAATGCAGGATCAACTGACCCTGAAAAAATTAGACAAGCATTAGTTAATCTAGACATGTCATCAGATTCATTAATCGTTCCTTACAGAGGAATTAAATTTGGTGCAGATGGTCAAAATGAAAAAACAAGAGGTATTTTAATGCAAGTTCAAGGTGGAAAATACTGTACTGTTTATCCGTTTGAATTAGCCGCATGTAAATTGCAGTACCCAATGCCTACTTGGGCACAAAAATAATTTTAAACAATATTATTAAAGGCGATCATTAATTTGATCGCCTTTTTTTTTATACTTTTGATTGAATTATTGAAAATTTAAAATATTATTAAATTATCTTGATTGAAGAAGCCATAATACTACTCCAAATTATATTTATAGATATTATCTTAGCAGCAGATAACGCTATTATAATTGGTTTAATAGCTGCTAACTTTGTTCCAAAATATAGAAAACAAATAATTTTATGGGGTGTAGCTGGTGCTCTAGTTTTTAAAATTATTTTTGCGATATTTGCAACTTATCTTTTTGAATTCTATTTCATAAAAATTTTAGGAGGTTTGCTTCTTATTTGGATTGTTAACGATCTTAGAAAAGATTTAGTTGAGATGAAAAATAAGGTTAAAGCTCCATCGAAAAAATCTAAAGCACCATCTTATATACACAGTATATATAAAGTGTTATTTGCAGATATTACTATTAGTTTTGATAATGTAATTGGAGTTGTTGGTGCAGCTAAAGGTTATTTTGGGTATATGATTTTTGGCCTTGTTTTATCTGTTGTTTTAACCGGTGCTCTTGCAACATACATGGCAAACTATATTCAAAAACACATTTGGATAGCCTATATAGGATTAATCCTTATTTTAATAGTTGGCTTACAATTAATAATTGGTGGATTGGTTGATTTAGAAATACTTAAAATTAACGAAGAATTTATTAAATATTTTTAATTAATAAGAATGTTTCTTTAATGGAAATTTTTTATTTCTAACATCTTTTGCATATCCAGCTACAGCTTTTGTCATCTCTTTTCTAATATTTGAGAATTTTTTTACAAACCTAACATTAATTGGATTAAGGCCAATCAAATCATCAAATACCAAAATTTGACCATCACAATTATTTGATGCACCTATACCTATAGTTGGAATTTTAATTTTATTTGTAACTATTTTTGCTAAAGATGTTTCTACACATTCTAATACAATTGAAAAAGCTCCTGCAGATTGCAACAATTGTGCATCTTTTAAAATTTTACTTCTTTCTGAATTTTTTTTACCTTTAAATTTAAATGTTTTATCTGTTTGAGGCAAAAGACCCAAGTGTCCCATGACAGGGATTTTATTTTTAACTAATATTTTAATTGTTTGACAAATTTTTTCACCCCCTTCTAATTTTACTGCATCAGATTTTGTTTCTGCCATAATTTTTTTTGCATTTTTTAAAGCCTCTTTTGGATTTCTGTATGTGTTATGAGGCATATCAACTACCATTAAGCTTTTTTTAATACCCATTCTTACACTTTTAGAGTGTTCTATCATTGAATCTAAACTCACTTCTCTAGTTGATTTATAGTTGTATAAAACTGAACCTAGAGAGTCTCCTACAAGTATAACATCACAAAAATTATCTAGAATTGTTGCAATATTTTTAGAGTATGCTGATAAGCTTACAATCTTAGATTTGTTTTTCTTTGCAATTAATTCAAGAATCTTTTTTTTCATCGACTTACCAGGAGCCGGTATTTTCCATTGAAGCCCATGGTTCTTTGGCCTCTAAATTTCCTTCTTGAAGTATTTCAATTGAAATTTTGTCTGGAGATCTAACAAATGCCATATGACCATCGCGTGGTGGTCTATTAATAGTGTAACCCATATCCATTAATCGCTGACAAGTTTCATAAATATTATCAACTCTGTAAGCTAAATGCCCAAAATTTCTAGAGCTTTCGCCTAATTCATCACCATCCCAATTATATGTTAATTCAATTTCTGCTTTTTCATCATTAGGAGCAGCTAGAAAGACTAAAGTGAACCTACCTTTTTCATTTTCCATTCTTCTTGTTTCTTTTAAACCTAATCCATCACAAAAAAATTTTAAAGACTCGTCAATATTTTTGACTCTGATCATAGTATGTAAATATTTCATATAATTATTTATAGTTTAAAACTACTCTAATTCAATAGTGCTAGGTGGTTTTGAAGTAATATCGTAGACAACTCTATTAATTCCTCTAATGCTATTTACTATTTGGTTAGAAATTGTTTCCATAAAAGACTTTTTAAACTCATAAAAATCTGCTGTCATTCCATCTTCAGATGTAATTGCTCTTAATAAACATAAATATTCGTAAGTTCTATTATCACCCATAACACCTACTGTTTTAACTGGTAGCAATGCTGCATAAGCCTGCCAAATCTTATGATATAGACCATGGTCCTTTAATGCTTGAATAAAATAATAATCAGCTTCTTTGAGTATATTTATTTTATCATTAGTAATTAATCCTGGCATTCTAATTGCTAGACCAGGACCTGGAAAAGGATGTCTTGAAATAATATCTTTGCTTAAATTTAATTCTAAACCTAATTTTCTAACTTCATCTTTAAAAAGAAATTTCAAAGGTTCTACAAGTTTTAGTTTCATCTTTTTTGGAAGTCCACCAACATTGTGATGGGATTTAATTTTAGAGGTTTGACTTCCTGTTACTGATTTGCTTTCGATCAAATCTGGATAAAGAGTTCCTTGAGCTAAAAATTTAACATTTTTAATTTTTTTAGCATATCTTTCAAATATTTTTATAAAAAGGTTACCAATAATTTTTCTCTTTTTTTCAGGATCAGAAACATTGTGTAGTTTTTTTAAAAATTCTTTCTCAGCATTTACATAAATTAAATTCATCTTTAAACGTTTCTTAAAAGTTTGAACAACTTGTATTTCTTCATTTTTTCTCAACAAACCAGTATTTACAAAAATACAGTATAGTTTTTTACCAATTGCTTTATTGAGTAATTGAGCTACCACGCTACTATCAACACCACCTGATAAAGCACAAATAACTTTTTCTGATCCAACTTGATCTTTAACTTCTTTAATAAGTTGAATTTTTTGATCTTTAGAAGACCAATTACGTTTAATTTTACATATCAAAAAAATAAAATTACTTATCAGTTTTTTACCATTTTCAGTATGTGTTACTTCTGGATGAAATTGAATTCCATAAAAATTTTTTAATTTATTTTCTACAATTGCAAATTTAGAATTGGTACTGGAAGCTATCACTGTAAAGTTTTTTGGGAGTTTTGACACTTGGTCTGCGTGACTCATCCAAACTTTTTTAAATTTTTTTTTATTAAAAAAATTTTTAGTTAAAAGACTTTCTTTTTTTTTATAAATATTTGCTAGTCCAAATTCTCTATGTTTTGATTGTTTTACTCTTCCTCCATTTAGTTTGGAAAGTATTTGATGACCAAAACAAATACCTAAAATAGGAATATTTAAATCTATAATTTTTTTATCAAATGAATATTTGTTTATTTGATAAACATTTAGTGGTCCGCCAGATAAAACAATTCCCTTAATAGTCTGATCAATATCTTTTAATTTTATTTTTTTATGACTTATGATTTCAGAAAAAACGCCTAATTCTCTTATTCTTCTTGCGATTAGCTGGGTAAATTGAGAGCCAAAATCTATAATTAAGATTTTATCTAGATTTTGATCAAGACTCATTTTCTGGTTCTATATTTTTAAGAGATTTTTGAATTTCATCATTTTCATCACATAATTTTTCACAAACTTTGACAAATGTTTGAGAAAGTTCTTTAACTTTTGAATAATTTGATTTCTTTAAAGCTATTTTCATCAGCATTAAAATAGCTTCCTCATTATTTGGCTCTATCAACAATGCTGTATCTAAATTATACTCTTCTTTCCTCTGATTTTCTTCATGATTATAAATTTTTGCCAAATAAAGATAGGATTTAGCATCCTTTGGATTGAAGACTATATTTCGTTCCAACATAAAACGAGCATCATCATATTTTTTATCCTGATACATTTTTAACGCTTCATCAAAAAAATTTTCTTTACTAAATGCCGTATTTATAAAAAAAACTAAAAAAAATACTGGCGAAATTATTTTAAAAAATTTATTCATTAATATTTGCTATCGTTTTTAACCATATCTACGTTATGAACCATGCTTTCATAAAATCCTGCTTTAGTAATCTTAACAAAGTTTGGTTTTACTCTTAATTTTATAATATTTTTTGAACCAAGATAACCCATGGATGATCTAAGTCCGCCAATTAATTTATAAATAATACTCTCAACATCACCTTTGTATTTAGCAAATCCTTCAACTCCCTCAGGAACATATTTTGATGTATCTTTTTGTTTAGCTTGAAAATATCTGTCTGCTGAACCTTTATTCATTGCTCCTACAGAACCCATTCCTCTAAAGCTTTTGAATAATTTTCCATTTTTTTTTATTAACTTTCCTGGGGCTTCATCTGTACCAGCAAATAATGATCCTATCATAACCGCATCAGCTCCTGCCGCAAATGCTTTTGCTAAATCACCAGAATATTTAATTCCACCATCAGAAATAATTTTTACATTTTTGTTTCTTAATCCATTTCTTACTGACAAGATTGCACTCAATTGCGGAACACCAATTCCAGCAACTAATCTTGTTGTGCAAATTGATCCAGGACCAATTCCAACTTTAATAATATCAACACCTAATTTAATTAAATATTTTGCAGCTTCTGGTGTTGCTATATTTCCTGCACACAAAGCAATTGTTTTTTTTTTAAATTTTTTAATAAATTTAATTATTTCTCCTACTTTTCGAGTATGTCCGTGAGCAGTATCGACTACTATTAAATCAACACCTTCTTTAATAATTGCTTCAGCTCTCTTAAATTCATTTAGTCCAGCACCAACTGCTGCACCTACTAATAATTTTTGTTTTTTTACTTTTTTAATTTCTAAAATTTGATTTTTAATTTCTAAATTCCTATGAATAACCCCTATTCCTCCTGATTTAGCTATAGCTATTGCCATCTTGCTTTCTGTCACTGTATCCATAGCAGACGATAAAAGAGGAATTTTTAGTGTAAGGCTTTTAGTTAACTGGGTAGCAGTATTAACCTCAGAAGGTAATATTTCTGAGTATTTTGGAGCTAATGTGACGTCATCAAAGGTAAGTGCTTCTTTTATGGGAACCATAATCTTTTATATACGATTCCTTTTATATTTAAAGACCCTATCTAAGTTTGCTACAAATAATAAAGCTTTCCTTAGAATCTTTTCTGCTAGATTTTGGTTTAAAAACCTTAACTTCTTTAAAATATTTTTTTCCTTCTGCGACTATTTCGTTAAATGTACCACCCATGAAAATTTTTGAAATAAAATAGCCATTATCCTTTAATTGATCTTTTGCAAAAAACATTGCCTCTTTACATAGTTCTCCGGTTTGAATTGAGTCGATATTTTTAATACCCGTTGTATTTACTGCCATATCAGACATAACCACATCAACTTTAGTTTTAATATTATTTTTAATCTCATGTTGAATACTTTCTTCAGTAAAATCACCTTGAATTTGAACGGTATTACCAATCGGTTCCATTTCCTTAAGATCGATCGAAATTAACCTTCCACTTTTTGCAGTTTTTGCAGCATATTGTGACCAACTTCCTGGAGCAGCTCCAATATCTATAACTGAAATACCACCTTTAAAAATTTTAAATTTTTCATCTATTTCAATTAATTTATATGCAGATCTTGCTCTATATCCATCAACCTTAGATTGTTTAACGTAGGTATCTCGTCTTTGTTTATTGACCCAATTTTTGGAAATTTTATTTTTTTTCAAATAACTGCTTGTTCTAAATTTTTCAAAAATATTTTATCATAGAATGTCTTCAAAATCATCATCAGCATCATCAGATGAATTACTGTCAGCATTTTCTTTACTTAACTTTTGATAATGAAAAAAACTAATAGGTAACATTAATACATAAATAATCGAACTTATTGCTATAATATTAAAAGGATAAACTAGTAATAAACCAAAAAATAAGATTATTCCGAATAATAAAAAAATTGTTGTTTTTCTTTGAATAACAATCTTTTTGAATGAGTAACTTGGAAATTTACTTATTAATAACAAGGAAGTAGTTATAAAAAATATTGGTACAATAATATTATAATTCAATTTGATATAATCAAAATCAGTCAAGCTTATGATAAGTGGTGTTAAAACTAAAATTCCTCCCGCTGGAGATGGCACTCCTTCAAAAAAATTATCTTTCCAGGATGGTGCTTGATTTGAATTAACATTAAATCTTGCTAATCTTAAAGCTACACAAATCACATAGATTAAACACAAAAGCCAACCAAATCTTCCTAATGCACTTAATGACCAAAAATACATAATAAAGGCTGGGGCCACACCAAAGCTTATCATGTCTGTTAAGGAATCTAATTCTTTTCCAACTTTTGATGTCCCTTTAATTAATCTTGCAATTCTACCATCCAAACCGTCTATAAGTGCGGCCAAGATTATTGCGATAATTGCAAATTCAAATTTTCCATCTAATGCAAACCGAATTGAGCTTAATCCAATACAAACTCCTATCAAGGTGAGCATGTTAGGAAGAATTACTCTAGCATTTTTTTTATCTGCTATAATCTTCAAATTATTTTTAGGTTGTTCCATTTTATCTTTTAGCTAACAAGGTTTCCTTATTAATAATAAAGAAGTTAATATAAAAAATATAGGTACTATAATATTATAATCAAGTTTGATATAATCAAAGTTTGACAAACTTACAATTAAAGGTGATAAAACTAAAATTCCTCCAGCTGGTGATGGGACTCCTTCAAAAAAATTGTCTTTCCATGATGGTTCCTGATTTGAATTTACATTAAATCTTGCTAATCTTAAAGCAACACAACTTACATAAACTAAACATAACAACCAACCAAATTTACCTAGTGAACTTAATGTCCAAAAATACATAATGAATGCTGGTGCTACACCAAAACTTATTACATCTGCTAATGAATCTAATTCTTTTCCAACTTCAGATGTTCCCTTAATTAATCTGGCAATTCTTCCATCTAACCAATCAAATAAAGCTGCAAAAATTATTGCTATAATTGCTAGATCAAACTGCGCATTAAAAGCAAATCTAATAGAAGTTAACCCAATGCAAACTCCTATTAAAGTCAACATATTAGGTAAAATCACTCTAGCGTTTTTTTTATCTGTTATAATTTTTAAATTATTTTTTGGTTGTTCCATCTTATTTCTTTGCTAATAAAGTTTCACCAGATATTGTTTTTTGTCCAACTTTTACTAGTGGTTCATAATTTTCATAATAGACATCTGCTCTACTCCCAAATCTGATCATACCAATTCTATCACCTTGATTAAGCTCTTGACCATTATCTGTTTCACAAACAATTCTTCGTGCAATAAGACCTGCTATTTGAACTACAATAATATCATTTCCATGTTTGTCTTTTAGCTTATAATAATTTCTTTCGTTGTCTTCGCTTGCTTTATCTAAAGATGCATTAAAAAATTTTCCAGGTTTATATAAAATTTCTTCAACTTTTCCTGCACAAGGAGTTCTGTTTACATGGCAGTCAAAAACGTTCATGAATATACTTATTTTTTTGAATTTTTTATTTTCAAGATTGACTTCTTTTGGTCCATCTACTTCTTCAACTTTTATTACTTCGCCATCAGCAGGGCTAACTAAGTAATTATCATCTTCAATTATAACTCTTTCAGGATCTCTAAAAAAATAATAAACCCATATAGTTAACAACAAACTAATTGTTCCTAAAAAACCACTAATAAATAATAAAACAAGAGTTATAAATCCTGCTATAACTAAAAACTTATAGCCCTCTGTATGTATCGGTGGAAATATCTTGGTAAACATATTCTTCTATTTGCTAATTTTTGATTAATATGTATATAAACCAATCAAATTCAATTAATAAGTTAAATTTAATTTTAATGAGTAAAATCAAGGTAAATAACCCAGTTGTAGAACTAGATGGTGATGAAATGACTCGTATTATATGGGAGTTCATTAAAAATAAACTAATACTACCTTATCTTGATCTTGGCATCGAATATTACGATCTTGGTATGAAAAGTAGAGATAATACAGATGATCAAATCACAATAGACTCAGCTAATGCAATAAAAAAGGTTGGGGTTGGGATTAAGTGTGCAACGATTACTCCTGATGAAGATCGTGTTAAAGAATTTGACTTAAAGAAAATGTGGAGATCTCCTAATGGAACGATAAGAAACATCATTGGGGGTACAGTTTTTAGAGAGCCCATCATATGTAAAAATATTCCAAAACTTGTGCCTTCTTGGACTGATCCTGTGATTATTGGAAGACACGCTTTTGGAGACCAGTATAGAGCGACAGATTTTAAAGTACCTGGCAAAGGTAAAATGGAAGTTAAATGGACTTCTGAAGATGGAAAAGATGAAATAAAATATGAAGTATTTAACTTCACAGGTCCTGGTGTTGCACTTTCAATGTACAATTTGGATAAATCAATTGAAGACTTTGCAAGATCTTGTTTTAGTTATGGATTAATTAAAAAATGGCCTGTTTACATGTCTACGAAAAACACAATTTTAAAACAATACGATGGTAGATTTAAAGACATCTTCCAAGAAATTTTTGAAAAAGAATATAAAGATGATTTTGAAAAAAATAATTTAACTTATGAACATAGATTAATTGATGACATGGTTGCTTGTGCAATGAAATGGAGTGGAAAATATATTTGGGCTTGTAAAAATTATGATGGAGATGTTCAGTCTGATACGATGGCTCAAGGTTATGGTTCTTTAGGATTAATGACTAGTACATTGCTAACACCTGATGGAAAAATAATGGAAGCAGAAGCTGCGCATGGAACCGTTACAAGACACTATAGAATGCATCAACAAGGAAAAGAAACTTCAACAAACCCTATTGCATCTATTTTTGCTTGGACAAGAGGATTGGCCCATAGAGGTAAACTTGATAATAATGATGAGTTAATTAAGTTTGCTCAGACTATTGAAAAAGTTTGTATTGAATGTGTAGAAAATGGTGCGATGACAAAAGATCTAGCAATTTTAATTGGTCCTTCAAGTAAATATTTAACTACCAATCAATTCTTAGATGAAATTGATGGTAATCTTAAAAAGAAATTAAATTAGAGTTTTAAGTTTTTCAAAAGCTTGTTCAATTTTAGATTGATCTTGACCACCTGCTTGAGCAAAATCTTTTCTTCCCCCACCACCTTGTCCTCCAATAATCTCTGAACCAACTTTAACAAATTGAACTGCATCAAACTTGTTTGTCAATTTTTCTGTGACACCAACTGCAATTCCAACTTTATCATCTTTGTTAGCAAAAACTATTACAATTCCTTCACTCAATTCTTTTTTACCTTTATCAACAAGTTTTCTTAATTCTTTTGGTGGTAATCCATCAACTTTTTGAAGTCGCAGTTTAACTCCATTAATTTCTTCATCTTTGATGATGTTTTTGGATTTATCCTCCAAAATTGAATTAACAGAAATTGTTTCTAACTGTTTTGATAAATTTTTAATTAATGTTTTTTGATCTGATTGATCTAAATTTGGTTTTCCACCTAATTTAGCTATTTGATCACTTAATACTTTAATAAGTTCATTATCCTTTTCAGATGAAATATTGGATATTTTTTTCTTATCATTTAAATAATCTTCTAGTTGCTTATCTCTTAAAGCCTCAATTCTTCTAACACCTGCAGCAATTGATGATTGGCTAATTATCTTAAATTTACCAATATCACCTGTGTTTTTAACATGAGTACCCCCACAAAGTTCTGTTGAAAAATACTTATCTCCATCATCTCCCATGGATAACACTCTTACTTCATCACCATATTTTTCCCCAAATAACGCTAAAGCACCATTTTCAACCGCCTCATCTGGTGTCATCAAACGTGTTTTAACATCTGATTTTTTTGAGACTATTGTATTTACAAAACCCTCTATTTTATCAATCTCTTCATTTGGTATTGGCTTCATGTGGGAAAAATCAAATCTTAATCGACTTGGTTCAACTAAAGAACCTTTTTGAGTTACATGATCTCCTAATACTCTTCTTAATGATTCATGTAGCAAATGAGTTGCTGAATGGTAAGCTCGAGTATCATCTCTTCTCTTGATATCAATTTTTAACTCAACACTATCATTTGTCTTTATTGTTCCGCTGATCACTTTTCCATAATGTATAATTAAATCCCCTAATTTCTTTTGAACATCGATTACTTTAAATTTAAAATCATTTGAAATAATCTCACCTATATCCCCTACTTGACCTCCAGACTCTCCATAAAAAGGTGTCTGGTTTACAATAATCATGCCTTCATCATTTTCTTTTAATTCGTTCACTTCCTTATTTTTTGACAGAAGTGACAAAACTATTCCTTCAGCTTGGTTACTCTCATAACCTAAAAATTCTGTAGCACCTAATTTTTCCTTAATTCCAAACCAGATATCTTCAACAGCAGCATCTCCTGAACCCTTCCAGTTTTTTTTAGCAAGCTCTCTACTTTCTTTCATCAATGATTGAAATTTTTCTGTATCAATTGACATTGATTTATTTCTTAAAATATCTTCTGTAAGATCTAATGGAAATCCATAAGTGTCATATAATTTAAATGCTACATCACCAGGTAAAACTTTATCAATTTTTGAAATTTCTTCATTTAATATTTTAATACCTCGATCTAAAAGAACTAAAAATTTCTCTTCCTCCATTCTCAAGGTTTCTTTAATTAAAGACTCTGCTCTAACTAATTCAGGATAGTTCCCTGACATTTCTTTTTTAAGAGTGTCAAATAAATTAAAAAAAACTGGATCTTTAGATCCAAGTAAATGTGAGTGTCTCATTCCTCTTCTCATTATTCTTCTTAAGACATAACCTCTACCTTCATTTGATGGCAAAACACCCTCTGCAATTAAAAACGCACTAGCTCTTAAATGGTCTGCAATAACTCTAAAACTTGATTGATTAGATTGATCTTGTTTAATTTTAATTATTTCTGATGCTGAACTAATTATCTTTTTAAAATGATCTGTTTCATAATTATCATGTGTACCTTGAAGCAGTGCTGCAATTCTCTCTAGACCCATACCAGTATCAACAGATGGTTTTGGAAGATCTATTCTTTTTTCTTTTGAAATTTGTTCAAATTGCATGAAGACTAAATTCCATATTTCAATAAATCGATCTCCATCTTCATCTTTAGTCCCTGGTAGACCACCAGCCAAGTGATCACCATGATCATAAAAAATTTCAGAGCATGGGCCACATGGACCTGTCTCTCCCATTGACCAAAAATTGTCAGATGTTGCTATTCTAATAATCTTATCATCACTAAAACCAGCTATTTTCTTCCAGAAATTGAAGGCTTCATCATCTTCATGATAAACTGTTACATAAAGTCTATTTTTATCTATGCCAAAATCTTTAGTAATCAAATTCCAAGCATAGTGAATTGCTTGTTCCTTGAAATAATCTCCAAATGAAAAGTTTCCTAACATTTCAAAGAATGTGTGATGTCTTGGAGTGTATCCAACATTCTCTAAATCATTATGTTTTCCCCCTGCTCTTACACATTTCTGTGAAGTAGTTGCTCTTTGATAATTTCTTTTCTCTAAACCAGTAAATACATTTTTAAATTGAACCATTCCTGAGTTTGCAAACATTAAGGTTGGATCATTATTGGGGACCAAGTTACTAGACTCTACAATCTTATGATCATTCTTTTCAAAATATTTTAAGAATGTATTTCTTATTTCGTTTAAAGATTTGTCAGCCATATTTTTAAAATACAGCTTTTTTATTTTATGTCTAGATAACAGTAAGGGAAAAAAGGCGCTTAAACTAAGCGCCTTTTAATAATTAAAGATGACCTTTTAACTAATTTTTTTTAGTAGGAACTACTTCTTCCTCTTTCTTTTCTGCTTTTGGATCTTCAATCTGATCTTTTGCAGCTTTTTCTGGATCTAGAGGATTTCCTTCAATCTTTTTTTGAATTACACCTGCTTTTTCTCTTATTAACAGTTCTATTTCAGCAGCTACTTTAGGATTTTGAGCAAGATAAGTTTTTGCATTTTCCCTACCTTGACCTATTTTTTCACCCTTATAAGCATACCATGCTCCTGATTTTTCAATAATGTCTGCTTTTGAACCTAGATCAACAAGCTCTCCCATTTTACTGATCCCTTTTCCATACATTAAATCAAATTCAACAACTTTAAATGGTGGCGCTACTTTGTTTTTAACTACTTTAACTCTTGTTGAGTTACCAATAATTTCATCTTTATCTTTAATAGCACCAATTCTTCTAATATCCATTCTAACAGATGAGTAAAATTTTAAAGCATTTCCACCTGATGTTGTTTCGGGACTTCCAAACATAACTCCAATTTTCATTCTAATTTGGTTAATGAAAATCATCATTGTGTTTGTGTTTGAAATTGAACTTGTTAGTTTTCTTAAAGCTTGACTCATCAATCTAGACTGAAGACCAACGTGATGATCTCCCATCTCACCTTCAATTTCAGCTCTTGGAGTTAAAGCTGCAACTGAGTCAATTACGATAACTGAAATAGATCCTGATTTAACAAGAGTATCAGCTATTTCTAACGCTTGTTCACCTGCATCTGGTTGAGAAATTAAAAGTTCTTCTGTATTTACTCCTAATTTTTTTGCATAAACTGGATCTAATGCATGCTCTGCATCAACAAATGCACAAATTCCACCAGCTTTTTGTGCTTCAGCAACAACTTGTAGTGCCAATGTTGTTTTTCCTGAAGATTCTGGTCCGTAAACTTCAACAATTCTTCCTTTAGGTAATCCACCTATTCCTAATGCTAAATCAAGACTTAAAGATCCTGTAGAAACAGACTCAATATCCATCGCTCTTCTTTGTCCAAGCTTCATTACTGAACCTTTTCCAAAATTGTCGGTAATTTGAGCTATTGCTGCATCCAATGCTTTGTTCTTTTCTTTAACGTCCATTTCTTGATCTTTAGTAGATTTAACTACTTTTAGGTTACTTTTCGTCATTTTTAGCCTCTTTTTTTAATTTTTTTAACACTCGAATCATAAGTTAAATGTACACATTTTGTTCTCATTAGCAATATATTAATTCTATGACTAAAAAAACAAATAATTACTTAAGTTTTAGGTATTGGCTATTTAAAAGTCCAACTGCTTTTAACAGGTTATACTGAGCCATAAGATAGTTTTTTTCGGAGCTTGCCAAAGAAATTTGAGCAGAAAGTAATAAACTATTTGATTGAATAACATCCAAGGTTGTTCTTGATCCTCTTTCATATTCTGCAGTAATTCCATCATTTGCAATTTGAGCTGCTCTAACTTGAACTTTTACAGAATTTAAAAAACCTCTAGAAGACTCTAGACTTGACCATGCACTCGCAACATTTGTTTCATTGGTTCTAACAGCATCATCTAACAATAATCTTTTTCGTGTCGTTAAATTAGATTTTTTATTGATAGTAGATTGCGTTTTTCCACCTGTATAAAAAGGCCAACTCACAGTAGCTTTTAATACATCTTTTTCTCTTTGATCAACTGTTGAGCTTAAATCATCTGAATATGATCTTTCTAAAGATAAAGACGCTGTGGGTTTTAAATCTGACTTTGAAATTTCTACATCTTTTCTAGATTGCTCTAAATCAAATTTAGCTATTTTAATATCTGGATTATTTTGTTTAGATAAATTAATTGCCTCATTTAAAGAATTAGGGATTTTAACAATCGATTTTGTTTTTTTCTGTAATTGATTGGGATTAGATATCTTTCCAATTATATTTTCATAAATTAATTTAGCAATTAATAAATCACTTTTTGCTTGAGTAAATTGAGCTTGAGCACCAGCAAATGAAGATTCCGATTGTGCTAAATCAGTTATTGTAATTCGTCCACGATCTAATCTTATTTTATCATTTTCAACCTGTCTTCTTAAAAGATTTAAATTTTTTCTATTAATATTCAGTTTTTCTCTAGCTAATATTAAGTTAGAGTATGCATCAATTGCACTATGAAGAACTTCTTGTTCTTTCTTAATCAATTTTGCCTTAGCTAAATCTAATGCTGTTATATTTTTTTCAACCGCTAAGGTTCTTCCATAATCTAAAATTGTTTGCTCTAATTTAATTGATGTCGTAAAAGGATTTACATCATTAATTGAGGCGTCTCCTCCACTTTGATTAGTCAGTTTATTTGTGTTCTCAATACTTTTAGATCCACTTAATTTAATTGTAGGTTTGTAATCAGCTTTTGAAATATTTATATCTTCCTCAGATACTTTTACATTTTCTCTTTCTGCATTAAGTTGAATATTATTTTGATAAGTTTGATTTAAAGCATCATATAAAGTAACTGCCATAGCATTACTAAAACTAAAGACTGTTAAACTAATTATTATTAATAATTTTTTCATTTTGTTTTATATATCGCAGATTTAATTTGATGGTTACTATTTAAATTTAAAATTATAGAAGCATATTTAGGCATTTTTTTAAACATATTTTCTGTAATTCTTTGATAAGTTTGCATAAAGTTAATCACATCTCCTTTGCTCATTATTTTATGACTAGATGACTTTTTAGTATTTAACCATAGTTTGTGTTCTTGTTTTAATCTCCATTTTTGGAGCAAACTAAAGTTTTTAGCTTTTAGATAAATCATACAATTAAGTTGAGAGTATAATTCTTTATATTTGGTCTTTAATTGTTGGTTAACATGTTTTCTCCAAATAAGTTTTTGGTCATTTACTTTTTCTAGTGAATTAATAGATTTTTTAAGAGTTTTGTTTTCTTCTGCTTTAGCTCCTACGCACCACCCTTCAAATATTATCACATCTGGTTTTTCTTTTATTTTATACCAATTCTTTTTAGGAAATCTGTCATCAACCGCTTTATTAAAATTTGGTAAATCAATTTTCTTAAAGTTCTTACTTTTTGCTTTTTTAAAAAAGTTTAACATCATTTGTACATCATGGGTTCCTGGCACTCCTCTTGTAGCTAACATTGGATGAACTTTTTTTGATAAATTTAGTCTTTCTTTTCGAGTTTTATAAAAATCATCTATTGAAATTTTAAATACTTTTAATTTGAAATACTTTTCTAATATAATTTTTATAATTGAACTAATAGTTGTTTTTCCAGTTCCTTGCCCGCCTGCCAAACCAACAAAGTAAGGTTTTTTATGATTAGCTTTTTTTGCAATCCAAAAACACATTGGGATCAAAAAAGACCTTAACATCCCATCTTTGTTACCAAACTTTTCAGTAGTTGTTTCTTGTGATTTAATAAATTTAAAACAATCTTTTTTAACTTTACTAAAACACTCTTCAGTAACTTCCATTGAACTTGTTATTTTTTCTGATCCATTGGATGGTTTTGACCATCTATCAAAGTTATATCTTTTAAATCTGTTACATTGACCTCATCAACACAACCTAGATTAAATCCGGTCATAGCAGGTGCACTTCTTGGATTATGATGGGTATAAATTCCACATTCAGAACAAAAATAATGTTTAGCGACTTTTGTGTGAAATTGGTAAAGCTTTAATTTGTCTTCTCCATTAGTAATTTTAAAATCTTCATTTTTAACCATACCCATTGTTGCACTTTTTCTTTTACAGATAGAACAATTGCACTTTACAATTTTTGCTAATTCATTTATTGAAGCATTAATTTCAGCTTCAACAGCTCCACAGTGACAATTTAATTTCATTTAGCTCTCCTAACTTAATTTAATTGATACTCTTTATAAATCTGTTCTCTACTATCTTTATTCATCCCTTTAGTTTTTTCTATAAATTCATTTCTTAATTCTCTTGTTTTAAATATATAAAAACAAACTGTATCTTTACTATGATAAATAGCTTTTAACTCATCCTCTATATCGTTTAACTCTTTTGGTATTTCAGCTTTAATACAAATCATTAATTATTTTTTTTTATATTTGTATTATTATTCTCCCCATTTTCCATGAAATTCATAAACAACTGCTGGTTCATTACCTACTACCCAGCCATCATGACCTGGGTCTATTGAATATGCATCACCTGCTTTATAAGTCAATTCTGTTCCGTCATCATGTTTAGCACAAACTGCTCCAGAAACTATTACTCCAAGATGTTTTGCTTTACAGCTATCAGTACCTACAGTTGGTTTGATATCTTGTGACCATTTCCAACCAGGTTGCAAAGTTAATCTCATTACTCTTTGGTCTCCTATTTTTACAATATCCATTTTGGCATTGTTAAAGCTGGTGTTACTTTCATCTGGATTATCAAAAGTTTTAACTTCAATTGAGCTCATATTTTTTTCCTTTTTTAATTAAATAAGAATTATAGACTACTAATGGTTTAAGTTATCCACAATAGCACAAAATGTAGTTTTGGATGTTCACGTTTTGATTCACTTTTGATTCAGTTACAGACTCAAAATACAACCTCTTGCGTGTATTGTATAACTAGGCTATAAAACAGAACAAAACAAGAACATGAAACTAACAATCCCTTATTATTTGCATAAAGCAGGCGCTGGTTTTCCATCCCCTGCAACCGATTATATCGAAGAAGATATTGATCTAAATATGCATTTAATAAGAAATGTTCCAGCAACTTTTATCATCAGAGTTCAAGGTAAATCAATGGTCGATGTTGGAATTAATGATGGTGATTTATTGGTAGTTGATAAAAGTTTAAAACCAAAAAACTTTTCAACTGTGATTGCAAACGTTCATGATGAACTTGTGGTTAAAAGCTTGGTTCAGGAAAGAGACAAGAAGTTTTTAACGTCAGGATCCAAAGAGTTTACTGATAGAATTTTAATTAACGAAGAACAAGATATTTTTATCTGGGGAGTTGTAACTTATGTCATCCATTCTACGTACTAAAAAAATAGCATTAGTTGATTGTAATTCTTTTTACGTTTCTTGTGAAAGATTATTCAATCCTAAAATAAGAAGAAAGCCTGTTGTGGTTTTATCCAATAATGATGGTTGTATCATTTCAAGATCTAACGAAGCAAAAGCTTTAGGTATTAAAATGGGTGAACCTTATTTTAAAGCAAAAGATATTATTATTAAAAATAAAGTGGAAGTTTTCTCATCTAATTATTCTTTGTATGGAGATTTATCTAGACGAGTAATGCGAACTCTTAAAAGATTTAATTCAGATATGGAAATTTATTCTATTGATGAAGCATTTTTAGATTTGTCTAATTTTCCAGATCAAGATGTAGAAAAAGTTGGAAAAGAAATTAGAGAAACAGTTTTACAGTGGACTGGCATTCCAACTAGTATTGGAATTGCTAAAACAAAAACCTTGAGTAAAATTGCAAATCAAATTGCAAAGAAAAAGCAATCAGGAGTTACTAGCTTAATTGGAATAGAAAACTTAGATCCTGTTCTTGAAAAAGTTGAAATCAATGATGTCTGGGGTGTAGGTAGACAGCTAACTAAGTTTTATCAAAAGAATGGAATTTATAATGCTAAACAACTCAAGAATAAATCTAATAGCTGGATTAAAAAATCTTCTAATGTTTTAGGCTCAAGAACTGCAATGGAACTTAAAGGAATTCCTTGTATCAATTTAGAAACCACCACCACAAAAAGAAAAAGTTGTGTCGTTTCAAGATCATTTGGGAAAAGAGTTGAAATATTTCAAGAATTAAAAGAAGCAGTTGCAAATTATTGTTTAAATGCATCTGAAAAAATTAGATCAGAGTCGTTAGTTGCAAAAGCAATCACAGTATTTGTTAGAACCAGTCCATTTCAAAGAAACTATGGATATTACTCAAATGCAAAGACAATTGATTTTCCTATTGCAACAAACAATAGTATTGAGATAGTTAAAACTGCAGTCACAATACTTGAGGGTATATTTAAAAATGGTTACCAATATCAAAAAGCAGGTGTCATGCTTACAGGACTTTCAAATGCTAATGATAAAACAAACCTATTCTCATCTGAAAAAGATGAAAAAATAAATAGCTTAATGAGATCGATTGATAACACTAATCATAGATACGGTAGATCCACATTAAGTGTTGCAAGTGCAGGTGTTCAAAAGAGATGGAACATGAAAAGGGAGCATTCTTCTAAAATAGATACAGCTGACTTCCATTCTTTACCAACAATTAGAGCCAATTAAGCTTTAAAAAGCTTGTCTGAGAGATCTTGTAAATCTTCACCCCAGAAGACATCTTTTTGGATACGTTTGAAATCTAAATCAAATACAGTTGACATTGCTGATGCATAAACAGATCTTGCATCAATTGTTGCATTTAGATCTCTTCCATCATAAAGCTCTTTTCTTTTTAAACCTGGCCAGTCAGTGTGAACTTGGCTTTTCTTTAACAGACCCCCTGCCATAAATATTGCTGTTCCATAGCCATGCTCAGTTCCATTTCCACCGTTTTGTTTTATGGTTCTTCCAAATTCTGTAACAGTTAAAATGATTGTATCTTTGTAAGCTTCTTGAAGATTATCCTTCAAATTATTAATAATTTCATCCATTTCAACTAAAGATTTTGTATGAGATCCATCTACTCCCCCTTGAGCTGCATGAGTATCAAAACCATTCACTTCAAATACAGCAACTCTTGGCCCATCTGATTTTCTTAAATAGGTAGCTGCTTGTCTTGCAAGATTTTTATTTTCTCTTTTACCACGCCTCATGGTGCCACCCATCATCTCTTCATTTTTTCTTTTTTTAATATAATTCATCATCTCTAATAGCTCGTCTTCAGAGCTTTCTGCGTAAACAGATCTTAAAAGTTCCAATGTTCGTTCTCGAGGTAGCCTGCCTCTTCCAGGGAAATAATTATTATTTTTTGGAATACCTCTTAGTAATAATGGCATTGGTAAAGATAAAGCTAATCCATCACCTTGGAGATTAGCAAGTTTCATAGCTCTTCCAACCCATCCTGTTTTTTCTTGGTAAGGTGTTCTTCCACCTGACTCCATTAAATTTTGACCTTCAAAATGTGACCTTTGAGTATAAGGAATACTAGCTGCATGAACTATTGATCCTGTATTATCATTCCAACACTTATTAAATCCTATTAATCTTGGATGTAATGCAAAATCAGAATTAAGTTTGATAGCATTTTCAATTAAAATACTTTTTCTTCTTTTCTCAAAATTTTTGTCTCCAATTACTGGAACTGCACAAAGACCATCCATACCTCCACGTAACATAATTACCACTAAATTCTTTTTTCTTGATGATGAGGCTAATGCTGGAAGATTAAATCCAGCTAAAAATAAGGTTGTAGCTGTACCTTTTAAAAAATCTCTTCTTGTTATCTTCATGCTCTTAATACCTCAGGTAGATTGAATAAAATCATATGCTTTTCCTCACTACTTTTAGCTTTTGATAATATTTTTAGAATTTTATCAGGGTTATCAAAATTATTGTGAACGATTTTTTCATGAATATATTGATCTACCTGATCTTCTGAATTGTATCTATGAAATGCTTTTTTGGCATAAAGTAGTCTTCTAATAATTAATTCAGTAGACATCCAATCACTTGAAAAATCTGAATATCCATTTGGTTGTTGTGCTAGATATGGATGATATCCAAGATCTTCTAACATCCAATCAGGTTCTCTTAGGTCTTCTCTCAAAATATTACCCAATTTATATGTATCCATTCTTTTTTCAGGTATTGGATATGCGTAAGTAGCTCCTGACATATTAATTGTTTGCAACCACCAATTTTCAGGATTTTGAAATTTTTTATATTTATCATTATTTTCAAATGTTACTTTGATTGCAGCTTTGTGGACTTCTGGTAGATGTCCATCTGATTGTTCCCATGCTTTAATAATTGGGGCAATCATTTTTTTTGTAGGATGATCAGTTATCAAATATCTACAAAGTTTTGTTGCAATAAACTCTCTACATGAAGGATGGTTTACTAAATCTTTAATTACAATTTTTAAACTTTTTCTTCCTCTTTTATAAGTTTTACCAAGAACATTTTTTTTTCCTGGTTCATGACGTTCAGACATGAACCTTACATCTGTTCCTTGATCAGATTTTTTTGTCCATTTAGGTCTCCATCCAGTCATAATTTTTGCAAGTTCTTGGACGTCTTCTTGTGTGTATCCCGCTTCTGGAGATATTGTATGAAGTTCCATTAATTCTCTTGCATGATTTTCATTAAGTGTTGCTGGTCTTTTTTCTTTTCTTCTCCACTCTTGTCTGGCACTTTCTGATTTAGGACCAATATTATCTTTGTTGTCTAGATGCATTATCATTGGCCATGCGATTGTTCCTTCATAAACCATTGTTTCAAAAGTTTTATCCATGTTGTCTCTAAGAAACTCTCTTTGATAAGCTGCAGTTGAATATTGATGTAATCTTTGTGTCTTACTTATTGTGAAATGATTACCCCAAAAATACCAAAGTTTTGCAAGTACAGGATGATTGCTTCTAACTCCTTCTGCATGTCTTATACTTAATTCATAATTTTTCCAAAATTTTCCACCTGTATCATTTTCAAGTTGACGTTCAGCTATTTCAAGACCTTTGGGATCATTTTTATATTTTTTTCTCAAGGTTGTGTTTTCTTCAACTCTTTGAGTAATCCAGTATTTTCTCATTTCCTTTTCTGAGTAAATATGTTTGCCCTTCCAATTTAATTCAGGGATTGTCTCAACTTGTTTTTGCGCCCAAGTCAATGGATCTGATGGAGCTTTCTCTTCAGGTTTTAAACCAAAAGCTACTTTTCTAAAAAAGTTTTTCATCTTTATTTAATTTTATCTATATTATGAATATTTTCCAAGGATTTATTAAAATCTTCTAAATTTTCCCTTAAAGCTAAATTAGAAATTGAATAAATCATTACCAGCAATAAAAATAGAGGTAATGAAGTTATAATTGAGGCATTGCTTTTTATTAATAAAATATAAAAAACTATGAATAAAGCTGACCGAATTAAAACCGTTTTCCTAAAAACACTAATTATTGAAAGAGAGTGCTTTAATAAATTAAAAAAACTCATTTTTGATGGACCAAAATATCTAACACCTCTAATAGAGGGAATAGATAATAAATTTTTATCAGTTTTTTTTAATGATCCTGAAAAACTATTCCATGTGGCTTTTTCTTTAAGCATTTTTTCAACAGTTGATTTGGATAAACATGTAAAATTTCCAAATTTAATATACTGACTGGTAAATGCTAAAGTTATAATTTTATGTGCTAGATAGCAAAATTTAAAAAATAAACTTTCAGATCTTTTAACTCTCTCTCCTATTATCGATTGATTTTTTGATTGTTCTGCAAGTTGTATAAAGTTTTTAATCTCCTCTGGTCGATCTTCTCCATCACCATCCATTGGTATTACATAATCAAATTCTTTTTTTTCATAAATATATTTAAGTCCAGAGGCAATACATCTTGCGTGACCTCTATTTTCTTTCATGTTTATAATTTCAATAAAGTTAATATTTTCAGTATTTTGATATTTATCAATTATCTGTTGAGAAGATGCATCGTTAACCACAATAATTGAAATATCTGAATTACTACCCTCTATTTCAGAATTAATGTTTTCAATTAGCTTGGTTAAGCTCTCTCTGTCATTATAAATAGGGATTAAAATTACATATTTTTTCATAATTATTTTGAACCTACGCAAACATTATCAAGACACATATAGTCTTTCAATCTATCAAGCTTTTCCCTATCAACAATTCCCTCCCATACGGGTCTTGATTTTAGATGATATGATAAATTACCAGCGTTCCATTCATTTCCATAAACTACATTGATCTTTGATTTGAATTGCTGATCCCAAGCATATTGTGTTTTAATCGCAATTTCTTTACCTGGATAATCTGTTCTTTTGTCATCCTTTGAAATTGAGACATAAGCATAAAGTATGGGGGATAAAAAAAATAAAAAGATAAATCCGATCATAAATGGTTTTAACTTTTTAATGTTTATTTGAGATTGAAATACATAGATAAACAAAGTTCCAAAAAACAAATAAAACGGTGTCATCCACATTGTTCTAATCTTAGAACCTGTGACCACAGAAGTTAAAAACATTAATAGAATCGGTAAAATGTTAATCGCTAATAAAAAAAGTAATCTTTTATCTTTAAGATCAAATTTAAATTTAATTTTCTTTATTAGCAACCAAACTAAAATTAAGAAAGGTATTAATAATCCAACTTGTTTAATTAAAAAAATAAGCGGAAATTTAATATGATCAATCAAACTCGATTGCTCTAATCCAGTTCTAGCAAGTCCATAAGTAATGGTGATAAATTCATTGTTGTTTAACCAAATTAGATGTGGAACTAATACAATTAAAAATACCTCAAGAGTTATCAAATATTTAAAATCAAACTTTCTATCTTTTTTTATAAATATTAAATAGACAAACAAAAGATCGATTGATGCTAAAAGATAAATAAATAAGTATTTAGATAAAAATCCAAAAGCTGCAAATAACCCAACTAAAAAACAATCAGTAAATCTGACTTCTTTACTATTATAAATTTTCCAAGAAAAATATACCGTTAAAGACCAAAATGGTAATTGGCAAACATTTACATTAAATTCTGGAGTAGTAAAATTATAAAAATAGATAGCTTCTATAAGTAAAACTGAAATTAAACCCAGTAAATCATTATTAAAAAATTCTTTAGAGAATTTAAATACATAATAAAATGACGTAAGTACAAAAATTTGACTAAGCAAATAATATATCCAATCTTGAGATCCAAAAATCTGAAAAAAAACTTCTGAAAAAAAAGCACTCATTGGAGGATGCTTGTTAAATCCCCAATCTAAATTACTTCCCCAAGCTAAGGCCTCGATAGTATCTAGTGGTAAATTATGATTAGTTATAGATGGTATAAAAGTCCAAAATATAAGATGAGCTGTAATAAAAATATAATAAATATTATTTATATTTCTATTATTATTACTCATTTATAAATATTTATAGCAATTACGCTTGCTTGACACCCCTATTTTGCTGAATATACTCCGGAAATTCAAATTTAAACTATGCCAAAGACTACTAAAGTAAAAAAAAAAGTTACAAAGTCTAAAACAAAAGTTGCTGCTAAACCAAAAGCTGCTGCTAAAATAAAAGTTACTACTAAACCAAAAGCTGCTGCTAAAGTTACTATTAAAATTTCTAAAACTTATGTCCCAAAAGACACCGAAAAATATATGTGTGAAAAACATAAAGTTTTTTTTAGAATGAGATTAACTGAATGGAAAAAAGAATTGGTCAAAGCTAATAATGAGGCACTTTACTTTGGAAGTATGGACGATAATAGCATTTCTGCAGACGTAGTTGATCAAGCAAGTTCATATACAGATAAGAATGTAGAGATGAAGGCTATTAACAGACAAATTAAGTTAATATCAGAAATTGACAAAGCACTGGCGAGAATTAGAGAAGATATTTATGGATACTGTTTAGACACAGCAGAGCCTATTGGATTAAAAAGATTAATAGCAAGACCTGTTGCAAAATACACAATCGCAGCTCAAGAAAAGCATGAAAAAAATGAAAAAGTTCATGCAGATGATTAAATTTTATAATTAATCAAAATTAATTAAATCTTTAGTACTTATTTCACCATCATCTAAAGCTGTTAAAAACACACCCATATCAAAATGATTGTATGTTTTTTTCAATAGCTGAAGTAAATCAAAAGAATTATTATCTGTTTGAGGTTTAAGATTAATTGCAACACATCTTGGAATATTTTTTTCAACTTTAAAAGAAACATTGTTAATTTTAATAGTTTTTCCAATCCATTCTCTTTCTTTCCAAGGGTCTATTCCATCAATACAAATATTTCCTCTAAAAATTGAGGTCTCAATCTTCTTATTAACTTTTTTCTCAAAATCATTGATGCTTTGGAGTATTCAAAAGGGAGATCAGAGTTCAGCAAAATCTACTTTTTTTTGAAATAGAGGTGTCAAAAAAAGGGAAAGTCAATATTCATTTCTAATTAGAGCTAAGGGTTGTTTTAAAGAACTTTCCAGTTCTGATAATTTTATCAGATAAGTGCTTGACACTTTCAGTAGGCTGATTTACATCAATGGACAAGAATCTCTTTATCTTTAAGGAATTAATGTGAGCTCATTCACCTTTAAATATAAAATTGTATTTATTTAGAAGCTGGTGAGTTTTTAAGAGTTAAGATTTTATTCCACTTATCTTTTCTTTCATTGGGACTTTTTTCAAATAATTTTGCCTGATCTAAATCTAAGGTTTTAGAAAATGCAAAATTTCTATCACCCATCAATTCCAATATTTTTTTTAATTTTGCAATTGTTCGATTTATTGAAACGATAAAGATTTTACTGGACAATAATTTAGTGATGAAATTTTAATACTCATAAAGTAATCTTAGGATAAAACTCGCTTTAAAGAAAATTAATTAAAAAGATAATTATTACAATTAGAGCTTTGGAATTTGACTACCAATCTTGTAAAGATCATACCCTTTAATCACTGCTTCACGATCTGCTATTTCTAAATACCATCTGGATAAATTTTGATAATTTTTTAATCCAATATCATGCCACTCATGTCTTGCAATCCAGGGCCATGTTGCAATGTCTGCAATAGTATATTTTTCTCCTGCAAGAAATTTAGAGTCTTTTAATCTATTGTCTAATTCTTGATATATTCTCTTTGTAATTTTGAAATATCTTTCTTCACCAAATTCACTTTTACCAGGATTGTAGTGATGAAACTGATGATGTTGACCTATCATTGGACCAATGGTTCCCATTTGAGCCATTAACCACTGATTTATTTTTAACCTATCTTGTTCATCATAAAACTTTCCACTTTTTTCCGCTAAGTACATAAGAATTGCCCCAGACTCAAAAATACTTTCTTTATTATCATGATCTGTAATCACAGGAATTTTACTAAAAGGGCTTAGCTTTATAAATTCTGGTTTAAATTGTTCGTCTTTACTTATATCTACTTTGGTTACTTTGAAATCGCAACCAATCTCCTCAAGCATAATAGAAATTTTTTTTCCATTTGGAGTATCAGCAGTAAAAAGTTCTATCACTTCTTAACACCAAGTCTTTCCTGAGCAGCTTTTGATGTAGTTGTAAATTCAAATCTTAGTTTTTCATCTGGTTTTGCATATTTAAAACAGCCTCTTGCAGCTAATGCACCTTCGTGAAAACCTGACAAGATTAATTTTAATTTACCTGGATACGAACAAATATCTCCAATAGCAAATATACCATCAATATTTGTTTCAAAATTTTCTGTATTCACTTCAACTGTTTTTTTATTAATATTTAATCCCCAATCTAATATTGGCCCTAATTGCATAATTAAACCAAAGAAACCTAGAACGTAATCTGTTTTAAATTCTTTTACTTCACCGTCATCATGTTTAATTTTAACTATATTGATATCTTTATCTCCTGAAACTGATTCTATCTGATATTTTGTGTATAAATTTAATTTTCCTTGGTCATTTAGCTCTTTAACTTTTTGAACACTAGACTCTGCACCACTAAAACCATCTCTTCTATGAATTAAATTTACTTTAGAGGTATTGGATAGTTCAATTGCCCAATCTAATGCTGAGTCTCCTCCACCAAAAATTGATATAGTTTTATCTTTAAAAATTGTCTTATCTTTAATTGAGTAAAATAAAGAACTCCCTTCAAATTTTTCACACTCTTTTAAAGGAAATTTTCTAGGCTCAAATGAACCAACACCACCAGCTATAACAATACTTGCTACATCAAATTCTTGGTTGCTACTTGTTTTAACACGCCATCTTTTTTCAACTTTTTTAAGTTGTTCTACTCTTTCATTTAAATGAAATTTGACATTGAATGGTTTAATTTGCTGTAAAAGATTATTGGTTAATTCTTCACCAGTACACTCAGGCACTGCTGGAATATCATAAATTGGCTTATCTGGATAAAGTTCAATACATTGGCCACCTGCTTTATCTAGATTATCTACTATCTCACAATTTAATCCTATGATCCCTAATTGATGAGCACAAAATAAACCTGTTGGTCCAGCTCCAATTATTAATACATCTGTTTTATTCATTTAAGCTTGTTTTGATGGAATGCTAACCACTAGACCATCTAATTCATCTGAAATAGTTAACTGACAACTCAATCTGCTATTCTGTTTTGGTTCAAATGCCATATCCAGCATATCTTCTTCTCCATCTTCTTTGGTTGGAAGTTTATCTAACCATTCATCATTAACATAAACGTGACACGTAGCACACG
Source organism: uncultured Candidatus Pelagibacter sp. (assembly GCF_943788075.1). Classification (GTDB taxonomy): domain Bacteria; phylum Pseudomonadota; class Alphaproteobacteria; order Pelagibacterales; family Pelagibacteraceae; genus Pelagibacter. The sequence continues at coordinate 59,478 of NZ_CALSOW010000002.1, read as the reverse complement.
CCATTCCCCCTCCACAATCAGCATCAATTCCTGGAATGTCATTTTGAACGGCGCCTTCCATAACGGTAAGTCCATTTTGAACTTCAATTGTATGAGTTTTACTATCGTGGGTGTTATATGTAATTTTTGCCATGGACTATATATAGTTTTTTATTTAGATAGAACAAGTCTGTAAAAACAAACTAAGTCTATTTTTAGACATTTTGCAATTGAGGTATATCTTTTTTTATAAAATAACTTGTGTCTTCTTTTTGTTTAATCACCGCTGGTATTATCTCTCTATAAGCATCTATTAATCCATTATTTGGTTTTGGCAATTGATCTTTTATATGATGATGAAGTTTGTCTAGATTGTAGGATGGAACAGTTGGAAACATATGATGTGTTAAATGATATTCCATTTTCCAATATAAAAAACTTAGTATTGGATTTAAGTACATTTCTCTTGTTGAAAACCTATGATCTTTTATATTTCTTGCAAGTCCCGCATGCTGAGTAAAGGCAACAAGTTTGTGTAAAGTTTTTCCATAAAATTGTGGAAGTAGAAAATAAAGTAATGGCATCCAAGAGGAAGCAACTATTGACCATAAAATAATTAATAACCAAATTGCAACATAAATTCTTGAACTAAAAACTACTTTTGCTTGTGCTTTTTCTGGAATGCAGTCTTCCATTACTTTTGTTTTAACTCCAAATGCATGCTGAATAATTTCAAATGAAATATGTTTTTTAAAAAATATTAAATCTAAAAACGGAATTAAACTTATAATTAATCCTTTTGGAGTTTCTTTTAAATTATTTCCATATTCAATTTCATGATCAAAAGGATTTTCAGTTGAATAAGTATTACCATGATGAACAAAATGAGTGTGTCTCCATCTTATTGGTTCAAAATTCGCCATATAAGATGAAATATAATAAAAAATTTCATTTAATAATTTTGATTGAAAAGCAGTTTTATGACCTGTCTCATGCCACAATGGATTTGAAAATGAATAAATATTTCCATACACTAAAAACCAAAACACAGACCACCAGGTTCCCCAAGTTAAATACGCTAAAGTTCCAGTTACAATTAATAAACTAAAAAAAAGAGAGACGTGTTGTAAACCTTTTATGTCAGATTTTTTTGAAAGTTCTTTAAGAACTTCAATATCGACTTTGCACTTGTGCCATTTGTCCAGCTTAATATCCATGGCTTAAATTATTGCAGGCAAAAAAAAAGGGCAAGTACAAAAATGTCCTTGCCCTTTAATTTAAATTTTAAGTAAAACTACTTAGCTCTACCAGGTTGTTGCATTGCTGCTGCCCAAATGATTAGACCAAAAGCGATCTTGTTCAAAAAGTCAGCTGCGTTGTAAATCACGTTAAGTGAGTTAGCATCTACTCCACCTGTTAGGTAACCAAAAATGTAACCTAATGGGTAAATAGCCCAACCTACAGTAACGATCATTCTCATTGCACCAAAAGCAGTTACAAGTGATTTGTTACCACTTTTTGCTGCTCTCTTACCTGCTTCACCAGAGAATACTTCATAAAGAATGTATACCCAACCAGCCATACCGATAATGAAACCAAGTGTAGCGTTGATGTATCCTGCTTCTCCTAAGTATCCACCTACTAGCATTACTAATGTACCAAGCATCAATCTCCAGAAAATTCCTGAATCTGCTTTGTTTACTGCTGATAGAACAAAATAGAATTCTAACATTAGTAATGGCACTGTAATTAACCAGTCAATGTATCTGTAAACAGTTGGTGAGTCACCAGTCATGATCCATACATCTCTCATGTACATGTAGTGTACGAATGCAATACCAGTTACTAGACCAGCAACTGTCATTGAAACTCTCCAACCAGCTGGAACTGAACTTCTTTCTAAGAAAAAGAATACAGTAGCAGCTAAACAAGCCATTGATACTAACCAAAATGAAATACCTACGAAATCATCCTGAGCTAACATCACTGTCTCTGCGTTTGCTACACCTGTAACACCCATTAGGGCTACAGCTGTAAGAGCAAACAATTTAAGTTTTTTCATAAAAAAACTCCCTCTTTAGTTAGTTTTTATTTATTTAGTTTATATAAACTAGGCTAAGGTTTCCCCTAACCAAGATAGGGCGTTAAATAACAAATAAATTAAGATTAATGAAGAGTTAATTATCACTAATAAACATTGATTTTACTTATTTTTTAAAATTAAATGCAATTTTAAAGTTAAAAACCAACTTATTTTAATAAATCGAATCAAAATTCTATGTCAGAAAAATTTCAAGAAATTTATGATCAATCTATTAATAATCCCGAAAAATTTTGGCAAGAAGCATCGAATGATATATTTTGGTTTAAAAAACCAACTAAAATTTTAAATAAATCTAATCCACCATTTTATAAATGGTTCGAGGATGGGGTAACCAATACTTGTTATAATGCATTAGACATCCATATCGATCAAGGTAGAGGAAAAAAGACCGCTTTAATTTATGATAGTCCTATTACAGGTAACAAAAGTCATTTTAGTTACGAGGAACTAAGATCTAAAGTTTCAATATTTGCTGGAGCCCTTAAAAATCAGGGTGTTCTTAAAGGAGATAGAGTAATCATCTATATGCCAATGATCCCAGAGGCAGTTATTGCAATGCTAGCTTGTGCTAGAATTGGGGCAATCCATTCAGTGGTCTTTGGTGGCTTTGCATCGAACGAACTTGCAAGCAGAATAGATGACAGTAAAGCTAAATTATTAGTTACTGCCTCTTGTGGTTTTGAACCGGGAAGAACTGTAGAATATAAGCCTCTTGTCGATGAAGCTATTAAACTAGCTAATCATAAAATCAGTAAAATGATTTTATTTCAAAGACGTGGTCATGAAGTAAAATTGAACACACCAATAGAAGTTAGTTGGGATGAAGTTGTCTCAAATGCATCTGATGCTGATTGTGTTGAGATGAATTCTAATGAACTTGCTTATATCTTATATACATCTGGCACAACTGGAACCCCTAAAGGGATAGTCAGAGATATCGGGGGGCATATAGTTGCTCTGAAATGGACTATGAAAAATATTTACAATATTGATGACTGATGATATTTGGTGGTCAGCTAGTGATATTGGTTGGATCGTTGGACATTCTTATATTGTCTACGCTCCATTATTCAAAGGGTGCACTACTGTTCTATTTGAGGGAAAACCAGTTGGCACCCCTGATGCAGGAGCTTTCTGGAAAATCATATCTGACTATAAAGTAAAATCTCTATTCACAGCCCCTACTGCTTTCAGAGCTATTAAGAAAGAAGACCCTGAAGGTAAATTTTTTTCAAAGTATGATTTAAGTAGTTTTGAGAGCTTATTCCTTGCAGGAGAAAGAGCAGATCCAGATACTATTAAATGGGCTGAAAATTTACTTAAGGTTCCAGTAATTGATCACTGGTGGCAGACGGAAACTAGTTGGGCGATCAGCTCAAATTGTACAGGAATAGAAATGATGAAAACTAAATATGGGTCTGCTTGCAAAGCTGTGCCTGGTTATGATGTAAAAATTATCAAACCTGATCAAACATTGGCAAAACCAAACGAAATGGGAGACATTGTTGTGAAACTCCCACTTCCTCCTGGAACTTTTCCAACGTTATGGAATGCAGATCAGAGATATAAAGAGAATTATATGACTAATTATGAAGGTTATTACCAAACTTATGATGCGGGGCACATTGATGATGATGGTTATATTTGGATTATGTCTAGAACAGATGACATTATAAATGTTGCAGGTCATAGACTGTCAACAGGTGCAATTGAAGAAGTATTATCTGAACACCAATCAGTTGCAGAATGTGCGGTCCTTGGTATTGCTGATAAATTAAAAGGACAGCTTCCAATTGGGCTTGTAGTTTTAAAATCTGGAGTAGACAAAGATGATGAAACAATTTCAAAAGAATGATTACAAATGGTTAGAGATAAAATCGGGCCTGTTGCTGCATTTAAAGTAGTAATTGTTATAAAAAGATTACCAAAAACAAGATCTGGAAAAATTTTAAGAGGAACGATTAGAAAAATTGCTGACAATGTTGAATATAAAATACCACCAACAATTGATGATCCATCAATCCTTGATGAGATAAAACAAGACTTAATTAATAACAAAATTCTGAGTAATGGTTAAAACATATTTTTTTTTAACCATCGCTATTTTTTGTGAGGTAGCTGGGACAATGTTATTACCAGTATCACAAAATTTTACAAAAATTATACCGACTATTTGTCTTGCAATATTTTATCTCACTTCATTCTATTTGATGACTTTTGTAATGGATAAACTTCCGATTGCAATTGTATATGCAACATGGAGTGGACTGGGTATTTTTACAATAGCAATACTTGGGTATTTCTTTTTTAAACAAACCTTGGCTTGGCAAGCAATTGCTGGTTTGTTCCTTATTGTTGTTGGAGTTGTTCTTGTAAATAGTTTTACAATAAAGCTTAACTAAATTTTAAAGGTGTTCCATCTGGATCACCTAAAATTTTACCATCTTGCATTTTAATATTTCCAGCGATTATTGTATGCGTTGGTGTCCCCTTAAATTTATCTCCATTAAAAGGAGTCCATCCACATTTACTTTCAATATTTTCATTTTTAATTTCAATTGTCTTATTCATATCAACAATTGTAAAATCAGCATCAAAACCTTCTTTAATAAATCCTTTGTTTTGGATTCCAAAAATCTTAACTGGGTTTTCACACACAAGATTCATTAATTGGTTAAGTGTAAGTTTTCCATCGTTAACGTGATTAAGCATAACTGGCATCAAAGTTTGAACACCAGGCATACCTGAGGGTGAATTAGGATAACTTTTTTCTTTATTTTCTTTTAAATGTGGAGCGTGATCTGAACCTATTGTGTCATTCAAATTATTTCTTACCCCATACCATAATCTATCATAATGAGATTTATCTCTTAAAGGAGGGTTCATCTGAGCATAAGTTCCAAGTTTTTCATAACAATCTGGTGCATATATTGTTAAATGCTGAGGAGTTATCTCAAAAGTAATGTTGCCTTTATGTTGAGATAAAAAATCAATTTCTTCTTTTGTTGTTATATGAAGAACATGAGCTTTTTTCTTATGTCTATTCGCTATTCGAACAATTCTTCTGGTAGATGATATTGCGCACTCTGCACTTCTCCAAACTGGGTGAGAATGAACATCGTCATCTTTAATCAACTTTTTATTAACATTTAAAATTGCCTCATCTTCAGAGTGAACAGCAACGACTTTTGATGCATTTTGAAAAACTTTATCTATATCATCTTCTTCAGCAACTAATAAATTTCCAGTCGATGATCCAGCAAAAAGTTTTATGCCACAACACCCTTCAAGCCCCTTTAGACTTGCAAGATCACTTGAGTTATCAGCTGTTGCTCCAAAATAAAAAGCATAATTGCAATACATTCTGTTTTTAGCGAGATCTAATTTTCTTTGAAACTCCTTCATATTAGAAGTTGGTGGATTAGTGTTGGGCATTTCAAATACACTTGTAATTCCTCCAGCAATTGCAGCTCTACTTCCTGAGTGTAAATCTTCTGTATCTGTTGATCCTGGTTCTCTAAAATGAGTTTGTGTATCTATGCATCCAGGTAAAACTGTTTGGCCTTCGGCGTTTATAACCTCCTTAGCATCCTCAGATATCTCACCAATTTTATGAATTTTGCCATCTTTAACAGCAACATCAGCATCTTTTAATTCACCATCGATGTAGCATTGTCCATTTTTAATTATAAGATCTAACATTTTAAGAAAATGTTATTATATTACATTCTATAATTAATCAATTATGAATATTAAAAATGTTTACATTTTAGATGATAGATCAACTCTTTATATTAATGGAGAAGACGCAAAAGAATTTCTTCAAAATCTTATCAGTAACGACATAAATAAAGTAAGTGATATAAATAGTTGTTTCACGTCATTGCTAACTCCTCAAGGTAAATTTTTATATGAGTTTATTATAATTAAACATAAATCTGGTTATTTGATTGATTGTGAAAAGTCTCAAGCTGACGGGTTATATAAACAATTAAGTATTTATAAATTAAGATCCAAAGTAGAAATTCTAAACCTTACCAATGAATTTGTTGTTGCTACATTTAGCCAAGAAAAATTTCTTACTTTTGAAGAAGCTCAAGATGTTTCTGGATTTACTCTAAAGTATAGAGAAGATCCTATTTTTCTAGATCCAAGAAAAAAACAATTAGGAGCAAGATTAATCATTAATTTAGAAAAACTTTATTTATCACTTAAAAAACTAGACTTACATGATTCAAAACTGAGTGAATATTATTCATCATAGCCACAAACTTGGGATAGTTCCAAAAAATCTAAATAAATTACAAAATAAATTATTTGGTATTGAGTGTAATTATGAAGAATTAAATGGAATAGATTTTAAAAAGGGTTGTTATGTTGGGCAAGAAAATACAGCTAGAATTAAACTTAAAAATAAACTTTCAAAAAGATTACTACCAATAAGTATGATTGATGGAAAATTAACTGAAGGTGAAAGTATTTATTATAATGATAATGAAATAGGAAAAGTATTAATAGATAAAGAATATCCGTTTGCTTTAATTAAATATCTAGATGAAAATTTTAATGGAAAATCTGACTTCAATACAAAAGAAGCATCAATAAAAATTGAAATGCCTGATTGGATTAAAAACTAATTTATTATTTAAAAAAATAAACAATTACTAGAATTATAAGGATTATAATAATCCAAATAGTTAAATTTTTTAGAAATTGCTTTAGTTTAGAATTTGATTGTAAAAAACCTGGAAAAACTAAAAGTAAAATTCCAACCATAAATATGACTGAAAGTAATTTATCCATTAAAAACTCCTATAAAATTTTTGCATTGGTGCGGTCGGAGAGAATCGAACTCTCATGGACTAGGTCCACACGGCCCTCAACCGTGCCTGTCTACCAATTTCAGCACGACCGCAACATGTGTCATAATAAATGAATGACAACTATCTTTCAAATTGGTAAATAATATTATGGAATTTACACAAGAAGTGCAAAAAGCTACAGATCCTATTTATCAAAAAATTTCTAAAGTAATGCCAGACATTGAATGGTCTGTTCATGCCCCATACATTTACAAAATTAATGAACTTAAAAAGAAAAAGAATGCAGTAATACTTGCTCATAACTACCAAACTCCAGAAATTTATCATGGTGTTGCAGACTTTGCTGCTGACTCTTTAGCATTAGCTATTGAGGCTTCTAAAACATCTGCAGATATTATTTTAATGGCTGGAGTTCATTTTATGGCAGAAACAGCAAAACTAATGAGCCCAGACAAAAAAGTTATTTTACCAGATATGGATGCAGGTTGTTCACTATCATCTTCAATTACAGGAAAAGACGTTCGGCTATTAAAAGAAAAATACCCAGGGGTTCCTGTTGTATCTTATGTCAATACATCAGCAGAGGTAAAAGCCGAAACAGATGTGTGTTGTACATCTGCTAATGCTGTTAAAATTGTAAAATCATTAGGTACTAAAAAAGTGATTTTTTTACCAGATGATTATCTTGCAAAATACGTTGCTTCTCAAACAGATGTAGAAATCATATCCTGGAAAGGCATCTGTATTGTGCATGACCAATTCAATGAAAAAGAAATTCACGATATAAGAAAAAATAATCCAGGTATTAAAATAATAGCACATCCCGAATGTCCTCCAGATGTAATCAAAGCAAGTGACTTTGCTGGATCCACTTCTGGAATGATTAAATATGTAGAAGATAACCAACCTAAAAAGGTCATGATGGTTACAGAGTGCTCTATGAGTGATAACATACAAATTGAAAATCCAAACGTAGAATTTGTAAAACCATGTAACATGTGTCCTCACATGAAAAAAATTACACTTCCCAAAATATTAGATTGCCTTGAAAACGAAACTGGTGAAATAATTATGGATAAAAATACAATTGAAAAAGCCAGAGTCTCAGTTGAAAAAATGGCAGCTATTGGCAGATAACTAAGTGTCAAAAATAAAACTCAGCAAAGATTTTATTCGTAACACAGTTAAGAGGGCACTGAATGAAGATCTCTATCCCTCTGGAGACATCACATCAAGTTTAGTAAAAAATAATAAAATTATTAAAGTAAAAATTATTTCAAATGAAAATGCAATTGTTGGTGGTTTGTTGTTTGCAAAACAAGCTTTCAATTTAGTTGATAATAAAATTAAATTTCAAATTAAAAAACAAGATGGATCTAATGTAAAAAAAGGTTCTTTAATTGCTACTATTGAAGGAAATGCCAGAAATATTTTAATTGCTGAAAGAATTGCTCTAAATTTTTTATCTCATATTTCAGGTATTGCTACAAAAACAAATAAATTTGTCAAACTTGCTGGAAAGAAATGTAAAATTTGTTGTACTCGTAAAACTATTCCAAATACGAGGGTTATTCAAAAGTATGCTGTCAAGTTAGGTGGAGGCACTAATCATCGTTTTAATCTAAGTGATGAATTTTTAATTAAAGATAATCATATTGCTTCATCAAATGTTAAAAACTTAGTTTTATTGGCTATTAAAAATAAAAAAGGACGAAAAATAACAGTTGAAGTTGATAATTTAAAACAACTCAATGAAATAATGGGTCTAAAATTTAATACTGTTTTGTTTGATAATATGTCAGTTAAAAATCTAAAAGCAGGTATTAAAATTGTAAAAAAATATTACGAAACTGAAGCTTCAGGAAACATCAATTTAAAAACAGTTAAAAGAGTTGCTAAAACAGGTGTAAATAGAATTTCTATTGGAAGTATAACTCATAGTGCTGCAGCTATTGATTTTAAATTAGAAATCTAAGATACAAATTTTGATAAATTAGGTTTAAAATAATTTGGGCCTTTCATTACTTTTCCTGACTCATTATAAATTGGCTCACCATTTTCGCCCAGTTTACTCATGTTAGAATTTTGAACCTCATCAAAACATTTATCTAAATCAATTCCAAAGGCATGACCTGCCCCATAGGTTACATACAAAATATCTGTAAGTGCATCAGCAACTTCTAATAAATCACTGTTTTTCATTGCTTCTTGAAGTTCATCTAATTCCTCTTTTATAAGATCTATTCTTAATTTATTAATTTTTTCACTACTAAATGAAGGTTTCATTTTGACCTCTTGACCAAAAGTTTTCATAAAAGTTCCAACTTTATTAAAATTTGACATTTTGCTCCTGTAAGTTTTTTTAAAATTATTGTATGTTATAATTATTTATTACTTATAAATTAATCAATGAAATTAAGAAAAGAATTCGATAGTATTGGAAGTGTAAATGTTCCTAATAATAAATATTGGGGAGCATCAACACAACGATCTAACAAATTTTTCAATATTGGCAAAATACTAGTAAATATTTCAATAATTAAATCTATAGCTATAATTAAAAGGTCGGCTGCAATCGTTCATTCTAAAGATAAGTTAATTTCAAATAAAATTTCTAAAGTAATTATTAAAGCCTCTGATGAAGTGATAAAAGGAAAATTAGATGAAAATTTTCCTCTTAAAGTATGGCAAACAGGCTCAGGAACTCAAACAAACATGAATGTTAATGAGGTAATAGCTAACAGGGCAATAGAAATTCTAGGTGGTAAAAAAGGAACTAAAAAACCAGTTCACCCTAACGATCATGTAAATAAATCTCAATCAACAAATGATGTTTTCCCAACTGCAATGCATATTTCTGTAGCAGAAGAAACTTTAAAAAAATTATTACCAAATTTAAAAATTTTAGAAAAAGAACTAAAGAAAAAAATCAAGCGAGTTTAAAAATATAGTGAAAATTGGAAGAACTCATTTACAAGATGCTACACCCTTGTCACTTGGACAAGAATTTTCTGGCTATCATACACAAGTTAAAAAAAGTATTGAAAGAATAGAGCATGCATTAAAAGAAATTTTATATCTTGCACAAGGTGGTACAGCTGTTGGTACCGGCATAAATTCAAGAAAAAATTTTGATAAGAAGATAGTTAAAGAAATTGCTAAATTTACAAAAATTCCCTTTAAACCTAGTGCAAATAAATTTGCTGAACTTGCAGCTCATGATTCAATTGTGAATTTTTCAGGAACGTTAAATACATGTGCTGTAGCTTTAATGAAAATTTCCAATGATATTAGATTTTTAGGATCTGGTCCTAGAGCTGGATATGGTGAACTTATATTGCCTGAAAATGAACCAGGTTCTTCAATTATGCCAGGAAAAGTTAATCCTACTCAGTGTGAAGCAGTCACTATGGTTTGTGTCAAAGTAATTGGTAATCATAATGGTATCACTATTGCAGGATCACATGGGCATTTTGAACTAAATGTTTTTAAGCCTTTGATCGCACATAACATTTTACAATCTATTGACTTAATAGCTGACAGTACTAAAAATTTTGCCCTATATTGTGTAAAAGGAATAAAAGCTAATAAAAAAAAAATCCAAGAACATTTAGATAATTCACTAATGCTTGTTACGGCTTTGGCTCCTAAAATTGGCTATGATAATGCAGCAAGAATTGCAAAGACGGCTCTTAAGAATGACACCACACTAAAATTTGAAACATTAAAGACAGGTCTTATAAGTGAAAAGGACTATGATAAAATAGTAGATCCTAAAAAAATGATCTATCCTGAATAACCTTCAATAGCTTTGTTTGCTAGATTTTTTATATAAATTCTATTTTGAAGCTTGGTACCTTTAAAAATAAGTTGATTTAAAGTTTCATTTACATTCTTATTAATAACATCATTAACTTTAATTGAATTTAAATTAGCAGTCTGCTGATCAAAGTTATAAATTAAATTGAATTGAATTTTTGTAATTTTTTTTCTATTTTTAAGTGGAGTTTGAAAAATCTTATAAACCTCGTTAGAATCTTTAATGTTTATTGAGATTAAAGCATCTAAAATTAAATTATTATTATCCGTATAAATCAAACTATCAGTTATTTTAAAATCAGCATAGTTTTTTAATTCAAGCTGAGTTTCATTTATGTCTACCAAACCTTCACTTATTTTAGCACTCAATAACAAATTAGTTACATCTCTAAAAGAAGAGATTTGTTTTGCATTAATTTTTGTATTTATATTTAAATTATCATTATTGAGTATCCCTGTCTTTAGTAATTGAACCAAAATTGAATTTGAATTTAATAATATATCTGAACTTAGCTCATTAAGTTCACCAGAAAATTCTGAAAAAAATGGTTTTAAACTTATAGAGCCATTATATTTATAATTTTGATTTTTTGATTTATCTAAATAATTAAAATTAAAAGTATTTTTTTCAAGGTTGTAAACTCCTTCACTCTTATTTTTATTATAAATTAATTCTATTAATCCATTTTTTTTATAAGATGAATAATTATAACTATTTTCAATCTGAAGATTAATAAATTTAAAATTTACTTTACTTATAATCTTCTCATTGATTGGGTCATCTGTGACTTTAATTTCATAAAATATATTAAAAATTTCATTCTTGGATAATAAAACGTTTTCTAAATTTTTAATGTCATAAAAATATTTTAAATCTTTAATTCTATTTATAAACAAAACATCATTTACAATATTTTTATAAAAGATATTACTATCCTTGATTTTAAGATTAAAATTAGAAAAATTGCTATTTAAAAGTTTAGTAAAAAAATTATAATTTTTTTTATTCAAATTAAAATTTGTTTTATTAAGGATAACATCTAATATTTTAATTTTGTTTGGAAATAATAAGTATTTAGGAGAAATATAGATTTTAACCTCTCCAGAACTTTCTACTTGGTTTAGAAATGAACCAGCTTTAAATTCAAAATTAGGTCTAGGAAATAAATTATATTTATAATTATTTGATAAATTAAAATCTAAATTTAAATTTTCAGATAACTGATTCTTAACATTGGCAACTATTTTTTTATTATCATATAAATGGGGTATAGATAAATATGAAGAAAAAGAGACAAATAAGACCAGATTAAAGAGAAAAATTCTTTTTAAGCTTAATAAAGCTAACAACTTGTCTTTTTTAAAAATAAAATTTAATTTGTTTAAATTTTTTTCTAATTGACTATTTATAAAGTTGTTAAATTTGTTTAAATTTTTCTTTAATTGAGTATTTAGAAAGATGTTTAACTTAGCTAAATTTTTAACAAAATAATTATGATTATTCATAAAACTATGAAACTTATAATGAAATATTTTAAATGATAAACTCTGATTATTTAGAAAATCTAAATAATGCTCAAAAAGAAGCTGTTTTATATTTAGATGGGCCTTTATTAATAGTTGCAGGTGCAGGATCTGGAAAAACAAAGGTTCTGACTTCAAGAATTGCTCATATAATTAGAGAAAAGAAGGCATTTCCTAATCAAATCTTGTCAGTAACTTTTACAAACAAAGCTGCAAAAGAAATGCAAACAAGAGTGAGTAAGATGCTTGGTTCAGCCGCAACTGGTCTTTCTTGGCTTGGAACATTTCATTCAATTTGTGCAAAAATATTGAGAAAACACGCAACCGCTGTAAATCTAAATTCAAATTTTACCATTATAGATACTGATGACCAAACAAGACTTATTAAAAATATATGTAAAAGTGAAAATATTGATATCAAGCAATTAGCACCTAGATTTATATTAGCAATAATTGATAGATGGAAAAATAAAGGATATTACCCATCTGAAGTTATAGTAAACAATAAAGATGTTTATGAAAAAACTATACTTCCCTTGTATAAAATTTATCAACAAAAATTAATAGATTTAAATTCATGTGATTTTGGTGACTTAATTTTACATACTGTAAAAATTTTAGAAAATTATCCTGATATAAGACAAATCTATACAACAAACTTTAAATATATTTTAGTTGATGAATATCAAGATACTAATTTTATTCAAAGCAAATGGTTAAGCTTATTATCTGAAAAAACCAAAAATTTATGTTGTGTAGGAGATGATGATCAATCTATTTATAGTTGGAGGGGTGCGGAAATTAAAAATTTTTTAGAATTTGATCAAGTATACGAAAACACGAAAGTAATTAGGCTTGAACAAAATTATAGATCTTCCCAGAATATTTTATCAGTTGCTTCAAATCTAATCTCAAATAATCAAAATAGAGTCGGCAAAACGCTTACCACTACTATGGAAGAAGGAGATTTAGTCAAACTAAATTGTTTTAAAAATGGAAAAGATGAAGCAATTGGAATTTCAGATGAAATAGAAAAAAAATTAAAAAAGAAATATTCATTTAATGAAATGGCCATTTTAGTTAGAGCTATATTTCAAACAAGAGAATTTGAAGAAAGATTTCTTAAAATTGGTATGCCTTACAGAATTTTGGGAGGAACAAAATTTTATGAAAGGGCTGAAATTAAAGATTGTGTTGCCTATTTAAGATTAATTCATCAAGAAAAAGATGACCTTGCTTTTGAAAGAATTGTCAATAATCCCAAAAGATCCATCGGGGATACTACCTTAAAAAGTGTTCATGAGTTTGGAAAAGATAATAATTTAAGTTTAGAGTCTGCAGCAAATAAAATGATTGAGCAAAATTTGATTAAACCAAAAACAAAAATAGGTCTTAGTTTTTTTCTTAATGCATTAAATAAATGGAGAAATGACCTTAATATAAAAAAAATTAATCATATAAAATTGCTACAAATAGTTTTGGACGAGTCTGGTTACTCGGCAATGCTTAAAAATAAAAAAGATTTAGATAATGAGAATAGATTGGAAAATATTAAAGAATTATTAAGTGCAATGAAAGAATTTGACAATCTAGAAAGCTTTTTAGAACACGTTTCCCTTGCAACTTCAATTGATCAAGAATGGGATGGGGAAAAGATTAATATGATGACCATGCATGCAGCAAAAGGACTTGAATTTGATGTAGTTTTTCTTCCTGGTTGGGAAGAAGGTTTATTTCCTCATCAAAAATCAATTGAGGAAAAAGGCCAAAATGGTTTAGAAGAAGAACGTCGTTTAGCTTATGTTGGAATTACAAGAGCAAAAAAAAAAGCTATAATTTCATTTTCAATGAATAGGTTTTACCAAGGTGATTGGATTGATAGCATGGCCTCAAGATTTATAGAAGAATTGCCAGAAAAACATTTAGAAAAAAATTCTTTTTTTGATGAAGAGGTTGACGATGATCAAGATTTTGATTTTAATCAAGATTTTGAAATTGAAGAAGGCACAAGAAGCCCTGGATGGATAAGATATCAAAAGAGAATTAAATGAACAAAGAAGTAAAAGAGTTAAGAAAAAAATTTAAAAAATACGGTATCGATGGATATATTATACCAAAAAATGATGATTATTTTACAGAATATTCAAAAATAAATAGATTAAAAATTATATCAAATTTTACTGGCTCTGCTGGTTTGGCTATTGTTTTAAAAAATAAGAACTATTTGTTTACAGATGGTCGATACACCATTCAAAGCGAAAAAGAGAGTGGAAAATATTTTAAAATTATTAGCTACGAAAAAATAATTAATTGTGATTTGTTTAAAAATCTAAAACTAGGGATAGACCCAAAACTATTTACACATCACCAAATAAATAATTATTTTTTAAAACATAACAAAATTAAGTTTTTGACGAATAACTTAATTGATGAAATAAAAAACCCTAGAATAACAAAAAATATTCCTTTTTTTTCACTCAAAGATGAAATTATTGGAGAAAATAGTAAATCAAAAATAAATAAAATTATAAATTACTTAAAAAAAAATAAAGCAGATAATCTATTTGTATCTGCCCCAGAAAATGTGGCTTGGATTTTAAACATTAGAGGTGGTGATGGTCCAAATAGTCCTGTACCAAATTCAAGATTAATCATTAACAAGTCAAAAAAAATCTTTTTAATAACAGAAACACAAAAAGCTAAAAAACTAATTAAGGAAAAAATAATTAATAAGACTCAATTAATGATCACAAATGATTTACCAAAAAAAATTATAACTTTAAGTGGTAAAAACTTCATAATTGATAATAAATCTTGTTCTATTTTTTATGAAAATATTATCAAATCTAAATTTAAGATTATAAAAAGAGAAGATCCAACTTATATTTTAAAAGCTATAAAAAATAATACTGAAATTAATAATATGATTAAATCTCATGTTATAGATGGTGTAGCACTAACAAAATTTATTTATTGGATTAAAAAAGTTAATAAAAAAAAAATTACAGAAGTTGATGCTCAGATAAAATTAGAAAAATTTAGAAAAAAAAGTAACAAATATTTATATCCAAGTTTTGAAACAATTGCAGGAGCTGGGGAAAATGGTGCCATTGTTCATTATAGAGCCAAAAAAGGAAGTTGTAGAATAATAAGAAAAAATGATATTTTTTTATGTGACTCTGGTGGTCAATATAATTATGGCACCACTGATGTCACTAGAACTATCTGTTTTACAAAACCAAAACCGAGTATCAAGAATATTTACACTAAAGTATTAAAGGGACATATAGCTGTAGCAAATACTGATTTAAGATTGGATAATACAGGACTAAAAATAGATAAAAGAGCCAGAAAATATTTGAATGAAAGTAAATTAGATTACGCTCATGGTACAGGGCATGGTGTTGGTTTCTTTTTAAATGTACATGAAGGACCTCAATCAATCTCCAAACTAAATAAAGTCAAAATTCAAGAAGGTATGATTTTAAGTAATGAACCGGGTTATTATAAAAAAGGTTCGTATGGTATAAGAATAGAAAACCTTGTTTTTGTTAAAAAAATTAAGAAAAAAATTTTTTTTGAAAATTTAACTCTTGCTCCAATAGAAAAAGATTTAATTAATTATGATCTTTTATCAAAATCAGAAAAAAATTATCTTTTCAAATATCATTTAGATGTTTATTCAAAACTTTCAAAATATCTTTCTCTAAATGAGAGAAAATGGTTAGCTAGTTATATTTAACATTTTTAAAAATCCACTTTGATTTAATATTGTAACATTAAATTCTTTAGCTTTATCAATTTTTTTTTTAGTTGGTTTTTCACCAATAATTAAATAATTTAATTTTTTAGTTACAGTACTCACTGAAGTGCCAGAGTTTTCTTCTATTAAAGATTTTACCTCTGCTCTACTGATGCCATTTAGCTTTCCAGTTACCATAAATGTTTTTTCATTTAATAGTCCATTTTTATCTTTATTTGCAGCATCTTTTACTTTTAAAATTTTTTGTAATTTTTTCAAAATATCTATATTAGTTTTATTATCAAAAAAATTTTTAACCGACTTCAACTGAGTTTCTCCAATCCCATCAATATTAAGTATATCATCTAAAATTGCTCCATTTGAAAAACTAATAAACTTTGAAAATGATTTAAAATATTTTGACAAAATTTTTGCATTTTCTAAACCAATATGTCTAATACCTAATGAGTAGATTAATCTTTCTAAAGAAATATTTTTTCTTTGATTAATTGAATATTTTAAATTTTCCATTGATTGTCTGCCCCAACCTTCAAGATTTTCTATCTTTGTAAAATCTAAATTAAATATATCGTGTGGTAATTTTATTAAATTGAGGCTCCAAAAGTTCTCTACAATTTTTTTTCCAAATCCATCAATATTAAATGCATCTTTTGAGACAAAATGTTTTAATTTTTCTATTGCAATTTTCTCACAATCATATCCCTCGCTAGAACACCTTCTCACTGCATCTTCTTTTTTAGTAATATTATTAAATTCTTTGATTGTTTTTGAACCACACGATGGGCATTTTTGTGGAAAAATAAATTTTGTTAATTTTTTATCTCTCTTGATTTTATCAACTGAAAGTATGTGGGGTATTACATCCCCTGCTCTTTCTATGGTTGCTAAATCACCAATTCTGATATCTTTTCTATCAATTTCGTCTTCATTATGCAGAGTTGCATTAGATACAATAACCCCTCCTATATTAATTGGTTTGATTTTTGCAACTGGTGTCAAAGCTCCAGTTCTTCCAATTTGAATTTCAATATTAAGAATTTTAGATATTGCTTTGTTAGAAGCAAATTTATGAGCAATAGCCCACCTTGGTGAATTTGCAACGTTCCCAAGTCTTTTTTGAAGTTCAAAGTTATTAATTTTATAAACTATACCATCAATATCAAAATCAATTTTTGTCCTGTCCTTTTCTATCCTGGAATAATTAATCAATAAATTATCAACACCTACAAATAGTCTATTTAAAGGATTTGTTTTAAAACCCCAATCATCTAAATTTTTTAAAAAATCTTTCTGATTTTTTGCTTTAAGACCTTTTTCATAACCAAATGTATAGGCAATAAATTTTAAGGGAATTTTTTTTGTTTCATCAGGATTTTTTTGTCGTAATGATCCTGATGCAGCATTTCTTGGATTTGCAAATTTTTCTTTTAAATTTTTAAAATCACTATTTTGTATAAATACTTCGCCCCTAATATCAATTTCCTCAGGAAAATCTTTAGACTGAATTTTTTTTGGAATATCTTTTATAGTTGCAAGATTAGCTGTTATGTCCTCACCTTCTTTTCCATCACCTCTTGATAATCCAATTTTAAACTCACCATTTTTGTATATTAATGAGGCTGATATTCCGTCTATCTTTGGCTCTGCACTATAAGAAAGCTGGTAATCCTTATTTTTAGACAGAAAATTTAATATTTTTTTTTCAAAATTAATTAAATCTTCTCTTTCAAAAGCATTTGCCAAAGATAACATTGGGGCTCTATGAGCTATCTTTTGGAAATTTTTAGATGGTTTAAATCCAACAACTTTTGACGGTGATGTTTCAGAATTAAGAAAAGAATATTTACTTTCTAAAATTAAAATACTATTTTTTAATTCATCATATTTTTTATCTGATACTAATGGTTTACTAGCATCATAATAATTTTTATTATAAGTAGTTAATAAATTTATTTTTTTTTTATACTCAGATTCTATTTTTTTTTTATTCATCTCAGCTGAATAGAGACTTAAATTTTTCTATTATAGAATTATTTTCTTTTTTGATATCTTTTATTGTATTCTTTTTATAATTTCTGTTAAATACACTAAAAGATTTTTCATACCACTCGGATGACTGGTAATTATATCCTAATAAATTAGCATATTTTTTTGCTTCTGTTTCGATTCCTAGGGTATAATAGATTTCAACCAATCTATGGATGGCTTCCTCCACATATATAGTGGTCTCATATTCATCAACAACAACTCTAAATCTGTTTATTGCTGAAATCCATTTTTTTTTATCAAAATAGTATCTTCCTATAAACATTTCTTTACCGGCAAGAATTTCATTAATAAGATCAATTTTAAATATTGCATCAGTTGCAAATTCTGTATCAGGATACTTTGATATAAGACTTTCAAAAGTTGCTTTTGCATTTACAATGGATTGAAGATCTTTTTTTGCATCAATAATCTGTTCATAATAACACAATCCTAATAAATATTCTGCATAAGCAATATCTTTATGGTTAGGATAAATTCTCAAAAATCTTATTAATTCAGCCATTGCATCTCCATAATAATTTTGAGAATAATATGAATAGGCTGCCATCAATGCAGATTTTGGAGCATACTCTGATTGTGGAAATAAAGTTTCTGCCTCGTTAAATTTTTTTGCTGCAAACAGTACATCACCAGCTTCTAATTCCTTCAATCCTTCCTCGTATGCTTCTATCATTTGAGACTCTAAATTTACTTCATTAATATTAGATTTTTCAATTTCTTTTTTTGAACAAGAAAAACAAAACAAAATAATTATAAAAAAATAAAAATAATTACGATAGATCATAACTAGTTATACCTTTAATTTATATCTTTGAAAATATATGTTTAGCTTAGGCTATTGATTTTAATAATTTTCTATTAATCAAAGTATGAGGAAGGTTTTTTTCTTTTATTTCAAGAATAGAAAAATTTTCTTTGTTTTCAAATACTTTTCTCAATAATTGATTGGTAAGATAGTGGCCACCTTGAGAACATTTAATTTTAGCAATTATTCTATAACCTGAAGTAAAAAGGTCACCAATACAATCGAGTATTTTATGATTAACAAATTCTTTATCATTTCTTAAACCCTCTTGATTTAAAACTTTATTATCATTTACTACTATTGCGTTATCTAAACTTCCACCTTTTCCTAGTCCTTTTTTTCTAATTAATTCTACATCTTCAAATAAACAAAATGTTCTTGAATTAAAAACATTAGTTAGATCATCTTCAAAAACTTTAACTTTGTTTCTTTGATTTCCTATAATTTGATTTTCATATTTTAATTCAAAATCTATATCTAAACTTAAAGTAGAGGGCTCTATCGTAATAAATCGATTACCATCTGAAAATTTAACTTCTTTATTGATTTTAATTACCTTAATAGGAGCTTCACTTACTTCAAGTCCACAATTAATAATTTTTTCAATAAATTCTTTTGCAGATCCATCTAAAATTGGAACTTCTTCATTATCAATTTCTATTAACGCATTATCAATGCCTAGACCAAATAATGCTCCCATCAAATGTTCAATAGTTGAAACTTTAACACCAAATTCATTTTCAATTGTTGTATTCAGCATTGTATTTGTGACATTCAAAAAATTTGGGTAAATTAGATTATTGTCTTTATAATCGGTTCTTTTAAAAACTATTCCAAAATTAGGCTCAGCTGGCTTAATACAAAGGTTTACTTTTAACCCACTGTGCAGCGCTATCCCGCTGAAGAGTACTTTGCTTTTAATTGTTTTTTGAGTCAGATAAGACATTAGAAACTTTTAATTTGCTTTGGATAAATTTTGAAAACAACAATTATTACCAGAAAAAACAATTTCAGCTAAATAGTTGAAAAAATTTTTCAAAAAAACCCCTATTTTTTGTATTTTTTGAAACAAATTTAACTTCATTTTTATTAAAACCATTATTTATTTGATTTGCCATTATTGTGAATTCATTTTCATTTTCACTTAAAAAACTTTTGATATAAGCACCTGACATATATTGTTCAATATTGATGTGATGTCTTTCAAACAATTTATCATAAATAGAAGTAAAGGTATCTTGAATAGAAATAAAATTAACTTCTAAATAAAGATAATCATCATTAATGTTATAATTATTTGAAGGTAAATCATTTTTATCTTTATTGTTAATAACCATATGCATAATATTTTGATCCTGATAATTTTCTCTAAATATATCTTTTACTTCTGTTAAATTTGTTTCTAAATATTTTTGATTAATATTGCTTTCATAATTTTTTTTTTTTATTGATATGTCTACACTTAGAATATTATCGTCCTCTATTATTAAAATTATATTTCTAATAAAGCTGTTTATCATTTTTTCAATTTTATAAATATTTTCATCAAGAAATTTTGAAAGATTATAAAGTTCCATTTCATTATTAATTTTTATTTCTTCATTGTATAAATTTTTTAAAACATTTTTATCATAAACAAAAATTTGATATTTATTTTTAGAAATATAAAAAAATGTTTTAAAGTGAGTTTCTTCAGTCATTCAAAATAATTTGATTTTCAATTCTTGCATCGATTATTTTATTATCTTTAAATTTTCTATCATACAAAAATTCTATTGCTAAATTGAGCGCAAGATGAGCATTATCATTTGGTAATTTTATAATAGTATTGTCCCTCAATTCTAAATCCCATCTTCTAGATGGGAAAAAATATAAATTTTTAATTTCTTTGTATGAAATTTTAGACTTATCAATAATTTCTTTAATATTGAAAAATTCAATTACATCCGGATTTCCAAAAATAAAAGGCAATTTTTTTTTTGAAAAATCATTTTTTATAAATTTTCCATTTGAACCTAAATAAAAAATTTGTTTATTTTTGTTTATTTTTGCTAAAAATTTAGTTTTCTCAATATTTATATTTAATGAAGATGGGTATTTTTTAAGAATAAAATAATTTTCTACTAAAACATTTGACTCCATTTCTTTTATTAGATCATCTTTATTAATTGAAAAAACATTGTACAAATTAAAGTCTATTTTATTAAGTAAATTTCTTTTATCTTCAATATCTATTCCAGTAATATTGACATTGTGAATATTATGTAATTTTAATTCATTAAGATTAATATTATTAATTGAACCAACTAAGAGCAGTAAAAAAAAATATTTTAAAATTTTTTTACTTTTTCGTTGTTGCATCTTTTAAAATCCACTCAATTAATTTTATGAAAGATATTCCATTATATTTTGCTATTTCTGGAACAAGAGATAGTTTTGTCATACCTGGTTGAGTATTAATTTCTAGTAAATAAAATTTATTTTCATAAAATTTAAAATCTGATCTTGTAATTCCCTTACATCCAATAATTTTGTGTGCCTTTAGTGACAGATTCATCACTTCATTTAATTTATTTTTTGAAAGCTCAACTGGAATTATGTGTTCTGTTTTTGCATTAGCATTGTATTTAGCTTTGTAATCATAAAATTTTCTTTTTGGTTTAAGCTCTATCGCTCCTAATTTTTTGTTCCCCATAATTGCGACTTGAATTTCTCTTCCACCAATAAACTCTTCTATCATTATCTCTTTATAGATTTTCATTGAACTTAAGATTCTTGAAATATTTTTTTTTGTACAAATAAACACATTTACACTTGAGCCTTCGTTAATTGGTTTTATTACAACTGGAAATTTTAACTTTTTTTCGATATTTTTTATTAACTCAAAAATATTTTCTTTATAAGAATACTGAATATATTTTGGAGTATTAATTCTATTTTTTATAAAAATTTTTTTTGATATCGCTTTATCCATTGCTAATGAAGAAGCAATTACTCCTGAATGAGTGTATGGTATTTTAAATCCTTCTAAAATAGTTTGTATATAACCATCTTCACCAAACTGTCCATGTAACGCATTAAATATAATGTTAGGCTTAAATTGACTAATATTTTTAGACAAATTTATATTAGGTTCACAAATTTTTACTTTATAGTGATTTTTTTTTAACTCTTTTGCAACTTGTGCACCCGTATCTAGACTAATTAATCTTTCTTTCGAAACTCCACCAGCAAGTATTAATATTTTTTTTTTCAATTTATTCTAAAATTTTTATTTCTGTTTCTATCTTTACGCCAGTTTTTTTCAAAACACTTTCAGATACAAATTCTATTAATTTTTTCATATCATCGAACTTGGCATTACCTTTGTTTACAAAAAAATTACAATGTTTTTCTGAAATACATGCGTCTCCAAATGATTTTTCTAAAGGGACCGACTCTTTTATTAGTTGCCAAACTTTTTTATTCGATTGGCCTAGTGGATTTCTAAATGTACTTCCGCTAGTTTTAATTCTTGTGGGCTGTGCTTTTTCTTTTTTTTCTTTTAATTTTATCATTTCTTTTTTAATTAAATTTGATTTTTTTTTAAAACCCTTAAAAGATGCACTTAAAAAAATTAAATCATTTGATAGACCGCTATCTCTATATTTAAAATTAATTTCTTTTGCTGGAATAGTAATAACCTGCCCTGATTTACTGATAGCTTGTACTGAAATCAGAATATCTTTAAATTCTCTATCAAAACAGCCTGCATTCATTCTTATTCCTCCTCCAATTGTTCCGGGTATGCAAGATAGAAATTCAAATCCACCTAAACTATTATCCATTGCAAATTCTGAAAGTGATTTATCACTGACAGCACTTCCAGCAATAATTATATCTTCTGATAAAAGTGTAATATTATTAAAATTATTAGATAGTTTAATAACAACACCATCGTAAATTTTATCTGTAATCAGAGTGTTTGATCCTCCGCCTAAAACAAATAATCTTTCTTCATTTCCAATTATTTTTAAAAATTTTATTAATTCTTTTAAATTTTCTGCTTTATAAAAAATCTTAGTATTACCGCCAATATTAAACCAATTTTTTTTTTTTAAATTATAATTAAATTTTATATTTTCATTAAATTCTAACAATAGATCTTCTTGGTTTATGCTCATTATAAATATCTTGGAATTTCT
The DNA here is from genome assembly GCF_943788075.1 of uncultured Candidatus Pelagibacter sp. GTDB lineage: Bacteria > Pseudomonadota > Alphaproteobacteria > Pelagibacterales > Pelagibacteraceae > Pelagibacter. The sequence goes on along the minus strand of NZ_CALSOW010000002.1, from coordinate 36,428 downwards.
CTCATCCATGTTGAGATAGTTCCAGCACCCATTCCAATAACTATTTTTTTTCCATAAATATTATTTTTAATATATTTTGATAATTGAAATTTATCATCTACTAAAAATAGTTTTACTTTTGAGTTTTTGATTATTTCTCTTGCAAAGTTTTCATATTTAAACCCTAATGATATTTTTTCACCTGCAGTATAAATGGGTAGTAAAATTACTTTATCTGCATTTTTGAAGGCATAAGTGAATTCTTTTTTTAAATCTTTCAATCTTGATATTCTGTGTGGTTGGAAAATACATACTTTTTCATAACCCTTATAAACATTATTTACTCCGTCTAATACAACTTTGATTTCTGTTGGGTGATGAGCATAATCATCAAAAAAATCAACTTTATTGTATGTAAAAATTTTATTAAATCTTCTTTGAACTCCCTTAAAGTTTTTCAAACCCTTTTTAATATTTGAAACAGTCAGTCCAATAGTAATGGCCAAAGCAGATGCAGCTACTGAATTTCTAATATTATGCAATCCTAATAATGGAATTTTAATTTTTTTAATTAATCTATCTTTTTTATTTGGCAAAATAATCTTTAAATCAAATTCAGAATAGTCTTTTGATTGTCTAATATTTTTAATACAAAAATTTGATTTTTTTTCAATTCCATATGTATAAAAATTTTTGTTACTTAGTTTCTTAATCAAATTTTTATTATTCTTATCATCTATACAAATAAAAGATTTTCCAAATGATGGGACTTTATTTACAAACTTTATAAAATATTTATTCAAATCATCCATGGAACTATAAAAATCCATATGTTCTCTATCTATATTGGTTATTATTGAGTATGTGGGTGGAATATAGACAAAGCTACCATCAGACTCATCAGCTTCTAGGATCGACCAATCACTTTTTCCTAGTTTAGCAGAATTGTTGATGGAATTTATTACACCTCCATTAATAATAGTTGGATCTATTTTGGTTTCTTGGAAGATGGAAGCTATTAATGATGTAGTTGTTGTTTTTCCATGAGAGCCAACAACTACGATATTTTTTGTTAGAGAAACAATATTTGCTAGCATTTCTCCTCTTTTATAAATTGGTAATTGTTTTTTTTTTGCCTCTAATAATTCTGGATTATTTTTTTTAATTGCTGAAGAAATTACAATGATGGTAGCTTTATTATATTTTGTTTTTTTTGACCAATTATAATCTTGATTTTCTCTTTTTTTAATCTTTCAATATTCTTATTGTTAGCTATATCACTACCTTGAACTCTAAACCCTTTGCCCTTCATTATAAGGGATAGTCCACTCATACCTATTCCACCAATACCAATAAAGTGAATAATCTCAGATTTTGCTAATTTAATTTTCATTAATAATATTTAATAATTTTTGATTAACATTATTCCACGTATTTTGATAATTTAATTTTTCTAAATTATTTTTTTTTAAAAGTATTTCGTCTTTATTTAGTAATATATTTAATAGTAAATCTTCAAATTTTTTTTTATCAAAATCAATTTGATCCACAACCCAACAACAACCTTTATTTTTATAGTAATTAGCATTTTCTAGTTGATGATTATCCTTAGAAGTTGGTAATGGAATGGCAATAAATGGTTTTTTAGATAGAGAAATTTCAGCCAAGCTAGAGGCACCGGCTCTTGTTATGCATAAATCCGCTTGATCTATTAATGAATTAAGATTTTGATCGAAACTGAAAACAGTATTATCAATCTTATTTTCTAAATATAGATTTTTGAGAACATCTATATTTTTTTTATTTGTTTGATGAATTACTTTTATAAGTTTTATTTTTGAAACTTCAATAATTGACTCATGTAAAATTTCATCAAAAATTTGTGCCCCTTGACTTCCACCAATTATTATTAAAGTAAATTTTTCATTATCATTTTCTTTTAATTTCTTTTTATAATACTTCTTTCTTATAAGTGGATTTGTGATTGTTAATTTATTTTTGTACTTTTTTGGAAAACCAATAATATTCTCTGAATAACATATGATTTTTTTGCAAAATTTGAGAAAAAATTTATTTGCTCTTCCAATTACCATGTTTGGTTCTAACAAATAAACTTTAATGTTTAATATTCTTGCGGCAATACATAATGGTAATGACATATATCCACCTGTAGAAATAAGAATTTGAATTTCTTTTTTTTTTAATAATATTAAAGATCTTAATGTTAAAAAAAATACTTTTAAAATTGATAAAGGCAATAAAACTAGATTATTCAACTTGGGTGTATCAATAACCATGATATTATAAAATTTTTCATCAAGATATTTAAGACCTCTAATGTCACTTGAAATTAATATATCAAAATTTTCTTTTAGGTGATCATGTATTGTAATTGCGGGAATAACATGTCCACCAGATCCACCTGTAGAAATTAGAATCTTTCGTTTCATTTTAATTTTCTATTTTTCTTTTAGTTAAATTTAAGACTATTCCTGATAGTATTGAGATACTTACTATAGAAGAACCTCCATAACTCAAAAAAGGTAATGTCATACCTGTGGTAGGAAATAACCTGATATTCACACCTATATGAATGGTCGCTTGCATTAAAATTAAGCTCACACATCCAATCAAAACAAGTTTAATTTTGTCATTTTTTTCATAATTTATTTTTTTAAAAACCATGTGAATAAATATTAAAAATAATAATAATATTAATATTATGGCAACAACACCAAACTCTTCTGAAATTACAGATATAATATAATCGGTATGTGCTTCTGGCACTCGATTTTTAAGGGTTCCTTCACCAATTCCTTTTCCAAAAAAACCACCACTTGTAATGGACTCGATAGCTTTATCAGATTGAAAATTATGTGTTCCTGTATCTCTATTAAAAAATGAAAAAATCCTACTTTGGATATAATCAAACTTAGGCACATATATAATCAAGTAAGCAAGTGAAACAAAAGCAAATATAGAAAGACCAATAAGAAAAAAGATATTGATTCCAGAGGTAAAAATTAAAACAGCCCAAGAAAAAATAATAAGAAGGGTTTGACCAATATCTGGTTGCATTATAAGCAACAAGGAAATTACTGAAACTATCATAATTGATAATAAATATTTTAAATAAAGGTTTGAACTTCTAGCACTACAAAGGATGCTTGATATTGTAATAATTAAAAAGGGCTTCAATAATTCAATTGGTTGAAATCTTGGCAAAAAAAATAAATCTATCCATCTTTTTGATCCTTTCACTTCAACACCTATAATAGGAACTAAAAATAAAGAAATTAAAGCAATAAAAAAAAAGAAATAAGAGTAATAAAATAATTGATTAGTTTTCAAAGAAGAAAAAATAAAAATTATAATTATTCCAATAAAAATATAAATCAAATGCTTAAAAAAAAAGAAATAGCTATTTGTATTCAATTTATCTGAAGCAATTAATGAAGTTGAAACCAATGAAAAAAAAAGTCCAATTGCAAATAACAAACTGATTAGTAATAAAATTGACTTATCTATATTCTTCCACCACTGATAATAAAATTTATATAGATAGTTATTATTTTGCATTAATAAATTTTTTAATTAATTGATTAAAATATTTACCCCTATCTTCAAAATTTTTAAAGCTATCAAATGATGCACCTGCTGGACTAAAGAAAATAATACTTTTTTTTATTTTCTTATCTTTTAAATCAAAAAAAATTTCTTTTAATATGTCTTTCAAATATTTTAAATGCTTTACTGTGATTTTATTTTTAATGTTTTTTTTAAATTCTTTATAATAATTACCAAAAATAAATGTTTTAAAATTATTACAATTTTTCTTGGACAAATTTAACTGATCACCTTTTTTGGGAATGCCACCTAAAATCCAATAAACATTCTTTAAGTTTTTTAACAGATTTTCTGATGAAGCAAAACTTGTTGACTTTGAGTCATTAATTATTATTAAATTTTTATTTTCATAGATAATTTGCTGTCGATATTTTAATCCTTTAAATCTATTTAAAGTTTTGATTAATTTTTTACTATTTAAATTTAAAGTTTCAGAAATCTTTAGAACAAATGACAAATTTTCTAAGTTTCCTGCTGACACAAAATACTTGTTTTTTAAATGTTTAATTACTTTATTTGCTTTTTTTAAATCAACTTTGATAATTTTTGGATTATATTTTTTACTTTTTAATTTTTTATTTATTAGTAAATCGTCTTTTTTTACAAATGATATGGATTCCTTAGACTGATAATTTAATAATTTAAATTTAGCGTTAACATAATTTTTTAAACTTTTATGTCTCTCTATATGATCTGGGCTAATATTTAGTATTGCTGAGTACTTTGAAGTAAATAATTTACTATAATCTAATTGGTATGACGAGGCTTCGATAACGAATATAGTGTTCTTAGTAATTTTTTTTTCAGATAATGCTGGATTACCAATATTACCAATCAACCTACAGTCATAGTTTTGATCTAATAAAACCTCATGCAATATTTTAGATGTAGTTGATTTTCCGTTAGTTCCCGTAATGGTGATGCTTGTATTTTTATAAAATGAGTAGAATATATCTAAATCTGTATAAATTTTAGAGTCATTTTTTTTTAGAAATTTAGATAGTTTACAATTTAAAACATCAATTCCAGGACTAATAATAATTCTATCAAACTTAATTTTGGATATTTCTTTAATATTTCTTATCTTTTGATTTTGTTGATGAATAAATTTTTTTTTTGAAAAATCATCAAATAAATAAACCCTGGCTTTATTATTTAAAAATTTATATGATGAAATTCCACTTTTACCCAGGCCATAAATTAATATTTTTTTTTTCAAAAAAATATTTCTATTATCTATCATTATCTTAATTTTAAAGTAGCCAGGCCTATCATTGCTAAAATAATTGAAATGATCCAAAATCTAATTACGACTGTTGACTCGGGCCATCCTTTTTTTTCGAAATGATGATGTATTGGTGCCATTCTAAAAATTCTTTTTCCAGTTAATTTAAAAGAAATTACTTGTATCATTACAGAAACAGCCTCAAGGACAAATAGCCCACCTGTAATTGCTAATACTATTTCGTGTTTTGTTATTATTCCAACTGCTCCTAAAGAGCCTCCAAGTGCTAAAGAACCTGTGTCACCCATAAAAATTTTTGCGGGTGGTGCATTAAACCACAAGAACCCTAAACATGATCCTATTATTGCACCACAAAAAATAGAAACTTCACCAGTACCCTCAATGTACGGGATTTGCAAATAATCAGAAAAAACAATATTACCAGTTACATAACTTATAAAAGCAAAACAACCTGCAACTAAAATTACTGGGACAGTAGCCAATCCATCAAGTCCATCTGTTAAATTGACTGCATTTGAAGAACCAACAATAACAAATATTGAAAAAGGAATAAAAAACCATCCAAGATTAATTATTAAATTTTTAAAAAAAGGAAAATATAAATTTGTAATTTCTTTATAATCAACAAAATAAAGAAATAAGCTAATACCTATCGTAGCTAATAAGACTTGTGATATTATTTTAAATTTAGATGAAATACCTGAAGAATTATTTTGTTTTATTTTTTTATAATCATCAAATGCTCCAAGTAAACCAAATGAAATAGTGATATAGACACAAAATAAAACACTAGTGTTGGATAGATCCCCCCAACATAAAACAGAAAATAGTAATCCAAACAAAATTATTACTCCCCCCATTGTTGGAGTACCAATTTTCTTTACAATATGATCTTGTGGACCATCATCACGTATAGGATTTACAATTTTTCTATTTGAAAAAAAACTAATAAATGGTCCTCCAATTAACAAAACTACAATTAATGATGTAAATAAGGATAATCCTGTTCTAAAAGTGATGTATTTAAAAACGTTTAAAAATCCAAAGATATCAACGAAATTAAGTAAAAATTGATAAAGCATTATTTTGAACCTTTAAAATTATTGATTATCTTATTAAATCCCGTCGCATTTGATGCCTTCACCATAAGATAATCATTATTATTTAAATGATTTTTAATCAAATCAATAATTTGTGAGTTTTTGTTTAATACTCTACCTTTTTTCTTTTTTGAAATAGAATTGTATGTAAACAATATTTTACTTCCTTTAACAAAGATTTTGTCAATTTTTGTATTATTAATTATTTTTCCAATAGATTGATGAAGTTTTTTTGAATGCTTACCAAGTTCTAACATATCACCTAATAGTAAATATTTTTTTCCATTATCAATTTTTATTTTATCGAAATTTAAAATTGCGGATTTAAGCGACAATGGATTTGAATTATAACTTTCATCTATCAAGTTTAAATTTTTATTATTAATCTTAATTTTAGTAATATCTCCTCGCCCATTAGGTGTTTTAAAGCTCATAAAAATATTTTTATTCAATTTAGATATATCTAAAAAAACACTCATCACAGTTAATGCAGCTAAAATATTTAAGATATGATTTTGAAAATTGCTGGAAATAAAAAAATAGGTTTTAAAATTATTTATCATAATAGTTACTTTAAACTTGTTAGTAATTTTTTTGATACTTATAAGTTTTATATTTGCATTCTGATTATTAATGCCAAATGATAAAATTTTAAGCTTTCTTTTATTAGCAATTTTTTTATGTAAAGCAAAAAAAGTATCATCAGCATTAAGAACAATTGAACCATTAACTTCTGTATTATTGATTATTTCCGATTTAGCTAGAGCAATTTGTCTTAGATTCTTAAAATTTTTAGCATGAGCATAATTGATGTTGGTAATCACACTAACGTCTGGTTTAACAATTTTAGAGAGATAATCAATTTCACCTTTTTTATCCATTCCAATTTCCAAAACACCATAATTATTTTTTTGATCTAAATTAAAAAGACTTAAAGGTACTCCATACTTATTATTATAAGATTTAGGTGAAATACCTACTTTTGATATTTGTTTAAATGAGTTGCCCAATAATTCTTTTAATGTGGTTTTTCCACAACTTCCCGTTATAGCAATAATTTTTGTTTTTATATTTTTTCTATACAGCTCTGAACTTTTGGTTAAAAATTTGAGTGAATTTTTAACTTTTATTTGACGAGAGATATTTATTTCTTTTTCAATTTTATTAACTACTGCAATTGATGCATTTTTTTTGAAAGCTTCACTTATAAATTGATTACCATCATTTTTTTTTCCCTTAATAGCAAAAAAAACATCATTTTTTTTTATCTCTTTAGAGTTAATTCTAGCTTTTTTGAAAATAATTTTGCTAGATAATTTTTTTTTTCCACTAAGTTCATTAAATATATTGACCTTTAAATTATTTGATAAAGTGAAATTTTTAATTTTTATTGCATCAAGAATAATTTTTTTATCTGAGAAAAAAATTTTTTTTTTTCCTATTTCTTGGACTTTTTCATGGCCTTTACCAGCAACTATTAAAATTTCACCTATTTTTAAGTGCTTTATCGCTTCTGATATAGCCTTCGCCCTATTTGGAAACTCTAACACTTTTTGTTTTTTTATTCCTTTTTTTATGTCTTTTCTTATTTTGCTAGCCTGTTCTAATCTTGGATTATCGTCAGTAAGATATATTTTGTCTGAAAAAAGGTCAGCAATTTTACCCATTTTTGCTCTTTTATTTTGATCTCTATTCCCTCCACAACCAAACACTAATTTAATTTTGTGACCTACAAATTGCTCTTTTATATTTTTAAGACAAGTTTTTAATGCATCAGGTGTGTGTGCGTAATCTATAATTACTTTTGAGTTATTTTTAATTTTGCCAACTCGCTCAAACCTTCCCTCTACAGATTTTATTTTCGGTATTACATTAAGTATGTCTTTAATATTGATATTACTTTTGATTGACGCAATAATTGCCATTAATATATTTTTTAATTGAACTTTTCCTATCAAATTAAGTTTAATTTTGTGTGTTGAATCATTATATTTAATCTCTAATAATTGAGACTCACCTTCATATTGATGTGATAAAAATTGAAAATTATTATTTTTTTTCAATAATGAAAAAAGATTAAGGTTTTTATTAGATGCTATATTTTTAATTTTTTTGAATTCTGGTATTTTTTCATCAGTTATTATATTTCCATCTTTTTTTATTAATTTTTCAAATAAATAAAGTTTAGCTTTTAAGTAATTTGTTTTATTTTTATGATAATCTAAATGGTCTTGAGATAAATTTGTAAATATTCCTGTGTTAAAGGTTAAGCCATCCAGTCTGTTTTGACTCAAACCATGACTAGATGCCTCCATAATAACATTATTGATATTTTGTTTTTTTAGATTACTTAAAATTTTACTTAATTGAATTGGATCTATAGTCGTATTTGATAAACTCTTTTTAAAATTTTTTGATTTAATTCCCAATGTTCCAATAGATGCAACTTTTTTATTATTCAAGTCTGATATTTGATAATAAAAATCTGCAATAGATGATTTTCCATTTGTACCAGTAACAGCAATAATATTATTTGGAATTTTTTAACAATTTTAAACGATATTTCAGCTAATAACTTTCTGATATTTTTTGTTTGAATAAATAAAATACCATTTCTTAGTTCATTAATTTTTTTTTCAGTTATAATTATTTTTGCACCATTGGAGATTGCTGATAATATAAAATTATTACCATCTATCCTATTTCCTTTGATTGCAAAAAAAATATTATCTTTTTTTACCTGATTACTGTTAAATGAAATTCCTGAAAAATAAATTTGCTTATATTTTTTTTGAATATTGTTGAAGTAATTCCCTAGAAACATAGTTATTTAATTTCTAGATATTTTGTGGCTAAAATAGGCCCAATTTTATCAATTATTTTTCCAGCCACTTCTACTGATGTCCATCCAGCTGTATTGTATAAAGTTCCTTTCCATCCACCCTTTTGATGTCTGTATTTATAATAATAATCTTTCGCCTTTTGAGGAGTATCTAACATAACAATAAATACAAATTGTGGATTTGATGTTGGAAATATTGAAGCAAACGTATTTATCTTTGCTTCAGAATAAGAGCCTTCTTTTGGTTGGTCTGCAGTCCCTGTTTTGCCACCAATTTCGTAGTTTAAAACATCAGCAAATTTTGCTGTTCCTTCGTCTGTGCTAACAATTTTTCTTAAAGCTTTAACAACTTGGTTGGAAACATCTTTATTAATTAGTCTATTCTTTTTTTCATTTTCAATTTTTTTATCAATTAAAGTTGGTTTAACTTCATAACCTCCATTAGATATTACCGCATAACCTCTTGCTAACTGTAAGATTGTAGTTGCGATACCATGGCCAAAGGAAGATGTAGCTAATTTACATTTCCCAAAATTATAATCCTTCTGAGGAGCAACTTCATCAATGTCAAAATCAATTGAGCTCAATACACCAACTTTTTTTAAAAAAGACTTATGTTTTTCTGGTCCAACTAATTGAGCAATTCTTACCGAACCAATATTTCCTGATCTAATTAAGATCTGTTCTGCTGTTAAATCAGATGGAATTTTATTATCATATTCTCCAATTCGGTGTTTATCACAACGAATAGATTTTGGTAAATCTAAAAATTCAGTTTCAGGTTTTATTAATTCTTCATTTAAGGCACTTGCAAATGTAAATGGTTTGAAAACTGAGCCAAGCTCATAAGTTCCCTTGGTTACTCTATTTATAAAATTAACATCAGTTATATTTTGTCTTTCATTAGGATTAAAATCAGGTAATGAAATTAGTGAAAGTATATTTCCATTATTAATATCCATTAATAAAGCAGCGCTACCCTTACTTTTAAAAATTTCTTGATATTTGATTAACGTTTTTCGAATTAAAAACTGTATATCTTTATCGACTGTAAGTTTGATGGGATTTTTTGAATTTCTAAGGGCTTCATTAAATGATTTTTCTAAACCTGAAATTCCAGTGTTGTCATCATCTATTTGACCAATAATATGACTAAAAAGATTTTTTTGGGGATAAATTCTTAATACCTTTTCCTCAGGTTTGATAGATTTATCTCCAAGTTTCATTAATTTTTCATAATTTTCTTCTGAAACTTTTTTTTCTAACCAAAAAAACTTTTTTGTATCAAGCTGTTTATTAATTTTTTTAAAATCTTTATTTGGAAATATAATATTTAAACTTAATAAAAGTTTTTTCTTATCTATTATATCTGATGTCTTAATACCTATATCAATAGATTTAACTGTTTTAGCTAAATAATTTCCGTCTATATCAATTATATCTGCTCTATAAAGTTTATTACTATATGTGGGAAAAGTATCTTTAATTTCTACATTTGATTTTCGTGATCCAAGATGAATTAAATGAATAGTATAAATTAGATAAATAATAAAAAAAAAGAAAAATATAAACGCTACTCTATTAAATTCTATATTCAAATTAGTATCATTTTTTTTATAATCAAAATTATTTTTATAGTCTTCAATAATAATTTTTGATCTTGATTCTTCCATTAATCTTTAATTATTTTTAAATTTTTAATTTTTTTATCTTTTTTTGTGATTTCGAAAACTTTTATATTTTCAATTTTTTTTTGTACTAAATCATTTTCAAAATATAATGATTGAAATTCTAGCAATTTATCTGAAGAGCTTAAATAATCAAATTCTAGTTTGATTTTCTCAAATTCTGAATTTAAAACTCTAATGTTTTCCTTTACCGTAAAAATTTTATCTTCATTTTTTTTTGCAGAATTCTTAATAATAGCTGTTGATAAAATTAATGAAAAAATGACAAATACTAAGACGATTTTTTTCATAGTTTATTCCCAAAATTTTCTATCTCAATCAAATTTCTAAATTGATCTAGAATGTCAGTTTCAAAATCATAAAAGTCCTTTTTTTTAATCGCATATCTAAGTTTAGCAGATCTTGAAGGTGAATTTTCCTTGATTTCATCATCAGATGGTACGATTGCTTTTTTTTGGATTAATTTAAGTAATGTCTCAGGTTGCTCAATAATAGGAGCGTATCTTGATATGCTTTTTTTCTCAGATAAACTTTTGAAAAAATATTTGACAATTTTATCTTCTAATGAATGGAATGTAACTACTGCTAGAACACCATCTTTTTTTAAAACCTTAGTTGCATTAATGAGACCAATAATTAATTCACTTATTTCTCTATTAACTAAAATTCTTAAAGCTTGAAAAACTTTAGTAGCACTGTGAACTTTGAAGTTTTTTTTTCTTTTTGTATTTTCAACGATCTCAACAAGTGTTTGAGTGTTTATCTTTCTCTTAGATCTTTCTTTAATAATATTTCTAGCTATAAATTTACTTTCTTTTTCTTCGCCAAAAAACTTGAATATTTTATCAAGTTCTTTTTCTTCCAGTTTATTAATTACATCTTCAGCAGAATAATTATTTAAACCCATTTGCATATTTAAATTTCCTTTAGATTCAAAAGATAGTCCTTTTTTAGGATCTTTTATTTGAACATAAGAATAACCAAGATCAAATATTACTCCTTTAACATTCTCATTTTTAAGTTTTAGATTATTTAGCTGACTAAATTTAATATTTTTAAATAAAAATCTATCTTCAAATTGATTTTTAATTTGATTGGCTTTTGACTTGCTTTCAATATCTCTATCTAAAGCAATTACTTTAGTATTTTCAAAATCTAGGATTTTTTTTGAATAACCGCCTTGGCCAAATGTACAGTCAATAAATGTGCCACCATATTGAGGGGAAATAATGCTAATAATTTCTTTTAGCAATACCGGATAATGCTTTTGTACTTCCGGTACTATGGTGGCGTCCATTTATTTCTTTAAAGACCATTAATTTTTTTGTCTTCTTAAAAATGCCGGTATCTCAAGATCATCATCTTCCTCATCACTTGAGGATAATAAATCATCTGAGCTTGAATTTTCAGTTTCTGAACTAAATAAATCTGGTGCATCTGAATCTACACCAAACTCTTTTAGATCATTTGAAACATCTTCTTCTACACTCTCTTCAACCATTTGTTCTTGAGGTATTTCTACAGCTTCTTGTGTAAAAGATTTTTCCATTTCATTTACAGAACTATCTTCAACGACACTTTCTGTTTCAAGATTATTGTTATGTATTGCCTCTTCAGATGAAACGTTTGAACTAAAATGATCTTGATTTTGCTCTTGAACAACCTCATTCTCTAATTTGAGCGCGTTAGCTCCATGTGAAACAGGATTTGAAATTGAATTTGAAAAGTTGAAAGATGCAGACGATCCAAGATTTGAAAAATCTGAATAACCAGGGTTTCTATTTTGAATACGGTGCACCATGTTTATCACAGATTTGGTTTCTGGTTGTTGGCCATCTAAAGATGTAGCAACAATCGAAACTCTCATTTTTCCATCTAATTCAGCGTCAGTAATTGCTCCAATAATTAATTCTGCTTCTGGATCAACTTCAGCTCTAACCTTATTAACTGCTTCATCAACTTCAAAAAGTTTAAGATCTTTACCACCAGTAATATTAACTAATAATCCTTTTGCTCCCTTAAGAGTATAATCATCAATTAGTGGGTTGCTCACCGCCATCTCTGCTGCTTTTAGTGCTCTACCTTCTCCTTCTGCTTCACCAGTTCCCATCATTGCTTTACCCATTGAAGCCATAACAGTTTCTACATCAGCAAAATCAAGATTGATTAAACCTGGTCTCACCATTAGATCAGTTATACTTTGAACACCATGCATCAAAACATTATTTGAAAGATTGAATGAGTCTTCAAATGTTGTTTGTTCATTAGCAATTTTAAATAAGTTTTGATTTGGAATTACTATAATTGTATCAACATGCTTTCTTAATTCTTCCAAACCTTGCTGTGCTCTTCTCATTCTAGAGGGGCCTTCATATAAGAATGGAAGTGTCACAACACCTACAGTTAAAATATTTAGTTCTTTTGCAGCTCTAGCGATTACATGAGCAGCACCAGTGCCCGTTCCACCACCCATACCAGCTGCGATAAAAACCATGTTTGCACCTTGCAAAGTATTTATAATTTCGTTCAATGACTCATCTGCCGCTGCTTGACCAATATCTAGTTTTGCACCAGCTCCTAAACCTTTAGTTAAATTTAACCCAATTTGAATTCTTGTTTTGGCTTTACTTAACTTTAAATCTTGCGCATCAGTATTGACCGCAATAAACTCTACACCTTGTAGATTACTTTCAATCATTTCATTAATCGCGTTTCCACCTGCTCCACCAACTCCCATTACTAAAAGTCGTGGCTGCAGCTCCTTAATTTCTGGTGCTTTAAAGTTAATTGTCATCTGTTATTTCCCCTCGTTATTGTTTAAATGTTTTTCCCATTTAAGGTTTGCTCTGTTTAAATTTGCTTTTTTTCTTGCTGTTACCTTAAATTTTTCAAATGATGCTGGCTCCCAAATTTGAAAGGTTTGGCCTTGGCCAACAAATAACATGCTATTTTTTATTTTTGCATGTTTTAATAATTTTGATGAAATTAAAATTCTTCCTTCACTATCAAATTGTAAATTGGTACTCTCAGCTAAAATAGATGTAGCAAAAAAATCTCTTTTTTCTTCAAATGGATTTAAAGATTCTATCGCTGATGAAATTTTTTCAATTCTATCTTGAGAACATGCTTCAATTGATGAATTATTAAATGATGGATAACAAATAACTCCATTGTATCCTAAATTAGACAAATGAGATCTAAAACTAGCAGGCACAGAAACTCTCCCCTTTTTGTCTAATTTGTTCTCGTAAGTTGATAAAAACATATATTTTATAATTATAAAATTCCATAATTGGGAATATATGGGAATATATGGGTTATTTAATATCGTGTCAAATACTGATTATTATTGATTTTTGACAGTTATTTGTAATTTTTTTTTGATATCAAACGTATAATAAAGGTCAAATTAATATGGCAGATTACAAATGATAAAAAAAATAAATAAGAACAAAGCTGACTCAATAATGAATCAAAACAAGAACATTTGATTATGTTGAAAATTATCTTTAGGGACTTTTGCCAGATAAACTATAAGCCGGGTTCTGTCATTTAAACCTATCATTTGTCTAGGCTTAAGATCGCTCTTAAGCTCAAGCAACTAACCCTGATGACTAGCCAAGGATGGCTTTTAGTTTTGCAACAATGTCATCTCTACTTAGTCTTGCTCCCAGTGGGGTTTTCCAGCGTTCATTGTTACCAATAGAACCGGTGTGCTCTTACCACACCTTTTCACCCTTGCCATGTTATGGCGGTTTATTTTCTGTGGCACTATCCCTAGGGTTACCCCCGCCAGGTATTATCTGGCACTGTATCCTTGTGGAGCCCGGACTTTCCTCTTTAATATCTTAAAGCGATAAATCATTTATCTGGCAAGTAAAACATATTACTAAAGCTAAAAATTTCAAGAAAATTTAATTAAATTTTTTTATAAGATTTTGGCTTATTAATAAACATTCTTTATCAATAATACCATTTATTAACTCTTGTCTAAACCGTCTTTGAAAAGCTTCTGTTAAAATTTTAGCGTATCTAGTTTTGGAAATTTTAATATTTCTTGGATACCCTATTTTATATAAATAACTAATAAAATTTTTTTTATCCAATTCTCTTATATTTTTCATTCTTTCTTCTTTAATTTTTTTATGATCCAAATCATGCCATATACCAATTTTTTTTTTTGCTAAATATTTCCAAGGAAATTTTTCTCCAGGATCTACCTTTCTATTTGGAGAAATATCTGAATGTCCTAAAATAAACTTAGATTTTATTTTATATTTTCTTATTAAAAAATTACTCAATCTTACAATTGATTTTATTTGTTTTTTATTAAAATCTTTATAATCATAATCATGACCCATATTACTGACCTCAACACCAATAGAATATTTGTTTATAGATTTAAATTTTTTCCATCTAGAGATTCCAGCATGCCAAGAAATATATGGATCAGGAACCAAGGTTAATATTTCTCCATTCTTTTTTATAAAATAATGACTACTTACTTTTGACTTTCATTTGTTAATTTATTAATTGCATCAATTTCTTTTTTCATTCCTGTATAATGAAAAATTATAAATTTGATATTGTTTGACTTCCTTTTTTTTGGATCAAAATTAGGTGAATATTTTATTTTAGTTTTCATATTTGCGTAGAGGTACAATTTTGACTTTTTATCAACACTTTAATGACATCATTCATAATTAAAAATATTTAACAATTAAGCTTAATATAATATAATAGACTAATGTTTAAAAATTTAATTCTAGTAATAATAACTATTTCTTTAGTGTCCATCAATGCCTATGCGGGTTCGGACGGAGAATTAACTTTTAACAAAGAGCAACCTGAAAAAATAAAAGACTGCTTTGAAAAACTTAACAGAGTTACATTTTCATTTAATCAAAAAATTGACAAATCAATAATTAAACCAGTCGCTAAAAGTTATAGAAATTTACCTGATCCAATCCAGAAAAGTGCTGGTAATGCTGTTACGAACTTATCCAATCTAATAACAATACCTAATAACATTTTGCAAGGAGACATGCGTACGGCAATTATAAATACTGCAAGACTAGCTGTTAACTCAACTCTAGGACTTTTTGGTACCATCGATGTTGCAAACAAATTAGGTTTTCCAAAATATGAGAAAGAAGATTACGGTCAAACTCTAGGTACTTGGGGTTTTGGACCTGGTTGTTATTTTGTCCTTCCAGTCTTAGGTCCATCAACAATTAGAGATACTGCTGGATCTTTTGTAAATGTAGTGGGTGGAGACCCTTGGTATAATGCATCAGCTCATGGAAATAATGAATTTTTAAGTGAAGGATTATACATGGGCTCTAAAGTTGTTAGTGGTATTGATTTTAGAGCAAATAACATTGAGTCATTTGATAACCTTGAAAATAATTCTTTAGATTTTTATGCTTCTATAAGGAGTTTGTATTTGCAAGATAGAGAAAATAAAATTAAAAATAATCAACAAGGAAATTTAGAAATACTTTATAAAGATGAAGATGGTTGGGAAGAATTAGATAATCAATAAACTCTGGATAATCAATGAATATTAAAAAAATTTTTATCTTATTACTATTGTTAAATTTAAATTGTGTTTATGCTCAATCTGTTGAGCCAGATGTATTTGTTCAATCTACAGTAAACAGAGCTTCAGATGTCCTTGCAAAAAACATTTCTAAAGAGGATAAAATTAATGAGTTAAAATTAATAGCTAAAGATACCGTTGATATAAGAGGTATTGGATATTATACACTTGGATCCTTTAGAAAAAATTTAAGTGAAAACCAAAAAAATGAGTATTTAAATTTATTTGAGGACTATTTTTTAAAAAGTTTTTCAAGTAGATTATCTGAGTACACTAATCCAAAAATTGAGGTCCAAGATAAAAAAGTTTTAAGTAAGAACTACACTATAGTTAATAGTTTGCTGGTTGGAACATCTGAAAGACCAGAAGTTAAAATCGATTGGAGAATTTACACAAAAAATCCTGAGAATCCATTAATTAGAGATTTGATTATTGAAGGACTTAGTTTAGTAAGAACTCAAAAAGAGGAGTTTGCGTCTATTCTAAATTCAAATAATGGAGATATAAATTCTTTATTTAAAGTATTGGAAGAATTTATAATTAAATAATTATTTTTTGTTAGCTAATTGCTGTAAAAGAAAAATTTCTTTATCAGTAAGAGAATTTCTATCCTCTTTAATTAAATCAACTAGGCTAAATAATGCCATCAAATTGACTATTCCTGCAATTCCACTCAAAACTATAAATGAAATTAAACTTGGATTTACAATTATTAATATAATAAACAAACTAGACCATCCAATGAAAATACCTCTTATAATTGTCCTCTGACTTATAAGATCTTTAATTTTTATAAATTGAAAAAAAAGCACAATTAACAAAAGCATTACACCAGCTAGCGCTGCTCTTAGGGATACTAAAACATCCATGCCATCTCCATAAAGCTCTTTATGGATTAAATAAGTAACAACTCCTTTATATGAAAAATAAAAAAAAATAATTAAAGCAATTAGAGATGAAACTAAATAAGCATATTTTGGTAGTATTTTTAAATTGATATTCATTTGAAAAATTTTCTTAGCAAAATAAATGATTTTATTACATTGTTAAATATAAATTATTGATAAACCTCTAGTTGTATTTTTAAATTTTTGGTGGGCCCGCCAGGACTCGAACCTGGGACCAATACATTATGAGTGTACTGCTCTAACCAACTGAGCTACAGGCCCAAAATTTACTTTTAACTATACCATTTTTGTTAGGTTATCAATTATAGATAATTATAAAATGGTGGGCCGTGTTGGTTACGCTCCAACTACCCCTGCAATGTCAATGCAGTACTCTACTATTGAGCTAACGGCCCAGTAAGATTAACTTTCTAAGAAACTTTTTAACTGTTTAGATCTGCTAGGATGTTTCAGTTTTCTAAGAGCTTTTGCTTCAATTTGTCTAATTCTTTCTCTAGTTACAGAGAACTGAAGACCAACTTCCTCTAAAGTGTGATCAGTATTCATTCCAACTCCAAATCTCATTCTCAAAACTCTTTCTTCTCTTGGAGTTAATGTGGATAAAATTTTAGTTGTTGCTTCTCCAAGATTAGATTTAATAGCTTGTTCAAGTGGTGCTAACGCTTTTGTATCTTCTATGAAATCTCCTAGACTACTATCCTCTTCATCACCCACTGGTTTTTCAAGGGAGACGGGTTCTTTTGAAATTTTTAAAACTTTTCTAACTTTATCAAGTGGCATTCTAAGTTTTTGTGCTAATTCTTCAGGGGTTGCTTCTCTTCCAAACTCACTTAAGATTAATCTTTGGGTTCTTACAATCTTATTGATTGTTTCAATCATATGAACTGGAATTCTTATAGTTCTAGCCTGATCAGCAATTGATCTTGTAATAGCTTGTCTAATCCACCAAGTGGCATACGTAGAAAACTTATATCCTCTTCTGTACTCAAATTTATCAACAGCTTTCATCAAACCAATATTACCCTCTTGAATTAAATCTAAAAACTGAAGACCTCTATTCGTATATTTTTTAGCAATTGATATTACTAATCTTAAATTAGCTTCAACCATTTCTTTTTTAGCAATTCTTGACTCTTTTTCACCTTTTTGAACTCTACTAACTAATTTTTTAAAATCTGTTACAGATATTCCTAATTTATGACTAATCTCAATTAATCTTTCTCTAATATTTTTAAATTCTTCCTTATTTTTTGCAAAAAATTGCTTCCAAATTGAATTAGTATCTAAAAACTTTTTTAGATTTGGGTTTATTTCATTACCAATATAAAACTTTATAAATTCATTTCTTGGAATATTGTGATCCATTGCTAATCTTAAAAGGTTTCCTTCTAAAGATATAATTTTTTTATTTTCACCATAGTGTTTTTGAACTAACTCTTCTAAAACTGAAGGCGATAATTGAAGTGATTTTATATTTTCTAAAATATCATCAACAATTTTTTGATATCCTTTCTCTTTCGCAGGAGAAAAATTTTGAGAATTTAAAACACAATCTAGTTTTTCTTTTTGGTATTTTATTAATTTTGTATATTCTTTAGTTAGTGTATTAACTGTTTTTAAAACTTTTGGTTTAATTTCAGTCTCCATTGCAGCAAGTGTTGGATTAAAATCGTCATCATCACCATCACTAGAGTTTTCATCTTTGTCAGTTTCGCCTGCATTTTTTTGTTTTGCGCTAGGTCCTGTCGACTCGTCTTCCATATAATTAGTGTCAATATCAATAATTTCTCTTACTAAAATTTCATCTTTCTGTAATTGATCATTCCACTCATAAAACTGTTGAGCAGTCATTGGACTTTGAGATAACGCAATCAACATTACATCTTTCCCAGCTTCAATTCTTTTTGCAATTGCAATTTCACCTTCTCTTGAAAGTAGCTCCACACCTCCCATTTCTCGTAAATACATTCTGATAGGATCATCACTTTTCTCCATCGTCTTACCTTCTTCTTTAGACGATCCTTCTTTTTTTCTTAAAACTTTGAAATCAGATTTTTTTTCAACTAATGCAACA
Organism: uncultured Candidatus Pelagibacter sp.; assembly: GCF_943788075.1. Taxonomy (GTDB): domain Bacteria; phylum Pseudomonadota; class Alphaproteobacteria; order Pelagibacterales; family Pelagibacteraceae; genus Pelagibacter. Next base: position 17,362 of record NZ_CALSOW010000002.1, on the reverse strand, counting down.
CCTTCATCTAAGATATGAATGAATGCCTGTGATAAATTTTCATCAGATAGATTTCTTTTACCTAGTGATTTATTTAATTCTTCGTAAGTTATGAAGCCCCTATGGGTTCCACGACCCATCAATCTAGCAAATGATTTAGTAATTATTCTTTCCACGACAATATAAGTTTGAAAGACTTATATAATATCAAATTAACAAAAATCCATTGCTAATTTATTCAGATTAATTGATTTTTCTCTCGTTTTTAAGCTCTTTTAGCTCATTAAATGTTGTTTCACTCATATCTTTTGAAAACCTCGATTCTAATTCTTGGATTCTGAACTCTAAATCATAATTGAATAGATCTTTTGAAATATCATCTAGCAATTCTATCACTTGATTATCATCATCAGGTTTATTTTTTAAAATATGTTTAATGGGTGCGAACTTATTAATCTTATCCAGTAATTGTTTATCTAAATTTAAATCTTCAATGTTTATTTGTTCACCTGACTTTAATCTTTCAATAATAGAAATAAATATCTGCTTATTTATCTCAGTAAATAACTTAATATTTTCTATTAAATGAATATTGGCTTGAAATAGAGATAAATTATTTAAAATTAAGTATAGTAAAGAAAATTCTTTTAGCTCTACCCCACTCACAGATTGACTTTCATTAAAATATTTTTTGGTAGTCTCTAAGGATTTAGTTTTCTTTACAAAAAACTTTTTCTTATTTTGATTTGAGTGCGGTGTTAATTCTGCTATTTTTTCTAAAAAATATTCAAGAACATACTTTTTAATAAAATCATCTTTAATAGTATTTGCAATAAATCTAAGTTTTTTTTCAAATATTGCCATTGATGAAGGGTTGTTTTCAGTTTGTTTTTTATAATGGCTGAAAATAAACTGATGTATGGAAAGTTTACTTTGTCTGGTAAAATCAACAAAATAGTTTTTACCATGTTTGTTTACATAGCTATCAGGATCTTCTTTATCTGGTAAAAACAAAAAAGATATTTGTTTTTCAGGTCTCAATTCCTTTATAGAATTTTCTGCAGCTCTAACAGCAGCTTTATAGCCACTTTCATCTCCATCAAAACAAATTATGATGTCATCAAAGAACTGATTTAGAGTTAAAATTTGTTTATCTGTTAATGATGTACCTAAATTTGCAACAACATTTTCAATTCCATTTTTACTTAAACCAACAACATCCATATATCCTTCAACTAAATAAATGTGATCTAATTTGTTAGATAATTTTCTAGCTGAATCCAAATTATATAAATTTGAACCTTTTTTAAAAAAATTAGTTTCTGGTGAATTGATGTATTTTGCTAAGTAATCTAAGTTTTCTATTATTCTTCCACCCAAAGCAATAGGTTGACCAGAAATATTATTTATTGGAAAAATTAATCGACCTCTAAACCTTTCAACATATGTTTTCTTTTTTTCATCTAAATAAAATAAGCCACTATCAACTAAAGTTTGTTCACTAAATTCATTTTTTAATTTTTCAAAAAAGTTTGGATTTTTTTCAATATAACCAATTTTAAATTTTTTAACTTCTTCTTTACCTAAAGATCTATTTTTTAAATAATCCCTAGCATTTGAATAGCTTTCATTTTTTAATAGTTCACTGTGATAAAAATCAACGTACTGACTATAAATCGATAGATACTCTTTCCATTTTTTTTCTCTTTCCTCATCTTGTTTTGAAAACATATATGGCTGCATACCTGCTAGTTGAGCTAAGTGTTTAACAGCTTCACCAAATTTAAAATTTTGAGTTTTCATTACAAAGTCAAAGATGTTTCCATGCTCTGAGGTTGCAAAACAATGGTAAAATTCTTTTTCATCATTGACGGTAAAAGAAGGAGTTTTTTCAGTTTTAAAAGGAGAGAGACCAACATATTCTTTGCCTCTTTTTTTTAAAGCTACAGACTTAGATACAACTGTTGAAACTTTGAGCCTTGTTTTAATTTCATCAAGATACTCTTTTGGGTATTTCATTAATTATTTAATAATTCCTTAATTAGAGGACCTGCTTTTGCAAAATCAATTTCATCAGCGTGTGTTTTTTTTAGCTCTCCCATTACCTTGCCCATATCTTTCACTGAACTTGCCCCAAGTTTTAATATAACATCAGCGCATATTTTTTTTGTCTCTTCTTCGCCAAGTTGCTTCGGTAAAAAACCCGCTAAAATATCAAGTTCATTTTGTTCAACTTCTAAAAGATCTGTTCTGTTATTTTTTTTATAAATATCTATCGATTCGGCTCTTTGCTTAACCATTTTTTTTAAAAGTTTCTTGATATCTTCATCATCAGTATCTTTTTTGTTGGGACCTGACCTGTTCACAATATCTAAATCTTTAATCGATGATAAAATTAACCTGTAGGTTGATATTTTATTTTTATCTTTAGCTTTTAAAGCGTTTTTGTATTCCGTCTCGATAGTTTCTTTCAATGTCATAATTTTTTTAATTTACTTGAAAGATAAAATTCTTCAAAAGAAAAATTGTTTTTTTACAATTTTATAATACATCTCTGTTGCGATAATAATACAATTATTGTATTAACCTCTAACTCAAGAGTTGTAATTGATCAAAAAAGCAAAAAAATCAAACTCAAATAATTCACAAATCAGCACAGGTATTTTAGTTCTTGAAAACAAGAAGATCTTTAAAGGAATTGGAATTGGATACCAAGGTAATGCTACTGGGGAAGTTTGCTTTAATACATCGTTAACTGGCTACCAAGAAATTATATCTGATCCATCCTATGCTGGACAAATTATTAACTTTACGTTCCCTCATATAGGAAATGTTGGAACAAATAATGAAGATTACGAATCAGATAAGATTTGGACAAAAGGGGTAATATTTAATTCTGAAATAACGTCTCCATCAAATTATAGGTCTTTTCTTCATTTAGATTCCTGGCTAAAAAAGAATAAAATTGTTGGGATTACTGGATTAGATACCAGAAGTTTAACAAATTTTATAAGAGACAAAGGTGCTCCGAAAGGAACTATTTCTTATTCAAAAACTGGTAAATTTAATATTAGCAAACTAACTAACTCAACCATTAAATGGGGTGGTTTAAAAAACCTTGATCTTGCAGAAAAAGTAACAACATCAAAAAACTATACTTGGAAAGGTCTTAAAACTTGGAAAAAAGAGACTGGTTTCATTAAAAATAAGAAAAATATATTTCATGTGGTTGCGATCGATTATGGAATAAAGAAAAATATTTTAAGATATTTTTCAGACTTTAATTGTAAAGTAACTGTTGTTTCATGCAAAACATCAGCTGATAAAATTCTAGCACTGAAACCAAATGGTATATTTTTATCTAATGGTCCTGGAGATCCATCAGCAACTGGAAAATATGCAATCAAAATAGTTAGGGATTTAATTAATCAAAACTTACCTATTTTTGGTATTTGTTTAGGTCATCAAATACTTGCATTAACATTAGGTGGTAAAACAAAAAAAATGAAGCTTGGACATAGAGGTGCGAACCATCCAGTTAAAAATTTAATCCATGATAACGTAGAAATTACCAGTCAAAACCATGGCTTTGAAGTAATCAAAGAAAATTTACCAAAAAATATTCAAGTTACACATAAATCTCTATTTGATAACAGTATTGAGGGTATCAAATTAAAAAACAAACCAGTATTTTCTGTTCAGTATCACCCTGAGTCAAACCCAGGGCCACAAGACAGTATTTATTTATTTCAAGAATTTATTAACAACATGAAAAAAAATGCCAAAAAGAAAAGATCTTAAAAAAATATTAGTTGTTGGAGCTGGCCCAATTATTATTGGTCAGGCTTGTGAATTTGATTATTCAGGAACACAAGCTTGCAAAGCTTTAAGAGATGAGGGTTATAAAGTTGTCTTAATTAACTCAAATCCTGCAACGATAATGACTGATCCTGATGTTGCAGATAAAACTTATATTGAGCCTATTACTTTAGAGATCTTAGAAAAAATTCTTAAAAAAGAAAAGCCAGATGCAATTCTTCCAACAATGGGTGGCCAAACAGCCCTTAACCTTGCAATGGAAGCCGAGAAAAAAGGAATTCTTAAAAAATACAAAATAGAACTAATTGGCGCAAACTCTAAAGCAATTTCAAATGCAGAGGATAGAAAAAAATTTAGAAAAAACATGATTGATATCGGTTTAGATTTACCTAAATCTGAGATCGTAAATAATATTAATCAAGCATCCAAAGTTTTAAAGAAAATTGGATTACCAGCAATCATAAGGCCTGCTTTTACTCTTGGAGGTCTTGGAGGAGGTATTGCTAAAAATGAAAAAGAATATCAAAAAATTATTAAAAGTGGATTACACGAATCTCCTGTAAGCCAAGTATTAGTTGAAGAGTGCTTAGAAGGTTGGAAAGAATTTGAGATGGAGGTTGTAAGAGATAAAAAAGATAACTGTATCATTATCTGTTCAATAGAAAATATTGATCCAATGGGAATACATACAGGAGACTCCGTGACTGTCGCTCCTGCTCTCACCTTAACTGATAAAGAATACCAAGTAATGAGAAATGCATCGATTGCATGTCTTAGAAAAATTGGAGTTGAAACAGGTGGATCAAATGTTCAATTTGCAATTAATCCAAAAAATGGTCGAATGGTTGTAATTGAAATGAACCCAAGAGTATCTCGTTCATCTGCACTTGCATCAAAAGCAACTGGTTTTCCAATTGCAAAAGTTGCTGCAAAACTTGCTGTTGGCTACACTTTAGATGAATTAAAGAATGAAATTACAAAAGTAACCCCTGCATCATTTGAACCTAGTATTGATTACGTTGTAACTAAGATTCCAAGATTTACATTTGAAAAATTTTCAACTTCTCCTGCGACATTGGGTACTTCCATGAAGTCAGTTGGTGAAGCTATGGCAATTGGTAGAAATTTTAAAGAGTCGCTTCAAAAAGCTTTGGTGTCACTTGAAACAGGTTTTTCAGGATTAGATAGAATATTTGATCTAAATAAAAAACAAATTGAAAAGAAACTTAAAGAAAGTATTCCAAATAAAATTTTACTTGTTGCAGAAGCGATTAGAAAAAAGATTGATTTAAAAAGAATATTTACTTTATCTAAGATTGATCCATGGTTCTTAGAACAAATTAAAGAAATTGTAGACAATGAAACTAAGATTAAGAATAAAGGATTACCTAAAGATTTTAATGAGTTTAACCGAATTAAATCAATTGGTTTTTCTGATAAAAAACTATCAGAGTTAACGAAAACTTCTGAAGATGCTGTTAGACGAAAGAGAACAGCACTTAAAATATTACCTGTATTTAAGAAAGTTGATACTTGTGCAGCTGAATTTAAGTCTTTCACTCCTTATATGTATTCAACGTATCAAAGAAATTTTTCAATTAATTCTGAGTGTGAAGCTGATCCATCAGCTAAGAAAAAAATTATAATATTAGGTGGCGGACCTAATAGAATAGGACAAGGAATAGAGTTTGATTATTGCTGTTGTCAGGCTAGTTTTGCATTGAAAGACGCTGGTTTTGAGACCATCATGATCAACTGTAACCCTGAAACTGTATCAACTGACTACGATACCAGTGACCGGTTATATTTTGAGCCGTTAAAAGAAGAATATGTCTTTAATATAATTAAAAAGGAAAAAGAAAAAGGAAGCCTAATTGGGATTATTGCTCAATTTGGTGGCCAAACTCCAATTAAGCTTGCTAAATTTTTACATGATAACAATCTTCCAATTTTAGGAACACAGTACACATCTATTGATTTAGCAGAAGACAGAGATTTATTTAGAAACCTTATTAACAAGCTAAAATTAAAACAAGCTGAAAGTGGAATTGCTAAAACGTTTAAGCAAGCTATCCAAATAGCTGAGAGAATTGGTTTACCATTAATGGTTAGACCTTCTTATGTATTAGGTGGAAGAGCAATGGAGATTGTTCATGAAAAAAGTCAGCTTAAAAACTTTGTTGAAGAAGCATTTAAAGCTGCTGAAGAAAATCCAATTTTAATTGATAAATTTATTGATCATGCAATGGAAGTTGATGTTGATGCAATATCAGATGGAAAACAAGTTCATGTGGCAGGTATCATGCAACACATTGAAGAAGCTGGAATTCACTCTGGAGACTCAGCTTGTAGCTTGCCTCCAATATCAATTAAACCATATTTGATTAAAGAAATTGAAAATCAAACTAAGAAATTAGCTTTAGCTCTAAAAGTTAAAGGTTTCATGAATATTCAATTTGCAATTAAAAAAGATGAAATTTATGTAATTGAGGTAAATCCTAGAGCTAGTAGAACAGTGCCATTTGTATCAAAAGCAAAAGGTCTTCCTCTAGCTAAAATTGCATCACGTGTAATGGCTGGTGAAAAATTATCTAAGTTTAATTTAAAAGATAAATCTAAAGGAATGTATGCTGTAAAAGAAGCTGTGTTTCCTTTTAACAAATTTCCAAACAGTGATTTACTTTTAGGGCCTGAAATGAAATCAACTGGTGAAGTCATGGGATTTGACAAAGATTTTGGTATGGCATTTGCTAAAAGTCAAATTGGTGCCGCAAACTCATTACCAAAACAAGGATTAGCTTTGTATCCTTAAAAGATTCTCATAAAGATGAAGGAATAGATTTGGCAAAAGAACTTATAAAACTTAATTTCACATTATGTGCAACTAAAGGAACTGCAGAATATTTTAGAAAACATAAAATCAAGATGCAGAATTATTAATAAAGTAAGTAGTGGCTCTCCTCATATAGTAGATGTCTTAGACTCTAAAAAAATTGCTTTAGTAATTAATACGGGGGTGGAAACTCTGAACACAGATTAAATGATGCAATCGCACTTAGAAGAGCAACACTTAAAAAACAAAGTCCCTTATTGTACAAACATGTCTACTGCTCAAGCTTGTTTAGAAGCAATCAAATCACTTAAAACTAAAAAATTAGAAGTTACTTCTCTACAGGATATTTAAATTTGAAAACTGTAAACATTATAAAATGGGTTGCAACGGTAATTCAGTTGTTTGGGTATGGTCTAACTGGGATGGGAATAACGCCATTAAATATTTATTTTTTTATTGTTGGAATTTTTTTATGGTTTGTAACAGGATACCTTTGGAGAGATAAAGCTATCATGGTTGTGCATGTTGGAGCTTTAATTTCAATATTAAGTGGATTATTTTTTTCTAGTAATTGAAATTAATCAACTTTCCAGTCAGTTTTAAAAGTTACATAGTTTATTTGAATACATCTTCTTTCTTTAACAATCGTCTTCTTTTCCATTCCATGCCAAGTATTTGGACCACTGGTAAACATATATCCATAGTTATTTTTGTAAGGAACTGTTTTAACTTTTTCTAATTTTTCATTATAAAAATCTGTACCTAGGTCCTCAGATTCATTAGCATTATTAACGAATATTAATCCTGACATTAACTTTTCTTTAATATCACAATGAGGTTTTAGCCAAAAACCCTCTCGATCACAGATAACTTCAACTCTAACATAAGAGTTTGATAAATCTCTATTGATCATTTTTGAAATAGTTTCATGAACTTCTCTAGATTGAAGTTCGTTAATAAATTTTACCAAATTTGGAAATTGTTTTTCATTTTCTTTAGTTACAAAACATCTAAATTTAATTGCTTCACCACCTGAGGCTATCCCCTCTCTAAATTCAGCTGCACCCCCATCGATTGCTCTCGTTCCATCATAATTAAGATTATGTTTACTAACATCAGGAATATCTGCTTTAATAATTTCTTCTATAGAGCCATCACTCAAAGCATTGTTATACTCCCAATGGTCAAAAGGAAATTCATGTTTTTTAGATTGATTTTGAATTGTATTTAAAAATGACATTAAGAATTAATTTTTTGTTTGATAATATTTGCTACTCTATTTGTTTCATCTAATTTTTGATAGTTCCATTTTTCTATTTCTTCACCTAAATTTCTAATTATATTTAATTCTCTAAATAAATTTCTAAACCTTTGAAATCTTTTGTCATTTTTTCTAGGCAAAATACTTGCTATATAAATTGGTTTACCAGTTAAGGCCGCTTCAGAAATCATTGAACTAGAGTCGCATGTAACGATAATATTTTCAGATATTGCTAAAGCTGATAGATAGGCTTTTTTATCAACATCCATTATAATTGTGTGATTATCTCCAAAGAATTCTCTAGCATAATGAATAGTATTTATTGGTGTTCTCATCGATGGAATTACCACAAGCTGAAAATCATGTTTTTTTAATAATTTGTATAGAGATGTAAAAATATGTTTCATATTTTTTGTTGAGTAATCATAGTACTTTGTTGGACCACCTAATATTAAAGTCCAGATCTTTCTTTCATCCTTTATTATAAATGAATTCAAATAATCTTTATTTTCACTAATCTCGTTTTCAGTAAGATAATGAATAGCGCCCTTTGTGCTAATAACATTTTGACCTTGTATTGCATCATGTTCTGGGGCAACAATAAAATCAAAATGATTTAAATCTACTTTTGGATCTTGAATGTGAATATTAAATACTTTTTTATTAGCTGTATTTTTTAAATGAATAGAAGGAATAACACTTTTACGCCCACATGAGATAATCACATCAAAATCATCATGATCAATTTTTTTAAATACATTTTGTGAAACTGGACTAAGATTTGGTGGAATGAATTTCCATAAATGGTTTAGTTCAACCTTGTGGTGTGTAAAATCTATATCTAAGGCTTTAGCCAAACCTTCCACTTGGCTAATCATGCCATGCATACCTTCGGTCAATAATATCCCTTTTAATTTTGCCATTTATCCTTATATAACTTTTGTATGAGTGATAATCCAACAAAACACACAAAAGTGTTAATAATTGGATCCGGTCCAGCCGGATACACTGCAGCTGTTTATGCAGCTCGAGCAATGTTAAATCCTGTTTTAGTTTATGGGTCTGCACCTGGTGGACAATTAACTACAACTACTGATGTTGAAAATTATCCAGGCTTTTCAGATGTAATTCAGGGTCCATGGTTAATGGATCAAATGAGAGATCAGGCAAAAGCTGTTGGAACAGAAATGATTGAGGATCACATCTCATCAGTAAATTTAAAATCTACACCCTTTGAAGCTATAGGTGATAGTGGCCAAAAATATACTGCAGATAGTATAATTATTTCAACTGGTGCTCAAGCAAGATGGTTGAATTTAGAATCTGAGCAAAAATTTAGAGGTTTTGGTGTTTCTGCTTGTGCAACATGTGATGGTTTTTTCTTTAAAGAGAAAAGTTGTGGCAGTTGTGGGTGGTGGTAATGCTGCAGTTGAAGAGGCAATGTTTCTTACAAAATTTGCATCAAAGGTAAAACTTATCCATAGAAGAGATGAATTAAGAGCTGAAAAGATGCTTCAAAAGAAATTAATGGAAAATAAAAAAATTGAAATTATTTGGGATAGTGCTGTAGATGAAGTAATTGGGGACGGTGAACCTAAAAATGTTACAGGTATCAAAGTTAAAAATCTAAAGACTAATAATGTAGAAGAAATGAAAATTGATGGTTTATTTATTGCAATTGGTCATGATCCAGCAACAGCATTATTTAAAGAACAATTAGATATGGATAAAGAAGGTTATTTATTAACTAAACCAGATTCTACTGAAACTAATATCCCTGGAGTTTATGCTGCAGGTGATGTTAAAGACAAAACTTTTAGACAAGCCGTTACAGCTGCAGGAATGGGTTGTATGGCAGCATTAGAAGCTGAAAAACATTTATCACATTAATCATTGAAAAATAATCTACATGTTTTCTTGGGAGCAACTGTAGCTGATGCTGCGGCTAGACCATTACACTGGGTTTATAATCAAAAAAAACTAACAACTTATATCAAAGGAAAGAAAGATTTCACTTTCTTAAAAAAAAATAAAAGCCCTTTTTATAATATTAAAACTGGAAAAGTTTCAGGCTACAATGATGTTGGGCAAGTCATGTTCAAAACATTAGTTGAAGGACATGAAAATATAGAAGAAAGGTTTAAAAAAAATATTACTAAAAACTTTGGTCCAGGGAGTAAGTATTGGGAGAACCTTAATCTAAGAGCCAAATATAGAAAAGTCAAAGATTGGCGAGGTATAATTAAAGGACCTTGGATACATCAAAATATCATTGAAACAGTTAAAAATATTAAAGCTAAAAAGAAATTAACAGGTGGCGCTAAAGTAAATGAGTCTGATGGATATTGTGCTGCCCTACCCTATTTTTTATATGGTTATGATTTTAATAGCTTAAAAAAAATTATCTCCACAGTTACAGTTTCAAAAATAAGCCTCAAGTATGCTTTAGCTAAGTTTCATCTAATAGATTTAGCTCTAAAAGGTGCCAAAGATCCCATAAATGAATTCACTAAAAAATTTAAAAAAAATTCATATTTTAAAATTGTTGTTGAAGGCATTAAAAAAGTAAAAAGATTAAAATCAAAACCTCACCCAATAGTGGTTAAAAAATTAGGAATGGCATGTAGTTATCCTGGAACATTTAATAGTTCAATTCACTCAATTATTAATTCAACAAATTATAAAGGAGCTATTTTGAGAACTATTAAAGCTGGTGGCTGTAACTGTTCTAGAGTTAATTTTATTGGTGCTTATTTTGCTGCTTTAAAAGGTATTAATTCAATTCCAAAATCTTGGATAAAACAAACGGATCCAGCTAAAAAAATTTTAAATCGAAATAATATTACTTAGTTAATTGAACTATTTTTGAAATTTCTTTTTTTCTACCTAAGCTCCATTTTTTTAAAGCAGATATTATTGGTATTGCTGAGTTTCCAAATTCACTTAATTTATATTCTACGTTTTGAGATTTATTAATAATTTTTACAACCAAACCATCTTTTCTCATTTCATCAAGTTTTCTTACCAAAACCTGGGAGCTGATATTAGTTACTGTTTTTTTAAGCTCATTAAATCTTATTTTTTTATTTTCATAGATTCTTCCAATAATAAGTATCTTCCACTTTCCCCCAATCAATTCCATAGCATTTGAATAAGGACAGGATTGTTTTTGATTAAATTTTTCCATTTTTTTGTTATTGTTAATCTTTACAAGTTACTCCGAATAAAGTTTCAAATTTAATTCCAGATTCTTGTGCCATTTTTTTAGCCTCTGGATTATCCATGTATTCACGCATAGCATTTGTGTGGGGTATATCAAAAATAGCATGAACTTTTGTTGGTTTATCTTCCTCATGTCCGATAAAGATTTTTTTTATACCAGCGTTTTCTCTGTTTGAGTTATCACCTAAGATATATACTTTATTAAATGTATCCCAATTTTCTACTTCCATATTTAATATAAGTTTCATATTTCTCCTTTTTTAATCAAATATATATTTTTTTTATCACTTTAGTAAGGTAATAACAAAAAATGACCAGTCATGATTTAAGTAACTTTGAAGTGACTAGTAAGCTTAAAATTAGTTGATAAAAGATTATTTATGTCCATATGTATCAAAATAAAAATTTAATTAAAAAGGAACAACAAAATGACAAATAAAGTATTATTAACTGGAATAAGTGGATGGATAGCAAAACATACTGCAATAGAATTATTAAATTCAGGCTATGAAGTTTTAGGAACTGTTAGAAATGATAGTTTAATTGAACAAACTAAAGAAACGATAAGTAAACACGCTCCAATCGATAATTTATCATTTGTTGAATTAGATCTTTTAAAAGATGATGGATGGAATGAAGCAGCTCAAGGGTGCAAATATGTAATGCACATCGCTTCCCCTTTCCCTTACAAAGTTTCAAATAATAGAGATAGTTTATTAGCACCTGCTGTTGATGGAACTTTGAGAGTTTTAAATGCTGGTATTAATGCAAATGTAGAACAGATAATTAAAACTTCTTCGATTGTTGCAATGTTTAGAAAACCAAACAGAAGCAACCCTTACACGTTTGGAGAAAATGATTGGACAGATGAAAATTGGACTAAGGGAGTAACTGACTACTTTTTATCAAAAACAAAAGCTGAAAGACTTGCTTGGGAATTAATGGAAAGCAAAGGATTAAAAAATAAACTTACTACTATTTGTCCTGGTGGAGTATTTGGTGATGCACTCGATAAAAAAGGAGGAACTTCAATTGAATATGTTAGACAGTTTCTTAAAGGCAAATTTCCAGCAGCACCTAAATGGGGAGTTTTAATTTCTGATGTCAAAGATGTAGCAAAAGCTCACGTTGCTTGTATTGGTAATAATAATGTCGGTGGAAGAAGATTAATTGTTGGTAAAGAAGTAAAAACACTTATTGAACTCTCTCAAATAATGGCTGAAGCAATGCCTGAATATGCAAAAAAACTTCCAAAAAAACATCTTCCAAATTTTATGGTTAAATTATTTAGCTACTTGGACTCAAGTGCAAAAACAATGATTCCAGACCTTGAGATCACAATGCAAACTGACACAAGTTATGCTGAAGAATTATTGGGATTAAAATTTAATCCTGCAAAAGGATGTATATCTGAAACTGCTAAATCTGTTGTGAGATTAGGGTTAGTTTAAAACTAATTCAGCTATTTCATTCGACTCAAAAATTTTTGTCGAAGTCTTTCATTTGCAGTACTAGATCATTGCTTTAGCAACAGTTGCTGAATGAATAGGTTTCATTTTCTTTAAAGGCCCTAAAAATAAAGGAGATAATAATTTAAATACAAAAATTCCTATTTTCTCGCCTACTCTCTTTTCTTTTCTATCACCCAATAAGAAAGAAGGTCTCATAATTCCAAGCTTTGGAAAATTAAGTCTTTTTAATTCCTCTTCGACTTCTCCTTTAAACTTTAAATAATCTCCTGAGCTTTTTGGATCTGCATAACCAGATGAGACAAAAACAAATGAATTTACTGAGTTTGATTTTGCAATTTGAGCAATTTCTTTTGGAACATCAAGTTCTACTCTTCGATATTCATTTTTATCAGGTGAATTTTGCTTTGTTGTACCAATACAAAAGAAGCAATCATCTCCTTTGATATCTTCTTTGTGATTTTCTAAATTATTAAAATCAGTTTTAATAATTTCAACTTTTGGATCATTAATTTCAGGCTCTGACGAACAAATAATCTTTATTTTATGTAATAATCATATTTTAATTAATTGATTAAGAAGATGTCCACCAATCAAACCGGATGAACCAAAAACTAAGGCTGTTTTCATTAACTTAAACTTTTACAAAAAGTAGATATTTTTTCTAAAGCTTTTTTAAGGTTTTCCATTGAAGTTGCATAAGAAATTCTAAAAAAACCTTCTAAGCCAAACGCAGAACCTTGAACAACTGCTATACCACTGTTCTCTAATAAAGATTGAACAAAATCAGTATCTGTTTTTAATTCATTTCCATTTGAATCTTTTTTACCCATTAAACCTTTGCAGCTTGGAAAAACATAAAATGCACCATCTGGATTTAAACATTCAATTCCATCAATTTCATTTAATGCTTTAACAACAAAGTCTCTTCTTTCTTGAAAAGAAGTTGCTCTTTCTTTTATAAAATCTTGTGTTCCACTCAATGCTTCAACTGCAGCTGCTTGGCTAATTGAAGATGGGTTAGTTGTTGATTGTGATTGAATTTTTGCAATTGCTTTAATGATATCTTTTGGACCAGCTGCATATCCTATTCTCCAACCAGTCATTGAATAAGCTTTACTTACACCATTCATAGTAAGCACTCTATCTTTTAAACTATCAATTTGAGCGATGGTGAAAAATTTAAAACCTTCATAAGTTACGTGCTCATAAATATCATCACTTAAAATATAAACATGTGGATGTTTTTCTAAAATTTTTGCAATCTCTCTAATATCTTCTTCTGTATAACAAGCACCAGTTGGATTTGAAGGTGAGTTTAATATAATCCATTTAGTTTTTGGAGTTATAGATTTTTCTAATTCAGCTGGATTAATTTTAAATCCTTGTTTTTCATTACACTCTAAAATAATTGGAGTTCCACCTGCTAACAAAACCATATCAGGATAAGAAACCCAATAAGGAGCTGGAACAATAACCTCATCTCCTTCATTAAGAGTTGCCATCATTGCATTATAGATTACATGCTTTCCTCCTGCTCCAACTGTAACTTGATCAGTTGTGTAATCTAAATTATTTTCTTTTTTAAATTTTTCTACGATTGCTTGTTTTAAAGCTGGTGTTCCATCAACTGCTGTATATTTAGTGTCTCCATCATTAATGGCTTTAATTGCAGCTTGTTTGATATTATCTGGTGTATCAAAATCAGGCTCTCCTGCACCAAGACCTATTACATCTTTACCAGCAGCCTTTAATTCTCTTGCTTTTTGAGTTACAGCAATCGTTGGTGATGGTTTAATTTTTTTTAAACTGTCTGATATTATGCTCATTGAAATATAATTTTAATCTAATAGTTTTATAAATAATGCAGAACACTTATCAAGATCTAATTACAGCTGTGCAGAATAAAAATCCTGCAATAAGCCCTAAACTAGAGGGTGGAAAAAAGTTTCAGATGAAAACTGATTTTAAGCCTGCAGGTGATCAACCTGAGGCTATAAAACAATTGGTAAATGGTGCTAATAAAGATCAACTTAGCCAAGTTTTACTTGGTGTAACTGGATCTGGAAAAACTTTTACAATGGCTAAAGTTATTGAAAAAACAAATAGACCAGCCTTAATTCTTGCACCCAACAAAACATTAGCAGCTCAACTTTATGGAGAAATGAAATCTTTCTTTCCTGATAATGCTGTTGAATATTTTGTATCCTACTATGACTATTATACTCCTGAAGCATACGTTCCACGATCAGACACTTATATTGAAAAAGAAGCATCAATTAATGAACAAATAGATCGAATGCGTCACTCAGCAACAAGATCACTTCTTAGAACGAGATGATGTTATTATTGTATCAAGTGTTTCTTGTATCTATGGATTAGGTTCTGTTGAAGCTTACAGTAAGATGACTTTAAGCTTAAAGACTAATTATGATTATAACAGAGAAGAATTAATAAAATCTTTAGTTGCACTTCAGTACAAAAGAAATGATCAAAATTTTTATCGAGGAACTTTTAGAGCTAGAGGTGAATATCTTGAAATTTTTCCATCTCACTTAGAAGACCGTGCTTGGAGATTAAGTTTATTTGGAGATAAATTAGAAAAAATAGAAGAGTTTGATCCATTAACAGGAGATTTAGTTAATGAACTTGATGTAATTAAAGTTTATGCAAATAGTCACTACATCACTCCAAAGCCAACAATTGAGCAAGCAATAATTAAAATTAAAAGAGAGTTAGAAGCAACATTAAAAAAATTTAAAGAACAAAATAAATTACTTGAAGCACAAAGATTAGAAGAAAGAACTAAATTTGATTTAGAAATGATTGAAGCAACTGGATCTTGTGCTGGTATTGAAAACTACTCTAGATTTTTATCAGGCAGAAAACCAGGAGAACCACCTCCTACCTTATTTGAATATTTTCCAGATAATACTTTAATTTTTGTTGATGAATGTCATGTAACAGTTCCTCAATTAAATGGAATGTACAAAGGTGATAGATCTAGAAAAAGTAATCTTGCAGAATATGGTTTTAGATTGCCTTCTTGTATGGATAACCGACCTCTTAAATTTGAAGAATGGGATGCAATGAGAACTCAAACAGTTTTTGTATCAGCAACACCTGGGCCTTGGGAATTAAAACAAACAAAAAATAAATTTGTAGAACAAATCATTAGACCTACAGGATTAATTGATCCACCAGTTGAAATTAGACCTGCTAAAAACCAAGTAGATGATTTAATGCATGAATGTGTAAAAGTAATTAACAATAACTTTAGAGTATTAGTTACTACTTTAACAAAAAAAATGGCTGAAGATCTAACTGAATATCTTCATGAAAATGGTATCAAAGTTAGATATATGCACTCTGATATTGATACTTTAGAACGAATTGAAATCATGAGAGATCTAAGACTTGGAGTGTTTGATGTTTTAGTTGGAATTAACTTCTTAGAGAAGGACTTGATATTCCAGAATGTGCTTTGGTTGGAATTTTAGATGCAGATAAAGAAGGTTTTTTAAGATCTGAAACTTCTTTAGTTCAAACTATTGGAAGAGCTGCAAGAAATCTTGAAGGTAAAGTTATTCTTTATGCTGATAAAGAAACAAAAAGTATCAAAAATGCAATTAAAGAAACAGATAGAAGAAGAACTATTCAAGTAGCTTATAATAAAAAACATAACATCAGCTGCAACAAGTATAAAAAAGAAATTGGGGATGTTCTTGAGAGTGTTTATGAAAAAGATTATGTAAAAGTTGGAACAGATGAGAATATTGGTGGCAATCTTAAAAAACATCTAAAAGCCTTAATAAAAGAATGAAAGAATCTGCAACTAACCTTGAATTTGAAGAAGCTGCTAAAATTAGAGATGAAATTAGAAAACTTGAAGCATCTGAACTAGAAATTACTTTAAATCCTAAGGTAAAAAAATATAGTTCAAAAATAAAATGTATCCAAAAGGTAGATCAACAATGGGTCTTCCAGGTACAAGAGCACAAAAAGGTAAGAAAAAATGGAAGCAAACAAAATAATTATTACTGGTGGAGCAACCAGAATTGGTGCTGCTATTGCAAGAAAATTATCTGGTCCAAAAAAAGAAATATTAATCCATTATAATAAATCAAAATCAAAAGCTGAAAGCTTAAAAAAAGAATTAGAGAAAAATGGTACTAAAATTTATTTGGTTAAAGGAGATCTTAAGTAAAGAAACGGATGTAAATAAAATAGTTAAATTTGCAAAATCAAAATTAAAATATTTTGATTGCTTAATTAACAATGCTCTCTTATTTGAAAATGATAAATTAGAAAATTTTACACTGATAGTTGGGGAAACATTTAAGAACAAATTTAAGAACACCTGCTTATTATCTAAAGAATTTGCTAAAAATATTAAAGGTAAAAATAACAATATTATAAATATTATTGATCAAAGAGTATTTAAACTTAACTCCTTATTTCTTTTCTTATACAATAAGTAAAACTGGTCTTTATACTTTAACCAAAACAAGTGCTATGAGCTTTGCTCCAAATATAAGAGTTAATGGAATTGCTCCAGGTCCAACAATTAAAAATAAAAGACAAACTGATAAACACTTTAAAAAACAATATTTAGCAACACCTTTAAAAAAACAAGTAGATGTAAATGAAATTTGTAATGCTGTTGACTTTTTTATTAAAAACAGCTCTATTACAGGACAAGTTTTAGCATTGATAGTGGTCAAAATTTAAATTGGCAAACACCAGATGTAATAGGAAAAGAATGAAAAAAAATAATTT
>NZ_CALSOW010000001.1 GCF_943788075.1 uncultured Candidatus Pelagibacter sp. | reverse complement strand
ATTATCTTATCAAAAACTAAGGAAAGCACAGAGTTTAATGAAAAAATATTAACTGTTAAATTAGAAAAAAAAATTATTTACAAAGAAAATATGATTTTACAAAGCCTATACAAAGCAGCCACAGATGAAGATATTCCACCAAACACAATAATTGAATTTGCAAGAATTTATGGTTTTCAAGTAGACTTTCAAAGAGATATTAGAAAAGAAGATAAATTTCAAATAATGTATGAAATCTTCATTGATAAAAATGATAAAATAATTGAAACAGGAGAAATTCTTTTTGCAAACCTTAAACTAAGTGGTCAAGATAACTCATTATATTATTTTGATAAAAAAAATATTGAAGGTCATTATAATAAAAATGGAAAGAGTGTACAAAAAGCATTAATGAAAACACCTATCAACGGTGCAAGACTATCTTCCTCCTTTGGGATGAGAAAACATCCCATAGACGGATTTAATAAAATGCATAGAGGAACTGATTTTGCTGCACCAAAGGGTACTCCAATTATGGCTTCTGGAAATGGTACAGTTAAAAAAGCCGGTTGGTGTGGAGGTGGTGGAAATTGTGTAAAAATAAAACATAATTCAACATATGAAACCGTCTATGCTCACATGTCTAAATTTGCACGAGGGATTAAAAAAGGTGTGAGAGTTAAACAGGGTCAAACTATTGGATATGTTGGTTCGACTGGAAAATCAACGGGACCTCATTTGCACTATGAAGTTATTGTAAACGGAAAAAAAGTGAATTCTCAAAAATTAAAACTTCCGTCAGGTAAAATTTTAAAAGGAAAAAATAGAGAACTATTTGAGACTAATAAAATAAAACTAGATGTTCTAAAATCAGAAAAAATTATTGGATTAAACTAATTTGAATCAGTTGTTTTTTGAGATTTGGGCTTAATCTCTGCCACAACATTCTTATTTTCATTTTTTACTTCTTCAGATTTATCAGATGTTTCCTGTATTTCTGAGTTGCTTTCTGTAGATTTGCTCTCTGCAAATTTTACTCTTTTATAATTTTCTTGTTCATTCAAAATTCTTGTAAAGTGATCTGCATGTTGAAGATAATTTTCAGATAATATCTTGTCTCCATTAGAAGAGGCCTCTCTTGCCAAATCATTATATTTTTCTATTAATTTTGGAGCATTATGGTTATTTCTACCAGGAGCTTTTCTTTTAAAGTTATCGTTGTTTGAATAATTTGATCCAAATTTTGGTCTATCTCCATTACTTTTAAAATTTCTGTCGTTTCTTCTGAAATTATTTCTTCTAACGTTATTATTGTTTCTAAATGTTACCATATATTTGATTAGTTAAATTTTAGTACTGACAATGCAACGATCATTATTTGCAAGATCCCTAACTGTACTGTTTATATAAAAACCTTTGTTGTTTAATAATTTAATAACTTTACTTTTTTGATCAAAACCAATCTCTAAAATAAATTTTCCATTTTTTTTTAACAGTTCAGATGATTTTTTAACTACTTTTCTGATTACTGATAAACCATCTAATCCACCATCTAGAGCTAATTTGGGCTCAAACTTTAGAACATCACTCTCCAAATATTTTAAATCGCTGTTTTTAATATAAGGGGGATTAGAAACAATCAAATCATATTTGCCTTGATTAAATTTGTCAACATCTGATTTATAAAATTTTACTCTTTCATCCACAAATAGCTTTTTTGCATTTAATTTTGATATTTCTAATGAATTTTTACTAATATCTACTCCTGAACCATAAAAATTTTTTCTTTCTTTTAGAATACTCAAGAGGATACACCCTGAGCCAACTCCAATATCAAGAATTTTTAAATAATTCTTATTCTTGGTAACTTTTAAAATTTGTTCTATTATAATTTCTGTATCAGGACGTGGTATTAAAGTATTATTATTGACATAAAATTCACTTTTCCAAAAAAACTTTTTATTTAAAAGATAGGCTATTGGTTTTCTTGTAGCTCGTTCTTTAACCAGTTTTTTAAAATATTCTAAATTTTCAACATTTAAAACTTTATCATGATTTAAAATTATGTATTCACGATTTTTATCTAAAGCTTTAGCCATTAAAATTTCTGTGTCGAGTTGAGCTGATGGAATAGATTTATCTTTTAAAACCTTAGTTCCCTCTATAACTGCTGACTGAATATTCATTTAATTTAAACTACTTAAACTCTCTTCTTGTGCTTGCAATGTTAATGATTCAATCATTTCATCAAAAGCTTCTCCCTCTAAAAATTCTTCTAATCTATGAAGTGTTAAATTAATTCTATGATCTGTCACTCTTCCTTGTGGAAAATTATAAGTTCTAATTCTTTCAGACCTATCCCCTGTTCCTATTTTTGTTTTTCTATCTTGAGACCTTTCTTGGTCAATTCTTGATCTTTCTAATTCATATAACCTTGACCTTAAAATTTTCATACCTTTTGCTTTATTTTTATGCTGGGATTTTTCATCTTGTTGTGAAACTGATAATCCTGTTGGAATATGGGTAATTCTAACTGCACTATCAGTTGTATTTACTGACTGTCCTCCTGGCCCACCTGCTCTAAAAACATCTATCCTTAAATCAGACTCATTTATTTTTAAATCAACCTCCTCTGCTTCAGGCAATACTGCTACTGTTGCAGCTGAAGTATGAACTCTCCCTTGTGTCTCAGTATCTGGCACTCTTTGAACTCTATGAACTCCACTTTCATATTTTAAAGTTGAATAAATATTGGTTCCTTTTATTGATGCTATAACCTCTTTTAACCCTCCAGCATCACTCCTGGAAATTGAAATTAATTCTAATGCCCATTTTTTTTTATGACTCACTTTTTCGTACATCTTAAAAAGATCTGAAGCAAATAAGCTTGCTTCTAATCCTCCAGTTCCTGCTCTAATTTCTATAATAGCATTTTTTTTATCTGCCTCATCTTTTGGAAGTAAAAATAATTTCAATTTTTTTTCATTTATTTCAAATTCAATCTTTAAATCTGACAATTCAAGTTCGGCCATATCTTTTAATTCTTTATCTGCAGAACTGTCGTTTAAAATTTTTTCTAGATCTTTTTTATCATCATCGTATGATAAATATTTACTGGCATTTTCTATGATTTCGTTAATATCAGAATACTCTTTTGATTTTTCTGCAAATAGTTTTTTGTCTATTTCACCAGAAGACAGATCTTTTTCTAAAGTTGAATGCCTTGACATAAGTTCTTCAATTGTTTTTTTAGGTATCATTATTTTTTTCTAACTCTAAAGCTTTTTTTTCTACTTCAGCTACAACTTTGTCAATTATTTCATTTGTTAAGACTTTTTTACTCTGAACACCAGAAAGATAAAGCATATTGTTACCTTTTCCACCACCTGTAATACCCACGTCTGTCATTGCTGCTTCACCAGGACCATTCACTACACATCCAATTATTGATAGGGAAACTGGAGTTTTAATATGTGATAATTTTTCTTCTAAAATTTTAACAGTGTCAATTACTTGAAATGCTTGTCTTGCACATGATGGACAGGATATAATTTTAACTCCTCTATTTCTTAATCCTAATGACTTTAAAATCTCATTGCCAACTTTTATCTCTTTTACTGGGTCATCTGAAAGTGATAT
This sequence comes from uncultured Candidatus Pelagibacter sp., assembly GCF_943788075.1. Taxonomy (GTDB): domain Bacteria; phylum Pseudomonadota; class Alphaproteobacteria; order Pelagibacterales; family Pelagibacteraceae; genus Pelagibacter. The sequence continues at coordinate 413,027 of NZ_CALSOW010000001.1, read as the reverse complement.
TCTGATAGTATCTCCAATTCCATCTAAAAGTAACGCTCCAAGCCCAATTGATGATTTGACACTTCCAGAAACAAAACTGCCAGCCTCTGTTATACCAAGGTGGAGTGGGTAATCCATTGCTTTTGAAAGCTGGCGGTAAGCTGCAATTGATAAAAAAATATCTGATGACTTTACGCTAACTTTGAAGTTAAAAAAATTTTGATCTTCTAAAATTTTAATATTTCTTAAAGCACTTTCTACCAAAGCTTCTGGGCAAGGTTCTTTGTATTTTTCAAGAATATCTTTTTCTAGTGACCCTGCATTAACCCCAATCCTTATTGAACAATCATTATTTTTGGCAGCAGTTAATACGTCATGAATTTTTTGTTTTTCACCAATATTACCTGGGTTTATTCTTAAACATTTAGCTCCATTTTCAGCAGCCTCAATTGCTCTTTTGTAATGAAAATGGATGTCAGCAATGACAGGTAATTTTACATTTTGCGTTATTTCTTTTAGCGCCTTTGTAGACTGTTCATCTGGACATGAAACTCTTACGATGTCTGCACCTTCTTCGTGAATTGCATTTATTTGATTAATTGTTGCTCTAACATCAGTTGTTAAAGTGTTTGTCATTGACTGAACTGAAATCGGATTGTCCCCACCTATTTTTACATCACCAATATTTATTACTCTGGTTTTTTTTCGATCAATATTTCTGAAGGGCCTGAGGCTCATAAAATTTAGTCTAATTTAAATTCTTTATGCAATACTGCTATAGCTTTTTTTACTTGATTAGTAGCAACTAAAACTGAAATTTTAATTTCAGATGTAGATATTACCAAGATATTTATCTTTTTTGAAGCTAAAGCTTGAAACATTCGATAAGTTATTCCAGGAGTTGTTATCATTCCAACTCCAATTATTGAAACTTTGGATACATTTTTATCGAAAGATAATTTTTTATAGGATATTTTTTTATTCTGTTTTATAAATTTCTCTGTTTTTTTTAAGTCATCTGATTTGATCGTAAATGTAAGATCTGTTTCTTTGCCATTGAGCGAAATATTTTGAACAACCATATCAACATTTACTAGATTTTGAGATAAAGGTTTAAAAATAGACGCTGCAACTCCTGGTCTATCTTTAACTCCCTCAATTGTAATTTTTGCATCATTTTTTGTTGATGAAATTCCAGTTATAATTTGATCACTAAATGCTTTAGCTGAATTTGTGATTAATGTTCCAGGCTTTGAAACAAATGAGGACTTAACTTGTATATTTATTTTATTCAATTTTGCATCTTGTACAGAAGTTGGCTGCATAACCTTTGAACCTAAAGATGCCATTTCTAACATTTCATCATAAAATATTTTTTTAATTTTTTTAGCATTTTTGTACTGTCGAGGGTCTGTCGTATAAACACCATCTACATCAGTATAAATAATACACTCATCTGCTTTAACAAATTTAGCTAACATAATTGCTGTAGCATCTGAGCCACTTCTACCAATAGTTGTTAACCTATAATTTTTATTTATTCCTTGAAAACCTGTGATTACAGGGATACCTCCACTTTTAAGATAGTTTAGTACTTCTTTTGAAACAACTTTATTAATCCTTGCTGCTGAGTAAGGACCTTCAGTGATAATTGGTATTTGCCAGGATAACCAAGATCTAGATTTAAACCCAATATGATTCAACCTTCCAGCTATTAAAGCACAGGAAACTTGCTCCCCTGTAGATAATAAAGTGTCATATTCTGCTTTATCAAAATTATTACTAATTAATTTAGACTTATTAACTAGTTCATTAGTAACACCACTCATAGCAGAGGAAATCACCACTACTTTGTATTTCTTCTTTTTGTAAGAAGATATAATTTTACATACTTTTTTAATTCTATCGATACTTCCTACAGAAGTTCCACCAAACTTTAAAACAACAGTTTTCATTGATCAAATTTATTTATTATAATTTAATAAACAATTGATAAAATACATCTTAGTTGTTATGTCAACTAATTATCTATTATGAGCAGCGTAAATAAAAAAGAAATTGAAAAATTTTCAAAAATGGCAGCTGAATGGTGGGATCCAAGTGGAAAATTTAAGCCACTTCATAAATTTAACCCAATAAGAATTAAATATATAAAAGAAAATATTATTAATAACTTTAAATTAAAAGCTAAAAAAAGACCTTTAGATAAAATTAATATATTAGATATAGGATGTGGAGGTGGACTTCTTTCTGAACCAATGACAAGATTGGGTGCAAATGTGACTGGAATTGATGCATCAAATAAAAATATTACCATTGCAAAGTTACATGCAAAAAAAAATAATCTTAAAATTAATTATTTATGTTCATCACCTGAAAAATTAAAAATTAAAAAAAAATTTGATGTTATTTTAAATATGGAAATAATAGAACATGTTGAAGATATTAATTTTTTCATAAATTCATGCTCCAAACTTCTTAAAAAAGATGGTCTCATGTTTATTGCAACTCTTAATAAAACTTTAAAATCATATATGTTTGCAATAATTGGTGCAGAATATGTTCTAAGATGGCTTCCTATAGGAACTCATGATTGGGAAAAATTTGTAAGACCAGAAGATCTTAAGAAAATATTAAGCAAAAATAATTTAAAGTTAGAAAAGTTAGATGGGATGAATTTTAATATAATAAAAGATGAATGGAGCATTTCTTCAGATACTTCAATTAATTATATTATAAAATCTATCAAACTCTAATTATCTTTGTCATCTACCCATGGTATTACCTGAATATCAATACCTTCTTCCTTAAGTTCCATAAGATCTTTTTTGGTAGCATTTCCATAGATACCTTTGGTTTTTTTTGGAGGGCTATAGTGTATGGATCGGGCTTCATAAGCAAAATTTTCACCAACAAACTTAAAATTTTCTTTAACAAATTTTTGATAACTTTTAAGAGTTTTTTTCACATTTTCATATTTATCTAATTGCAAGTCATTTTTTATATCTTTTTTATTATTCCTTACACTTGGTGCCATAAGTGTTTTATCTACTTTTGCAGAGTTGCAAATATGACAGACTAAAAGATTTTTTTTTTTTAATTTTTCAAATTCTTTAGATGAGGCAAACCAACTATCAAAATTAGTCTCACAATTTGCACATGCCAATTTATATTTGATCATTTGATAGAATTAATAATTATAGTAAAATTTTTAATACAACTAGCTTCTGTAATCTGCATTAATATCAATATATTTTTTTGTAAAATCCATTGTGTAAACAGTAAAACTTTTCTTTCCAGTAAAAATTTCAACATGAAGATCGATATTGTCATTTTTCATATACTCAGAAGTTCTTGATTCATCGTAACCCTGATGTAATTTTCCATCTTGAACAATTTTCGAATTTCCAAATTTAATTGAAAGTTTTTTCAAATTTATCTTTGGTCCAGCTTTACCTATTGCCATAATTATTCTACCCCAGTTAGGATCTTCGCCAGCAATTGCAGTTTTAACTAATGGGGAATTGGCAATTGAAAGACCAATCTGCTTTGCTTCTATTTCTGATTTACATTTTTTAACATTAACCGTCACAAACTTTGAAGATCCCTCTCCATCTAAAACTACCCTTTTTGCCAAATTTAACAAAACACTATTTAACGCCTTATCGAAATTTTGTATCTTTTTGTCATTTATATTTTTAATTTGAACGTTATCTGCTTTACAAGTTGCAAAGATAGTCGCCATATCATTAGTACTTGTATCCCCATCGCAAGTTATGGCATTAAAAGTCGTTGTTATATTTTTTTTAAGTAGCTTATTTAAAATATTATTAGACAGATTAGCATCTGTGAAAATATAAGCTAATGTAGTTGCCATATTAGGATGGATCATGCCTGAGCCTTTTGCTATTCCATAAATCTTAATTTTTTTATTTCCAATTGTACATTCTTCCATTGCTAACTTTGGCTTAGTATCAGTTGTCATAATACCAAGTGCGGCTTTCATCCAAATAAATTTATTTTGTGTATATTTAATTTTATTAATTAAATTTGGAATATGATAAGAAATTTTCTCATAGGGATAAGGTTCCCCTATAGTTCCTGTGCAACCAAACATTATATCTTTTGGAGTAATTTTTTTTGAGATATCCTCATCTTGCTCTTGTTTTTTTGTTAATTCAGATGAAATAATTTCTGACAATTTTTTTAAACTTAAATATCCTTGTTTGCCTGTAAAAGCGTTAGCATTCCGGGTATTAACTAGAAGAGAATAAATTCTTTTGCTGTTTTGATTTTGATTCCATTTAATATTCTCAGATACTATTTTTGACCTCGTATATACTGAAGCATAATTTGCTCCATCTCTAAAATAAAACATAGATAAGTCATCTCTATTATCATTGTACAAATTTGCACTTACTACAGAAATAGACAGACCATCAACATGATCTAGGTCTTGAAAATCGATCATTCTAGCATTTTTTGATTTAGAAGATAAAAAATTTGATAAATTAATTCCCATAGTGTTTAAAATAATTATTTAATTCATATATTAAACAATATAAGTAAACAATAAATCAAATACTCATGTTTAACCCATTAAATTTAATTACAAAATTTATTAAATCTAGCAATCAAAAAGAGTTAGATCGAATTGGTAAAATTGTAAAAACAATAAATTCACTTGAGGATGAATTTAAAAAACTTGATAACTTAGATTTCCCAAAAAAAACTCAAGAATATAAAGAAAAAATTAAGCAAGGAAAAACCTTGGATGAACTTTTGCCACAGGCTTTTGCATTGGTGAGAGAGGCCTCAAAAAGAACTAGAAATGAAAGACACTTTGATGTTCAAATTATAGGAGGAGTTGTTCTTCACGAGGGGAAGATTGCTGAAATGAGAACTGGGGAAGGAAAAACTCTTACAATTTCTCTAGCTGCTTACTTAAATGCTCTAACTGAAAAAGGTGTTCATATTGTTACTGTGAACGATTACCTTGCAAAAAGAGACTCCATAGAAATGGGTCAAATATATAACTTTTTAGGTTTAACATCAGGCTACATCAATAACGATCAAGATGATAATGAAAGAAAGAGAAATTATAATTGTGATATCACCTATGCAACTAACAGTGAACTAGGGTTTGATTATCTTAGAGATAATATGAAATTTTCAGAAAATGAAATGGTTCAAAGAGAACATTCATTTTCTATTGTTGATGAAATAGATTCTTGTCTAATCGATGAGGCTAGAACTCCATTGGTCATATCTGGTTCAGCTGAAGATAAAACTGCCCAGTATCTTGCTATTGACAAACTAGTAAGACAGTTAAGTGATAAAGATTATGAAATAGATGAAAAAGAAAAAAGTATTCTTTTAACTAATGATGGAATTAATAATGTAGAAAGAATTTTTTCTAATGCTGGTATTTTAAAAAATAATAACTTTTATGATCCAGAAAATTTACATCTAGTTCATCATGTTAATCAAGCACTTCGGGCTAATCATTTATTTGAAAAAGGTAAAGATTATATTGTTAAAGATGAAAGCTTAAAAATTATAGATGAACTCACAGGTAGAATACTGGAAGGAAGAAGATTTGGAGATGGTTTACATCAAGCGTTAGAAGCAAAAGAACGAATAAATATTCAAGCTGAAAATCAGACCTTGGCTTCAATAACTTATCAAAATTATTTTAAACTTTACAAAAAAATATCTGGATGTACCGGTACTGCAGCAACTGAAGCTGAAGAATTTTTTGAAATTTATAATTTAACTGTTGTTATTATCCCTACTAATAATGAAATGATTAGAAAAGATTATAATGATCAAATTTTTAGAACTGAGAATGAAAAAAATGACTCAATTGTTGAAAACATTGTTGAGCGTCATAGCGCTGGTCAACCTATTTTAATTTTCACATCTAGCATTAACAAATCTGAAATTTATTCAACCTTGTTAAATAAAAAAAATATTAAGCATGTTGTATTAAATGCTAAAAATCATGAAAATGAAGCAGAAATTATAGCTAATGCAGGTAAAGAAAAATCAGTGATTATAACAACAAGTATTTCTGGAAGAGGTGTAGATATTCAGCTAGGTGGTAAAAAAGGATCTATCGACGAGACTCAACTTAAACAAGATAAAAATAAAATAAAATCTTTAGGTGGTTTATTTGTGGTTGGAACTGAAAGAATGGAGTCAAGAAGAGTTGATAATCAAGCAAGAGGAAGGGCTGGAAGACAAGGCGATGAAGGTAGCTCAATTTTTTATGTAAGTCTTGAAGACGATCTAATGAGAATTTTTGGATCAGAGTCTATGAATAAAATGCTAGAAAAATTGGGACTTAAAGATGGAGAAAGTATAGATCACCCATGGATTAATAAAGCTTTAGAGAGAGCTCAACAAAAAGTTGAGGCTAGAAACTTTGACATTAGAAAAAACCTAATAAAATTTGATAATGTTTTAAATGATCAAAGACATGTCGTATTTTCTCAACGAAAAAATGCAATGAATAGTCAAAGCATATTTGACTATTCTGATGAATTTTTAAAGGAAATAATTGAAGATATCATCAAATTAAAAATACAAAATTTATCAAATCCCAAAAGTAATGAATTTAGTAATCGTCTAAGACTAATTGTTGGTAAAAGTTTTGATGATTCGGAGTTAAAAGAATTAATTTCTGTGAAAGATAGTGATCTAAGGGAAAAAATTATTAATAAATTTTCAAAAACTAGAGAAGAAAGAATAAAAATTTTAGGCGAAGATCATGCAAAAGAAATTGAAAAAAGAATTTTCTTACAATCAATAGATCTTAACTGGAAATCCCATATTCAATATTTAGAACAACTAAGACAGGTAATTGGATTAAGATCTTATGGACAACGAGATCCTTTAATTGAGTACAAAAAAGAAGCTTTTGATTTATTTTCTAACCTCCTTGATAAATTAAAATTAGATTTTGTAACCATTCTAATGAATTTAAAAGTTGTTACAGAGCAACCAGAAGAAACAAAAAATCAATGGTGGATCAAATTAAAAGTGGGAAAAAAATTGGAAGAAACGAACCTTGCTCATGTGGATCTGGTAAAAAATTTAAGCATTGCTGTGGTGCTTTATAAAATTTAGAACAGACTAAAAGCAACAAGCAATAAAACTAAACCTATAATTGTTGAACCAATTAAAATTTTTTTTGATTTTAAGATTTTATCAAAATTATTATTCTTAATTGTAAGTGTGCTTAAATCTTCCGAATTACTAATAAATCCTTGATTTCTTCCAATTTTTAAAAACTTATTTTTTCTTTCATTCATAATTTCTTCAGATGATAAGTCTTTAAAGTAGTTTAAATTTTTTGAAATAGAATCTCTTAAATTATCTAACATTTGATCTTTATCTCTATGAGCTCCACCTAGTGGCTCAGGAATTATCTCATCAATAACTTTTAATTCTAATAAATCTTTTGCCGAAAGCTTCATAGCTTTTGCAGCATCAAGCATTTTTTTAGGATCTCTCCATAAAATAGTTGCACACCCTTCTGGAGAAATTACAGAATAAATTGCATTTTCTAACATAATAACTTTATTTGACGATGCTAAAGCAATTGCCCCTCCAGATCCTCCCTCTCCAATAATAATTGCTAGAGTTGGAACACTAAGTTCCATGCAGCACTCAATTGATTTAGCAATAGCTTCTGCTTGACCTCTTTCTTCTGCTCCAACCCCTGGATACGCTCCTGGTGTGTCAATAAATGATATTATTGGAATATTAAATTTATTAGCTAAATTCATTAATCGAATTGTTTTACGATATCCTTCAGGTCTCATCATCCCAAAGTTTCTTTCAATTCTAGTTTCTAAATTTTCACCTTTTTCTTGACCTATTACTAAAACTGAACTGCCATTAAATTTAGCAAATCCTGTTAAAACAGATTTATCCTCTCCATAAAAACGGTCTCCTGATAAAGAAATAAAATCATCAAACAAGTTATCAATAAAAAACTTAGATTTTGGTCTATCCTCGTGACGAGCAACCATAGTGGTTTGCCAGGGGTCAAGGTTAGAGTAAATATCTTTTAATTTTTCATCAAGTTCAGCTTGTGTACTAGAAATTTTTTGAGTATCTACCTCCGAGAGACCATCTTGATTATATGGGTCTTTTAATTTTTCTATCTCGATCTCTAAATTTTTTATATCAGTTTCAAAATTAAGATAATTTTTCATGAAATGTTTATATTAGAAAGTTAAATTATAAAAAAGGCAATAAAATGTTAATTTTAAATAAATTTTAGCATTATTAATTGACTTCAAATATTTAAACTATACAAATTTTAAATCGGGAGAGACTAACAATATTTTAGCGCCGAAGGAGCAACCACCCCGGAAACTCTCAGGCAAAAGGACCGATCAAAGCATAACACTCTGGAAAGAGATTAATTTCCGCCGAAGGAGCAAAACTCTCAGGCAAAAATACAGATGGGGTAACAAAAGTGCTATGCCAGATAAATATATAAATATTCATACTCTCAAAGTTTCAGAAAGCTTATCAAATTTTGTTAACGAAGAGCTTTTAACAGACACAGGTATTTCATCAGATAATTTTTGGTTAGGTTTTGAGAAAACTGTTAATGAACTTGAACCTAAAAATAGAGAGTTAATTAGCTTAAGAGAAACTTTACAAAAAAAAATTGATGAATGGCATATTAAAAACAAAGGTAATGAAATTAAACTAGATGAATATAAAAATTTTTTACTTGAAATTGGATATTTAAAAGAAGAAGGAGCAGATTTTTCAATAGAAACAGAAAATGTAGATGATGAAATAACAAAAATAGCTGGCCCACAACTAGTCGTACCGATTATGAATGCACGTTATGCTCTTAACGCAGCAAATGCAAGATGGATGAGTTTATACGATAGTCTATATGGAACTGATGTTATAGAACAATCTGAAGATAGTGTGTCTGAAAGATATGATCCTTTGAGAGGAGAGATGGTTATTAAATATTCAAGAGATTTTTTAGATAATCATTTTCCACTTAAAAATCTTAGTTGGCACAAAATTACAAGTATAGCTGTTAAAGAAGGTAAACTAAAAACTCTTAAAGGTGCTGATATATTTGATCTAGCTGAAGAACAAAAATTTATTGGCCATAGAGGTGAGGCCGATAACCCTTCTGCAATTATATTAAAAAATAACAACTTACATATTGAAGTTTTAAGAGATCCAAGAGCTTTTAGCGCTCAACAAGATCATGCAGGAATAAGTGATATAATTTTGGAAGCTGCAGTATCAACAATTTGTGACAACGAAGACAGCGTTGCCGCTGTGGATGCTGAGGATAAAGTTATTTGTTATAGAAACTGGCTCGGTTTGATGAAGGGTAATCTTAAAACACAATTTGAAAAAGATGGTAAATTATTTGAAAGAAAACTAAATCCTAACAGAAGTTATGTTTCGAAAGATGGTAAGGGACTTAAATTACATGGAAGAAGTTTATTATTAGTTAGAAACGTAGGTCATTTAATGACAAATCCATCTATAATTTTAAGTAATGGTAACGAAGTTCCTGAAGGTATTATGGATGCGTTTATCACTGTAGCTGCAGCAATTCATGATTTGAAAAATAAAACAAATTCAAGAACTGGCTCGATCTACATAGTAAAACCAAAAATGCATGGACCAGATGAAACTGAATTTACAGATTTAATTTTTTCCAAAGTTGAGGAAGTATTGGGTTTAAAAAAATACACTTGCAAAATAGGAATTATGGATGAAGAGAGAAGAACATCATCAAATTTAAAAGAATGTATAAGAACTCTAAAAAATAGAGTTTTCTTTATTAACACTGGGTTTTTAGACAGAACAGGTGATGAGATGCACACTTCAATGGAAGCTGGGCCAATGATCAAGAAAGGAGATATGAAATCTTCTAAATGGATTTTAGCATACGAAAATAACAATGTTGATGTTGGATTAAAGTGTGGTTTATCAGGAAAGGCTCAAATTGGAAAAGGAATGTGGGCAATGCCAGATAAGATGAAAGATATGATGGAACAAAAGACAGGACATTTAAAAGCAGGAGCTAATTGTGCTTGGGTCCCGTCCCCAACAGCAGCTGCTTTGCATTCATTACATTATCATGAAATAAATATCTTTGATGAACAAAAAAATATTGAAAAAAGAGAAAAGGCAAAACTAGATGACCTTTTAACAGTACCTGTTGCAAATAGACCAAATTGGTCAGTGGAAGATATTAATAATGAAATATCAAATTCAGCACAAACATTACTGGGCTATGTAGTTAGATGGATTGATCAAGGAGTAGGATGTTCTAAAGTTCCAGATATTAATAATATTGGGTTGATGGAGGATAGAGCAACACTTAGAATTTCATCACAACACATTGCAAATTGGATACATCATGGAATAACCACTAAAATTCAAGTTACAGAAATAATGAAAGAAATGGCGAAAATTGTAGATAATCAAAATAAAGATGATCCAAAATATGTTAAGATGAGTGATGACTTTGATCGATCTTTAGCATTTAAAACAGCATGTGATTTAATTTTCAAAGGTAAAGAGCAACCCTCAGGCTATACTGAACCACTATGCTACATCAAAACAGATTAAAAAAGAAACTTAATCTGAATTAGAATTTAGAGTTAGATCTATTTTTAAAAGCTGAAAATAACGTTCCATCATCTAAACTTTCAATCTCACCACCTACAGGCAATCCTTGAGCTAATTTAGTAACTTTAGCATTAGTATTCTTTAGGCTGTCTTGAATGTAATAAGCTGTAGTTTGTCCCTCAACAGTTGCACTTGTTGCAAGTATAACTTCCTCTATGTTATCTCTATTTACTCTCTCGACTAAAGAATTAATTAAAAGATCTTCTTTTCTTTGACCAACAGAAGAAATGGTTCCTCCTAAAATATGAAAGTATCCTTGAAAAATATTTGAGTTTTCAATTGACCATTGATCAGCAATATCCTCAACAACACAAATCTTTGGTATATTTTTCTTTTAAACTTTCACAATTAACACAACCATTTAAATTAGATTTTAATGAACCACACGAATTACACCTGGTTACATTTTTGTAAACCTGAGCTAATGTGCTAGCCATAGGTTTTACTAATTCATCTCGATTATTAATAAGTTTAAGAACTATTCTTTTAGCTGACTTAGGCCCTAGACCCGGAAGCTTTGAAATTAATTTAATTAATTCCTCAATCTCACTAATATTCTGCATTAATTATAACGGCCATTTGAAACCAGGAATTCCAAAACCTCCTGTGGCTTTTGAAATCTCTTCAGTGGTCTTTGTTTTCAGTTGTGATTTTGCACTATTATGAGCAGCAACAATTAAATCCTCAATTATTGTTTTATCCTCTTTAATAATTTCATTCAGATAATTCAATTTTTTGCATTTCACCTTCACCATCAAGAGTAATTTTAACTGAATTAGAACCTGAAACTCCTTCAGCTTTAATTTCTTTAATTTTTTCTTGGCTTTCTTTCATTTTAGCCTCTAGCTCTTTCGCCTTATCTAAAATCTTTGTAAAATCAGTCATTTTAATCCTCTTTTTTTTCGTTCAACTTAACATCTATAAGTTCTGCATCAGGAAATTTTTCCATTACTTTCTTATAAATTTCTAAACTTTTAACTTCATTCATTAATTCATCTTTTTTATTTTTTTGTTTTTCTTTAACTGACATCTCACCTTTAGATTTACTAAAGTAATTATCCATCTTTCTCCAGTCCATTCATAGAGTTTTGAAGAAAGATCTTTTACAAAATCTTTATCTAAATTATCATTAAAAGAAATTTCAATTCTATTTCTTTCAAATTTTACAAGATTTACATTTTTTTCTAATTCATATTTTAATTTAATTTCTTTTTTTGAAGTACAGACGTTTAGAAGATCATCAAAAGAATTAATTAAATTTTTATCAATAGCTTTTATCTCTGGTTTGGCTTCTGGTTTCTGTTTTTCCTCTTGAGCTATATTTTTTATTTGATCTAACAGTTCTTGAATTATCTTTAAAATTATTGTTGTTTTCTTCTTTGGTTTATGATTATCTCAAATTTTCATTGCTTTCATCTTGATCTAATATTTATTTAACTTAATTGAACTTAAATGCATTAATCTTATTAAAAACATTTCAATTGATAAATGTTGATTAGAAACTATATCTAATTCTTCAAGTGAAGATATTGCAAACTGCCAAAATAAAATTAAAACTTCAGAGTCTACCTGATTAGAAATATCTTTAATTTTTGAAAATTCCTCATCATTAAGAGAAAAATTTGTACTTTCTAAAGATAATGAATTTATATTTTTAAAGTAATAAAGTATCTCTAAAAAATCATTAATAAATACTTTTGGCTCAACTCCTTGATCGTAAATTTTTCTATAGATATTAATAACTTTTTCCTCTTCACCTCTTAATATTAATTCAAATAAGTTAATTAACTGAGATTTATCAAAATATCCAAAAATTTTTTGGGCAGCATTAAGATCTAGTTCTGTTTTTTCATCTAAGCTTAGCAAAGCTCTATCTAATAAAGATAAAGCATCTCTTACAGATCCTTCAGATATTTTTACAATTAATTTTAAAGCTTCATCTGATGCTTTACCATTTTCTTTTTCTTTTATATTTTTAATAAACTCAAATAATTCTGATGATTTAATTCTAGACAAATCAAATCTTTGACACCGTGAAACCACAGTAATAGGTATTTTTTTAATTTCTGTAGTTGCAAAAATAAATTTTAAATATTCTGGTGGCTCCTCAAGAGTTTTTAACAAAGCGTTAAATGCTTGTTTGCTTAACATATGAACTTCATCAATTATAAAAATCTTATATTTTGCTGATGTTGGACCATATCTAGAAAATTCAATTAGATCTCTTACATCATCCACGCCCGTTTTACTTGCAGCATCCATCTCAAGCACATCAATATGGCTAGAGTCTGCAATAGATTTGCAATTATCGCACAAATCTTTCTTTGCACAAATTTTCTATACCATTTAAACAATTAAGTGCCTTTAGCAACAATTCTGGCAGTTGTAGTTTTGCCAATTCCTCTTATTCCAGTGAACAAGATAAGCATTAGGAATTTTATCTGACTTTGATTGAATTTGTTATAGTTTCAGCCACTACTTCTTGACCAATAAGATCATCAAAAGTTTGTGGTCTATACTTTAATGCTAATACTTTAGAGTTATTGTTCATTTAATTTATTTTAAGGAGACTAGAACCTGAATAACTGTCTCTACGACTGCTTCCGTTAGGATCTGGTCGGGTTCAAGCAGCATCCACCTCTAGCCTCCAAAACTATTATAGCAGTTATATTTTCTATTCTACAAGAAAAGATTAATTTTTTTTCTCTCTTAACTTATCAGCCTCAAAAACACCTAAGACGTGAAAATCCTCACAATGAAGGCCCAGCTCCTCTAAAGATTTTTGGACTTTTGGGTCTTCAATATGGCCATCCAAATCACACAAAAAAAAGAATGAATCGAAAGTATTTTTTTCAGGATAACTTTGTAGTTTAGTTAAGTTTACACCATTGATCGCAAATCCACCTAAAGATTGATAAAGGGCGGCAGGCTTACTTTTAAGTTTAAATAAAAAAGAAGTAATATATTTATTCTCTCCAAATTCAGGTTGAGAAATATTTTTACCCATTACTAAAAATCTTGTTAAATTACCACTTTCATTTTCAATATTTTTTTTAACAATATCTAGTCCATAAATTTCAGCACTTAAAGAGGATGCTATTGCAGCTTGCTTAATATCTTTTGGTTTTTGAAATCATTTCTGCAGATCCAGCCGTGTCTGCTCTAATATGCTCAGCTATATTATTTTCTTTTATAAATTTAGAACATTGAGACAAACCTTGTGCATGAGAATACACTTCTTTTATATCACTAAGCTTTGCACCAGGTATGACCTAATAAATTATGTTCTATTTTTTGAAAATGCTCTTTGTATATATTTAGTCTATGTTTGAATATTAAATATTCAATGCCAATATTTCCTGTAATTCTATTAGATTCAGGAATAATTATTTTACAATCTGGTTCAAGACTTGCTTTATTAAAACAATCATCAAATGTTTTGCATGGTGATTATTTCTGCATCTGGATCAACTGCTAATGCAGCTAAATGTGAGTATGCCCCAAAAGTACCCTGAAAATAAATTTTTGCCATTAAACTTTATATTCCATAATTTTTTTTAAGGCTAGATAATCTTCCTCTGTATCAACTCCTATTGGAGAAGAATGCGGCAAGAGCAACATTTATATCAATATTATTATCTAATGCCCTCAACTGTTCTAATCTATTTTCAATTTCATTTTTTGATTGATTTAAGTCTAACAAATTTTTTTAATGTTTCAGTTGAATAGCAATAAATTCCTATATGGTGATAAATATTATCTATTTCTCATCGATGTTCTTAAAAAATTATTTGCCTTCAGAAAACTCTTGATTGTTTAAATTTTTGCTAGTTACAACTTTAACAATATTTTCATTATCTAGAGTCTTTGAGATCTTTCATTTTAGCAGCAAGAGTACCCATATTAGATTGATTGCTAACCATTTTTTTATTTAAGACTTATAATGTCCTCAATATTAATTGCTGGCTCGTCACCTTGTAGATTCATTATAAAATCTACATCTTTTAGCTCTAATTTTTGCAACGCCTCGTAAATTCTATCAGTTCCAGTTTTATGATTTTTGCCTGTTAAAATGGCTCTACCTCCATTTTTGATAACATCATCTACTATTTCTTGATCCTCCGCTGCAACAACAACATCACCAATATTTGCCTCCTGAGCTCTTCTAAATACGTGAGATATAATTGATAAATCATTTATTTTTAACAAAGGCTTTCCAGGCAACCTGGTTGCTGACAATCGTGAGGGTATAATGGTTAATGTTTTCATTAATAATTGAATTAATATTATACCTATTAAATAGAAGTAGAGGCAAATTTATACATTAAATTTTAGTAATTTTTCAATTTATCGTGATATATGTTCCAACATAATATTTAGAAAAATGGATTCTTTTGAAATTAATAAAATAGTAGCTGCTGTGCTAATGGTTGCACTCTTAATCATTGGTATTGGTAAATTATCAAACGTCATATTTCATGTGGAAAAACCTAAAACTCCTGGATATGCAGTTGAAGTGGAACAGGCTACAAAAGTATCATCAACAACAGAGAAAGCTGTAGAAGAAAAAGTTGATATAGCTGCATTGATGGCGATGGGAGATATTGCTTTAGGTGAAAAAGTTTTTAAAAAATGTGCTGCATGCCACTCTATTGTTAAAGGTGGAAAAAATAATATTGGTCCTGCTTTATATAATGTAGTTGGAAGAAAAACTGGAGCAGTTACAGATTATAAATATTCTAAGGCTTTAGCATCATTTGACAAAGAATGGACACTTGAAGAGCTAAACGGCTACTTAACAAAACCTGCTAAATGGATTAAGGGAACAAAAATGGCATTTGCCGGATTAAGAAAAGAAAAAGATAGAGCCTCAGTTATAAAATATTTAAATCAAAATTCAGATAGCCCAATACCACTACCTTAATTTTCCAAAACAATATAATAAAATACTTTTTTGAACATGAACTCTATTAAGAGCTTGTTGCCAAACGTGAGATTTTTTTCCTAAAAAAACTCTCATCAGTTACTTCAGATCCACGAGGCAAACAGTGAAGAAAAATACAATCTTTTTTTGCATAACTCATTAGTTTTGCATCTATTTTAAATTTTTTAAATTGTTCAATTTTTTTCTTTTTATTACCTTTGTCATTAAGAGATATAACTTTATCTGAAAATATAACATCTGCTCCAATAACAGCTTTTTTAGGATCATTATAAATAAATATTTTTTTATTATTATTCTTAACCCAAGTTCTAACTTCTTTACCTGGTTCAAAATTTTTTGGACAACCAATACTAAGTTTAAATGAAAATTTTACAGATGCTGCAATTAAACTGTCTAAAACATTATTGGAGTCTCCAATCCAGCAAATATTTAATTTAGAAATCTGGTTTTTTCTTTATTTCTTCAACAGTAAAAACATCAGATAAAACTTGAGTTGGGTGTGAAGATGGACTTAAGCCATTTATTATTGGAATTGATAAATATTTTTTAAAATCTTCAATCTTGTTATCACTATCTGTTCTTAACATAAAACCATCACCATAAGTTGACAATATTTTAGCTGTATCAGATATACTTTCACCACCTTGACCAAGATGTAATTCATTGGATCTAAGAGTTAAAGTTCCTCCCCCAAGCTGCTTTATTGCTAAATAAAAGCTTATTCTTGTTCTAGAACTTGCTTTTTCAAACATTTGAATAAGCATTTTACCTTTTAATGGAGACCCTCTATCAACCTCTAAAGTGCTTAACTTTTTTCTAAGGTTTTTTCTTTTTTTTGCATCAATAATAATTTTTCTAAGATCTTTTGCGGGTATATCTTTCAAATTTATAAAATGTTTCATTTTAATTTAATTCTGAACAAACTTTTTTTATTATTTTAAGTGATTGGTTAATTTCACTCTTTTTTACATTAAGCGGTGGTAAAATTCTAACTACATTTTCAGCAGCTCTTATTGTTAATAAATTATTATCCATAAGCTTTTTTATAAATATTGCTTGATTTGATTTAAGTTGTATTCCAATTAATAAACCTCTGCCTCTTATTTCTTTGATAATATTTGGATACTCATCTTTAATTTTATTAAGATTTAAAAAAAAATATTTTGAAATATCTTTTACATTTTTTAAAAATTTTTTATTTGAAATTACATCCATTACTGAATTACCAACCGTCATTGCTAATGGGTTACCACCAAAAGTAGATCCATGGGTCCCAGCTGTCATTCCTAATGCAACTTTTTTATTCATTAGAAGTGCTCCTATTGGAAATCCACCCCCAATACCTTTTGCAATTGGAACAATATCTGGTTTTACCTTAGATTTTTCATAAGCAAAGAAATCACCTGATCTTCCAATTCCACATTGAACCTCATCCAATATTAATAAAATATTTCTTTTATCACAAATTTTTCTTAGCTCTCTTAAGCACCAATCTGGAATTACTTTTATACCTCCTTCGCCCATAATAGTTTCAACCATTATAGCTGCTGTATTTTTTGTAATTTTCTTTTTTAAAGATTTGTGATTACCAAAATCAAAATGATCAAAACCAGTTACTTTTGGTCCAAAACCTTCAGTCATTTTTTTGGAACCACTTGCATATATTGCCGCCAAAGTTCTTCCATGAAAACTATTTTTAACACATAAGATTCTATTTTTTTTAGGTTTTCCAATTGAATAGAAATATCTTCTTGCAGCTTTTATTGCTGCCTCAGTTGCTTCTGCACCACTATTTTGGAACATAACAAAATCAGCAAAAGTTTTTTTTGCAAGTTTTTTAGCTAAAATTTCTCCTTCTGGAATTTGAAATGCATTTGACACGTGCCAAAGTTTTTTAGATTGTTTATTTATGGCATTCACCAATTTAGGGTGCGCATGACCCAAAGAATTTACAGCTATACCTTGAACGAAATCTAAATATTTTTTTCCATTAGTTGAATATAAAAAGCTTCCCTTTCCATATTTAAATGAAATTTTTTTTCTATTATAATTTTTTGCTAAATAGCTCATAATTTTAATCAGTTTTTATAAATTTTAATTATTAGATACAAGTTATGATTGAAAATATCTGTAAACCAATTTTAATTTATTTTTGTTGATAACTCTGAGTTTTTGCTTGTTTAATTTCTCAATGTATCAGTATATTGTTGTTTTTATAAACTATTATACAACATATTGATATGAGCTGGAACGAAGAAAAAGTAAACAAATTAAAAGAACTTTGGGGCAAAGGAAACACTGCGAGTCAAATTGCGGAGATTATCGGGGGTATTAGTAGAAATGCAGTGATTGGTAAAGCCCACAGATTAAACCTTTCAGCAAAAATTAAAACAAGAGCAGCTACCTCAAATCAAAATTTTGAAAACTCCTTAGAAGAAAAAAATATTAAAAGCAAAAGAGGGCGAAAAAGTAAATTTAAATCTTTAATTATTGAAAAAGACTTTGAACCAGAAAATCCTAAACAATTAGAAGAATTAGATGAAAGCTCATGTAAATGGCCTATTGGACATCCAGACGAAAAATCATTTTATTTTTGTGGAAGATCTTCATTAAAAGACTTTTCTTATTGTAAGCTTCATCTTTTGTATGCTTATCAACCTAAAGGTAAAAAAGAAGAAGTTGCAGATAAAGAAGAAGTGCCAGAATTTATTGAGAAAAAAATAAAATCTGCCTAAAAACTAATTATTAGTATTTTCTAAATCTTTTTTTATAAATATTTTTCAGTCGAAAATTGCCCACCCTCTCTCCACATGTAGCAATACTTTTTAACTTCCTGATCAAATAACCTAACGCTAGGAACTCCTATATCTGAATTAGTTTTATATTTTCCAGATGTAACATTATCATATTTTAGTAATCTCAATTGATCTCTTGTAAGTAACGGGGTTGGTAGCATTTCAAAAAATCTAGCTGTCAACTCAGCAATTGGCAAAGGGAAAGGTAACAAAATTCTTTTTTTACCAATTAATATCTGTAATTTTTCTAGGAGCTCTTTAAATGTTATAATTTCCGGACCAGTACATTCAATTATTTTTGAATAAATATTTTTAGAAATAACATGATAAATGAGTATCAGTTAAATCAGAACAATGAATTGGTGTAAATTTTGTCTTTCCCTCATAATAAATTGGAAAAGCTGGCAACCTATTTAGTAAGGTCATAAAATTAGTAGTAAAGTTATCATCTACAGAATACACTACTGATGGTCTTAAGATTGTAGCTAATGGGAAATTTTTTAACACATTTCCTTCTCCCTCTAATTTACTTTTTGCATAATCAGAGTCTATTGCATCATTTATTCCTAAAGCTGATAAATGAATAAAATGCTTAAGATTGTATTCTTTACAGAGTTTAGCTAACAATGAAGGCAAAACAGAGTGAATATTTGTAAATGTATTGCCTCTTTTTTTTTCAAACAAAATTCCGATTAAATTTATGCAAATATCTGCTTTTTTAAAAAGACTTCTAATTTTATTTTCATCAAAAATATTAGCTTCTACTACATCAATATAGCCAGCATTAGCCTGGGTTTTAATTATGTAGCTCTTTTGATGAATATTTCTTGTAACAACTGTTACTCTATAGTTATTTTTTGTTAACTTCCTAATTAAGTTTCGACCAATTTGACCACTGCCACCAAAAATTAGACAATTTTTTGCTTTCATTTGAATTCCATTATATATGTTTAGAAATGAGTAATAATATTCAACTTCACAAAAATGATTTACCAGATGATTTAGATTTAGGCAATCTAATAGCTGTTGATGGTGAGTTTATGGGTCTGAATGTCAGACGAGATCCTCTTTGCTTAATCCAGATATCTTCAGGAAATTCTGATGCTCACATAATTCAATTTGATAGGAAGAATTACAATGCTCCAAATTTAACAAAATTACTTGCTGATGAAAATACCACAAAGATATTCCATTATGGAAGAGCAGACATGGCTCATATCAAATATTATTTAAAAACAGAAACTAATAATATTCTTGATACTAAAATTGCATCAAAATTAGCAAGATCATACTCTGATAGTCACTCATTAAAAACATTGATAAAAGAATTTATTAATATTGATATAAGTAAACAGTTTCAAAGTTCAGATTTTGGTGGTGAACTTTCTCCAGCACAACTAAAATATTGTGCTAATGACGTGATATATTTGCACAAAATACATGTAGAATTAAATAAAATATTAGAAAGAGAAAATAGAATAGACCTTTATAAGGATTGCTTAAAATTTTTAAAAACTAGAGTAAACTTAGACTTAGCATTATTTAAGGATGATATCTGGTCCCACTAATGACTAAAAAATTCATACCCCTAGCAAAAAAAGTAATTGATCTTGAAATTCAAGCATTACAAAAGTTAAAAAAAAAAATTGATAATTCATTTAATAAAGCTGTAATCGAAATTGCAAAATGTAAATCTAAAGTAATTTTGTGCGGCGTGGGTAAAAGCGGATTGATAGCAGCTAAAATATCTGCTACTTTATCTTCTGTTGGAACTCCATCTTTCAATTTATCTGCAAGTGACTCCTCTCATGGTGATTTAGGAAGTATTTCAAAAAAAGATATTTTAATTTTAATAAGCTACTCAGGTAAAACTAGTGAGCTTAGAAATATAATTCAATATGCAAATAGAAATAAAATTATGCTGATCGGAATTATGTCAAAAAGAGACTCTATTTTATACAAAGCATCAGATATTAAGCTTATAATTCCTGAGGTAAAAGAGTCAGGTGGTATCGTGCCAACTTCAAGTACTACAGCTCAGCTAGCTTTAGGAGATGCATTGGCAATATCAGCTATGCAATATAAAAAATTTGGTAAATTTGATTTTAAAAAAATACATCCTGCTGGTAGTCTTGGAGCTCAATTAAAAACTGTTGAAGATATAATGTTAACAGGAAACAAAATTCCTTTTGTGAAAGAAAATTTAGATATGAAGAATGCTATCAAAATATTGAGCAATAAAAAACTAGGAGTTTTAATCGTTCAAAATAAACAAAAAAAAACTACTGGTATAATTACTGATGGTCAAATTAGGCGCTACAATGAAAAAAAACAAAATTTAAATGAGATGAATGTTACAAAAATAATGACAAAAAACCCGATAAGCATAGATAAACAATCTCTAGCAGCAAAAGCTTTGGCGCTAATGAATGAAAAAAAAATTACCTCGCTTTGTGTACATGATAAAAAAAACAAGTTTAAAACGATAGGTGTTCTTCATATACATAATATTTTGCAATCAAATATTGATTGATGAAAAAAATAAATTTTTTGAAAATATTATTGATATTAATTTTAATAATATTCACCTGGTTTATTTATTCTAAATATTTTAAAAAAAGTAATAATTTGATATCTGATGTAACAAATACAACTGATGACAATACAAATGAACAAATACAGCTGATATTAAGACTGCTATTGAGGAAGAAGTTATTTACAACTCAAATATAATCAAAGATATAAGTTATACATCCAAAGATTTAAAAGGTAACGAATATATTCTTGTAGCAAAAATGGGTGAAATTGATTTAAATAATAGTGATATTATCTTTCTAACTGATGTCACAGCCAATATCAAATTAGCTAAAAATTCTGAACTTATCATAATCACCTCTAATTATGGCAAATATAACACGATTAATTATGATACAATTTTTTCAAAAAATGTAAAAATAGATTATGTTGACAATATAATAACAGGCGATTATCTAGATTTTTCAATGTTAGACAATTTGCTTATTATTTCAAGAGATGTTGTCTACAAAAATTTAGAAAACACAATGAAAGCTGATGTGCTTGAATATGATATGAAAACAAAAAATACAAAAATTTATATGTATGACTCAAAAAATAAAGTTAACATAAAGAATATGGAATAAGATGGGATTAATAAAAAAATTTAGAATTAAATCTCACAAAAAACCTAGCCCTATAATCTCTTTTGAAAATATAAACCTTTCATATGGAAGTAGATTAATTTTAGATAATATAAATTTTAAAATCAACGAAGGTCAAATATTTGGAATGCTTGGCCCAAATGGAGTTGGGAAAAGCACAATTTTCAATTTAATAACTGGGCTTATTCCACCAAATAGTGGAAAAATTAAATTAAATAATACAGATGTTTTAGATTACCCAATTTATTTAAGAACAAAAAAATTTCATATAGGTTATGTTCCTCAATATGGTGGTTTTTTTAATGATCTAACATTATATCAAAATTTAAAAGCAATCGCTGAAATTGTAATTAATGATAAAGGAAATGAAGATTATAAAATAAATTCCTTAATTTCAAAATTTGAATTAGAAAATTTAAAAAATGTTAAGGCTAAATTTTTATCAGGAGGGCAAAAGAAAAAATTAGTTATTGCTTTATCATTACTGAGTGATCCAAAAGTTCTCCTTTTGGATGAATGTTTTGCAGCACTTGATGTTTTGACAATTAAAATGTTGCAAGAAATAATTGTTAATTTACAAAAAGAGTCAAATATCACAATTTGCATATGTGATCACCAAGCAAGGGACTTATTGGCTTGTGTTGATAAAGCAATGATACTAAGTAACTGTAAAATTGTTGCAGAAGGTTCTCCCCAAGAATTAGTGAATAATATTGATGCTAAGAGTGCTTATTTTGGCGACTCATTTAATTATAAATAAATTTTATGCCCAATCACATCATTGTAAGAAATACGATTAAAAATTTTAGTAAGAGTATAATTGTTTCGGGTGATAAAAGTTTAAGTATTAGATGGGTCTTATTTTCTTCAATCGCAAAAGGTAAATCCAAGGCTTATAATTTACTTTTATCAGAAGATGTTCTGGCTGCAATCAATGCAGTAAAAAAACTAGGTGCTAAAGTAAAATTAAATAAAAATTATTGTACAATTACTAGTAATGGACCAAGAGGCTACAAGTATAAAAAAGACATAACAATTAATTCAGAAAATTCTGGTACTTTGGGAAGATTAATTATGGGTTTATTAATTGATACGCCTCATAAAATTAAAATTATTGGTGACAAAAGTTTGTCTAAAAGAGATTTTAATAGAATTGCAGAGCCATTAAAAAAATTTGGTGCAGATATCAAACTAACGAATAAAGGATTGCCCTTAACAATAAAAGGAAGTGAAAATCCTTTGCCAATTAATTATTTAGAAAACAAAGGTTCAGCTCAAGTAAAAAGTAGTATTATTTTAGCAGGTTTAAAAACAGAAGGTAAAACTTTTATCAAAGCCAAACCAAGCAGAAATCATACTGAGCTTTTGTGCAAATATCTTAAGCTTCCTTTAAAAGTTAAAAAGAAGAAAAATTATGATCTAATAGAAGTTGAAAAAATTAAAAAAATAAAACCTTTAAATTACAAAATACCTTCAGATATAAGTTCTGCTGCCTTTTTTATTGTTTTAACTGCTCTATCAAATAACTCAAAATTGTTGATTAAAAATATAAACATTAATCCATCCAGGATTGGCATAATAACTATTTTAAAAAAAATGGGTGTTAATATTCAGTTTAAGAATAAAAAGAATTATAAAGGTGAGCTTGTAGCTGATATATCAATTATTAGCACAAAAAAGCTAAAAGCAATTAATTGTCCATCCAAATTAAATAGTGGGGCTATTGATGAATTTCTAATAATTTTTTTGGTTGCTGCTAAAGCAAGTGGAGTTTCTTACTTTAAAGATATTGGTGAGCTTAATCAGAAGGAAAGTCCTAGATTGAAATGGGGTGCAAAAATTTTAAGTAAAATGGGAATTAAAACAATAACAACTGATAACTCAATAAAGATTTATGGTAACCCTAAATTAAAAATTAATAAAAAGATTGTTATTAAAGATTATCTAAAAGATCATCGAGTTTTCATGACAAGTGTAATCGCGGCCTCAGCTTTGGGGGGAACATGGAGTATTCATGATAAAGACTCTATTAAAACTTCCTTTCCTACGTTCTTGAATATAATAAATGATTTAAAAAGATAATGATTAAAAGAAAAAATATCATTAAAATTGCAATCGACTCTCCAGCTGCTGCAGGAGCAGGGACATTAGCAAAAGCAATATCCAAACATTACAATCTTTTTTATTTAGATACTGGAAAAATTTATAGAATGATTGCCTATCTAAAAATTAAATTTCCTAAAAAATTTAATCAAAGCTTTATCAAATCTAAAATTAAAACTCTCAAAGTAAAAGATCTTGCAAATAAAGCTTTGCTATCAGATGAAGTTGGAACAGAAGCGTCAATTATTTCAAAAGTGAAAAGTACAAGAAAACTTGTTCATTCTTTTCAATTAAATTTTGCCTATAATCCTCCGAAAAACTATAAAGGATCATGTCTTGATGGAAGAGATATCACTTACAATATCGTACCAGATGCTGATTTTAAATTTTTTATAACAGCAAATGTAAAAACAAGAGCCCTTAGAAGATATAAAGAGCTAAAAAGTCTTAAGAAGGAAATTTCTTTTCAAGACGTACTAAAAAGTATTAAAAAACGGGATAAAAGTGACTATAATCGTAAAATATCACCTTTGAAGAAAACTAAAGATTCAGTGTTGCTAAATACATCGAAACTTACTAAAAGAGCGTGTTTTTTAAAATTAAAAAAAATTATAGACAGGAAAATTAATACTTAATGGAAATATACAAAGATCTTTCAAATCCAGCATCACAAGAATTCGAAAAATTACTTAATAGCCAACTCTCTAAAATCCAAATTGAAGAAGGTAAAATCATAGAAGGTAAAATTAACAAAATTACAGAGAAATTTGTTTTTTTATTTGTTGAAGGCTTAAAAAGTGAACCAGTTCTTGATGTTAATGAACTAAAAAGCATGGGTCTTGGAGAAAAAATAAAAGTTGGTGAAACTATTCCAGTATTATTAGAAAAAATTGAAGATAAACATGGTGAAGTGCTAGTTTCTGCTAGCAAAGCTCAAAAAATTAAAGGTTGGGACAAGCTTGTTGAAGCTTATGAAAAGAATGAACCAATCATGGGTAAAATTACATCAAAATGTAAAGGTGGATGTATTGTAGAACATATTGATACTGGTTCTCTAATGTTTTTACCCGGATCACAAATAAGTGACAAACCATTAAAAGATATTAGTCATTTAATGAATGAGCCTCAAAAATTTGCTTTAATTAAATTAGATAAGATTAGAGGAAATGCTTGTGTATCACGAAGAGAAATAATCTCTTCATTTAAAAAAGAAGACAAAGCAAAAATTATTGAAAAATATAAAGTTGGAGACATCATCAAGGGTGCAGAAGTTAAAGGCTATAGTTCTTTTGGATGTTTCTTTAATGTTAATGGTGAGTTAGATGTTTTAGTTCACTTACAAGAAATTTCGTATTCAAGAGTTAATCATCCAGATGAAGTTTTTAACATTGGTGAAAAACATGATTTAAAAGTAATCACTGTAGATAAAGAAAAACTACAAGTTGGTTGTTCAGTTAAACAACTATCTCCAGATCCTTTTGAACATATTGAAAACTATGAGTTAAATAAAATTTATAAAGTTAAAGTTGTTAAGCTAATGGACTTTGGTGCATTCTGCGAATTAGAGCCAGGACTTACAACACTACTTCACTCAAGTGAGTTAAGCTGGACTAAGAAAAATATTTCAGCTAAGAAAATGTTTAAAGTTGGAGATGAAATAGACTGTATAATCACTGAAATTGATAAAGATAAAAGACGTGTTGCGATCTCACATAGATTAACTCAAGATAACCCATTTGAAACATTTGAAACCAAATATCCAGTTGGAACAATTGTTGAAGGTGAAGTTGTGAATAAAAATGAATACTCACTATTTGTAAAAGTTGAAGATTTAGATATAGATGCATTTTTACACTGCAATGATTTAACTTATCTTAACAATGGTGAAGAAGAGTTAGAAAAGTATAAAAAAGGTGATAAAGTTAAAGTTAAAGTATTAGAAGTAAAAGCTTCTGAACAAAAAATTAGAGTTGGTTTAAGACAAACTCAAGCAGATCCATTTGATTACTTTAACGATAAAAAGAAAAATCAAACTATCACTGTAAAAGTAATTTCCACTGACAACAAAAGTTTAACGGTTAGACCTGAAAATTGTGAAATGGATTTTCAAATTAAAAAATCAGAAATTGCCATCAATGCAGCAGATGCACGACCATCAAGATGGACTGGTGGTGAAAAAGTTGATGTAGCTATAAAAGAAATTCAAATAGATAAGAGAAAAGTAGTTTTAAGTATCAAACTGTTAGAAGAAATTGAGAAAAAAGAAGCTTTAGATAAATATGGATCTGAAGGTTCTGGTAAAAACTTACCTTTCTCATCACTTTCTGATGATTTAAAGAAAAAAGAAGAAGATAAAGAGTAAACAGAAGATTTAAATTGGCTATTGTAAAATCAAAGCTTTTAAAACAACTCTCAGAGAACTATCCCAATTTTCTTAAAAAAGACCTCGAAAAATTTACTAATATAATTTTAAGTGAAATTAAGCGTGCTCTTAAAAGAGGTGATCGAGTTGAGCTAAGAGGTTTTGGAGTGTTTTCAACTAATATCCAAAAAGCTCGTATTTCGAGAAACCCTAAAACAGGCGAAAAAGTAAACACACCAGAAAAGAAAACAATTCACTTTAAAATGTCAAAAGACTTGTTTAAAAAATTAAACCATGAAACATAAAAACATTTTTGTTGCTTGCGATAATTCTAATTTAAATGAAATAAAGAAAATCATAAAACAAACACAGACAAATAAACTCAAAGTTGTTCCAAAATTTGGCCTACAATTTTTTTACTCTAAAAATGGAAGAAAATTTTTAGAAAATTTTAAAAAAGACTTTTGGCTTAGATTTAAAAATTAACGATATTCCACAAACAGCATTATCTGCACTAGACAGTTTAAAAGATCTAAAAAAATGTAAATATATAACTGTTCATGCAAATGGTGGTCTAGAAATGCTTAAGGTTATTAAAAAAAAAGCTAAATCAATTAATAAAGATTTAAAAGTACTTGGTGTTACAATACTGACAAGTTTAAATAACAAATCACTTAAAGAAATAGGACACACAAAGTCTGTGGAACAACTAGTTTTGAAACAAGCTGGACTAATAAAGAAATCAGGTTGTGACGGCTTAGTTTGTTCTGCGCAAGAAGCCAAAATGGTTAGAAAAAAATATAAAAACCTATTTATTGTAACGCCTGGAATAAGATTGCCTGGTGATAGTGCTAACGATCAATCAAGAGTAATGACCCCTAATGATGCTTTTAAAAATAAAGTATCAGGTATTGTAATGGGAAGATCGTTAATAAAAGGAAATATAAAAAAAAATACTCAAAGATTAATTGATCACTTAAATAAATGATCAATGGATCTAAAATCTGTGGGATTTCAGATCTCGATACTCTTGATTTTATAATCAATCACCCTTACCCACCTCTATTTATTGGTTTCATTTGTAATTATAAAAAAAGCTCAAGATATGTTGAGGTTGAAAAGCTTAAATGAATTATTAAAATTAGATAAAAAGAAATCTAATTTTGTAGCAGTTCTTGTAAAACCTGATGGAGATATTCTAGAAAAAATTAAACATCTTCCTTTTGATTATTATCAAATTTATGACTGTACACCTGATGAAATAAAAGAAATTAAACAAAAGTATAATAAAAAAATTATTACTGCTTTAACTATAAAAGATGAAAAGGATGTTGAAAAATATCAATTATTTTCTGAGGTAACCGACATTTATTTATTTGATAGTAAAGGCTATGAAAAAAGTATGGCTTTTGATCACTCACTTATTGAAAAAATAAAGATTAACAAACCATTAATGATAGCAGGAAATATTCAAGTGAATGATAATCTTGAAAATTATAAAAAAATAGCAGATATTATAGATATATCTGGGGGTCTTGAGACTTCTGGGGTAAAAGATAAATCCAAAATAGATATATTTTTAAACAAGGTAGAGCAGGTAAAAAATGAAACTTAAAAAAGGAATTCCTTTAATTGATCAGCACGATCAACATGGCTTTTGGGGTGGTAAATTTGGAGGAAGCTTTATTCCTGAGACTTTAAAAAAGCCTGTAGAAGATTTAACAAATGAATTCAAAAAATTAAGAAAAGATAAAAAATTTTTAAAAAGAAGAGATTTTTATTTCAAAAACTATATCGGAACCCCTACTTCATTCGTAAAGCTTGATAATCTTACAAATCATTTAGGTGGTGCTCAAATTTGGGCAAAGGTTGTTGCTGAGGCTAATGGAGGTGCGCATAAGATATATAATGCAACTGTCCATGCTCTTATTTGTAAAGCAATGGGCAAAAAATATATCGTTGGTGATACAGGAGCAGGTTATGCAGGAAAAATGCTTAGTATGGCTGCTAAAAAATTTGGCCTTAAATGTAAAATATTCATGGGGGCAAAAGATATAAAGAGACAAAAACCTAACTGTGATGCAATGAGAAAAAATGGAGCCGAGATAGTTCCAGTTTATTCAGGTAGTCAAACTTTAGTTGATGCTGTTAGTGAATGTATGAGATACTGGGTGTCTAATTGTGATAATACTCATATGTGTGTTGGAAGCACAGTTGGACCTAATATATTTGTTAAAATCTGTGGTTGGAGTACCGCACAAATCTCCAGAGAACTTAAAAGTACAATTAAAATCAGAATTTAAAAAAATTCCTAATAAATTAAAATTAATTAACTGTGTTGGTGGAGGAAGTTCTGCTTATGGTTTTTGGAGTGAATTTATTGATTATGATAAAAAACAAATTGAATTAATCGGTGTTGAAGCAGGCGGACCTAAAAAGTCAAAACTTCATGCAGCACCTTTAAGTCGAAATGCTAAAATTGGAATTTTACATGGAGCGGCATCATATCTTTGTCAAAATAATGAGGGACAAATTAATGATACAGAGTCTATTAGTGCAGGATTAGATTATCCAGGTGTGAGCCCTATTCATTGTTTTTTAAAAGATACTAAAAGAGCAAGATATACTTATGCAACAGATGAGGACGCTCTTAGTGCACATGTAATGGTTACAAAATATGAAAATTTAAATCCAAGTTTAGAGCCTAGTCATGCTTTTGCAGAAGCTATCAAAATTGCACCTAAATTAAGTAAAGATACAATTATTATTGTTAATTCATGTGGGGATGCAAAAAAAGACAGAGATATTTTGAGAGAAAGATTAGGTAAAAGATAATGGCTTCATTATTAAGTCAAGCATTTCAAAATGCAAAAAGTGAGAATAGACCTGCCCTACTTACCTATACTGTTGCAGGTGATAACACTAAAAAGAAGTCACTAGAAATTCTTAAATCAATATCTAATTATGCAGATATCTGTGAACTAGGTTTTCCTCATAATACTCCAATTGCAGATGGTGGCCAAATTCAAACTAGTGCATACCGTGCAATTAAAAATGGGATTAAAATCAATGATGTTTTTTCAATAGCTAAAGATTTTAAAAAATCAAAAAAAACTAAACCAATTATTTTGATGGGTTACTACAATATGATCTTTCAATACAATGAAAACAAATTTTTAGATAAATGTAAGAATGTAAAAGTTGATGGTTTAATAGTAGTTGATCTACCTTATCCAGAAAATAAAAAATTTGCTGCTAAATGTAAAAAAAGAGAAGTTAATTTTATTCAATTAGTTTCTCCAACAACATCCCCAGTAAGATTAAAAAAAATTATCAAAGATTCTCATGATATGGTTTATTACATTAGTATGCTGTCAACTACTGGAGGAAAGCTTAAAGTTTCACCTAAAAAAATACTTGAAAGATACAGTAAAATAAAAAATCTAAATAAATCTAAAAATATTGTTATTGGATTCGGAATTACTGAAAAAACAATAAAATCTCTTAAAAAAGCTGATGGATTAGTAGTTGGAAGTGCAATTTGTAAAGAAATTTCAAGCTCTATTAAAAAGAGACAAAATCCTGTCACAAATGTTACTAATATCGTGAAGAAGATTAAAAAATAAAATTAAATGAACTGGATTACAAAAATAATAAAAGCAGGTGAAAAGATTAAAACTGCTTTTCACGAACGAGCTTCAAAAGAAGATATCGCAAAAAGTGATTGGACAAGTTGTTGTAGAGGTCCAATTCTTAAAAAAGATTTAGAGCAAAACTTATGGGTTTGTCCTGATTGTAATAAACATCACCGAATTAAACCAAGCCAAAGATTTGATATTTTATTTGGTAAAAATAACTATGAAGTATTTAAAACTCCAATTCCAAAAGATGATCCATTAAATTGGACAGACTCAAAATCATATAAAGATAGATTAAAAGCTGCTCGTAAAAAAACAGGAATGGAATGTGGAATGATGGTTGCATGTGGAACTATCAATAATATAAAAATTACAGCAGTTGCATCTGACTTTGATTTTCTAGGTGCTTCAATGGCTGCTGCTGAAGGGGAAGCTTTTTTATATGGAATTCAGCATGCGATAGAAAACAGAACACCTTTTTTATGTATTAGTGCTGGGGGTGGAATGAGAATGATGGAAAGTTTAATTTCATTATCTCAAATGACTAGAACAACTCTTGCAATCAATGAATTAAAGAAAAATGGTTTACCTTATCTAGTTTGCATTACAGATCCAACAGCTGGTGGTATTACAGCTTCTTATGCAATGTTGGGAGATATTCATATTGCAGAACCTGGGGCATTAATTGCATTCGCTGGTGCTAGAGTTATTCAAGGAACTGTTAAAGAGGAATTACCTGAAGGATTTCAGAAAAGTGAATATGTTGAAAAAACAGGTTTCGTTGATTTAATTGTTGAACGTAAAGATCTTGTATCAAAAATAGGAACTTTATTATCAATATTGTTAAAGCAAAATTCTGTTATAAGTTCTGAGCAAAATGAAACTTCAGAAGATAGTCAGTCGCTTACAAGAGCTGCATCCTAAAGAAATAGATCTAAGTTTAGATCGTATTCAAAATCTCTGTCAAAGATTAGGAAATCCTCAAGATAAACTTAAAGCAATTTCAATTGTTGGAACAAATGGAAAGTATTCAACCATCCAAGCGATGTTTGCTATTTTAAAAGAAGCAAATATTAAATGTAATATTTACACTAGTCCTCATATTAAAAGTATTAATGAAAGATTTGTTTTTAATAATGAAGAACTTAATGATGAAGAGTTAGCAAGTTTGTTTGAAGAAATTGAAAGTGCTAATAATAATGAACCCATTACTTTTTTTGAGATATTGACTGCAGCTTATTTTTTAAAAGCTTCTCAATATCCAGATAATATCAATTTGATAGAAACTGGCTTATTTCATAGGTTTGACGCGACTAATATACTTAAAAATAATCTAGCCAGCATTGTAACTTCAATTGGACTTGATCATTTAGATTGGCTACCTGAAAATGAGCAAACTGTTGAAAAAATTATTTATGAGAAAACTTCAACTCTTTTAAATTCAAATATTATAGTTGCAAAACAAAGTTCTAAAGAAATTACAGATAGTATTAAAAAAACAATATCAAGTAACAGCTCAAATAAGTTTTTTCATAATGAAGATTATAGTTTTACAATAAAAGAAAATGATTTCTTTTATTATGAAGATCAATTAGGTGGAATAAAATTACCAATGCCAAATGTTAAAGGTCAATTTCAATTAGAAAACATCTCAACTGCTATTGCAACGTTAAGAACTATAAAAGATTTTGATATAAAAGATGAACATATCAAACAAGGAATTACAAAAATAAATAGTATTGCAAGATTACAGGAAATTAAATCAGGTAAACTTAAAGAACTTGCAAAAGATCATCAACTTTTTGTTGATGGCTCACATAATCCTTTAGGAGCAAAAGTGTTAAATGAATACTTAGAAAGTTTAAATTGTAACAAACATATCATCTTAGGAATGATGGCCAATAAAGATCATAATGAATACATGAGTTACTTTAAGGATGTTAAAACCTTGACCACTATAGATATTCCTAATCAACCAAACTCCATTAAAGGAAAAGAGCTTAAAGATAAGCTAAATAGCTTCAAAAATATCAATTACCAAGAAAGTATAGAGGATGCTATCAGGTCAATTCCAGTCAAGGAAAACGATATTATCCTAATTACTGGATCTCTTATATCTTGCTGGGGAAGTATTGAATTTAAATTAGATATTTTTATCTAAAAACTCTTTCATGTGGCTTTCAGGAACTCCACCAACTTTTCTATCTACTTCAACACCTTTTTTGTAGATAATAACTGTCGGCACACCTCTAATTCCTGCAGCACTTCCAGTATTAATTCCACCATCTTCGATGTCTGCGTAATAGAAACCAGCTTTATCTTTATATTCGTCTGAAAGCTTAGTCATTACAGGAACAAGAGCTTTACAAGGTCCACACCAAGCAGCACTGAACTGGATAACTGAAATATCTTCGTTTTTTATTTTACTATCAAAATCGTCGTCTTTAAAATCATTAAGCATATTACTGATATAATTGATTCAATTGATTATTCAATGGGCAAAAATAAATTTTTTTGATTTATTAAATTATGCGTCTGAATACTTTTGCTCTAGATTCATCACATAATCATTAATTCCATCAAGAAATTTAAGCTTTTCATCTACTGTTTTGAACGAAAACATCTTATCTTCATTTTCTCTAATCTCATCACACTCTGAATAAAAAGCAGAAATTGTCCACCATTTCTCCTTATTAGTACTTAGAATTCTTGAAGCTATACGTCGTTTTATTTTTTTATGAATTTCTTTTGGTAGAATTTCAGGTGCCTCATTAAATATCAATCCATGACCAAACGTAACCAATCTTTCATCTTCAAATTTATCTAATAGTGCAAACTTTTCTTTCCAATCCCCTGTATGAAATTTAGGAAATAAAGCTTGATCTTTAGCAGACGTAAATCCTCCAGAATAAATAGATTCTTCTGGCTCGATATCTTCTTGTGAAGAAGTTTCCATTTTCTCCTCAGCAGCTTCTCTTAAAATATTGCAAACATCTTGTGAAAACTTTTCATTACTTTTAACTAGTTCAGCTCTTTTTTTAATTAAGTTAGGATCAAGTTTACTATAAGGCTCAACTTTCATTCCAAAACTTGGATCTAAAATTATTGGTGCTTTATTCGATCTAATAGTTCTTAAAAACTTCGGAGACTTTTTCATCTCTTTTTTTAAATCTTCATAATTTAATTTTTGAATGGCCTCAATATCAACTCTAAGATCTACTGCTTGACCCCATTTATAAACTGGATGCATGCAAGCATTAGGGTGAAGTGGTGCACATAAATACAATCGACTTGTTCCATAAAAATACTCATTTAATGTAAATATTTTTTCTTGCTTAACCATGTTCTCGACAATTACTTTGCTACTTGTTTTAAAATATTCTTGCCAAAGGGTTGGCTGTTTTTGTTTAATTAAATCTAAAACCTTAACAGTAAGCTCTGTATCAAATAATGCAGAGTGAGCTCCAGCAGATTCAAAACCATTTAATCTTGCTAAAGACTCCAGCTTCATTGACTTATTTCCTTTTGGATTTAGTTCTGTTTTTAAAACATCATCATCGATTGCAAATGCTGCTCTAACTATATTTAAAGCATCATGACGAACATTTCCCTCTGTATTTGTTAAATAAGGCTTTCTTAAAGATTTAAAAAATTCTTTTCTAATTACTTCATCATCAAAATTAATACTTGAATAACCTAAAAATGTTGCAGGTGACCATTCTCTAAATTTTTGCTCAACCTGAGTTAACATTTCGTAATGACTTAAATTACCTTTAGTTAATAAATCTACATTTGATTTATTAATACAAAGTGCAGTAGCACTTGGAACTCTATCCTGAGGCAGCCTACATCTTGCTTGAAAACGCTCTAATTCTTTGAAGTTTTCATCTAATAATATTCCACCTATTTCAATAATAGTTGCCCAATCTGTCTGAGCAGAATCTGTCTCAATATCCCACACTACGTAATTCAATTTGCTCTCCTTTGTGCATAAAATTGTTCAACTTTTTCTAAAAATTTATTTTGGTAATCTTTTAATCTGTCACCATCTATTAAAAACCTTTGAAACATATTGTCTTTTGTACAAAGCAATATAACTGCTTGAGTAATATTAGATCCATGAACTGTATTATGGGCTAAAGCATAAGCACTACATTGCAAATAATAATCATCAATCCATTCATCTTTTTTTGGCTTATTACTTTGTTTAAAATCAATTATGGTTTCTTTATTTTCATAAACGCCAACACAGTCAGCAGCTCCTGCATATTTACCTGGATAATATAATGTTGCCTCACAACCCCAAATTTCATCAAGTTTATTTCTTAAACCATTTTCAATAATCTGATCAGCCATCATTCGCTCTCTAGTATTATCTCCCAATAAATCTAAATTTAATTTACCAAGCAAAAATTTTTCTAAGTATTCATGCATAGAACTACCCCTGCTACTAGCCTCACGAGTGATAATTTCAGCCTGCTTTTGACCAACCCTTTGCTTCCAAGCTTGAAGAGATGCTTTTTTTTCCTCAGACTCAGTTGCTTTTAATATTGTTGTAACCGATGGCAAGCGTTCTTCATTTACAGAGTAATGCCTTGAGCCATCTACTATTGATCTAGTTGATTTTGGATAAATATATTTATTATTCCACTCCATGTGATTTCTTATATTCGCTATTTTAGAAAAAAAGAAATTAATTATTTGCTTGTTTTGAACGATCAACAAATTTTTCTACATTTTCTGTTTGGACTGCTTTTTCAAGTTGTTCAGGATCTTTAATACTTTCAAGAGTTCTAGTAATTGATCTAGCATCTGTTCCAAACTTATCAACAACAGACATAGCTTCTTCTAATTTTTTTCTAAGAGAAATTATATTATCAAAGTGCTTTCCAAATCTTGAGGTAATTGTTTTTAAGTGATTATAAATTTCGGTAGCACCTTTTTGAACTTTTAAAGATTGAAATCCCATGTGAAGAGATTGCAAGTAAGCTGAAAGAGTATTAGGGCCACAGATTACAACTTTATGTTTTTTCATTAATTCTTGAGTTAATAACTCTTTAGTACTTGGATCTTGGTATTCAGTTAATTCTTTGTATAAGCTTTCCGTTGGAGCATAGACAATTGCAAAATCTGTAGTTTTTGGTGGAACAATATATTTTTCATTAACACTTTTAGCTTTAGCTTTAAAAGCAGTAGCTAATTTTGTTCTAGCATCTGCAACAGCTCTTTTATCTTGCGCGTCATGACCATCGGTAATTGCTTTAAATTTTTCCACTGGAAAATGACTATCAACTGGAACTAAAACATCTCCTTGAAGTTTGATTGCAAATTCAACATTTTCACTGGTATCTTCCTTCATCTTAACATTAGTCATGAATTGTGAGGCAGGCAATAAATCTTTAATTAAAGCATCCAAACTAAACTCTGCAAGAGTTCCATATTTTTTAACACCTGCTAAAATTTTAGTGATCCCCTCTTGGCTTTGATTTAATAATTCAACCTGACTGATTAAAGTTTCCAACTTTTTCATCTACTTTAGTTAAAGCTTCTGTCATATCTTTAGTGACACCTGTTGAAAGATTATTAAATGAAGTCGACATTGTGCCAAGTGAGGTATTAATAGTATTATTTAGAGTATCTTTTAAACTTTGTATTTCAGTCTTTAAATTAGCTATTTCTTCAGCTTCCTTATTTTCATTCTCATCTTTAGGCTTAGATTTGAGATTTAGATAAAGAATTGATGAAGCAATTCCAACTAATAACACTAATAAAACAACTAAAATTATATCCATGATTCTAATAATTTATTTTATAGTAAAAATATGATTAATATATTTAATTATTAAAAACTTACCTCATGGAATTATTCTTAATATTAAAAATTATATTTGTTATAGGAGTCATAATCGCAATTTATGCTGTTGCTAGAAACCTTGATATTATTAAGATTATTTTAATTTATTGGAAAGATCTAATTCTTAGAAAGTAATTTAACTAGTTTTTTAACTTCTAGTTTTTTTACAGATGAGTTTTGATGTCATCATACAAGCCTCTGATTTTAATATTTCTCCATCCTTTAAAATACGAAGATTATTAGCTCTTAAAGTTTCACCAGTTGATGTTATATCAGTGATAATTTCACTTGATCCTGTAAAGGGATAAGCCTCTGTGGCTCCAAGAGAGCTTACTAATTTAAATTGAGTAACCCCTTTTGAAAATAAAAACTCTCTAGTTAAATTTGGATATTTGGTTGCAACTCTTAATCTTTTCTTCTTTTTATCTTTAAATTCAAATGCAATTTCCTCTAAATCAGCAACCGTTTGAACATCAATCCATGGATCAGGAATTGCAACAACTAAAGTTGCTTTTCCAAAATCATATCTTTTAGATACATTGATTTTATTTTGAATATTTACTTCACTCTCTTTTAATAAATCAAATCCTGAAAAACCAAGATCTAATGAGCCATCTCCAAGTCTTTCAACAATCTCTCTTGCATGAAGATATAAAACTTTAACATTTTTTAATTGTTTTATGGATCCTAATAAATCTCTTTCCCCTCTTTCAGAAACTAGATTTAATTTATTTTTTTTAAATATTTTTAAAATATCTTTTCTAAGTCTACCTTTGCTTGGAATACCAATATTAATAATATTTTTGTTCATTAGTAATTTAAATTTAAAGCAGCTCCAACTGCTGCTACTTGATTTTTAGCTCCAAGATCTGAAATTAATTTATCATATCTTCCACCATTAATTATGTTTCTGTTTTTTGATTTAGACTTGATATCAATTTTAAATACCATTCCTGTGTAGTATTCTAATTGTCTTCCAAATGAAGCTGAGAAAACAACATTAAGTTTTGAAATTTTATTATTTGAGATTGGAAAATATTTTTGATCAACTATTAAATTAATCTTATTCTTTTTAAAAAACTTATTAAGTTCACTTGCAGCTTTATTAATTGGGCATTTAATCTTTAAAAACTCTTTAATAATCTTTGATACATTTTCACCCTTTTTTGTGCCTCTTGGATCTCTAATTTTGTTATCAAATCTTTTTAAAATTTCATTAATTGATCTTCCTGCGATAACTTTGGATAGATCTTCTTTTAACATTTTAAAATATCGTTTCTTATCAATCTCAACGATAGTTGGATCTACATCTGAATTAGTTTCTAATCTTTTTAATAGATCATTAAAATATTTCTCTCTCCAAAAATGTCTTGATAATCTTAACTTCCATCGTTTTGGAATATCTAGCTTTGAAATTAACAAATTAAAGATTTCAACATTTCCAATTGTTAATGTTCCTGATGTATATTTAATATTTTGAAGCGATTTTAAAGATGTATTGATAATTTCTTTGTCATCATTCTTTTCATCTTTAGATCCAATGATTTCAAACCCAACTTGGTCTCTAATTATAGAGTCTTTTTTATTTTGTGATTTTCGATAAGCCTGACCACTATAAAAAATCTTCTCTTTTCCTTTTAAATTATTCTCTAAATACCTAAGACATGATGCAATAGTTAAGTCGGGTCTAAGGCAAAGCTCACTTCCATTTTGATCAATAAAAGAAAATATAAACTTTCTAAAGTTTTCACCTGATCTTTGGACAATATGATTAGCCTCAATTACTGAAGGTAAATCAATATACTTAAATCCTTTAGATTTGACTGATCTAAGGATATTTTCAGATAAGTTTTTTGATTTCATTAATTAAATCAGCTTTTGGAATTGTTTGATTATTTTCACCCTTAACGCCTTTAAGGTTTTTAATAGTAACTGTGTTATCATTAAATTCATTTTCCCCACAAATAACGGCAACCGGTAATTCACGTTTATTTGCAAAGGTTAATTGTTTGCCAAGATT
This sequence comes from uncultured Candidatus Pelagibacter sp., assembly GCF_943788075.1. Taxonomy (GTDB): domain Bacteria; phylum Pseudomonadota; class Alphaproteobacteria; order Pelagibacterales; family Pelagibacteraceae; genus Pelagibacter. The sequence goes on along the minus strand of NZ_CALSOW010000001.1, from coordinate 375,454 downwards.
TTTTTTACTATCTAAAAAAACTTCAGCATTAATATTATTGTCTCTTAATTGATCCACTAATTCATAATAATTTTTCAAATATTTTTGATCCATGACGCAGACTAAAACAGGTTTTTGATCTTCAACTTTAATTTGATCTAATTGCATTAAAGCAAATAATAACCTATCTACACCAAAGCTTATTCCTGTTCCTGGAATATCAACGCCTCTAAATCTAGATATCAATTTTGCATAAGCTCCACCTGAACATATACTTCCAATATCTACTTCTTTTCCTTTGTTATTAGTAACTTTGAAATTTAAATTAGTCTCTACAATAAAGTCGGAATAATAAGCAAGACCTCTTACAATGGTAAAATTCGTCTTAACTTGATTTAAATTTGATCCATATCCTAATACTTCAAATACATTCTCAAGCTCACTTACCCCTTCTTGAGATAATGGATTTTTTAAAGTTTCTTTTAATTCTTTTAAATCTTTTATTTTTAAAAAATTTAATATTTGTGCAGCTTGATCATCTGATAGATCTGCACCTTTAGTAATAGCCCCACTTTGATCTTTTCTTTCTTTTTTAAGTAAATCTTCAACTCCTTTTAATCCAAATCCAGGCTTATCTAATTTATCAATTGCTCGAATAACTTTAATTTGTTTTTCTTCAGAAATTTTTAATTCATTAATTAATCCTTGAACAATTTTTCTATTACTTACATTGATGGTAAATTGATCTTTGTTTAATCCACAATCAGATAATGTACTTGAAATTAAATTACAAAGTTCAGCATTTGCTTGAGCAGGATTAACATTTCCAACGATATCAAAGTCTGCTTGCATAAATTCTCTGTAACGTCCATTTCCAGCTTTTTCGTTACGAAATACATTTTGAATTGCATATCGTTTATAAATTGAAGGTAGCTCTTGATTGTTTTGAGCAACAAATCTTGCTAGTGGGCTCGATAGATCGTACCTAAGCGTAATACTTTTTTCACCATCTTGAAATGAGAATACATCAGACATAGGATTACTATCGTCTTCTGCAAGAAAAGATCCTATGTTTTCACTAATTTCAAACGAAGGGGTTTCAAGAGCCTCTGCTCCAAACTTGATAAAATTATTCTCAATCGCTTTTAATAGCTTTTTTTTGAGAAGAAGTTTTTTATCCCAACGATCTTCAAAACCTGAAGGTAATCCAGGTACTAATTTATTTTCTTTATTCATTTTTTGGTACCCGGGCTGAGAATCGAACTCAAACTTAAAGTTCCACAAACTTTCGTGCTAACCGTTACACCACCCAGGCATTCCTTGTTTTTATATTATTTTTGTGTGGATTAAAAATTATATTATAAATAAATAGCCTACAGGCTATGGAAACAGATTCTATGAGTGCTTCTTGAAGTCTCTCTGTATGTAATATTTATAATCATGAGCAGTCTTTTAGACAATAATTGTCATTATTCAAGTAAAAATAAAAAGGACGTTAATCTATTTATAGATTTAACGCCCTTTGAAATATTTAAAATTAATCTATTTTTTTTAGATTAACTGCAGAAGGGCCTTTTGGGCCATCTTCTAATGTAAACTCAAGTTTATCCCCTTCGTTTAGATATCTCATGTCAGCTGCTTTAACTGCTGATGCATGCACAAAGGCATCTTTTTCTTTGTCATCTCTTTCAATGAAACCATAGCCTTTTTTACCATTATACCATTTAATTTTACCAGTTAGTGTACTCATCTTATTTCTCAGTCCTTATGTTGTTTATTATTCCATAAAGCTAATTTGATTTTTTAATTATTTCAAGATGAAAAGTGGATGGTGGTGCCTCGGGAAGGATTCGCACCTCCGACACAAGCCTTTTCAGGGCTCTGCTCTACTCCTGAGCTACCGAGGCAAAAATTAACCCCTAAAGATTATTCTACCTTTTGTAAGGTCGTAAGGTGTCATCTCAACTGTCACATTATCGCCTTGCAATACTCTAATTCTATTTTTTCTCAACTTACCAGCAGTATGAGCAGTAACCGTATGCCCATTCTCTAGCTTAACTCTAAACATTGCATTTGGAAGTAGGTCCATGACCTTTCCTTTAAATTCAAGCAAATCTTGTTTAGACAATTTTATTTTCTCCTAATTCTTTTTTTTACAGATTGAGCGTGTCCTGCTAATCCTTCGTAATTTGCAAGTGTTATAACTGAAGGACCAAGACTTTCAATACCCTTTTTAGATAAGTTTATATAGGAAATCCGTTTATAAAATTCATTTACACTTACTCCACTTGAATATTTTGCCGAACCATTTGTTGGTAATATATGGTTAGAGCCAACATTATAATCTGTCATTGCCATAACAGCATATTTTCCTAAACAAACAGATCCTGAACTTTTAATTTTTGGCACAAATGAATTATAATTTTTAACATTTAGCTCCAAATGTTCAGGTGCTATTTTATTTACAACATCAATTATTTTCTTATCAGAACTAATATGCATTAAAATTCCATTACTGGATAAGCTTTGTCTTGCAATAGATGATCGTGGAATTTCTTTTAATTGTTTAACAATTTCATTTTGAACTTTATCTATTAAAGATTTATCTTTTGAAATTAAAATACATTGAGCAAGATTATCATGTTCTGCTTGACCTATTAAATCACTTGCAACCCATTCTGGATTTGAAAATTTATCACAAACAATAGTGACTTCTGAAGGGCCTGCAGTCATTCCTTCAATTCCAACATCACCAAAAACTTCTTTTTTAGCAGCAGCCACATATGCATTACCAGGGCCCACTATTTTATTAACTTTATTTATTTTTTTTGTTCCATAAGCTACAGCTGCAATCGCTGAAGGCCCACCTATTGAATAAATTTCTTTAATTTTACATTTACGTGCCGCATATAATACTGCTGGATTTTGTTTTCCTTTAAATCCAGGATTAATCATTACAATTCTTTTAACACCTGCAACAATTGCTGGAATAGCATTCATTAATACACTTGAAGGGATATGAGGCTGTTGAACCAGGCACATAAATTGCAACAGATTCTAGAGGTATATATTTATACTCAAGTTTATTTTTATACTTATCGACATAAGAAATATTCTTAAATTTTTGAAGTGAGTGAAATTTGTAAATTCTATTGTAAGCAATATCTATTGCTTGCTTCACTTTTTTATCTAGTGATTGTATTGAATTAGAAATCTGTTTTTGAGAGGGGACAATTATAGTATTTTGATTAAATCTCTTTTCATATTTTACTAAAGCTTTGTCTCCATTTTTTCTAACATCTTTAATAATACTTGAAACTGAAACTGAATTAGATTGTACTTTTTTCTTTCTTTGTAAAAGTAAACTATCTAAGACTTTTATCAAAATTTTTATTATTACTATTTAATATTTTCATTAGTCTTTAATTTCGTTTTGATCTTCTAGTCTTACTTCAATTGTTTCGGTAGTCAAAGCAATGTGAGCATTATTGTTAAAAATTAAATTAATTTCATAATCATCTTTATTTTTTAGATAATCAATTGCTATCAATTCTAAAACTAAATCCTCATTTTTTTGATCTATATTTTTAGATTTAACTTTATCCACAAAATCAAACCTACAAATACTATTAATTTTCTTATCTTCCTGATCTGTTTCGATTTTAGTTCTCTCAATTGATAATAAGAAAACTTTATTCTCTGCTAGATACTTTATGCCTGACACCTTTACTTTGGCACCAGCACTACATGCTGAAATCATTTGTAAACCTTCATTATCTGAAGCTATAATTTTTGCTAAATATTTCTTATTCATTAATTAACTCTTCTAATTTTTGCTCCAACTTTTTTCAATTTCTTTTCTATATTCTCATATCCTCGATCTAGATGATAAATTCTATTAATCACTGATTTCCCTTTAGCAGTTAAAGCTGCAAGAATTAGTGAAACAGAAGCTCTTAAGTCGGTTGCCATCAATTCAGCTGCCTCAAAATTAATATTACCAGTAACTTTAGCCTTATTCACATCAGTTGAAATTTTAGCACCCATTCGATTCAGTTCAGCAACATGCATAAACCTGTTTTCAAAAATATCTTCTTTAATTACTGATTGTTTGTTGGCCTTACACAACAATACCATCATTTGAGCTTGTAAATCAGTTGGGAAACCAGGATATGGAGCAGTTTTGATATTGATACTTTTAATTTTTTTATTACCCATAATATGAATTTCATCTTTTTAACTATGATTTTTGCACCTATCTTTTTTAAAGTATTAATTTCTGTTTGAATAATTTTAGGAATAATATCTTTTATTATTAAATTTCCCTCTGTTACAGCTGCTGCAACTAAATATGTTCCAGCTTCTATTCTATCAAACATTATTGAATAAGTAGTTTCTTTAACTTCAAATACCCCTTCAATTTTGACTGAACGCTTGCTAATCCACTTAATATTACATCCCATACTTTTTAAAAAATTAACTAAATCTTTTATCTCAGGTTCAATTGCACAGTTATTTAAAATAGTAGTTCCTTTAGCAAAACTTGCTGCAATTATTAAATTTTCGGTAGCACCCACTGATATTTTTGAAAATTTTATTTTATTTCCAATTAATCCTTTAGGCGCGGTAGCGTGTACATACCCTTGAATAATTTTATACTTAACTCCTAGCTTAGATAAAGCATCCAAATGTATATCAACAGGTCTGGTACCAATTGCACAACCACCAGGTAGAGAAACTTTTGCTTTTCCAAATTTTGCAAGCAATGGACCAAGAACTAAAATTCCTGCTCTCATAGTCTTAACTAAGCTGTAAGATGCAAAACTTTTTGTTTGTTTAATATTATCAATAGCTAAATTATTCTTATTAAAAATAATTTTAGAACCCAACGATTGAAGTAAACTTACCATCGTCTCAATATCTTTTACTCTAGGTAAATTTTTTAGATAAACTTTTTTACTTGATAATAAGGAAGCAGCTAAAATTGGAAGAGAGGCATTTTTTGAGCCTGATATTTTTATTTGTCCTTTGAGCTTTTTGGCTCCAAAGACTTCTAGTTTTTGCATAACTATACTTTAGGTAACGTTACCCCAGTTTGGCCCATATATTTTCCATCCCGATCAGCATATGTCACTTCTGGTTTTTCATTTCCTTTTAAAAAGATAAATTGTGCAACCCCTTCATTTGCATATATTTTTGCAGGCAAAGGCGTGGTATTAGAAAACTCAAGCGTTACATACCCTTCCCAACCTGGTTCTAGAGGCGTAACATTTACAATAATTCCACATCTTGCATAAGTAGATTTACCCAGACAAATAACCAATACATCATCTGGAATTTTAAATTTTTCAACCGTTCTTGCTAAAACAAATGAATTGGGTGGAATAATACATTCTGATGTATTTTTGGTTACAAAGTTTGTTGGTTTAAAATTTTTTGGATCCACTATTTCTGAATTTACATTTGTAAAAATTTTAAACTCATCAGAAACTCTTGCATCATAACCAAAAGAAGACAATCCATAAGAGATGCTATTTCCTCTGACTTGTTTTTCTTCGAAAGGAGAAATCATTTCCTCTTCTTTGGACATTTTTCTTATCCACTTATCTGATAATACTGACATTATTTAGTTTTCTTCTTTGTCTTCTTTTGAAAAAGTTTTCTTTTTTTTAAATTTTTTCTAAGAGCTAAGCTTAAACGCTCATTTTTTTCTTTAGAATTCATTCTTTATCTGGATTAGTAAGGAAATCTAATGTGATAGGTTTAGAGGCATCTAAAGTTTTTGGCTTAGGCTCCTCTACTTTTGGTCCTTCTTTAGCTAAACGTTTAGCTTTTTTTTCAGCAAGCTTCTTTTCTCTTTTAGCTTGCTTCTCCATAAGCTTATTTCCTTTAGTGGATTTATAATCGTAATGAATTCCCATAAAATTTTCCTCAAGTAGATATAAAGCATATTCATCAAAAAATTAAGGCAATATTTTGAAAAAAATGCTTTATTATCAGTAAATATTATTTTGATCATAAGCTCCTATAGATAAATGGTATATCAAGTCATTGGTAATGACTAATTCCCTGGTCAGTACAGGGTGGGAGCACCAAAATTAATTTTTGTAGAAAAGTTTTCTTAAAAAAATTGATAATATAATTAATCCAAAAAAAGCTAAAATTGGCAAATAAATATCTGCTGAAAAAATAATATCTGTTATTCCTGGAACTTCTGAATTTTGATCAATAACTTTTTCTAAACCACTACCAATAGAAACAGCTAAGAAAATTTGAGGTATAATTCCAATCAATGTTGCAAAGAAAAAATTATTTACTTTTACATTAAAAAGAGTGGGTAAAAGACAGCTTAACTGCCAAGGTATTCCTCCTATAAAACGATATATTAACAAATAAATAAATTCAGATTTTTTAAATTTTTGTTCAAGATTTTGAAATTTATTTAAAAATTTTTCTCTAATTAATTCTTTTAAAAAATAATTACCAAATAAATATATAAAAGTTGCACCAATACTTAATCCTAAAACAACAAGGAATGTTCCAATCCATTTTCCAAAAATAAATCCACCCATCAATGCAACAGGAGAACCAAATCCTAAAAATGGAAACACCCACAATATCGTTAGTCCTAGAAAAATTATTGATAGTAAAAATAAATTTGAATTTTTAAGTTCAAAAAAATAAGATCTATTTTCTCTGATAAAATCATAAGACGTTAATTCCTGAAGGCTAAATTTTGAAAAGAAAAAATATAAAAATAAACAAATAGCTGTAAGATAAAATAATCCTATAAATAATTTAATTTTTTTAGCTTTTTCCATTAAATACAATGCTAATTATATAATCTTCTATTTGCTATTTATATATTTAGTTACTATAAAGGGCGAAAATTAATAAATTTTAACCACATTTTATGAAGCGAACATACCAACCATCTAACGTTAAACGAGCCAGAAAACATGGTTTTAGATCAAAAATGAAGACTAAGGGTGGACAAAAACTTTTAGCTAGACGAAGAGCAAGAGGAAGAAAATCGTTAACTGTATCAGTCTAGATAAATGAAAAGCAAAATACTTGCTCTTTCAAAAAACGAAGAATTCAAAAATCTATTAAAACAAAAAAAAATTTCTAACAAATATGTTACGATTTTTTTTGGCAAACTAGCTAACAAAGATGATCAGTAAACTTAATATTAGTTTTGTGACTAAAAAGAAAATTGGGAATGCGGTAAAAAGAAATAAAATTAAACGTAGATTAAGAAATATTCTTAATGAAGCAGTTAAAAAAGTAACATTAAAATTTAACTATTCATATCTTGTTATTGCTAAGTCAACTATGTTAAACAATGAATACAAAAATATAAAAGAAACTCTATTTCAGGATTTAGAAAAAATTAAATAATGAACATTTTCACAAATATTTTAATTAAATTTATAAAAGGCTATAAATTCCTAATTAGTCCACTACTTGGTCAATCATGCAGATATTTACCAACTTGCTCAGAATACAGTATAGAGGCTTTAAAAGAATTTGGTCTAGTTAAAGGAAGTTTCATGAGTTTAAAAAGAATTTTATCATGCCATCCAATAAAGTTTTTAGGAGGTGGAGATGGTTTTGATCCTGTTAAAAAAGAAGTGAAAGCAAAAAAATAATGGATACTAAAAACGTAATTGCAGCTATTTCTTTATCGGCAGCAGTAATAATTTTATATTCACTTTTTTTTGCCCCACCACCAGATTACTAAAGAACAATTGGCAGAAAAAAATAAAACTGAGACAAAATACAGATGCGCCAAGTTTAGACCAAAAAGAAACGGTAACTGAAATAACAAGAGAAGAGGCTTTAAACCAAAGTAAAAGAATTCAATTTGAAAACCAAAATATAGTTGGTTCAATTTCTTTAAAGGGTGCTGCAATCGATGACTTAACTTTTAAAGAATATAATGTCGCTTTAGAGAGTGATGAGAAAGTTAAACTTTTATCACCAAGAAACACTAAAGATGGGTACTTAATAGAAAGTGGATTTATAACTACAGATAAAAATATTGATATTCCAAATTCCAATTCTGTATGGTCAGTATCTAGGAAATAATAAACTAACTAACCAATCCCCTGTTAAATTATCCTGGACTAATAATCAGGGAATTACTTTTGAAAAAGAGATAGCTTTAGATGATAAATTTTTATTCTCAGTCAAACAAAAAGTAATCAATTCTACAAATAAAGAGTATGATTTCTATTCATATGGACAAATAATTAGAAAGCAAATTCCTGATATATCAAATTTTTATATTCTTCATGAAGGACTTTTAGCAACCTTAGATGATGAGCTAATTGAAGAAGATTATGATGATATCCAAGAAGAAAAGTTTTCAAGAACCTCACAAAAAGGATGGCTAGGAATTTCTGATAAATTTTGGATTACTTCATTAATACCCCCAAGCGGTAAAGAATTTAAAACTACATTTGATTACAAAGATAAATTTCGAGCAAATTTTGTAGCAACTGAGCCTCTTGAACTAAAGGGAAATTCCAGCATAGAAGATAAGATGCAAATAATTGTTGCAGCAAAAAGAGTAGATGTAATTGATGGATATGCAGAATCTTTAAATATAGATAAATTTGATTTAGCAATTGATTGGGGTTTTTTATATTTTATCACTAAACCTTTATTTTATGGGATAGATTACTTCTTTAAATTACTTGGAAACTATGGTCTTGCAATTATTGCAATAACGATTTGTATTCGACTTGCATTCTTCCCACTTGCAAACTTTTCATTTAGAAGCATGGCAAAAATGAAAGCTCTCCAGCCTGAAATGGTGAGACTAAAAGATCTACATAAAGATGACAAAATGAAATTGCAGCAAGAAATGATGGCACTTTATAAAAAAGAAAAAGTAAATCCTATGTCTGGATGCTTACCTATACTAGTTCAAATTCCAGTATTTTTTGCATTGTACAAAGTATTGTTTGTAACAATTGAAATGAGACAAATGCCATTTTTTGGATGGATACAAGATTTATCAGAAAGAGATCCTACGTCACTTTTCAATTTATTTGGTTTATTGCCTTATGATGTTCCTTCATTTTTAATGATTGGTGCTTGGCCTATTGCAATGGGTGTATCAATGTTTATTCAGCAAAAACTTAATCCTGCTCCAACAGATCCTATGCAGGCAAAAATATTTATGTTCTTTCCACTTTTCCTAACAGTAATACTGGCACCATTCCCTGCAGGATTAGTAATTTACTGGACTGTTAATAATATTTTAACAATGGCTCAACAAGTGTTCATTATGAAAAGAACTACTATTAAAACAGCCACTTAATGTTGGAAGTCAAAGAAGAAGAGTTAAAAAAAATCCTACCATCTGATGGTCCCTCAATTGATGAAGTAAAAAGATATCTAGAAAAGTACAACGATGAATATATTGTTATTAAATGTGGTGGAAGTGTTTTAGTCGATCAAAACTTATTTAATATTTTTATAAAAGATATTACAACATTAAATAAGTTAGGTTTCATTCCTATAATTGTTCATGGTGGAGGTAAAAGAATAAGCAATAAATTAAATGAGCTTGGAATAAAAAGCGAATTTATTAAAGGACTTCGAGTTACTGGAAAAGAAACTAATTGAAGTAGTTGAGAAAGTTTTAATAGAATTTAATCAAGAAATAGTTGAGGCCCTTGAAAAACAATCTTGTAATAGTGAAACAATAAACTCCAAAATTAATAATATTATTGGTGCAATTAAAGAAAATGATGAATTAGGATTTGTTGGAACACCAACTAAAATTGATCAATCTATTATTGATAAAATTGTAAACGATAAAAAAGTTCCAGTAATTGCGCCATTGGGCTTAGATGAAAATAACCAAACTTATAATATAAATGCAGACACAGCAGCTGGCTCTATTGCAAAAAAAATTGCAGCAAGGAGATTGATTATTATGAGTGATGTTGAAGGTGTTTTGGATAATAACCAAAAACTAATTACAGAAATTAACTCGACTTCAATCAAGGAATTAATTGAAAATGAAACCATTACTGGAGGCATGATACCTAAAATTAACAATTGTTTAGATGTTGCAAGTAATGGAGTTAAAGGTGTAGTAATTATTGATGGTAGAAAAAACCATTCTATTCTTTTTGAACTATTATCAGATAAAGGATCGGGAACCTTGATAAGACAATGAAAGATTTAATCGATATAAAATATTGGATATTTGACCTAGATAACACTCTTTATAGTGGTCAAACTCAGGTTTTTTCTGAAGTAGATAAAAAAATGTCTTCTTTCATCTCTGAAAAATTTAATGTTGATCTTGTAAAAGCAAAAGAAATTCAAAAAAAATATTTCTATGAATATGGGACAACACTCTCAGGCCTAATGAATCATGACAATATTGATCCAAAAGAATTTTTAGAATTTGTTCACGATATTGATATTAGCTGGTTGCCAAAAGATAAAGTTTTAAGAGAAGAGCTGATTAAGATAAAAGAAAAAAAGATTATTTTTACTAACGGATCTCATGCTCACGTTGAAAATGTTACAAAACAACTTGGTATTGATGGATTATTCGATGGAGCCTTTGATATCACCGATGCAAATTATGTGCCAAAACCACATTTAGATCCCTATCAAAAATTGATTAAAAAATTTGATTTAGATCCAAATCAATCAATTTTAATTGAAGATATCGCTCACAACTTAGAACAAGCTAAAAATTTAGGAATGAAAACTTGTTGGTTGGAAAATGAAGAAACTTTTGCTAAAAAAGACTCGGACAAACCATATATAGATTATAAGATTAAGAACTTGCCTTCTTTTCTTCAAGAAATTAATATATTAAAGAACAATTAAATTAACTATCTAAATAAAAAATATGAGTGATATCGAAAAAATAATAAATGATGCGTGGGAAAATAGAGATAACGTAAACCAAGATTCTGAACAAAGTTTAAAAGATACCATCAATCAAATGATTGATGATTTAGATAGTGGTAAAGTTAGAGTTGCGGAAAAAATTAATGGGGAATGGGTTACCCATCAACATATTAAAAAAGCTATTATGTTAAGCTTTAGAATTTATCCAATGGAAAATTTAAATGGACCTTATAGTAGCTGGTACGATAAAGCTCATTTATTAAAAGGTAAGACAGCTGGTTGGACAAAAGAAGATCATGAAAAAGCTGGATTTAGAATGGTACCCAACTCTCCAGTTAGAAAAGGATCTTTTGTTGGTAAAAATGCAGTGCTAATGCCATGCTATGTAAATATTGGAGCATATATCGATGAAGGCACTATGATGGATACTTTTAGTCGTGCTGGTAGTTGTTGCCAAATTGGAAAGAATTGTCATATCTCTGCAGGAAGTGGAATTGGCGGAGTGTTAGAGCCAGCCCAAGCATTACCAACTATTATTGAAGACAATTGTTTTATTGGAGCAATGTCAGAAGTTGTTGAGGGTGTTATCGTTGGAGAAGGATCTGTTTTAAGTATGGGAATGTACATAGGTCAATCTACTAAAATAGTAAATAGAAAAACTGGAGAAATAACTTATGGAAAAATTCCTCCTTATTCTGTGGTAGTACCTGGATCATTACCTGACAAAAATAATGCCTCTGCCCCATCTCTTTATTGTGCAGTCATTATTAAACAGGTTGATGAAAAAACAAGATCTAAAACTTCTGTAAACGATCTTTTGAGAGAATAGATTTATGGCTTCAATTAATGAACTTCAATTAGCTAAGGAGCTAATTAAATTTCCAACAGTAACACCTATTGATGCTGGAATAATGAAGTTTTTAGAAAAAAAACTTAAAATACTTGGATTTAAAACTAAAATTTTAGAGTTTAAAGAGAAGAACAGCAAACCAGTAAAAAATCTTTACGCAAGACTTGGTAATCAAGGTCCAAATTTCTGTTATGCAGGTCATCTAGATGTTGTGCCTGCTGGAAATTTAAAAGAATGGACAGTAAACCCATTTAAACCCTCTGTTAAAAAAGGACACTTAATTGGAAGAGGTGCTAATGATATGAAAAGTTCGATCGCAGCATTTGTCTCTGCAGTGAGTAATTTTGTTGATAATAAAAGAAAATTTAATGGTTCTATTAGTCTTTTAATTACAGGAGATGAAGAAGGAGCAGCAATCAATGGGACTAAAAAAGTAGTCGATTACTTAAAAAAGAAAAAAGAAAAAATAGATTTTTGCTTAGTGGGTGAACCTACAAATCCAAATAAATTAGGTGAAATGATTAAAATAGGGCGAAGAGGAAGTATGACTGGTAGACTTTCAATTATAGGTGTTCAAGGTCATGTAGCATATCCGCAAAGAGCAAATAATCCATCAACTGCACTTGTGCAAATTTTAAATGAACTAAAAAAGATTAAATTTGATAATGGCACAAAAAATTTTCAACCTACAAACCTTGAAATTACTAAAATAGATATTGATAATTCTGCAGATAACGTAATTCCAGGCTTGGCTAATGCTAAATTTAATATTAGATTTAATAACAAACACACCTCAAGTTCTATAAAAAAGAAAATTGATAGAATTATAAGAACAATAAGTTTAAAAAATAAATCAAAATATAAAATTGACTATAGTGTTTCTGGAGAAGCATTTCTTACAAAACCAAATAATACAACTTTTATGATTAGAGATATCATTAAAAAAATTACAAAAATTAAACCTCAATTGTCAACAACTGGTGGTACTTCTGACGCAAGATTTATTAGAAAAATAGCTCCCTGTTTAGAATTTGGTTTGGTAGGTAAAACAATGCATAAAGTAGATGAGGCTGTTTCATTGTCAGACTTAAAAAAACTTACTTTGATCTACTCAAATATTTTACAAAATTATTTTAAGTGAAAACAGGTCTAGTTACCTCTGATACTTATCAAAATCATAACACAGGCGAAGGACATCCAGAACAAATAGATAGAGTTACAGCTATTATTGATAACTTTAAAAAAATTGATAACAAAAAATTAATTTGGAAAAAACCAGCAAAATTTGATCAATCCTTTTTAGTTAACACACATTCTTCTAGATATATTGATCATGTAAGTAAATCATTTCCAGAAAATGGCTTGGCTTTTCTTGATGGAGACACGGTTGTCTCGCCCGGAAGTAAAGAGGCAACAAAAGATGCTGTGGGATCAATAATTACAGCTATAGATGGTGTTCAACAGAAAGAATTTAAAAATGCTTTTTGTGCTGTAAGGCCACCTGGGCATCATGCAGAAAAGGATAAGGCAATGGGATTTTGTATATACAACAATGTTGCAGTTGGCGCTAACTATCTAATTGAAAAATATAATTATAGTAAAGTTGCAATTATTGATTTTGATGTTCATCATGGAAATGGAACTCAAGATATTTTTTATGATAATAAAAAAGTGTTATATATTTCAACACATCAATATCCTTACTATCCTGGATCTGGTTCTGAAAAAGAAACAGGTAAATTTAATAATATTTTAAATATACCGCTTAAAGCTGGCACTACTGCTGAAGAATACCTAAACGCATATGAAAATGTTTTAAAAAAATTGAAAGAGTTTAAACCTGAATTTTTATTATTTTCTGCGGGTTTTGATGCCCATATTGATGATCCATTAGCCCAGCTAAGGTTGAGTTCAGAAGATTTTTATCATTTAACAAAAAGGACATTAGAAATTTCTAAATCAATGTGTAATGGAAATGTGGTCTCAATTCTTGAAGGTGGCTATGACCTTAAAGCTCTTCAAGATAGCGCTAAAAGACATGTGGATGCTTTGATAGAATTTAATTGATAATTCAAATATAAACTCTAAAAAACTTGTATGAAAGCTTATAGAATTAAAAAGTCAGACATCGATAAAAAAGGTAGAGGTCTATACGCTACTAAAGATATTAAAGAAGGTACAAAAATAATAGATTACATAGGTAAATTGATCACCAAAAAACAAACGGAAGAGTCTGATAAATACGATAATAGCAAACCTATATATTTATTTACAATCAATAACAAATACGACCTTGATGGTGATTTTTCATGGAATACTGCAAGATTAATAAATCATTCATGTAGTAATAATTGTGACTATGATGGTAAAGGTTTGAAATTATGGGTGAAAGCTATAAGAGATATTAAAAGAGGTGAAGAACTTACTTGTGATTATGGTTTTGGTTATGATGAAAATTACAAACAATTTCCGTGTAAATGTAAATCTAAAAATTGTTGTGGGTATATAGTAAGAGCAGAGTCAAGATGGCGAATTAATAAAAAATTTGCCATGAAAAACAAAAATAAATTAATAAATAACTCTCATTAAAAAAAGGCCCTCAGGTGGAGCTGGTGGAGCACAAAGAATTCTTCTCTTCGATTTAAAAACTTTATTAAATTTTTTTAAATCCCATTTTTTTTCACCTAAATATTTTAAACAACCAACCATAGATCTGACCTGTTGTTGTAAAAAAGATTGTGACTTAAATTCTATTTCTATTCTATTTTTTGATGATTTAATTTTCACTGATTTGATTGTTTTAATAGGACTTTTTGCATGGCAACTTGAAGATCTAAAAGTAGAATAATCATGAGTTCCAACTAATTTCTTAGCTCCTTTTTTAATTAAATCTAAGTCTAATTGTTTTCTTACGTGCCATCCTCTCTTTTTTTCAATTACAGGAGCACTTATCTGATTAAAGATTATATATTTATAAATCCTTTGTTTTGCAGAAAATCTCGAATGGAATTTATTACTTCTTTTTCTTATTTTTTTAATAGCCACACCTTTATCATTTAAAAAATGATTAATTGATTTTAAAAACTTTGTTAAATCTATAATCTCATTTTTACTATCAAAATGACCAGACTGTTCAATGGCATGTACACCAGTATCAGTTCTGCCTGAACCATTTAAAATTATTTTTTCTTTTAGAAGTTTTGTGAGTTTTTCTTGAATAAGTCCTTGAATAGTCGATCCTTTTTTTTGAATTTGCCACCCTCTAAAATCTGTGCCCACATATTCAATAAGTAATTGATACCTGGCCATTTATATAATTGCACCTTTTTTTATTTGCGAACCAAGCATAAATTCACCAATATTTTGAGGCTTTTTTCCTTGTCTTTGGATCTCTTTAATCTTTACTGTTTGCTTGTCACCACAAACAACCTCTAAGTAATCAGAAACAATTTCCCCTGGCTTTCCAATCCCATTACCAATATCCGCTTTTAAAATTTTGTATCTTTCACCTTTGTATATAAAGAAAGCACCTGGCACAGGATATAAACCATTTATTTTTCCAATAATAATTCTTGCTTCATCATTCCAATTAATTTCACCTTCAGCTTTTTGAATTTTAGATGCATACGTTGCTTTTGAATGATCTTGATCAATAAAACTTGCTTTATCCTCCAAAATATTATCCACATTATCTAATATCTTCTCAGCTGCTATTAATGATAGTTTGTCAGCTATATCACTTGCATTTAAATCATTTTCTAAATTTATTTTATAAGTATTGCAGACTGGGCCTGTATCAAGTTGTTCAGCTATTTTCATAACACTAATACCTGTTTCTTTATCAAGATTCATTATTGATCTTTGTATGGGCGCTGCACCTCTCCATTTTGGCAATAAAGATGCATGGATATTAATAAATCCCTTTTTAGTTAAACTTAAAAATTCTTTAGGAATGATTTGTCCATAAGCAACAACTATTGCAAGATCAGCCTCTATACTTTTAAAGTAATCATATTCTTCACTATTATCTTTTAAATATTTTGGAATTCTAAAATCTAAACTTAACGTTTCGGCAATCCCTTGTATGGGTGATTTATTAATTTTTTGTCCACGTTGTGATTTTTGAGGAGGTTGTGTATATACGTCTGATATTGGATAACCATTTTGATACAATGATTTTAAAATAGGCACAGCAAACATTGGTGTACCCATGAAAACTATCTTTTTTGCCATCAATTAAATTACTGCGGTATTCGATTTTAATTTAGATAGCTTTTTTATAATCATGGATCTTTTTAATTTTGATAGATAATCAATAAATAATATTCCCTCTAAATGATCCATTTCATGCTGAATACATGTTGCAAGCAAGCCTTCAGCTTTCAACAATTGTTTTTTCCCATTATAATCAAGATATTCTACTTCACATTTACTGGGTCTATCTATTTCTGCAAATTGTTCTGGTACAGATAAGCACCCTTCTTCATGTGTTTTTTTAATTGGATCTTTATTTACAATAACTGGATTAACAAAATATCTAGGTTCTCTTTTTTCATCTTTAGCTATATCCATTACAATAATTCTTTTTGGGATACCTATTTGAATTGCTGCAAGACCTATGCCATTAGCATCATACATCGTTTCCAACATATCATCCATTAGATCTTGTTCTTCCTTACCAACATTATCAACAGGTTTTGAAATCTGTCTAAGTATTTTATTTGGTTCGGTTACTATAGTTTTCACAGTCATTACAGATTATTTTATTATAATTTCTAAACTTTTAAAGGAAGAATTTTTAACAAAAGTTTATTTCTAATTAAATCAGTATTTAATTGGTTAAGTGTATTAATTATAAAATAAACTGTATCATCATCTATATCTTCAATTTTTTCTGGTCCAATAACTTCTGTAATTCTTAGTAATGCAGCTCCAATTTCCTCATTATCAATCATTTTTTGAATATCTAAAGGCATCTCTGATTTATTAATTGTATATAAATTTTTATATTTTTTTGGGATCTCAATTCCATCTGATTTTAAAGCCTCAAGAAAAATTATATCTTTTTTGGATAGAAAGTATTTTTTATCTTTTTTTATCTTTTTTAAAAACTTATTTAAATCTTCTTCAATTTTTGATTTTGCATAATCTCCATTAAAGTAATTTATCAATTTAGATTGGTGTAATACTTTGTTGTTATATTTAATTTTTTTATTAATGATTTTATCATTTGTCGCATGTTGTTTATAAAAAGTAGTAAAATTTGAAGGGACATCTGCTTCATCAATCTCTTTTAATAATTTTTTGAGCTCTTCATCAAAAGCGTTTCCTATACCTTCAGACTCAAAAATATCTTTTAGGATTTTTATTAATTGAAGTTTTAGTTTTGGCTCTTCTGATAAAAGTAATCTTTGATACACTAAAGCTTTACCTTCGATGGAAGAAAGAGATTTATAAGACTCTTTTGTATTTAAAAGCTGATTTATATTAAATTGAAATCTTAGATAAAATTCAAATAACTTTTCTTCTGAATAATTTTTATCATGTGTGGCTCTTTCAATGGTTGAAATTTTTTCTATATCTGTAATTTCTACATCTTGAATTTTATATAATAAGTTAGATGATGATAAATACTTCCATATCAACTTGGGCGTATCTTTGTTTGGTTCATATGCAAAATCTGGATTTGTTCGATGAGCTAAATGAAAATCTAAAATAGAATTTTCCGAAACATCCTTATTCGCTTCATCTAAATATCCAAATAAATAATTAATCTTATTTTCATAGTATTCATTTTCAAAACCTAGTTCTTTTTTTAAGTCTAAAATTAATTGAGCTTCCTCATTTTTTCCATAATTAATTAAACAGTATAAATTAAATCTTGATAAATACTCATTTTCTAAAGGTTCTTTAATTTTAGAAAAGATTTCACATGACTTCTTAACATCCGATTTAGATAAATATCTATCAACTATATATTTCATGAGTTCTGGATGTTGGTTTGAAATTTGATTCTTAATAAGATAATTTTCAATTAATTCTAAATCAGAATTTTTAATAAGCCATCTTGTTTTGAATTCAATAAAATCTTTATCTGTAATATTTTGATCTGGATAATAAGCATTTGTTAATAATGAAATATTTAAAATTTCAGAAGCATCTTTTGAAAGATCATGCCTATCAATATTTTTAAAAAGCTTTTTTAATGTTGAACCATCAGAATTTGTCCACATATCTATACTTAAGCCATAATCTTGTGGATCATACAAACCTGCTATTTTTATCGTTTTAGATGTTAAATCACTGTCCAACATTATAGAGTCCTGATTTTTATCAACTTGCATTTTATAAATATTACTTTGAAATTTTTTTTCAGAGTTTCCTGAGGATAAATTTTCTTCTGAAATAGTCTCAGTTTCTTGCTTATCTATATTCCAAATATCTACAGGTTTTTCTTCTGCAGTTGAAAATAAAGGTAACAGTAGAGAAATAATTATAATTGATAAATTTTTCTTATTTAACAATTTTAAAATTTTCATTTGGAATAATTTTTTCTATTTCTTTTTTTGGAGCTGGAAAATCAACTTTACTTATAAAAAAAGCAACTCCCAAAATAACTGCAAGACTAATTATGGTTTTAATAATTATACCAATGATATTGGCTTTGCCTGAACTTGTATTTTGATTGAATTGCATATAGTTTTAATTAATTTCAAATTAAGACATATTTGTGTTTTTTCAATAAAGAAACTTATGAAATCAAAAGAAAATCTTGTATTTTTAGGTATGATGGGATCTGGAAAGAGCTCTATTGGTTCGCTAGTTGCAAAAAAATTAAAAGTTGAATTCATAGACGTAGATAAGGAGGTTGAAAAAGAGTTGGGTGTATCGATATCAAAAATATTTGAAACAAAAGGTGAAGATTATTTCAGAAAATGTGAGGAAAAAATAACTCTTAGAGTATTAAAAACGAATTCAATTGTGGTATCTCTTGGTGGAGGGGCATTTGTGAACAAAGTTATTAGAAAAGAAATTCTCAAAAACCATGTTTCTTTTTGGCTAAACTGGAATCATGAAATATTATTAGATAGAATTAAAAATAGCAAAAAAAGACCCCTCGCTTTCAATGCAACAGAAAATGAATTGATTGATTTAATAAAAAAACGATCTAACATTTATTCTAAAGCATTATATGAAATTAAATGTGATAAAATGTCTAAAAGTGAAATTGTTAAAAAAGTTTTAAGTAATTATGAAGCTCACTAAATTAAAAATTAATACCAAAACTCAAAAATATTCAATTATTATTGGTTCTAATTTAGTAGCCAATGTATCGAAAATTTTAAAAGAAAACTCAATTAATTTTAAACAATGTTTACTCATTATTGACAAAAATATCTCTAAGCAATTTATTTCAAAGATAAAAAAATCTCTTCATACAAAAAAAATTTATGTTCATTTTTTTAAAGCAAATGAAATTAACAAGAATTTTGGTAGTGTTAATAAAATCTTAGATACCTTACTTGACAAAAATTTTTCAAGAGAAGATTGCGTTATATCTATCGGAGGAGGAATTACAGGTGATATAAGTGGTTTTGCAGCTAGTCTATTTAAAAGAGGATTAAAATTTATCAATATTCCAACCACTCTATTATCTCAGGTCGACTCATCGATTGGTGGAAAAACAGGGGTAAACTCTAAATATGGAAAAAACTTAATCGGAAGTTTTTATCAACCCAACTTAGTTATATCAGATGTTAAATTTTTAAAAACATTACCAAAAAGAGAATTAATTTGTGGTTATGGTGAAATTTTAAAACATTCATTAATAGCTAATAAAAGTTTTTATAATTTTTTAGATAAAAACAGTGATAAAATTTTAAAACTTTCATCTCCATTTATTGAAAAAGCTATATACGAAAGTTGTAAAATAAAAAAAAATGTCGTGGAGAAAGATGAAAACGAAAAAGGGCTAAGAAAAATATTAAATTTTGGTCATACATTTGCTCATGCTTATGAAGCTTCTTTAGGTTATTCAAAAAAACTTAATCATGGTGAAGCTGTAATACTTGGTATGCAAAGTGCATTAAATTTTAGTTTAAAAAATAATTTAATTCAAAAAAAAGACTGTGACTCAATCTTAATGCATATTTCAAAAGCAAATTTGCCATCAAAAATAAAAAAATTTTTTAAAATTAAAGATTTAAAAAAAATATTATCTTTTATGACTAAGGATAAAAAAAACAATTCACATAAAATTAATTTAGTTTTACTAAAAAAAATAGGACATCCAATTATTAATAGAGAATACGAAAAAAATAATTTGTCTGAGTTTCTAAAAAGTGAATTAAGAAATTAATATTTGTATTGAGTGAATACACTCTTTTAATTCTTTATCCAAAATTTTATAGATTTTTTTATTACTTTCAATTCTATTCAAGGCCTTCAATTCACTTGAAATCAAAATAATTTTCAAATGATACTTCCCCTCTTGATTGCCTGAATGATTTTTATGAAGAAAAGACTTATCCTCTATTTCAATACTGCCAATATCAATTTGATCAGTAAGTTTCTTTTTTACAATTGCAATTAACTCATTTATATCCATAAACTTAACTTATTATACATCATGAAAAATATTTGCGACTGGAATAATTGTAATGAAATTGGTGATTACAGAGCTCCTGTTGAAAAAGATAATAGTAAAAAATATAGAATGCTTTGTCTAGAGCACGTGAAAGAATTCAATAAAAATTGGAATTATTTTTCAGGAATGAATGATGATCAAGTTTTAGATTTCTTAAAATCAGATATGATTTGGCATAAACCCACACAAAGCTTCAGCTCTTCTGATAATTTCTTCAAAGTTCTTTGGAATAACACTTTAAGAGATGAATTAGATAAAGATAAAATTAACGGTGACTATGATCATATGCGTCAATTTAAATTTAATCACAAAGATATTAAAGCCTTTGGTATATTGGGAATTTCTGTAGGATTGAAGTGGACAAAAGTCCAAGATAAGTTCAAATTGCTTGTCAAAAAATATCACCCAGATATAAATGCTGGTAATAAAAAATATGAAGAAAAACTTAAATTAATTACTTTAGCTTATACGCAGCTTAAAAATACTTATAGAGATAAAATTGACACCAAATCTTAACATTCAACCTGATATAAAAGTTTCATTAAAACAGACTTTTGGAATCGACTCTGAAATGGAAGTAGATGCCTTTTCAAAAAAAAATGAGTACGTTCCTGAAATAGACAAAAGTTACAAATTTGATAGAGACACTACAATGGCAATTATTTCTGGATTTGCCTACAATAAAAGAGTCTTGGTTCAAGGATATCATGGCACAGGAAAATCAACTCATATAGAACAAATAGCTGCTAGGTTAAACTGGCCCTGTATAAGAGTAAATTTAGATAGCCATGTTAGTAGAATAGATTTGATAGGAAAAGATGCAATAGTTCTTAAAGATGGAAAACAAGTTACACAATTTAACGAAGGTATTTTGCCATGGTCTATACAAAATCCAGTTGCACTTGTTTTTGATGAGTATGATGCTGGTAGACCAGATGTAATGTTTGTAATTCAAAGAGTTTTGGAAGCCGAAGGTAACTTTACTCTTCTTGATAAAAATAAAGTTATTAAACAGAATAAATTTTTTAGATTATTTGCTACATCTAATACTGTTGGATTGGGTGATACCACAGGTCTTTATCATGGTACTCAACAGATAAACCAGGGTCAAATGGACAGATGGAATATCGTAACAACGCTTAACTATCTTGGCCTTGAAAGAGAATTAGATATAGTTTTGGCAAAAAATAAAAATCTAAACAATGCAAAAGGTAAGGAAAAAGTTGCTAATATGATAAAAGTAGCTTCCTTGACAAGAAAAGGATTTATTGCAGGTGACATTTCAACAGTTATGAGTCCAAGAACTGTAATGCATTGGGCCGAAAACTCAGAGATTTTTAAAGATACAGGTTATGCTTTTAGAGTAACTTTCCTTAACAAGTGTGATGAAATTGAAAAAAATACTATCGCAGAATATTATCAAAGATGCTTTGGTGAAGAGCTACCTGAGTCGTTGATGAATATTCAAATTTAAATGAGTGATAGGATAACTAGTTTAAAAGAAAAATTTAGAATTGCATTAACTTCGACGGCAAAAGTAATTTCAGATGATTTTGATTTTAAAGATAAATCATCAGAAAATGATAAAAAAAAAGATTTAAATTTAATTGAAATTGACAATCTAACTAAGCCAAGTGATTTTATTAAATTACGTGCTGAAACTGATTCTTCTGCTTTAAAAAAAAAATTTTCCAATGATGCTATTTATAGAAAAAATCTACCATCTAATACATCCTCAAGATCTCTATACAATATAGCAGAAAAAATAAGGTATGAAGTATTAGGTGGCAAAATGCTTAAAGGGATTGAAAAAAATTTTCATCAAAATTACTCACACATAATTAATACAAAAAGAAAAGACCAATTAAAAACGAAAGAAGATGTGTCTGTAACAGAAGCCTTTGAGCTATATATGCTAAAAAACTTTCATCAAATAAAATTAAACCCATTAACAACAAAAATGTTAAATTTTTGGGAAAAAGACTTTGAACAATCAGTAGAAAAACATAAAAAATTTTTAGAAGATAATTTAGAAAATCAAGAGAACTATAGCTCAAGATTTTCTCAAATTTTGGAAGAAATGGATATTTTTCAAAGTGAAGAGGATGAAGAAAAAAAAGAAGAGAATCAAGATCAAGGGCAAGACAATCCCTCAAATGATGATCAGGACAAAGATAAAGAGGATAATAAAGATGAGAATAATGATCAGGAAACCCAAGCCAGTTTAGACGCTGATTATAATGTTGATGAATTTAATCTAGATGAACAACTTTCAGACACTGAGTCAGATGAACAAAGCTCAGAACAAATTGTTCAAAAAACTCTTGATAATATTAATTTAGATTACAAAGTTTTTACAACTCAATATGATGAAATAACAAAAGCCGAGAAATTAGAAAATACAGATGAAGCAGCAAAACTTCGTAAAACATTAGACCAGCAACTAGTAGGGTTTCAAGATGTAATAACCAAACTTGCCAATAAACTACAAAGACAGTTGCTAGCAAAGCAAAATAGGGCATGGAATTTTGACTTAGAAGAAGGGTTACTTGATAGTTCAAAGTTACCAAGAATTATTATGGACCCATATAATTCACTATCATTTAAAAAAGAAAAAGATTTAGATTTTAAAGATACAATAGTAACTTTATTAATCGATAATTCTGGATCAATGAGAGGAAGACCTATTACGATAGCTGCAATATGTGCAGATATATTATCTAGAACTTTAGAGAGGTGCTCGGTTAAAGTTGAGATTTTAGGATTTACAACAAAAAATTGGAAAGGTGGACAAAGTAGAGAGCTTTGGAATAAAAATTTAAAACCCAAAACTCCTGGAAGACTAAATGATTTAAGACATATAATTTACAAAGGAGCTGATACTCACTGGAGACAAGCTAAAAATAATTTAGGACTAATGTTGAAAGAAGGTCTATTAAAAGAGAACATTGATGGAGAAGCTATTTCTTGGGCTTACAATAGAATCAAGAAGAGAAAAGAAGAAAGAAAAATTATGATGGTAATTTCTGATGGTGCTCCAGTAGATGATTCCACTCTTTCAGTAAATTCCGGGGATTTTTTAGAAAAACATCTCAAGAAGATGGTTAAATTCATAGAAACCAAAACTGAAATTGAAGTTTTAGCAATTGGTATTGGTCATGATGTTTCAAGATATTATGATAAAGCAATAAAAATCACTGATGTAAATGAATTAGGGGATGTTATGATATCTCAATTAAGCTCTTTGTTTGAAACTAAAAAAAAATTTCATTAAATATTAAATAAATCTTTATTTTTCCATTTAATAATCACTTCTGCACCACTTCTAGTTTTTGAGTTTCTACAATTGATTGAGGCAAAATTTTTTTCTAAAAGTGTTTTTCCAATAAATAAACCTAACCCCAAACCTGCTTTTGATTTTTCAGTGAGATCTTTTGACCTTAAATATGGTTCTCCAATTTTTGATAGAACATCTTTTGGATAGCCATTGCCATCATCCTCAATAGTAATTTCTGTAATTTCACTATCACTTTTTAAATTTATATAAATTGCCTCTTTTGAAAATTTATTGGCATTTCCAATAAAATTTCTAAGGCCATATACTATTTCTATAGATTTGGTTATTTTTTTTAGATTTGAAAATTGATCATGATTAAAAATAAAATTTTTTTGGCTAATCTCTTTAAATGAAGATATAATTTCACTTAAGTAATCTTTCATAGAAAGATCTTTATCAATGAAATCATCTTCTTCTACAGGATTTAAGGTTAATCGTTTTAAAATTTCATTACATCTTTCTACCTGACTAGACAGCAATTCTATATCTTTTTTAATATCATCTTGATTTTTAAATTGTTTCTCTAAATCATGAGCAATAATCTTAATTGTAGATAAAGGGGTTCCTAGTGAATGAGCTGCTGCAGCGGCCTGACCTCCTAAAGATAAAAGCTCATGTTCAGTAGCCATCACTTCTTCCATTTTTGCTAATGCTTCTCTTCTTAATCTAGATTGTGTTCCAAATGACATTGCTAAATAATTTAAAAAAATCAAAGCAATTATTAAAGCTATTGGAATTGAGTAAAAATAGTATTCACTAACATGAAAATGATCACTAATTGGGGACGGTAATTCTAATGAATAAAATGTAAGTATAAAAATTATGAACACTGTAAGCAATACTAATAAAGAATTAGTTTTAAAACTTAGATTTGATGATGAAAAAATGCTTGGTATTAATAAAAAGATACTAAATGGATTAGCTACTCCTCCTGTTAAATAAAGCAGAGCACCTAGTTGCAAAATATCTATTACTAAAAAGATAAAAGCTGACCTATCTGATAATTGTGTTTTTTTATATATAAAGATTAAAAATAGATTACTTAAAATCCCCAAAAATATTATTAAGTTACAAACGATAAAATTAAAATCAAAATTTAAAAAAAAATAGACAAAGTTAACTGATATTAATTGTCCAACAATACCAATCCATCTTAAACTAATATAAGTTGATTTTTTAAAAAAATGATATTTTGAAGTTTCAAAGAACTTCATTATTAAATATCTAGATTTTGTACATTAATTGCGTTAGAAATTATAAAATCTTTTCTCAGAGCAACATCATTTCCCATTAAAGTGTGTATTAAACTTTGATCTTTCTTAAGATCTTTTGAATACTGTACTTGTAAAAGATTTCTTGTTTCAGGGTCAAGCGTTGTGCTCCACAACTCTTCTGGGTTCATCTCTCCTAATCCTTTAAACCTTTGAATATTCATTTTTGATTTTTCTAAATCTAATTCTTTTACAAACTCTTTTGATCCTCTTTTTAATTTTTTCAACTCTTTGTTATTATTAACAATATAATCCTCTAATTCTTTTTCATCTTTAATATATATTCCTTTTGTTCCTTTATTTATTTTAAATAATGGAGGTTGGGCTAAATATACATGTCCATTTTCAATCAATTTATTAAATGGTTTATTATTAAAAAAAGTTAATAGAAGGGCTCTGATATGGGATCCATCTACATCAGCATCCGTCATAATAATAATCTTTCCATATCTAAGATCTTTTAAATCTATTTCTTGAACCTTTGGATCTAAACCTAATGCATTAATTAAAGTAACTATTTCATTGGATGATATCATTTTTGACAAAGCTTTAGTTCTTTGTTGTTCTGAGCTATCACCATTGCCATTCTTTTTAGTTGCTAAATCCTCAACATAAGTATTCAAAATTTTACCTCTAAGAGGTAAAACTGCTTGATTGGATCTATTTCTACCTTGTTTAGCTGATCCACCCGCTGAGTCACCCTCTACAATAAACAATTCTGTACCATCTTGTTTTCCTATTTGGCAATCAGCCAGTTTTCCAGGAAGGCCACTCAATTCCAAGGCACCTTTTCTTCTTACATTTTCTCGCGCTTTTCTAGCTACATCTCTTGCCATTGCAGCTTGAATAACTTTTGCTAAAATTATTTTAGCAACTGATGGATTTTGATCAAACCATATAGATAATTTTTCATTTACAACAGTTTCTACAATCATCCTTACTTCTGATGAAACTAGTTTATCTTTTGTTTGAGATGAAAATTTGGGATCAGGAATTTTAGTAGATAGTACACACGTTAGTCCCTCTTTAATGTCATCTCCTGAGATCGCCAATTTATTTTTCTTGAGTAAATTGTGTTCATTTGCATATTTGTTAACAACTCTAGTTAATGCGCTTCTAAAACCTAGTAAATGGGTTCCACCATCTTTTTGATAAATATTATTAGTATAAGGAAAAATATCTTCAGCATAGCTTCCATTCCATTTTAAAGAACACTCAAGTTCGATGTTATCTTTTTTTCCTTCTATATAAATTGGTTTTTTAAATAAATCATTCCCATTTTTATTTTGTAGTTTTTCTCTTTTTTCATCAAGAAAATCTACAAACTCAAGTACACCACCATCGAATTTAAACTCGGATACTTTCTCTTTTTTTAAACTAGCATCTGTAAAAATTATTTTAATACCTTTATTTAAGAATGCTAACTCCCTCATTCTTTTTATAAGAATATTTGCACTAAATTTTATAGAGGAAAAAATTTCTTTTGATGGCAAAAATGTTATTTGTGTACCAGTTTCTTTAGATTTTCCAGTAACTTTCAATGGTGCTTTTGCTTCACCATTTTTAAATTCTATAAAATGTTTCTTTCCATCTCTACTTATCTCTAATTGTAATGACTCTGACAAAGCATTAACAACTGAAACTCCAACTCCATGTAGCCCACCTGAAACTTTGTATGAGTCGTGATCAAATTTACCACCAGCATGTAGTTGTGTCATGATAACTTCTGCTGCTGATTTTTTTTCTCCTTTATGCATATCAACAGGAATTCCTCTGCCATCATCATTAACTGTGATGGTTCCATTTGGATTAATTCTTACATTAATATTCTTACAATGGCCTGCTAAAGCTTCATCTATAGAGTTATCAACAACTTCATAAACCATATGATGCAAACCAGTTCCGTCATCTGTATCACCAATATACATTCCTGGTCTTTTTCTAACCGCTTCAAGACCTTTTAAAACTTTAATGGAGTCTGCTTGATATGTATTTTTATTTGTCATTTTTTAAATTTTTGGAAAAAAAAATTATAACATTTTTTATAAAAAATGCTGATTTATCTTCACTTAATTGAGTCAAAATGGGTTAATTAATACTATAAATAAAGGCTTATTTGATGGCGGAGAGAATGGGATTCGAACCCATGAAAGGATTGCTCCTTTACACGCTTTCCAAGCGTGCGCCTTCAACCACTCGGCCACCTCTCCAATTATTTTTCTTTTGAAATCTTGAGAACACCAATAAATGCCTCCTGAGGAATTTCTACTCTTCCAAATTGTTTTGATCTAGCCTTACCCTTTTTTTGTTTTTCAAGAAGTTTTCTTTTTCGGTCTGTAGCTCCACCACCATGAATTTTAGTTAAAACATCTTTTTTAAAACCTTTAATAGTTTCTCTAGCTATTATCTTTCCTCCAATTGCAGCTTGAACAGGTATCATAAAATTATGTCTTGGTATTAAATCTTTTAGTTTTTCACAAACTTCTCTTCCAGTTCTTTGAGCAAAATCTTTATGGATCATCATTGCTAAAGCATCCACTGGCTCAGCATTAACTAAAATTCCAAGTTTTACTAAATCTCCTTCTCTATGTTCAATAATTTCATAATCAAAACTAGCGTATCCACTTGTCATAGATTTTAAACGATCATTAAAATCAAAAACTACTTCGTTTAAGGGTAATTCATAATTTACAACAGCCCTATTTCCTGAATAACTTAAATTGGTTTGTATTCCTCTTTTATCCTGGCACATTTTCATAATTGAGCCCAAATATTCATCTGGGGTAATTATTGTTGCTTTTATCCAAGGCTCTTCAATTAACTTAATTAAAGTTGGATCTGGTAAACTTGATGGATTTTGGAGATCAATTATATCTCCACTATTCATATAAACTTTATATACTACCCCTGGAGTTGTTGTTAACAAGTTTACATCAAATTCTCTTTCTAATCTTTCTGTAACAATTTCTAAATGAAGCAATCCTAAAAACCCACATCTGAAACCTAGTCCTAATGCTGAAGATGATTCAGGCTCAAATGAAAAACTTGCATCATTCAATTGTAGTTTGGCTAAACCATCTTTTAATTTTTGATATTCAGAACTATCTACTGGAAATAAACCACAGAAAACAACAGGCTTACTAGGTTTAAAACCAGGAAGCGCTTCTGTTAAAGGTTTTGCAGCATCACATATAGTGTCACCAACTTTTGTTTCTGATAAAACTTTTATTCCAGTTGTTATAAAACCTATTTCTCCAGCATTTAATTCGTTGATATCTGTAGCTTTTGGAGTAAATACACCTACTTTTTCAACAATATATTCTTGATTAGTTGACATCATTTTAATTTTCATATTTTTTGAAATCTTTCCATCAATAACTCTAACTAGAATAACGACTCCTAAGTAGGTATCGTACCAACTATCAACTAATAAGCACTTCAAATCTCCTAAACTTTCACCTCTTGGGCCAGGTAAAGCTGTAATAATTTGTTCCAAAATATCGTCAATGCCTTCTCCTGTTTTACCCGAACAAGGAATTGCACTTTCTGTATCTATACCTATTACTTCCTCGATTTGTTTTTTTGTTCTATCTAAATCTGAAGCTGGAAGATCTACTTTATTTAAAACTGGTACTATCTCATGATCTATATCTAAAGCTTGATATACATTTGCAAGTGTTTGGGCTTCTACTCCTTGAGTGCTATCAACTATTAAAATCGAGCCCTCACAAGCATAAAGAGATCTACTAACCTCATAACTAAAATCTACATGACCTGGTGTATCAATAATATTTAAGATATAATTTTTACCATCTTTGGCTTTGTAATTAAGCTTTACTGTCTGAGCTTTGATTGTAATACCTCTTTCACGCTCAATATCCATCGAGTCTAAAACCTGCGCCTTCATTTCTCTTTCAGTCAATCCACCACAGCTATGAATAATTCTATCTGCTATTGTTGATTTACCATGATCAATATGAGCAATGATTGCAAAATTTCTAATGTGATCAATGTTTGTCATTACTACGATCTTATTTTAGCGTCTATTTTTGACTCTACTGTAGAGATAATTGATTGATTTATCTTATTTAAATCATCTTCTGATAAGGTTTTTT
This sequence comes from uncultured Candidatus Pelagibacter sp., assembly GCF_943788075.1. Taxonomy (GTDB): domain Bacteria; phylum Pseudomonadota; class Alphaproteobacteria; order Pelagibacterales; family Pelagibacteraceae; genus Pelagibacter. Next base: position 346,365 of record NZ_CALSOW010000001.1, on the reverse strand, counting down.
CAGAAGACTGTATGGTTACATTTAAAGCAATTGATTTTTTATTTTCTGGAATATTGTTACCTTCGTAAACATCAAAAACTTTAACTGATTTAATCAAATTTTTATCCACATTAGAGATAACCTCTATAAGTTCTTGGACAGGAAACCCTTTATCTAGGATAAAAGCAAAATCTCGCTCAGATTTTTGGAAATCAGAAAATTTAAAATTTGTTTTTTGATCTTTTAGTGATTTTTTTGGTTGCTTAATGTTATCTAAAAAAATTTCAAACCCTACCAATGCTTCAACTTTGATATCTATTTTTTTTAGAATACTTGGATGAATATCACCAAAAAAAGCTACTACTTTTTCTTTACCCCTATTTAGAAATACTCTACCTGATTTTCCAGGATGATAATAATTTGGTGTTTCTGTATCAAAATACAATTTATCTTTATCATATCCTGCTTCCATTAAGCTTTGAACAACATCACTTTTAACGTCATAAACATCTACTAATCTCTCTTTTTCTAACCAATTTTGTCTAGAAAATTTTCCAGATTTTAACCCCCCAATTACTGTTTGCTGATCTCCTGGTTTTTCACCAAAAAATGCAGGACCTATCTCAAATATTGATAAATCTTTAAATCCTCTATCTAAATTTTTATTTAAATGAATTATCAAATTAGAAAAAATTGAGCTTCTCAAAACATCTAAATCTGAGCTTATTGGATTAACTATTTTAATTTCTTTATTATTTTCAATAAACAATTGGTTAATCCTGCTATCAGTAAAAGACCATGTAATAGCTTCTAAGTAACCTTTTGAAGCGACAGCTCTTTGTAAAAAATGAAATAATCTTTGCTTTTTATTTAATGTTGGTTTCTCTCGAATCTTTTTAGGTTCAATCAGTTTGATTTTATCATAACCCTTGATTCTAACTAGTTCTTCCACAACATCTATTGACTGAAAAATATCCGGTCGCCAAGTTGGAATTTTTAATTCAAATGATTTTTCGATTTCTTTAACTTCAAATCCAAGTTTATTTAAAATTTTTTCAATTTCTGAATTTTCAATCTTAATACCTGTAACTTTTTCAAATAAAGACGGGTCAAATTTTAAAGATTCTTTTTTATAATCTTTGATTTTTTGAACGTCAAATTGACTTATTTTTCCACCACAAATTTCTTTAATTAAGCCTGCAGCTTTTTCTAATCCTTGCTCAATTGATAACGGGTCTATTCCTCTTTCAAATCTAAATTTAGCATCTGTATCTATATTCAAAATTTTTGATGATTTTCTAATCGATCTTGGAGAAAAGTATGCTGACTCAATTAATACATTTTTTGTATCTAATTCAGTACCTGATCTAGTTCCACCAATTATTCCTCCTAATCCTAGGACACCTGAGGCATCAGATATTACACACATTCCATCTTCAAGTTTATAATCCTTATTATCTAAAGCTTTAAAAGTCTCATTTTTTTTTGAGTTTCTAACAACTATTCCTTTATCAATTTTGCCAACATCATAAGCATGTAATGGTCTATTTAAATCAAACATTACATAGTTTGTTATATCTACAATAGCTGAAATTGGTTTTTGACCTATAGAAATGATTTTTTCCTTAAGCCATTCTGGACTCTCAGTATTTTTAACTCCAGTAATTAAACAACTACCAAATACTGTACAAGCTTGTTCTTCCTCATCTTCAATTTTGACATTAACTGTCTGTTTTTCTTCTTGTAAAAGTTTATTTACTTTTAAATTTTTTAATGTCCCTGAGCCAGCAGCAGCCAGATCTCTAGCTATACCACGTATTCCCAAACAATCTGCTCGATTTGGAGTAATCGATATATCAATCACATTAGAATTGTTTTTTGGAAAATAACTTTTTCCAATTTTGTTTTCAAATTTGTCTAATGGAAGTTCAGTAATTCCATCACTTTCATCTGATATGTTTAATTCTGACTCTGAACATAGCATTCCATATGAGGTAACACCTCGGATTTTACTTACTACTAGTTTCGTTTGATTTTTTGGAACAATCGCACCAGGTGGAGCATAAATTGTAATTAAACCATCTTTAGCATTAGGAGCTCCACATACAACTTTTATAAGGTTTCCCGATCCAATATCTACATCGCAAACTCTTAGTCTGTCTGCGTTAGGGTGTTTCTCTGCTTTAATAATTTTTGCAACTACAAAACTATCAAGTTCACCAGATTGTTTTTCAACACTTTCAACTTCTAAACCAACATCAGTAAGTTTATCTATTATCTGATTTTCATTAAAATCTGTGTCTAGATGATCTTTTAGCCAATCTGTTGTAATCTTCATCTGCTTAAACCTCTATAACTTGAAGGTACATCAATTGGGTCGAATCCAAATTGACTTAACCATCTATAATCACAATCAAAAAAGGCTCTTAAATCATTAATTCCATACTTGAGCATTGCTAATCGATCTATTCCAATTCCAAATGCATAACCTTGAAACTCATCTGGATTAACATTTACATTTTTAAGCACATTTGGATGAACCATTCCACAGCCTAAAACTTCCAACCATTTGTCTCCCTCACCAATAATTATTTTTCCATTTTTTACTTCATAACCAATATCTACTTCGGCTGATGGTTCTGTAAAAGGAAAATGGCTAGGTCTAAATCTCATTTTTATCTTATCAACTTCAAAAAATTCTTTAATAAAATAATTTAAACATCCTTTTAGATGTCCCATATTAATATTTTTATCTATATGTAAACCCTCTACTTGATGAAACATTGGTGCATGAGTTTGATCACTATCAGATCTGTAAGTTCTACCTGGAGCAATTATTTTAAAAGGAGGTTTGTCGTTTAACATAGTTCTAATTTGAACTGGTGAAGTATGAGTTCTTAACAACAGCTCTTTTTTCTCATCTAAATAAAAAGTATCATGCATATCTCTTGCAGGATGGTTGTCAGGGGTATTCAGTGCTGTAAAATTATTATATTCATTTTCAACATCTGGTCCTTCTTCAATACTAAAACCTATTTCTGAAAAAATAGAAGAGATCTCATCAATTACTTGTGAAACAGGATGTATCTTACCTTGAGGGACTGGACGCTCAGGCAATGTAATATCAATTTTTTCTTTTTCTAATTTTTGATTGATCTCTTTTTTTTCAATCTCTTCAATTTTAAAGGCAATTAAATTTTGTAATTCATCTTTTATAATATTTAAATCTGAAGCAAATTTTTTTCTTTCTTCTTCTGGAATTTTTCCAAGTTGTTTAAATTGATTACTGATCAGACCATTTTTGCCAAATAAATCTGTTTTTATTTGATTAATTAAATTTAAATCTAATTGCTCGTTTAGCTTTGCAAGATATTCATCTTTGATTTTTTTAATATCTGACATTTTAAGAGATTATTTCTTCACCTGCGAAAAACAATAGTGAAGATTAATTTAAAGCAGATTGTGCTTTTTGAACAATAGTTTTAAAGGCTTCAGGGCTATCGTAAGCTATTTCTGCAAGTATTTTTCTATCTATTGTAATGCCACATTTGCTAAGACCATTAATGAACTTGGAATAAGTTAGGCCTTCAGCTCTAACACCAGCATTGATTCTTTGTATCCACAAAGATTTAAAATCTCTTTTTTTATTTCTTCTATCTCTATAAGCATATTGCATCGCTTTTTCCATTGCTTGCTTAGCGACTCTGATTGTATTTTTTCTTCTGCCCCATTGACCTTTGACAGCTTTTAAAACTTTTTTATGTTTTGCTTTACTAGTTACGCCTCTTTTTACTCTTGCCATTATTAACCTCTTAAACTGTAGGGCATGTATGATTTAACAATTTTGCTATCTTGTTTAGACATAGTTGTTGTGCCTCTTAATTTTCTTATTTGAGAATTCGTTCTTTTAATCATGCCGTGTCTTTTGCCAGCTTGGGCAGTCATTACTTTACCCTTAGCAGATATCTTAAATCTTTTTTTTGCTGAGCTTTTTGTTTTTAATTTTGGCATAATTCTGCGGTGTTATACAAAGATTGATATAAATTTACAACCTATATTAAGGCCTATAAAGGCTGAATTACCATGATCATTTGCTTACCATCAAACTTAGGGTGCAATTCTACCTTACCAATATCCTTCATGTCCTCTTTGATCTTATCCATCAATTCTTTTCCTAAATGAGAATGTTGTAATTCACGACCTTTGAATCTTACAGTAAATTTTACTTTATCCCCTTTGGCTATAAATTTTTTTGCATTTTTAACCTTAAAATCATAATCATGAGTTTCTGTTACAGGTCTCATTTTAATTTCTTTTAATAAAACAATTTTTTGTTTTTTCTTTGCAATATTTGCTTTCTTTTGAGCATCATATTTAAACTTACCCATATCCATAATTTTACAAACAGGTGGATTTGCATTAGCTGCTATTTCTATTAAATCCAATCCCTGATTTTTTGCCATTGAGATTGCTTCATTGGTATTCATTACACCAAGATTTTCACCATCACTTGCTATAACCTGAACATCAGGAGATGAGATTCTATTGTTAGACCTAGGACCTCTGTCTTTTGTTCTTCTTTGAAAGTAATTTTGTTTAAAATCTGCCACTTAATTTGAGGATGCTTTATTTAAAGCAGAGAAAGTTTTTAAGAATAAATTTAAATCCATATTTTCTTGTTTGTTCGAGTCTAATCTTCTAATCGTTACCGAGTTAGAGTCAACTTCTTTTTTACCACAAATTAATAAAAGAGGTATTTTTGCTAATGAATGATCTCTTATTTTGTAATTTAAATTATGTTTTTTTAAATCAACGTTTGAACTAATACCTGCTTGTTTAATTTTTTTTGATACTTCAATAGCGTAATCATCAAATTCTTCAGATATTGGTATCACAACAGTTTGTAATGGAGATATCCAAAAAGGAAATTTGCCAGCATAATTTTCTATAAGGATTCCTATAAATCTTTCTAAAGAACCAAATAGCGCACGATGAAGCATAACAGGTACTTTTTTAGTTCCATCTTTATCAACATAAGAAGCATCTAATCTTCCTGGTAAATTCAAATCAACTTGCAAAGTTCCGCACTGCCAATCTCTACCAATTGCATCTCTTAGTACAAATTCAATTTTTGGACCATAAAATGCACCCTCACCCTTATTAATACTATATTCTAACTTAGATGCTTTAACTGCTTCAAGTAATGAAGCCTCCGCTTTGTCCCAAACTTCATCTCCACCAACTCTTACGTCTGGTCTATCTGCATATTTTAAAATTACATTTTCAAAACCTAAATCTTTATAAATATCTAAAATTAAATTAGTTACTTCTAAACATTCACTTGTAATTTGGTCCTCTGAACAAAATATATGAGCATCATCTTGAGTGAATGCTCTTACTCTTAATAAACCATGGAGTGCTCCAGATGGTTCATAACGATGTACTTTTCCAAATTCAGTTATACGTAAAGGAAGATCTCTATAACTTTTCAAACCTTGATTAAATACCTGAATATGGCCAGGACAATTCATGGGTTTAATCGCAAATATTTTTTCGTCTGGAGTTTCTGATGTGTACATATTTTCACCGTATTTTTCCCAATGACCAGATTTTTCCCACAATTGTCTATCTAATATCTCTGGTGTATTAACCTCTTTGTAACCAGCAGCATCTTGTCTGCCTCTCATATAATTAATCAATTTTTGAAATAAAGCCCAACCTTTTTCGTGCCAGAATACTGAGCCTGGACTTTCTTCTCTAAAATGAAACAAATCCATTTCTTTACCAAGTTTTCGATGATCTCTTTTTTCAGCTTCTTCTATTCTTTTCAAGTATTCATCTAGATCTTTTTGTGTTGCCCAGCTTGTACCATATATTCTTTGCAACATTTCATTATTAGAGTCACCTCTCCAGTAAGCTCCTGAAACTTTTGTAAGTTTAAAAAATTTTCCAATTTTACCTGTTGAAGAAAGATGTGGTCCTCTACATAGGTCATGCCATTCACCATGAAAATAGATGGACACATCTTCATTTTCTGGGATTGCTTCAATTAATTCTGCTTTATAAGTTTCTCCTTTTTCTTTAAAATGTGAAATAGCTTTGTTTCTCTCCCAAACTTCTCTTTTTGTGATTTCATTTCTATCCACAATTTCTTTCATCTTATTTTCAATTTTTTCTAAATCATCTTCTGTAAAAGGTTCTTTTCTTGCGAAATCATAGTAGAAACCACTTTCGATAACTGGACCAATAGTAACTTGTGTTCCTGGAAACAATTCTTGTACAGCCATTGCTAATATATGTGCTGTATCGTGTCTTATAGTTTCTAATCCCTCAGGATTTTTTGATGTAAAAATTTTTATAGAACAATCTTTTTCTATTAAGAAATCTAAATCTTTTAAATTACCATCAACGCTTATAACCATAGCTTGTTTGGCAAGTGACTTACTAATTTTTTCAGCTACATCTAGACCTGTAACTTTGTCTGGAAATGTTAAGTTATTTCCATCTGGTAATGTAATTATAGGCATTAATTTAATATTCTTTTATACTCTGAATAAGTAGAAAAGCACATTTTTTCAACATTAAATTTTTGAATTATGTTTTTTCTTCCTTCTTTACCTATCGATTGTAATGATGCTTCATCCATAGAAAGTACTTTTAAAATTTTTTTACTTAATGATTTTGTGTTGTTAGACTCGAATAAAAAACCTGTTTTTTCATCAATTACAGTTTCATTTGACCCACCAATATCACTTGCAATTATTGGTTTTTCCATCGATTGAGCTTCAACAGCAACTCTTCCAAAAGCCTCGGGCTCAATTGATGCTGATATCACTATATCTGAAACTTTGTAAGCTAAAGCCATATCATCACAATGATCTATAAATTTTACCTGATTATTTAATCTATGTTGCTCGGTAAGTCTGATAAGTTTTTTTTTATATAGATCTCTACCTTGATTACTTCCAAGTATTACAGCGTAAAAAGCCTGATACCCAAGTTCAATATTTACTAAATTAATAGCTTCTATAAAAACTTCTTGTCCTTTCCATTCTGTTAGTCTCCCAGGTAAAAGAATTATCTTTTTATCTTTTTCTATTTGCCATTTTTTTAATAGTTTTTTTTCATCAACATCTAATTTGGTTGTTGGTTCAAAATAATCAACATTAATTCCTCTGAAGATAACTAAAAGTTTTTTTTTAGCATCAAGATACTTTGTATAATTTTCTTTGATATGAGAAAAAATGAAATTAGACCCTGCTATAATTAAATCAGACCTAACCATTACAGAATTGTAAAATTTTTTAATTTTACTACTAAAATTATAAGTCCCATGAAAAGTAGTAACGAATTTTCTGCCAGTAATTTTGGCTGCAAACAAACATGACCAAGCAGGAGCTCTGCTTCTAGCATGAATAATTGAAATATTTTTAATAAGTATAATGGCAACTAAAGCTAAAAAATTAATAAAAATAATAAGTGGATTTTTACTATGAACAGGAAGTTTAATTATTTTTACTTTTTTTTTGTCAATAAATTTAAGAAGTTCTCCTCCACTAGTGACAATATAAGATTCACAATCATTTTCTGGCAAATAATGAGCGATGTCATAGCAACCTGTTTCTGCTCCTCCATAACCTAATTTTGGTATAACTTGTAAAACTTTTAAATTAGATGACATTTGATATGACTATATAATATTAGAATAAACATATAAACGATTATGACTCACTTCAAATATCACAAAATCTCAAAAAGTAAGAAAATAAGATTTATTTGCAACATTCACAAAGGTGCTCCTTTTATTGTTTTTTTACATGGCTTTATGTCTAATTTAGAGGGAAAAAAACCAAATACTTTTTTAAAATTTGCAAAAAAAAATAAACTTAGTTTTTTAGCTCTTGAATATTCTGGACACGGAAAATCATCAGGAAAATTTACAAATGGCAATATTACAAAATGGAGTAATGAAACTTCAACTCTTATTAAAAAATTTGTAAAGAAAAATGACTTTACTGTCGTTGGTTCAAGTATGGGTGCGTGGTTAGCACTTAAACAATTTCAAAAATTTAAAAGTCAAATAAAAGGATTTTTAGGTATTGGCTCTGCACCAGAATTTTTAGAAAACTTGATGTGGAAAAAATTCACAAAAAAAATGAAGTCTGAAACTATTCAGAAAGGAATATTGCAATTGAAACATGGTAATTATGAATATCCAATTACTTTTCAATTAATAAAAGATGGAAGAAAAAATAAGGTTTTAAACAAAAAAATAAATTCAAAAATAAATGTTACCATGGTTCATGGTCAAAAAGATGAGGTAGTGCCTGTTTCTTATTCAAGAAAAATTTTAAAACTATTTCAAAAAGCAAAAAAAAAATTAGTTATTATTAATAATGGTGATCACAGTTTATCAAGTCAAAGATGGCTTAAAATAATAATAAAAGAGCTTAAACTAATTATTTAACTAACTTCTTTAATAACTTGTTTATTACTAATTGGATTACTTAACTTGCCTAACATTTCTTTTGGACAAACTTGAACAAAATTTTTTAACTCTTCATCATAATTTTCAACTAACATTTTTGATAAATTAGACCCAGTTTCTTCAAAATGTTCTTTGATTAAATCTTTAAGAAATGTTTTCCAATAATCTGTTTCTACATTTTGCCATACAACAGATTCATCATTAACTTTTTTTTCAAATTCTCTTGATTTGTCATAGATAAATGCCATTCCCCCTGTCATACCAGCTGCAAAATTATCACCGACATCACCTAAGATTACTACAGTTCCACCCGTCATGTATTCGCAACCATTTGAATCACATCCTTCAATTACCGTAGTTGCTCCAGAATTTCGAACAGCAAATCTTTCTCCTGCCTGTCCCGCTGCAAATAATTTTCCTGATGTTGCACCGTATAAAACTGTATTACCTATAATAGTATTTTCATTTGAAATTAAATTACTTTCATCAGACAATTTGATTGAAATTATTGCTCCTGATAATCCTTTACCTACATAGTCATTAGCATCTCCTTTAAGAACAAGTTTTAATCCTTTGGCTGAAAAAGCACCAAATGACTGTCCTGCTGATCCCTTGAAATTTAATACTAAAAAGTTTTCATTAAGTTTTTCATATCCATATTTTTTATAAAGGTGATGAGATATTCTAGTTCCAACAGCTCTATTTGTATTTTTAATAATGTATTCTTTTTCTACTTTTTCAGAACTATTTAAAGATTTTTCAATCTCTGGCCAAATTTCTTGATCAAGTGTATCAGGTACGTGGTTTATTTCTTGATTTTCACAATATCTTTTATTGTTACCGTTATCTGCCTGTACAAAAAGTGGGTTTAAATCTAAATCATCAAGATTTGGAGAAGCTTTACTAACCTGCATCAAAAGATCTGTTCTTCCAATTATATCATTCAATGATTTAAAACCTATTTTTGCTAAAATTTCTCGTACTTCAGATGCTATAAAAGTGAATAAGTTAACTACTTTTTCTGGAGTACCTGTAAATTTTTCTCTAAGTTTATCATCTTGAGTACAAACTCCAACTGGACATGTATTTGAATGACATTGTCTAACCATGATACATCCCATCGCAACTAAAGCAGTGGTTGCCACACCATACTCTTCCGCTCCCATCATTGCTGCAATAACAACATCTCTTCCCGTTTTAATGCCACCATCAGTTCTAAGAGTAACTTTGTGTCTAAGATTGTTTAAGGTTAAAACTTGATTAGCTTCTGTTAAACCCATTTCCCATGGTATTCCAACATACTTAACACTAGTTTGTGGCGTTGCACCTGTCCCACCATTATGTCCTGATATCAATATTATATCTGCTTTTGCTTTAGCAACGCCAGCTGCGATTGTTCCTACGCCTGATGAGGCAACAAGTTTAACTCCAATTCTTGCCTTGGGATTTATTTGTTTCAAATCATAAATAAGTTGAGCAAGATCTTCTATTGAATAAATATCGTGATGTGGAGGAGGTGATATTAAAGTAACTCCAGGTGTTGAATGTCTTAGTTTTGCAATCTCATCAGTAACTTTAAATCCTGGTAGTTGCCCCCCTTCTCCAGGTTTTGCACCTTGTGCTATTTTAATTTCAATTTCATTACAATTATTTAAATAATTAACCGTTACACCAAATCTCGCAGAAGCTATTTGTTTTACTCTAGAATTTGCACTGTCACCATTTTCTAGAACTTTAAACCTACTCTCATCTTCTCCACCTTCACCACTACAAGAAGCACCTTTAATTCTGTTCATTCCAGTAGCTAGAGTTTCATGAGCTTCTTTTGAAAGCGCTCCATGTGACATGCTTCCACTTCCAAATCTTTTAAGTATATTTTGTATCGGTTCAACCTCTGAAATATCTATTGTTCCTTTCAATTTTTTTGACCTAAAATCAATTAAATCTCTTAAATTAATTGGCGGTAAATTATATATTCCTTCTGCGTATCTTTTGTATGCTTCATAAGAATTTGATCCTACAGCACTTTGTAATAAATGAATTAATTTTCCTTGATATTGATGTGTCTCTCCATTTTTACGATATCTATATATTCCACCTATTGGCAAAATAGTTTCTGAACTTTCAAACGCCTCTTTATGAATAGATCTAATTTTTTTTTCTATTCCTGTCAATCCAATCCCAGAAATTTTAGATACCACACCTGGAAAATAATCAGCAACAATCGTTCTACTCAATCCAACAGTTTCAAAATTACATCCCCCTCTATATGAACTCAAAACAGAAATTCCCATTTTAGACATGATCTTTAAAAGTCCAGCATTTACAGATTTAATGTATCTTTCCACACATTCATCAAAACTAAATTTTCCAAAAAGTTTTTTTTCATGTCTTTGATATAAGCTGTCAAAAGCAAGGTATGGGTTTACCGTAGTTGCACCTACACCAATTAAGGTTGCAAATGAGTGTGTATCTAATGCTTCTCCAGATTGAACATTTATCGAAACATATCCTCTTAATTTTTTTTCTATTAAGAATGAATTGATTGCTCCTACACATAACAACATAGGAATAGGTAAATTAGTTTCTGATAATCCTTTATCACTCAAAATTAGTTGAGTAACACCCTGTCTTACAGCAATTTCTGCATCTTTTTGGACTTGTTTTATTGCCTCAAATAAAGACTGATCTTTAGAAAAAGTACATTCTATAACTAAAGAATTTTTACCAAAAAAATTAATAAATTTATCAAATTGGGAATTTGATAAAATTGGACTATTTAAAACATAAATATTTTGCTTAGTTAGATTATCAAAATCCAAAATATTACCTAAATTTCCAAATCTTGTTTTTAGACTCATAACCTTATTTTCTCGAAGCGAGTCAATTGGGGGATTAGTTACTTGGCTAAAATTTTGTCTAAAAAAATGATAAAGAGGTCTATATTTATCAGATAGCACTGCAAGAGGAGTATCGTCACCCATAGATCCGATAGCCTCCTTTGCATCTTCAGCCATTGGGTGCAAAATAAGCTCTAAGTCTTCAAGACTCATTCCAAATGTGTACTGTCTTCGTCTTAAATCATCTCCAGAGAATGAATGCTTTTCTCCAGAGATAGTAATTTTTTCATCTAAATCGATAATTTGAGAATTAAAGTGTTTGTATTCTTTAGCTAAATAATCTTTGATTTTGCTATTAGTAAATACTTTTCCCTTTTCAATTCTAACCCCAATTATTTCTCCTGGCCCCAATCTTCCCTTGGTTAAAATTTTTTTCTCATTAAGTTCAATCATTCCTGTTTCTGAACCTGCAAATAATAAATTATCTTTAGTAATTGCGTATCTCAATGGTCTCAATCCATTTCTATCATTTGCAGCGATTACCCATTCATTATCTGTTCCAGCAATAGCTGCAGGCCCATCCCACGGTTCCATAGTACTATTTAAAAAATTAAATAATTGTTGATGATCTCTAGATAAAGTTTTATTTTTTTTAGACCAAGCATCTGGCACTAACATTAATTTTGCTAAAGGTGCTGGTTGACCTGAAATATTTAATAATTCAAAAACATTATCCAATGCAGCTGAATCTGATGCACCCTGTTGAATTACTGGTTTTAAATTTTCTATGTTATCAAAAAGTGGGCTATTCATTTCTTGTTCATGAACTTTCATCCAATTTTTATTACCACGATATGTGTTGATTTCTCCATTATGAGCAATTGCTCTAAAAGGTTGAGCTAGATTCCAACTTGGTGCTGTGTTTGTAGAAAATCTTTGATGAAAAATTGCATATCTTGAAACAAATCTTTCATCTTTTAAATCTAAAAAAAAATCTGAAATAGCTTCTGCTAAAAACATTCCCTTATAAATGATTGATTTTGAACTAAGTGAACAAATATAAAAATTATTTAAAGAAATCTTAAAAGCTTTATTTTCAATTATCCTTCTTGTTTCATAAATTTTTCTTTCAAGATCTTTATTCAACAATTCTGGATTATTTGATTTAAAAAGTACTTGAATAATTTCAGGCATTGTCTGAAATGCTTTTTCACCTAAGACCTTTGGGTTGACTGGAACTTGCCTCCAACCATAAATGCTAAAATCATTTTTGGTTAGTTCACTTTCAACTATTGTTTTACAGCTTTCTTGTGCTGCATAATCATTTCTTGGTAAGAAAATCATTCCAACACAGATTTCTGAATTATCGTGTATGTGACCTGTAACCTCTATTTTTTCTATAAAAAAATCTTTTGGTATTTCTACATGTATCCCAGCACCATCACCTGTTTTTCCATCAGCATCAACTGCTCCTCTGTGCCAAACTGCTTTTAAAGCTTCAATTCCATATTCAACAACTTTACGTGATTTTTTTCCTTCCGTAGACGCAATCAAACCAACACCGCAAGCGTCATGCTCCATCTCTTCAGAATAAACATGGTTTTTTTTTAATATTTCAAAATTTTTTTTATAATTTTCCATTAAGCTACTTTTGACTGTTTTAATTCTTTATTTTCTAAATGCTTTTTAATCGAAGCTGCTGCATCTCTTCCATCTTTTATCGCCCAAACAACTAAAGATGCACCTCTAACTATATCTCCTGCAGCAAAAACCCCACTCAAATTTGTCTCCATTGTATCAAAATCTGTTTTGACAGTTCCCCACTTTGTCACTTGCAGTTCGTTAGAGTCAAATAAAGTTGGTAAATCTTCAGGATCAAAACCTAGAGCCTTAATAACCATATCTGCTTTGATCTCAAAACTTGAATCTTGTTGAACCTCGGGTTTTCTTCTTCCACTTTCATCAGGATCACCTAATTTTATCTGGTCAACAATTAATTTTTCAATTTTATTAGTACCCTTAAATTCCTTAGGACTTGATAACCAAACAAATTCTACACCTTCCTCTTCAGCGTTAGCAACCTCTCTTGCTGATCCAGGCATATTCTCTTTATCTCTTCTATATAAACATTTAACTGATTTTGCTTTTTGTCTTATTGATGTTCTTACGCAGTCCATTGCAGTGTCACCACCACCAATTACAACAATATCTTTTCCCTCTGCATTTAAAATTCCTTTATCAAATAATTCTACTTTATCGCCTAATCCTTTTTTATTAGATGCTGTTAAAAAATCCATCGCAGGAAAAATATTGTTTAAGTCATTACCTGGAAGTTCTACCTCTCTAGCTTTGTAAACTCCTGTTGCAATTAGAATTGCGTCATGTTTTTTTCTTAATTGTTCTAAGTTTGCATCTTTTCCAACTTCAAAATTTTGAATAAACTCAATTCCTCCATCTTTTAAAAGCTTGGTTCTTCTCTCAACAACTTCTTTTTCAAGCTTAAAATTTGGTATTCCATAAATTAATAATCCACCAGCCCTATCATATCTGTCATAAACTGTGATTTTGTATCCATTTTTTCTCAGTTCTTCAGCTGCTGCTAAGCCAGCTGGTCCAGCACCAATTATTCCAACACTTTGATTTTTTTCATGAGAAATATTTATAGGTTTTACCCAACCTTGCTCCCAAGCATTATCGGTAATATATTTTTCCATTGAACCGATGGTTACTGTTCCATGGCCAGACTGTTCAATAACGCAATTTCCTTCACACAATCTATCTTGTGGGCATATTCTTCCACAGACTTCTGGCATATTATTTGTGCTTTGGGATAATTCGTAAGCTTCCTTAAGTCTTCCTTCAGCAGTTAGCTTTAGCCAATCAGGAATATTATTACTTAGTGGACAATGAACTTGACAAAAAGGAACACCACACTGAGAACATCTGCTAGATTGTTCTTTCGCTTTATCGCTAATAAATTCGTCGTAAATCTCATTAAAGTCTTTTTTTCTGACATCAATCTCCCTTTTAGGTGGAGTTTGTTGACCTATTTTTACAAACTTTAACATTTTATCAGTCATAATTTTTATAATTTATGGCAAACTATATATTGTTTTTACTAAATAAAGCTTAAAATAGGTCAGTTATTATGACCTTATTAAGCCATATTAGTTTGAAATTTATGGCATTTTTAATAGTTGCATAGCTAATATGCTTAAATCGAATTGTTTTAAATGAATATTTTTTAAGCTAGTTAGATAAAATGTTTCAGAACATTATAGAAGTTTTAATACTATCAGCCATTCAAGGCATATCAGAATTTTTACCAATAAGCTCTTCGGCACACCTAATATTAGTTTCAAGTTTATATGAATTTAAATCTAGTTCATTATTAATAGATATAAGTCTTCACCTTGGTTCCTTATTTGCAATTATCTATTTTTTTAGAATGGACTTACTAGATGTCAAAAATAACAAAAGACTTTTAAGCCTAATTATTCTTGGATCAATTCCATTAATCATTGTTGGATATATCTTATATTCAACTGGCATCATTTATGAACTTAGAAACATTAAAATTATAGCTTGGACAACTCTAATTTTTGGAATTGTACTATTTATCGCAGACAGAAATCGATTTGATAAAAAAATTTCTTCAAATTTAAATCTTCGATCAATTTTATTTATAAGTTTATTTCAGATTCTTTCTTTAGTGCCAGGGGTAAGTAGGGCAGGTATAACTATTACAGCTGCAAGAATATTGAGATTTAACAGATTAGACTCAAGTAAAATATCATTTTTACTTTCTATTCCAGCTTTAGGAGGTGCAAGTTTTTTAGGATTAAAAGATGTGTTTTCTCAATCAGTTGAGTTTAACTATTTAGTAGTTATTGCAATTGTAGCATCATTTATTTTTTCTTTTGTAACTGTAAAATTTTTTTTAATTTATATAAATAAATTTTCAATGAATGCATTTGTTATTTATAGAATAATAATAGCGTTGATTTTATTTGCTATAATTTATTAAGAATATTTTTTTTGAACCAAAGGCAACAATTGAGATAATAAAACACCACATAGAATAAATAAGCATCCAAGTAAATTATTAATATCTAAGATCTGATTTAAAATGTACCAAGCTGCAATAGTTGCAAATACTCCCTCTAATGAAAAAATTATTGCTGCAGGGGCTGGGGTTATACTTTTTTGAGCATAAATTTGTAATACAAAAGCAAAACCTCCAGATAAAATACCAGCATATAAAATAGAGTTTATTTCCTTCATAATCTCGATGTAAATAAATTCTTCATAAACAAGTGCTATTACAAAAGAGAATAAAGCAACAATTAAAGTTTGCAACGCACCTAGCGTTAGTGGAAGATCATATTTTTTTACAATTATTCCTGTGAAAATTATATGAGTGCTCCAGAATAAAGCCCCAAGAATTACCAAACTATCTCCAAGTCTTACAGTTGCATCATAAAAATTTGTTAATAAATATCCTCCAATTAAACACAAAACTACAGATGGCCAGACACTCCAATGAATTGATTTTTGACTAAACAAAAAAATTATAATTGGTACTAGTGGAACATAAAAAATCGTAAAAAAAGCAGCATTTGCAACATCTGTGTATAGAAGAGCAACCTGTTGCAAAGCTGAGCCTAAAAATAGAGATAATCCAATCAAAAATGAAAGATTAATGAAAGTTTTAGTGTCCGATTTAAACTCAGATTTAAATTTTTTTATTTCAAATAAAAAAACTAATGGTGTGATAGCCAAAAAACCTATGAAAAATCTTACAGCATTGAATGTGAATGGACCAATGTTGTCCATACCAGTATCTTGAGCAATAAAAGTTGTGCCCCAAATAAAAGTACACAGCAAAGCACTTAGTAAAGAGATTGTTTTTGACATAATTTATATTAAACAGCTAACTTATAAGCAAAATTCTTGCCTAGATTTTCTTTAAGATCATTATTAAATCTTGCTGCTTCTGCTCCATCAATAATTCTATGATCATAGGACAAAGATATAGGCAACATTGTTCTTGTTTGAAATTTTCCATTAATGAAGATTTGTTTTTTTTGAGATTTACCTACTCCTAAAATTGCAACTTCTGGAAAATTTATAATTGGAGTAAAAAATGATCCTCCTATTCCACCTAAACTAGTGATGGTCATAGAGCCACCAAATAATTCCTTTTTATCAATTTTTAGATTTCTACAAAGTTCGCTTACTTCTTTTAATTCTTTGCTAAGTAGTGAAATTTTTTTATTATTAACATTTCTAATTTTAGGAACCATTAAACCATTGGGTGTATCAACAGCAATTCCAATATGAAAATATTTTTTTAATGTCATTTTTCCAGTTTCAATTTCATCTATAGATGAGTTAAAACTTGGGAATTTTTTTAAGGACGCAACTAGTGCTTTAATTATAAATGCCAAAGGAGTAATTTTAATCTTTTCTCCTGTATACATATTGGTTAAAGAACTTCTAAAGTTTTCCATTTCCGTTATATCTGCTTCATCATGGTTTGTAACATGAGGTATCGTCGTCCATGAATTAATTAAATAAGTTGAAGATAATTTTTTTACTCTTGGAATATCTTTAATTTCAATTTCTCCAAAATCTGAATGCTCAAATTCATTTTTAATTTTATTTCTCTTATCATCTTTAGTTTCATTAATATTTTTTGGCTTAGATAAAACAAATTTTTTGATATCATTCTCTATAACCCTTCCATCTTTTTCACTTCCTTCAACTTGAGTAATATCTACACCAAGTTCCCTAGCAAATTTTCGGGCTTTTGGGCTTGCAGATGGTACCTCATGAGATGAGGATTGAGCTTGTTTAACAGAAGAAGGTTGCTTTATTTCTGGTTTTATTACTTTAATTTTTTTGAACTCTTTTTCAATGTTTGGTTTTTCTTCCTCACTTTTCTCTGTTTGTGATTTATTTTCTATAATTAATATTAAATCACCTTCTGAAACTTTATCTCCTACCTTTAATTTTAAAGACTTAATTTTACCCTCAAAGTTTGATGGAATTTCTACACTGGATTTATCACTTTCGATTGTTATCACTGGGTCATTTTTTTGAAGAATTTGACCTTCAGAAACCAAAACTTCTATTATCTCAACATCTTTGAAATCTCCAATATTTGGTACTTTGATCTCGGTTTCTGACATTATAATTTAGTGGGTATTGGTTTTTCACCATCAATATTATATTTCTTTATCGCTTCTTTTGCATATTTTGAAGCTATTAATTGTTCTTTAGCTAAAACACTCAAACTATAAGCAACCAAATGTTCTTTATCTACTTCAAAGAATTTCCTTAAATTTTTCCTAGTATCACTTCTACCAAAACCATCTGTTCCTAAAGAATAAAAACTTTTATTAGTATATGGTCTTATTTGATCTGAATTCATTCTCATATAATCTGATGCAGCCATTATTGGCCCCTCAGATTTACCTAAACATTTTTCAACAAATGAAGTTTTTTGTTCTTTGTCTGGGTTTAAAAGATTATATCTTTCGACTTCCATCCCATCTTTTCTTAACTCATTAAAACTTGTCACGCTCCAAATTTCACTATCAATTTGATATTCATTTTGAAGAACTTCTGCTGCTGCCATCATTTCTCGAAGGATAGTGCCTGATCCTAAAAGCTGAATTTTTGTCTTCTTAAACTTATTAAATTCTTTAATCTTATACATCCCCTTAAGAATACCCTCCTCACAATTAATATCTTTTGGCATTTCAGGATGAGAATAATTTTCATTCATCGTAGTAATATAGTAAAAAACATTTTCTTTTTTTTCATGCATTCTTCTTAAACCTTCTCTAAAAATAACAGCTAACTCGTAATGAAAAGTTGGGTCATAAGTTACACAATTAGGTATTGTCGATGCTATTAAGTGGCTATGTCCATCTTGGTGTTGAAGCCCTTCTCCAGCTAAAGTAGTTCTTCCTGCTGTAGCTCCAATTAAAAATCCTCTTGCTTGGCTATCACCAGCAGCCCATGCAAGATCACCAATTCTTTGAAAACCAAACATAGAATAAAAAATATAAATAGGAATCATTTCTATATCGTGGTTTGTATATGCTGTAGCAGCCGCAATCCAAGATGACATTGCACCAGCTTCATTAATTCCTTCTTCTAATACCTGGCCACTCTTATCTTCACGATAAGAGCTTAACTGAGCAGAATCTTCTGGCTCATATTTTTGACCTTCATGAGCATAAATTCCTATTTTTTGAAAAAAACCTTCCATTCCAAATGTTCTTGCTTCATCAGGAATTATTGGAACTAACCTTGGTGAAATATTTTTGTCTCTTAACAAATTTGTAAACATCCTAACCATTGCCATGGTAGTTGACATTTCTTTTTCACCAGTTGAAACTTTCATAAAATCAAAAATATCTTTTGATGGTGCCTTAATTGGTTTTGCATAGGTTGTTCTTTCAGGTAGATAGCCACCTAAATTTAATCTTCTTTCTTTTAAATATTTAATCTCAGGAGATTTTTCATCAGGTTTGAAATATTCTATATTTCTAACTTGCTCATCTGTTAACGGAACATCAAATCGATCTCTATAGTATAACAAATCATCAACATCTAATTTTTTTGTTTGATGGGTTGTGTTCACACTTTCACCTGTCTTACCCATTCCGTATCCCTTGATAGTTTTTGCTATAATAACAGTAGGACTTCCTTGGTTTTTTGTAGCCTTATCATAAGCGGCATATACCTTGTGAGGATCATGACCACCTCTATTTAACCTCCAAATGTCTTTGTCTGACAAGCTTGATACTAATTCTTGTGTTTCAGGATATTTACCAAAAAACTTTTCTCTCACATAAGCTCCATCTCTAGCTTTCATTGCTTGATATTCACCATCAACTGTTTCGTTCATTATTTTAACTAAATGACCTGTTTTATCATTTGTTATCAACGAGTCCCAATATGAACCCCAAATTACCTTAATTACATTCCAACCAGCTCCACGGAAACTACCTTCTAATTCTTGAATAATTTTTCCATTTCCTCTTACAGGTCCATCAAGTCTTTGAAGATTGCAATTCACTACGAATATTAAATTGTCTAGCTTTTCTCTTGCTGCTAGTCCAATTGCACCCATCGACTCAGGTTCATCCATTTCTCCATCACCTAAAAATGCCCAAACTTTTCGACCCTCATCTTTAATAAGCCCTCTGTTAATTAAATATTTCATGTATCTTGCTTGATAAATTGCAAGCATCGGACCTAAGCCCATTGAAACAGTTGGAAATTGCCAAAACTTAGGCATTAACCATGGATGTGGATAAGAAGAAAGTCCACCTGAATTTACTTCTTGTCTAAAACTATCTAATTGTTTTTCATTTAATCTTCCTTCTAAAAATGCTCTAGCATACATCCCCGGAGCACTGTGGCCTTGAAAATAAACTAAATCTCCACCAAATTTATTATTTTTTGCTCTCCAAAAATGATTCATACCAACATCATAAAGAGTTGCAGCAGATGCAAATGTACCTATATGGCCACCTAGTTCTGGAAATTTTTTATTTGCTCTAACCACCATTGCAGCTGCATTCCATCTAATTAAAGATCTAATTCTTCTCTCAATATTTTGATCTCCATTTGATTTAACTTCTGCTTCAGGAGGTATCGTATTTATATAAGGGGTATTTTGAGTGTAAGGAATATTTGCACCCTCACGATAAGCTTTGTTAATTAATTCTTTAATTAAAAAATGAGCTCTTTGATTTCCATCTTTTGAAATAACTGCTGACAAAGACTCCAGCCAATCTTGAGTTTCTAAAGGATCTGTATCTTTACCGTTAGTTGCCTGAATAGTTGATTGTTCTTTCTTTTGAATAGATTGTTGAGTGACTTCAGCCTCATCTTTTTTCACTGCTAAAGCTGCTTCAGCTTGTTTAATAATACTTTCGGTATCTTTTGGAATTGGATTTTCTTTTTTATTTTGTTCTGAAGGAACAATATTTAAGATTATATCTCCTCTCGAAACTTTATCTCCAACTTTAACTTCGACTTTTTCAACCTTTCCAGCAATAGTTGAAGGGATTTCAACACTTGATTTATCACTTTCAATCGTAATTACTGGATCGTTAATGTTTAATTCATCACCTTGTTTTGCAAGAACCTCTATAACTTCAACTTCCTCAAAATCTCCGATATCTGGGACAAGTAATTTTTCACTCATTATTTTAAAGTGTTTTATATACCTATTAATATTATAATTA
This sequence comes from uncultured Candidatus Pelagibacter sp., assembly GCF_943788075.1. Classification (GTDB taxonomy): domain Bacteria; phylum Pseudomonadota; class Alphaproteobacteria; order Pelagibacterales; family Pelagibacteraceae; genus Pelagibacter. The sequence continues at coordinate 325,786 of NZ_CALSOW010000001.1, read as the reverse complement.
AGTTTATTTTGACCTGTTATTAGGCTTTTTTATGAAATTCTGTAAAAAAATTGTACAAAAGTTGAATATTTAATTTCTCTCAACACACATAGCTATACCCATTCCACCTCCAATACATAATGTGGCACAACCTTTGCTTTTATTTTGCTTTATCATTTCGTGTATTAAAGTAACTAGTATTCTTGTTCCTGATGCACCAATTGGATGGCCTAAAGCAATAGCTCCACCATTAACATTAACTATTTCTTTAGGAATTTTTAACTCTTTTATTACTGCTATGCTTTGAGCTGCAAAGGCTTCATTTATTTCAAATAAATCAACATCGTCTACACTCCAACCAGCTTTATTTAGCGCTTCTTTAACTGCTGGTATGGGCCCTAATCCCATCAAAGATGGTTCTACACCACATGATGCCCATGAAACTATTTTAACTAATGGTTCTACAGACTTATGTTCAGCTTGTTTTCTTGTCATTAATACTATTGCAGCTGCGCCATCATTTATTCCTGATGAATTTCCAGGAGTAACAGTTCCATTTTCTTTAAAAACAGTTTTTAATTTTTTCAAATCATCTATAATTAAATTACCTCTAGGATGTTCATCTTTATCTAAAACTAAATTTTCTTTTTCTTTATTAATTTGTAATTTGATTATTTCATCTTTAAATTTTTTTCTATTTAAAGCATCTTGAGTTTTTTTTTGAGAATTTAATGCAAAGTTATCTTGTTCATCTCTAGAAATTTCAAATTTATCAGCAACATTTTCTGCTGTTACCCCCATGTGATAATGGTTAAAAGAGTCTATCAATCCATCATTGATCATTGTATCTATTAACTTAGACTCATCTAATTTTTTATTTTCTCTATAGAACAATGAATGAGGTGCTCTTGACATATTTTCTTGACCCCCTGAAACTATAATTTTATTTTCCTCTAATTTGATTGATTGAAATCCTGAAACTATAGATCTTAAACCTGATCCACATACTTGATTTACAATATGTGCAGGTTTAGATACTGGGATACCAGCATGAATGGAGGCTTGTCTTGCTGGGTTTTGACCAAGACCAGAAGTAAGAACATGACCCATAATCACTTCATCAATTTGCTCAGGCTTCAAATTTGATTTATGTATAACTTCTTTAATTGCTAGTGCACCCAATCTATCAGCACTCAAATCTTTTAAAGAACCTTTATATGTTCCAATTGGTGTTCTTAAAGCAGAGGTAATTACAACATCATCTAATTTTTTGCTCATTAATTACTCAACATAATATTTTATAAGTTAAATTACATCAAAAACTTTGATATATTGAAACAATTATTAAATTAGGACCGCTGGCCAAATTGGATAAGGCGCTCGGCTACGAACCGGGAGATTCCAGATTCGAGTTCTGGGCGGTCCACCAAAAAGGAAATTAAAATGTTAGATTGGCTTATAAAAGCATCGTTACAAAAATCAGTTATATATTTTTTTATAATTGTTTTAATAATTTTATTAATCTTAACTTTTGTATTATAAAAAATTATGAGCAAAGAATTTGAGCAAATAAGTATTAAGCCTGGATTTATGAAGCACAATGGAGGTGTTTTATTTAGAACAGTATCTGAAACTGAGTATGAATTTAAATCAACGATTAATGAAAATCATTTAAACGCTGCCAACATAACTCATGGTGGTTATTTATCAGCGTTAATCGATGCTGGAGCAGGGACAGCAGCTCACAGGGCTAGTGGTAATTCACCATGTGTTACCATTTCGTTAGATTTAAAATTTATTGGAGCATCTAAAGTAGGTGATGAAATAACTGGATTTACAAAAATATTAAAAAAAACAAACACACTTATATTTTTATTTTGTGAATTAAGATGTAATGACAAAATTATTACCTCTGCTTCAGGCGTTTGGAAAATTTTAAAGATAAAACCCTCAAATTTAGGTCCTGGTGGTTAATTTATCTTTTCTTCTATAATTCAGGTAGCCAAAAATTAACAACAATAAAATTGCTATTGGATAAATGACTTGTTTGCTTGGCCTACTTGAATTTTCTATTTTAAGTTCACTTATATAATCACCGATTTCAAAGCCACTTTTTTTCGCTAATCCATTCCATTTTAGATTATCAACAATAATTTTATTTTTTTTTCTCACTAAGCTAATTCCATAATCTTCTAGTTTGTACTCTTCTTCAAAAGAATTTTTATCAATCACAAATAATTTATATCTTTCACCATAAGGACTCGGTCTAGTAATTTTAAAACGCACTTCTTTTTTTGGATCTAAAATAACTGAATTAATGTTGTTAATATCTTGGTATTTATATTTTGGATAAAATTTATTAAGAACAAACTCTGGTGAGAGCAATGAAATAGATATCATTAAAAAAATAATTATCTCATACCATTTCAGTTTATTAATAAACCAACCTTGAGTTGCTGATGTAAACACTAATATTCCTGCCAAGGAAGTTGTTATTACAACTAATGCATGCCAAATATTTTCTATTCCAATCAAAAGAAGTTCATGATTAAATAAAAATACAATTGGAAGAATGCCTGTTCTTAAACTATACCAGAAAGCTTGTAGTCCTGTTTTAAGTGGATCACCTCCAGAAATAGCTGCCGCCGCATAAGAAGCTAACCCAACTGGTGGAGTAACATCAGCCATTAATCCAAAATAAAAAACAAATAAGTGAACTGCTATTAACGGAAAAATAAATCCAGACGCATTTCCAACATCTACCAAAACAGTTGCCATTAATGATGCAACAACTACATAATTTGCGGTTGTTGGTAATCCCATTCCTAACAATAAACATAATATTATTGTCAAAAATAATAATATTGTGACATTATCTTTAGCAATAGACTCTATAACTATGATTAAATTTGTGCTTAATCCTGTTGATCCAACAGCTCCAACTATTATTCCGGCTGTTGCTATGGCTATACCAACACCAACCATATTTAAAGCACCTTTTTCAAAACCTACGATAGTTTGATTAAACCATATTTTAAGAGAGTCTTTAGAAAAAGAATTTTTGATGAGCAAATAAATTAAATTAACTAAAATCAAAGAAATCGTAGCATAAAAAATTGAATAAGACGCAGTGAACCTTAAGTAAACTAACATATAAATTAGAACAAAGATTGGAATTAAAAAGTGAAGTCCTGATAAAAATGTTTTTTTTAAATTTGGTACATCTGCATCATCCATCCCTTTTAAATTTAATTTTAAGGCCTCAAGATGAGATATATAAAATAGAGCAATATAAGAAATTATTGCTGGTAAAAAGGCATGTTTTACAACTTCAAAATAAGTAACACCAATAAAACTAGCCATAACAAATGCTGCTGCACCCATAACTGGTGGCATAATCTGTCCATTAACAGAAGATGAAACTTCTATCGCTCCTGCTTTTTCTTTTGAAAATCCAGTTTTTTTCATAATTGGAATTGTAAAAGTTCCAGTAGTAACAGTGTTTGCAATTGAAGATCCTGATATTAAACCTGTCATTCCTGAACCTAGAATTGCAGCTTTAGCTGGTCCGCCTCTCATTTTACCCACCATTGCGAATGCTAGATCTAAGAAATACTTTCCTCCACCAGCTGTTTCTAGAAGTGCACCAAATAATACAAACAGAAAAATAAAATCTACAGAAACACCTATTGGAATTCCAAATATGGCTTCCTGATCCAACCATTGAAAACCAACCAATCTATTAAGTGAAAGTCCACCATGAGAAATTATTTCGGGTGCGTATCTTCCAAAATATGAAAACAATAAGAAACAAATAGCAATTATTACTAGAGGTAAGCCTATTGCTCTTCTTGTTGCCTCAAGCAAAATTATAATACCAAAACCACCAATAATTAACTCAATAGGTAATTTAAAACTATCTCCTATTACAACACTTAATAAAACACCTCCACGATCAACTAACTGATCATAAAAAAAATATATATATAAACAAGAAAAAGCTCCAATAAAACTTATTAAAATATCAAATACAGAAATTTTTTTTTCTTTTGAAATTGGGTAAATTAAAAATGCTAAAGTTAATGCAAAACCAAGATGAATAGCTCTTGCTGGCAATCCTTTAAACATTCCAAAATTAAAAATGAAAGGAAATGGAGATGCATACCAAAGCTGAAATAAAGACCAAATAATTGCAATTGCTGCAACAATCTTTAGGTGTAAACCTGTAAGATTTTTTGTTGGAGACAAATCCTCATTAATTTTATCTTTTACTTTTTCACTAAAGATTTGACTCATAAAAAATATGATACCTCATTATAAAAAAAAGGCCCGATTAAAAATCAGGCCTTTTAATTTAATTAAGATTGTGGATTACATTAATCCAGCTTCTTTGTAGTATTTAATTGCTCCTGGATGTAACGGAGCAGATAAACCATCTTTAATCATATTTTTCTTTTCTAAAAATCCAAAAGCAGGATGTTGCTTTTTAAAATCATCAAAATTTTCAAAAACAGCTTTTACTACTTGATATACTAAATCGTCAGAAACATATGCACTAGTTACTACAGTAGCTTTTACACCAAATGTAGTCGCATCTTTTTTCTGTTTTGTATAAGTGCCTTTAGGAATTACAGCTTGTGCATAATAATCAGCACCATCTATTAAACCTTGAACTTCAGGTCCTGTTAAGTTGATTGGTGAGGCTTTAGCAGCACAAGTGGCAGCTTGTTCCATTGCTCCATTAGGAAATCCTACAGAATAACCAAAAGCATCGATTTTACCATCGCACAAAGCTTTTACTTGTTCAGATGAAGTAAGCTCAGTCGTAGATTTAAAATAACTATTATCTACACCCATTGCCTTCATTAACTCTTCCATAGTTCCTCTTTGACCTGAACCAGGGTTACCAATGTTTACTACTTTTCCTTTTAAACCAGCAAAATCTTTAATTTTTGCTTTTTTTCTTGCCCAAATTTGAAAAGGTTCATTGTGGACTGAAAATACAGCTCTTAATCCACTAAACTGTTTTCCTTCCCATTTACTAGTTCCATTTACTGCATGATATTGCCAGTCAGATTGAGCAACACCAAATTGAAATTCATCGGCTGCAATTTGGCCAATATTATAGTTTGATCCACCAGTTGATGGTGCTGTGCATCTATATGCTTTAGCAGAACCTTTTTTTCTTCCATGCTCAGCACTGATTGCTGATTTGTGTAACATTTTACAAATAGCATTACCTGTTTGGAAATAAACTCCAGTAGGTCCACCAGTTCCTATTGTGAAGAACTCTGCTGATTTTGCAACACCAGTTAAAGACAAAGATGCAGCTAATATCAGTAAAGCACTAGATAAAGATGTAATTATTTTTTTCATTTTTTCTCCCTCTATATCGTTATTTTTATATTACAATTTTAACAGTAATTAATTAGGTATGTATAGCTAGATTTTATATTGAATCTGACCATTTTTTTAACTTATCAACACCTTCAATGATTTTAGGTGCAAAGTTTGCAATATGATTATTATCAATTTTTTGATTATCTTCAATTTTGTCCATAAATTCTTGGCCATCAAAATCAGTAAAGCTCAATCTTGCCAGCATTCGGGTTTGATCAAAGCCAAAATCGGTTCCCGGTAACAAAGCAACACCTGTATCATTCAATATACTGTCACACATTTCTGATGATGAATTAAATTTTTTATTTAAAAACTCCGGCATTAAATAAAATCCTCCTTGAGGTTTATTAATTAGAACTTTATTTGATTTTAAATTTTCATAAACATAATTACCAACTGCACATAATATATTTCTAGATTTATTAATATAATTTGAATGATCATTCTCATATGCTTTTATTGCTGCATACTGAATGGGTGCACTAACAGCTGAAAAAGTTTCACTTGCTAACACATTAATCATATTCTTAATTTCAATTAACGAGTCTGGTACTAAAAAATAACCTAACCTCCATCCACCAGCACCACACCATTTACTTAATCCAGTACTAACAATTGTTTTCTCAGGACAAAAATTAGAAATAGATTGATAATTATCTTTAAAAGTTAATTCTGAATATATTTCATCAGACAAAATAATTAGATTATATTTTTCAGTAATATTTGCTATTTCTTTTAAATTCTCACAAATTTGACCAGATGGATTGTTTGGTGAATTTAAAAATAATAAATAATTTTTATTTTTATCTTTCAAAACAATTTCTTCAATTTCTAAAGCAGTTGGAAACCAATTATTCTCTCTTTTTGTTTGTAGAATTTGTGTTTTATTTCTACCTAATATTGCTTGAGGAGCATATGAAACCCAACTAGGAGCAGGCAATATAATTTCTCCATCAAATATAACATGTAATAAAAACATTAATTCTTTTGAACCAGGTCCAATAATTACACTTTCAGATTTATAGTCATAATTCTTTTTTTTTGATGTGTATTTTGCAACTACATCTCTTAGTTCAGAAAGACCTTGCATTGGCAAATATTTATTTTGGTGTGCATTATCTTGTAGTTCTTTCACAATATCTTCTGGAACTTTAAATGGGGATTGCCCAAAACCAAATTTAAATATTTTTTTTCCTTGCTCTTCTAATCTTCGAGAAGTTTCATTTATAAGCAAAGTTGAAGATGGCTTTAGATCTTTAACTAAATTTTTAAGCATTTTTATTTCGTAAATTACTATTATAGAATTAATCTTAATTATGCTAATCTAAGAAAAGTTAATAGCAAAATGAGAACTTTTTATCGTCCGATTCGGTCATGTTTTAGTCTATTTTTGTTCTTTAGCACCAACAATATCTGGTAGGTAAAAAAAAAAGTACACCAAAAGTAGAAATGACAAAACACAAAATTACTGCTGTTCTAGGACCTACAAATACTGGAAAAACCCACCTTGCTATAGAGACAATGCTCTCATTTGACTCTGGTATGATAGGTTTTCCTTTAAGGTTGTTAGCCAGAGAAGTTTACGACAAAGTAATAAAAAAGATTAGTGTAGATAAAGTTGCCTTAATAACAGGTGAAGAAAAAATTATTCCAGCCAATGCTAAATACTTTTTGTGCACTGTAGAGTCTATGCCAATTGATAAACATTTAGATTTTGTTGGTGTTGATGAAATTCAAATGTGTGCGGATCATGAAAGAGGTCATATTTTTACAGATAGACTCTTAAACATAAGAGGTGAAAAACTTACTATGCTTATGGGTTCAAGTACTATCAAAAATATAATTTCAAAACTAAATGGTGATGTTGAATTTATAAATAGGGAAAGATTGTCAAAATTAACATATGCGGGTCATAAAAAAATTTCGAGAATAAATAGGAAAACAGCAATAATAGCTTTCTCAGCAGAAGAAGTTTATGCAATAGCTGAATTAATCAGAAGACAAAAAGGTGGGGCTGCGATTGTAATGGGTTCATTGAGTCCAAAGACAAGAAACGCTCAAGTGGAACTTTATCAATCAGGAGATGTTGATTTTTTAGTAGCAACTGATGCTATTGGAATGGGTATTAATATGGACTTAGATTATGTTTTTTTCTCTAATCTTAAAAAATTTGATGGAAAAAAATTAAGAAAATTAAATTTATCTGAAATAGGGCAAATTGCCGGTAGAGCTGGAAGATACTTAAATGATGGAAGTTTTGGTATTACAGGTGATTGTAAAGATATTACAGCTGAAGATGTAGAGTTAATAGAAAGCCACAAATTTGAGGAAATTAGAACTTTATTTTGGAGAAACTCAAGCTTAAATTTTAATAATCCTCTTAGTTTGATTAAGTCTTTAGAGGAAAAACCACAGATGGGATGGTTGCGTAAAATTCATGAATGTGAAGATGAAAAAGCCCTTAAATATTTTTTAAAAGATAAAAGTCTTATAAATTTAAATTTTGATAAAAAATTACTCAGTCTTTTATGGGAATGTTGTCAGATACCTGATTTTGTAAAAAAAACATATGGTAATCACTATGAAGTCATAGGAAATGTTTTTAGATATTTGAGTAGTGGAAAACAGCAAATTACTGATGAATTTATGAGATTACAGCTAATAAAACTTGATAAATTAGAGGGAAATGTAGATTCTTTATCAAATAGAATTGCAAATGTAAGAACTTGGTCTTATGTTTCAAATAAAAATAATTGGACAGAAAATCAAGACTATTGGATTGAAAAAACAAAACATTTAGAAGACAGACTTTCAGACAGACTTCATGAAGAGCTTACCAAAACATTTATTGATAAAAGAGCAAGTGTTCTAGCAAGAGGCTTAAAACAGGATATGGAATTCAAAACAAAAATACTTGAAAATAATGATGTACTAATAGATGAACAATTTATTGGTAAAATAAATGGACTTAAATTGATACTAGATTTAAAAAAAGGTGCATTAGAAACAGACATCAAGTCATTAAAAAAAGCAGCCAGACAAACTATTGGGCCAGAGTTAGAAAAAAGAATTCAAACTATTATTGATACAGGGTTAATTGAATTAAATAATGATTTCAAAATTTATTGGAACAATTTTCCGATTGCAAAATTATCTACTGGTCATGATTATTTAAATCCAAATTTTGAATTAATAGTTGATGATATTATTGAACCTATTCAAAAACAAAAGCTAAGTGAGTATATTGGTAAATGGATACAAGATAAAATTAACCTAGTTCTTAAAAGCTTAGTTGATCTAAAAAATCTTAAAGATAAAAATTCATCAATCAAAGCTTTGGCATATCAACTTTATGAAAATAATGGTGTATTAAAAAGAGAGCAAGTTTCTGAATATCTAAAATCTCTTGGTCAAAATGAGAGAAAAATTTTAAGAGAATTAGGAGTAAAATTTGGAAGGTATCATGTGTTTTTATATCAATTAATTAAACCAGAAGCTGTATCAATAAGAACATTATTATGGAAAAATTTTCATCAAAAACATTATAACATTAAGCCGCCAACATTTGGATTAAATTTTTTAGATGACAAAGAGAATAGAAATAGAAATTTTATGCTTTTATGTGGATTTGAAAAATTTGATACTTTGTTTGTAAGGATAGATATTCTAGAAAGATTATTTATGCTAATTATAAATTTATCAAACTCAAAAGAAAATAAAGAAATTAAAATAATACCAGAAATGTTAAATTTATTAGGCTGTAGCAAGGATAATTTTAAAAAACTTTTACAAAAAATGAATTATAAAATATTTGATAAAGATGATGAAACTTATTTTAAATATAACCCTGTTAAAAAATTTAAAAAAAACTTTGTAAAAAAAGTTTCAAATGAAAATCCGTTTAAAATTTTAAAAAATTTAAATCTTAGTTAAATTTCATGTTTTTTAAAAAAGACTCAACTGAAACTGAAAAAAACTTTTTAATTAAAACATGTGCACTATTAATTCATGCAGCTAAAATAGATGAAAAATATACTGAAAAAGAGGAAGAAATTATTAAAAAAACTCTCTTAGAGTTAAATGCTAACAAGGAAAAAATAACTCAAATTATTAATGATGCTAAATCTATTGAAGAAAATTCAAATCAAATTTTAGATTTTACAAGAGAAGTAAAAAACTTACCCGAAAATGATAAAATTAAAATTATAGAAGCCTTGTGGTCTATTATTTACTCAAATGATGAAGCTGATATTTATGAGACAAATTTAATGAGACGTTTGGCGGGCTTACTTTACATTGACAGTTCAACGATGGGCGATATTAAAGATAAGATTAAAAATAGAAAATTATAATGACATATATTGTTAATGATAAATGTATTAAATGTAAATTGACTGACTGTGTTGATGTTTGTCCAGTGGATTGTTTTTATGAAGGCAAAAATATGCTTGTAATTAAACCGGATGAGTGTATAGATTGTGGCGTTTGTGAGCCTGAATGCCCAGTAGATGCCATTAAAGCTGATACTGAACCTGGTAGCGAACAATGGTTAGAAATCAATAAAAAATACTCTGAAGTCTGGCCAAATATAAGTGAAAAAAAAGATCCTCCAACGGATCATGAAAAATTTAAGAATGAGCAAAATAAGTACGAAAAATATTTTAAAGAAAATCTTTAAATCTAAACCTGAAAAAAAAGTGAAAAAAAAAGTTACTATCAAAAAAGTTGTTAAAACAAAAAAAGTAACAAAAGATAAAGTTAAGAAAGCCAAAAAAGTTGTTGCCAAGAAAGCAAAAAAAGTAACCAAAAAAATTACTCCAAAACCAATTAAATCAAAAAAAGCTATAAAAGTCTCTGAACTAAAAGAAGAGACAAAAGTTGATAATCTAAGAATTTCTAAAAGTAACGAAGTAAAACCTGAAATTAAAAAAGTCAAAAAACAAGAAACTGAAAAAAGAGAATATAAAATAAAAGATTATGTTGTTTACCCAAAACATGGTGTTGGTCAAATTACTGAGTTTAAAAAAATTAATATAGGCGGGATTGACGTTGAAACTTACGTTATCAAGTTTGAAAAAGATAAAGCTAATGGAATGGTTCCAGTGAATAAACAATCTCATTTAAGACCTTTAGCAACAATCAATCAAGTAAATAAGTGTATTTCTATATTAAAAAGTAAGCCAAAAATAAAAAGATCTATGTGGAGCAGAAGAGCACAAGAATATGAAGCTAAAATTTCGTCTGGTAAAATTTATGAATTAGCAGAAGTCGTAAGAGATTTAAATAAAGGTGATGATCTTATGGTTGACCAATCTTATAGTGAAAGGCAATTATTTGAAAAAGCTTATGAAAGAATTTTATCTGAGTTTCAGATTGTTTTGAATGTATCTCTAGAAGATACACAAAAGAAACTTGATAAAGCTTTAAAAAGAAACTTGGGTGGTCAAGCTCAACCTGTAGCCTCTGTGCCAAAATCAACTACAACTGAATTGCCTGTTGAAGAACCTATTGCTGATTCAGACGATAATTTAGACGAATAAAAAAAACGCCTCTCATACAGATTGTAATGAGAAGCGTTTTTAGTAAAGATTAGTAAATTACTATCTTTTTCTTTTTTTAGCTTTTTTAGCCTTTTTTGCTTTTTTCTTAGTTTTCTTTGCTGCTTTTTTCTTAGTTTTTTTAGCAGCTTTTTTTCTTTTCTTAGGCATCTTTAGCTCCCTAGTTAAGTTAAACGAATCAAGTTGATTCGCTATTAATATATTTTTATTTTTTTATACAAGTTATGTCAATTCTTTAATTAAAAAGTAAATTTCTAAAAAAATTTTTTTATTTTTGTTTTGTTATGAAAATTTTTTTTATTAATTATGTTAATGTTTATGCGGATAATAATCCAATTTTTAAATATAACTTAATAAAGTTTTTCTAATTGAATTTTATATTTTTCTGTAACTTTTTTTCTTTTCACTTTCATTGTTGGTGTCATTAAACCATTTTCTATAGAAAAATTTTCATCTATTAATTGAATTCTTTTTATTTTTTCTAATAAAGTTAATTTTTTATTTATTTTTTCAATTACATTATTAATTTGTTCTTTTTCTTTTAAAAAATCTTTACTAGGCACTATTAAAGCAACCAAATAATTTTTTTTATCCCCGTAGACCATACATTGATCAATTTCTGGCTCATTAGTAATAATATTTTCAATTTTAGCTGGTGAAATATTATCTCCACCTGCACTTACTATAATATCTTTTTTTCTATCAGTAATTTTTAAATAACCATCCTCAGGATCTATTTCTCCAATGTCCCCTGTATGAAGCCATCCATCAATAATTACTTCATCAGTTTCCTTTTTCTTGTTCCAGTACCCCAACATCACATTTTCACCTTTGACCAAAATTTCTCCATCATCAGCAATTTTAACTTGGTTTCCTCTAAAAGGCGGTCCAACAGTTTCTACTTTTATTTTGTGTATGGGATTACAACTTACTACTGGGGACGTCTCAGTTAAACCATAACCCTGTAATGTAGGTAGCCCTACTGAATTCAGAAATTCTCCTATTTCTTTATCTAATGCACCACCACCAGAAACAAAAGCTTTTAATTTTCCACCAAACTGTTTTTTTATTTTTTTTCGAACTAATATCTCAACCATAAAATTTAGTAATTTCTCTGAAAAAGTCATTTTTTGATTTAATAATTTTTTCTTACCCAATCGTAAAGTCGCTTCAATTAGTTTTGCTTTAAAACCAGTTTGTTTTTTTAAATTGATATTAATTTTATTATAAAGATTTTGATAAAATCTAGGGACGGCTGTCATAATTGTTGGTTTTGCTTCAGATATATTTTCTAAAAGTTTTTCTATTTTTTCTGCATAAAATACTTTTGCCCCAACTGCTATCTGGGCAAATTGTACACAATGTTCATAGGAATGGGATAGAGGAAGCCAGGTTAAAAATATAGGTTTGGAGCTAAACAATGGTTTCATAATTTCACAAGCTCCTACAAGATTATTTAAAATTCCACCATGACTTAAAATTACACCTTTTGGATTTCCACCAGTTCCAGATGTATAAATTATACAAGCAGGAGAAGTTCTTTTCAATTTGTCATTTTTAATTTTATCTTCTTCTAATAAGTCATTATTTAATATGATATTAAAGTCTAAATACTTATCTCTATTTATTATATCTAAATTATAAATTACTTTATTAACTTCATCTAATGTTATGACTTTTTTAATAAATTTTTTTTCGTTAATTGTAATGCTTAGTTTTTTTAGCATCTCATTATTGGAGACTATGACGAGGCTAGGTTCACAATCTTCTATTAAATACTTATAATCCTCTTCTGTGTATGTTGTATAAGCAGGAACAGTAATTCCGCCTGATAACATTATTGCCATATCTGAGATAAACCATTCTGGTCTGTTTTCTGAAACTAAGAGACATCTATCTCCCTCTTTTATGTTTTTTTTAATTATTTTTGATAACTTTAAAATATTTTTTTGTGTTTCCTCCCAAGTATATGTTTTTTTATTCTTTGGGTTTAACCATTGTAAAAAAATGCTTTTTTTGTTTTGTTTTTCTGCTTGATAAGAAAATAATTCAATTAAGTTGTTTGTATTATCTAAATTCATATTTTTTGGTGGGCGAAGAGAGAATCGAACTCTCACTTCTTGCGAAACACGATTTTGAGTCGTGCGCGTCTACCAGTTCCGCCATTCGCCCATTATATCCAATTAATTATATTTAAATAGTATAAGAACTAAATTTATATTAAAACCAAAAAATGTTTCAAACACTTTACAAAAAATGTTTAAATCTAGCTGCACATAAAAGTTCAAATTTTTATTTGGGTCTTGTATCTTTTATTGAAAGTTCATTTTTTCCAATACCACCAGATGTAATGATTGTTCCAATGGTTATTGCTAAAAAAAAAGAGTTCATCAAAATATTCTTAATAGCATCTTTATTTTCAGTTTTAGGTGGTATTTTAGGATATTTAATTGGCTACTTATTTTTTGATTTAGCAATGCATGTTATCGAGTTTTATAATTATGAGGATAAGGTTGAGGATTTGAAATTAAACATGTCTGAGGGAAATGGCTTTCTTGCTTGGTTAAGTATACTTTTTTTAGCAGGCTTTACGCCTTTACCCTATAAAGCTTTTACAATAGCTAGTGGCTTAATTGCTTTCAATCTACCAGTTTTTATAGTTGTTAGTTTAATTTCAAGAAGTCTTAGATTTTTTATCGTTGCTTTTTTATCTTATAAATTTGGAGAATTATTTACTGTATACATGAACAATCATGGATCAAAATGGTTTACTGCTATTGGGATTTTTATAGTTATAATATTTGGATTTGTATATTTTGTTTTAAAATTTAATGGTTAAAAATAGTAAAAATTTATTAATAAAGTTCATTTTTTATGTCAGCATTATTGCTTTAGTATCTGCATTCTTTATTGAATATGTTCTTGGTCATCAACCTTGTAATCTCTGTATATTAGAAAGAATTCCATACTTGTTGGCTATAATAATAGTTTTTCTTAATTATAAATTTATTATATTTGAAAAATTCTTTATACTTTTACTCACAATTATATTTCTAGCTGGTACTACTCTATCACTATATCACTTAGGTATTGAGCAAGGTTTTATTCAAGAGTCATTAGTTTGCGATCTAAAAAGTGGATCAAATTTATTGTCAAAAGAGGAAATTTTAAAGCAATTAAAAGAAAAAAGTGTTAACTGCAAAGATGTAACATTTAAAATTTTTGGATTATCACTTACAAGCTATAATATTTTATTATCTTTACTAATTTGTATTAGTAGTGGAAAAATTTATTTAAATTATGACAAAAATTAGTAAAAAAAAAGTTGAAGAATTTATTAGAGTTGACCATGCAGGAGAACGTGGAGCTGTTAAGATTTATGAAGGACAACTATTAGCCTTAAACACTTTTGTAAAAGATGAGAATCTTAGAAAAACGATTGAAGAAATGAAAGAACATGAAAAAGAACATTGTGAGTTTTTTGAAAATGAAATTAAAAAAAGAAATATCCAACCAACAAAATTTCTACCCTTGTGGGATTTGCTAGGTGTTGGCTTGGGATTTGGTTCAACATTATTGGGAAAAAAAGCTGCTATGCTATGTACTGCCTCTGTTGAGGAAGTTATAGACAAGCATTATTTAAATCAAATTAATCAACTTGATGTTAGCGAAAAAGAACTTAAAAAAAAAATTACAAAATTTAGACAAGATGAAATAGACCATAAAGATATAGCTTATGATAAAGGTGCTACAAAAAAAGGTCCCTACTTATTATTAGATAAAATTATTAAAACAGGTTCAAAAATTGCAATAAATATCTCTGAGAAAATCTAGGCCTCTAATTCAACATCCCAGTATAAATAATCCATCCAGCTTTTATGTAAATAATTAGGTGGAAAATTTTTACCATTTTTGTGCAGATCTTCAGTTGATGGACGATAAGGATGTTGGTTAAGTTTCATATCTGAGTTTTTTAATAATTTGCCACCCTTTTTTACATTACATGCGGAACATGCAGTTACAACATTGTCCCAATTAGTTTCACCACCTTTTGATCTTGGTAATAAATGATCAAAAGTCAGTTCCTCGCCACTGCCACAATATTGACAAGAAAACTTATCTCTCAAAAAGACGTTAAACCTTGTAAAGCTAGGTCTTGTTTGTGGAATTATATAATCTTTCAACGCGATAACACTTGGTAATTGCATGTTAAATGAAGGACTTCTTATAACTCTTTCATAATTACTTACAATTATAACTCTATCTAAAAAAACAGATTTTACAGTATCTTGCCACGACCATAAAGATAATGGATAATAACTTAGTGGTCTATAATCAGCATTAAGAACTAAAGCTGGACACTTTTCTAATGAAACATTTTGTTCAATAAAATTATTCATTAAGTATTTTTAACTTACTTAAACAATTTTATCAATAATAAGAGATGTTAATTTTTTTTTAAAATATAATTAAGAGCTGTACTTGAAGCTTCCATAGGAATATGATGATCACAATTTTTTATCAAAAGTGTTTCAATACTAATATTATTTCTAATTAAAAAATCTTTTGCTTCCAAAAGATGTGTTGAGGGTACAACTTGATCTGCATCACCATGAATCAATAAAGTGTCTGTAGAATTTTTAATTCTAGATTTTAAATTATTTTGATTAATTATTTTTCCAGAAAATCCCACAATACATGAAAATTTTTCTTCAGATGTTAATCCAACATTCAATGACATCATACATCCTTGACTAAAACCTGATAAACATATCTGATTATTTTTTAAGTTAAATTCTTGCTTAATCTCATTAATAAATGCTTTAATCTTCTCTTCAGCTTTGATTGATTGATCCAGTATATAATCTGTGTCATCTTTGGTAAGATCAAACCATTGAAATCCTGATGGATTTATAGGACAAGTTTCATGTCCATTTGGGCAAATAAAAACTGTATTTGGCATATGCCTTTTCCAGTTTAAGGTTAACATACTTATATCCTTACCGTCTCCCCCGTATCCATGAAGCAAAATAATAGCACTCTTTATCTCTATTCCTTCTTCAGGTTTTATTATTATTGAATCTAGGCAAAATGTCATAGTTAATTAATTATGTTTTTTATTTTTTAAAAACAATCTACAGTATTTATATGATTTCAGGAATATTTGTTAAAATCCTTTCTATAACTCTTTTGATAGCAGTAGGTATTGTTTTAATTTTAGGGATTGGAACTCTTTTCAAAGGAGGAGAAACCAGCAAAAAATACTCAAATAAGTTAATGCAACTAAGAGTGATTATTCAATTTGTAGCAATACTTGTTCTGGTTGGGTTTGCTTATTTTTTTAAAAATTAATTGTAAGTTTTTAGCCAATTTATAAATATTTTATCATCAAAGTCTATTGATCCAAAAATTCTAGCAAATTCTTTTCCATCTTTATCTATTAGAATTGAAGTTGGAACTCCACGTAAAGAAAATGTTTTTGCAAGAGTGATTGGTGTATCAAAATATGGTTCTAAATTTTCAATATTTAAATCTTTAAAAAAACTATCAACTTTTTTTTCATTTTCTTGGGATATATTGATTGGAAAAATTTTTAGATTACTCAAATTTTCATTTATTTGAAGTCTGTCTAACGATGGCATCTCTTCTTTACATGGCTCACACCAAGTAGCCCAAAAATTTAATAAAAGTAAATTTCCATTAAATTCTTTAATGTTAATTTTCTTATCATTTTCATCTAAAAAGATAACATTATCATAGACTTTTAGAGTTTTATGAATGACAATATTTTTTATTTCAGATACATCATTAGCAAACACATTAGTTGTCAAAAAAATAAATAATATTAAAAATCTCATGTTAAATAGTTATAATTAAATATCATGGCAAAAAATAAAAACAACCAAGCAATCTGGAATACACGTATAAAAAAAAGTGCATCATCTTTGTTTCAAAAAGTTGGCAATTCAATTGATATTGATAAACGACTTTATAAAGAAGATATTCAGGGATCTATTGCTCATGTAGAGATGTTATTTAAACAAAAAATAATATCTTTCAAAATTAAAAATAAAATTATTTATGGTCTTACAAAGATAGAAAAAGAAATTTCTAATAAAAAATTTGAATTTAATAAAAAATATGAGGATATTCATATGAATATTGAAAAAAGACTTTTTCAAATAATTGGTGAAGAAGCGGGCTATGTTCACACAGCAAGATCAAGAAATGATCAAGTAATTACAGACTTTAAAATTTGGATAAAATCCTCAACTAAAGAAATAAATCTTAATTTAGATAAAGTAATTAAAAGTACATTAAAATTAGCAGAAAGAAATATTGATACTATTATGCCTGGCTTTACGCACCTCAAAAATGCTCAAGCTATTTCATTTGCTCATTATTTAATGGCTTATGTTGAAATGTTTAATAGAGACAAAAAGAGATTCACAAACAATTTGGAAAGCTTAGATGAAAATCCCTTGGGAGTAGCTGCGCTCACTGGGACTTCTTTTAATATAGATAGGAATTATACTAGTAAAAAACTTGGATTTAAAAAACCAACAAACAATTCAATTGATACTGTCTCTGATAGAGATTTTGTTTTAGATTTTTTATATAGTGTCTCTGTTTGTTCAATGCATATTTCAAGAATTGCAGAAGAGCTTATTATCTGGAGTTCAGATGGTTTCAATTTAATTAACCTCTCAGACAAAATTGTAACTGGGTCATCAATAATGCCCCAAAAGAAAAACCCTGATTTATTAGAATATTTGAGAGGAAAATCTGGAAGTAGTTATGGAAATTTATTTTCAATGCTTACAATTTTGAAAGGTCTACCACTATCTTACTTTAAAGACCTTCAGGACGACAAAGAAATTGTATTTAAGTCTAATGATACTTTAATCAACTGTCTTAAAATTTTTGATGAAATATTAAAAAATTCTAGCCCTAACAAAAAAAAAATGATTGAGCTTGCAAACTATGGCTATATCACTGCAACAGATTTGGCAGACTATCTTGTCAAGAATCACTCAATGTCTTTCAGAAAAGCTTATCAAAAAACAGCCTCTGTTGTTAACTTAGCTGAAAAAAAGAAAAAGAAGCTCAATGAACTAAGCTTAGAAGAATTGAAAAAAATTGAACCAAAATTAACTAGCGACGTTTTAAAAGTGTTTGATTTAAAGAATTCTGTAAATTCAAAAAAATCTTATGGAGGAACCGCTTTTGATAATATCAAAAAAATGATAATGAAATATAAGAAACAAAAATGATTAAAAAAATTACCTTTATTTTTCTAGTTTGTTATTTACTAGCCTCTTGTGGAAAAAAAGGAGATCCTGAATACAAAGACCCGGAGCAAAAAGTTGAAAAGATAACAATCCTTAAAAATAAGGCTTAATGAAATACATCAAAAAAAAACTTACAATTGATAAAGTAAAAATAGAAGATATTGCTAAAAAATTTGGTACCCCATCTTATTGTTACTCTTATCTTGAGTTAAAAAAAAATATCAATAATTTTAAAAAGAATTTTAAATCCTTTTCACCCTTAATTTGCTTTGCGATTAAATCAAATACAAATGTAAATTTAATTAAAGAAATTGCAAAATTTGGTCTTGGTGCTGATGTGGTATCTTTGGGTGAATTAATGAAAGCACTTAAAGCTGGAATTAAACCTAATAAAATTGTTTTTTCTGGTGTAGGTAAAACTTCTGAAGAAATTAATTTTGCTATTAATAAAAAAATACTTTTGATTAATGCAGAGTCAAAAAGTGAAATTTTTGAAATAGAAAGAATTGCCAAAATAAATAAAAAAAATGTGTCTGTAGGTATTAGATTCAATCCAAATGTAGATGCTAAAACTTTGAGTCAAATTTCTACTGGTAAAAAAGAAAATAAATTTGGTATTGGTGAAAAAGAATTTTTACAACTAACTAAATATATTAAAAAATCTCATAGTTTAAATTTAAAATGTTTAAGTGTTCATATAGGTAGTCAAATACTTGATGTAAAACCATATGAAAATATGCTCAATGCACTAAATAAAATTATAAAAAAAACTAATCACTCCTTTGAATATATTGATCTGGGAGGAGGAATGGGAATAGATTATAAAAATGATAAGAAGATACTAAATCTAAAAAAATATTCACAAAATATTCAAAAATTTTTAAAAAACCATGATTCTAAAATAATTTTTGAACCTGGCAGATCTATTGTAGGAAATATTGGGACATTAATTTCTAGAATTATTTATATTAAAGAAGGCTATAAAAAAAATTTTATAATACTTGATGTTGCAATGAACGATTTAATGAGACCTGCATTATATAATTCTAAACACAGAATAATTCCAGCTTTAAAGATTGAAAAAAAAGTTAAGAAAATATATGAATTTGTTGGTCCAATCTGTGAAAGTACTGATAAGTTTTTAACTATAAATAATTTTCAAAAATTAGCTGAAAAAGACTTGGTTGTTATTTGTGATGTTGGTGCATATGGAATGTCACTAAGTTCAAATTATAATGTAAGACCTAAGGCAATAGAAATACTGATCAAAAACTCAAAAATTAAAGTTATTAATAAAAGACAGAAGCTTAAAGATATAGTTTAGCTTCTGATAAAAATGATTAGAAACACTATTTTTTCAATTTTTTTCTTTAGTGGAATAATAATTATTTCCATAATTTTTTTACCTACTTTTTTGCTTCCTCAAAAATTTGTTTTATTTGGTGGCAAGCTAATGGGTTATTGGACAAGTTTTTGTCTAAAGTTTTTTTTAGCTACAAAAATAATAATCAAAGGTAGAGAAAATATTGTAAATAATGAGAAGTTTTTTATTGCTGCATCTCATCAATCAATGTTTGAAACCTTTTATCTTCAAACAATTTTTAATTCACCAGTTTTTATTTTAAAAAAAGAATTACTTTTAATTCCAATTTTTGGTTGGTATCTAAAAAAAATTGGCTCAGTATCAATTAAAAGAAATAAGGTTACCAAAGATAACTTGGGGTTTTTTCAAGATATATCAAAAATAATTAAAGATTCGGACAGACCTCTAATAATATTTCCTCAAGGTACAAGGGTTTTACCAGATGAAAGACCCCCTTTTAAAAAAGGTGCATCAAGAATTTATGAAGAATTAAAAATTTCTTGTCAGCCAATTGCAATTAATTCTGGTTATGTCTGGCCAAAAAAAGGTCAAAAAAGCATAAATAAAGTAATTACCATTTCAATCTTGGAACCAATAGTAGCAGGTTACTCTAAAGAGGAATTCATTAAGATTTTAGAAAATAATATTTATGGAGAACTTAATCTGTTAAATTAGCCCTTCATGGGCATCACTACAAATATACTGTCAAAATCTCCTGGATCTTTAATTAAAGCTGGAGAACCGGTATCATTAAAAAATATTTCAACTCTTTCTCCATCTAATTGTGAAGCAACATCAATTAAGTATCTTGAATTGAAACTTATTTCTAAATCGTGGTCAAATTTAACATTTAATGTCTCTTTTCCATCACCACTATTTGTATTGTTAACCGAAAGATCTAATGTATCTTTTGATAAATTAAATTTTACCCCATCTTTTTTATCTAAAGAAACCGAAGCAACTCTATCAACAGAATTCAAAAATAATTTTAAATCTATTTCTAATTTTTTTTGATTATTTTTTGGAATCACCTGAATATAATTGGGAAATTTACCATCAATAAGTTTTGATATTAAAATACTGTTATTTAATTCAAATTTAATTTTTGATTTGATATTAGATACTTTAACATCTCCATCATAATTTTCTAATAAGGAACACAGTTGAAAAATAGTTTTTTTTGGTAGTATGATTGGATCAAAATCAATTTTTTGATCTAATCTTATTTTTGAAATAGACATACGATGACTATCAGTAGCTACAGCAGTTAAATGATTTTTATCTTCGACTTCAGTCTGATGTAAATAAATCCCACTTAAATAATGTCTTGTTTCATCATTAGAAACTGAAAATTTACATTTATTTAATAGTTTTAAAAGCTGCTTAGATTTAATTACAAATTCATTTTGATTAAAATTTTCGTCAGTAAGTGGAAATTCTGTTGCACTAATACAATTTAAATTGAAAATAGATTTTTCTGACTCAACTTGTAATTTGCTTATATCTGACAAAGAAAGGTTTATTTTTTTACCTGACGAAAATTTTCGGATAATATCATACATAATCGAAGAGGTTGTTGTTGTTCTTCCTTCTTCTAACACCTCAACATTATTTAACTGATGAATAAAAATTAAATCCAAATCTGTCGCTGTTATTGTTAATTTTGAATTACTTGCGTCTAATAAAATATTAGACAGTATTGGAAGTGTGCTTCTTTTTTCAATTACACCTTGACAATAATTTAGTGCTTGCTGAAGGTCTTGTTGGTTTACATTAAATTTCATTATCTTTATTATTATATAATATCTGATTTTTAAGTTTATTAATATTGTCTACCATTTCGGGGTCTTTTTCCTTAATTTTCTCAATAGTTTTAACTGAATGAATTATAGTTGTGTGATCTCTATTAGAAAACTCTCTTCCAATTTCAGGTAAAGATTTAGATGTTAGAATTTTAGTTAAATATATAGCAGTTTGTCTAGGTCGGACTAAATATCTAGATCTTCTTGAAGACAACATTTCATTTTTACTTATTTTAAAAAATTTACAAACTGTAGTTTGGATCAAATCTATTGTTACTTTATTTTCAGCTAAATTTAATAAGTCCTTTAAAACAACCTTTGTTTCAGACAAATTTGGAACTTTGTTGTAGATTCTAGAGAATGAAACTACTCTATTGATTGCCCCAACTAACTCTCTAATACTTGCTGTAATTTCTGTACTTATAAAATCTTGTATCTCTTTTGATACATGCAATTGATCTGCATACAGATTATTTAACTCTTCGGTTTTCATTTCAACAATTTTTTTTCTAAGCTCAAGATCTGGTTTTTGAATATCGACTACTAAACCACCAGAAAATCTAGATTTAATTCTATCCTGAATTCTAGATAGTTTGTTTGGAGCCCTATCAGCTGAAACAATTATTTGTGAACCTTTATCTAGTAACGCATTAAATGTATGAAAAAATTCTTCCTGCATTGCTTCTTTGCCACTTATAAATTGAATATCATCAATTAATAAAATATCTGTATTTCTAAAATATTCTTTAAACTTAACCATATCATTAGCTTTGATTGATTTTACAAACTGATACATAAAACGCTCAGCTGAGATAAACATTACTTTATTATTTTTTTTTAGTTCAATTCCAATTGAATTCAAAAGATGAGTTTTACCCATTCCAACACCACCGTAAATGTAGAGTGGGTTATAATGAGATATATTTTCTGAAACTTTTATTGATGCTTCATAAGCAAGCTTGTTACTAGACCCAGTTATAAAATTATCAAATCTTTTATTTGGATCTATTCGATTATATTGAAGATAAGAGTCTTTTATGAACGAAACGTTCTCATTTATGTCCGGTACTTTTTCATTAACATTTGTATTTTCATAATTTTGATTAATATTTTTATCATCAATCTTAAATTCAATTCTAATAATATCTTTTTTATATAAACGTATAATTTGTAAAATTTGATCTATATATCTTGAAGTAATCCAATCTCTAATAAATCTTGTTGGTACAGATAATAATAAATAGTTGTTAAATTCATCTACAAAAGAGATTTTTTTAAGCCAACTTTCATAAACATCTTGTCCTAATTTATTTTTCATTTCTGATTGAATTAATTTCCAATCAAAGTTTTCGGACTTAAAACTATTTAAATTATTTATATTTGTAGATTTGTTCATAACGTGTAAGGAGATCTCAGTTAGAACTAAATAAAAAAATTTGCAACAACTTATTATTTTTTTTAAAAAAAAAATAAAATCTACGATTGAAGATTTAATTTTAAATTAAAAAAGATTAATCTTATTTTTTATTTTAAACTTTTAATTTGAATCAAACATAGATTGAATCATCTACTGATTGAATTATAAAATAATTTTTATTTACCAAATCTAGATATAGTAAAATATTAAAAAATTTTTAGTATATGATGTGAATACTAGAGGTTGTTCTTTAAAAAGAATGTAAAATTTTTAAATCTAGATTGTAGAAATCTTTTTTGTAATCCTAGAAACATTTCTTGAAGCGTTTTGCTTCTTGATGATACCAGTTTTAGCAATCTTCATCAGTTCTGAATTCAATTTTGGCAAGAATTTAATAGCTTCGTCTTTCTTTTTATCATCAATTAGAAGGTTCATTTTTTTTAGAGCGTTTCTAAATCTGCTCTTTCTCGCTTTATTAACTGCTGTTTGCTTAGAAATTCTTCTAATTCTCTTAATTGCTGATTTTGTGTTTGCCATATCCGCAGGGGTATAGCTTGAGAATTTATGGTGGTCAATAAAATAATTGGCTATTTTTGACAAGAATCACAAAAAAAAGTTGATCTATTAGAGATTATTTTTTTCTTTATGAAATCAGAACATCCCACACTTTTACACTGTACCCCTTCTTGCTGATAAACTTTAAATTCATTTTGAAACCCACCCTCTAATCCTGATGTATCTTTAAAATCTCTTATACTTGATCCACCCATACTTATAGCTTTAAGTAAAATTTTTCTACTATTAGTTATAATTTTTTGGCATTCTTTTTTACTTAATAATTTTACTTTTTTTAATGGATTGATTTTACTCAAAAATAAAATTTCACTAGCATATATATTTCCAATTCCAGAAACAAATTTTTGATCAAGTAAATAATTTTTTATATCCTTACTTTTATTTTTAAAAAAACTATAAACATAATTTAAATTAAAATTCTCATCAAATGGTTCAGGACCTAAGTGGCTAAATCTTTTAATTAGGTCAGAATTATTTTTAATAAGTTGAAAAAAACCAAATCTTCTTGGATCGTTATAAATAATCTTGAAATCTTCAAATACCAATTCCACATGATTGTGTTTTTTTGGCAAAAATGGTGAATTATAAAAACTAGCATTTGTATATTTGTTAATTAATTTGTTATGAACTACATGTATAGTTCCCGACATACCTAGATGAATTATGCAATAATTATCTTTTGGCAAATATATAATTATGTATTTAGAAAATCTGTCTACTTTAATTATTTTTTTATTTAAAAAATAAGTACCAAAGTTTAGTGGAATTTTTAGTCTTAAATTTCTATTTCTTATTATTACTTTTTTAACCTTTTTTTGTTTAATCTTTTTATTAAGAGATTGTCTTACAATTTCTACTTCTGGTAATTCTGGCATTTCACACTATATTGAATATATATTTTTTTTTATGCAACAATATCTTCAAAATAAAAAGGGCCTTGTAGAGGGAGTATTTGATCAAGTCTACAATAAATATGACCTTATGAATGATTTTATGTCACTTGGTGTGCATAGGTTATGGAAAAAAAATCTAATAAATATGATGAACCCATCCTTGGGTAAAAATTTAATTGATGTGGCTTGTGGGACAGGTGACATAGGTAAACTCTATTTAGACAGTACCGATAAAAATAGTGAAATTACTTGTGTTGATCCAAACAAAGGAATGGTAACCCAAGGTAAAAAAAAGCTCTCTAATTACAAAAATATTAATTGGGTTATTTCTCCTGCAGAAAAATTACCCTTTGAAGACAATAAATTTGATTTTTATAGTATTAGTTTTGGACTAAGAAACACAAAAAACTTAAACAAAGCGCTTTCTGAAGCATATAGAGTTTTAAAACCAGGCGGAAGATACTTATGCTTAGAATTTTCAAAAATACAGAACTCAAATCTTGATTTTATTTATAAAAATTACTCAAAACTAATTCCAATTGTTGGTCAATTTGTTGTTGGTGAAAAAGAGCCCTATGAATACTTAGTAAAAAGTATAGAGCAATTTATTAACCAAGAAGAATTAATTGAATTAATGAAAAATAATAATTTTCAAAAATGTTCTTACAGAAACTTTTCTGGGGGAATTGTTTCAATCCATAGTGGATGGAAGTACTAATGATCAAAAAACTCATAACTTTATTTAAATTGGGAAGAAAGATTGCCAAGTCAGATATCTTGAACATTGCTTCAAAATTTAAAAAACCACCTGTTGCAATAACGATATTATTTCAATTACTTTCAATTTCATTTGCTAAAAATAATCAGCAAAAATTAAATACAAATGAGGGGGAGAGATTATCTAATTCTCTAGAGTCTATGGGCACCACATTTATAAAGCTTGGACAATTTTTAGCAACGAGACCTGATATTATTGGTGAAGAATTATCAACTAAACTTGAAAATTTACAAGACCGCCTTCCACCTTTTTCTATTAACCAAGCACAGGAAATAATTAAAAAAGATCTTGGCGAAGAAACCTATAATTCAATAATTGATTTAAGTGAACCTGTTGCAGCAGCATCAATAGCTCAGGTACACAAAGCTAAAATTAATGATAATGGAACAATTAAAGATGTAGCAATAAAGATTTTAAGGCCAGATATTAAAAAAACATTTAATGAAGAAATTGATGCAATGATGCTATTTGCTTTTATTGTTGAGTCATTTGTAAAAAAAACGAAAAGATTGAAACTTGTTGAAGTTGTATTTTTATTAAAAGAAATAACAAATCTTGAAATGGATTTAAGATTTGAAGCAGCTGCCGCTAATGAATATTCAGAAAATACTAAAAATGATGCTGGGTTTAAAGTTCCTCAAATTTATTGGAATTTTACTAGTGAAAATGTAATGACACTTGATTGGATTGATGGTGTATCTATAAGAGAGACTGAGGAATTAAAAAATAGAAATTTAGATACAAATAAAATTGCAGAAGACATTATTCAACACTTTCTAAGGCACGCTGTAAGAGATGGTTTTTTTCATGCCGACATGCATCAAGGAAATATTTTCATTGATAATAGTGGTCAAATAGCTCCCATAGATTTTGGTATAATGGGTAGATTAGACAAAGTTAGTAAGAGGTTTTTGGCTGAAATTTTATATGGATTTATTCAAAGAGACTACAGAAAAGTTGCAGAAGTACATTTGATAGCTGGATTAGTTCCAAACAATGTTCCAATTGATGATTTGGCTCAAGCTTTAAGATCAATAGGAGAGCCCATATTTGGGCAAGCAGTTAAAGATATATCCGGTGGCAAATTACTAAAACAATTATTTGATGTAACTGAAAAATTTAACATGCAAACTCAACCTCAATTATTAATGTTACAGAAAACTATGGTTGTGGTTGAGGGTGTTGCAAGGAAATTAAATCCGGATACTAATATATGGACAACGTCTAAACCAGTACTTGAGAGTTGGTTAAGAGAAACAAAAGATCCGATGAACACAATCAAAGATACTTTAAGTAATACATCTGAGGTTGTTAAAAGATTACCAGAATTTCCTGAGATTATGGATAAAGCTAATCAAGCTTTAACATTTTTAGCCAGTGGTCAGATCCCACAAAACTCAAATTCTTACACGGCCTTAAATAATAAGAAATCTGAAATGACTGCTTTTAGAAATCAATCTATTATTGGTTTATTAGTTCTTGTAATTGTAGGGTTATTGGTATTTTAATTCGGCAAATGAAAAATCTGATGGACAAAAAAATTTTGTATATAATTTGTGGTGGAATTTCTGCTTATAAAAGCCTTGAAACAATTAGACTTTTCAAAAAGAATGGAGCAGAAATTAAAACAATTTTAACCAACAGTGCTAAAGAATTTATAACACCTCTTTCGGTTGCATCCCTTTCACAAGGTAAAGTTTATAGCGATTTATTTAGTATCGAAAATGAAACGGAAATGGATCATATTGCTTTATCAAGATGGGCAGATGTGATCTTAATTGCACCAGCTACAGCAAACACTATTTCGAAATTAGCTCAAGGAACAACTGATGATCTAGCATCAACTGTGGTATTAGCATCTAACAAAGAAATTTATTTAGCCCCAGCAATGAATGTTAGAATGTGGGAGCATCAATCTACAAAACAAAACTTAAAAAAACTAATTAATTATGGTTATAAACTTATCGGTCCAGAAATTGGTGAAATGGCTTGTGGAGAGTATGGTGAAGGAAAAATGTCTGACCCTGATAAAATTTCTAACGAAATAAATAATTATTTCTCAAATCTTAAAAAAAATAAAAAATTAAAAGCACTAGTTACAGCTGGTCCAACAAACGAGTACATTGATCCGGTAAGATTTATTACAAATAAATCTAGTGGTAAACAAGGGTATGAAATTGCTAAATCTTTATCTAAAAAAGGTTTTGACACAACTCTTATCTCAGGCCCTACTAATTTGAAAGTTGAAGATAATATTAAACTTATCGAGGTTGAAACTGCAGATGAAATGTTACTAGAAACTCAAAAAAATTTGCCTGCCAATGTAGCGGTTTTTTCTGCGGCAGTAGCTGATTTTAAGATTAATAAAAAATATAAATATAAAATAAAAAAGCAGGAATCATTAAATTTAAATTTAGAAAAAAATGTAGATATATTGAGTTATGTTTCAAACCATAATTCTATGAGACCAGAACTTGTTATAGGATTTGCAGCAGAAACAGATAATATTGAAAATAATGCTGAAACAAAATTAAATAACAAAAATTGTGACTGGATTATTGCAAACGATGTATCCAATAAAAAAATTGGATTTAATTCTGACTTTAATGAAGTAACGATTCACTATAGTGACAAAAACAAAGAAAAACTTGCCTATAAAAAGAAATCTGAAATATCTGATGAAATAGTTGATAGAATAATTAATCAGTTAAATTAATGACAAAAGTTCTTATAAAAAAATTAAACTCATCTGTTGAGTTGCCTGCATATAAAACTAACGGGGCATCGGGCATGGATTTAATGGCTTTTATAAATGATCAAATAACAATTAAACCTCAAAATTCTAGTTTAATCCCAACAGGTATATCTGTTGCATTCCCTAATGAATTTGAGATTCAAATTAGGCCGAGATCTGGTTTGGCTGCTAAAAATAATATTAGTGTTTTAAACACTCCAGGAACAATAGACAGCGATTATAGAGGTGAGATTAAAGTTATTCTTTACAATCATGGTGATGCTGATTTTGTAATAAATAATAAGGATAGGATAGCTCAAATGATTTTAACTCCTGTTATTAAAATGAATTTAGAAGAAACAGATACTTTACCTGAAACAGTTAGAGGAGAAGGTGGATTTGGCTCAACTGGAAAATGAGTTCAAAATTAAGTAAAAATCAACTTGAGAAGTATTCAAGACAGATTATTTTAAAAAATATAGGCATTCTAGGTCAAAAAAAAATTTTTAACTCAAAAATATTAATAATTGGTATGGGGGGATTAGGTTGTCCAGTTGCCGAATTTTTAACCAGATCAGGGGTTGGATCTCTAGGAATTGTTGATCATGATTTAGTTAGTCTTTCCAATATTCATCGACAAACTTTATATGATGAAAAAGATTTAGGAAAATTAAAAGTT
This sequence comes from uncultured Candidatus Pelagibacter sp., assembly GCF_943788075.1. Taxonomy (GTDB): domain Bacteria; phylum Pseudomonadota; class Alphaproteobacteria; order Pelagibacterales; family Pelagibacteraceae; genus Pelagibacter. The sequence continues at coordinate 297,315 of NZ_CALSOW010000001.1, read as the reverse complement.
AAAGCTGCAAAAAAAAAATTAGCTAACATTAATCCTAAAACTAAAATTAATATTTATAATTTTAAGTTAGATAAAAAGAAATTTAAAAAAATTATTAAAAATTATGATTATATTGTTGATGGTACAGATAATTTTGAAACAAAATTTTTAATAAACGATATAAGTCTAAAGTATAAAAAATTTTTAGTAACTGGAGCTATAAGTAAATTTGATGGTCATATATTTACTTTAGATTTTAATAATAAAAAAAATCCTTGTTTAAGATGTTTTTATCAAGAAGAAACTATTTCTGATGATATATTAAATTGTGAATATGAAGGAATACTTGGGACTGTGGCTGGTATTATTGGCACTATGCAAGCAAACGAGGTTATAAAAAATATTTTAAATATTGGAAAAGATTTAAATGGATATATTTTAATTTTAGATTTTTTAAATTTAAACTTTCGAAAAGTAAAATTTAATAGAAGAAAAAAATGTATTTGTAATTAATGTATAAAATTATTTACACACTATTTTGTTTAATAATTATAATATCATCTTCTTTTGCTGAAGAAACTTTTGTTTCTTTAAAAAAAAATAAAGTTAATGTTCGTTATGGTCCTAGTTTTGACTCAGATATCAAATATGTTTATAGGAAAATTAACTTTCCTTTGAAACAAATAGATAAAAAAGAAAATTTTAGAAGAATAATTGATTTAAAAAATAACAGTGGCTGGATACATATTTCACAATTAAAAAAAAATAATTCTGTTATTACAATGCAAAATAAAGTTTTATTTAAAGAACCAACTTCTTTTGCAAAACCTATAGCTCAAATAGAGAAGGGCAGACTATTAATTATCGATAAATGTCAGGAAAAATGGTGTAAGATCAAATCGAATGATTATCGAGGATGGATTAAAACTAACAATATTTGGGGCTTAATTAACTAAAATCAGCTGATAAAGAACTTATGTTTGCTAAACTTAATTTTGTTGTATGTGAATATTCTTTATGATCTATCCCGATCTCAACTCCAACACCGTCTGATTTGAACTTTTGAATTTGATCGTCACTAAATTCAAAATGTATAAATTGAACTGAAGAAGCTTTTCCCTCTGCAGAAGTTCTGTCAACATCTTCTTCTGGGATTGCTTTAATAGACTGACCATTAATTTTAATAAAAACTTTTTCTTCTATTCCTCCAACCTTGCTTAAAAACGCAGCTCTTGAAACTGGATTATCAATTTCAAACATTAATGTAGCTGTCAGTTCTTTTCCATTGGGTATTAATGGATTATAAGCTGTAAGTTCATCTTTTAATTGTTCATCTCCACCTTTTTCAATGTAAAGCATCTCTTGAACTTGTGCTAACATTGTTTCGTAGCTTTCAAAATAAAAAGTAGCATATGGACCCAGTGCTATTCTTCTATCTTTTTTAAAGTTAACGATATTTTTTCTAAGCTCTTTTCTATTTTTTATGTAGACATCTAAAGGCATAATGTCTTCTTTTAGAATTTCTCTTTTTTCTCTAGGCATAATTATAGTCTATAACTTTTTGCCATTAATTCGATAGGATGTAACGCCTCATCATTAGAAATATTTGTATCAACCTCTAATTGCTTCAAGTGTTTACCTGCAAGTGGACAATCTGAAGCCATATATTTATTATTCTTATTTTTAATTTGTCTTGCCGTTGGTCTTCCAACTTTATTTGCCAAATCATGAGTATCTTTCATCACACCAAACGTACCTCCATGGCCTGCACATCTTTCAACAACATCCAACTTAACATTTGGAATAAGTTTCAGCATATCTCTTGATTTGATACCCATATTTTGTGCTCTTGCATGACAAGCATTGTGAACTGTAACACCACCATCTATTTCTTGTAATCCATCAGCCAAGCCTTCGTTGTTTGCTATATCAACAACGTATTCGTCAATATCCATAGTATTTGATGATAATCTTTTAATATTTTCATCTTTAGGTGATAAAAGTGGCCATTCAAATTTTAACATCAAACCACAACTGGCTGTTAAAGTGATTACTTTATAACCTTTATCGACCCACTCTAATAAATCTTTAGATACTTTCTTTGCTTGTTCCACCACTTTAGGCAGATCTGCTTGTTCTAAAAAAGGCATACCACAACATCCTGGATAAGCCTCTTGAACCTCAACTCCATTCTTTTTTAAAACTTTTAGAGCTGCAACTCCTGTATTTTTTTTATTAAAATTCACGAAGCAAGTAGTATAAATTACAACCTTTCTATCTTTATTTAGAGTTTGAAAATTTATTTGATCTTTATTTTTTTTAAAAAAATTCGAAAATGTTTCTGAATTATATTTTGGTAGTTGAACTCTTTTATCAATTCCAGCAACAATCTCTAAAATTTTTCTAAAAAATTTGTTTTTAATGCTAGAAGCCCAGTTAACTAATTTTGAAAACATGACACCAATTTTCGCATTTCTATCTATTTGGGCTAATTGTGTTGGTACACTCGGCAATTTTCCTAATTTTTTCTGAGCTGTTCTATATCTCAACATCAAGTGAGGAAAATCTAAATCAAAATCATGAGGAGGCACATACGGACACTTAGTCATAAAACACATATCACATAAAGTGCACGCATCAACAACAGGTTCAAATTGTTCACTTTTTAAGCTTTCAACATCCTCATTTTCAGACTCATCAATCATATCGAATAGTTTTGGAAACGAGTCACATAAATTAAAACATCTTCTGCAGCCATGGCAGATGTCAAATGCTCTTCTCATTTCAGCATCTAACTTTTCAGGATTTAAAAAATCAGGATGTTCAAAATCTATTGGATGTCGAATAGGGGCGTCTAAGCTTCCTTCTTTGCTCATAATTTAAATTGAATTTTTTTGAGTATTTAGTGGGCAAGTTAGTGCCCACTAAAGTAATTTATTAGCTAATAGATTCTAAAGTTTTTTGGAATTTACCAGCATGAGATTTTTCAGCTTTAGCTAAAGTTTCAAACCAATCAGCAATTTCTTCAAAACCTTCTTCTCTAGCTGTCTTAGCCATACCAGGGTACATGTCTGTATATTCATGTGTTTCACCTTGTACTGCTGATGCTAGATTAGCTTTTGTTTCACCTATTGGTAAACCAGTAGCTGGATCACCAACTTCTTCCAAGTATTCTAGGTGACCATGTGCGTGACCTGTTTCACCTTCTGCTGTTGATCTAAATACTGATGCAACATCATTGTAACCTTCGATGTCTGCTTTTTGAGCAAAATAAAGATATCTTCTATTTGCTTGACTTTCGCCTGCAAATGCTGCTTCTAGATTTTCTTTTGTCTTTGTTCCTTTTAATGACATTTTATTCTCCTTAATTTAATGATTGAGAACATATAATACTTATAAAATTAAAGTCAATAGTTTAGAATAATTATAATGTATAATTTAAGTTATTGATTTTATTGAATTAATTATGATTTTGATTATCACTCGCAACTTTAATCAAAACTTCTACTGAATTAATTTTTTTTCCAGTAATATTGTTTTTAACATTAATAGAATCAATGTTGCTTTGGTCACAATCTATTAATTCGTGAGTATCCTCATCATAAAAGTGATGGTGAGCTGTTGTGTTTGTATCAAAATAGCTTTTATCGCTATTTATTGCGATCTCTTTAAGGTAGCCTTTTTTTTGAATGGCGTGAACTGTATTATAAACAGTAGCTAAAGATATTTTTTCATTTAAATCTTCTGATATTTTTTTTGCAAGATCATTAATTGTAAAATGAAAAGTTTTTTCTCTATTAAATAATATTTCACAAATTTTTACCCTTTGCTTAGTGGGTCTTAATCCAGCTTCTCTTAATTTATCAATAAAATTGCAGTTTTTTGTCATAATTGTTTATAATAATTCTAAACTAAGAATAAATTATACTGTTTTATTATATTATATTATCATTAAATCAAGTATTAAGGGAACTCAAATTTTATGAAAAAAAACTCATATACCTACAATGACCTCATAACATGTGGAAATGGTGAGCTTTTTGGTCCGGGGAACGCAAAATTACCACTTCCTCCAATGCTTATGTTTGATAGAATAACAGAGATCAATGATAATAATGGCAGTTTTAATAAGGGATCGTTAAAAGCTGAACTAGATATCAAAGATGAGCTGTGGTTTTTTGAATGTCACTTTAAGGAAGATCCAGTCATGCCTGGTTGCTTAGGTCTAGATGCAATGTGGCAGTTAGTAGGATTTTATTTGGGATGGCTTGGAAATCCAGGTAGAGGACGAGCTCTTGGAGTGGGCACAGTAAAGTTTACAGGTGAAGTTATTAAAAGTGTAAAAAATGTTAGGTACGAAATTGATATGAAAAAAATTATGTCGCCTGGTGGGACTACAGTTGGTTTAGCAAATGGTTTGGTATTCGCAGATGATAAAAAAATATATTCAGCAGAAAGTTTAAAAGTGGGGTTATTTAAATAATGAGAAGAGTAGTAATAACAGGTTTGGGGATTGTGTCTTGTTTAGGAAACAATCAAGAAGAAGTTCACCAATCATTATTAAATTCCAAATCAGGAATTTCTTATGCAGAAGAATATAAAGAACATAATCTTAAAAGCCATGTCCATGGCAAACCAAATATAAAATTGGAAGATCACATTGATAGAAAAACAATTAGATTTATGGGCTCAGGTTCAGCTTACAATTACATTGCAATGAAAGAGGCAATTGAGGACTCGGGGTTAGAAGAAACTGAGGTTAGTAATTTTAAAACTGGTATTGTTATGGGTTCTGGAGGACCTTCAATTGAAAATGTAATTTTAGCAGCAGACAAAACTAGAGCTAAAACTCCAAAATTAATGGGGCCATTTATTGTTCCAAGAACAATGGCAAGTACGGCGTCAGCAACACTTGCTGTTCCATTTAAAATAAAAGGAACAAATTACACAATGAGCTCAGCATGTGCTACGAGTGGACACTGTATTGGAAATTCAATGGAATTGATTCAAATGGGTAAACAAGATGTTGTCTTTGCAGGTGGAAGTGAGGAAGTGCACTGGGCAATGACTGCTATGTTTGATGCTATGACTGCATTATCATCAAAATATAATGATGCGCCTGAAACTGCATCGAGAGCATATGACAAAACAAGAGATGGTTTTGTTATCGCTGGTGGTGCAGGAGTGCTTGTACTTGAAGAATACGAACATGCTAAATCAAGAGGTGCGAAAATATACGCGGAATTAACTGGTTATGGAGCAACTTCAGATGGATACGACATGGTGGCACCATCAGGAGAAGGGGCAGTAAGATGTATGCAGATGGCTATGTCTACTACTAAAAATAAAATTGATTATATCAATACTCACGGAACTTCTACTCCAGTTGGAGATATTACAGAACTTAATGCAGTTAAAAATACTTTTGGAGAAAATATTCCTAAGATTAGTTCAACTAAATCTTTATCGGGCCATCCACTAGGTGCTGCATCTGTTCATGAGGCAATCTATTGTTTGATCATGATGAAAAATAATTTTATTGCTGGCTCAGCAAACATCAGTGAGATTGATGAAGAAGCTAAAAAGTTTCCAATAGTTGCAAAAACTGAAACTGGTGCAACTTTAAACACAGTAATGTCTAATAGTTTTGGTTTTGGTGGAACTAACGCTGCTTTAGTTTTTGAAAAGGTTTAAACTATGAGTTTGATGAAAGGTAAAAAAGGATTAATCATGGGCGTTGCAAATGAGAGATCTATTGCTTGGGGTATTTCACAAAAACTTGCTGAAGCTGGTGCTGAACTTGCGTTTACTTATTTAGGTGATGCTCTAAAAAAAAGAGTAATCCCTTTGGCAGAAAAATTAAATTCAAAAACTACATTTAGCTGTGATGTTGAAAAAAAAGAAGATGTAACAAAATTATTTGAAGATGTTAAATCTCAATGGGGTGAAATTGATTTTGTGGTTCATGCAATTGCATTTTCTGACAAGTCAGAATTATCAGGTGAATATTTAAATACATCACGAGAAAACTTTTTAAGAAGTATGTTAATTTCATGTTTCTCATTTACAGAAGTTGCAAAAGAAGCCTCTAAGGTAATGAAAGAAGGCGGAAGTTTAATTACCTTAAGCTATGAAGCAAGCAAAGCTATTCCAAATTACAATGTAATGGGTGTATGTAAGGCAGCTTTAGAGTCTAGTGTTAAGTATCTAGCAAGAGATTTGGGTGCTAAAGGCATGAGGGTTAATGCAATAAGTGCAGGACCTATTAAAACACTAGCAGCTTCTGCCATCGGAGATGCAAAATTTTTATATAAATGGAATGAAGATCATTCTTTCTTAAAAAGAAACGTAGATATCCATGATGTTGGAAACTCAGCATTATATCTATTAAGTAACCTTGCAAACGGTGTTACTGGTGAAATTCACTATGTAGATGCTGGATATAACAAGGTTGGGATGCCAGATCCTAAGAATATTACTTAAAATATAGTTAAATTTAATTAAAAACAAAAAAGACTTAAAGGGAACAATGTATGAAAGGCTATAGATTTATCACAGACGACGATACATCAAAATTTTGTCATCGTGTAACGGAAGCCTTATCAAATGGATGGAAACTATACGGTGAACCAAAAATGACTTTTGATAAAAAACGAGGTGTAATGCGTTGTGGTCAAGCAGTTATCAAAAACTCCCCAAAGAAAAAATATACAAAAAAAATTAGTTTAGCCTCAATATAAAAAACCCCCAGAACTTTTATTCTAGGGGTTTAGAATTTTAGTTTAAGATATTATTCAGCAGCTTGTTTCATAGAAAGCTTAACTTTACCTCTATCGAAACCAATTACTTTAACTTTTACCTCGTCACCTTCTTTGACAACGTCAGTAACTTTAGCAACTCTTTTATCTGCTAGTTCAGAAATATGAACAAGTCCATCTTGTTTTCCTAAGAAATTAACAAATGCACCGAATTCCATAATCTTCATAACTTTACCTGAATAAATTTTATTCAGTTCAGCTTTTGCAGTGATGTCTTTAATAAACTGCATAGCGATGTTTCTAGACTCTTCATCAGGTGCAGCAACTGTTACAACCCCTTCATCATTCACATCAACTTTTGCACCTGATTTTTCAACAATCTCTCTGATTGTTGCACCACCTTTACCAATCACAGCGGCGATATCTTTTTTATCAACTGTAATCTGTTCCATTTTTGGAGTGTGTTGTCCAACATCGGCTCTTGATTCACTTAAAGCTTTATTCATTTCACCTAAGATATGAACTCTTCCATCTTTAGCCTGTTTTAAAGCCTGCTCCATGATTTCAAAAGTAATACCAGTAATTTTGATATCCATTTGAAGTGAAGTAATACCATCTTTAGTTCCAGCAACTTTAAAGTCCATGTCTCCCAAGTGATCTTCATCACCTAAAATATCTGATAGGACACTAAAATCATCTCCTTCTTTGATTAAACCCATCGCAATACCTGCCACTGGCTCTTTAATTGGAACGCCAGCATCCATTAATGCTAGAGATGCACCACAAACAGTAGCCATTGAAGAAGAGCCATTAGACTCAGTAATCTCTGATACTATTCTAAAAGTGTAGGGAAAGGCCTCTTTTGAAGGAAGTGAAGAATTGATTGCTCTCCATGCCAATTTTCCATGACCAACTTCACGTCTTCCAGTTCCAATTCTTCCAGTTTCGCCAACTGAAAAGGGAGGAAAGTTGTAATGAAGCATAAATCTTTCTCTGGACTGTCCATCTAGACTTTCTATTCTTTGTTCATCATCAGAGGTGCCTAAAGTAGTAACTACAATTGCTTGTGTTTCCCCTCTAGTAAATAATGCTGAACCATGAGTTCTTGGTAAAACACCAACTTCACACTCGATAGCTCTTACATCGGCTAAACCTCTACCATCAATTCTTTTTTTATTTTTAAGAATATCAGTTCTAACAATTTTCTTTTCAAGATTTTTTAACTCATCATTAACATTAAAATCAGAATAATTTTCATTATCAGCAAAAAGCTGCTTAGCTTTTTCAGATATTTCTGAAATTTGATTTGATCTATCTTGCTTATCTATTGTCCCAAAAGCTTTGGTTAGATCTTCAGTAAATTCACTCTCAAGTTTTTGCTTAACTTCAGATAAATCTTTCTTTTCAACAGTCCACTCGGGTTTTCTACATTCTTTTGCAAGTTCCTCTATCATTTCAATAACTGGAACAAATCCCTCATGACCAAATTTAACTGCATCTAACATTACTTCTTCTGTTAAACCTGATGTTTCAGATTCAACCATAAGAACAGCATCCTTAGTACCTGCCACAACTAGATCTAAGCTTGAATTTTCTAATTCAGCTTTTGATGGGTTAAGAATATACTTACCATCAATATAACCTACTCTGGAAGCGCCTACAGGGCCCATAAATGGCATTCCTGAGATAGCTAACGCTGCTGAAGATGCAGTGATTGCTAGGATGTCTGGTTGATTTTCTTTATCATATGAAATTACTGTTGGTAGCAACTGAACTTCATTTTTAAACTCACCAGGAAACAAAGGTCTGATAGGTCTATCAATTAATCTTGATATTAATTGTTCACTTTCAGTTGGTCTTGCTTCTCTTTTAAAAAATCCACCTGGAATTTTTCCACCTGCATAATATTTTTCTTGATAATTTACAGATAAAGGAAAATAATCCATATCAGGATTAACTTTTTTTGCCCCTACCACTGTTGCTAAAATAACTGTTTCACCACATGAAGCGATGATTGCTCCGTCTGCCTGTCTTGCTACTTTTCCCGTTTCTAAACTTATTTTCTTTCCTGCTACTTCTATTTCCTTCTTGTATACTTTAAACATTTCATTTCCATTTCGTTTCGTTCGTTTCGTTCCATTCTATCTATCTTGATCTTTATTTTCTTAATCCCAATTTCGACAGTACATTTTTGTAAGAATCCATTTTTGTATTTTTTAGGTATTCTAACAATTTCTTCCTTCTATTTACCGCTCTCAACAATCCAACAGATGAATGTTTATCTTTCTTGAATTGCTTAATATGTGTAGAGAGAGTTTCAATTTTCTCTGTTAGCAAGGCAATCTGTACCTCTGAAGATCCAGTATCTTTTTCGTGCATTGCTAATTCTTGTGCCTTTTTGTTCATGCCTCTTTTTTCCTATTTATTTGTTTGTTTTATTAAGTTTTCTATTTTTTCCGCATACTCAAAAGACTCGTCTTTTCTAAAGAGTAATTTTGGTAAAAATTTCATAACCACTTTTTGTGATAATATTTTTCTGATCAAAAATGAGTATTTTTTTAACACAGCAATAACTTCCTCGGCATTTTTTCCTCCAAGTGGAAGCACATATGCTTTAGCTATTTTCAAATCTTGACTCATTCTCACCTCTGTAACCGTTATAGTATTAGTTTCTAAATTCGGGACCTTAGCCTCATTTTTTATAAAAATCATGCTTAAAGACTGTTTAATCATTTCCCCAACTCTTAGCTGTCTTTGTGATATAGGTTTTCCAATTCTATCCGTCATTAAATCATTCTATCAGTTGATGTTACACTAAACGCTTCTATTGTGTCGTTTTTTTGAAAATCCATATAATCTTTTACAGTAATTCCGCATTCTTGACCGTTGCTAACCTGTTTTACCTGATTTTTTTCTCTAAACAGAGTTCCAACTTTACCCGTATAAATGATTGCTCCATCTCTTATTATTCTAACATCTGAAGCAGTAGAAATTTCTCCCTCCATAACTTTTGATCCTGCAACTTTTCCAGCTCCTGAAACTTTAAATATTTCTAAGATTTGAGCTGTGCCTGTAACAGTTTCTTGAATATCAGGTGATAACAAACCTGACATCTTTTGTTTGATGTAATCTAGAACTTCATAGATAATATTATAAGAAGAAATTTTTATTTTTTCATTTTCAGCTAATTTTTTTGCTTCTTTACTTGGCTTAACATTAAACGCTATTAAAACTGCATTTGAAGCCTTTGCTAATGTAACATCTGTTTCGGTTACCATTCCAATATCTGCTAAGATTATTTTAGGTTTAACTTCATCATGTTTGATTTGACTAATTGCATTCTTAATTGCTTCTGATGACCCATGAACATCTGATTTAATTATCAAATTTAATTCTTCTGCTGAATTATCTGAAAAGGCAGAGTCTTGAGTGGCAAATGTTAGTGGGTTTTTAGTATCTTTGCTTTCTTGTGCTCTATTTTCACTTAAAGTTTTTGCCTCTTTTTCATTATCAACTACAATAAAATCATCTCCAGATTTAGCTGCACCGTTAATCCCTAAAATTTCGACTGGAGCTGATGGGGGTGCTTCATTAATATTTTTTCCTTTATCATCAATTATCGCTCTAACTTTTCCCCATTTCAAACCACTTACAAAAAAATCACCTTTTTTTAAAGTTCCCGTAGTTACTATGATTGTTGCAACAGGTCCTCTTCCAACATCAATTTTAGATTCTAATACAATTCCTGTGGCCTTTGACTCAAAATCAGTTTTTAAATCTAATATTTCAGCTTGTAAAACTATCGCTTCAACTAATTTGTCTAAATTCTTTTTAGTAGTTGCTGAAATTTCGACCATTAAGGTGTCACCAGATAAATCTTCAGCAATTAGCTCATGTTCTAATAACTGGTTTTTTATTTTTTGTGGATCTGCATCTGGCAAATCACATTTATTAATTGCTACGACGATTGGAACATTTGCAGCTTTAGCATGTTTAATAGACTCCACTGTTTGCGGTTTAACGCCATCATCAGCCGCAACAACCAGAACAACAACATCAGTTAATTTTGATCCTCTTGCTCTCATTTCAGTAAAGGCTGCGTGACCAGGTGTATCAATAAAAGTTAGTTTATTAGATTGGCTTTCTATTTGATAAGCTCCGATGTGCTGAGTAATTCCACCAAATTCTCCTGAAACAACATTCGCACTTCTTAAAACATCTAATACTGAAGTTTTACCATGATCTACGTGACCCATTACAGTAATAATTGGTGGTCTATTTTTTAAATTTTCAACTCTGGTAGCTTTAATCTTCTGAATTATTTCTTCAGCTTTTTCTTCTCTTACCGGATTGTGTCCAAATTCTTTTACTAAATACTCAGCAGTATCAGCAGCTAAAGTTTGATTGATAGTTACAGTAACGCCCATTCCAAATAAAAATTTAATAACATTGCTCGATTGTTCGGCCATTCTATTAGCAAGTTCTCTAACCGTAATAGCTTCTGGAATATTTACGTCTCGTTTAACAGGTTTTAAATTTTCTTGAGCTTCCTCTTTAGTTAAATTTTTATTTTCTTTTTGCCTTGCTCTCTTAACAGAAGCTTCACTTCTTGCTCTTGCTTCAATTTCATCACTTAAAGCTCTTGAGACTGTTAATTTTAATTCTCTTTTCTTTGCACCTGCTTTTAATGTTTTCTTATCCTTATTATCATCTCCTTTAAGTCTCTTTGTGGCTCTTTGCTCTGCTAGCTTTCTTCGCTCAAAATCATTTGTTATTGGAGGTGATTTAGGTGCAAACGATGGCTTTACTGCAGCACCCCTGTTAAATGTTGAGGTAGTTTTTGGCTTAAAACCTCCAGGTCTAGACGATCCACCTCTACTTGGAAATTTGCTTGGTTGTTTTTCTATTACTACTGAGTTTTTTCCTTGAGTTTTCGCAATCTCAATATTTTTGAAGGATTTTTTGGCAGTGCCAGATATTGTTAATTTTGTTTTCTTTTCCATAGCTCATCACTCAATCTTTGTAGACAATATTTCTCGCAGACATTACCAACTCATCTGCTTCTTCTTTTGATAAAGCAAAATCTTCCAGGTAACCTTGGATTTTTACTCTTTCACCTTTGACGATATCAAATCCACCTGTTAATTCATCTGATGCTAGATCAGCAAAATCTTCTAATGTAAGAATTTTCTGTTCACCTAAAGTCATCAGCATTCCAGGGGTTAGTCCTTTTAAATTTATTAAAGCATCTTGAAGACCTAATTCTTTAATTCTCTCAGAAATATCCTCTTGGTCTTTTTGATGAAATTCTTTTGCTCTTTCTATTAGAGCTTTTGCTGTATCTTCTTCGATACCTTCAATTTTCATTAAGCTTTCTGCAGTAGTATCTTTTATATCGTCTATTGATGAAAACCCTTCCGCAACAAGTAGTTGACCCAATGTTTCATCTAACTCTAAGTTTTTTACAAAGTTTTCTGTTTTTTCTTTAAATTCAGATTGTCTTCTTTCAGAATCTTCTGCATCAGTCATTATATTAATTTCATAATTTAATAACTTAGTTGCAAGTCTTACATTCTGACCTCTTCTTCCAATAGCTTTACTCAAATTTTCTTCGGTTAAAATTACATCTAATTTTTTCCTTTCAGAATCTACATTTACTCTTTGAACTTCTGCTGGCGATAAAGCATTAGAAACTAAAATTGCTGGATCTTCTGACCAATTTACAATGTCTATTTTTTCACCCTGTAATTCATTTACAACAGCTTGAACCCTAGAACCTCTCATACCCACACAAGCTCCTACTGGATCGAGAGATGTATCAACTGCTTTAACACAAATTTTTGCTCTACTACCTGGGTCTCTTGATGATGATTTAATTTCAATTAGTCCATCGTAGATTTCTGGAACCTCTTGTACAAAAAGCTTTTCCATAAATTTTGGATGCGCTCTTGATAAAAAAATTTGTTGACCTCTTGGCTCTCTTCTTACATCATAACAATAAGCTTTAATTCTATCTCCAGCTTTAATATTTTCTCGTGGTATCATCTCGTTTTTTTGAATGATCGCTTCAGTACGCCCAAGATCAGCAATTACATTTCCAAATTCTAATCTTTTAACAATACCACTTAAAATTGAATCTTTTTTATCAATAAAGTCATTGTATTGTCTTTCTCTTTCAGCTTCTCTGACATTAAAACTAATTACTTGTTTAGCTGTTTGAGCAGCAATTCTTCCAAAATCAAATGATGGTAATGGTTGTAATACCTCATCTCCAACTGCTTTATCTTTGTTGGTCTCATTTAGATTTATAGCATCTTCAAGTTTAATTTCTGTGTTAGAATTTTCTGGATTTTCAGCTACAATTAATTTTCTAAAAATTTCAATATCACCATTATCTCTATTGATTGAAACTTTTATTTCATTTTCCTGACCAAATTTAGACTTAGCCGCTTTTGCAATTCCTGTTTCCATAGAACTAATAATTAGTTCTTTATCAATAGATTTTTCTAAAGCTACCGCTTCAGCAATTCTTAATAATTCTAGTTTGTCTGCTCTTTTATTTAACATGTTTTTGTTTGCTCCAAAAAAAAATGGGCTAATGCCCATTTTGTAAATCCAATAATGTAAGGGCAATATAGTAAAGTTTTTTTTTAATTCAACAGAAACTATTTAGAAAAATGGCTTGTTTTATCAGTTTTTTCCCATGAAAATGAACCGTTTTCATCCGGTGTTCTTCCAAAGTGGCCATAGGCAGCTGTTTTCTCGTATATCGGCTTATTTAAATTTAACATCTCTCTAATTCCTCGAGGACTTAAGTCAAAATTTTCATTTATCTTATCTAAAACAAATTTATTTTTATCTAAATCATTATCAAATAAATCAACGTAAATTGATAATGGTTTAGACACACCAATTGCATAAGCTAATTGAATTAAACACTTGTCTGCAATTTTGGAGGCAACAACATTTTTTGCAATATATCTTGCCGCATAAGCTGCAGATCTGTCTACTTTCGTAGGATCTTTTCCCGAAAAGGCTCCTCCACCATGAGGTGCGGCTCCACCATAAGTATCTACTATAATTTTTCTTCCAGTTAATCCACAATCTCCATCTGGACCTCCAATTACAAAGTTACCAGTTGGATTAACATAAAACTCATCTTCACTAAAACCCTTAAGAAAATTTGATGGAATAGATTGTAGCATATAAGGTCTCAATAAATCTCTAACTTGTGATTGATTAACATCAGCAGAGTGTTGAGAAGATATTACTACTGATTTTACTTTGGTAGGCTTTCCATCTACATATTCAAAGGTAACTTGGCTCTTACTGTCTGGTTCTATATTTTTTAATTTTCCTAACTTTCTATCTTCTGCCATTAATCTTAAGATTTTATGTGAGTAATGAATAGGTGCTGGCATTAAAACATCCGTTTCATTACAAGCATATCCAAACATAATACCTTGATCTCCAGCTCCCTCATCTTTATTTCCAGAGGAGTCTACACCCATTGCTATGTCAGCAGATTGAGAATGAAGATGACTTTCTATTTTTGTTGCTTCTCTCCAGGTAAAACCTTCTTGATCATATCCAATATCTTTTATGCAATTTCTAACTTTTTCAATTAATTCATCTTGTTTTATTTCAGGACCTCTAACTTCTCCTGCTAAAACTACTTTATTAGTTGTCGTAAGTGTTTCGCATGCAACTCTTGATAATGGATCTCCAGAGAGATAACTATCAACAACCATATCTGAAATTCTATCTGAAACTTTATCTGGATGACCCTCAGATACCGACTCACTTGTAAAAAGAAAATTTTTTAAATTACTCATTTTTAAATCTATTAAATGAAAATATTATAAAAATATAGAATAAAATTAATGTTATAAAAATTTTATTTCCATATTTAGAGAATAGTGTTGATTGTATTTTTTGAACTTTTTTAAAGTCAATGTAGCCTGATTTTCCATACTCAACACTTTGTTCAACAATGCCTAAAGGATTAACAATAGCTGCAATTCCATTATTTGCTGAACGTATTAAATATTTTCCACTTTCAATTGCTCTAAAAATGCTATGCGTAAAGTGTTGTTTTGGTCCTATTGATTCACCAAACCATCCATCCTCTGAAATATTAATTATCAAATCAAAGCTTGGATTTTTAAATATTTTACCTGAATATATTACTTCATAGCAAATCAATGGTAATATCTTTAAGGAAAAATCATCTCTTTTTATCTCTATGATTTTTCTCTCCTTTCCATTTGAAAATGATTGATAATTATTTGTAATTACACTTAAACCAAAATTTTTTAAAAAATTTTCAAAAGGTAAAAATTCACCAAATGGAACTAGATTAATCTTGTTGTAAAAATTTAATATATTTAAATTATGATCATAAATAGAAAGGGAATTAAAATAATTAATCTTTTCTTTGATCATTTTTTGACTATTAATCCCAATAAATAAGAAATGATTTTTACTAAAAGTGTTTTCAAACAACCACTTATATTCAATTAATTCATCTTGAGAGACATTAGGCAGAATTCCTTCCGGCCAAATAAATATAGTTTTATCATTTTTTTGCGGCTTACTTATATCAATCAATTCCCTTATAACTGAGATCGGATCAATATTTGAATAAAATCTATCAAGACTAATATTTGAACCTATAGCTCTTATTTTATAATCGTAATTTGTAACTTCTGATGAACTAAATTTTTTTTTGTAGAATGATCCATACGAATAAAACAGAAATGGTAAAATTAGAAAAATAACACACACTCCAATATCTTTTTTTTTTTCTCTCAATATGAAAATTGCAGGACTAGCAAACAGTGAAATACAAAATAAATTAAATCCATAAGTTCCTATTAAAGAGGTAATGCTTAATATTTCTAAATGATTAACAAAACTATAAGCTATTAAGTTCCAAGGAAAACCAGTTAAGATTGAACCTCTTATAAATTCAAAAACTCCTAAAAATAATGAAAAAACAAAAAAAGAACTTACTACTTTTTTAGGTTTTGAAATTATAAAACAGAATGTAGCCAATCCATAAAAAATTCCTAGAAATGAAGGTATCAAAATAATAGTTACAGGAATTAAAAATTTGAAATTTTGATCAAATGTTAATGATATTGATATCCAATATAAGCTTGATAAAAAATAACCAAATCCAAATAACCATCCATAAAAAAAGAAATATTTTTTACTTCGATTAATTTTAGATTTTTTAAATAGGAATACAAAAAAAGCACTAAAAGTAAAAAAATTTATTATCAAGTAGTTGTAAGGAGGTAAGCTTAAAGATGAGGCTGCACCTAAAGTAATTAAAAAAACTATTTCAATGTAATTTTTTTTTATCAATCTAGTTAATCTTTGAAATTACTGATTTATATATTTTTTCTTCTTCACTAAGCATTCTTTTATAATCTTTATCTTTAATATGATCAAAACCCAGTAAGTGAAGAAATCCATGTATAAAAGTTTGTATTACTTTTTCCTTAAAATTTTTAATATTTTGTGATCTGGGTTTATCCATAAAGTTATAACTAATTATCATGTCTCCAATATAAGTTTTTTTAGATATCAATATTTTTTTAGATAAAGGAAATGACAAAATATCTGTAGGCTTATTTTTGTTTCTAAAATTTTTATTTAATTTTTTGATACATCTATTATTTGAAAGAAGTAAAGTGAGGGTTATTTTCTTATTAGGAAATCGATATTTTCTTGGAAAGAATTTACAAATTTCTTTGAAAAAAATTTCTTTTTTTCTAAGTTTTTTTGACCAAGCTTTCTCCTCTGAGAAAACTTCAACACTAATCATTTTTTGAGTAGGCTTTAACTATTTTGGAAACAAGTGGGTGTCTAACTACGTCAGAATGATCAAAATCAACAACAGATATTTCATTTAAATGACCTAATAATTCTTTTGATCTAACTAGGCCGGACATTTTTTTATTTGGTAAATCAATTTGCGTTGGATCTCCATTAACAACTATTTTAGAGTTTTCTCCTATTCTAGTTAAAAACATCTTAATTTGGGTATCAGTTGCATTTTGTGACTCATCTAAGATTGCGAATGAGTTTTTTAAGGTTCTTCCTCTCATAAAAGCGAGTGGAGCTATTTCTATATCACCAATTTCAATCATTCTTTGAATTTTTTCAAAATCAAAAAGGTCGTACAAAGAATCATATAAGGGCCTTAAATAAGGATCAACTTTTTCTTTCATATCACCGGGTAAAAATCCTAATCTTTCTCCAGCTTCAACAGCAGGTCTCGATAAAATTATTCTTTCAATTTTTTTTTCCAACAACATCGTAAGTCCTACGGCTACAGCTAAAAAGGTTTTACCAGTTCCTGCTGGACCTGCTGAAATTATTATGTCACTTTGTCTTAAAGCTCTTACATAATCCTTTTGTTTTTCTGATCTTGGTATAATTGATTTTTTTGGAGTTTTAATTATATCTGTAACATTATTATTTTTAACTTTTTCATTAATCATAAAATTATCTACTGAAGAAACTATATCCTTGTTTTCAATACTACCATTGTTAATAAATTGATTGGATAGAAACTTTATAGCATTTTTAACTATTTCATTTTTTTCAGGATTAGACTTAATTAAAATAGAATTACCTCTAGAATATAAACTTGTTTTAGTGATTTTTTCTAATTCTTTTAAATTTTTATTAAACTCCCCTACCACACCAATCAAGAGTTCATTATCATGGAAAATAACACTTAGAGAATTATTATCAGAGTAAACAAACTTTAATGAAGTATCGACTATTTTTTTTTGTTAAACTACTCAATTTTTATGCTACCTTTTGATTAGAGCTATAATCTCTTTCACCAAACAAAGTACTTCGATTACTTCTATTTATTTTCACAGGCACAATTTTTCCAATGTCATCTTTTTTACCATTAAAAATAACTGATGTCATATATTCAGATCGACCAAAAACTTTGGATTTATCGTCTGTTAAATTTTCAACTAAAACGTTAATTGTTTTACTCTCTATTGATTTATTCATATGCACCTGATTATCATATAACTGGTTTTGAATTTTTTCTAATCTTTCCATGGAAATACTCTTATCAATCAGTTTTAAATCAGCTGCGACTGTGCCTGGTCTTGGGCTAAAAATAAAAGAATAGGAATTTATAAACTTAATCTTTTGAATTAGTTTAAAAGTATCGTTAAAATCTTTTTCTTCTTCACCTGGGTAGCCTATTATAAAATCACTAGAAAATTGTATATTAGAGTTAATTTCTTTTAGTTGATCGTATATTTGATAATATTCATCAATAGTATGTTTTCTATTCATAAGGTCTAAAACTTTATTAGATCCACTTTGAACTGGCAAATGTACCAGTGGCATAAGTTTTTTTGAATGCTTATAGGTTTCAATTAAGTCATCCGACATATCTTTTGGATGGGATGTTGTATATCTTATCCTTTTAATGTTTGGATAATTTTCTATCTCTAATATTAAATCTGACAATCTATACTTTTCATTATTGTAAGCATTAACATTTTGTCCAAGCAAAATTATTTCTTGAGTACCTGACTCTGCTAAATATTTAGCCTCATCTAAAATTTGTTTAAATGGTCTAGAATATTCTGGTCCCCTTGTATATGGCACCACACAAAAATGGCAGAACTTATCACAACCTTCTTGAATTGTTAAAAATGAAGAAATTTTTCCAGAATTATTTTTAATTTTATTAAAATATTCAAATTTTGAAATTGCATCAAATTCTGTTTCTTCAACTTTTTTGTTTTTTTCTATATGATTTAAAATTGTATCATTAATTTTATGATATGCTTGGGGTCCAATAACAAGATCAATGTAAGGTTCTCTTTTAAGCATTTCCTGATTTTCTGCCTGTGCAACACATCCAGCTATGATTACTAGTGGTTTTTTTTTTAATCTAAAAATTTTTTTAACTCTTCCAATTTCATGATAAACTTTTTCTTTTGCTTTATCTCGGATATGACATGTATTTAGCAAATAACAATTTGCATCCTCATAATTTTCTGTTTTTTCATAGCCAATTTTTTTAACTGAGTCATATATTCTATTCGAGTCATACTCATTCATTTGACAGCCAAATGTTTTGATAAAAATTTTTTGTTTCATTAATTAGGATTTTTTCTTTATCCCATACAATTCAAGTTTGTGGTCTACTAATTTGTAACCATATTTTTCTGCTACTTTTCTTTGAAGTTTTTCAATTTCCTCATCCACAAATTCAATAATTTCACCTGACTTAACATCTATTAAATGATCATGGTGTCCTTCATTTAACTCCTCGTATCTTGCTTTTCCACCTTTGAATTCATGCTTAGCTAATATTCCTGACTCTTCAAATAATTTTACAGTTCTATAAACAGTTGCGATGCTTATCTTTGGGTCAATTTTGGAAACTCTGTTATATAATTCATCCACATCAGGATGATCCGATGATTGAGACATCACTTGCGCAATTACTTTTCGTTGATCGGTTAACTTTACACCCTTTGACAAGCATTTTTCTTCAATAGTTTCTGACATATTTAATTTTAACTTATATAAATAGGATTAATCAAATTTTTTTTAATTTTATATTTTTTACATAAATTGGGGATATTTTCATATCTCAAATCTTTTTCATCTTTAAAATCATCAAAATTATAACAGTAATAATCAATATTTTTCGCTACATTAAAGGCTTTAACAACTGATATTGAATTTCTTATACCAGCAAAGCTTCCTGGTCCTTTATTGATGTAAATTTCATTAATTTCTGCAATTTTAAGATTTTTTGAGAAGAGAAAATCCTTAATAATTATGCTTAATTTTTCATAATTAATTTTAGTATTCTCTTGTGTAATATTATAAATACCAGCATTAGTAATGATCATT
The DNA here is from genome assembly GCF_943788075.1 of uncultured Candidatus Pelagibacter sp. Lineage (GTDB taxonomy): Bacteria > Pseudomonadota > Alphaproteobacteria > Pelagibacterales > Pelagibacteraceae > Pelagibacter. Next base: position 277,657 of record NZ_CALSOW010000001.1, on the reverse strand, counting down.
AAAAAAATTTTTTCATTAGCAACATCTATAATAAGTTTGTTCATTTTTATTCTGTTTGTATGTTCAAATTCTATTTCAGATGAAAATAATATCAAATACTATTCTAGTGATGAAGGTATTTTATCATTAATGTACCATCGTTTTAACGAACATAAATATCCTTCTACAAACATTCAAATGAATGTTTTTAAAAAACAAATGGAAATAGTTAAAAACTCTAATTATGATTTTTCTTATCCAAAAAAATTTGAAGAAAATTTTAATTACCCAAAAATAAATAAGGAAATTCTTATAACGATTGATGATGCATTTTTATCTTTTTATCTTGAAGCATGGCCATATTTAAAAAAAAACAAGATTCCTTTTATCTTGTTTGTTTCAACAGAACCAATTGGGAAGAAGGGGTACATGACTTGGGAACAAATCAAGGAAGTTGAAGCTGAAAAATTTACAGCGATAGGTCACCACTCACATTCCCATGGATATCTTGTTGATAAAGATAATGATTTTTTTATCTCAGATATAAAAAAGGCAAATGAGTTGTTTTTGAAAAATTTAGGATATATACCAAATATATTTTCTTATCCTTTTGGTGAATACTCAAAATTCATGAGGGATTATATTTCTCGAAATTTTGATTATGCTTTTGGTCAGCACTCTGGAGTAATTGATTTAAATAAAGATAAATTTGAACTACCCAGATTCCCAATAAATGAAAATTATGGAAAATTAAAAAGATTTAATTCCATTATAAATTCGTTTCCACTTGAATATGAAAAATTGCTTCCTCTTGAAAAGAAATTATCTGCAGAAATTAATCCACCTGATTTTAAAGTTAAGTTCTTTAAAGAACAAAATAACATTAAAAATATTAATTGTTATTCTAATGAATTAGATAAGTGGGAAAAATCTAATATTATTTTTGATAATGATGTGTTAACCATAAAATTCAGGGGTCCATTTAAACCTAGAAGAGGTAGAATAAATTGTTCTCTTAATGATAATGGAAAATGGAGATGGTTTGGGATCCAATTTCCAATTAAAGAAAACTAAATAAGACTTTCTAAATCAACACTTGAAGGTAATAATTTAGCATCATCAAAATCTTGTAATTTATTCTGCTTGATTATTTTTTGTAATACATCAACATATTGATTTCCTGTCTCAGCATATTTATTAAGGTATTTTGAAAGCTCTATGCTATCTAATGGTTTATTAGAGTCTCTTAATTTAGCTCTAGCTTTTCTAAAACCTTTATAAGTAGAATGAGTGTTTAAATTTCTTTGGTAAGCCCTAACTGATGCTTGAAGGATGTTGAATTTCATAACTTTATGGCCTTCTCCTTCTTTTGCTTCTTTTGGTTTTAAACCCTCTCCTGACCAGGTCCATTGACCAAATAAAGCGTTACCTTCTTGGGCAAATCTAGAAGTTCCCCAGCCTGTTTCTTTAGCAGCTTGGGCAATTGCTAGGGATACAGGTATTTCATCCATTCTTATTTTTAATGTGGATAAATCTTTAGATTTAATACCATATTGTTTATATTTTTTATTAAGCCATTGTTTTTCTGAATTCGTGTTATTGCTTTTATTTATAATATTAAAAAGAGTTTTTCTATCTAATTTAATATTGTTGTTCTCTTGGATAATCAGAGGTAGGACGATTTGAATAAAAAATTCTTTTCTCTTTTTTGTATTTTCAATCATTTTAATTTCTTGAGGCAATAAAGTTAGTGCGACCGGTTTAACTAACTTCTTTTTTCGAACATCATTAAGGTCATAACCAGTATCTTCGAATAACTGCTTGATGGTTGAAGCGCTCAATCTCACAGAGTCAGTCTCTAGATTATTCAAACTGAAAATATCTAACAGTAAATCTTCTTCTTTTAAGGCATCACTTTCTTTTTTATTCTTATCTCTTTTATTAAGTGTATAGGCTAATATTTTTTTTGAATTATTTGTATATTCTTTTGTATTAAAATTTTTATCAGCAAAATTGATCAAAATTGGAGCAATATAAAAAAATGAAACCAGCACAAAACTACTTAAAAATATTCTTGATATAGAATTAATAGTTTGAGTTGGAGAGATAACTTTATTTTTTTTCTTTGGGCTTTCAACAAAAGTTAACTCTAGTTGGCTATTATTATGAGTTGTTATTTTTGATTTTTTTTTTTTACTTACTTTTATTTTCATATCCAAGATTTATATTGCGATAACTTCTTTTACTTCTGGTAAATAATGGCATAGAAGGTTTTGAACACCTTGTTTCAAAGTCATAGTTGAACTTGGGCATCCAGAACAACTTCCCTGTAGTTGAACCTTTACCACCCCATCTTTGAACTCTTTAAATTTAATATCACCACCATCTCTTGCTACAGCTGGTCTTATTTTTTGATCTAAAATTTTTACTATTCTTTCTTCAAGTTCACTTAGATTTGAATTTTTCTCATTTATACTTTCATCAATAACAAATTCTTTTCCTTCAGAATAAAAATCATTAATAAATGAAATAACAATGTGTTTTATTTCATCCCATTCAGTTATTTCTTTTTTATTAATAGAGATAAAATCATCGCCTAGAAAAATTCCCTCTACTCCATTTATGGAGAGCAGATTTCTAACAAGTATATTTTGAGTTTCATCTTTGTTGGTAATTTCATAAGGTCCACTATTAGACACTTTTTTTCCAGGTAGAAACTTAAGCGAATTAGGGTTTGGTGTTACTTCGGTTTGAACAAACATGAATTATATATAGTTGAATATTCAAAAAATTTAAACTTGTTAGTAAATTTTATTTAAAAACCCACTATTTCTTTAATTTTTTCGATCTTTTTTGAAGCTATTATATTTGCTCTTTCAACTCCTTCTAGAAGTATATTATCTAAATACAATTTATCATTAAGTAATTTTTTTATCTCTTCTGAAATAGGTTGAATTTTATCTACAAGAACTTCAGATAATTTATCCTTAAATTCTGAAAAATTTTTACTAGCAAACATTTCTACACTTTTTTCTAAAGAAGAATTTGTTAAGCTTGAATATATTCCTAAAAGATTTTTTGCCTCTGGTCTTTCCTCAAGATCTCTTAAAGTAGTGGGCATTGGCAAAGGGTCTGTTTTTGCTTTTTTAATTTTATTAATAATCATATCTTTATTGTCTGTTAGATTTATTCTACTTAAATCTGATAATTCTGATTTACTCATTTTTCTTGAACCATCTTTAAGACTCATTATTCTTGAAAAGTTTTTTTGGATTAGGGGCTCTGGGACTTGTAAAAAATTTTCTACTTCAAAATCACTATTAAACTTTTGGGCAATATCCCTGCATAACTCTAAATGCTGCTTTTGATCATCACCAACAGGAACATGTGTTGCATCATAGAGCAGAATATCAGACGCCATAAGAACAGGATACGAATAAAGACCTACACTTGCTTTTTCTTTGTCTTTGCCAGCTTTCTCTTTGAATTGAGTCATTCTATTTAGCCATCCCATTCTTGCAACACAGCTTAATATCCACGCACCTTCAGCATGAGCTGGTACTCTAGATTGATTAAAAATTATACTTTTTTTAGGATTTATCCCACTAGCAATAAATGTGGCTACTGTTTCTTGAATATTGCTTCTTAACTCCTTAGGCTCTTGTTTAACTGTGATGGCATGTAAGTCTACAACACAAAATATACAATCATTTGTATTATCATTATTTAAATCTACAAAATTTTTTATTGCCCCTAGGTAATTCCCCAAATGAAGATTCCCTGTAGGTTGCACACCTGAAAAAATTTTTTTACTCATTATATTTTAATAGTTTAGTTTAAAATCGCTTATTTTAAAAGCTTTGATCATATATGAAAAGAATAAATAAAATAATAAGCTCATCATAACACTTAGAATTAAATAAAATGATTTCATATTTTGTTCAAAAGCTAATTGGTCTTTAAAATAAATTAATAAAAAATTAAATAAAACTCCCATGAATACAGAAGCAAAAATTATTTTTATAAATCTTAAAACGAATTCTTTATTAAAATTAAATAAATTATCTTTCTTTAAAAGAATAAATAATAACATTCCATTGATCCATGAGGAAACTGATGTTGCTATGGGGATAATAATAAAACCTATTTCTTTGAAATAATAAAGGCTAATAACTATGTTTAAAGCCACTGACAACAATGAAATATAAAACGGAGTTTTTGTGTTGTGGTTAGCAAAGAAAAAACTAGAAAAAATTTTTATTAATGAAAATGCAGGAAGTCCTAATGCAAAAAAATAAAGTGCTTTAGCTGAATTTTGAACAGCCACTTCATTGAAAGAACCATAACCAAATAAAGCTGAGGTTATATATTCAGAACCAACAACTAAAGCAATTGACGCCGGAATGCTTAGGAATAAACTTAATTCTAAAGCTTTATTTTGAATCAATAAAATTTTATTTTTTTTTTTAGACTGAATATGTTTTGAAAGCTGAGGTAATATCACGACACTAATTGCAATACCTGCTAACGCTAAATTTATTTGATAAATTCTATCTGCATAATATAAATAAGATACAGCACTAGCTTGAAATGAAGCGATTATAGTTCCAACTAAAATATTAATTTGAGTTACTCCAGATGCAAAAATGCTTGGTAAAAGTTTTTTAAAAAAAATTTTAACTTGTTTGTCGACTTTTATTTTAAAATTAAATTTTAAGGAATAAAATTGACCTACAATTTTATACAAAAATAACAGTTGCAAGAGGCCAGCAAACGAAACAGCGTAAGATAAATAATAAACAAGTTCATCACCAAGAAATTTTGAAAAAAATAAAATTATGATTAAAACGATATTTAAAATAATAGGAGCAGCTGAAGCGGCTGCAAATTTATTGTGGGAATTCAGTATTGCTGCAAAAAATGAAGCTATACATATAAATAACAAAAAGGGGAAAGTTATTCTTGTTAGATTTATCGCCAAATTCATTTTACTATCATCATCAACAAAGCCAGGAGCTATCATTGTCACAAATGTAGGCATAAAGATTTGAACAATTAGAACTAAAAAAAATAAGACTAAGAATAAAAGATTAAAAATATTATTAGCAAACTCATTTGATTTTTTTTTTCCTTTTGCTAACTCTGAAGAATAGCTGGGTACAAAAGCTGCATTAAAAGTTCCTTCCGAAAATAACCTTCTAAAAGTATTGGGGATTCTAAATGCTACAAAAAAAGCATCAGCTAATACCCCTGTTCCTAAAAATACTGCAATAAGAATATCTCTTAGATAACCAAGCAACCTGCTTATTATAGTAAAAAAACCAAATGTACCTGTTGACTTAACTATGTTCATAAATCATATTAGTCTTAATTTTACCCTAATTGTACAATTATTATAAGAATATATAGATCAAATATTATAAATAATAAAAATTTTTAAAAAGAGTAAAGATAGAATTAAATTTAATATAATTTAACTAGAATGAAAAAAACTAACATCAATCACTATACAGATAAAGAAGCTCTAGATTTTCATAAAGACAAAAAACCTGGAAAGATTGAGATCATTTCATCAAAAAATATGACTACTAAGAGAGATCTTGCTTTAGCATACTCTCCAGGTGTTGCAGCTCCTGTTAGGATGATTAGTGAAAACCCAGAGACTGCTTACGATTATACAAGCAAAGGTAATTTGGTTGCTGTTATAAGCAACGGTTCTGCAATTTTAGGAATGGGCAATTTAGGAGCCCTCGCATCAAAGCCTGTAATGGAAGGGAAAGCAGTACTTTTTAAAAGATTTGCAGATATAGACTCTATTGATCTTGAAATAGATTGTTCTGATGCGGATGAAATTATTAATTCAATTAAAAACTTTGCTCCAAGTTTTGGAGGAATAAATTTAGAAGACATTGCTGCTCCTGATTGCTTCATTATTGAGCAAAAATTAAAAGAAATTTTAGATATTCCTGTCTTTCACGATGATCAACATGGGACAGCTATTATTACTACTGCAGCATTAATAAACGCATTAGACATAAGTGGTAAATCAATAAAAGAAATTAAAGTGGTTGTTAATGGAGCTGGCGCATCTGCTCAAGCATGTACAGAGTTATTTAAAAACTCAGGTGTACCAAATGAGAACATTATTATGTTGGATAGGAAAGGTGTGATTTATAAAGGAAGGCCTGATGGAATAGATCAGTGGAAATCAAGATATGCAATTGAAACTGATTTGCGGACTCTTGAAGAAGCAATAAGAGGTGCAGATGTTTTTCTTGGTTTGTCCGCTAAGGGCGCGCTTAAAAAAGAATTTGTAAAAAAAATGGCAAAAAATCCTATAATTTTTGCATGTGCAAATCCTGATCCAGAAATTACTCCTGAAGAAATAAATGAAGTAAGAAATGATGCTATTATTGCAACTGGTAGATCAGACTATCCAAATCAAGTAAATAATTTAATTGGTTTTCCTTATATTTTTAGAGGAGCTCTTGATGTTAGATCAAAGACAATAAATGAAGAAATGAAAGTTGCTGCAGCTCAAGCGATTGCAAAACTTGCAAGAGAAGATGTGCCAGACGAGGTTGTGGCTGCTATGGGAGGTGAAAGACCACATTATGGTAAAGAATATATTATTCCTTCTACATTTGATCCAAGATTAATCAGTATAATTCCAGCTGCCGTTGCAAAAGCTGCAATGGATAGTGGGGTTGCGAGAAAAAATATTAATGACTTTGATTTATATAAAGATCAACTGAAACAAAGATTAGATCCTACAGTAACCATTATGCAAGGTATAAACTCTTACATTAAAAAAAATCAAAAAAGAATAGTATTTGCTGATGGTGAGGATGAAAACACACTTAAAGCTGCAATAGCATTTAAAAATTCTAAATTAGGTATCCCAATTCTTGTTGGTAAAGAAGATAAGATAAGAGAACAAATTAAAAATATTGGTTACAGTGATAATTTTGATATTGAAATAGTTAACTCTAAAGATGAAGAAAAAAGAAATAAATATGTAAAACACTTATTTCAAAAATTACAAAGAGAACAAGGATTATTAGAAAGAGATTGTGACCGACTTGTTAGAAATGACAGGGTTATATGGGCAACAAGTATGGTTGCATGTGGTGATGCGGATGGTGCAGTAACTGGAAATACAAGACGGTTTGGAGCTTCTTTAGATAAAATAAAACAAGTAGTTGATGTTAGAGATGGTGAAATCATGTTTGGACTCAATATGGTAGTTCATAAAGGTAAAACTATTTTTGTTGGCGACACCAGTGTTCATGAATATCCAACATCAGAACAAATGGCAGAAATTGCAATTTCAACAGCTAGGGTGGTAAGACTATTTGGTTTTGAACCTAGGGTGGCATTTGTTTCCCACTCTACATTTGGCCAGCCTCTTACAAGCAGAACAAAGCATATTAGAAACGCAGTAGATATATTAAAAGAAAAAAAAGTAGACTTTGAATTTGATGGTGACATGCAGCCAGATGTTGCCTTAAATCCTGAGTATGAGGAATTGTATCCATTTTCAAAAATTGTTGGTAAAGCAAATATTTTAATTATGCCTGGACAACACAGTGCAGCAATATCTTATAAAATGATGAAAACATTGGGAGATACTAAAGTTATTGGACCTTTATTAATTGGGCTTGGATTGCCAGTTGAGATTGCTCCTTTAAGATCTTCAACATCAGAACTTATTAATTTGGCGTCTATTGCAGCTTATTCTGCAGATGTGATTGATTATAAAAAATAATTACTCTTTTTGAATTCTTAGATCTTCTACAAGAATAATGCTTGCTATAACATCTTCTACATCCAATATTTCTTTAGCTTCACTAATTACCAAATCTTTTTCCTCAGAGGTTAATGCAATTCCATAAACATAAATTTTTTTCTTGTAAGTATCTATTTCATAATTAGTTGCTTTAATATTCTTATTTAAAATTATAGCTGTTCTAAGTTGAGAGGTTATCAAAATATCTTTTGCAGATCTTTTAAAGTTAAATTCTTCCTTTATCTTAATATCATTACGAACAGATCTAGCACCTTTTGTCTCCCAAGCTAATTTTGTTAATAATAATTTTTCCTCAGGACTTTCAACTTTTCCTGTTAAAAAAATTCTTCCATCTAATACTTTGGATTTTACTGATAATAGATATTTTTTATCTTTAACGATAATACGTGCAGCTAAATTTTTTTGCATGATCGAGTCGTCCATTTGCGTACCAAGAGTTCGAGGATCTAAAGCAACACTAACTCCTGTACCAAAAACACCTTTTGAAGACACTCCAATACAGCTAGATAAAATTACACTTAATAAAATAAATAATATAAATTTAAATTTCATTTTTTATTTTTAAACAGTAGTTATAAATTTTTTTTTTTGAAATATCTCTATTTTGACTAATAATTTCTGTAACCTCTTTTATAGTTAATTTATTAATCATCATTTTAATGCTTATCATATCTGATTCACTTAATTCTTGTGAATAATTTTTATCAATTTTTTTTTCAGAAATTACTACTGTTAGCTCTCCTTTTAACTCCTTATCAAATATTTCTAAATCATCCACATTTTTTCTTATAAATTCCTCATATATTTTTGAAATTTCTCTACAAAATATTATTTTTCTTCCACTAAAGTTTTTTTTTATTTCAGGAATAATTTTATTCACTTTTTTTGGAGATACAAAAAAAACACATGTTTCATCAAATTTTGATATTTTATTGAAAACGTTAATAAATGCCTGTTTTTTTTCAGGTAAAAATCCATGAAAAATAAATTTTTCTGAAAAACCACTTATTGATACTGCTGTTGCAACAGCTGAAGGTCCTGGAATTGGTGTAATTATAATATTATTTCTAACACATTCATTCACTAGTATTGCACCTGGATCAGAAATGCTGGGTGTTCCAGCGTCTGAAATTAATGAAATTATTTCTCCAGATTTAAGAAGATCTATAATCTTATTTAAATTTTTTGTTTCATTAAATTTATGGTTTGAAATCAGACGTGATTTTATTTCATATCTATCTAATAAAATTCTAGAAACTCTTGTATCTTCACAAAGGATATAAGTTGATTTTTTTAATATTTCTATAGCTCTTAAAGTAATATCTTTTAAATTACCAATTGGTGTTGATACCAAATAAAGACCATTTTCATTATTTTTTATTTGAGATTGTGATTTTATGATCATAATTAAGCTTAAAAAATATTATACTAACATTAAAATGAGTAAATTTATTAAAATTATTTTTTTGGTAGTATTAAATTTTTCTCTATTATTTTCATTTTCCACAAAAGCTTCAGAAAAAATTAAGATTGGCCTCATGGTTCCATTAACAGGCTCAAATAAAGAGTTGGGTCAATCAATTATCAAAGCAGTTAGGTTAGCTGTGAAAGATATTGATAATAATTTGCTAGAAATAATTCCAAAAGACACAGCTTCTAAAGCAAACAAAACACTTAAATCGGCGTTTGAGTTAAAACAAATGGGTGTAAAGATTGTAATTGGTCCTGTTTTTCATGAAAGCATATCTTATCTAGATGAAATAAAAGACATAACTTTTTTATCTTTAACAAACAAAACATTAGATCTTCCAAAAAATGTAATTTCTGCAGGAATAAATTCAACTTCGCAATTCAATACTATAAAAAAATTTATAGAAATAAATAATATAAAAAAAACAATATTTTTAACACCAATTCAAGATTATGAATTTGAAGTTAAAAAAGGAATTAAGGACTCTAGAATTAAAATATTTAAAGAATATGATTATAGTACAGAGCCTACAAAATTGACTAAACAAATTGAAGAAATTACTAATTACAGAGTTAGAAAGCAAAACTTAGAAGATGAAATTTTAAGATTAAAAAAGTCTAATCAATCAAACAAAGAAAAAAAAATTACTAAACTTGAACAAAGATATACTTTAGGAGGCTTAAATTTTGATGCAGTTGTTATTGCAGATTTTGATGAAAGCTTAAAAAGTGTATCTACATCACTTTTATACACGGATGTATCTCCTAAAAAAAAATATTTTATTACGTTAAATCAGTGGTTTGATAAAGCCCTATTAAATGAAACAGATATTCAACCCTTATATTATCCGTCAATTAATCAAGATAATTTTGAAAATTATAAAGATAAGTTTTTTAGTGAGTTTAAAGAATATCCTTCACACTTGGCTTTATTAAGCTACGATCTTGTGGGACTTGTCTATTATTTATCATTAAAAACTAATCTATCTAATTTAAACAAACTTTTTAAAAAGAAGAATTCTTTTAAAGGCAAGATTGGTATTTTTGATATTAAGAATAATAAAATTAATCATCGTTTAAACTTTTATAAGATTGAAGATAAAAAAATTATAAAAATTTTTTAATTTTTTTAAATGCATCAAAACGATGATCTATTTTATATTTTTGTATAGAACCTATTTCACCAAAAGTTTTTCTTTTATTTTTTGGAATAAAAATTGGGTCATAACCAAAACCATTCTTTCCCTTGGGTGTTGTTGATATGTACCCTTCAACTTTACCCGAAACAGATGCTATTACTTTGTTTAGAAAACAAATCGATAATGCACAAATAAATCTAGCTTTAACTTTCTTGTACTTCCAGTTTTTATCTTTTTTTGATAATTCTCTATAAACCTTAGATATTGCTTTTTTAAAATTACCTTTTTTCCCAGCCCATCTAGCTGAATAAATTCCAGGACTTTTGTCTAAAATATCTATCTCAAGCCCCGAGTCATCAGCAAGACAAATTTTTTTTGTTTTTTTTGAAAAATACTTAGATTTTATGATTGAATTTTCTTTGAATGTCAGCCCATCTTCTTTTGGGCTCTTAAGCTTAAATTCAGAGGTTGAGTAAGTTTTGATGTATTTTGGTAATAAATCTTTAATTTCCTTATATTTTCCCTTGTTATTAGTGCCTATAAGCAATTTTGAAATTTTTTTCATTAATATCTAGCAATTCTGAAATTTCTTACCATATAAGCTTTCATGGAAAAAGAAGAAAACCTAAACCCAGAAAATACTTCACCGGAAGTAATAAATGAGAATAATGAAGCTGATAAACAATCAGATGATAAGCAAGATGAAATCAAAGACTCAGAAGAAAAAGTAGAATTATCTTCTGAAGACAAAATAAAAGAATTAGAAGATAAATTAGCAAGAACTTTTGCTGAAATGGAAAATCAAAGAAGAAGGTTTGAAAAAGAAAAAGATGATGCATTTGATTATGGAGGTTTTACATTTGCAAAAGAAGCTTTAAATTTGATTGATAACCTTGCAAGATCAAAATTAATTTTAGAAAGTGATGAGGCCCTTAAAGGTACTGAGGCATTAAAAAAAACCTTAGAACATTTTGATATAATTAATAAAGATTTAATCTCTATTTTTACTAAGAATAACATTAAACCAATTGATTGTATTAATAAAAAATTAGATCCAAACTTACATCAAGCAATGATGGAAATAGAAGATAATCAAAAAGAACCTGGAACTATCGTTCAAGAAGTTCAAAAAGGTTTTATGATAAAAGACAGATTGCTAAGACCATCCCTAGTTGGTGTGTCTAAAAAAAGCGAAAACAAAGATAATAAAAGTGAGGAAAATAAGGAAAATTTAGACAAATAATTACATTTGTTGAACTTGTAGAATTAATATTAACACATATATGAAAGAGAGTATTTAAGTTATGAGCAAAATTATTGGAATAGATCTTGGTACAACAAACTCATGTGTATCAATTATGGAAGGAAGCCAGCCTAAAGTATTAGAAAATGCTGAAGGAGCAAGAACAACCCCTTCTGTTGTAGCTTTTACTGACGATGGAGAAAAACTAGTTGGTCAACCTGCTAAAAGACAAGCTGTAACTAATCCTGAAAATACAATTTTTGCTGTTAAAAGACTTATTGGAAGAAATTTTGAAGACCCGACAGTAAAAAAAGATATAGCCGCAGCTCCTTTTAAAATAGTTAACTCTGAAAAAGGTGATGCTTGGATTGAAGCAAAGGGAGAAAAATATTCACCTTCACAGATATCTGCTTTCATTCTTCAAAAAATGAAAGAAACAGCTGAGAAATATTTGGGACAAGAAGTAACTAAAGCTGTAATAACAGTTCCCGCATACTTTAATGATGCACAAAGACAAGCAACAAAAGATGCTGGTAAAATTGCAGGTCTAGAAGTTTTAAGAATTATTAATGAACCTACTGCAGCATCACTTGCTTATGGATTAGATAAAAAAGAAAATAAGAAAATTGCAGTATATGATTTGGGTGGAGGAACATTTGATGTTTCTATTCTTGAATTAGGAGATGGTGTATTTGAAGTTAAGTCAACTAATGGAGATACTTTTTTAGGTGGTGAAGATTTTGATAACACAATTGTTGAATACTTAATTGCAGAGTTTAAAAAAGATAACGGTATAGATTTAACATCAGATAAGCTTGCACTTCAAAGGTTAAAAGAAGCTGCTGAAAAAGCTAAAATTGAACTTTCTTCAGCTGAACAAACAGATATAAATTTACCATTTATTACTGCAGATAAAACAGGTCCAAAACATATTAATTTAAAAATGACTAGAGCTAAACTCGAAGCTCTTGTTGAAGATTTAATCGCTAGAACATTGCCACCTTGTAAGACAGCCTTGAGTGATGCTGGTATATCAGCGAGTGATATAGATGAAATTGTTATGGTTGGTGGAATGACAAGAATGCCAAAAGTTTTAGCTGAAGTTAAAAACTTTTTTGGAAAAGATCCAAATAAAAGTGTTAATCCAGATGAAGTTGTAGCTATGGGTGCAGCGATTCAAGCTGGAGTACTTCAGGGTGATGTAAAAGATGTGCTTCTTTTAGATGTTACTCCATTATCTCTTGGTATTGAAACTCTAGGAGGTGTATCAACTAAATTAATAGAGAAAAACACAACAATACCAACAAAAAAAAGCCAAGTATTTTCTACAGCAGAAGACAATCAGCCTGCAGTTTCTATTAGAGTGCTTCAGGGTGAAAGAGAAATGGCGACTGATAATAAAATGTTGGGAAACTTTGAGTTAGTCGGTATAGCTCCAGCACCAAGAGGAGTTCCTCAAATTGAAGTTACTTTTGATATTGATGCTAACGGTATAGTCAGTGTTTCAGCAAAAGATAAAGGAACTGGTAAAGAACAAAAAATTCAAATCCAAGCTTCAGGTGGATTGAGTGGAGAAGAAATAGAAAAAATGGTTAAAGATGCAGAGGCTAATAAAGAAGAAGATAAAAAGAAAAGAGAGTCTGTAGATACTAGAAATCAAGCTGACACTTTAATTCATTCAACCGAAAAGAACCTTAAAGAGCACGGCTCTAAAGTTACAGATGCTGAGAAAAAAGCAATTGAAGATGCTTCATCTGATTTAAAAGAAGCTCTAAAGGGAGCTGATAATGAAGATATTAAGAAAAAGACAGAAGCGTTGGTTCAAGCATCAATGAAATTAGGTGAAGCTATTTATAAAGCTCAGGAAAAAAAACCAGATTCACCTGATAATAGTGAAAATAATGATGAAGGAAAAAAAGACGATAACGTAGTTGATGCAGATTTTGAGGAAGTAAAAGAAGAGAGTAAAGAAGAAGGCAAAGAAGAAGATAAAGAAAAAAGCGCTTAAGACTATCAACGACTATTATCTCAAGGTAATTTATGTCTAAAAGAGATTTCTATGAAGTTTTAGGTGTTGGTAAAAATGCATCTCCTGATGAGCTAAAATCAGCATATAGAAAACAAGCTGTTAAATATCATCCTGATAAAAATCCAGGGGATAAGGTTGCAGAAGATAAGTTTAAAGAAGCTAGTGAAGCTTACGGAATTCTATCAGACAAAGAAAAAAAACAAAATTATGATAACTTTGGACACGCCGCCTTTGAAAATGGTGGTGGAAGACAAAGTGGTGGCTTTGGAGGTTTTGGTGGCGCAGATTTTTCAGATATTTTTGAAGATTTTTTTGGAGATTTTGGTGGGGGCGGAAGATCAAGAAAAAGAAGTTCTAATAACAGAGGCTCAGATCTAAGATATGATTTATCAATTACACTTGAAGAAGCTTACCAGGGCAAAAAACAAGATATAAAATTTTCAACTACAGATAAATGTAATACTTGTAAAGGTAATGGCTCAAAACCTGGTCATTCTCCTGATAGATGTACATACTGTGGAGGAAATGGAAAAATCAGGTCTAATCAAGGCTTTTTTACAGTACAACAAACATGTCCGCAATGTAATGGTAATGGTGAGGAAATTACAAATCCTTGTAATGATTGTAATGGACAAGGAAAAAAGCAAGCATCTAAAAAAATATCCGTTACAATTCCTAAAGGCGTTGATGATGGAACGAGAATTAGATTAGCAGGTAAAGGCGAAGCTGGAAGTAGAGGTGGTACAACGGGTGATCTATATTTGTTTATTAATGTTCACTCCCACGATTTATTTAAGAGATCAGATGAAAATTTATTTTTTGAATTTCCAATTTCTCTTGCAGATGCTGCTTTGGGAACCACCATTGAAATTCCAACTATTGATGGAGGCAAAGCTAAAATAAAAATTCCTGATGGAACTCAAAATGGTAAACAATTCAGATTAAAAGGTAAAGGAATGCCTTATATGAGAAGAGGTGATTTTGGTGACTTGTATGTTCAAGTAAAAACAGAGGTGCCTGTATATCTAAATAAAAAACAAAAAGAATTACTAGAACAATTTAGAGAAATTGAAAACGATAAATCAAATCCAAGTATTAAAAAATTTTTTCAAAAAGCAAAAGATTTCTGGAAAAATTAAAAGACTAATCTTCTAAAAAAGGTTAATATTTAGAGGAATGAAAAAAATTAATTTAGCGATTTCAGGTTGTATGGGAAGAATGGGCCAGCAACTAATAAAGTCTTCCAAAAAAAATAAAAATTTTAGACTAGTAACACTTACAGAGAATTGGTTAGTTAACAAAAAATTTAATGGAGTTAAACCAGAATTAAATTCTGATAAAGCATTTAAAAATATAGATATAATTATTGATTTTACAGTTCCTGATTGCACCCTAGAAATACTAAAAATAGCAGCCAAACTCAAAAAAAAAATTGTAATTGGAACAACAGGCTTCAATAAAAACCAAGAAAATGAAATTAAAAATTTTCAAAAAAAATACCTATCTTAAAAGCTGGAAATATGAGTTTGGGTGTAAATTTGTTAATGTATTTAACTGAAATTGCTTCTAAATCTTTGAATGATGAATATTTAAGTAAAATATTTGAAGTGCACCATAAACACAAGAAAGACTATCCATCAGGCACAGCGTTAATGCTTGGAAAAGGAATTGCTGATGGTAAAAATAAAAACTTATATAGTTTAATTGGTAACAAATTTTTAAATAAAAAATCTTTTCCATATGGGAAAAAAATTAATTTTAATTCAATAAGAAAAGGTGAGATTATTGGAGAACATGAAGTAAAATTCTCAAGTGGTAAAGAAATAATTACACTAAACCATGAAGCTTTTGATAGAGCGCTTTATTCGGATGGAGCTTTGACAGCTGCCAAATGGTTGATGAAAAAAAGACCGGGATTATATTCTATGAGAGATTTGCTCAATTTTTCATAATGAATGAAGGATCAAAAGCAAAAATAATAATTAAGATTCTAAATAAGATTTATCCTAAAACACCAATTCCTCTTAAAAGTAAAAATACTTTTACGCTGTTGATTTCTGTACTTCTTTCAGCGCAATGTACTGATGTAAACGTTAACAATGTAACAAAAGATATATATCCAAAACATTATAAACCAGAACATTTTGTTAAATTAGGAAGAAAAAAAATTGAAAGATTGATAAAAAAAATTGGTATTTTTAGAGTTAAAGCTAAAAGTATTTATTTAATGTCAAAACAAGTTTTAGAAAAACACAACGGAAAAGTCCCTAAAACCTTTGAAGAACTAGAAAAATTACCTGGTGTGGGTCATAAAACAGCTAGCGTAGTGATGTCTCAAGGTTTTGGATATCCAGCATTTGCGGTTGATACTCATATTCATAGACTTGCACAAAGATGGGGACTAACAAATGGAAAAAGTGTAGTTGAAACTGAAAAAGATTTAAAGCGTATATTTCCTAAAAAAACTTGGTCTAAACTTCATTTACAAATAATTTTTTATGGAAGAGAATATTGTAAAGCAAGAGATTGTTATGGTTTAACCTGTAAAATATGTACTACTTGCTACCCAAGTAGAAAAAAACCTGTTATTACCCAAAAAGCTTAGTATGAAAATTTTAGGAATAGGAAATGCGATAGTAGATGTCATTTGTAAAGTAGATGACAGTTTTATTGATAAAAATAATCTCACAAAAAGTACAATGAAATTGTTTTTTGATGAAAAAGAATTCAAAGATCTATTAACTAATCTTAAAATTGAAAAAACTGTTTCTGGAGGTTCTGTAGCAAATTCTATAGTTGGGTTGGCTCAACTTGGTAACAAGGTAGGTTTTATTGGAAAAGTTTCTGATGACGACTTTGGTAGACAAATACGAGCAAGGTTTAGAAAAAGAAAATGTAGAGTATTTTTACTCAAAAAAGAAAGAAGAATTACCGACAGGTACTTGTTTAATATTGGTTACTCCAGATTCTGAAAGGACGATGTGTACATTTCTTGGAACAGCAGGAAAAATTAATGAAAATGATGTTAGCTCTGAAGCTATTAAAAAAAGTGAATTAATATTTTTAGAGGGTTATTTGTGGGATGAGGGAGAGCCTAAAAAAGCATTTGATAAAGCAATTAATAATGCGAATAAAGTAGCAATGTCGCTTTCTGATCTATTTTGTGTAGATAGACATAAATCTCATTTTTTAAACTTAGTAAAAAATAAACTAGATATAACTTTTGCAAACGAACAAGAAATTACGTCATTAATTGAAGCAAAGAATTTTAACGATGTTATAGATTTTTCAAAACAGCTTAATAAGTTAATAGTTGTAACTCGAGGTGAAAAAGGATCGGTAGCAATTAATGGTGAGGAAATTTTTGAGTGTGATATAAAAAAAAATCTAAAAATTGTTGACCTTACAGGTGCTGGTGATTTATTTGCTGCTGGATTTCTTCACGGATATATTAATGGGTTATCAGTTAAAGAATGTTTGGAACAAGGTACTGAATTGTCATCAAAAGTAATACAACAAATCGGTGCAAGACTTTAATTTTAACTTTTTTTTCTTTTAAAACTTCCCTTGCCTTTTTTGGGCTTAACTACTTTTGGCTTATACTTTTTTGTAAATAGGTTTTTAGCTATTAGATTTTTCTTATTTGATTTGATAACCATTTTTTTTACTAACAATAAATTCATTATCATTAAAAGTATTTAAAATTTTTTTTCTTAATCGATAAATATGTGTCTCGACCGTATGAGTTTCTATATCAGATTGATAACTCCACACCATTTTTTGCAACTCATCAATACCAACAGGTTGATTTGAATTAGACAAATAAATAATCGTATTGATTTCTTTTTCAGTTAATTTTAATTTTGTATTTTGTATTAACATTTCCCTTGAATTTAGATCTATAATATATGATTTAACTTTAACCTGGGATTGATTATTAAATTGAAGTTTTAAAAATTCGATATTTATTTTTTCTATTAATTTAAAAATTTTAATTGGTTTGTTTTCTAAAACAAATTGATTTTCAATATCTAGATAATTTTTACTGGATATAATTAAATAATTATTATGATTTTTTACTTCTTTGTTCAAAGAGCTCTCGCTATCAATAAAACAGATCTTAAAATTAAGATCTAAACTAAGTTCTTCAAGAATGTGATATAATGGAGTAAACTTGTATATTATTAAATTCTGCACGTTCATAAAAGAAAGAATATGACAATTTTAATTAAAAATAAACATACTCTTCAAATAGATCAATTTAAATTTAGATGTTGTATTGGAAAAAGAGGATTAACAAAAAATAAAAAAGAGGGTGATAAAAAAACACCAAGAGGAACTTTTGGGATTGAAAATCTTTATTATAGGAAAGATCGTTTAGAAAAACCACTTACTTCTCTAAAATGCATCAAAATTGAAAAAGATATGGGTTGGTGTGATGATATTTTTGTTCCAAAAAAATATAACAAAATAATTAAAATCGACAAAAAAATTAAACATGAAAAGTTAAATAGAAAAGACCATAAGTACGATTTGCTAATTCCAATAAAATACAACTTCAAAAAACCTATTTCTGGTTTGGGTAGCTGCATATTTATTCACTTAACTAAAGATTATAAGCCTACAGCTGGATGTGTTGCTTTAAAGAAAAAAGATTTTTTGATTATGCTAAAATTAATCAAAAAAAATTCAAAAATAAAAATTTTTTAATATCTCTTGCCAAAAATACTTGAACCAATTCTTACATATGTTGAAAAATGTTTTGCTGCTTTAAGAAAATCTGAAGACATCCCCATACTTAATTCATTAAAACCTGAATTCTTATTTAGTTGGTTCATCTCATCAAAGCAGTTTTCTGGATCAATATTTACTGGAGGAATACACATCAAGCCAATTAAATCTAAACCAATCTCCTTACAGTATAAAATTAGTTGGTTAATATCATTTTTATTAATACCCGATTTTTGATTTTCATCACCAATATTAACCTGTAAAAATATTTTGATTTTTTTATTTATCTTATTTTGTTCATCCGCAATTTTTTTAGCCAAGTTTTTCACTATCTACCGAATGGATATAATCAAATATTTGAACAGCAAATTTCACTTTATTTGTTTGCAATTTACCAATCATATGTAATTTTATATTTGAATTTATCTTTTTAATTTCTGTCCATTTTTCAATTGCTTCCTGGACTTTGTTTTCACCATAATCTATATGGCCATGTTCTATAAGTGGTAAAATTTTATCAATTTTAAAAGTCTTTGATACAGCAATAATTTTGGGATTATTATTGATATTTAATTTATTAAGATAAGTATTAATATTATTCTCAATATCTAATAAATTTTTTACAGTATTATGCATACAAATATGATTAGTAAATATTACTTTATAAATAAATTTGATACAAATATTATCAATAAACAAGACAAGCAAACTGTTATTATCTATAGGAACTATACTTTAAATATAAAAAATAAAGATCTCATTTTAAAAATCAAAAATCATTGTAAAAAAAGAGGAATAAAATTTTATTTATCTAATGACATAAAACTTGCAATTAAACTTAATTTAGATGGAGCATATATTCCTTCTTTTAATAAAAACACAAATCACTTAGCTTACTCTTATAAAAAAAATTTTAATATCATTGGATCTGCACACAACCTTAAAGAAATAAGAATAAAAGAAAAACAGGGTGTTCAAAAAATTTTTTTATCTTCTTTATTTAAAAAAAACAAAAATTTTCTAGGAATTAATAAATTTAAGATACTATCAAATTTAACTAAATTAAATGTTGTTGCTTTAGGTGGGATTTCTAAAAGTAATCTTAAAAAACTTAATTTTTTAGATCAATCAGATTTTGCAGGTATATCTTATTTTGAATAAAAAAAAGGCCCCTAAAAAGGGGCCCTTTTAATAATTTAAATCTAAATTAAATTAGAATGCAAATGAAAGACCTACGTTCCATTTTGATTGCTCTGATAGCCTGAACCAGTAACATTTTCAGCATTGTTTGCTAACAGAAGCTGTTAAACCACCAGTAGTGTATGAAACTGAAATTTGTCGAACTCTTCGTCAGTACTTGACCAGTTGTTTCATGAGTTTCAGATCCGTAAGAAACTGAAAGTTCATCACTTACTGTGTAAGAAAGTTTGTAAGAACTTTGTTCCTCATTAGATGCACTAGTTATGTCATAATCATTAATTGACATAGCAGCTGTAACTGGACCAAAAGCAAATGAAGCTTTCATAGTGTTACATCAGCACCGTTGTACCAGCAGTATTACCTCAACTTCACCAGCACCATAACTTAACTGATAAACCTTCAACACCAGTATAAGTTAAAGCATAACCAATGTTGCTTCTTCACCAGCTGAACTTCCAGTGTATGAAAGTTGTACAGCTAAACCATCAACCATATGACTGGTAAAGTCCAAGTAAAGTTTTAGCCTGCACTTGCATTTGTTGGTCCTAGTGTATAAGCATGAAAGTGTTATCCCAGATATCACCAGCAGCTGTAGTGTCTATAGTGTTTTGCGCACTTGAAGCACCTTCACCAGCAAATGTAATTGTTCCCATTGCATCTGAACATACAGTGATTGAGTGACTGATCAAATGGACTGTCCAGCGTGTTAGCTAGCTCAGCGTTATCACCTTGGTCTAAGATGAAAGATAAAGATACATTCATACCATTATCCATTTCACCACCACCAGTGAAAGTTAATTGGTTACCCATAGCCATTGTTTTACCACCTTCAGTACCAGCGTGGTTACTCATTGTCCATGAAGCAGAACCAGCAACTGACATTTCGCCAGCGTATACTGAAGTAGCAACTAAAGAACCTGCTAATGCAGTAAGTCCTATTTTTTTAAAGTTGTTCATATTAATTACTCCTTATTGTTTAATTGTTATTATTAATAATAAACGCTGTGTGTTTACCATTTAGATCAATAATTTTCCTAAAAAATACTATTTTATTGAATAAATTTAAATGTGTTGTATTTTTACATCATCTTTTTTATGAAATTGATATAAAATTACTAATCTCTAGAAATTTATGATGTATAAGCATGAAAAAATGAATTCAAAATACTATTTTATCAAAATCTTTAAAATCTTAAGTTTTGTAACTTTATTTGGCTTTTTTCAATATGGTTGCAATGGAAAACTACCTGGTGGTGATGCTAGAAAATTTCCTGATGATCCAAAATTAAGAGTTAAACAAAATCTTGAGGAAGGGCGTGGATTTAAATTAAATGATATGCTTAAATCAGGATCTAAAGGAGGAGTTTTTGAATTTGCAAGCTCAAACGAACTTTGGAGAGCTTCTCTTGATGTAATTGATTTTATGCCACTTGCTTCTGTAAATTATAGTGGAGGAATTATCATTACTGATTGGTACACGAATGAAAGAATTCAAAATGAAAGTATAAAAATTACAATTCGTTTTCTAACCAACGAAATTAGATCGGATGCATTAAACATTAAAATTTTTACAAGAAAATGTAAAGAAAGTTTAATTAACTGTAAATATATTCAATCTAACAAGTCATTAGTTGCAGAACTTAAAAAAGAAATATTAAAAAGAGCAACTAAGTTTCAAATAGAAGACAAAGAAAAGAAAAAAAAGAAAAAATAAATATATTTTAAATCATAGTGGCAATAATAAATAATTCAAATTGTGGAACGTTATAATTTTAAAGAAATAGAAACCAAATGGCAAAAGATTTGGGATCAAGAAAAAAAATTCTCAACCAAAGTAGATAAAAATAAAAAAAAATTTTATTGTCTTGAAATGTTTCCATATCCATCTGGAAAAATTCATATGGGACATGTGAGAAATTATACTATTGGTGATGTGTTGGCTAGATACAAAACCTTGCAAGATTTTAATGTGCTGCACCCTATGGGATGGGACTCTTTTGGTATGCCAGCTGAAAATGCTGCTAGACAAAATAAATTAGATCCTAAGACATGGACTGAAAAAAATATTTCAGTTATGAAAAGTCAATTAAAAAAACTAGGGCTATCAATTGATTGGGATAAAGAAATATCTACTTGTTCACCTGATTATTATAAACACCAACAAGAATTTTTTTTAGAACTTTATGATAAAGGATTGGTCTACAGAAAAGAAAGTTACGTAAATTGGGATCCAGTTGATAAAACAGTTCTAGCCAATGAACAAGTAATTGATGGCAAAGGGTGGCGTTCAGGTGCAATAGTTGAGAGAAAAAAACTTAACCAATGGTTTTTCAAAATTACTAATTTTTCCAAGGAACTTTTGGAAAGTTTAGACAGCCTAAATAATTGGCCAAATAAAGTAAAAGTTATGCAAAAAAATTGGATTGGAAAATCCTATGGTTGTGAAATTAAATTTAAGATTAAGTCTGACAGAGAAATTGATGAAATAAAATGTTACACTACAAGACCGGACACTTTATTTGGTATGTCTTTTTTAGCACTATCTATTGATCACCCTATTGCAAAATTTTATTTAAATGATCCAGAATTTATTAAATTTAAGACAGAATGCTCTAAAACTGGTACCACAGAAGAATCGATTGCAGCAGCTGAAAAACTGGGTTTTAAAACTGATTTATTGGCTATTAATCCTCTGGATGAAAATAATAAAGTTCCCGTTTATTTTGCAAACTTTGTTTTAATGGATTATGGCTTAGGTGCTGTATTTGGTTGTCCTGCGCACGATCAAAGAGATCTAGATTTTGCTAATAAATATAATTTAAAAGTTACACCAGTTGTTAGACCTGAAAAAGATAAAGATTTGTTAATTGATAAAAAAGCTTTCACAGACTCTGGCTATTTATTTAATTCAAAATTTTTAAACGACTTAAAAGTACCAAATGAGTCAATAGATAAAACAATAGATTATTTAGAAAAGAATAATATTGGTAAAAAAAAAATAAATTATAGATTAAAAGATTGGGGAATATCACGACAAAGATATTGGGGGTGTCCTATACCAATAGCTTATGACGAAAATAGCAATCCAATAAAAATACCAAAAGATATGCTTCCTGTTGAATTACCTAAAATTGATAAACTTAGTTCTATTGGAAATCCTCTTGATGAAATGTCTGAGTGGAAAAATATAACTATTGATGGAAAAAATTATACTAGAGAAACGGATACACTTGATACATTTGTAGACTCTTCATGGTATTTTCTAAGATTTTGCTCACCTCAGAAACAAGATTATGGATTTAATATTGATGAAGTAAAATATTGGATGCCAGTAGATCAATATATTGGTGGAGTTGAACATGCAATTCTACACCTTTTGTACTCTAGGTTTTTTATGCAAGCTTTATCATATCAAAATAATACATTTGACATTAAGGAACCATTTAGCGGTTTGTTTACGCAAGGTATGGTTTGCCACGAAACATATAAAGATAAAAATAATAATTGGATAAGTCCTGATGAATTAATTTCTAAAGATGGAAAAAAATTTTTAAAAGATACAGAAGAGCTTATTAAAGTTGGTGCTTCAGAATCAATGTCAAAATCGAAAAAAAATACTATTGATCCTGAAAAAATTATAAAAGACTATGGAGCAGACTCTGTGAGATTGTTTATACTATCTGACAGTCCTCCTGAAAAAGATGTACAGTGGTCAGACGAGGGAATAAAATCATCTTATAAATTTATTCAAAAATTATGGGTTTTAAATCAAAAAATTATTGAAGAAATAGAAGTCAACCATCCATCTAATTCAAATAATGATTTGGAGAAAATAACTAATAAATTTCTTAAAGAAGTTACTCAAAATATTGAAAATTTTGCATACAATAAAATTATTGCTAATTTTCATGAAATTTATTCGTCTCTAAATAAAGTAATTTTAAATAAAGTTGAAAAAGAAAAATTGGTTGAAAATTATAAAAAAATATTAATAGCTATCAGTCCTGTGATACCTCATTTTTCAAACGAATGTATGACAATGTTAAACACTAATGAAAAAATATTGTGGCCAAAAATAAATGAAAAATTTTTATTAGAGGAAAATATTAAATTTATAATTCAGTTTAATGGCAAAACTAGAAAAATTATAATTTCAAAAAAAGATACTAGTGAGGATTTGTTATTAGAAAAAATTAAAGAAGATAGTAAATTAAATGAGTTTTTAGATAATAAGAATATTCAAAAAAAGATATTTATCCCTAACAAATTAATTAATATAATAACTAACTAAAATGATAAAAATAAAAATTATATTCATATCTTTAATATTTTTATTAGCAAATTGTGGTTTTAGCCCAATATATATGAAAAATACAAATGATAATTTTTCAATTGAAAATGTGATTTATAATGGAGATAGAGATCTTAATAATTTTTTAAAAACTGATTTAAAAAAATATAAAAATGCAGATGCAAGTAAGAAAATTTATATTGAAGCTATAAGTGAATATAAAAAAATCATTTTAACTAAAAACACAGCAGGTAAAGTAACAAACTACAAATTAGTGGCAAAAGTTACATTTTTAATAAAATCAACTAATAGAAAAATTAATATTACTGAAGAAAGAATTATAAAAACTTTGGATGATAAATTTGAAGAAGCAAGAAAAGAAAGGGCTATTAAACAAAATTTTGCCTTATCAATATCCAATAAGCTTTGGTCAGAACTAGTTATTAATTAATGATTTTAAAAAATTATGAAATTAATAAGATTGAAAATATTAATCATTTTATATTATTTTATGGAAAAAATGAGGGCTTAAAAAATGAAGCTCTTAATATCTTAATAAAAAATAAAAATAATATTTCAAATTACGATGAAAAAGAAATTCTAGATAATGAAAATAATTTCATTGAAAGTATTTTATCAAAATCTCTTTTTGAACAAGAAAAAACTGTTGTTATTAAAAGAGCTACAGATAAAATTTTAATTATAATCCAAAATTTGCATTTAAAAAAATTAGAAGAAGTCACAATTATCTTGAACTCTGAAAATTTAGATAAAAAATCAAAATTAAGAACTTTTTTTGAAAAAGATAAAGAATTAATTTGTGTTCCTTTTTATCCAGATAATGATCAAACATTATCAAAACTAGCATATAATTTCTTAAGAGATAAAAATATTTCAATTTCACCTTCAAATATAAACTTAATAGTAAATAAATGCAGTGGAGAAAGAGAAGCACTTTTTAATGATCTTCAAAAAATTGAGTATTTTGTTAAAAATGGAAAAAAAATTAATGATAAAAATATATCGAAATTAATTAATTTGAGAGAAAATCATGGCATATCAGAACTTATTGATAATTGCCTAGTGCAAAACAAAAAGAAAATAATAAACATTTTAAATGAAAATAATTTTAGTAATGAAGACTGCATTATGATTATTAGATTTTTTTTAATAAAAGCAAAAAAATTGCTTACGTTATCATCAACTTTTGAAATTAATAAAAATATGGAACTAACAATATCCTCTGCAAAACCACCAATATTTTGGAAAGAGAAAGAAATAACAAAGCAACAGATTCAAAAATGGAGTCCTAAAAATATTAAACAACTTATCTACGCATTAAATGAAACGGAATTACAAATTAAAAAGAATATAAATAATTCAATAAATTTAATTACAGATTTTATTTTAAGCCAATCTTCAGCAGAATTTAATAGTTAGATTTGATTATATCTATAATTTTATTTAACTGATCTAGGTCTTTATACTCAAAAGAAATTTTTCCTTTATTTCTCATATTGTTTTGTATTTCTACATTTAATCCAATTTTATTGGATACAGAAAGTTCAAGAGCAATAATATTTGTATCTTTTGTGGTTTTTGACTTTTGCCTTTCTTTTTAAACAATTGAACAAATTTTTCTGCTTGTCTTACAGATAATTTTTTTTCAATAATTTTATTCGCAACAAAAGAAGCATTTTCTAATCCAACTAAAATTTTTGCATGACCAGCAGTTAATTTTTGTGTCTCCATTAGTTTTATAACTTCGACTGGTAAGGTTAATATTCTTAATGAATTGGTTATATAGCTCCTACTTTTACCTATAAATTTTGATACTTTTGCCTGATCATAAGAAAATTCATCTATCAATCTTTTATAACCTTCGGCTTCTTCTAAAGGGTTTAAATCATGCCTTTGAACATTTTCAACTATTGCAAATTCTAAAGATTTTAAATCATCGGCCTCTGTGATTACGACAGGAACATTGTGAATACCTGCTCTCTGTGCTGCTAACCACCTTCTCTCACCAGCTATTATTTCAAACTTTGAATTTTCATTATTTGATTTTCTAACTATGATCGGCTGTATCACTCCTCTTTCTTTTATAGAATTTGTTAAATCCTCTAAGTTTTGCTCATCAAAATTCTTTCTTGGTTGATATTTGTTTGGTGTTAAGTCACTTACCGCTAATTGATTTTTTTGAACCTCTACTTTAGTTTCGCCAATTAATGATGACAAACCTCTTCCAAGACCCTTTTTAATTTTATCCATTAAGCAGCACTCCCAATTGTTGACTCTTGATTTATAAATTCATCAGTAAAACTAAAATAAGATTTACTTCCAATACAAGATTTGTCATAAATTAAAACTGGCATCCCATGTGAAGGTGCTTCTGACAATCTCACATTCCTTGGAATTACTGTTGAGTAAACTTTTTCATTAAAATAATCTCTAGCTTCCTTTTCAACTTGTGAAGAAAGTTTATTTCTTTTGTCATACATGGTCAAAAGAATCCCTCGGATTTTTAAGTCTGGGTTTAAACTTACTTTTATCCTTTCAATAGTTTTCATCAATTGGGTTAATCCCTCAAGAGCAAAGAATTCTGTTTGCAAAGGTACCAAGAAGTGAGTTGGAGCAGACAAGCGCCATAACTGTAAGAAGACTTAGGGAAGGGGGACAATCAATTATAACATAATCATATAATCCTCTAGAATTGTTTAAATAAGCGCTTAATTTAGCTTTTAATATGAAAGCTCTATTACTATCATCAGCTGTTTCAACTTCAAGTCCTGATAAATCTACATTGGATGTGATGATATCTAAATTTTCAAACTGTGTCTTCTTGATTATATCGTTAATCTCTCTAGTTCCATTCAATACACCATAAATTGTGTCACTTGAGTTATCTACATTAGATAATCCAAGACCTGTTGTGGCATTTCCTTGAGGATCTAAATCAATAACTAAAATTTTTTTATTAAGTTGAGTCAATCCAGCTGCTAAATTTATAACGGTTGTTGTTTTTCCAACCCCACCCTTTTGATTTATTACTGAAATAATTTGCATTTAATTTTTGTTATATCTTTTTTTATTTTTCTTAGTAATTTTTTTTATATTTAATAAAAATGAATCCTCATTAGTTAAACTTTTTTTTTCTATGTACTCTAAATCCCAATCATTTTTAGATTTTTCAAATATTTTTTTTCCACTCTTTCCCATAAAAAAAATTAAATTTTTATATTTTGAAAAATTTTCATAAACTAAATCTAAAACTACTGGCATTGGCTTGAAAGCTCTTGACATTATAGTGCCTGTTTCTAAATTTTTTATTTCAAAAATATTTTTTTGAAAAATTTTTGTATTTAAATTTAGTTTTTCTGAAACTTCCTCTAAAAAACGGCTTTTATGGTAGCTTTTTTCATAAAGGTGCACATTCATACTATTTTTCATGTTTTTAAGTATAATTGCTACTACAATTCCTGGCATACCAGCTCCTGAACCTAAATCTGTAGTTGTATTGCAATTAAAGTCAACAAAATCAATAATTTGTGCAGAATCAATAATATGACGCTCAATTATAGACTTTTTTGATGATGTTTTTTGGCTGATTATGTTAATTTTTTTATTTTTTTCAATAATCATGGATATATAGTTTTCAAAGTCCAAAAATGTTTCACGTGAAACATTTAAGTCATTAAGTTTAGAGTATGAATTTAAAATTTCTTGATCCATTAAGCTATATGCTTAATAGACTTTCTTTTAACGTGTGACAACAAAATATATACAGCAGCTGGAGTAATTCCATCAATTCTCAGTGCTTGTCCCATTGTTTTTGGTTTTATTTCTTTAAATTTAGCTTTTACTTCATTTGACAACCCTGAAAGGCTATCATAATTAATTTTATCAGGTATTATAAGGTTTTCATCTCTTTTAAAAGCCAAAATATCAGCTTTTTGCTTTTTTAAATAACCTCTATAATGTGCATTAATTTCAACCTGCTCATCTATTTCATTTGCTAAAAAAAGGTATATCAGGCCATATTTCTCTAATTTTGATCATATCAACCCCTTTTTGAGTTAATATTTCATTAGAAGATCTTAAAACTCCATCTTTTGCTATTTTTACACCAAATTTCTCAGCTTTATTTGGTGATATAGTTGATTGACTCCATTTTTACATTTATTTGACTAATTTTATCGAATTTATCTAAATATAAGACTTTTTCTAACATCACCAATTAACCCTATCTCTATTCCTTTGGCAGTTAATCTTTGATCTGCATTATCAGATCTAAGACTTAATCGATATTCTGCTCTTGATGTAAACATTCGATATGGTTCAGCAACACCTTTGGTTACTAAATCATCAATCATTACTCCTATGTAAGCATCAGATCTATCAAGAATAAAAGGTTCTAATTTTTTAAAAGATAGAGCAGCATTTATCCCAGCTATAAGACCTTGAGCTGCCGCTTCTTCATATCCTGTTGTTCCATTAATCTGACCAGCAAGGTAAAGATTGCTAATCTTCTTAGTTTCAAGTGTTAAAAACAGTTCTCTTGGATCTATATAGTCATATTCTATGGCATATCCTGGTCTTATAATAGATACATTCTCTAAACCATTGATATTATTACATATTTCTTGTTGTACTTCAGCTGGAAGTGATGTTGAGATACCATTTGGGTAAATTGTATGGTCATTAAGCCCTTCAGGCTCTAAAAATATCTGATGTCGACCCTTATCAGCAAATTTTACGATTTTGTCTTCTATCGATGGACAGTATCTTGGTCCAACACCTTGTATGCTACCAGAGTACATAGCACTCTTAGATAAATTTTTTTCAATAATTTTATGAACCTTATCGTTAGTATAAGTCATACGACATGAAACTTGTTTGTTAATATTTTTTTTAGTTAAGAAAGAAAAAAAATAAGGATCATCATCTGCAAACTGTTCTTCTAAATTTTCATAATTAATTGTTCTTGAATCAAGTCGGGGAGGGGTTCCTGTTTTTAATCTTCCTATTTTAAAATTATATTTTTCTAATTGTTCACTTAATCCTGTTGAAGGTTTTTCATCATATCTTCCAGCAGGTGTTCTTTCATCGCCTATATGTATCAAACCATTTAAAAAAGTGCCCGTTGTTAGTATTAGCTTAGAACATAAAACTTTTTTACCTTCTTTAGTTATAAAGCCAGTTATTGTATTTTTATCAAAAATAAACTTTATTACAGGATCAGAAAAAATGCTTAAATTACAGTAGTTTACAAGTTTTTCTTGCATATATTTACGATATAATGATCTATCAGATTGAGTTCTTGGTCCTCTTACAGCTGGACCTCTACTTCTGTTTAATAATCTAAATTGAATACCTGATTTATCTGCAACCTCACCCATAACACCATCAAGAGCATCTATTTCTCTTACCAAATGACCTTTACCCAAACCACCTATTGCTGGGTTACATGACATCTCTCCAATTGTTTCTATCTTATGAGTAAATAGAGCAGTGTTAACACCTAGTCGTGCAGAAGCTGCAGCTGCCTCACATCCTGCATGACCACCACCTATTACTACAACATCAAATGATAAATCATTTTTCATAAGCTAAATTTATAACTGATTATTATATTTACAAGGTGACGTATAGTTTTGCTTAAATAAGCTTAATTATCAACGTTTTTTAGTAAAAAAGGCTTAAAAACAAGGAAAATAGGGTATTATTTACCTATACAGAAATCGTTGAAAATACTGCCTAATATCTCCTCAACATCGACTTTTCCAACAATCATACCAAGATGTCTAGTAGCTAACCTTAAATCTTCTGCAGCTTTATCAAAATCTTCAACTTCATTTTTTTTATTAAAATTTTTAAGATGCTCTAAACATTGTTCAAGATGTTGTCTGTGTCGTTCTCTTGTAATTAAAATATCATCACTTGTTATAAATTTATTTTTTAAATTATTTTTTATTTTTAAAATTAATTCATCAATGTTTAAATTTTCTTTAATTGAAATTAATACATGATTTAATTTTTTGATTTCTGGATCAATATCTCCTTCTAAAAGATCTGATTTATTTATTACTAAAATTGCATTTTGATCTAACAAACCCTTCAAAACATCAGTAAAATCAAGGTTTTTAGCATCAACAACTACCAACTTTAAATCAGCTTCTTCTGCTCTATTTAAAGATAATTTAATACCTTTCTTTTCAATTTCATTTTTAGATTCTCTTATCCCAGCAGTATCAGAAACAATTACTGGATAACCATCTATGTTAAGATGAGTTTCAATTACATCTCTTGTTGTTCCTGCAATCTCTGAAACTATTGCAACATCTCTATTTGATAGATGATTTAGTAGACTAGATTTACCTGCATTAGTGGGTCCAAGAATTGCAATCTTAAAACCTTCTCTAATTCTTTCTCCAACTTTTTGATCATTTAAAATTTTTTCAATATTTTTTAAAACATCATCAGAACTTTTTTTAATTTCTTTCAAAATATCATTTGGTAAATCTTCATCTGGAAAATCTATTTTAGCTTCAACGTGTGATAAAATTTTTAAAAGTTTTTCTCTTAAAAAATTAAATTGATCAGCAGATTTTCCATTCATAATTTTAATTGCTTGCTGTCTTTGAATTTCAGTTTCAGAAGAAATTAAATCTGCAATGCTCTCTGCTTTAAGTAAATTTATTTTTCCATTTTGAAATGCAAGTTTTGTAAACTCACCTGGTTCTGCTAAACGACAATTTTCAATATTTGAAATAGAAGTGTGAAGAGCATCAATACAGCCTTGCTTCCATGTACCTGTATTTCAGCCATATCTTCACCTGTGTAGCTCTCAGGCCCAGGAAACCATAGTATTATGCCTTCATCAATTAGCTCAGAAGTGTTGATTTTATTGATTTTTCTAAGTGTTGCCACCCGTGGTTTTGGGACACTTTTGCCAGTTAATAATTTAATAGCTTTGGAAGTTTCTTGTCCTGAAATTCTTATAACAGCAATTCCAGATATCCCTGGTCCAGAAGATAATGCATAAATAGTCATCAATATTTTATAAATATACACCTTACATGAACGAATAAATATTATAAATTTATAATTATTGTATTTAAAAAAATATTATTATGAAGTCAGATGAAGTATTATTTAACGAGGCTAAAGCGCTTCATTTAAAAGGAGAAATTATAGATGCCCAAGAAATTTATTTACGGCTACTAAAAAAAAATTCAAACAACAGTAATTTATTATTTTTACTTGGAACCACATATGTGCAACAAAAAAATTACCAAAAAGGAAAAAGCTATTTAGATGTATCCATTAAAATAAATAGTAATTTTCCAGAGAGCTATAACAGTAGAGGAATAATTTTTGCAGAAGAGGGTGAATATCAAAATGCAATAAAAGATTATGATAAAGCCTTATCATTAAAACAAGATTATTTTGATGCTAATTTAAATAAAGCAGTTGCTTTAAGAAATATTTCTAAATTCGATGAGTCAATAAAATATTTAGAAATTTGTATTAGATTAAAACCTAATGATTCTAAAATTTACAATAATTTTGGAAATTTGTGTAAAGATTTAAAAAAATATAACACTGCAAAGAAATATTACACCGAGTCAATTAGATTAAATAAAAATTTTGCTGAAGCTTATAATAATAGAGGTGAATTATTTCAACTAAATTTTAATGAATTTGAAAAAGCTATTCAAGATTTTGATAGTGCTATAAAAATAAATAAAGATTTAGATTACATAAAAGGGAAAATATTACATGCTAAAATGTCTTTACATGATTGGAGTACTTATAATGAAGACTTAAAAACAATAAAAAATGAAATAAAAAATAAAAAAAAAACAATTTACCCATTTGCACACATGTCATTAATAGATGATCCTGGGCAACAAAAAATTATTACAGAACTATATTTAGAGAACAATAATTTAACTCCATCAAAAGTAAACATTAACTTAAAAAATAAAAAAATAATTATAGGATATTTTTCAGCTGAATTTCATAATCATGCTGTAATGCATTTGATGCTAGATGTTTTTAAAAATCACAACAAGTCTGAATTTAAAATTTATGGATTTAGTATTGGTCCTAAAAAAGATGAATGGACTAAAAAAGTAAAAGTTTATTTTGATGAATTTATTGATGTATCATATATGTCTGATACTGAGATAAAATCATTAAGCAAAAAACTCAAATTAGATATTGCAATTAATTTAACTGGTCATACCTTTAATGCTAGAAATAGTATTTTCTTTAATCAGGTGGCACCAAAACAAGTAAATTATTTAGGTTACCCTGGCACAATGGGTTCAAAGTTTTATGACTACATAATTGCAGATAAGATTGTCATACCTGAAGAAAATAAAAAATATTTTTCTGAAGAAGTAATATATTTGCCTAATTGCTATCAAGCAAATCAAGAAAAAATTGAAGTTTCTAATAAAAAATTAAATAAAAAAGATTTTGGGCTACCGCAAGATAAATTTATTTTTGGATGTTTTAATAATAGCTACAAAATAACTCCTTTAATTTTTAAGAGTTGGATGAATATTTTGAAAGATTATGAGTCTAGTGTTTTATGGTTATTGCAAGACCAAAAATTGGGAAAACAAAATTTATGGGAAGAGGCTGAAAAACAAGAAGTAAATAAAGAAAGGATTATATTTGCTGAAAGGCTTCCAGCGAAAGAACATTTGAAAAGAATTGAATTAATAGACTTATTCCTTGATACATTTCCTTACAATGCTCATACAACTGCTAGCGAAGCCATTAGAGCAGGAGTTCCTATTTTAACTTTAAAAGGGAAATCTTTTCCCTCAAGAGTTGCTAGCAGTATTCTAATAAATATTGGTCTAGAAAAACTAATTGTCTCAAATTTAAAAGATTATGAGACGAAAGCTATATCTCTAGCAAAAAACTATAAAGAGATTGAAAGTTTAAAAAACCATTTAGCTCAGGAGAAAAACTTAAGTAAATTATTTGATAGTAAAGTTTTCACTAAAGATTTAGAAAAAATCTATAAGAAAATAATAAATTAATTATTGTATTTTTAATAACTAATCTTAAAACAGAATGATATTTTCTAAGCAGGTTTATTCATTGAATTAAAAAACTCAGCATTATTTTTTGTGTCTTTTAATTTTGAATTAATAAATTCTATAGCATCCATAGTTCCCATGGGGGCAATAATTCTTCTAAGAACATTCATTTTTTGAAGATCATTTTTATCAAATAATAATTCTTCTCTTCTTGTTCCAGATTTTGTTATATCAATTGCAGGATAAATTCTTTTATCAGCTATTTTTCTATCAAGAACAGTTTCGCTATTTCCTGTTCCCTTAAATTCTTCAAAAATAACTTCGTCCATTCTGCTACCTGTATCAATCAAAGCAGTTGAAATAATAGTTAAAGATCCACCTTCTTCAATATTTCTCGCTGCACCAAAAAATCTTTTTGGTCTTTGAAGCGCATTAGCATCTACACCACCAGTTAAAACTTTTCCAGAACTTGGGATAACAGCATTATAAGCTCTTCCTAATCTTGTGATTGAGTCTAATAAAATAACTACATCTTTTTTATGCTCAGTTAATCTTTTTGCTTTTTCAATAACCATCTCGGCAACAGCAACATGACGCTGAGCCGGTTCATCAAAAGTAGAACTAATAACTTCACCTTTCACTGTTCTTTGCATGTCGGTAACTTCTTCTGGTCTTTCATCAATCAACAAAACCATCAAATAGCTTTTTGGATAATTTTTAGCAATTGAGTTTGCAATACTTTGTAAGATCATCGTTTTACCTGCTTTAGGAGGTGAAATAATAATAGATCTTTGTCCTTTTCCAATTGGGCTTACAAGATCGATTAGTCTAGGTGTTAAATCTGGTTTTTTTTCAATTTTTGTTGTCTCAACTTCCATCACCATTTGTTGATCTGGATAAAGAGGTGTTAAGTTATCAAACGCAATTTTATGTCTCGCTTTTTCTGGTTCCTCAAAATTAATTTTGCTAACTTGAAGTAAAGCAAAATATCTTTCACCTTCTTTAGGCGCTCTGACTGGTCCTTCAACAGTATCTCCTGTTCTTAAACCAAATTTTCTTATTTGACTTGGGCTAACATAAATATCATCTGGTCCTGGTAAATAGTTTGACTCCATTGCTCTTAAAAAACCAAAGCCGTCTTGTAATAATTGCAGAACACCTGCTCCGGTGATCTCTTCTTTTTCTGCAACTTTTTTTAAAATAGCAAAAAGAATTTCTTGCTTTCTTAATGTACTGGCATTCTCAATACCTAGTTCTTCAGCTTGGGTAATAAGTTGTTCAGATGATTTTAAGTTTTAACTCTTGGATGTTCATGATTTTTATTATTAAGGACTCTAAAGATAATGTGAATATATATACTAAAATTGTTATTTCAACCCTAGATTGGTTTAAAAATAACTATAAAAACAATAAAAATTAGCATTATTGTAGGAACTTCATTAATTATTCTAAAAAATTTTGAAGATCTAGTATTGGAATTATTTTTTAAAGATACAAGGCACTTCCCAAGATAATCATTATAAACTG
This sequence comes from uncultured Candidatus Pelagibacter sp., assembly GCF_943788075.1. GTDB lineage: Bacteria > Pseudomonadota > Alphaproteobacteria > Pelagibacterales > Pelagibacteraceae > Pelagibacter. The sequence goes on along the minus strand of NZ_CALSOW010000001.1, from coordinate 243,176 downwards.
ATAATAAAATAACTAGGACAATTTTTATTTGCATCCAAAGTTGAGAAAATATTTCTAGCCCATTTAAATAAATTAAAATAAACCAAAAGTCCAAGTTAAAAGCATCGCAGGACGCATTATATAATAAAAAAGTTTTCTTTCCATTACTTCAAAAATATCTGTAGCTTCTTTTTTTTCTTTGTTCTCAACATGATAAACGAAAATTCTTGGGAGATATAAAAGACCAGCCATCCATGCGATAACAGCTATCAAATGTAAACTTTTAAATAATAAATAACTATTCATAATTTAAACATGGACATTTAGTAAATTGATTGGGACATTGTATCTTTGGAGGAAAAAGTTCTCCATTAAAATTATAATCTTGTTTTTTAATAATTAAATTAGATATCGCCTTTATATAATTTTCATTTACACCTAATGCTGGCACTCTTGTATAATTTTTACATCCATTTTTGTCAGCCAATTCCTTATATTCTATATCTAATTCAACTAAAGTTTCTGAGTGTTCAGATACAAACGCTACAGGTACTAGAACAATGTGTTTTTCCAGTTTTGAATTTTCTATAATTATATCTTCTGTGGACGGACCTATCCATTTTAGAGGACCAACGCGACTTTGATAGCTTAATATCCAATCAAGATCTTTAATTTTTAATGACTTAACAATTTTATTAACTGATTGCTCTACTTGCCACTGATAAGGGTCACCTTTTTTTATATTTTTTTCTGGTAAACCATGTGCGGAAAATATCAATTTGAAATTTTTAAGATTATTTATCTTTTTTAATATTTCTTCTTTATGTGCTAATATGAAGTTATCATCTGTAGGATAACAGCAGATTGTGCTTGTTTTAATTTTAAGATTATTTTTTTTACAAACATCCTTCCACTCTTTAATTGATGATCCTGATGTGGCTGCAGAATATTGTGGGTATAGAGGCATTAATATAATCTCATCTGGATTAAAGTTTTTTACATGTTTTACAACTTCCTCCGCTCTAGGATGCCAACACCTCATAACAATAAAACATTTATATTCTGATTTTTGATCATCATTATTAAGTTTTAATTCTAGTGCTTTTGATTGTTCTTGCGTTAATCTTAAAATAGGGGATGACCCACCGAGCTCTTGATAAATTTTTTTAGCCGTCGGTGCTCTTCTATTGGAGATCAATTTAGCTAAAGGATATCTAAAAAAAGATGGTAAATTTAATATTGCAGGATCATTAAATAAATTAAATAAAAATGGCTCAACATTTTCTAATTTATCGGGCCCACCTAAATTAAAAAGTATTACAGCTTTTTTCATTGATAATTTTTTACTGTATTCACCATATGTTCAAACATATTGGGATCTGTTTCGGGTAAAACTCCATGTCCTAAATTAAAAATATAAGGATGATCTTTAAAAATATCTAAATATTTAATTGTTTCTCTTTTAATTGTTTCTTTATCTGTAAGTAATATTTTGGGGTCTAGACCACCTTGAATTGGAATTTTTATGTCCTGCAAAATTTTTTTTGGGTCAACATTATAATCAATGCCAACTGCATCTGGTTTTACAATGTTACAAAATTCTTTATAATTTTTAATTTCTCTAGGAAAACAAATAACTGGGGTATTTAGTGATTTTACATAATTGACTAGGTTTAAAGTGGGTGAATAGATATAATTTGGTAAATCTTTTTCTTCCAACAAACCTGCCCAACTATCAAATATTTGTATTACATTTGCACCATTATCAATTTGATTTTTAATATGTATTTTTAGAAATTTTTCTAAAATTAATAAGATTCTGTTTATTAAAAAGTCATTTTTAAAAAAATCCTTCTTTAAGCTTTTTTTTGGAGATTGTTGGTTGATGATATAGACTAATAAAGTCCAAGGTGCCCCCACAAAACCTATAATGTTTTTGTTTTTTACAATATTGTCTAAACTTACTTTTCTAATCGCTTTGTAAACTGGATAAATTTTTTGGACAAAATCAATTTCATCTAATTTTGACATTTCATCAATATTTACTTTACCAAGTTTTGGGCCAAAACCTTTTTCGAATTCAACTTTTTGATTTAAACCATATGGCAACATTAAAATATCTGAAAAAATTATCGCAGCATCTAAATTAAATCTTTTCAAAGGTTGTAAAGTTATTTCTGAGGATAAATTTTCATTTAAACATAAATTGATAAAATCTGGATTTAATTTCCTTATATCTCTAAATTCAGGTAGATATCTTCCTGCTTGTCTCATTATCCAGATTGGATTTAACTTAGTATTTTTATTTATTATTACTTCGTGTAGAGGGGTCATATTAAAAATATATAAATATTTATTGTATTAGTATTATGTGTTGTGAATAATGAAGATAAGTTTTTTTAAACATTTTATTAACAACTTAATAACAATTAATAGTTAATAATATTGTTAAAATTGAAGCTTTTTTAATTTTTATCCAATAAATTGTATAATTTTATACATATATTTATTAATGTTAATAAAAACCTTATTTTACAATAATAATTAAGCAATATTTAAATTGTGCAAATTTAGTAAAATAATACAAATTTACTAACAATTTATTCATGAGTAATACATATCAAATTTATCTTATATCTGACTCAACGGGAGAGACATTAGACCGAATTTTTTTAGCGTTAAAAGCCCAATTTAAAAATATTGAATACAAAGTTCATTCTTATTCTTTTACCAGAACAGAAAATCAAATTTTAAAAATTTTGGAGGATGCCAAAATAAATGAAAACTCGGTGATACTTTATACAATTGTAGATAACAATTTAGCTAAGTGTTTGGCTAATGCTAGTGATAGAAAAAAAATACCTTGTTTTGGCGTTCTAGGAAATTTAATTTTAAACTTTTCTAAAATACTTAATCAAAAAGCATCTCATGAACCGAGCGGCCAGCACGTACTTAACGAAGAATATTATGATAGAATAGAAGCTATTCAATTTACAATGAATCACGACGATGGAAACTTGTTAAATGATATAGAAAAATCAGATATTGTTTTAGTGGGTGTGAGTAGAACAAGTAAAACACCAACATCAATTTATCTCGCGAACAAAGGTTTTAAAACATCAAACATACCATTGGTAAATGAAAATTCTTTACCTAAGAAATTAAGAGAAAATCCACAAATAACTTGTGTTGTTGGTTTAAACACTGAACCAGAACGTTTAGTTGATTTAAGAAAAAATAGAATGAATTCTTTAAAAGAAACAGAAAATACCAAATATACAAGTATAGACAATATTAAAAAAGAAATTATAGATGCAAAAAAAACTTTTCAAAAATACCGATGGCCATCAATAGATGTAACAAGAAAATCAGTTGAAGAAACAGCTGCATCGATAATAAAAATTCACGATATATATTTAAACAATGTTAAATAAAATTATTCTTGCTTCCAAAAGTAAAGTTAGAAAAGAAATATTAGATAAACATAAAATAATATGTGAGGTAAAACCATCAAACGTAGATGAAGATCTTGTTAAAGTGGCACTTATTCGTGATCTAGCTTCACCAGAAATTATCTCAAAAAATTTGGCTGAACTGAAAGCTAACAAAGTTAGTTTGAGTCAAAAAGATAAAATGGTTTTAGGTGCTGATAGCGTGATAGATTTAGAGGGTGAATTAATATCTAAGCCTGAGACTAGAGAAGATGCTTTAATAATTTTAAAGAAACTCAATGGAAAAACACATAATTTAATAAGCTCAGTTTGTATTTCAAAGAATGGATCAATGGTATGGAATTATACCGACAAGGCCGAATTAACTATGAAAAATTTTTCAGAAGAAAGTTTGAAAAATTATTTATCAAAAATATCAGATGAAGCTTTATTTGCTTATAATGTCTATCAAATCGAGGGCGAGGGAAAAAGTTTATTTTCAAATATTATTGGAGATAAAGATACTATAATGGGCTTGCCAGTTATTAAAATTAAGAAATATTTAGAAAATTACCAATGAAAAAATTTTTAGTAATAGGAAATCCAATTGAACACTCGTTGTCTCCTGTTTTACACAATTATTGGATTAAGAAAAATGGTATCGATGCAATTTATGAAAAGAAAAAACTAAATGATGGAAGGATTAGACTTAATTATTTCACAAGTTAAAGAAAAAAAAATTAATGGTATTAATGTTACCGTACCATTCAAAAAAGCAGTCATTCCTTATCTTGAAGAACTAAGCACCGAAGCTCAAAATACACAATCAGTTAATACTATTTATTTAAAAAATAACAGAGTAACAGGGCATAATACAGATATATTCGGTTTTGAAACGAGTATTCAAAAATCAAAATATAATCTTAACAACAAAGAAGTTTTAATTTTAGGGGCTGGAGGGGTAGTTCCCTCAATAATTTTTGCTTTAATTAAAATGAATGTTTCAAAAATAAGAATATGCAACAGAACAAAAGAAAAAGCAGAAAACTTAAAAAAAATTTTTAAAAATATAGAAATATTAGAATGGGGAGAGTCTTCAAATTTTGATATGATTATTAATGCTACAAGTTTAGGTTTAAAAACGACAGATAACTTTAATCTTGATTTTTTATCAATTTCCGAGAATAAATTTTTTTATGACGTTATTTATAATCCTGTAGAGACTAATTTTTTAAAGATTGGTAGAAAATTAGGTAACACAACTTTAAATGGAAAATTAATGTTTATTTATCAGGCCCATTTAGCTTTTAAAATTTGGCATGGACTTGAGCCAGATATTGATGAAAACGTTACCAAACTATTAGATAAATGATCAAAATTGGAATTTTAGGCGACATAGGTTCTGGTAAAAGTTTCGTTGCACAAAATTTTGGTTATCCCGTTTTTAATGCAGATTATGAAGTTGCTAAATTATATAAAAAAAACAAAAACGTTTTTAATAAGTTAAAAGCAAAATTACCAAAATATATTTACTCATTTCCAATTAAAAAAATAGAAATTTCTAATGCAATTCTAGGTAATAAAAATAATTTAAATAAAATAGTTAAAATTGTTCATATAGAAATAAGAAATAAATTGAATAATTTTCTCAAAAAAAACAAAAATAAGAAAATTGTAATTTTAGATATTCCACTATTATTAGAGAATAAAATTAATAACAAAAAAGATATATTGGTTTATGTGCAATCTAAAAAAACACATATTTTGAAAAGATTAAAAAAAAGAAAAAATTTCAATCAAAGAATTTTAAAAATATTTAGAGCTATTCAATATTCAACTATTTATAAAAAGAAAAGAGCGCACTTTGTTATTAAAAATAATTTTACCAAGAAATCTGTTAATGATGGTATAAACAATATTCTAAAAGAAATTACATAAATGAAAGAAATAGTCCTAGATACAGAAACAACAGGTATATCAATAAGAGAGGGACACAGAATTGTTGAAATTGGCTGTATAGAACTTGAAAATTTGGTACCAACGAAAAATAAGTTCCATTGCTATTTAAACCCAGAAAGAAAAGTTTCAGAAAAGGCATTAGAAGTTCATGGTTATACAGATGAATTTTTAGCCACACAAAAAAAATTTAGTGATATTGGTGAGCAATTTCTGGAATTTATACAAGACAAGAGACTTATTATTCACAACGCTGATTTTGATCTGGGTCATTTAAATAATGAATTGGCTATATTGGGAAAAAAAAAGATTGATAATGAAATTGTCGATACCTTAATTCTAGCAAGAGATAAATTTCCTGGATCACCTGTTAGTTTAGATGCTCTTTGTAAAAGATACAGAGTAGATAATTCAAAGAGAACCCAGCATACCGCATTAATTGACTGTGATTTGTTAGCCAAAGTTTACATTAATTTAATTGATCAAAAAGAACCGACATTAAATTTTCAAACAGATGAAACAAAAATTGATCAAAAAAATAGTACAGTAGTAAATTATTTTAAAAAAGTTATTTCACCAACAGCCGAAGAATTAAAAAAACACAAAGATTATTTAAAAAATAATTTAAAAAAAAATTTCTTCTAGTTCAATCTTTGATTATAAAGTTGTTCAAAATCAATTTTTTTCTCAAATTTAACATCTGGATACCCTGAATTATGAAGTAAATTTAAAAATGATTTTTCTAACTCAGGATAAATTTCAATTTGAACATCACATAGTATTATCTTTTCCAAGTCCTTTTTTTCCTTAATCTCATTATTTATTTCTACAATAGTTGAATAATTTATTTCAAAATAAGATTTTTTTTTATTTTCTTGTTTATCTTCAAATTTTAAAATTGTATTTACTTCAATCATTTTATTCTTTAGTGCCTTAGAGTTTATATCAATATTGAGTTGATACTTTGATATATAATCTTTTACAAAAATGTGAGTTTCAATATCAGGAGTTTCACTGGACATATCCTTAATATACTTGCCAAGAATTTTATATTTTGCTGTCATCTTCTTCTTCTATATCTTCAAAGTCTCCATCAATGAAATTATTTTTTTCGGTTTCTTTTTTTTTATTTTTAAATTTACCAAAAAATTTTTCCAATAAAAAATTTCTAGAAATAGGAAATATTATTAAAAATCCAATAACATCTGTGGCAAAGCCAGGAATGATCAGTAGAAGAGCAGCGAAAGCAATTGCTGCCCCTGTAATCATCTCATATGTTGGTGATTTATTCTTACTTATCTGTTCAAATCCAGATTTAAGAGTATTTAAACCTTCATATTTTGCATAGTAAACCCCAACAATTGCCGTAGTAAATATGAGTAAAATAGTAGTAATTGCACCGATTTGAGAACCAATTTTTATCAGAAGAAATATTTCAGTAGCAGGAATTAAAATTAGAGATAATAAAATTAGGTTCATTTGTCCATAATCTAAATTGCTAGTTGAAATTAATCAACATAGTAATTACTATAATAATAATGAATTATAGTTTCGAGTACATAGATATCATTCTGCTTGCAATGATTGCTGGTTTTATTTTTTTAAGATTAAGAGGAATTCTTGGTAAAAGAACAGGATTTGAGGGAAAAGCCCCAGCTCAATTTGATAAAATTTTAAAAGAAACAGTTGTTAAACAAGTTCCAAAACAAGCCAATGTTTTTGATGAAGAAGCACAAAAAGAATTTTTAAAAGGTGCACAAATTGCGTATGAAACTATAATTACCGATTTTAGCGATAATGATAATAAAATAACGACAAGTAAACCGTTACTTAATAAAGATATCTATAATCAATTTAACGAAGCTTTAAAGGAAAGAAATTCTAGAGGATATTATGCAGAAATCACTTTTATAGGCATTAATTCAGCAGTCATTAAGGAGCATAAAAAAGAGGATAAAATTCTAAATGTAACGGTAAATTTTATAGCTGAGGTTATTACTTGTATAAAAGATAAAAATAAAAAAATTATTTCTGGTGATCCTGAAAAAATTAAAAAAATTTATGATACATGGGTATTTTCAAGAGACATGACATCAGCTAACCCTAATTGGCAATTAGTTGACACCCTAACATAATTGACAGACAAAATTTCAGACAAAGATAAAAAAGATTGGGAAAATTTTATTTCCAGTGAGGATAAACTTCCAAATAAAGACAATAAATTTAAAGAAAAAAAAATTTTAAAAATAAAATCTCTTGATTTACACGGACAATCTCTTGAGGAAGCAAATAAATCTATCGAAGACTTTATTATTAGATCTTATGAAGATAAAATAAATAAATTGATAATTGTTACAGGAAAAGGTCTTCATTCGAATAATCAAAAAAACCCATATGTTTCAAAAGACTTGAGTATCTTAAAATATTCAGTTCCTGAATTTATTAGAAAAAACAAAGAAATAATGAAAAAAATTATAGAAATTAAAGATGCAGAAATAGAAGATGGTGGGGCTGGAGCATTTTATATATATTTAAAAAAAAAATGATTATTTGGCTTGCGTCATATCCTAAGAGCGGGAATACATTGTTAAGATCAATGTTAGCAGCATACTTATTTTCTGAAGATGGAAATTATAATTTTAATCTAATTAAAAATATAAAACAATTTCCCCACGGTGGTTTTTTTTTAAAGATGGGAATTGATATAAACAATCAAAATGAGACAATTAAAAATTATATTAAAGCTCAAGAGGCTTTCAATAAAAAAGATGCAATTCAATTTTTAAAAACACATAGTTTTCTTTTTAACTTTAATAAAAATTATCCTTTTACAAATTTTGATAACACTCTAGGGGTAATTTATATTGTAAGAGATCCAAGAAATATTGTAACATCTTTATCCAAATTCAAAAGTTTAACATTAGATAACTCAGCAGATTTTATGATAAAGGGAACGGGCGATGGTTTGGTTTGGACAAATAATTGGGCTGTTAATTATCATAGTTGGAAACTATTTAAGGAATATGAAAAGTACCTGCTTATAAAATATGAGGATTTGATTACCAATCCAGATTTAACTTTTCTTAATGTCTTAAAATTTATTTATAGAATTAACAAATCTAATTTTGAATTGGATAAAAAAAAATTTGAAAACGTAATTAAAACAACAAGCTTTGAAAATATGCAAAATTTAGAAAAAGAAAAAGGTTTTAGCGAGACGTGGGTAGATGAAAAAACTGGTAAAAAGATACCTTTTTTCTACTTAGGACCTAAAAATAATTGGAAAAAAAATTTAGATATTAAAATTGTAAAAAAATTAGAAAAAGCTTTTAAATTAGAAATGGAAGAACTTGGTTATTTATAATTTTATAATATAAATTTTGATAGATCTGTATCTTTTACCAAATTATCTAAATTTTTATCAATATATTCTTTATTAATAATAATTTTTTCCCCAGAGCGATCAGTTGCTGTGAAACTTATCTCGTCTAAAATTTTTTCTATTATTGTGTGTAATCTTCTGGCACCAATATTTTCTACAGTTGCATTTACTTCAGATGCAATATTTGCAATTGTATCAATCCCATCGTCTGAGAATTCAAGCTCAACATTTTCAGTTTTCAATAATGCAACATATTGTTTGATTAAACTAAAATCTGGCTCTCTAAGAATTCTTTTAAAATCATCACTAGTTAATGCTTCCAGTTCAACTCTTATAGGCAATCTACCTTGTAACTCAGGAAGTAAGTCCGAAGGTTTTGCAAGCTGGAAAGCACCTGATGCAATAAATAAGATATGATCAGTTTTAATCGGTCCATGTTTAGTATTAACTGTAGTACCCTCTATCAAGGGTAATAGGTCTCTTTGAACACCTTCACGAGATACATCTCCTCCAACTCTATCAGTTCTTGCAGAGATTTTATCAATTTCATCCAAAAAAACTATACCATTATTTTCTGTTGATAGTTTTGCGGCCTTAACAATTTTATCCTGCTCAATTAATTTATCAGATTCATCATTAATTAAAATTTCATGTGATTCTTTTACAGTCATTTTTTTCTTTTTTTCTTTGTTGCCCATAGATTTACCAATCATTTCTCCAATGTTAATCATCCCAACATTAGCTCCAGGCATTCCAGGAATTTCAAAAGAAGTGTTATTTGATCCAGTATCGCTTACAGCAATTTCTATTTCATTATCATCTAGATCACCATTTCTTAATCTTTTTCTAAAACTTTCTCTTGTTGCTAAACTGGCTTTTTTACCAACTAAAGCATCTAAGACTTTTTCTTCAGCAGATTTTTGTGCTTGAGCGTGGACTTCTTTCCTCATTTTTACTTTTTCCATACTAATAGCTATTTCAATCAAATCTCTTACTATCTGTTCAACATCTCTTCCAACGTATCCAACTTCAGTAAACCTTGTAGCTTCCACTTTAACAAACGGCGCTTCCGCTAATTTTGATAATCTTCTAGAAATTTCTGTTTTACCAACCCCAGTTGGCCCAATCATTAAAATATTTTTTGGCAAAACTTCATTCTTCATTTCACCTTTTATTGCTTGTCTTCTCCATCTATTTCTTAAAGCAACAGCAACTGCTTTTTTTGCTTTGTTTTGTCCAACTACAAATCTATCTAATTCAGAAACTATTTCTCTTGGAGAAAGTGAACTCACTAAAGAACTTTCTTCTTTATCTTTTTTATCCCTCGGAACTAAAGGAGTTACGTTAGTTTTTTCCATTATATCTTTAGAACCTTGATATTATCATTTGTAAATACACAAATTTCAGAAGCTACTTTAATTGCTTTTTTTGCAATTTCTTCTGCACTTTTATCTGTCTCCATCAAAACTTTTCCAGCAGCTAAAGCATAATTTCCACCTGAGCCTATTCCAATAACATCTCCCTCAGGTTCTAAAACATCTCCAGTTCCAGAAATTATATAGCTATTATCTTTATCACCAATGGCCATCAAAGCTTCTAATCTTCTCAAGTATTTATCAGTTCTCCAATCTTTTGCCAATTCAACGGCAGCTCTTGATAGATTACCAGCATGTTTTTCAATTTTTGCTTCTAGTCGCTCAAATAGAGTAAGTGCATCTGCAGTTGATCCTGCAAATCCTGCTACTACATCTCTTTTTTCAATTTTTCTAATTTTTGAAGCTGTGCTTTTGACAACAGTATTTCCCATACTAACTTGTCCATCACCAGCAACAACTACTTCATTATTTTTTCTAACTAATACAATTGTTGTCATGATTGATAAATGGTTATTATTTTAAATACTTCAAGTGTTCATACTAATATTGATATAGACTGATTATGTATGTATACCTTTAAAAATTATGTCTAGAAAAGGAAAAGTATCTCGAAAAACTAAAGAAACCAGTATTAGCGTTGAAGTTAATATAGATGGCAAAGGTAAATATCAAATCGATACAGGTATTGGTTTTTTAGATCACATGCTTGAGCAACTTTCAAAGCATTCTTTAATAGATTTAAAAGTTAAAGCAAAAGGAGATACTCACATTGATCTTCATCACACTACTGAAGACACAGGTATTGCAATTGGAGAAGCTTTAAAAAAAGCTGCTAAAAAATTTGTTGGAATAAAAAGATATGCCCACAGAGTTATTCCAATGGATGAAACTTTAACTAGAGTTGCAATTGATGTTTCAAACAGACCTTATCTAATTTGGAAGGTAAAATTAAAAGTTGAGAAACTAGGTGAAATGGATACAGAATTATTCAAAGAATGGTTCCAAGCATTTTCTCAATCTGCAGGCATTACGATGCACGTTGAAAATATTTATGGAGACAATAGTCACCACATCATAGAATCTTGCTATAAAGCATTAGCAAGATCATTGAGAGAAGCATTAGAGATGGACCCAAGAAGCAAGAAAAGTATTCCATCCACTAAAGGCTCACTATAAGTTTAATGAATGTCACGATTGTTGATTATAATTCGGGTAATATAAGCTCAGTAATAAATTCCTTTAAAGAAGTTGCTAAAGACAAGGTTAATATCGAAGTGACCTCGGATTTAAATAAGATTAAATCAAGTGATAAAATAGTTTTACCAGGGCAGGGATCGTTTAAGAGCTGCTTTGATGCATTAAATAGCATAAATGGCTTAGTAGAGACACTCAATGAGTTTGCAATAACTAATAAAAAACCTCTTCTAGGAATTTGTGTTGGTTTGCAGATGTTTGCAGATCTTGGTTATGAAGAAACTGAAACAAAAGGACTTGGTTGGATTTCAGGAAAAGTTTCAAAGATCAATAATCAAAATAATAAATTCAAACTCCCACACATTGGTTGGAACGAAATTAGTATTGTTAAAGAAAGCAAAATTTTTAAGGATATAGAAGATAAATCACATATGTATTTTGTACATAGCTATGAATTTGTTCCAGAAGATAAAAGTGTAATTTCAGCTACTACAGATTACTCTTCAAATATTGTCTGCTCTGTTGAGAAAGAAAATATTTTTGGAACACAATTTCATCCAGAAAAGAGTGATAAAATTGGACTTAAAATAATTGCTAATTTTATAAATTTATAAAATGAAGATTTTTCCTGCAATTGATATTAAAGACAAAAAATGTGTGAGGTTGATCAAAGGAGATTTTGATAATAAAACGGAATACAAAATGTCTCCAATAGAACAGGCAGGAAAATATAAAGACCATGGATTTAAAAATTTGCATGTAGTTGATTTAGATGGGGCTTTGACTGGTGAAACAGTTAATCTTGATATAATTCATAAAATAGTGAGTAAATTTGATCTTAAAATTGAAATTGGTGGAGGTATCAGAAACTTTGAAAGTATTCAGAAATACACTGATATTGGAGTTGAAAAAGTTATTTTGGGCAGTGCAGCTATAAAAGATAAAAATTTTTTAAAAAAAGCTTGTGAAAAATTTCCAAATAAAATTGCTTTAGGGCTTGATGCAAAAGATGGATATTTGTCTGTCTCAGGTTGGAAAGAAAATTCAAACCAATTAACTTTAGATTACTTAAAAGAAGTGAATGACTTTGGTACAAGCAGGTTGATTTATACCGATATCAATAGAGATGGGATGAAACAAAGCCCAAATTTTTTTGAAACCACTAAGGTTGCTGAAAAATCTAGTTGTCCTGTAATAATTTCTGGTGGAGTTTCCTCAATTGATGACATTAAAAAAGCTAAGGAACTAAATAACAAGAATATTGAAGGTATTATAGTTGGTAAAGCTATATACGATGGTGATATTAAACTAGAAGAATTAGCAAAAGAAGTAGATGCTTAAAAATAGAATAATACCTTGTTTAGATGTAAAAAATGGACGTGTTGTCAAAGGTATTAATTTTGTAGATTTAAAGGATGCTGGAGATCCAGTTGAACAAGCAAATATTTACTCAGATGGTGGAGCTGATGAAATTTGCTTTTTAGACATTACTGCCTCCAATGAAAATAGAAATACTATTTATGAAGTAGTAGAGAAGACTTCCAAGAAATGTTTTGTTCCTTTGACTGTTGGGGGTGGCATTAGAAGTGTTGATGATATTAATAGATTATTAAACTGTGGTGCAGATAAAGTATCAATTAACACTGCTGCAGTTCAAAATCCAGAAGTAGTAGCTGAAAGCTCAAAAAAATTTGGATCTCAATGTATAGTCGTTGCAATAGATGCAAAAAAAAATTTTGATAACTGGGAAATTTTTACTCATGGTGGAAGAAATAATACAGGGATTGATGCAATAAAATTTGCAGAAAAAATGGAAAATAGTGGAGCAGGAGAATTATTAGTAACATCAATGGATAGAGATGGTACCCAAGTAGGTTATGATATTGAATTGATGTCTAAGATATCTTCCAGGGTAAACATTCCTGTTATTGCTTCTGGAGGTGTCGGCAATCTTGATCATTTAGTTGATGGAATTAAATTAGGAAATGCGAGTGCTGTTTTAGCTGCATCTATATTTCACTATGGAAAACATTCAGTAAAAGAAGCCAAGGAATATCTGGATTCAAAAGGAATTCCTGTTAGAATTTAGTATGCTTAGTACATTAGAAAATTTAATAAATCTTGCTAGAGAAAGAAAATCAGTTCCTAAAGAAGGATCTTACACAAATAAGTTACTTACAGACAAAGTACTTTGTAAAGCAAAAGTTTTAGAAGAAGTTGATGAATTAATTGAAGCCATTGAAGAAGATACAAATAAAATACACGAAGCTGCAGATGTTTTTTATCATTTGTTGATGTACTTAGAAGCCAATGATGTAAAAATTGAAGAAGTTATGCAAGAATTAGAAAAAAGAAAAAAATGAGTTATGATGATAGCAATATCTTTGCAAAGATTTTAAGAAAAGAGATACCTTGTAATAAAATTTATGAAGATGACTTTGTTTTATCTTTTCATGATATTAATCCTCAAAAAAAAATTCATGCCTTGGTAATCCCAAAAGGAAAATACGTTGATCTGGATGATTTTAGTTCAAATGCTACTTCTGAGGAGATAGTTGGGTTGATTAAAGGTATAAATATAGTTGCTAAAAAGCTATGTATTTCAACAGAAGTAGGTAAAGGCTATAGAGCACTCACCAATATAAGTGATGATGGTGGTCAAGAGGTTCCACACTTGCACTTTCATTTATTTGGAGGTGAAAAAATTGGAAAAATGGTTGAGTGACACAAGAGGTTCAAAGAAATTATTTAGAAATAAATTCAATTCAAAATCTGAAAGAAGTAATTAAACCTAATGGAGATTATTCTTTAAATTTGTTAGAACCAATTAATTTTCAGTTAAATAAATTTTTTTATAAAAATATTGGAAAAAATCATAAATGGATTGACCGATTAGTTTGGACAGAAGCTCAATGGATAGATTATGCTTCTAATCAAAATGTTAAAACATATGTATTTAAATTTAAAGATGATTTAGCTGGTTTCTTTGAACTGATATTTCATGGTGAAAAAAGAGAAGTTGAGATTGCTTATTTTGGATTATTAGAAGAATTCCAAAATAAAAAGCTGGGATCTTATTTATTATCTCAAGCAATCCAAAAATCTTTTAATAGAGGTATTGATAGAGTTTGGGTTCACACATGTTCTTTAGATCACAAAAATGCTCTAAATAATTATATAGCTAGAGGTATGAAAATATTTAAAACCGAAACTATAAAAATTTAGTTTTGGGCAGGCAGTTTAAATAAATCTTTATCAACTTTGTGATTTTTTTTAATTGAGGAAAGATAAGTAACATTTACATTTTGATAGATATCTTTTGTTTGCCACCCAACTAAATCAAAGTTCTCATTATCAAAAAATATATTTATTTCATTCTCTTCTTCTACGATTTCAAAATTTATAAACGTTTCACCTAATTTTTTTTCTTTCAAATTTTCTATTTTTTGAATTAAAAAATTTTTATCCAATATTAAGTTAAGTGATGTTTTATTTAAAGGATATCTATAAAAACTAGTAAGGGTTTTAATTACTAATGATTTGCCATTAGAAACTAATATTTTATTATTTTTCTGATATTTACAAAATATTTTTTTTGGATACTGAATCGTGCAATTTCCAATTTCTACTTTTCCATTAATATTTTGTTCAAAATCAAAATTTAAGTTTTTGGTATTTTGCAAATTTTCTAATATTTTATCCTTATTGCTTGCTTGTACATTGGATATTAAAATTAAAAAAATAGAAAATAGAAAGTGTTTAAACATTAAAGCACATCTCTTTTACCAACATGATTTGCTTTACTTACAACTCCATCAGCTTCCATCATATCAATAATTCTTGCTGCACGATTGTAACCAATCTGAAGTTTTCTTTGTAAAAATGATGTTGAGGCTTTCCCTTCTGATCTAATAATATCTAATGCTTGCGAATACAGTTCATCTTTATCCCCTTGACTTTGGTTATCACCAATTTCTTTCTCATCAGCAAAATTTAATATTTCATCTATATAATCTGGTTCTGCTTGAGTTCTTAGAGATTTATTAACTTTTTCAATTTCATCATCAGACACAAAGGGCGCATGTATTCTTACTATTTTATTAGCCGATGACATGTAAAGCATATCCCCCTTACCCAACAACTGTTCAGCTCCTTGTTCTCCAAGAATAGTTCTACTATCTATTTTTGAAGTAACTTGAAAAGATATTCTTGTAGGAAAATTAGCTTTAATAGTACCAGTAATAACATCAACGCTTGGTCTTTGAGTTGCCATTATTATATGAATACCAGCTGCTCGAGCCATTTGAGATAATTTTTGAATATAATTTTCTATTTCTTTACCTGCAACTAGCATCAGGTCAGACATCTCATCAACCACAACCACTATATAAGGCATTGGAAGTTTGTGTTTGTATTATAGCCATCTATATTCCTCACACCCTCTTTTGTCATTAATCTATATCTGCTCTCCATTTCTTTAACCACCCAACCTAGAACTGAGGCTGCTTTTTTAGCTTCAGTAATTACTGGACAGAGTAAATGTGGAATTCCTTCATAAGTTGATAATTCAAGCATCTTAGGGTCAATCAAAATAAATTTACATTTTTCTGGCGTATGTCGATAAAGAAGAGATAAAATAATTGTATTAATACAAACTGATTTTCCAGAACCTGTAGTTCCAGCAATAAGAAGATGAGGCATAGAAGCTAAATCACCAACAACTGGTTTGCCAGAAATATTTTTACCAAGTGCTATAGGTAATTTAATTTCTTTTTTCTTGAAGTCTGCATTAGCTAAAATTTCACTCAAATAAACATTTTCTCTTATGTTGTTTGGAAGCTCAATCCCAACAGTATTGCTCCCAGGAATTGTAGCTATTCTCGCAGATTCTGAGCTTGTATTTCTTGCTATGTCATCCGATAGATTTATTATTTTAGAAACTTTTACTCCAGCCGCAGGTTCAAATTCATTAAGAGTAACCACAGGACCATGACTAACTTTTTTTATATTTCCACTAACTCCAAAATCCATTAGTATTTTTTCTAAAAATTCTGGATCATGAGTTTCATTTTTTTCAAAATTCTCCCTTTCTTTTTTTGTTGGGATTTTTAATAAATCAAGACTTGGAAGTTTAAATTTTATCTTTGTCTCAGATTTATTTTCACTTTTAATAAAAGGGAGATCTTCTTGAATAAGGTTTTTAATCTCATCTTGTGGAATGTATTCATTAATTATTTCACTTCTATCTGTATAATTTTTGGTATTTTTTTTATTAATAAAAGCATAAGTTTTTTTAATAAATTCAAAAAATTTCTTTGGATTAAAATTAATACTAATTAAGAAAAAAATTATAGTAATTAAAATTAAAATATAAAAAAAAATATTTTCATTAATTGATATAATATGCCCAAGAAATGATTGATTTAGATATTCTCCAACAAACCCACTATTACCATTTATATATAAAGAATACGAGTCAGAATAATAGTAATTAAAAAAAAGTGCTCCAAATATTAAATATAAAGTTGTAAAAAAATTATTTTCAATGAATAAAAAAAAATCTTTTGATTTTAAAATATTAATTCCTGTAATTATAAATGTAAGTGGAATTAAATAAGACACTAATCCAACTGACTGAAAGAATAAATCAGATATAAAACTACCTTGAAAACCCATCAAATTTTCAATTTTTGTATTTTCAGGAAAAATGAAATTTGGATCATTTGGAGAATATGTAATCAGGGCTAAAAATAACATTACACCCATTAAAGAAACCAAAATCCCAAATATTTCTGCCAATCTTTTAAGGGCGAAATTAAGCAGTAAATTAGCAGTTTTTTTAATATTCATATAAATGAATCAATTTAATCACTTTGTATCATCTAATTTTTATTGTTAAAATTAAAAATATTATGACAGTTTGTATACTTGGTAATAGCTTAACAGCCTTAACTTTAGCAAAAACGCTTGTTAACTCTAAAATTAATGTTGATCTATTTTTTTATAAAAAAAATTTTAATATAGATGAGTCCAGAACCATTGGCATCGCAAGGAATAACATCAATTTTTTTAATAATAATATAATTAATATTGATAAGATTATTTGGAAGTTAAAAAGAATAGAAATCTTTTCTGATAATTTAAAAAAAGAAAGACTAATAAATTTTAAAGCAAATGAAGATCATCTTTTTTCAATAGTAAAGAATAATAAATTGTATCAATTATTAGAGAAAGATTTGTCAAAAAATAAATTTTTTAAGTCAAAATTTTCAAATCAAAAAAATATATCTTTTTTAGATAAATACGAACTTATAATAAATTGTGATTCTACAAATTTTATTACTAATCGATATTTTAGTAAAAAAATAATTAAAAAATATAATAGTTATGCATATACGACTATTATAAAACATGATCAAATTTTAAATGATACAGCTTTTCAAATTTTTACAAAAAAAGGACCTTTAGCTTTTTTACCAATTTCAAATAAAGAAACTTCTGTAGTTTATTCTGTTCATAATTCTAAAAATCAAAAAAAAGAATATATTGAACAATTAATAAAAGATAAAAATTTTAAGTATAAAATTAGGAATATAGAAAAAATTGAAAGTTTTGAGCTAAAGTCATTAAACCTAAGATCTTATTACCATAAAAATATATTAGCATTTGGAGATTTGTTGCATAGAGTCCATCCTCTGGCGGGCCAAGGTTTTAATATGACTATTAGAGATACTAAAATTCTTTTAGAGATTATTAAGAAAAAGTTAGATCTAGGCTTGTCACTAGATGGCTCTGTTAACTCAGAATTCCAAAAAAAAATAAAACATAAAAACTTTATTTTTTCAAGTGGAGTGGACCTAATTCATGAGTTCTTTAATTTTGAGAGACAAATGAAATCTGATCTTTTAAGCAAGTCTGTTAAAATTATTGGTAATTACCCATTTATTAACAAAATGTTTACTAAGATTGCCGATAGAGGTATTTTATTTTAATCTATTGAAGAGTTGTATTGTTAAAAACATCATACGTATAAGTACTCAAAATCTCTGCTATTTTATTTTTTCTCATTTTGAGGTTTTCTGCTTCTAATAATACTTGTTTTTCTTCCAGCGAAAATGGCGAGGCCATTGCTAAAGCATTTATAGTTTCATCTAAACTTTGTTTTTCGAGTTCTTTCCAATTTATTATAAAGCCTCTCTTTTCAAATAAAGATTTAAGATCTTTAAAAATTAATTCTAAATCAGAAAATTTAATTTGTTCTTTTTTATCATTAAGATCTGAATCAAAATCATTAAAATCAACTTCATATTCTCTATATTTTTTATTAGATTTAATTTCTTGGATAAGATTAAATCTAATTAAACCTTTTAATTCAATTGCATATCTCCCATCCTCTGTTTCCTTAAAACTTGTTATTTTTCCCATACAACCAACTTTGTGCAAAACAGGAGGCGTGTATTCATCAATTAATTTTTTGGGCTGAATCATCCCAATAAATTTGTTTGATTTCATACTGTCATTAATCATATCTACATATCTTGGTTCAAAAATATTTAATGGAACAGTTGTTTTAGGAAAAATAATAAAATTACTTAAGGGAAAAACTGGAATTATTTTTGGAAAATCATTCATTGTATATTAATAACAAAAAATTTATTAATCATCTATAGTATTTATTAATATGATATTTT
Source organism: uncultured Candidatus Pelagibacter sp. (assembly GCF_943788075.1). Taxonomy (GTDB): domain Bacteria; phylum Pseudomonadota; class Alphaproteobacteria; order Pelagibacterales; family Pelagibacteraceae; genus Pelagibacter. The sequence goes on along the minus strand of NZ_CALSOW010000001.1, from coordinate 224,167 downwards.
GGATAGCATCATACCCTAAAAGTGGTAACACTTGGTTGAGAACATTGATTAGTGCTTATTACTATTCTAAAGACGGTATATATAATGAAAATTTAATTAAAAATATTGGTCAATTTCCTGAAAAAAAACACTTTCAAGGATTTAATTATTTGTCACAAGTTGCAATTGATACCACTAGATTTTGGTTAAAAGCCCAAGAAAAAATTAATGAAGATAAAAAACTAAGATTCTTTAAAACTCACAATGTATTTGGATCAATTAATGAGACGAAATTTACAAATAAAGAAAACTCCATTGGATGTATTTATATAGTTAGAGATCCTAGAAATGTAATTACTTCTTTAAAAAATCATTATGAGTTAGATTATCCAGACGCATTGTCATGGATGCTAAATCAAAAAAATTTATTCATGATTATGAAAATTTAAGAGAATATGGTGATTTTCAATTTATAAGTTCTTGGGAAAATAATTATAAATCTTGGAAATCTCAAAACGAAATACCAGTGAAAATTATTAAATATGAAGATTTAATGAATAAAACTTATGTAGTTTTTACAGAAATAATTAAGTTTATTAATAAAATAACAAAAGATAGAGAAAAAATTAGTAAATTGAAAATTAAAAATTCTATAAATTCTACATCTTTTCATAAGCTTAAAAACAATGAAAAAAAATTTGGTTTTTCAGAGTCTATTAAATCAAAAAAAGATAATAAACAAATTCCATTTTTCTTTTTAGGACCAGATAATAATTGGAATAAAATTTTAGATGATGAGCTTAAAAATAAACTTAATAAAGTTTTTAATAAAAATTTAAAAGAATTATCTTACATTGAATATCAGCAATATAATTTGTTTCTTGCTTAATTTTAAAAAAGCTACTATTTTCTAATTTATATAATAAGCGGGCATAGCTCAGTGGTAGAGCGTCTCGTTGCCAACGAGAAGGTCGAGGGTTCGACCCCCTTTGCCCGCTCCATTTTAAGATTTAAATGATAAAAAATAAAAATCTTGATATAGAATTTTTTAATTCTAAATTCATAAATCAAAAGATGATAAATCAGATTGAATTTTGTAAAAAATAATTTGTAAGATAATATATTAAAAGAGGCAAAAAAAATTTTAGAGGATTTAAAACCAAAATTTAAAATTCTACTAAATGTTAAAATTAGTATAAAAAGAGGATGTTCAGAATTTTATGATATATTTCCAAAATTTAAAATTATTGACGAAAAAGATAAAGATTTTATGAATTTTAATGACGATTGGAAAAAAATTGAGGAAAATTTCGAAGTAAATGAAAATTTTAATACTATTAAGTTCAACAATTCTATTCCTGGTTTATCAATATCAGATTTTTTAATAATTAATCAGTGGTTGAATTATGCAAAAAACATTGGTGATTTAAGTTATAAAAATGTTGATATAGAATTTTTTAATTCTAAATTTATAAATCAAAAGATGATAAATCAGATTGAATTTCGTAAAAAAGAATTTACAAAACAATATAGTAATGACTGATTTAACAAAAAAAAAATGTGTACCTTGTGAAGGTGGGGTAATTCCTTTTGATATATCTGAAATACACAAATATCAAAAAAAAGTAGATGGTTGGGAAGTTATTAAAAATAATAATGATATTTTTTTTCTATCTAAAAAATTTAATTTTAAAAACTTTTTAGATAGTCAAAGCTTTATTAATCATGTTGGTAAAATCTCTGAAGATGAGGGGCATCACCCAGACATATCATTTGGCTGGGGATATGCAGAAATTAAAATTACAACTCATGCAATAGAGGGATTGTCTGAAAATGACTTTATCTTAGCAGCAAAAATAGATCAGTTAATCAATGCCTAAAATGTCTTGTTCTAGAAAATACTAAAATTGTTCCAGTTTCGTTTGCAAATTTAATTATCTCCTTGTCTCTAATAGACCCAGAGGGTTGTATAACTGCCGTAACACCCGATTGAACTAATTTTTCAATTCCATCTACGAATGGAAAAAATGCATCTGATGCAGCAACGATTTCGTTATTTGTATTCATAAATTTATTCATTTTATTTATTGCAATTTGACAGCTATCCAGTCGACTTGGTTGGCCAGATCCAATTCCTGCTGTTGCGCCATTTGCTGCAAGTACTATTGCATTAGATTTTACGTACCGACAAATATTAAATGCAAAAATAAGATCTTTCATTTGTTTTGAAGTTGGTTTTTTTTTAGAGACAATTTTAAAATCTTTTTTACTAAACTTTTTTAAATCTTCTGTTTGTATTAATAATTCCTCATTAGAGGATACAAATCTTAATATTTCTTTAAAAGAATAATTTGTAGCATCAATTAATCTTAAATTTTTTTTCTTCTTTAATAATTTTAGAGCATCTTTATCAAAACCATTTGCGATAATTACTTCAAGAAATAATTTATTTAATTCTGACGCTAAATTTTTTTTAATTTTAAAATTACATGATACAATCCCGCCAAAAGCACTAATAGGATCACAAGCAAGAGCAGATTTGTAGCTTATAAGAGGATTTGTATTTATTGAAACTCCACATGGATTAGCGTGCTTTACTATGACGGTTCCAATGTTTTTTGGAAGCGATTTTGAAATAGTTAAAGCTGAAAATATATCATTATAATTATTATAACTTAGTTGTTTTCCATGAATTTGATTTAGGTTTAAAGAACTATTTTTTGAATATATTCCACTTTCTTGATGTGGGTTTTCCCCGTAACGGGGAGTTGCAATAAGATTAGTATGAAAAACTTTCTTTTTTGGAAAAATTATATTATTTTTTTTATTAAAATAATCAGAAATAACAGAATCATAATAAGCTGTTTCTGTGAAGGCAATTCTGGATAATTTTTCTCTAAATCTTAAGGATGTAGAGCCTATATTTTCTCTTAATTCATCAATTAGCTCTTCATATTGATTAGATGAAGTAATAACTGTCACATCCTGATAATTTTTAGCTGCTGATCTGACCATTGTTGGACCACCAACATCAATGTTTTCAATTATCTTATTGTGATTATTTGTATTTTTTAATGTTTCTTCAAATGGGTAAAAGTTTACAACCACTAAATCTATATTCTCAAAATTATTATCTTTTAAGTTTTTCAAGTGAACTTTGTTATTTCTTTTGTTTAAAATTCCCGCATGTATTTTGGGATGAAGAGTTTTTACCCTACCTTCTAGAATTTCAGGCGAATCAGTAAATTCTGAAACTTCTAAACATTGAAATTTTAATTTTTTAATTTCTTTATATGTGCCGCCTGAACTAATAATTTTTATATTATTTTTTTTTAAAGATGTAAGAAGTGGCTTTAAATTCTTTTTATCTGATACAGAAATAAGAGCTGTTTTTATTTTTTTCATTAAAGTTTAGTAATTTCCCATTTTATATTTTGAATTTTATCTTTACACACTCCTGATATACATATGTTTTGATTTTCTTTGTATGAATTTTTAATACCTAAATATAATCCATTATCAATGTTTATATCAAAATTTTCACAATTGAATTTCCAACCTTCGTCTCCCAACTCTATTAGGATTGATTTATTATCCTGAGTTTTCATTACTTTTGAGCTTGGATCCAGGTGAAATCTTATATCAAATTTAATATCTTCAGATTTTTGTTTTCTTAATAATTTATCAAAACCAACAAATTTCATTTGCTCTGGGTAAAATTCTATTTCCCTTTTATGAATAGTTTTAAACTTTTTTAGATAACCATCATGTGACCCTGATATTTTCCAATAATTGTCTTCAAAAACAACATTTTTCTCAATTATTTTAATACTTTCTTTGACCAATATATTTGATTTATTCAATTTTCTATAAGCACAAGAAGAATGATCTTCGATTGTTAAAGTGCTTTGTAAAGCTGTGCTTTTTGAGAGTTTATATAGTTTGTGTTCTTTATTAGCAAAGTAACCAGAGTTTGTTATCAGCTTTTTACCATCTGAGAAAATTTCAAATGAAAGAGCTCCTGATTGATAAAATTTTGAATAATTACCACTAGGACTTTCACCTATATCCATTGTTAATATAATTTTTTTATTTTTAAGAATAGCATAACCAGCAATTTCTTTATTTTCATTTTTAAATACATATCCAAATCTTTTTAGATATTGATCAAACTCATTATTATTGGAAACATAATTGCCGTTAAAAAGAATATCTTGATTAATGTTTTGCCAAATAAAAGCATAATTTTGGCCAAGATAATATATTATTTCATCAATATATTCCGGAATTGTGTTTTGTGACTCTTTAAACCACTCTCTAATAATTATAAAATATTTTAAGTAAAAAATAAGTTGTTTTATATTTCTAGATTTAGGAAAACCATTATTATTAATAGATGATTTTATTATTTTTTTTAAAAGGTTTAATCCATTATTAAGATATTTGTTATTATCTTTATACGCTAGTCCTGTTAAAATAATAGCCGCACACCCAATAACTTTGTTTTCAACTTCTGACAAATTTTTTATTTCATTTAAAAGATGATTTGTTTGTTTTTGAACACTCTGATTAAATTTTTTTTTGAAATTTTCATCACAATCTTCATAAGTTAATTGATGGTTAGATAACCATGAAATTATTCTTTTGGAAGTAATATCAAAATCCCAACTTTTTTTACTATATTTGTCGTTTTTATTAATCCAATTATTAATAACAGTTTGAGTCATCTTTTTTGATGATTTTAGATCTAAACTAAAGAACCAATAAAAATTATTTAATTTTTCAAATTCATTATAATTTAGATTGTTTTGCCAAATTTCTTCTAAAGCAAAATCTTCAATTTTATATTTTTTTTTTTGATATTTTATTATTGAAGATAGTAGGTGGGGACTTGGTTTATATTCAAAAGTAAGATCATTGGTTATAGAAATTCTTTTATTATAAAAATTAGAGTTTTGATAAAATTCTTTTATATTTTTTTTTAAATCAAAATAAATTTGCCTTAAGCTATTAGTAAAATTATTAATGATCATTAACTTATTTTAATTTTAATAAATCAATATTTTTTTTAATATCTCCATTATTACTTTTGAATACAGTTGTTCCTGAAACAAGTATGTTGGCACCAGCCTCAATTGCTGATTGGCAATTATCAAAATTAATCCCTCCATCAATTTCAATATCAAAAAGCATATTTTTTTCAGATTGAATTTTTTTTAGTTGTTTAATCTTATCCAGGACCTCCGGCATAAATTTTTGACCTCCAAATCCTGGATTTACGCTCATTATTAAAACCAAGTCTATTTTATCAAGGTAGTTTATAATTAGATCAATTTTGGATTTTGGATTAAGTGAGATACCAACTTTTTTATTTAAGTTTTTTATCTTTAAAATAGATTCTTCTAGATTATCTGTTGCCTCAGGATGAATTGTAATAATATCAGCCCCAGCATCTGAATATGCTTCAATGTACTTGTGAACAGGTGATATCATCAAATGAACATCAAATTGAATTGAGCACTGTTTCCTCAAGGCTTTAATCACTGGAGGCCCAATAGTAAGGTTTGGAACAAAATGACCATCCATAACATCTACATGAATCATATCTGCACCACCTTCTTCAAGTCTTTTAATTTCATTGCCTAATTGACTGAAGTCAGCTGATAAAATTGATGGTGAAATTTGTATTTTTTTCATTGATTGCTAAAGCTATTAGTATCAATTTTTAAAATTTAATTGAATTAAATAATTGATAAATTTGTTTGGAAATTTCACTTTCGAGTGGAAAGGATAGCATACCCATTACAGAATAGCCTAAGACCCAAGGCATAAAGTAAAACCTAATCATATAAAAGAACCAAGCAACATATAATGGAACGAGAGGTGCTATAATGAAAGAAGGGGTTATAGGTTTAAATATTTTTAAAAGAGGATTAGTGTATTTTACAAATATTTTCATAAAGAAGAATTCTGAGTCTTCTTTTTGAAAAATATTCATCGCAACTCTTCCTATTAAAGTCCACATAATTACTCCAAGCAGGTAATCAATAAAGTAGACTAAGGGATGAAAATTTGCTGACATTGATAAATTTATATTTGAAAAAAGATTGAATTTAAAGGGGCGAAATTAATCGCCCCTTAAATTAAGATTTGATGGCTCTATTTACCAGTAACAGTTCTACCAGTTGGTATTCGAACTTCATCAACCATTTTTTGAGTTGCTTTATCTGGTGCTTGAGTCATTAAACTCACTACAACCATAGCAACTAAACTAACACCAGCTCCAAAGATACCAAATGTTAACTGAGTAAGTCCTAAGAACCCACTTCCTCCAGTTCGTACCCAAACTAGGTACCAAATAGCAGAAGCAAGACCTAAAACCATACCAGCAATAGCACCTTCTCTGTTAGCTCTCTTCCACCATACACCAAGTACAAGCGGGAAGAACAAACCAGACATCGCAAAGTCAAAAGCCCAGATAACTGAACCCAAGATTCCTTGGATTTCCATTGCTGCAATAGTTGCTCCAGCAAAACCAATTACTACAAGTAATACTCTTGCAACAAGAAGTCTTTTCGCAGTCTCTGCTTTTGGATCTATCATCTTATAATAAACATCATGAGAGATCGCATTAGCAATTGCTAGAATTAAACCATCAGCAGTTGACATTGCAGCAGCCATACCTCCAGCAGCAACCAGTCCTGAAATTACATATGGTAATCCAGCTATTTCTGGTGTTGCTAATACTACAGCTTTACCGCCCATGAAAAACTCGTTTAATTCAAGAGTTCCATTTCCGTTAAAGTCACTGATGAACATCAAATTAGCTTGATTCCAGTTTTGGAACCAATCAATTGATTGAACTTCAGCAAATGATTTACCAATAATACCTGTAGATAAAGTTGGATCAATCAACGACAGTTTAGATAGTGTTGCTAACATTGGCGCAGAAGAATACAGAAGGAAGATAAAGAATAAAGACCAACCCACTGATTTTCTAGCTGCTTTTACACTTGGAGTAGTAAAGTATCTCATCATCACGTGTGGCAATGAAGCTGTTCCCATCATCATCGCTAGTGCTAACGAAATAAACGCCCAAGGCGTTGCATTTACTGCAGAGTGTGCTTTAGTTATTCCAGCTAACCCTTTAGGTACCGTTGCTAGATCAGCAGCAGAGTTTTTAACAAAACCAAACTGTTGTTCTAACTCACCAATTCTAGCTACTTCATCAGCTAACATAAAGTGAGGAAAGAAACCCGCACCCATTTTGTTACTGATCCAAAAAATTGGAAGTAAGTAAGCTATAATTAGTACGATATATTGTGCAACCTGTGTCCAAGTTACCGCTCTCATACCCCCTAACATTGAACAAAGTAAAATACTTATTAGTCCAATATATACTGCGTATTTAAAGTCGATATCTAGAGCAACAGATGCAATAGTACCTGTAGCGTTAATCTGAGCAGTCACATAAGTGAATGATGCAACAGTTAAAACTATTACTGCACATAGTCTCGCTAAATTACCACCGTATCTTGTACCTACAAAATCTGGAACTGTGTAACATCCAAATTTTCTTAAGTATGGTGCTAATAAAGTTGCAACTAATATGTAACCACCAGTCCAACCAACAAGTAGTGCCATATATCCATAACCTTTAAAGTAAATACCACCTGCCATTGCAACGAATGAAGCACCAGACATCCAGTCTGCTGCTGTCGCCATTCCATTGAATACAGTAGGCACTTGTCTTCCAGCTACGTAATACGCATCTGCTTGTGCTGTTCTTGATAGATAACCAATTAATGCATAGATGAATATTGTAAAAGCAACAAAAGCAACACCTATTGCTTTTGCAGACATACCCATCTGTTCACCAATTGCCATTAAGATTATAAAACCTATAAATCCTCCAGTATAGATTCCATAAACTTTTGGCAAATTGTCTATAAATTTACCTTTAATCATTAATCATCTCCTCTTTCGTTGAAGCCGAATTCTTCATCGATTTTCTCTTGCCTATTAGCAAACCAGAAACACAAGATTACAAAAATTCCAAGAGATCCCTGACATGTAAACCAATATGTCCATGGATATCCGAAAGGTCCAGTAACCTCATTCATTTCAGCTGCAAAAAGGAAGATGCCAATTGAGAAAACAAACCAAATTGCCAATGTTACGAATAACAATGACCTGGTTTTTTCCCAGTGTTTTTGTGCGTTTGACATTTATACCTCTCTTTTAGTTATAACTAATTAAAACCATAACCATTCTAAGAGTTTTGAAAAGATGAAAAATGCGCATAATTGGTACTTATTTACTTACTTTTTTGAAGTATAGTGAATAAAAATAAAATTTTTATGCAAAAATATAAACTTTCTTGGAAAGATTTGTCATTTAAAGATTTTAAAGTCTATTTGTTTGCATTGTTTAAAGCGTTCATTCCAAAAAAAAAAATTAAAAATTTAGATGATTTAGAATTCTTCATTCAAACCAAATCAGCATGGGTAACACAGGTTACTTTATATAGTTATTTAAAAACCAGAATGGGAACCAGATATGTCCTTCATTTCGATAATGATGTCTTCATGTCATCTCTTAATATTGCTAAATGGAATATTTATTCTGTAGCTTTACAAGATTTAACTTTTTTTACATTTTCATATTTAAAAGTTAATTTTAATTATCAAGATTTCAATCAAGCTAAAGAAATTTTTAATAAAATTCTAGATGATGAAACATCTAACAAGATGCCACTTGCTGTAATTGAGGATGCAAAAAAAACTTTTGATGAAAGATTAGAAAATTTAGATTGGGAGACTTATTATAAAGATCTTCCTTTTAATCCAAGTGCATTATCATTATACAAGTGGGCACCAATAGCTGAAGAGCTTAAGACCTTAGATAGAAAGATAGTATTAAATTCGATGATCTTAAAGTGGGATATTATTAGAAACGAATTTGAAAAGTTAATAGAATTTTAAATATTTTTTCTATTATCAACTAAACTCTTAACAACGCTTGGGTCAGCTAATGTTGTTGTATCACCTAATTGACCATGTTCGTTTTGTGCAATCTTTCTTAAAATTCTCCTCATAATTTTACCTGATCTAGTTTTTGGGAGTCCTGGGGTAAAATGAATTAAATCAGGAGTAGCAAGGGGGCCAATTTGTTTTCTAACCCATAATTTTAAATCTCTTTCAAGATCACCTGTTTCTCTTTCACCCACATTTAATGTTACGTAGCAATAAAGTCCATTACCTTTAATATCGTGGGGATATCCAACTACTGCTGCTTCAGCAACTTTTGGATGAGCAACAAATGCACTTTCTATTTCAGCAGTTCCTAGATTGTGACCAGAAACAATAATTACATCATCAACTCTACCTGTAATCCAATAGTAGCCATCTTTATCTCTTTTACATCCATCTCCAGTAAAATATTTTCCATCAAATTGTGAAAAATAGGTATCGATAAATCTTTGATGATCTCCGTAGACGGTTCTCATTTGCCCAGGCCATGATTGAGCAATACACAATCTACCTTCTCCTGGACCTTTTATTTCTGCACCTTTTTTATCTACAAGAACTGGTTTTATTCCATAAAATGGTTTAGTGGCGGATCCAGGTTTTAGATCAATTGCTCCAGTTTGAGGAGCGATCATTATTCCACCTGTTTCTGTTTGCCACCATGTATCAACAATTGGGCATTTAGAATTTCCTATAGTTTTATAATACCACATCCAGGCCTCAGGATTAATTGGCTCACCAACTGTACCTAATAATTTTAAGGATTTTCTTGAAGTTTTTTTAACTGGATTATCTCCTTCACGCATTAAAGCCCTTATAGCTGTGGGAGCAGTGTAAAAAGTATTTACTTTATATTTGTCAATAATTTTCCACCATCTTGAGGAATTTGGATAATTAGGTATTCCCTCAAACATAACTGTAGTTGCTCCATTAGCAAGTGGACCATAAATTATATAACTATGACCGGTGACCCATCCAATATCAGCTGTGCACCAGTAAATATCTTTTGGTTTATAGTTAAAAATATATTGATGTGTCATTGAAGCATAAACCATATAACCACCGGTCGTATGTAAAACTCCTTTGGGCTTTCCGGTTGAACCCGATGTATATAAAATAAACAAAGGATCCTCTGCATTCATTTCTTCAGGTTCGCAGTTATTTGAAACATCTTTAATTAAATCGTGATACCAAACATCTCTTTTATTATCCCAGTTGATGTAGTTTCCAGTTCGTTTAACAACAATACATTTTTTAACATTTGGACAACTCTCTAATGCTTCATCCACTGTATATTTAAGTGGAATAGTTTTTCCTCCTCTAACACCTTCATCAGCTGTTATTATATATTCAGACTCACAATCATTTACTCTTCCAGAAATCGAGTCAGCTGAAAATCCACCAAAAATAATTGAGTGGACTGCACCAATACGAACACAAGCTAGCATTAAAATTGCTAGCTCAGGAATCATCGTTAAATAAATTGTAACTCTATCTCCTTTTTTTATCCCCAATTTTTTTAAGCCATTTGCTGCTTTAGAGACTTTTTCATGAAGCTGTTTATAGGATATTTTTTGGCTGTCCTTAGGATCATCTCCAACCCATATTATTGCCGTTTTATCTTTTTTATCTTTTAAGTGTCGATCAATACAATTTGCAGAAGCATTTAAAGTTCCATCTTGGAACCATTTAATCTTAACTTCTTTAGAACTGTATCTAACATCTTTAATTTTATTGTATGGTTTTATCCAAGTAATTCTTTTTCCTTCTTTTCTCCAAAACTCATCATTATTTTTAATAGATTTTAAATATTTATCTTTATATTTAGCTTTTGTAGCTAAACTATTTTTGACCCATTGAGGTTTCGTTTTAATTATAAGTTCTTTTGAATTTTCTTTTGCAACTTTCTTAAAAATTTTTTTTTTAACTTTCGTTTTTTTTGTTACTTTCTTCGTAACTCTTTTTTTAACTTTAGTTTTTTTTGTTACTTTCTTCGTAACTCTTTTTTTAACTTTAGTTTTTTTCTTTTTTTTTATTGGCATGAAATTTTTTTATAATTAAACTTTACTCATGTTATTTAATATTTTCCAGCTTTTAGAGTCTATGGGCATTACAGATAGTCTGCTCTGTTTGATAAGAGCTAAATGGCTTAATTCCTTATGATTTTTGATACTTTCAAGGGTAACAGGTTTGGATAACTTTTCTTTAAATTTTACAGTAACAGCTACAAAACGACCTGATTTATCAGTTTTATCTATGTATGCTTCCTTGATTATCTCTACAATTCCAACTATCTCTTTTCCAATATTTGAATGATAAAAAAAACAAAGATCATTTTTTTTCATACTTTTTAAATTTTTAGCAGCTTGATAATTTCTAACACCATCCCAGGGCGCACCTTTAGCTCCCGCCTTTTTTTGTTGATCAATTGACCACACATCTGGTTCAGATTTCATTAACCAATACTGCATTATAGTCTTACTCCTGCTCCTTTAAGAAATGCTGCTTTTTCATCTAATTGCCATCTTGGTTTTGCTGGATGATCTAAATTATCAAATTGTTTTAATTTAAATTTTTCTAAACCAACCATTGCAATCATAGCTGCATTATCTCCACAAAATTCAATCGGTGGAAATATGCTCTGATAATTTTGTTCCTCACAAAGCTTAATTAACATAGATCTAATTCTTTTATTGGCTGCCACCCCTCCTGCAACTACAAATATTTTTTCTTGTAGATCGTTTTGTTTTTCAAATTCAGAAAAGGCAATCTTAGTTTTTTTATATAAAATTTGTTCAACTGTTTTTTGAAAAGAAGCAGCCAAATCAAATTTTTCCTGATCTGTTTTAATATTTTTTGTTATTCTCAAAATAGCTGTTTTAAGACCTGCAAAAGATAAATTGCATCCTCCTTTGTTAAAAATAGGCTTTGGTAAATCATATTTATTTGGATTACCTTTTTTTGCCAAAACTTCTATTTGTGGCCCTCCAGGAAATTCAATTCCTAAAAGTTTAGCAGTTTTATCAAACGCTTCACCTAAAGCATCATCAATAGTAGTTCCTAATCTTTTATATTTGCCTAAACCTTGAACATTTAAAAATTGTGAATGTCCGCCTGAAATCAATAAAAGTAAATATGGGTAGTTAAGCTCTGAATTCAGTTTTGGACTTAGCGCGTGACCTTCCAGATGATTAACAGCAATGAATGGTTTTTCCAATGCAAAAGCAAAAGCTTTTCCAAAACTTAAACCAACAGACAGGCACACTATTAGACCTGGACCAGCCGTTGAGGCCACTGCATCAATCTCCTCTATTTTTCTACCACTATCATTAATTGCTTTTTTAACAATCCAATCAATTTTTTCCATGTGAGATCTTGCAGCTAGTTCAGGAACAACACCCCCAAATTCTTTATGAACATCAACTTGGCTTGAAACAATATTAGATAAAACTATTGGTATTCCATGTTCATTTTCAGTGATTATTGATGCTGCTGTTTCATCACAGCTAGATTCAATTCCAAGAATTAAGGGTTTTTTACTCATTCAAATAGTTTTTATTAACTGTACAATCTCAATACAAGTAAGAAATATATTTATTTATGAATAAGAAAATAATTATTGGATCTAGAGGCAGCAAGTTAGCATTAATATATGCTCAAAATGCTAAAGATAAGATTGTTCAAAATACAAATTTAAATAATGAAGATGTTGTAATCAAAGAAATAACTACAAAAGGAGATCAAGTTCAAGATATAAGATTATCTGAAGTAGGTGGAAAAGGTTTATTTTCAACAAATATAGAAAAAGAACTTCAAGATAAAAAAATTGATATAGCTGTTCATGCATTAAAAGATATGCCAGCAATTGAAACAGATGGTTTAAGAACTAATGTATTTTTAAAAAGAAATGATCCAAGAGAAATATTGATAACTAATGACAAAAAAAAACTTAAGGAATTAAAAGGTAAAGCTTTAATTGGAACTTCATCTTACCGAAGAGAATTTCAAATTAAAAAAATTAGACCTGACCTTGACTGTAAACTTATCCGAGGCAATGTTGATACCAGAATTAAAAAACTTAATGATGGTTTGTATGATGCAATTATACTGTCTTATGCAGGAATTCAATCTTTATCAATAGAAAATAAATTGCAGAAGTTTTTTCAACTCAAGAAATAATCCCAAGTGCAGGGCAAGGAATTATTTCACTTCAATGTCGAAACGATGATAAGGATGTTATTTCAATTTTAGATAAGGTTAATGATCAAAAAACATTTTTAAGAGCAGCTGCTGAAAGAAATGTTCTTAAAGTTTTAGAAGGTGATTGTGAAACAGCTGTGGGGGCTCATTCTATTATTCAAGGGGATGAAATTGTTTTAGAAGCAGAGCTTTTTTCTTTAGACGGTAGTCAGAGATTTTATGAAAAAAAATCTTCAAAAATTGAAAATGCAGAAGAACTTGGTAAAGAGGTTGGGCAAATATTGAAAAAAAAATCAAATAATTCTTATAAAAAATAATATGCACATTTTATTAACTAGACCCTTAGAAGATTGTTCAGAGATGATTGTAAAATTTAAATCGCTAGGAAACCAAGTATCACATCTTCCATTATTAAGAATAGATAAGGTAAATTATGAACAGATTAATTTTTCAGATTTTAAAGGGATTATCTTCACAAGTGCAAATGCTGTAAGATTTTTAAATCACAAAAGTATTGATAAAAATATTTTATGTTTCTGTGTTGGAAGTGCTACCGAGAATGTAGCTAGAAGTGTTGGTTTTCAAAATGTAATTGCAGCCGAGGGTAACGTTGAAAATTTAAAAGAGTTAGTTTTTCAGAACTTCAATCAGAAAGATGGATCTTTAGTTTATATAAGCGGTGAAACAGTTTCAGTTGATCTTGATCAGCAACTATTGAAAGAAGGATACGATATAAAAAGAATTATTAATTATAGGACTACTCATAACCAAAACTTTGATGATAAATTTGTGAGTGAATTAATGCTTAAATTGCCAGACATTGTTTATGTTTATTCTCAAAATAGTGCCCTAAGTTTACTAAATTTTATCAAAATACATCAGTCCGAAAATCTTTGGATGGATACGAACTTAATGTGCATTGGTGAAAAAACCTCGTCAATATTGAATGAAATTAAGTGGAAAAAGATATTTCTTTTTAATCCTGGAGAAGAAGAGTTTTTGTTATATAAAATTTAACTATGCAAATAATAAACAATTTTTCTGACATATTTTCTTCAGTCTGGAAACAAGGAATTCTTGGTGTTGATATTTTCCAAATATTAATTGGAATTGGAATATTTTTTATTTTTTTAGTTTTTAGAGGCTTAATTAGTAAGCTTATTATTAAAAAATTAGAAATAATTTCGAAAAGAACAACCAATAAATTAGATGATACTTTTGTTCATGCCTTAGTTGGACCTGCAAGATTTTTACCAATTGTTCTTGGATTTTTTATTGCGAGTTATTACATGACTTTTTCAAGTGAAGGTCGAGAGGTTGTAGACACTATTAACAGAACGTTAATTACAATATTAATATTTTGGGTTATTCATCAAATCATTGAACCCATTTCTTACATTTTAAGTGGACTAGATAAACTTTTAACTAGAGAGTTAATTGGATGGATTATTAAATCTCTTAAAATTTTAATTTTTATATTAGGGCTTGCGGCAGTTTTGGAATTATGGGGAATAAAGATTGGACCAATTATTGCAGGGCTTGGCTTATTTGGTGTGGCAGTTGCATTGGGTGCTCAAGATTTATTTAAAAATTTAATTTCAGGAATTTTAGTATTAGTTGAAAAAAGATTTAAGATAGGTGATTGGATCGCTGTTGAGGGTATTATAGAAGGGATTGTTGAGAAGATTGGATTTAGATCAACAACAATTAGAAAATTTGATAAGTCACTAGCGATTATTCCTAATTTTCAATTTGCAGAAAACGCTGTTGTAAATGTGAGCGAAACTTCAAATTGGTTGATCAGTTGGATAATTACTCTTCAATATGACACAACAGTTGATCAGTTAAAGACAGTTAGAAATGAAATTGAAGCATACATTAATAAAAGTGACGACTTTGATGTAAACGTTGGTGTTGCAGTTAGAATTGATAAATTTTCTGATAGCTCTATTGATATGTATGTCCGATGTTTTACAAAAACTAACAGTTGGAATGAAATGCTTTCTGTTAAAGAAAGACTTGCAATTGAGATTAAGCAAATCGTAGAAAACAATAAAGCAGCTTTTGCTTTTCCAAGTCAGTCGATTTATATCGAGAAAAAATGATAGCGATTTTTTATTTAGTTTTACAAATTTTAAAACTGTATTCTTATGTCGTTATAGCAAATGTCTTAATAAGCTGGTTGATTGCTTTTAATGTTTTAAACACACAAAATAGATTTGTTTATTCAATTTTAGAAATGACATATCGATTAACTGATCCAATATTATACAGAATTAGACGTTTTTTACCTAATTTAGGCTCACTTGATATATCCCCAATAATTCTTCTTTTATTGATTTGGTTTATTGAAATGTGTATGAAGCTCTACATTGCCCCAATGATTTTTTAGGAAATATTTATGATTTTAATAGATGGAAAAAAAATAGCTGCAGAACTAAGAGAAGAGCTTAAACAAGAAGTAGTAGAGTTAAAAACTAAATATAACAAAGTTCCTGGGTTAACTGTAATTTTAATTGGAGATATGGCCCCAAGTCAAATTTATGTTCGAAATAAAGAAAAATCAGCAAATGAAGTAGGTTTAAAATCTGAAGTGATTAGATATCCAGATACAGTTGAAGAAAAAACTATTTTAGAAAAAATTGAAGAACTAAACAATGATGAAACTATATCAGGAATTTTAGTTCAACTTCCGCTTCCAAAACACATTGATAAACAAAAAGTAATAGAAACAATTGCTCCATCAAAAGATGTGGATGGTTTTCATCCAATGAACGTTGGAAACTTATCTTCAGGTTATGAAAGTTCAGTGCCTTGTACTCCACTTGGATGTTATTTAATGATTAAAAAAATTGAACCAAATTTAAGTGGTAAAAAAGCAGTTGTAGTTGGAAGATCAAATCTAAACGGCAAACCAATGACACAGCTTCTTCTTAAAGAAAATTGTACTGTTACAATTACGCATTCAAGAACAAAAGATTTAAAAGCTGAATGTTTAGAAGCTGACATTATAGTTGCAGCTGTGGGTATTCCAGAGCTTGTAAAAGGGGATTGGGTTAAAAAAGATGCTATCGTAATCGATGTCGGGATTAATAAAACAGAAAATGGTTTAGTGGGTGATGTTGCGTTTGATGAAGTTTCAAAAGTTGCTAAGGCACTTACGCCTGTTCCAGGTGGAGTAGGACCTATGACAATTGCTTGTTTATTAAAAAACACAATAGATTGTTTTAAAAGATCACAAAAATAAACACTTTTTCGTTAACAAGTTTTATTGTCTCAAATTGATAAAACTTAATTAATTTCTTTTTTTATTTGATAAAGTTTTCTAATGAAAAAACCCCCCTATGAATATCGAATTGGATTGATAATGATATTATTAACAGCTGTTCCAATAGGCGCAACTCAGTTAGGCTGGTATTTGTATGGAAAACAAGTTGGTTTTGATTTTGGTATGATAGCTGGAACTTTCTCTGTAATTTTAGCAGGGTACCTTATGTATCAAAAAGGTTGGCGTGATGAGGATGAGGATTAATTTATGGAAAAGATAATATTTTTTGGATTGGCGCTACCCATACTTGGTTTTGTGATTTATTTAGGTGGAACTGCAATTATGAAAGGTTTTAAAGCTAAAGTTGAGAATAGACCTGAAAAACCTGAAGAAGAGGAACAAATAGATCAGCAACCAAATGTGGATAATCTTAGTAATGAAATCACAAAGTTAAATGAATTACTCCAAAGTGGTGTGCTTACTCAAGAAGAATTTGAAAAGGCAAAAAAAAAATTATTAGATAACTAATTTTAATCTAATATTTTTTTTATAGAGTTAATTTCTCCAATTTTAAAAGTTATAGCGTCTTCTTTTTTAAAACCAAATTTTTGAGCATTTTCTTTAAATCGAATAAGTGGTTCCATTACAGGCTCAAGAGACAAAACAAAAGTTCCCCAGTGCATTCCCAATACTTTTTTACTTTTTAAATCTTGTGCAACATTAAGGGCCTCCTCAGGAGTGGTGTGATAAATAGATTTGTCAAACATTGGTCTAAAATCATAAGCGCCAATATTAATCATTGTAATATCGATTGGGCCATATTTTTCACCAATCTCTTTATAAATATTTCCATAACCTGTGTCACATGCAAATAAAATTTTTATATTCTTATATTGAATTAAAAAATTGCCCCATAAAGTTTTGTTAGTATCAGTTAGACTTCTTTTCGACCAATGTACTGCTGGTAAGAAAGTTATTTTTAAATGATCATTAATTTTAATTTCCTCATACCAATCCATTTCATTTACATCTTTGTATTTTTTAAAATATTTTCCTAGTTTTAGAGGAAGTAAAACCTTTGCATCTTTATAAGGAAATCTTCTAATGGTTGACATATCTTGGTGGTCATAATGATTGTGAGTAAGCAGAAATACATCTGTTTTTGGAATATCTTTTAATTGAATAGCTGGCTCAACATATCTTTTTGGACCAAATATCAAAGGTCCTGCGTTTTTTGAAAAAACTGGGTCTGTAATAATTGTTGTTTCACCTAATTTAATTAAGAAGGTAGCATGTCCTATCCACGCAATATAATCATCATCTTTAAATTTCTCTAAATTTTCTTTAACAATTTTTTTATCAATGACATGATCTTTTGGAACAGTGATATCAATTTTCTTTTTTTCTTTAATAAATGTTCTATAGGAAAATTTTACATCATTTGTTCTAACTGGAGATCCCTCAGGATTCCTAAAGGTTCCATCTGGCAAGTGATGATAAGGTAGTTTTTCCATTGCAATTAGCTCTATATTAAAAAAAAGAATGATAAATAGAAATGATATTAATTTTTTCATTATTTCTTTTAAAATCTTTCTCAAGTTTAGTTGTTAGTTTTTTTCCATTAGCCATAAAGCTCTTTCTACTAAAAAATAAATTTTTCCATTATCTGGATGAACTTGAATGTCTCTAATTCTTCCAATTTTATTTTTAAAAATAATTTCTTCTTTTACGTTTGATAAATCATTAAAGATTAATTTTCTTAATGATTTGTCTTTTAGTGAAGTGATTAGGGCATGTCCATTCCACTCACTAAATTCTTCTCCTTTATAAATTGTGATTGCGCTAGCTGCAATTGAAGGCACCCAGTATTGAATAGCTTTAGTAAAGCCAGGCTTCCATTTTGGCCCAATCTTACTACCTGAATAGTTTTTTCCACCCCATCCTAATATCTTCCAACCATAGTTTTCACCTTTTTTAGCTTCACCAAACCAGTCACCACCTCTTGCACCATGGTTGCTTAAATAAATTTTTTCATCATAGGGAGATAATGTTAATCCCTGTGGGTTTCTAACACCTATTTGATAAATTTCTGGTAACCAATCAGATTTCCCCTCAAACTTTGGATTATCTTTTGGAATACTACCATCTGTATGAATTCTTATAATGCTTCCAGGATGTTTTGTAGGATCTTGTGCAATCATTCCCAATCCTCTCTCACCAGCGGATGCATAAAGATATTTACCTTTAATCGCTAACCTAGAGCCAAAATGATAGCCCGAGTCTATAGGAGGATTTGCTTGAAATATATTTTTAAATTTTAATTCCTTTTTATTTAATGATGCCTTAGCAATTGAAGTACTTGTTTTTCCATTACCTCTATCTTCAGAATACGAAACCCAAAGATAATTGTCTTGGTAAATAATATCTAATAATCCACCTTGTCCAACATTTAAAAAATTTAAGTTATGTTTAACTTCAAAAGTATTTTTTGAATCAATATTAACTACTTTTATTTTTCCATCTTTCTCAGTTACAATTATTTCATCATTGCTAATAAACGTGGAACCCCAAGGTTCATCTAATTTTGTAACTTTGGTTAAAGAATAATCATCAGAATAACTTACTGAAGAAAAAAAAAGAAAAAAAATTAATAAAAAATATTTTATCACTCTAAGATAGTTTTGATCTACCACCGTCAACTGCAATAATTTGACCCGTTATCCACGAACTGTCTTCAGAAATTAAAAACTTTGCAAGAGACGCAGAATCTTTTCCTTCACCCAATCTTTTTAGTGGATGAGCTTTTGCAATACCCTCTGCTATTGTACTATTTTTTAGCATTGGCTCAGCAATTTTTGATCTTGTTAAACTTGGAGCAATACAATTCACTCTTATGTTTGGGGCAAATTCTGCTGCTAGTGATACCGTTAAACCTTCAACAGCAGCTTTAGCTGATGCAATAATTGCATGGTTTGTAAACCCTCTTTGAGCTGCTACTGTTGAAAATAAAACAATAGAACCCTTGTTTTTTTTTAAACTTTCTTGATATCCTTTTATGGCTTCAACAGCTGAATAAAGATTTAATTTCATACATTTATTAAAATCTTGTTCAGTAACCATTCTTAATGGCTTCAAATCAATTGAACCCACACAGTATGCAATTCCTTTTATCTCAGAAACGTCTGCTTTAACTTTTTCAATAAAACCTTCTTCTAAAACATCAGCAACAGTGAATGTGCAACCTAATTTTTCTGAAATAGAACTTACTTCACTTTCATTTCTTGCAATTAAGTGAATAGCATTTCCAGAATTTTTTAATTGTTCAGCTAGACTTGAACCAATAGATCCTGTCGCACCAAAAATTAGATATTTTTCTGACATAAATTTTTTAATTAGTTATATTTAATTATGAAATTATTTTTTATACTTGGTAATCAGTTATTTCCATTAAAATACTTAGACCGCTTCAAAAAGGATCATGTGTTTTTTATGGCTGAAGATAATGGATTATGCACTTATGAAAAACATCATAAGCAAAAAATCCTATTATTCCTATCTTCTATGCGATCTTATGCGGATAGTTTAAAGAAAAATAAATTTAAATTAGATTATTTAAAAATTGAAGATAAAGATTTTAAAGACGATTATTTTAAGAAGTTAAAAAAAATTATATCTAAAAATAAAATAACTAAAATTTCAAGTTTTGAAGTAGAAGATAAATTTTTTGAAAAAAAAATTAAACAGTTTTTAAAAAAAGAAAAAATTGATTGGAATATTGTTCAGACCCCAATGTTTTTAAATTCAAGAGATGAATTTAAAAATTATTTGGGAAAATCAAAAAAGCCATTTATGGCAACATTCTACAAAGAGGTTAGGAAAAAATCTGGAATTCTAATGGGTGCAGATGGAAACCCTATTGGTGGTAAGTGGAGTTTTGATGAAGATAATAGAAATAAATTACCCAAAGATATTTTAATTCCAAAATTTCCAAAAATTAATGAAACTACTCATACAAAAAAATTAAAACCAATAATTGAAAAATTATTTAAAAATCATCCTGGAAGTACAGATAATTTTTGGCTTGCAACAGAATATGAAGACGTTGTTAAACTCTTAAACTTTTTTATAAAAGAAAAATCTAATTTATTTGGCGATTACGAAGATGCTGTAAACCAAAATGATAATATCTTATTTCACAGCGCTCTAAGCCCTTATATTAACTTAGGCTTAATAACCCCTGAATTTATTATTCAAAAAATTTTAGATTTTGATAAGAAAAATAAGATAAGAATGAACTCGCTTGAAGGATATATCCGTCAGGTAATTGGATGGAGAGAGTTTATGCGAGGAATTTACCAAGGTTATTCTGAAAAAATGGAAACTAGAAATTTCTTTAAACAAAATAGAAAAATGAAAAACTCTTGGTATGAAGGAACAACTGGCCTTCCACCCTTAGACCATGCAATTCAAAATGCAGTTAATCATGGATGGTCTCATCACATTGAAAGATTAATGATTTTATCTAACATAATGAACCTTTGTGAAATTAAGCCCATAATTGTTTACAAATGGTTTATGGAAATGTTTGTAGATTCATCTGACTGGGTAATGGTTCCAAATGTTTATGGGATGGGTCTATTTAGTGATGGTGGAATTTTTGCAACCAAACCTTATATCTGTGGATCTGCTTATTTTATGAAAATGATGGATTTTAAAAAAGGGGATTGGTGTAATACGATGGATGGATTGTATTGGAGGTTCATTGATCGAAATAGAAAATTTTTTTTAACAAATCCAAGATTATCAATGATGGTCCGTATCTTTGATAAAATGAAAGATGAACGAAAAAAGTTGATTTTATCTGAAGCGGATAAATTTATAAAGTTGAATACTGTATAATGTATATTTCTATTACAGGCATCAAAGTAAGAGGTTTTTTTGGTATGTTGAAATTTATGAGGTATTCGATGCCAAGTTTCACTGCAGCAAAAAAAGCAAATGGAAATTTTTTTTGTGAAGCAAAAAAGATTAACGGATATCATCACACTCTAACAGCTTGGGAGAATAAGAGTAAAATGATAGATTATTTAAAAGGCAAGCATCACGCATTAGCAATGAAGAATTTTAGATATATTGGAACCGGTTCTGTTCATGGGTATGAGGATAAGATTATACCAAATTGGGATGATGCAATAAAAAAATGGAAAGAAAATTTTAAAGAAATTTAAATTGAAAAAAGAAAATCTACCTTCAAAAATCTGTCCTGTTTGTAAAAGACCATTCGTTTGGCGTAAAAAATGGAAGCTAAATTGGGAAAGGGTAAAGTATTGTTCGAAGAAGTGTTCTAAGTGATTTACTTATCTTTATTTATTGTATCTTTATTAGCTGCAACCATTTTACCATTTTCATCTGAGCTTACATTAGCAGGGTTAATGGCCACATCAAATTATGAAAATTCATTTTTGCTAATCGTTGCTAGTTTTGGGAATGTTCTGGGATCTGTAATTAACTGGGCTTTAGGATTTTATTCAAGAAATCTTACTTCAAAAAAATGGTTTCCATTCAAGGAAGCAAAAATAGAAAGGTCATCAAAATGGTTTACCAAGTTTGGTAAATGGTCATTATTATTTGCTTGGGTGCCTATTTTAGGTGATCCACTAACTTTAGTTGCAGGTTTATTGAGGATTAGATTTTTGGATTTTATTATTTTAGTAGCTATTGGAAAAGTAAGTAGGTACCTTGTTATTTTCTATTTGATTGGTTAAGAAATGAATATAATAGTTTTGCAACACATAAAAATTGAAGACCCAGGTTATATAAAAGATTTAATGTTAGCTGATGGTTTAAAATTAACCACCATAGAGCTAGATGAAGGTGAAAAAATTCCAAAAGATCTAAGTAAATTTGATGGAATGTTTTGTATGGGTGGTCCAATGGATACCTATATGGTAAAAGAATATCCTTGGTTAATTGAAGAAAAAAAAGCAATTAAAGAATTTGTTATCAACTTAAAAAAACCTTATTTAGGATTTTGTCTTGGTTGCCAGTTGTTAGGCGAAGTAGTGGGTGGTAAAGTGGTTAAATCAAATCCAGCAGAAATTGGTATTATGGATATCAATTTTTCAAAAGAAAAAGATCAAGATAAATTATTTTCTGAATTTCCAGAAAAAGTTAAAAGCTTACAATGGCATTCTTATGAAGTTCAAGGTATAGACTATAATAAAGACATAACTTTATTAGCATCATCACCTATAACCAAATACCAAATTTTTAAATATCAAAATCATGCTTACGGAATTCAATTTCATATAGAAATTAAAGATACTACAGTCAATGAGTGGGGACGTGTTCCAGAATATAAAAAAGCTCTTGAAGATCAATTAGGTGATGGTGCTTTAGAAAAATTTGATAATGCTGCAAAAGATAATATGGTTGATATGAATAATTATTCCAAAATTCTTTATGAAAATTTTAAAAAAATATAATGAATAATAAATTTTTTGAATGGGCTGGGGTTGTTACAGCAATTTTATACTCATTATTTGTTGCATTAAATATTGGAATAGAATTTCTTGGCTTCTGCTTATTACTATTATCTGCGATTTTAATTGGAATTTGGGCTTACAGAGGAGACCATAAAGGAATATTTTTGTTGCAATTTTTTTATGCAACAGCTGGTATTATTGGAATGATACGTTGGTTTTAATTTAAATTGTAAAATCTTTTTAAAGAGATAGATAAACCCGATGTCTGAGATATTTATTCAAACTTTCTTTCTATATTTTATAGTAATTGACCCTTTAGGAAATACTCCATTATTTTTAAGTATAACTCAACACATGGAGGCAAAACAAAAAATTAAAGTTGCATTTAGCGCAACTATAATTGCAACTATTATATTGTTGTTTTTTGCATTACTTGGAAGCTCATTGTTAAGTTACCTACATATTTCTTACCCAGCTTTTACAATAGGAGGAGGGATTATTTTGCTA
This sequence comes from uncultured Candidatus Pelagibacter sp., assembly GCF_943788075.1. Lineage (GTDB taxonomy): Bacteria > Pseudomonadota > Alphaproteobacteria > Pelagibacterales > Pelagibacteraceae > Pelagibacter. The sequence continues at coordinate 200,699 of NZ_CALSOW010000001.1, read as the reverse complement.
ATAATTGCAATAGAAATGTTATTTGACAAGCGTCAGCAAAGAAAAGGAGAAGACATAGATCTTAATTCTGATAACGTGAGCGTTTTTCCTTTAGCAACACCTATTATTGCAGGACCGGCAGCCATAACTTCGGTAATTGTTTCTGTTTCAGATATTGGAACTAATTTTACAAATCAAACAGCAGGAATGTTGTCATTAGTAATTGTATTATTATTAACTTTTGTAATTTTTTTTATAGCTTCAAAATTTTCTAAATTAATAAATAAAAAAATAATTGGTGTTATCTCAAGAGTGGTAGCTATTATTCTTGTTGGATTAAGTGTGCAGTATATTTTGGATGGTATTAAAACCTTTTTAGCCTAATTAAATTTAGCAATAATTTTTGGAATATAATTTTTAAAATTAAAAAAGCCTTTATTGCAATATTGCCAAGAAAATTGATCTAACTTTCTATACAAAAATTTGATATTTTTTAAATTATTGTTCTGAATAAAGTCTAAATTTTCACCAACAGTTGGATAAAGGGCATAAGCTTTTTCAGTAATATTCTTTAAATCATCAACGTTAATAATTGCACAATTAATTGATTTTTCATTTAATCTTGTTTTTTGATCTTTTAATAAATTAGCTTTAAATTTCAATACTTGTTCACTTAATTTAATGGCTCTATTTGTATCATTTAAAACTAACAAAATTTTTTTAAATTTATTTTCTTTAAAATCAGAAAATTCAAAAGTCATATTATTCTCAAATACTAATAAAGTTTGATCCTCTAAAATTTCAGAATTTAAAAATTCTTTTTTATTTATTGGATAAGTTTTATCACTAAATATTGGTCTGGCATTTTCATTAAGTTTTATGTTTTTAAATCTATTGTTAGTAAATTTATTTATATTCCATTCACTTGCCAGATAATGTTTGCCTTGAGTTTGAATGCCTGCTACCCATCTCCAACCAAGAGTATTTGATGCAGCGTCTCCATCGTAAAGATGTTGTAAAAAAAACTCAGCTCCCAGTTGCCATGGTAATTCTAGAGTAAATATCCAGATGCTTGCAAACCACATTCTTGTATGGTTATGAAGATAATTATTTTCCTTTAGCTCATTCACCCACTGATTAAAGCATTCTAAATCAGTTTTCCCTTCAATTGCATTTAGATAATTTTGATTACTTTTAAATTCATTTCTAAGAGTATTTAATTCCATCAAATAATCTGACCAAACATTTGGTCTTAACTCTAGCCAACCTTTCCAATAAGTTCGCCACAATACTTCCTGAATAAATTTTTCATTTTTTGCAAATGAAAATTTTTTAAGAGATTTATCAATTACTTCTAATTCATTTATTGCTCCGTGTGATATGTATGGAGATAGACAGGAAATGTTTGATCTATTGCTGGGTCCTAAATCAAAATTTCTTAGCTTAGAATAATCAGTTAAATTTTTTTCTACAAAATTATTTAATTTATCAACGGCCTTAGCCCTTGAGGCCTCAAACATCATACTAAATTATTTGGATTTTTTTCTTTTTAGACCCAATTTATCACTGTGCCTTAATCTTAGAATCACAATTGCAGCCGCAATAAGAACTATTGCAACAGCCTCATAAACTAATGCTGTTGGGTCCATTTCTTTTCCTTGCAGTATTATAAATCTAGCAAGGGCCGTGATGGCAATTAATAGTGGTAGAGTTATGCTGATTGACTGTTGATCCCAAAATACTCTTACCATTGCCAGTACTTCTAAATATAAAAACATTAAAAGCAAATCAGCTAATGTTACTGACTGGTTAAGAAACATATTCTTTATTTCCATACCGACAGCAATTACTGTGCTAATTAAAATAATACACATTAATGCAAGTTGTAAATTTTTTGCTATTTTTTCCATTATTTATCTTTACTAAATGGGAGCCATTTTTCAAATACCGATTTAGACGGTCCATCATAAGGAATAGAATAAGAGCTAGGATTAGGGCTAGTTAAAACTTCAATTCCTTTCGAAAATACAAAAATGAATACTACGACAAAAACAATTACCATTATTTTAAAAGGGTCAAAGTTTTTGGTTTTAAAAACGCTGCTAGATTTTTCTTCTGCTTTATGAAAATGTTTAAAGGTCATGTATACTGCAAATATTAAACCAATATGTGCAATATAAAGCCCCGCCCAACCAAATGCAAAAGTTGTATAAGAAAAAATATATAAGCTAAAAACTGTTGTCCAAATAAAACTTAAAACTAATAAAATTTGCAATCTTACAGATCTTGGCAAAGATCTTAGATCATTTTTACTGTCATCAAACAAGATATTTGCTGCATCTACCATCCAGTTTTTTAGTGATTCCATAAAACTAAGTTATAATTTTTTAAAATTATAACAATTGTTAAATTGTCCTAAATATTAGTTTAAATTTGCTTTAATAACGTTTTCTAATTGAATTGAGCTTTGAGCACCTGAAATAAAATCTTTTCCTATCTCAAAAAAAGGAACGCCACTGATATTTTTCTCCCTAGCTATAGATAGTTTTGAATTTATAAGTTCAATATTTTTTTCATTAATGAAATCTTGGAAAATATTTTCTGCAATATTATATTCCTTAGCAATATCAACTAAAATATTGATATCTCCAATATCGAGTTCATCAATAAAATATGACTGATATATTTTTTCTTTAACTTCATTCTGTAAATTGAATTGTTCACTTAAAATAATTAACAAATGGGAAAGTACAGTATTTGGAGTTTTTTTAATTTTATCTAAATTAAAATTAATGCCTGACTCATTTCCTTTTAATCTCATATTTTTATACATAGGTGCAGCATAATTTTTCCCACCAAATTTTATTTCTAAATATTTATCTCTAGAAATTCCCTCAGTTGGCATATCTGGGTTTAGTTGAAATGGAGTATGTTTGATATCAAACTTTACTTCTGGAAATTTTTTTAAGGCTGTACTCAAATTTCTGTGCCCAATGAAACACCATCCACAAATAGTGTCTGCAAAAACATTTATTTTCATCGATTTAAGAACGAAGTTTTTTTTTATGAAAATTAATAAATCTTTCAACATTTGATTTATTAAATGTCTTATTTTCTTCAAATGAAACTTTTTTCATTGAATATGCAGAACTTTTTGTTTGTCTGGACTCTATAATTACATTTCCTTTATAAAGTTTAAGTCTAACTGATCCATTCACTTTATTCTTTCTAAGATCTACAATTTTTTGAAGCTTAAATCTTTCTTTTGAATACCAATAACCGTTGTAAATTAACTCAGCATATCTTGGCATCACCTGATCTTTTTTATGCATAGTTTCTTTATCAAGAGTAACAGACTCAATTGCCCTATGTGCATACATTAACAATGTACCACCTGGAGTTTCGTATACCCCTCTAGATTTTATTCCAATAAATCTATTCTCAACCAAATCAACTCTTCCAATTCCATTTTTTCCTCCAAGCTGATTGAGTTTTTCTAATAGTTTTGCAGGAGTTAGTTTTTTTCCATTTATTGAAAATGGATCACCATTTTTAAAATTGATAGTTACAAAGCTTGGTTTATTAGGAGCTTTTTCTGGTGATACTGATCTTTGAAAAATAAATTCTGGTGCTGAATTTTTTGGATTTTCTAAAACTTTGCCTTCTGTTGAAGTATGAAATAAATTATCGTCTATTGAAAAAGGAGGGGCTCCTTTTTTATCTTTTGGAATAGATATTTCATGTTTTTTGGCATAATTGATTAGATCTGTTCTAGATTTTAATTTCCAAATTCTCCATGGCGCAATGATTTTTATATTTGGTCCAAAGTAATGATATCCCAATTCAAATCGTACTTGATCATTCCCTTTTCCAGTTGCTCCATGTGAAACTGCATAGGCTTTAAATTTTTTAGCAACTCTAATTTGATCTTTTGCAATAAGTGGTCTTGCTATTGATGTACCCAATAAATAAACACCTTCATAAATTGCGTGACCTCTGATCATTGGATAAACATAATCTTTAACAAATGTATCTTTTAAATCTTTTATTATAATATTTTTAACACCAAATTTTTTTGCGTTATTTATAATTTTTTTTCTATCAATTTCTTGTCCAACATCTGCGGTATAACAAATTACTTCTGCATCATAATTTTCCTGAAGCCATTTTAATATTATAGAAGTATCAAGACCCCCAGAATAGGCTAGAACAATTTCTTTTTTGATTTCATTTATATTTAACTACAAGCTTTTTTTGTAGAATTATAAGCTTTAGTAAATCCTAGCAATGAATAGTGATCAATTGTTTGAGATCCTTTTTGATTATATCCAGTTATCATTATTCGAGAACCTTTTTTCATTCTCTTAATCATTCTGAATTCTATCTTAGTGTCAGTCGATCCAAGCAAAACCTTGTTCTTTGATATCAAATTTGAATTTATTCTTTCCTGATTGAGCAACTACTGAGTTATTTTTATTAAATTCATAACCTCCAGTAACACTCACTTCATCAATTATTTTTTCAGTGGGCCTAAAAGCAATAAATAATTTTGCATCTCTCTTATTTGATTTTGGAGCTTGTAAAATGGGAGATGATTGAGCAAAGCATACTTTGCCATTTGTATCAGTTACAACCATTGCTTCCCAGTCTTTATATTTTCCAATTTTTTTTATCTCTTCAGCCGAGATCTGACTGAAGTAGCTAACAAAAAATATTGATACTAATAATAAAATTTTTTTAATTATGGACATGGATTTGGATAAATTGTTTGAACGTTATTAATTTCTTTAATGACATCATCAGATAATTTTATGTTTACACTTTCTATATTTGTTTTCAACTGCTCCATGGTGGTTGCTCCAATAATAACAGAGGTAACAAAAGGCTGAATTTCTAAAAATTTTAAAGACATTTGAGCTAAATCGAGACCATACTTTTTAGCAATTTCATAATAAGCATCAACTGCTTTTTCTGTATTTGGTTTTGCATATCTTGTCCAAAAATTAGGATCTCTCTCAATCCTAGAATTTTTAGGCAATTGATTGTTTCTATATTTTCCAGATAAATATCCACTAGCTAAAGGTGAATATGCTAAAAGACCAATTTCATCCCTGATAGACATTTCCGCCAATCCTACTTCATAGGTTCTATTTAACAAGCTGTAAGGATTTTGAATAGACATCATTCTAGGCAAATCTTTTTCTTTAGATAGCTCTAAATATTTAGAAACACCCCATGGTGTTTCATTTGATAAACCAATTTTTCTAATTTTTCCTTCATCTACAAACTTTTTAAGGTTACCAAGAACATCTTCAAATTTATTCCATTCGCCATTTTCCTTATGTTCATATCCAAGACGACCAAACATATTTGTATTTCTTTCAGGCCAGTGTAGTTGGTAGAGATCAATATAATCTGTTTGTAATCTTTTTAAGCTGTCATTAACTGCTTCGGTCATTTTATCTATACCATAATTATTTCCACCACCTCTCAAATAAGCTCTCATGGGACCAGCAACTTTTGATGCCAAAATAACCTTGTCTCTCTTTTTTGATTTTTTGAAACCAGTTACCAATTATGATTTCAGTATGACCATAAGTTTCCTCTCTTGGAGGAACAGCGTATAGTTCAGCGGTATCCCAAAAATTAACACCTTGGTCTAAAGCGTAATCCATTTGTTCAAAACCCTCTTCTTGAGTGTTTTGCTCACCCCAAGTCATAGTACCGAGACAAATTGTGCTTACATTAAGATCAGTATTACCTAATTTTTTATAATTCATAATGGTTTTATGTTTAATTTCGATATTTTTAATCTTTTAAGGTATCTTGAATAATTAGTAAAAGACTATTATATATCACTCATCATGGAATTTAATAAAAACGGAATTTTGAACAGAGCTAAAGCAGCTCAACAGTCAACAGTTGTAATGGATGAAGGCTTAAGAGCCTACATGTTAAAAGTTTATAATTACATGGCAACTGGAATTTTATTAACAGGAATAGTTGCACTTATAACATTTAAAATGTCAGTGGTGACAAATGATGCTGGATCTATAGTTGGTCTAACATCAGTGGGTAATGCAATCTATATGTCTGGATTAAAATGGTTGGTTATGTTGGCACCTTTAGGAATAGTTTTTTATATGAGTTTTGGAATTAATAAAATGAGTGCTTCAAAAGCTCAAATAACTTTTTGGATTTTTGCGGGATTAATGGGCTTATCATTATCTTCGATTTTATTAGTTTACACTGGTATGAGTGTAACAAGAGTTTTCTTTATATGTTCAGCAACTTTTGGTGCAATGAGCATTTATGGTTACACAACTAAAAGAGATTTAACAAAATTAGGTTCATTTTTAATGATGGGCTTAATTGGAATAATTATTGCTTCAATAGTTAATATATTTTTGAAATCTTCAATGATGTATTTTGTGATATCAATCTTAGGTGTTTTAATTTTTGTTGGTTTAACTGCTTATGACACTCAAAAAATTAAAAACATGTATGCTGCAAGTGATACAGGTGAGATCATGGGAAAAAAAGCTGTGATGGGTGCTCTTACACTTTACTTGGACTTTATAAACTTATTTATAATGTTGTTAAGATTATTCGGACAAAGAAGATAATTTTATTTTTGTAATTTTTTCCAATTAGTATTCTCTAATAATAACTTAAGGTCAAAAGAGTTTTTTAAAATTTTTCCATTGGTATCTGTTATTAAATATTTAAGATTTTTATTTTTAGGCTTAAAGTTTTTACAAATTTTATATAAAGCATTTTCTGCAGCATTTTTAAAAACACTAAAGCTAACCTGTTTACTAGAGATACTTAAGCCATAATCTTTCCATGATCCCTCTGAGACCATTTTTGCATATAAATCTAAAATAATCTTAAGTTCATTCCTTTCAAAAAATTGTTTTTCTTCTAATTGTTTGTGAGGATTATTGACAACTAGTTTTAAATTGTTAGGCATCAATTTTGTGTTTGTTAATTAATGGTATCTGAAAACCTGTAAAAATAATAGTTATTGGCAACATTCCCCAGACTTTGAAGTTAACCCAAAACTCCTCAGTTTGTGTCCTCCAAATACATTCATTTAATATTGCTAGACCAAAGAAAAAAAACATCCATCTTTTATTCAATAATTCCCAACCAATATCAGTTAATGGAATTGATTTACCCATAATTTTTTTTAAAACAGGTTCATTGGTAAAATACTTTCCAAAAAATAAAGCTAAAGCAAACAAAATATTAATGATTGTTGGCTTAACATAAATAAATATAGGATCATTGAAATAAATTGTTAATCCACCAAAAAATGTGATTAAGATACCACTTATTAGCGGCATCATTGGAATTTTTTTTTCAAAAAACCAAACAACAATTAACGCAATTAAAGTTGCAACTATAAGTGGAGGAATAGCAACCGATAAATTTTTATCACTATTGTAGTAATAGAAAAAAAATATAGCTAATGGTCCAAAATCTGTAACAAATTTTAAAAAAGATTTATTCACTTGAAAGATATTAGCATATTTGCCACATCACAAAACATTAATATTTTAAGCATTGATTTTTATTTTTAAATACCCATACTAATAGCAATGCCAATTCAAAAAGCTAAATTCTCTATTGGAGACATTGTAAAACATAAACACTTCGAATTTAGAGGGGTAATATATGATGTAGATTTTGAATTTAATAATTCTGAAGAATGGTATCAATCTATCCCAAAAAATGTAAGACCAAGAAAAGATCAGCCTTTTTATCATTTGTTAGCTGAAAATGACGAGATAACTTATGAAGCTTATGTTTCAGAACAAAATCTTCTTATGGATGACTCAGATGAGCCAATAAAACATCCTCTAATTGAAGAGATTTTTTCAGGCAAAAAAGGCTCTAGCTATTTTAAGATGTCTAACTAAATCAATCATTTTTCAAACACATTTAGCTCAAATCAAGGCCATATATATTAATTAATTTTACCTATATTCTGATCAAGGATGTTAAATTTTAATTTCAAGTTATTGTCTCCCTCTGCATTCTTGATCGGAAATCCTTTTCATAATAAACATCATTAATTAATTATGTTTAAACTTTTTACATCCAAACAAAATTTTTCAAATAACATCTAAAGCTCCAAAATATATTTTATTTTTATTTGTTATTGTACTTTCTGTGGGATTAACTGAAGCACTAATTTTGTCCCCTGAAGATTATAAACAAAGTGATGCTGTAAGAATTATGTATGTTCATGTTCCAGCAGCTTGGATTTCGTTAGGTATTTTTTCTTCTATAACTTTTTTATCCATTAGTGGATTTATTTTTAAAAATAAAAACTTTTTTTTAATATCTAAAAGTCTAGCTCCCTCTGGGTTTGTTTTTAATGTTATTGCATTAGTTACAGGAGCTATTTGGGGAAAGCCAACATGGGGAACCTGGTGGGCATGGGATGCTAGAATTACTTCAATGTTAATTTTAGCATTATTTTATGCAATGTATTTAATTTCATGGAGAATTTACGAAAGTGAAGAAAAAGTTTTTAAGATCACAACTTTTATTACAATACTGGGCATAGTTAATATTCCTATTATCAAATACTCAGTAGACTGGTGGAACACACTTCATCAACCAGCCTCTATAAATATTTTATCAAAAAGCTCAATTCACTCATCTATGCTTTTTCCTTTGCTAATAATGACTGCGGCATTTGCTCTTTTTTCATTGCTAATTTTCTTAATGAAATATAATACAGAACTGATAAAAATTAAAAATAAAGGCTTAGATAGATTATGATAAATGAATTACTTTTTATGAATGGATACGGAATTTATGTATTCTCTGCTTTCATCTTTACGCTTTCGAGTTTTGCAACTCTATATTTTGTTACAAAAACTCAATTTGTCAAAGAACAAAACAAATTTGTTGCTAAGTTTGGATCACTTAATACAGACAAAGCTAAATCTGCAAAATCACAAAGAATTAACAAAGAAATTTTAGCTAACGCCTCAAATAATTAACTTTTGAGCCATGTATGGTCGCAAAGTTAAATTAAGATTCTTATTCATAGTAATAGTTTTAATTACTTTAATATTAACTGTTTTTTTGATTTTAAAATCACTTGAAGAAAATGTTGTTTATTTTCAATCTCCTTCTGAAATCAATTTGTCTGCAGAGTTAAATAAAAAAAAAATTAGGATTGGAGGCATGGTTAAAAAGGACTCTATTTCTGTAAATGCTAATGAAATCAACTTTATAATTACAGATTTTAAAAATGAAATAAATGTTACTTATGCAGGTGCAATACCAAATCTTTTTGAAGAAGAAAAAGGAGTAGTAGCAGAGGGCATTTTAAAAGACAGAAATTTTTTTTCTGCCACAAAAATTTTAGCTAAGCACGATGAAAATTATATGCCTCCAGAAGTAAAAGCGGCATTAGAGGAGAAATAAATTGCTTTATAGCACTATTGGATATTATTCATTAATTTTAGGCTTGGGAGTGAGTTTGCTTATTATTTTTTTTTCAGTCAAAAATTTTCAAAATTCTAAAACCATAAGTGTAAACATTTTGTCGTTTACATTTTTACAATTTTTTTTAGTTGTAGTTAGCTTTTTGAGTTTGATTATCTCTTTTGTATTATCTGATTTTAGTAATGAAACGGTATTTAATAATTCACACACCACAAAACCTTTCTTTTATAAAATAGCAGGTACCTGGGGAAATCATGAGGGCAGTTTATTATTATGGTTGCTTGTACTTACACTTTTTATTTTTATCTTTATTTTAAAGACTAAAAATCAACCTATAAAATACAAGCTTTTAACTTTAATATTTCAGCAAATAATAATTATAGGTTTTTTCCTTTTTTTAATTGAGACATCAAACCCATTTAATTATCTATTTCCAATCCCAGTAGAAGGTTTGGGGCTCAATCCAATATTGCAAGATCCAGCTTTAGCAATACATCCCCCAATTTTATATTTAGGTTATGTTGGTTCATCAATTATATTTTCATCTGCTTTAGCAGCAACAAGTCTTAATCTAGTTTCTAAAAAATGGGCATCTCATATTAAAAAATGGATTCTTGCTTCTTGGGTATTTTTAACTCTGGGAATTTTGTTGGGATCTATCTGGGCTTACTATGAATTAGGTTGGGGAGGGTTTTGGTTTTGGGATCCGGTTGAAAATGTTTCCTTAATGCCATGGCTTGCTTTAACCACTCTTTTGCATTGTATATTAGTTCTCGAAAGAAAATCTATTTTATCTTCATGGGTAATAATTCTTTCAATAGCAACATTCACTTTAAGCATGTGTGGAACATTTTTAGTTAGATCGGGCATATTAAATTCAGTACATACATTTGCAAATGATCCAGAAAGGGGATTATTTATTTTAATTTTTTTATTTATTTTAATATTTATTTCTTTATTTATTTTTTTCTTTTTTAACAAAAATGAGGAAAAAATTTCCCATAGTTTTTTCTGGTTAAGTAAAGAAACTTCAATTTTAATTAATAATTGGTTTATGATGTATTTTTTATCTGTTGTACTAATAGGAACAGTATATCCAATATTTCTTGATGTGATAACTTCTGAAAAAATATCAGTCGGGCCTCCATTTTATAATAAATTATTAGTCCCATTTTTGATACCATTTTTGTTGATGATGGCTATAGGTCCAAGATTGAAATGGATTAAATCTCAATTAGAAGACAAAATATATCTTATTATTTTATTAATCATTTCCATTTTATTAGCCTATCTAATTCTTAAAAATTTTAGCCAAAATATTTTAATTAATACAGTTTTGATATCGAGCGCATTTTATTTATTTTTTATTTCTTTACGAGATTTTTTTGTTGATAAGCTTAAAAATATTTCTCAAAATATTGCTCATTTTGGATTTAGTATATTTATTTTAAGCATCTTATTTAATAATCTTTTTTCAAGTGAAATAATTACAAATTTAAAAGTTGGAGAAACGTTCGAAAATTCTGAGACCAAAATAGTTTTTGAAAGTGTTAATCAAAAACAAGAAACAAACTACAAATCTATTATAGCAAATTTTAATATCCAGAATTCAAATGGAGAGATAGATAAATTTTCACCAGAACTAAGAATTTATAACCAACCAATAATTGTAACTAGTGAAGCTGACATTAAAACAACTCTTATGGAAGATAGGTTTATTGTAATCAATTTAGTTCAGAATCAAAATTTTTTTAATGTTAGGTATCAAGTCAAACCTTTTATGTTATGGATTTGGTTATCAGTGATATTGATATCAATAGGGGGTTTGTTAAGCTTTTTGAAAAAAAGATCATGAAAAAAAAATTATTACCTTTTTTTGTTATCTTAATTTTTGGAATTATTTTCATTATTTTTTATAAAGGCTTAGAAGATACAAATATCTATACCCCTAACTTAAATGTGAAAAAAGATATACCAATCTTCAATTCAAAAGATTTTTATTCTGATAAAATTTTAAAATCATCAGATATATTTGAGTCTAATAAAATTTATTTGTTTAATATTTGGTCCTCATGGTGTGTGCCATGTCGACAGGAACACCCACTATTAATGACGCTATCACTAAATGATAAAATAAATATTATTGGATTAAACTATAAAGATAATAAAAAAAATGCTGTAAATTTTTTACAAGAGCTAGGAAACCCTTATAAAAAAATATTTATAGATGTAGATGGTATCAAGGCTATAGAATGGGGAGCTTATGGAGTTCCCGAGTCATTTTTAATTTATAATAATAAGATTATTAAAAAATATATTGGACCCTTAAATCAAAATTCAATTAGTGAAATCAAACAATTAATTAAATGAATATTTTAAAAGTATTTTTAATCTTTTTTTTCTTAATTCATCTAAATTCTGTAAAAGCAGATGATCAAGATGAAAGAAACCAGATAACTAAAAATTTACGTTGTTTAGTCTGCCAAGGACAATCTGTTTATGATTCAGACTCTGAATTTGCTAACAGTTTAAAAATTCTAGTTAAACAAAAACTTAATGAAGGATTATCAGAAAATCAAATTTATGATTATTTGAAAATTAAATATGGTGAATGGATTTTGTATGATCCTGAGCTTAACAAAAATACATACATACTATGGTTGCTGCCAATATTGATATTTTTAATAGGAGGTGTAATAGTCTTTAAAAATTTTTTTAAAAAAAAGAAAGACCAATTATGAATTTAAAAGATTGTTATAATTTTGAGGACTTTAGAAAATTAGCAAAAAAAAGATTACCATCACCCATATTTCACTATATTGACGGTGGTGCAGACGATGAGTCTACTCTTAAAAGAAACACTGATGCTTTTAACGATTGTGACCTAATTCCTAATGTCTTGGCTAGTGTAGGTAAACCAGATTTATCAACGACTGTTTTTGGAAAAAAAATTGATATGCCAATATTTTTATCTCCAACTGCTATGCAAAGACTTTATCATCATGATGGTGATAAAGCTTCAGCTCGTGCAGCTGAAAAGTTTGGAACTTTTTATAGTATGTCTACAATGGCAACAACACAATTGAAGAAATTGCAGGAATTTCAAAAGGTCCAAAATTATTTCAACTTTATGTTCATAAAGATCAATCAATCACGGATGATTTAATTGAAAGATGTAGAGTATCTGGTTACGATGGAATGTGTCTGACTGTCGATACTTTAGTTGCTGGAAATAGAGAAAGAGATCACAGAACAGGTTTTACCACTCCTCCAAAACTTACTATTCAAAGCCTAATGAGTTTTGCAATGAGACCTGAATGGGTTTTTAATTATTTCACACATAAAAAATTTGAATTATCTAATGTTGCAAAGAAGACAGATAAAGGAACCAATATTGCAAAGTCAGTAATTGAATATATTAATGAACAATATGATCCGGCTATGAATTGGAAAGATGCAGAGTATTGTGTTAAAAAATGGAATAAACCATTTGCTTTAAAAGGTGTGATGTCAGTTGAAGATGCAAAAAGAGCAATTGATATTGGTTGTACCGCTATTATGATTTCTAATCATGGAGGAAGACAATTGGATGGCTCAAGATCTCCATTTGATCAGGTCAAAGAAATTTCAGATGCTGTTGGTGATAAGCTTGAAATTATTTTAGATGGTGGAATTAGAAGAGGAACGCATGTTTTAAAAGCATTAGCTGCTGGTGCGACTGCATGTAGCTTTGGTAAAATGTTCTTATTTTCATTGGGTGCGGGAGGCCAACCAGGTGTTGAACGTCTTTTGCAGAATATGCATGATGAAATAAATCGAAATATGGTATTAATGGGGTGTAAAAATATTAAAGAGTTAAATAGAACAAAACTAATTTATAGAAAATAATTTATAAGGGGAAATAGAATATGAAATTAGCAGCAAGTCTTAATCGTTTGGGTACAGAATCAGCATTTAGTGTTTTAGCGGAAGCTAAAAAATTAGAAGCAGCAGGAAACCCAATGATACATTTGGGACTGGGTCAACCTGATTTCAAAACTCCTAAGCATATTGTAGAGGCTGCAAAAAAAGCTTTAGATGACGGACATCATGGGTATGTTTTATCCAATGGAATCATAGAATGTAGGCAAGCTGTAACAAGATGGATAAAAAAACGTTACAACGCTGACGTAGATGCTGAAAGAATTACAATTATGCCGGGGGGCAAGCCTACCATGCACTACGCCATACAATGCTTTGGGGAGCCTGGAGCAGAAATAATTCATCCAACTCCTGCATTCCCAATTTATGAGTCTATGATTAATTATACTGGGTCTACAGCAGTTCCTTACGATTTGACAGAGGACAAAGATTTAAAATTTAGTGCAGATAAAATTTTATCTTTAATAACCGATAAAACTAGATTGTTAATTTTAATAAATCCAAATAACCCAACAGGAAGTTTTGTTGAAAAATCAGAAGTAGATAAATTAGCTGAAGGATTAAAAAAACATCCACACGTTACTATCTTGAGTGATGAAATTTACAGTAGACAAATTTTTGATGGTAAAGAAATGCCAACTTTCTTCAATTATCCAGAACTAAGAGATAGATTAATTGTTTTAGAGGGTTGGAGTAAAGCTTATTCAATGACTGGCTGGAGATTGGGTTGGAGTTTTTGGCCAGAAAAATTAATTGAGCATATAAACAAACTATTAATTAATAGTGTTTCATGTGTTAATGCAGCTGCTCAATTTGCAGGAGTAGCTGCTTTAGATGGACCGGATGACTCTATTAATCTAATGATGGAAAAATTTACCCAAAGAAGGAAGTTAATTCACGAAGGTTTAAATAGTCTGCCAGGTGTTGAGTGTAGTTTACCAGGAGGGGCATTTTATGCTTTCCCAAAAGTTATAGGAACCGGAATGGATGGTTCAGAATTTTGCAAAAGAGCAATGCATGAAGCAGGCGTTGCAATAGTTCCTGGAACTGCATTTGGAAAAACTTGTAAAGATTATGTGAGATTTAGCTTTGCTGCATCTCAAGACAATATTTCTAATGCTCTAGAAAACATTAAAAAAATGCTAGGATAAATGTAAAAGTATGTCTGAAATTGCTTTACCCAAGATTGAAAAATCAATTATAGATAAAAAAAAAGAAATTGTTAAGAAACTTTCAAAACTTACAAATTCAGATAACGTTTTAAGTGAAGCAGATGAACTAAGACCTTACGAAACTGATGCGCTTTCAGTTTATACTCAAACACCATTAGCAGTAGTTTTGCCAGAAAATACTGAACAAGTGAGTGAGATTTTAAAGTACTGTCATGAGGAAAACATAAAAGTTGTACCTAGAGGAGCAGGCACGGGTTTATCTGGCGGTGCTTTACCATTACAAGACGCAATTCTTTTAGGTCTTGGAAAATTTAATCAAATTTTAGAAATTGACTATCATAATAAGTGTGTTGTTACACAGCCAGGAGTTACCAATCTTGGAATAACACACGCAGTACAACATAAAGGTTTTTATTATGCTCCAGACCCGTCTAGTCAACTAGCTTGTTCAATAGGTGGAAATGTAGCTGAAAATTCAGGAGGAGTTCATTCATTAAAATATGGAACAACTACAAATAATATACTTGGTGTTGAAATGGTTATGATGGATGGAACGATTTGTAGACTAGGTGGAAAATCTTTTGATCAAGAAGGTTACGATCTTATGGGATTAATTTGTGGCTCAGAAGGATTGTTAGGAGTCGTAACAGAAGTTACAGTTAAAATTTTAAAAAAACCTGAAGTAGTTAAAGCAGCATTAATTGGCTTTTCTACAATTCAAGAAGGTGGAGACTCTGTATCTGAAATTATTTCAAGTGGTATAGTGCCAGCGGGCATGGAAATAATGGATAAAGCTTTAATAGAGGCAACAGATAATTTTAGTAAAGCTGGATATCCAAGAGATGCAGAATTATTATTAATTGTAGAACTAGATGGAACAGAGTCTGAGGTTAATGAATTAATTAAAAAAGTAGAATTAATTTGTAAAAAAAATAATTGTTCTAGTCTTAAATTAAGCAAAAATGAAAATGAAAGGCTTTCGTTTTGGGCGGGTAGAAAAGCTGCTTTTCCAGCGTGTGGAGCCATGGCACCAGATTATTATTGTATGGATGGTTCAATTCCAAGAGGAAAATTAACAGAAGCTTTATTAGAAATTAAAAGATTATCAAATAAATATAATTTACCAGTTGCAAATTGTTTTCATGCAGGAGATGGTAATCTTCATCCACTAATCATGTTTGATGGAAATGATAAAGATCAATTAAGAAAAACAGAAGAGTTTGGATCAGAAATTTTAAAAACCTGTGTAAAACTTGGTGGAGTGATAACTGGAGAGCATGGTGTTGGAATTGAAAAAAGAGAGTTGATGTGCGAAATGTTTAACGACGATGATATTGAACAACAGCTCAACATAAAAAAATCATTAGATGAGAAAAACTTGTTAAATCCTGGAAAAGTTTATCCAATTCTTAGAAAATGTGCAGAGGAAGGAAGGGTTCATGTCCACAAAAATAAAGATAAATTCCCAGATCTTCCAAGATTCTAATAATACTTATTATCCAAAAAACGAACAAGAAGTTTCAGAATTAATAAAACAACTATATAAATCAGACTCTCCAACTGAAATTATAGGAACTAATTCAAAAAATTATATCGGAAACAAAACGCAATCTGCAAACACTACTTCATTGTCAAAATTATCGGGAATTATCGATTATAAGCCTGAAGAACTTTACATCAAAGTAAAAGCTTGCACCCCTTTAGAGGAGATTGAGAAAGTATTGAGTAAAAACAATCAAGAGCTAGCGTTCGAGCCAATTGATTTTGGATTTATTAAAGACGGAATTTCTAACAAAGGAACTATGGCAGGTTATTTATGCTGTAATTATGCTGGATCTAGAAGATTTAAGGTAGGCAGTGTAAGAGATCATGTATTAGGTTTTAAAGGAGTTAATGGAAAAGGAGATATAATAAAATCAGGTGGAACAGTTGTAAAAAATGTTACAGGATATGATTTATCAAAACTAATTGCTGGATCATTTGGAACTTTAGTTGCTTTAACTGAAATTACATTAAAGGTTTTACCTAAAAAAGACTCTTCAAATACCGTCGCAGTTTATACTGATGAAGCAAGCAAAATATTTGATTTATTTAATAAATTATCAAGTTCAAGCAGTGAAATTTCAGGAGCTGTTTATGTTCCAGAGGAACCAAAAAATGAGGATTTTATCAAAAATAAAAATGATGTTTTTAAATTTAATGATCTTAAATTAAATACTTCTTTTTTAGCTTTTAGAGTTGAGGGAGATAAAATTTCTATTGAAGAAAAAATTAAAATTTTAAAAAAAGAGTTAAATTTAAAAGATTTTGATTATTCAGTTTTAGATATTTATCAGTCTGAACTTTTTTGGAAAAAAGTAAATAACTTAGAGATTTTTCAAAAAACAAAAAATAATATTTTAAGATTAGTAATTCCACCTTCTCATGGTGCTGAATTATTAAAATCTCTTGAAAAAAAATACAAATATTATGTTGATTGGTGTGGGTCATTATTCTGGATTGAAGTTCAATCAAAAAAAGAGGAAAAAATTAAAGATTTAAAAAAATTAGCTAATGATTTTGGTGGTTATTTGACTATTGTTAAAACATCCTCAAATTATGATTATGGAGAGCCAATTTTTACAGTAGATAGTATTCGCCTAATGATTTCAGAGAAAATAAAAAAAAGTTTTGATCCAAAAAGAATTTTAAACCCTGGAAAGATGTATAGAGGTGTTTAATGCAAACTAATTTTACAGAAAAACAATTACAAGATAAAGACAATTTAGCAACAGAGAAAGTTTTTAAAAAATGTGTTCACTGTGGGATGTGCAATGCAACATGCCCAACTCACCAACTTTTAGGAGATGAACTTGATGGACCAAGAGGACGGATTTATCTAATTAAAGACATGTTGGAAAATAATAGAAAACCAACTGAAAAAGTAGTGAAGCATATTGATAGATGTTTATCTTGTTACAGTTGCATGACCACCTGTCCATCTGGAGTTAATTATATGCATATTATTGATCATGGTAAAAAGTATATAGAAAAGAATTACGACAGATCTTTTTTTGACAAAATGATAAGATATTTTTTGTCTGTTACTCTTCCAAATACTAGAATGTTTAGATTATCAAGTTTCTTAGTAAAATTAAGCAAACCTTTTAAATTTTTAATGCCATCAAAAATAAAAGATATGATGGAATTGATGCCTACACATTTTCCAAAAAAACAATTAGCAGTTAAGGAGCTTTACAAAGTTAAAGGCAGAACAAAAATAGCAAGAGTTGCACTATTAACGGGATGTGTCCAAAAAGAAATTTCACCTCAAATTAATGAGGCTACTATAAGATTGTTAAACAGACATGGTGTTGAAGTTGTAGTTCCAAAAAAAATTCGTTGCTGTGGATCATTAAACCACCATTTAGGAAAAGAAGAAGATGCACATCAGGATTTTAAAAATAATATTAATACTTGGTACGATGAACATCAAAAAGGTAATTTAGATGCTATTTTATCAAACACATCAGGCTGTGGAACCACCATGAAGGATTATGGGTTTATATTTAGAGATGATAAAGAATTAAGCAAAAAAGCAAAAATAATATCCGGATTAACTAGAGATATTTCAGAATATATTTTTGAAAGTTTAAAACTAGATATTAAAGAAAAAAATAAAAAATATAAAGTTGCTTACCACTCAGCTTGCTCGATGCAACATGGTCAAAAAATTCATTCTCAACCAATGGCTTTATTAGAGAAAACTAATAATGAAATATTAGAAATTCCAGAGGGCCATATTTGTTGTGGTTCAGCAGGAACATATAATATTTTGCAGTCTAAAATTGCAAAACAATTGCTATTAAAAAAAGTTAATAATATTGAAAGTTTAGAGCCTGATTTTATCTCAACAGGAAATATTGGTTGTATTACACAAATTTCTCATGGTACAAAAGTTCCTATTCTGCATACAATTGAAGTTTTAGACTGGTATACAGGAGGTCCAAAACCTGAGGTATTACAAAGGAATTAATTATGAAAAAAATATTAGTTACAAGAAAATTACTTAAAGATTGTGAAGACAAAGCTCAAAAAGCATTTGAAACTAAACTAAATTCAAATGACGAGTTATATTCCCAGGATAAGTTAATTGAGCTAAGCCAAGGGTGTGATGCTGTATTAACATCTTTGACTGATAAAATGGATGAAAACACAATTAATAAGCTTCCAGATACGGTAAAGGTTATATCCAATTTTGCAGTCGGTTTTGGAAATATAGATTTAGAGGCAGCTAAAAAAAGAGGAATAGCAGTAACCAATACACCTGAAGTTTTATCAGATGCTACAGCAGAGATAGGAATTCTTCTTATTTTAGGAGCATGTAGAAGAGCAGCCGAGGGAATAGAAGCTGCTAAGGAGAGTAACTGGAAATGGTCTGCTGATTATCTTATTGGAAAACAGCTGACAGGTACAAGACTTGGTATTTTAGGAATGGGACGTATTGGACAAAAAATTGCAAATATTGCAAGATCTCTTGGAATGATAATTCATTATCATAACCGTTCAAAACTGAATGACGAAAAAGAACAAGGTGCGATTTATCATGATAATATTAAAAGCCTCTTTTCAGTATCAGATGTTTTATCAATTTGTTGTCCAGCAACCAAAGAAACTGAAAACTTAATTAATAAAGAAACAGTTGAATATTTTCCAAAAGGAGCGGTTATTACTAACGTTGCAAGGGGAGATATAGTTGACGATGAAGCATTAATTGATGCTTTAAATAGAAGAAAAATTTATGCAGCAGGCTTAGATGTTTATAAAGGTGAACCAAATTTAAATCCAGGTTATTTAAAAATTAAAAGTGCTTTTATTTTACCTCATCTTGGAAGTGCAACTAAAGATACTAGAACTGCGATGGCTAATTTAGCAATAGATAATATTGATGAGTTTTTCAATACAGGCAATTGTAAAAATAAAGTAAATTAAATCTTTATTCATGAATAAACCTGTTTTAGCTAAATCAAAAGCTATTACAATTTTTACAGTTTTTGCTTTAGGTTATTTTATCTCAACTTTACTTAGAGCAATTACAGCAACTATTTCTCCAGAATTAGTTTCAGAATTTAATCTTACCTCAGGTGAATTAGGACTTCTTGGTGGAGGATATTTTTTAGGATTTGCAAGTGTACAAATTCCCTTAGGATATTTGCTAGATTCTAAAGGTCCTCGAAAAATACTGTCATATTTTTTATCTCTATCAATCGTTGGGTTGATTTTATTTGCAACAGCTCAAAATTTAACAATGCTTCTAATTTCAAGAGTTTTGATTGGAGTTGGGGTTGGAGCATGCTTGATGGGACCATTAACAGCTTATCGAATTTGGTTTCAAGACGAAACACAACAAAGAGCAAATTCATGGATGTTAATGGTTGGTGCAATAGGAATGCTATCATCTAGTCTGCCTGTTCAATATTTTTTACCTTTAGTTGGATGGAGAGTTATATTTTTATCTTTAGCTCTATTAACATTTGCTTGTATCATCTTAATAATAATTTTTATTCCTAAGTGGCAGACAAAAAGTGTTGAAAATGAAAAATTTAACGAGAATAAACTAAGTACCGTTTGGAAAAATCCTTTGTTTAAAAGTTTAATCCCAATGGGTTTTTTTAGTTATGGTGGTTTATTTGCTATACAAACATTGTGGGCTGGACCATGGATGGTAAAAGTTTCAGGCTACACTCCTAATGAAAGTGCACAAGGATTGTTTCTAATTTATTTTTCGATGTTGGTTTCTTTTTTGTGCTGGGGTTATTTTGTGCCTAAATTTTCAAAAAATGTGAATGACGCTATTAGGTTATTGAGAATTGGAGCTCCATTAAACCTAATTATACTTGCGCTAATAATTTATTTAGGTCCAAAAGCTGGATCAATTCATTGGGCGTTATTTATTGTAAGCTCCATATTTTTATCTTTAACACAGCCAGCAGTTGGAATGGCTTTTTCACTTAAAAATGCAGGCAAAGCTCTTACGTCTTTTAATTTATTAATTTTCATTGGAGCTTTTTTTATACAGTGGATTATTGGAATTATAATAGATATGGGAATGAGTTTTAACTATTCTGAAATAAACTCATTTAAGTTTGCTATGTTGTTTGTTTTAACAACATCTTTATTTTCTTACTTATTTTTTTTAAAAAAAGTAAAATAAACTATCTTAAATGTTTGTAAATTGTAGTTCTAGAAACACCTAGTTTTCTAGAAGCAACAGAAATATTATTTGTTTCTAAAAAAGTTGATCTAATTAATATACATTTTTCTCTTTTAATTTTTGTATCTTTGCAATTTTTACATGAATAGGTTTTTTCAGTTTTATTGCTATCTAGAACTTTATTTTCACTAAAGTTCTGACTTTTGATCACAAAAACTGATGATCCTAGATGATCTGTTATTTTTAGTATTTTATTGTTTAATATGTCAGCCGCTATTGATGAAAATGAATTTGTAAAAATGTTATTAAAATTTTCATTTTTCAAATCAACTAAACCATTAAGCATGATTTTGGCATTTCTATTTGCTCCTACAATTACACCATCACCATTAATTGCCAACATCCCAACGCTTGTTGTCGTCAAATATTCTTGTCTTGGATGAAAGGATAGAATTAATTCGTTAGAAAATTTTTTAATAAATAATTTTGTTTCAATACTTCTGGTTGCTAATTTAACTAAAGCTAATGTATGTTGCTCTCTTGATTTTGAGTCTGTTGAAGCATCAATTATACCAATTGTTTTGCCATCATAATTTATTATAGGACTTGCAAAACATGATATTTTTTCATGAGCAACAAAGAAATGTTCTTTACCTGATACTATAGTGGGCTTTTTAAGTTCAACTGACAATCCTAAGCCGTTAGTACCACAAATTTTTTCTGCCCATATAGAACCAGGTATTACTGATTTCCCCACATCTGTTTGCAGACAGGTCTTGTCGTAAATTG
The DNA here is from genome assembly GCF_943788075.1 of uncultured Candidatus Pelagibacter sp. Lineage (GTDB taxonomy): Bacteria > Pseudomonadota > Alphaproteobacteria > Pelagibacterales > Pelagibacteraceae > Pelagibacter. The sequence continues at coordinate 179,174 of NZ_CALSOW010000001.1, read as the reverse complement.
TGTCTAAAACCAAACCTTTATCATCCGAATAAGCAACCATAAAATTTGTTCCAGCAATTTGAGAATATAAAAGTTCTATTTCAGGAATAACTATTTTTCTGAGAGATACATTTTGCTCTTTGATTTGTTTTAGTTCAGTTGAAGAGATTACACTTTGTTTCGGACTGTTAAATGGATTCAAACCTTCAGCTATACATCTTGACCAGCTATCAGAGATGTCCCCATTCATTTGATGTGAGTTCATTCCTCTCTTTTTAAGAATATTTTTATACTCTTTATTGACCAATGCTAAATTTGTCATGATTAAACTTTAGGTCTATTTATAGCATTCAACAACCAACCATAGGTTGTATTTGTAAAGTTTTTGAACACTTAAAACTCCTAACGACTCCTTTTAGGGAAGCTTTTTGAATAAGCTTATCAAAAAATTAAGGAGAGAGATTAATGAAAGCACAAGTTTTACATAAGTATGACCCGGAAATGAAAGAAAAAGTATGGGTAACAGAACAAGAAATGCCTGACCCAAAGTTAGAAAAATCATCAGATGTAATTGTTAAAATAGGTGCTGCGGGAGTATGCAGAACTGATTTACACATTGTTGAGGGAGCATGGAAACACATTCAAGATCCAAAAGGAGATTTATTACCAATGGTAATGGGCCATGAAAATGCAGGTTGGGTTGAGGAAGTTGGAAAAGATGTAACAGGATTTAAAAAAGGTGACCCAGTAATTTTGCACCCAATTATTTCTGGAACAGATGGAACTTGTTTAAACTGCAGAAGAGGTTTAGATCAACATGCTGATGAAGGGTCGTTTCCAGGACTTAATATTAAAGAGGGTGGTTATGCAGAATTACTTAAAACAAGTGTTAGAAACTTAATTAAGCTTCCAACAGTGTTAGCTCCTAAGGATGTGGCCCCTTTTTCAGATGCTGGATTAACAGCGTATAGGGTTGTTAAAAAAGCAACTAGACATTTATTACCAGGTCAAAACTGTGTAATCATAGGTGCTGGTGGATTAGGTCATATTGCAATTCAATGTTTGAGAGCAATGTGTGCTGCAAATATTATTATTGTTGAAAAATCTAAAGCTGCATTAGATCATGCAATGCCTTTAGGAGGTGATGAAGGTGTTTTAATTGATGGCAATGAAGTTGAAAGAGTTTTAGAACTTACCAAAGGTAAAGGTGCTGAAGCTGTAATTGATTTTGTTGGTGAACATGGCTCTACAAAGATGGGTCTTGATATGACTTCAGGTGGTGGATTTTATTATATCGTTGGCTATGGTGAGGAAATCAAAATCTTGGCTGTTGATGTAATTATTTCAGAAAAAAACATAATAGGAAATTTAGTGGGAACGTGGTCTGAGTTATATGAGCTTATGGAATTAGCTAACAAAGGTTTAGTTAAGTTGTCCATGCAAGAATATAAATTAGGCGATGCTAATAGAGCGCTTCATGAACTTAACGAAGGCAAAGTTAAGGGACGAGCTGTTTTAGTTCCGTAACAACGTAAAGGGGAGAGTAAAATGAAAATAATAAAAACTTGCCTAAGTGCTGCGATATCAAGTGTTTTGATATTCAGCCCTATGGCTTATGCTGATAAGTGGAGTGATCAATTTCCACATATCAAAGCTACTGGAGATATTGCTGGTGATTGTTCTTATGAAAAAATTTCTAAGAAAAATTACAAAGGAAAAACTCTTAAAATAAATACACACGCTGTTCCAGTAATTGGACAACCAACGGCTCTACATGCTGAACAGTTTGCTAAGTTAACTGGAGCAAAAGTTGATGTAACACACACACCTGCTGGTGATTTGTATGCAAAAGCTATGGTTCCTTTTAAAGCTGGTCAAGCTCCATACGATATCGTATTTGGTTTTTCTAACTTTATTAATGACTGGAGACAATATCTAGCGCCAGTTCCTAAAAAGTACATGAACTCTACAGAGATGAAAGACGTAACCAAATCTCACGTAGGTGTTTCTTCTTGGGATGGAACTATGTATCAATACCCAGTTGACGGTGACAGACATTATCTAAAATACAGAAAAGACGTAATAGATAATCCTGAAATGCAAAAAAAATATAAAGCAGATACTGGTAAAACTTTAAAAGTTCCTACAACTTGGAAAGAATATGGCGAAATGGCCAAATACTTTAACGGTTGGGATTGGGATGGAGATGGAGAAAAAGAATACGGTTCAGCTGAAGTAATGAAAAAAGACGACTTAATGTTTGCAGCTTTTTTCAGTAGATCTGTTGCGTACGCTAAAAATCCAAGAACTCCAGGTGGTTTCTTTTTTGATTTAGAAACTATGAAGCCAAATATTAACAATCCAGGATTTGTTGAAGCTTTGACTGATTGGGTAGAGGCTACTAAGTATGTTCCTCCAGGAGGAATTAACTTTGGACTAGGTGATGAAATTGGATCATTTGGTGGTGGTCAAACACTATTTAGTTTTTCATGGGATGATGCTTTCATCGCAGCGATGCAAGATGATAGTCCTATTAAAAACAAAGTAGGTGCGGCTCCTCTTCCAGGTTCTGATAAAGTTTGGAACAGAGTATCTAATAAATGGGAAAACCAATATAACCAAGCACCATACATTGTGTGGGGTTGGGCTGTAGGTGTTGCTAAGAAAAGTAAAGTGCAAGAGATGGCGTTTGATTATCTTTGTTTCTTTTCTAACGGAGCAAATCACCAGGCTGACTTAGCAATTGGTAATTTTGGGGTTAATCCATTTAAAAACTCTGATTTCGATCCACAACTTTATATTAATACTATGGGTTGGGATGCAGACATCGCTAATAGTTACACTAAGACACTTAAAGATATGGAAAAAAGTAAAAATAGAGTTTTCCCTTTAAGAGTTAGAGGTGTGTTTGAGTTCACTAGTGCAGTTGCTACTGGAACTTCAAAAGCGCTTGCGGGACAATTATCTCCACAAGAAGCTTTAGATGAAGTTGCTAAAGAGTGGGAAGCAATTGTTAGCAGAGTAGGTAAGAAGAACGTTCAAGAAGACTACGCTGTTGGTGTTAAAATGGAAGACAACAAGTTATAATATTAACTTTTAGTTTGTATGTGACCGCTTTTTATTAGCGGTCACATATAGTACAATCAAATATCAAAATCATGAATTTTAAACACAAATATGTTTTTTTATTCCCAGGGCTATTTGTACTTATAGGAATATTAATATTTCCAATAATCTTTGTTGTTCGGTTGAGTTTATCAGGTTGGAATAGTTACAATGGTTTAAATTTTATTGGTCTTGAGAACTACGTTAGATTATTCACTGATGATCCTAGATTTTGGCAATCATTTTTTAGATTAAGTTTTTTATCTGTTACGACAGTTATCCTTCAATATGTAATTGGATTTGCACTCGCACATATGGTCTGGAAGGATATTAAGTTTCAAAGATTTTTCAGAGTTTTATTTTTAATACCAATGATGACGACACCAGTTATCATGACAGTAATTTGGAGAACATTTTTTCATGAATCTTTAGGTCCAGTTAATGATATTTTGTCAAATTTTGGTATGTCACCCAAGTGGCTTACGGACCCTACTCTTGCAAAAATTACAGTAATTATTGTAGAGGTTTGGCAGTGGACACCGTTTATGTTTTTGTTGTTATTAGCGGGTCTTTTATCACTTCCAAAAGAACCATTCTTAGCAGCCGCTATTGATGGAGCAAGTCCTATCAGAAAATTTATTTATGTAACATTTCCTTTAATGGCACCAATTTCTATTGGAGCTATCATTATTAGATTAATTGAAGCTTCAAAGATAATGGATACAGTTTATGTATTAACCTCTGGGGGTCCAGGTACCTCGACTGAAACATCTAGTTTTTATATCTTTATCAAGGGATTAAGAGAATTCCAGATGGGTTATGCGGCCTCAATGTCATTCACTTATTTAATTATAATGATCATAAGCTTAACTTTTATCGCAAAAGGATTAACTAAATTATTACTAAAAGATTAGACATGGGAAAATTATATAAATTTTTAAAATACTCTTTCATAACCATTTGGACAGTTTTTGTAGTAGCACCTTTTCTTTGGGCGCTTACAACTTCTTTTAAGGATTTTAATTCTGTAAATGGTGGTGCCACATATATTCCTTGGGTTGATTTTGAACCAAAATTAGAAGGTTGGAAGGTGTTAATTAAATCTCCAGCAAATGGTGGAGTTGATATAATTGAGCCTTACTTTAATAGTTTATTTGTAACATGTACAGCAAGTCTTATTAGTATAGTGCTTGGAACTTTATCAGCTTATGCACTTTCTAGATTTACATTTAAAGCTGGTTTTGTAAAAAATAATGATATTACATTCTTCTTTATTTCTCAAAGAATTATGCCGCCGATAGTTTTATCAATTCCTTTCTTTTTATTTTTAGGTGCAATTAATTTACTAGATAGTTTGATTGGATTAATAGTTGTTTATATTGTTTTGTTAATGCCAATAGCAGTTTGGATTATGGTTGATTTTTTTAATAAAGTTCCAAGGGAGATTGATGAAACAGCATTGATTGATGGATGTAATCCTTATCAGGCATTTTTTAAAGTAGTCTTGCCTAATTCAGTTCCAGGTTTAATTGTTGCCGGAATGTTTTGTATAATTTTTGGTTGGATTGATTTTTTCTTTGCATTCATTTTGACTTTTACCGAAGTGCAGTTATTGCCAGTTAAAATTGTAGCTTTAAACTCATCCATTACACCTTGGTGGAGCTTGTCCGCCTCCGCCTTAGTATCAGTGGCACCATTAATAATTGTAGCGTTTATCGTGGAAAGATATTTATCAAAAGGTAATTTGTCAGGAGCTATTAAATAATGAATTTAATTGCTGAAAATTTATTGTACAAACCTGATGAACAGTTTCATTTAAATGAAGTGTCTTTTAATTTCAAAAAAGGAAATATTTACACCATTCTTGGAAGAACTTTATCAGGCAAAACTACATTATTAAAAACTATAGCTGGATTATTGACCCCTGATAAAGGTGCAATTCAATTTGAAGATAAAGATTTCTTGAAGGTGCCAGTCTGGGAGAGAAATGTGGCTATGGTTTATCAACAATTTATTAATTATCCTCATCTTAATGTTTTTGAGAACGTTGCTTTTCCGCTAAAACAAAGGAAAGTAGACAATCAAGAAATAAATGATGTAGTTTTAAAATCGCTTAAATCAGTTGGTTTGGAAGGCTATGAAAAAAGAAAAATTCAAGAATTATCTGGCGGTCAACAGCAAAGAGTTTCTTTAGCAAGATCTTTAGTGAAGAATGCAAAGATTTTATTGTTAGATGAACCTTTGGTTAATTTAGATTACAAATTAAGAGAACAATTAAGAGAAGAATTTAAAAATATTTTTTCTCAAGGCTTATCTGAAGAGAGCATAGTAATATTTTCAACAACCGATCCAAGAGAAGCCATGGAGCTTAATGGTGAAGTTATTGTCCTTGATGAAGGAAAGGTTCTGCAAGTTGGTCCTGCAAAAGAAATTTTTGAAAATCCAAAGACACTAAAAGTTGCAGAAATTTCTAATGATCCCCCAATGAATATTTTAACAGCAAATATAGAGTCTAATAAAATTAAGTTTGAAGGAATAGAGATAGATATTCCCAATCATTTATCTAATTTAAAGGATAATAATTTTAATTTAGGTGTTAGAGCTTCTGATATTGAATTGAACGAAAAAGGTTTTGAATTTGAAGTAGAGCTAGCTGAGATTAGTGGTTCTGAAACTTTACTTCACCTTACAAGAGGTGATACTAAACTCATTACTTCAATAGAAGAGGTTATGAATTTTAATATTCATGATAAAGTAAAAATTAGTTTTAATATAACGAAAGTTTATGCTTTTAATGAGAGCGGAATCTTAGCCTCATCACCTTTTGGAGGATCGTATGTCTAAAATTGATTTAAATAATATTTCTCATTCCTATAATCCAAACGATCCAAACCCTGTTTATGCACTGAACCCATTTTCTATGACTTGGGAAAATGGAAAAAGATATGCAATTTTAGGTCCATCAGGCTGTGGAAAAACAACAATGTTAAATATTGTGTCAGGTTTAGTTAGACCTTCAGCTGGTAATATATTGTTTGATGATAAAGATGTAACTGATCTTAAAACAGAAAGTAGAAACATAGCTCAAGTATTCCAATTTCCAGTAATTTATAACACAATGAGTGTTTATGAGAATTTAGCTTTTCCATTAAAATGTAGAGATTTTTCTCAGAGTAAAATTGACGAAAGAGTTAAATCTGTTGCAGATACTTTAAATTTACAATCTTTTTTAAATTCACCTGCAAGAAAACTTACAGCTGATCAAAAACAATTAATATCTCTTGGCAGAGGACTTGTTAGAGAAGATGTGGCAGCTGTTTTAATGGATGAACCGTTGACTGTTATTGATCCTGATTTAAAATTTAGATTAAGAAGAAAACTTAAAGAGATAAATGAAGAGTTTAAAACAACATTAGTTTATGTAACTCACGATCAAAATGAAGCAATGACTTTTGCTGATAACATTATAGTTATGAGTGAAGGTGAGGTTGTTCAAGCTGGAACCCCAAAAGAGTTATTTGAGAGACCTAATACTACTTTTGTAGGATACTTTATTGGTTCACCAGCAATGAACTTGTTTGAGACCGAAGCATCTTCAAATGATAGCGTTAAGATTAACGATACAATAATTAAAACGAATACTAATTTAACTAACTTAAAAGATAAAAAGATTAAATTAGGAGTTAGATCTGAATTTATTAAGATTGCTGATAATCAAAAAGAAAACTTAATAGACGTTGATGTAGATAAAGTTGAAGATCTTGGAAACTACAAACTTTTAACCGCTAAAATGGGAAATTTTACTATTAAATCCAAAATTAACAGAGAAACTGAAGTGCCTTCTAGCAATGTAAAATTACATATTCCAGCTGAAAAATGTTGTGTTTATGAAAATGAAAAATTAATATAGTTAAATTATTCTACCTAAGATTGTATTTTTCCCTAAAATGATACGGAGGCAATCTGCGCACTTATTTTAGAAAGACTCTAATATAATTTTGTGATTAACTTATCAAAGTTAATTAACTTAAAAGGAGAGAACAAATGATTAAAAATAAAAAATCATTGAAGGGTTCAAAAACACCTTCAAGACGTAAGTTCTTCAAAGCAGCAGCAGCAACTGGTGCGGCAGCAGCAACAGCTGTGGCAATGCCTAATGTAGCTTTTGGTGCTCCATTAACTTTAAAGATGCAAGCAGCTTGGCCTTCAGGCGCTAACATCTTTTTTGAAATGGCAGGAGATTACGCAAAAATGGTTAGCGACATGTCAGGAGGAGAACTAAAAATTGATCTTCAACCTGTTGGAGCAATTGTAAAAACTTCAGAAATTGGACAAGCAGTAAGTTCAGGTGTAGTTGATATGGGTCACTGGGTGACTGCATATTGGTACGGTAAAAATGCTGCAGCTTCACTTTTTGGAACTGGTCCTTCATACGGAATGTCATCTCAAGAAGTTATGGGATGGATGGAGTATGGTGGAGGAAGAGCATTATACGAAGAAGCAGTTAAAAGTGTAGGATTTAACTACACTGGTTTTTTTCATATGCCTATGCCGGCTCAACCGTTTGGTTGGTTTAAAAAGAATGTAACAAAAGTATCTGATGTTAAAGGTATGAAGTATAGAACAGTTGGTCTAGCGACTAACGTTTTAACTGCTATGGGAATGGTTGTAAGACAATTGCCAGGTGGTGAAATCCAGCCAGCTATGAAAACTGGTTTGATTGATGCTGCAGAGTTTAACAACCCTACATCAGACTCACAGTTTGGAATGCAAGATGTCTCTAAACACTATCACTTAGGAAGTTTCCACCAATCTCAGGAAATGTTTGAAATTCCTATGAACACTAAGAGACTAAATAGCCTTTCACCTGCTCATCAAGCTATCTTGAGAAATGCTGCTTATGCTGCTAACTCAGATAACTACTTCAAAGCACTAGTTAGATATTCGCAAGATCTAGCTAAATTGATGAATGAGCATAAGGTTAATGTTTACCAAACATCTGACGCTATCTTAGCTGAACAGTTAAAAGGTTGGGATAAAATCGTTGGTGAGTTTTCTGCTAAAGATGCTTTCTTTAAGAAAGTAGTGGATTCTCAAAAAGCATACGCTAAGAGAACAATGAAGTATCTGTTGATGAATCAACCGAACTACAAATTAGCTTATGAAAATGAGTTTGGTCCAATTGCAAAAGTTAAAATTTAATTAACTTTTTATAAATTTAAAAAAGGGGGTTGAAAAACCCCCTTTTTTTTTAATAAAATTAATATATTTTTATATGATGAAATTTTTCATTAAATTTGCTGACACTTTAAGTACCTCGATGGGTAAAGCTTTTTCATGGTGTATTGTAATTTTAATGGGTGGAACAGTTTATGAAGTGGTAATGGCTTACGTTTTTAATGCGCCCACTTTATGGAATTTTGATTTTAGTATGCAAATGTACGGTGCAATCCTTATGATGTCTGGTGCATATTGCCTTGCAACGGAAGCGCATGTAAGAGGTGATGTTATTTACAGATTGTTTAGTCAAAGAACTCAAGCTTGGATAGATCTAGTTCTTTATTTTTTATTTTTCTTCCCAGGTGTTATTGCTTTAGCTTTTTATGGATATGAGTATGCAGCTCTTGCATGGAAAATTAAAGAAACTAGCTGGAGTAGCCCTGCACAAATTCAAATTTATATGGTTAAATCAATGATACCAGCAGCGGGTGTATTGCTAATCATTCAAGGTATTAGTGAAGTATTTAGATCAATTATATGTATTCAAACAGGTCAATGGCCAGCAAGGCTTGTTGTTGCAGAAGAAACAGAGCAAGTGCTTATGAGGGCAGCTCAAGATGAGGATAAAAAAAATGTTATTTAGTCTGACAAATCCAGAAGTAGCAATTTTGATGATGGGCATATTTTTGTTTGCTGTTCTTCTAGGATTTCCAATTGCTTTTACACTAATGGCAATGGGAATTGGGTTTGGTTATTTTGCTTATTACGATGCTACGATGATGGAGCACATATTTGATAATAGAATATTCCAATTATTTGTTCAAAATACTTATACGGTAATGGACAACAACGTGCTCACTGCAGTTCCATTATTTTTATTTATGGGTTACCTTGTTGAAAGAGCTGGGATAGTTGCAAAACTATTTTTTGCAATAAGACTAGCTGCACACAGACTTCCCGCATCAATGGCAGTTGCTGCTTTAATAACTTGTACATTATTTTCTACTGCAACAGGTATTATTGGTGCTGTTGTTACTTTAATGGGATTACTTGCGTGGCCAGCAATGGTTAAAGCTGGTTATGATAAAAAATTTGCATCAGGAATTATTTGTGCAGGTGGATGTTTAGGAATTTTAATTCCACCAAGTATTATGTTGATTGTCTATTCGGTAATTGCACAATTATCCCCACTAAGATTATTTGCTGCAGCAATATTTCCAGGTTTAATGTTAGCTGGTCTTTATATTGCCTATGCAGTTACTAGAGCTTGGATAAATCCCTCAATTGCACCAAAACCACCTGCTGAAGATATTCCACCAAGAGCAGAAATTTTAAAAGAGGTTTTAGTTTCTTTTGTCCCATTATTTGGATTAATAATGTTAGTGCTTGGAACAATTTTAGCAGGAATAGCAACACCCGCAGAAGCAGCAGCAGCCGGAGCATTTGGAGCAATATTATTGTCTTGGTTTTACAAAACTCTAAAATGGCAAAACTTTAAAGAGTCTGTATTTTTAACAGCAAAAACTACTGCAATGATCATGTGGTTATTTATTGGATCTTGGACTTTTTCTTCAGTATTTTCTTATTTAGGTGGCCATGAAGTATTTGAACATTTCTTTACGTCAATTAATATATCAACTTGGCAGTTTTTAGTAATAACTCAAATCATAATATTTCTTTTAGGTTGGCCATTAGAGTGGACAGAAATTTTAATTATTTTTGTTCCAATATTTTTACCTTTATTAGAAGTATTTGGTGTTAATCCATATTTCTTTGCAATGTTAATAGCGCTTAACTTACAAACATCTTTTTTAACTCCCCCAATGGCAATGTCAGCTTACTATTTAAAAGGTGTTCAAAAAAGTAATGTAGAATTAATGGAAATTTTTAGAGGAATTATGCCATTCTTAGCTATTGTAATTTTTGCAATGTTTTTAATGTATATGTTTCCAGGAATTGCATTATGGTTACCCGAAACATTATTTGCAGACTAGATAAAAATGATAGATATACTTTCGCTAAAAGTTGAAGAGATTGTCGCTAAAATAAAAGATGCTCAACTGACATCAGTAGAAGTTTGTCAAAAATATATTGAAAGAATTAATAAATTTGAAAAAGATGTAAAAGCTTGGGTTCATTTAGATAAAAAGCTGTTACTTGAAAAAGCAGAAGAGGCTGATCAACATAGAAGGTCAGGTAAACCAACAGGTCCATTGCATGGAATCCCTGTTGCACTAAAAGATATTATAGGAACAGTTGATATGCCAACTGAATGTGGAACTCCAATTAGAAAAGGTAAATCTTACTCCCAAAATGCTGAAATAGTAGACTTACTTATTTCTGCAGGAGCAATAATTATGGGTAAAACAGCCACTTCTGAACTTGCTTATCTTGGTCCTTCAAAAACTACAAACCCCCATGATCATTCAAGAACTCCAGGTGGTTCTTCAAGTGGATCAGCTGCATCAGTTGGATCTTTTATGGCCCCATTATCAATAGGTTCACAAACAGGAGGATCAGTTATTAGACCTGCATCTTATTGCGGTGTTGTTGGTTACAAACCATCATATGGATTAATTTCAAGAAATGGAGTTTTAAAAACATCAGAGAAATTAGATCATATTGGAGTATTTGGAAGATCTGTTGAAGATGTTGCCTTGCTGGCAAAAGTTTTGATTAAAAAAGATAATCATGACAAAGCGACCATTTATTATTCAAGTGAAGATATGTTTAGTGAAACAAAAAAAGGACCCTTGTTTGAACCAAAATTTATCTTTTACAAAACAGATCATTGGAAGTTAATTGATAAAAAATCTAGACAAGCATTCGAATATTTTATTAAATCTTTTAAAAAGAACATTGAAGTTTTTGATACACCTTCATATTTCAAAGATATTCATAAATACCATCAGATAATTCACGAAACTGATTTAGCAAATAACTTTAGTCTTTATTACAAAAAATATAAAAAAAAATTATCTAAATATATGCAAGATGCAATTGCAAAAGGTAATAAGCATTCAGCTAAAGAATATGCTGAAGCTGTAGATTTTATGAAAAGAAGTTACGACTCTTATGAAGAAGTATTTGAGGATTATCATGGTGTTTTAACACCTTCTAGTCCAGGTGTAGCTCCCAAAGGTTTAAAAAGTACTGGTACGGCAGAATTCAATAAGGTTTGGTCATATCTTGGCACCCCATGTATCTCACTACCATTGTTGCAAGGTGAAAATGATATGCCTTTAGGAGTGCAACTTGTAGGGGCCCGTTATGATGATCATAGATTTTTAGGTGTTGCTAATTGGTTAGAAAAGGAATGTAATAAATAAAATGCAAAAATTTACAACACTACTTGGTTCTTTACTTGCTGCCTCTTTTTTAATTGGTTTAGCAACAACTTTGACACGATCTACAATGATAGGTTTTTTTGATGTGTTACCAGTTTATATATTAATGGCTATTGCAATATTTATGATGGTCTATGAAGCATTCTTCGACAAAAAATAGTTTTTAATTAAAAAAAATTGTCTAACAAAAAAAATAATTTTTTAGCTTTCTCTCTTTTATTTATTCAGCCCATTTTTATGGCATCTAATTTAATAGTTGCCAGAGGTGGGGTTGAGTATGTTCCTCCAATTTCATTGGCATTCTGGAGATGGACTGTGGTTGTTCTATTACTTTTGCCATTTACATATTCATTATTAATCAAAAATTCAAAAATAATTAAAAAAGAGTTTAAAAGACTTTTCTTTTTAGGTGCAATGGGATGTGGTGTTTGTGGAGCGTTCCCTTTTTTAGCTGGAGAAACAACAACAGTTACAAATATGGGAATTATTTATACTTCTTCACCTATATTTATTATTATGATTTCAGCAATTTTTTTTAATGAAAAAATTAATTTTATTAAAATTATTGGCTTAGTTTCTTGCTTAATTGGGGTTTTTGCAATTATTATTAAGGGTGATTTAAATTTATTATTAAATTTAAATTTTACAATAGGTGATCTATGGATGTTGGCCGCTGCTATTGGTTGGGCTCTTTATTCTATTTACCTTTTTTATTGGAAGTCAGAATTACCAATTTTTCAAAGATTTACATTAGTTGCCTTTTTTGGTGCAATTAGTTTATTACCTTTTTACATAATTGAAGAGGTTGTTGTTCAAAGAACTATATTTAATTCACAATTTTTTTTATGGGTTGTGTTTGCTGCAATATCGCCAGGGATAATTGCATTTACTCTTTATACTAAAGCTCAAAAGAGTTTAGGTGCATCGTTAACTGGTTTTACACTTTATATTTTCACAATTTATGCTGCAATTTATGGGTTTATGTTTTTTAATGAAAAATTAGAATCTTTTCATTATTTGGGTACTGTTTTAGTATTCTTTGGTGTTTATTTAGCAAAAAAAAATTATGAAACTAAAACGTAGGAATTTTTTTTTGGAATTTATTATTGGAATAATTGTTGTTTATGTATCAGTATTAATTCTGCTTTTTATTTTTCAAAGAAGTTTAATGTACCATCCACTAGAGAATAATTACTCTGGAGATAAATTGGAAGTTGAAGTAGAGAAAGTTAAGATTGCAACTTCTGACAACATAAATTTACTTGGTTGGTTGCATAAAAAAGATTTTAAGAAATTTAAAACAATAGTTTATTTCCATGGTAATGCTGGGACACTTGAAAATAGAATTCATAAATTGAACCACTTTAAAGATATAGATGTTAATTTTTTAATAATAGCTTGGCGAGGTTTTAATGGAAACAAAGGAAAACCCTCCGAAGAAGGACTTTATATAGATGCAAATAGCACAATTTTATGGCTTAAAGAATTAGGTTTAACAGAAGAAAACATAATACTTTATGGAGAGTCGCTTGGAACTGGTGTTGCAATTGAGATAGCTCAAAGTAAGGATTATGCTGGTTTAATTCTCGAGACACCTTTTACATCAATGGTGGAAGCTGCAAAAAACTTTTATCCATATATTCCAGTGTCCTTTTTATTAAAAGATAAGTATGACAATCAAAATAAAATCAAAAATATAAATATACCAGTTTTAATTATGCATGGCGAAGTTGATCAAATAGTTCCTTTTTGGATGGGTAAAAAAATTTATGAAATTGCCAATCAACCAAAATATTCTCATTTTACAAAATTTGACGATCATATGATGGAATATGACGAAAATCTTTTGTTTGCGTTAAAATCCTTTATAAAAAGTTTAAATTAAGCCACATTCTAAACAAATATAGTACAAATTCTTTTTTTAGATTTTATAAGTGAGAAAAACACTATTAATACTTATTATTTTTCTATCTTTTAAAAATTTTGTTTTAGCAGAAGAAAATAAGTCACTGATTGATAATTTATTTCATATAGATCAGATGAACTCACATGATGAAAATTTTGCTCTATATTTTAAAACCAGAGAGAAGGCAATATTAGCAAGAGGGGAAAACAGTAATTACATAAATGACTTTCCTAAAGATCTTTATATGTACGATTATGAAAAAAAAATTTCATATCCATTGATTTCTTATGAGTGGTTTCCCAAAAGAGCAAAATATTTCCTTGAAGAATATGACTTTCCTGTTTTTCCTGATGATTTTGCTTATTATTTATTAAAAGATAACAAAACATTAGTAATGATAAGTGCTGTGAAAAGTTTAAATGCAAATTTTAAATTTGATATTAGTGAAAAAAAATTAGAACTTTATCCAAACAATGGAAAATTTGACTTTATTATTTCATCTATAGCTAAAAATTGTGGACATGATAATTTTAAGGAAAATTATAAGTGCAGCTTCTATAAACCTTTAATTTCAAGTACTTTAATCAATTAATTTGAGTAAAAGCATCGGCAAATTTTTCTGCTTCAAAAATTTGTAGATCATCCTCTTTTTCTCCTAAGCCCAGAGCAATAATTGGAAGCTTATATTTTTTTGCAACAGCTAAAAGAATTCCTCCCTTAGCTGTACCATCTAACTTAGTCATTATTAAACCTGTTATTGGAATAATTTTATTAAATTCCTCAACTTGATTAATTACATTTTGACCTGAAGTAGCATCTAAAACTAAAATCACATCATGAGGAGCCTTAGGGTCTATTTTTTTTGTTACATTTGCAATTTTTTTATACTCCTCCATCAAATTTTTTTTATTTTGTAATCTTCCAGCTGTATCAATTAAAACTTGATTAAAGTTATTTGCAATTGCTTCTTCTATTGCTTTGTATGCAACAGATGCTGGATCTGCACCTTGTGAGGATTTAGTTATCTCAACCTCTACTTTGTTTGCCCAATTTTCTAATTGTTCAATAGCTGCAGCCCTAAAAGTATCTGATGCTGCAAGCATAACTTTATTTCCATTAGCCTTTAAAATTTTACTAATTTTTCCAATGGTTGTTGTTTTACCAACCCCATTAACACCTGAAACTAATGTTGCATTAATTTTTTCTTTTTTTTGAAAAAAAGATTCATTTTCAAGAGGTTTCATTAAAGAAATAATATACTCTTTTAAGATTGTGCTTATTTCCTCAGCAATGTCTTTTTTTGGATCAATTTTACTATCTGAGATTATTTCCTTTATTTCTGAAGCAGCAATAACCCCGACATCTGATTGAATTAAATATTCCTCAATTTTATCTAATGTTTTGTCATCTATTTCTTTTTTTACAACTATATCTCTTAAACCAGATGTTAAGGCAGATGCGCTTTTCTTAAAACCAGATTTAAATTTATCAAAAATTCCCATTAAATATTAATCTCAATATTCTTAATATCTGAGACAGGTCCTTTCATATGAATACTATTATTTTCATCAATTGATATTGATAATCTACCAAGTGCAAACTCAATATCAGTTGTTTTATCAGTTAGTTCATTAATATTTGCTGCCACAGCAGTAGCACATGCAGCTGTTCCACACGCTTTTGTAAGACCAGCTCCTCGCTCCCAAACCTTAACTTTAATTAATTTTTTATTAATAACTTGTGCAAGGGTGACATTACATTTTTCTGGAAAATATTTATGATTTTCTATCTCAGGTCCAATTTTTTTTAAATTATAGTCTTCAATATTATCTACAAAAAAAACAACATGGGGATTTCCTACATTTACAGAAGTACCACCTATATGTTCGATATTATTTTTGTTAACAATTTTAATTTTTAAATTTTTTGTATCTAAATTTTGATCTAATGGAATTTCATTCCAATTAATTTTTGGAACTCCAATTTCAGTTTCTACTAAATTATCACCTAAAATCTGAGATTTTAATGCACCAGAAGAAGTCCAAAGTATAATTTCTTTATCATTATTTTCTTTTGATAAAAGATCAGCCACACATCTAGTGCCATTCCCACATGCACCAGAAATGCTTCCATCTGAATTATAGAACTCTAATCCAGCATCTTTCTCATTATTTTTTTTAATAAATATTAGCTGATCACATCCAATAAAATTACGATCACATATTTTAACAATCTGATCTTTGGTTAGATTATAATTTTGACTTCTTTGATCAATAATCACAAAATCATTGCCTAAACCATCCATTTTAAAAGCTTTAATATCCATATATAGATATTTAACTTATTTATTGACTTTTTGAACCTCTATTATAGGTTGTCCTCGTTTCCGCAAAAACATTAACTTTGCGGTGTCTTTGGAAACAAAGAGATCGACACTAGTCAGCGAGGCTTCGCCCACTAGTGCGATTACTGCTGTGCGTAATAATTATGTTTGAAAATTTAACAAGTAAATTCGAAGAAATTTTTTCTTCTTTAAAAAAAGCCCCTTCACTTGATGAAGCTCAAGTAGACGAAGGCTTAAAAGGCATCAGGCAGGCTCTATTAGAGGCCGATGTTACCTTAGAAGTAGCTAAAGAATTTATCGAAAATGTAAAACCAAAAGTTTTAGGTCAAGAAATTATTAGGTCAACCTCTCCTGGAGATATGGTTGTAAAAATTGTTTATGATGAATTAGTTAATCTTTTAGGTGGATCAAATAATGAGATAAATCTTAGTGCTGTGCCGCCAGTTCCTATGATGCTTGTTGGATTACAAGGTTCGGGAAAAACAACAACTACTGCAAAATTAGCTAAATATTTAGAGGCCAATAAAAAGAAAAAAGTAATGATGGTCAGTCTTGATATTTATAGACCCGCTGCGCAGGAACAACTTAAATCACTTGGGGAACAAAATAACATTTTAACTTTGCCTATTATTGAAGGTCAGCAACCGACAGATATTTGTCAAAGGGCAATTAGTGCAGCCAATTTAAATGGAGCTGAGATTATTTTATTCGACACTGCTGGTAGAACTCAAATTGATTTACAAATGATGAGTGAAATTAAGCAAATTGAAAATGTTATAAATCCTACAGAAACTTTTTTAGTTGCAGATTCTTTAACTGGACAAGTTGCTGCATCAGTTGCTAAAGAGTTTAAAAATACTGTCAATCTTTCAGGAATAATTTTAACTAGAGCAGATGGAGATGCAAGAGGTGGTGCTGCAGTTAGTATGAAATATGTTTCTGATGTCCCAATTAAATTTTTAGGTATTGGTGAAAAAATTGATAATCTTGAAGTATTCCACCCCGATAGAATAGCTAACAGAATTCTTGGAATGGGAGACATAGTATCTCTCGTTGAAAAAGCTGCACAAGATTTAGGTGAAGAAAATATTAAAAAAGCAGAGGAGAATTTAAAAAAAGGCCAATTTTCAATGCAAGATTATCTAACTCAGTTGAGACAAATGAAAAAAATGGGAGGTATTGAGGGCATAATGTCTTTTATGCCTGGTGTTTCAAAAATGAAATCTCAAATGGACTCAGCTGGAATTGATGAAAGTATTATTACAAAAAATGAAGCTATTATTTTGTCGATGACTAAAAGAGAAAGAGAGAACCCAAAACTTATTGATGGTTCTAGAAAAAAAAGAATTGCTAATGGCTCTGGCACAGATCCAGCCACTATCAATAAATTGCTAAAGCAATTTAAAATGATGTCTGAAATGATGAAGAAGATGTCAAAAGGAAATCTGAAAGGTATGTCTGATAAAGGGATACCGCCAGAGCTATTTAATCAATTAAAATAATAAAAAGGAGAAAGAATGTTAAAACTAAGATTATCAAGAGGTGGAACAAAAAAACGACCCGTTTACAAAGTTGTTGTAGCAGATAGTCGTTTCGCAAGAGACGGAAGATTTATTGAGAAAGTGGGATTTTTTAATCCTCTTTTACCTAAAGATAAAAAAGAAAGAGTTGGTCTTGAAGCTGAAAGAATTAAGTATTGGTTAGGTCAAGGTGCTCAACCAACAACTAGAGTTGCTAGAATTTTAGGTGAAAACGAATTAATGCCAATGCCTGCAAATGGTAACAATCCTAAAAAAGCTGTTCCAAAAAAAGAGAGAAAAAAAGAAGGTGAAGAAGCTCCAGCAGCTCCTAAAGCGGCACCAGCAGCAGAGGCTCCTAAAGAAGAAGCTCCAGCAGCAGAAGCGGCACCAGCAGCAGAGGCTCCTAAAGAAGAAGCTCCAGCAGCAGAAGCGGCACCAGCAGCAGAGGCTCCTAAAGAAGAAGCTCCAGCAGCAGAAGCGGCACCAGCAGCAGAGGCTCCTAAAGAAGAACAAAAATAATTTAAAAAATTATTTATGTGGCAAGCTCAAGTGTTTACACTTTATCCAGAAGTTTTTCCTGGGCCTTTATCAAAAGGCCTATATGGAAAAGCTTTATCTAAAAATTTATGGAATTTAAATATTGTAAACATTAGAGATGCAGCTGAAGACAAACACAAAACAGTTGATGACACTCCCTATGGAGGAGGTTCTGGGATGCTTTTAAAAGCAGATATTCTAGCAAAATCTTTAGATAAAAATAAAATTGAAGGTGAAAAAGTAATTTATTTATCACCAAAAGGTAAAAAATTTGATCAAAATTATGCTCGAGAATTATCAAATGAGAAATCGGTATCTTTCATTTGTGGTCATTTTGAAGGTGTTGATGAAAGAGTGCTATCTACTCGAAACATAGAGGAGATAAGTATTGGAGACTATATTTTATCAGGAGGAGAAACAGCAGCATTTGTTGTGATTGACAGCATATTAAGACTTTTGCCTGGAGTTTTGGGCAATGAAAACTCTAGGGTTGAAGAAAGTTTTGAAAATGGTTTATTGGAGTACCCACAATACACAAAACCTCAAATTTGGGAGGAAAAAGCTGTTCCAGAAGTACTATTATCTGGTGATCACAGTAAAATTAAAGACTGGCGTTTATCTCAATCTGAGGCTATAACACGCGTCCGAAGACCAGATTTATGGCAAAAATATAAGAAGAATTAACTTGATAAATATTGATATGAAAACAATTGAAGAAATAAACCAACACAACGTTAAAAAAATACTATCAGAGAAAAAAATTCCAGATTTCTATCCAGGAGATGTAGTTAAAGTTGGTGTTAGAATTACAGAAGGTAAAAAAGAAAGAATTCAATATTTTGAAGGTGTTTGTATTGCTAAAAAAAGTAGAGATTTAAATTCTTCTTTTACAGTTAGAAAAATTTCTTTTGGAGAAGGTGTTGAAAGAACTTTCCCATTATATGGAACACTTATAGATTCAATTAAAGTAATAAGATCAGGAAAAGTAAGAAGAGCTAAACTTTACTACTTAAGAGATAGAACTGGTAAATCAGCAAGAATTGCAGAAAAAATAAGAAAGAAAATTGGGATAGATGTTGATGCAAAACCTGAGACTGTAACAGAAGAAAACGTTGCACCAGTTGCAGAAGCTCCTAAAGAAGAAACTCCAGCAGTAGAAGCAGCACCAGCTGCAAAAGTTCCAGCAGAAGAGGCTTCAAAAGAAGAACCAAAATCAGAAAGCCCTTCAGAAAAAAAATAATTTTTTTTTCAATGTCCACTACTCTTTACGATAAAATTTGGAATGATCACTTGGTTGATCAACAAGATGATGGAACAGCCTTATTATTTGTTGATAGACATTTAGTTCACGAAGTAACAAGCCCTCAAGCTTTTGAAGGTTTAAGAAATTCAAATAGAAAAGTTAGACACCCTAATTTAACTTTAGCTGTAGCAGATCACAATGTACCTACGACAGATAGAACAAAAGGAATAGCTGATGCAGAGTCTAAAATACAAGTTGATACATTAGAGTCTAACTGTAAAGAATTTGGAGTTCAACTTTTTGGAATGGATGACAAACGTCAAGGGATAGTGCATATAATTGGACCTGAACAAGGTTTTACTCAACCTGGAACAGTAATAGTTTGCGGTGATAGTCATACAGCAACACACGGTGCTTTTGGGTCACTAGCATTTGGCATTGGGACATCTGAAGTTGAACATGTTTTGGCAACACAAACACTAGTTCAAAAAAAAGCAAAAAATTTTAGAATAAATGTTAATGGTCAATTACCTTTAGGTGTGACATCAAAAGATGTAATACTTCAAATTATTGGAAAAATTGGAACAGCTGGTGGAACAGGTTCAGTCATTGAATATGCCGGTGATCTAATTAGATCCTTAAGTGTTGAGCAAAGGATGACTATATGCAATATGACAATAGAAGGTGGAGCAAGAGCAGGCTTAATAGCACCAGACGAAAAAATATTTAATTACTTAAAAGGAAAACCTATGTCTCCAAAAGGAGATAATTGGGAAAAAGCTTTAAATTATTGGAATACTCTTCAAACGGATGCAGATGCAAGTTTTGATCAAGAGTTGAGTTTAAATGCAGGTGAAATTTTACCAATGATTACTTGGGGGACTTCTCCTCAAGATGTAATTACTATAGATGACAAAGTTCCTAACCCTCAAAGTGAAAGTGATGAGGATAAAAAAAATTCTATTGAAAGAGCTTTAAAGTACATGGGTTTAAAACCAGATATGGCTGCTAAAGACATTAAAATAGATAAAGTATTTATAGGAAGTTGTACAAATGGCAGAATAGAAGACTTAAGAGAAGCAGCTAAAATTTTAAAAGATAAAAAAATATCATCACATGTGAATGCAATGGTTGTGCCAGGCTCTGGTTTAGTAAAAGAGCAAGCTGAGCAAGAAGGTTTAGATAAAATATTTGTAAACTCTGGTTTTGAATGGAGAGAGCCAGGTTGTTCAATGTGTTTAGCAATGAATGCTGATAAATTAAAACCTGAAGAAAGATGTGCCTCTACTTCAAACAGAAATTTTGAAGGACGACAAGGAAGAGGTGGCAGAACTCATCTAGTTAGTCCTGGTATGGCAGCAGCAGCAGCAATATCTGGAAGCCTAGATGATGTGAGGAAGTATCAAAACTAATGCAAAAATTTAATACATTAAAAAGTGTGCCTGCATATCTACCGATAGTAAATATTGATACAGACATGATTATTCCAAAACAGTTTTTAAAGACAATTAAAAGAACTGGACTTGGAAAAAATTTATTCTTTGAAATGAGATATGATGATCAAGGTAAAGAAATTAGTGACTTTATTTTAAATCAAAATCCTTACAATGGTTCAAAAATTCTAATTGCAGGAAAAAATTTTGGATGTGGCTCTTCAAGAGAGCATGCACCTTGGGCACTATTAGATTTTGGGATAACTTGTGTGATCAGCTCTAGTTATGCAGATATATTTTATAGTAATTGTTTTAAAAATGGAATTTTACCTATAATTCTAGAAGAAGAAAAAATTAAAGAATTATCAGAATATGCAAACAGAAAAGAGGAAATTTCAGTTGATTTAAATCATGAAAAAATAGTTTATGGAAATAACGAAATTAAGTTTGATGTAGACCCGTTTAAGAAAAAGTGTCTGCTTGAAGGATTAGATGATATTGCTCTTTCTTTAAAAAAGTCAGATAAAATTGAAAACTTTGAAACAAATCTAAAAAATCAAAAACCATGGATTTTTAATGATTAAAGTTAAAAAAAGAAAAATACTTTTATTGCCAGGTGATGGTATTGGCCCCGAAGTTATTGGTGAAGTAAAAAAAATTATTAATTGGTTTAATGATAACAAATCTTTAGATTTTGAAATAGATGAAGATCTAGCCGGTGGTTGTTCGTATGATAAACATGGAACACCTATAACCGATGAAGTATTTTACAAAGCTTTAGAAAGTGAAGTGATTATGCTAGGGGCTGTTGGAGGTCCTAAATGGGATAATTTAGAATTTTCAAAAAAACCTGAAAGAGCATTACTAAAACTTAGAAAAGAATTAAAATTATTTGCAAATTTAAGACCTGCTATTTGTTTTGAACAATTAGTTGATGCATCAACATTAAAGCCAGAAATCGTATCAGGATTAGATATAATGATAGTAAGAGAATTGACTGGTGGAATATATTTTGGCGAGCCAAGAGGAATTAAACCAATAGATAATGGTGAGAGAAAAGGAATTAATACTCACACATACACAACTAGCGAAATTACTAGAGTAGCAAGAATTGCTTTTGATTTAGCTAAAAAAAGATCTAACAAAGTTACTTCGTGTGAAAAATCAAATGTAATGGAAGCGGGTCAGCTTTGGAAAGAAGAAGTTCAAGAGCTTCACGACAAAGAATATAAAGACGTGGAATTAAGCCATATGCTTGCTGATAATTGTGCAATGCAGCTTTTAAGAAACCCAAAACAATTTGACGTGATAGTGACTGACAATTTATTTGGTGACATGCTTTCAGATCAAGCTTCAATGCTTACAGGATCTTTAGGACTTCTGCCATCTGCATCTTTGGGTGCAAAAAACAAAGATGGTGAAATGAGAGCTATGTATGAGCCTATTCATGGATCAGCACCAGATATTGCAGGCAAAGGAATAGCAAATCCGATTGCATCAATATTAAGTTTTGCAATGGCTCTTAGATATTCATTAGATCTAGATAATGAAGCAGATGCTTTGGAAAAAGCAGTTCAAGACGTACTAAATGATGGTCTTAGAACAAAAGATATTCTGTCTGAAGGTATGAAAGAGACCTCAACTTCTGAAATGGGTGACGCGATAATTTCAAAATTGCAATAATTCTAGAATTATTCTAAAGTTCCCGAATGCCAAATTATACAGCACCTGTTGATGACATGTTATTTCTCTTTGAAAAATTAAGAGATAACAAAAATTATAATGAACTTGAAAAATATAACGAAGTCAGTTCAGATCTAGTTAAAGATATTTTAGAAGAAGCAGCAAAAATTAACCAAAATTTAATTTTACCTCTTGCAAAAATAGGAGATGAAAATCCTGCTATTTTAGAAAATGGAGTAGTTAGAACCCCTCCAGGATATAAAGAGGCTTACCAAAAATACATAGAAGATGGGTGGACCTCATTATCATGTGATCCAAAATATGGTGGGCAGGGCATGCCAAAAACAGTTAGTGCATTCTTTGATGAAATGCTTTCGTCAGCAAGTTTATCTTTTAAATTATATAGTGAACTAAGCATTGGAGCTTACAACTGTATTAATCATCATGCGCCTAAAGAAATTAAAGACAAATATTTGCCAAAAATAGTTGAGGGCAAATGGAGTGGTACGATGTGTTTAACGGAACCAGTTTGTGGAACAGATTTGGGATTATTAAAAACAAAAGCCACCCAACAATCTGACGGCACTTACAAAATTAGTGGTCAAAAAATATTTATTACATCAGGTGACCATGATTTAACTGAAAATATAATTCATTTAGTTTTAGCAAGATCAACAGACTCTCCAGCCGGAACGAAAGGTATAAGTTTATTTTTAGTTCCAAAATTTGTTGTAAATGAAGATGGAGCCATAGGTCAAAGAAACGGAATATCGACAGGATCTATTGAAAGTAAAATGGGTATCAAAGGATCAGCCACATGTGTTTTAAATTTTGATGAGGCAACAGGTTACATGATTGGTTCAAAAGACAAGGGTCTTAATGCTATGTTTACAATGATGAATTTAGAGAGAATTGTTGTTGGCATTCAAGGCTTAGGTATTTCAGAGATAGCATACCAAAATTCTTTGGCTTACGCTAAAGAGAGAAAACAAGGAAAAACTAATAATACAAAATCTACAAATGGAGCAGATTTTATAATTGAACATGCGGATATAAGAAAATCATTATTAAATATGAAATCTATAATTGAGGGAGAAAGAGCTCTTTGTTTTTGGCTCTCACAACAAACAGAGGTTAGTCTTTATCATCCAGATGATAAAATTAAACAAGAGGCTTCTGATTATGTTTCCCTAATGACCCCCGTTGTAAAATCATTATTTACTGATTTAGCAATGGAAATAACTAATGATGCTATGCAAATTCATGGAGGGTATGGATACACAAAAGATCAAGGAATTGAACAATTATATAGAGATAATAGAATTACTCCAATCTATGAAGGAACAAATTCGGTTCAAGCAGCTGATTTAGTTTTTAGAAAACTTTCAAATAAAAATGGAAATATTGTTCAAAAATTTTTAGATATGGTTAAAAGTGAATGTGATAGCAAAAATGAGAAAGTGAAATCATATACTAAAGAGTTAAATTATTACTTAGATATTTTGCATAAATTTACAGGTTGGATTGAAGATAAAATTAAAATTGAAAAAGACGATGTTAGCGCAGCTGCAAATGATTATTTAAAAACGCTTGGCTATGTATCAATAGCATATTCGTGGATTAAGGTACTCGAAGTAAGTTTTACTGATTATGAAACTAACAAAGAGTTTTATGAGGATAAAATAAACACAGCGAAATTTTATTTTGATAAAGTTTTACCAAGAGCTGAATTTCATTACAAATCTGCAATATCTGGAAGTGCAAATATAATGAATTTTAAATTTAATTAATCATGAGTAGTTACGATACAAATTTAGACAAAAATAAAGCCAATCATATTCCTCTTACTCCATTAACATTTTTAGAAAGAGCTAAAGATGTTTACCCTAATTATGAGGCAATAGTTTATGAAGATAGAAAATATACATGGATTGAAGTTTATCAAAGAGCTGTAAAATTTGCGAGTGCATTGTCAAAAATTGGAATTAGTAAAGGGGACACTGTCTCATTTTTAGCATTTAATACTCCTGAAATTTTTGAGGCACATTATTCAGTTCCAATGACAGGTGGGGTTCTAAACACTATCAATGTCAGATTAGACGCAAACACTATAGCTTATATTTTAGATCATAGTGAAGCCAAAGTATTAGTTGTAGATAGACAGCTTCATGTAGAAGTAAAAAAAGCTTTAAAAAAAATTAATAAAAAAATTATTGTCATAGACATAAATGATAAACATGCAGATCAGTCGAAGTTAGAAAAAATTGGTGATCTGGAATATGAGGATTTTTTAAATACAGGTGATGAAAATTATGATTGGAAAATGCCAGAAGATGAATGGCAAGCTATATCTTTAAGCTATACTTCAGGAACAACAGGAAATCCCAAGGGAGTTGTTTATCATCATAGAGGTGCATACTTGATGTCTACTGGAAGTTCGGTTGCTTGGAATATGCCAAATAGGCTTAATTTCCTTACAATTGTCCCTATGTTTCATTGCAATGGCTGGTGTTATCCTTGGACTATCCCAATGTTGAATGGAAGAACTGTTTGTCTTAGGAACATAGATGTTAAAAAAATCTTTGAACTAATAGATAAGTATAACGTAACTCATTTTGGTGGTGCGCCAATTATATTAAACATGATTACAGGAGCCCCAGAAGCTGATCGAAAAAAACTTAAAAACAAGGTTTATGTATTAACAGCAGGAGCTCCTCCACCAAGTATAATTTTTAAAAAAATGAAAGATCTTGGTTTTGAGGTAATGCATGTTTATGGCTTAACAGAAACTTATGGTCACGTCACACAGTGTTCTTGGAATGATGAGTGGAATAGTTTTGATGAAGATAAACAGAACGAAATTAAAGCAAGACAAGGTGTCAGATATCCAAATACTGAAGGAGTAACAGTAATGGATCCTGAAACAATGAAAGAAGTTCCACAAGATGGAAAAACCATTGGTGAAATCATGATTAGAGGAAATATTGTAATGAAAGGCTACTTCAAGGATAAAGCCGCAACCGACAAAGCAATGGCTGGTGGCTGGTTCCATACAGGTGATTTAGCAGTAATGCACCCAGATGGATATATTAAGATTCAGGATAGATCTAAAGATATTATTATTTCTGGAGGTGAAAATATTTCATCTATTGAAATTGAAAATACACTTGCAAAACATCCATCAGTATCCATTGCTGCGGTAGTTGCAAAACCTGATGAAAAATGGGGAGAAGTTCCTTGTGCATTTATAGAAATGATTCAAGATAAACCGACTACAGAAAAAGAATTAATAGACTTTTGCAAAGAAACCTTAGCAGGGTTTAAAGTACCTAAACAAGTTATTTTTTGTGAATTGCCAAAAACATCAACAGGAAAAATTCAGAAATTTGAATTAAGAAAACAGTTTTAGGAATTTATTTGATATTCGAACTAGAAAATAAAAGTGTTCATGCATCAAATGCTGGACGAGAATTAGATCATAAAAAAGAAACTATTATTTTTCTTCATGGTAGTGGTCTTTCACATATCGTTTGGTCTTTAGTTGAGCAATTTTTTTCTAACAAAAACTTTAATGTATTATCAATTGATTTGCCTGGACATGGTAATTCAGAGGGTCCTTGTCTTCACACAATTGAAGAGATTGCTGACTGGTTAGAAAAAGTATTTGTGAAATTAAAATTAGAGAAAGTTATTTTGATTGGTCACTCCCAAGGATGTTTGGAGATGCTTGAATACTCAAATAAATATAGAAGTAGATTAAAAAAATTAGTCTTTATAGGGGGATCTTATAAAATGCCTGTAAATAGAGACTTAATAGACTTAGCATTAAATGGGGATACAGATGCTGTTAAACTAATGATGAAGTGGTGTTACGAAGGTTCAAAAAAATTTATAGGTGGAAATCCTATTAAAAGAATAATCCAATCTCCAAAAGATATTAGTGAAATTTTGGGGGTAGATCTTGTTGCTTGTAACAATTATATGAATGGGTCAAATGCCGTCAAAACAATTGATTGTGCTACAATGTTTGTCTTTGGTGCATTAGACAAAATGGTTAACATTGAGATTGGAAAAAAATTCGCAAATATGGTTGATAATTCAACTACTCATGTAGTTAATGGATGTGGTCATATGATAATGATTGAAAAAGCTTTTGAAATACGAGAAAAGGTTTTGGAATTTTTACAAAAATGAAAAATTATTCAATAGCAAAATCTAGAAGACTTAGAAGTACTCCCTATACTTCCAGAATAGAAAAACAGGGCGTAACCGCTTACACAGTCTATAATCATATGTTGTTACCTGCTGCATTTGGATCTATTGCAGACTCTTATGAGCACTTAAAAAAAGATGTTCAAGTTTGGGATGTTGCAGCTGAACGACAAGTTGAAATTCAAGGAAAAGATTCTGCAAAACTTGTTCAGTTGATGACTTGTAGAGATTTGTCAAAATCGAAAATTGGAAGATGTTATTATTGTCCAATTATTGATGGGTTAGGAAATTTAGTGAACGATCCAGTAGTTTTAAAATTAGCAGAAGATAAATGGTGGATATCGATTGCTGACTCAGATGTAATTTTTTTTGCAAAAGGTTTGGCATCTGGGTATAAATTTGATGTTAAAATTATTGAACCAGTTGTTGATATTATTGCTGTTCAAGGCCCTAAATCTTTTGACTTGATGGAGAAAGTGTTTGGAAAAATAATAAAAGAACTAAAATTTTTTGGTTTTAGCTTTTTCGAGTTTGAAGGAGTACAGCATTTAATTGCTAGATCAGGATGGTCAAAACAAGGGGGATATGAAGTATATGTTCAAGATACTAAATCAGGACAGAAATTGTACGACCACCTATTTGAGGCAGGAAAAGAATTCAATGTTAAACCAGGTTGCCCAAATTTAATTGAAAGAATTGAAAGTGGACTGCTTTCGTATGGGAATGATTTTGATAATAACGATAACCCCCTAGAATGTGGATTTGATCAATATGTTTCATTAGATAGTGAGATCAATTTTTTAGGAAAGGAAGAATTAAAAAGAGTTAAATTAGATGGGATTAAAAAAAAACTTATGGGTATTAAGTTTGATGCTAAAGAAATTAATCTGTCAGGATCATTAGATCTTAAAGATGAAGATGGTAATATTATCGGAGAATTGAGGTCAGCGTGTTATTCTCCTCATTTTGGAAAAGTTATAGGAATAGCCATGATGAAAAAGTCTTATTGGGAAGTATCTCAAAGCGTTAAAGCTGAGATAAACGGTAATATTTGTAACGGAAACGTTTGCGATTTACCTTTCATTTAGTATAAACTTCAACAAAATCATGAATATAGCGATCGTTGGAGCCACTGGTAATGTTGGCAGAAAAATATTGGAAGTTCTGGAAAAGAAAGAACTTGCTATAGATAATTTATATTTATTAGCATCATCTAGAAGTGCTGGATCTAAAATTAGTTTTAATGGAAACGAGCATGAAGTAATCGATTTAGAAACTTTTGATTTTTCAAAAGTAAAAATTACCTTTTTTGCAGCTGGAGGAAAAATTTCAGAAAATTTCGCTGAAATTGCAGCTAAGCATTCTTTGGTAATTGATAATTCAAGTTTTTACAGAATGGACCCGAATGTTCCATTAATAGTGCCTCAGGTAAATTCAGATCATTTAAACGATATAAAGAAAAATATTATTGCAAATCCAAACTGCTCAACTGCACAACTCGTTATAGCACTAAAACCTTTGCATGATTTATTTAAAATTAAAAGAATAGTTGTTTCAACATATCAATCTGTTTCAGGGGGAGGTAAAGCTCCAATGGATGAATTGATAGAACAAACAAAACAAGTTTTACAGAACACTAAAGTTGAATCTAAAAATTTTACAAAACAAATTGCTTTTAATGCTATTCCTCACATAGATGTATTTGCAGATGATGGCTATACAAAAGAAGAGCTTAAAATGACAAATGAAACAAAAAAGATTTTAGATAACGATATAGATCTAACTGCTACTTGTGTAAGATTGCCTGTATTAGTCTCTCACTCAGAGGCGGTTAATATAGAATTTGAAAAATCTTTTACATTAGAAAAAGTTAGAGAAGCTTTAGATAATTTTGAAGGTTGTAAAGTAGTTGATGAGAGAGCTGATGGAGGTTATTCAACGCCTTTAGAGGCTGAGGGAAAAGATGAAACATTTATTTCAAGAATAAGAGAAGATAAAACTGTGACTAATGGTTTAAATATGTGGATTGTATCAGATAATCTTTTAAGAGGCGCAGCCCTAAATGCTGTAGAGATTGCAGAAACATTAATTAAAAATAATTTTTATGGAAAATAAAAATCCATTATCTCCACACATACAGATTTATAGGTGGCACATCTCATCTCTAGTATCTATTTCACATCGAATAACAGGAATTATTAATATCGTTGCGATAACACTAATTTGTATTTGGGTTTCTTTATTAACTTTAGGAGATGCAAACTACAATTTTATAAATCAATTTCTAAATTCTATTTTTGGTAAATTTATTGTTCTGGGATTAGTTTGGTCTTTTAGTTTTCAAATGTTAAGTGAGGTCAGACATTTAATAATGGATATGGGTTATGGTTTTGAATTACAAACAACTCGTATATCAGGTCTGATGGTTATTTTTGGATCATTTCTATTAACTATTTTGATTTATTTAATGGGTAAAAATTTTATTTAATATGAATTTAGCAACAAAAAAATGGGTTTTCCTTAAGATATCATCTGTAATTTTATTACCTTTAATGTTTTGGTTTATTATTAATTTTGTAAATGTTTATGACAATGACTATTTAGAGGTCGTAAAATTTTTTACTACCCCAGCCTCTAAGTTTTTATTTAGCTTGTTTATTATTTTTGCTTATTTTTTTTCTTCATTAACTATAAGTGAGGTTTTTGAAGACTATATAGCTGATGATAAAATCAAATATGTCGCAAACAGACTATTATTTATTTCTGCTATAATCATTCCAATATTAACAATTATTTTTTTATTTAATCTTAACTAATGAGTTCTTACAAAATTATTGATCATGAATATGATGTTGTTGTTCTTGGAGCAGGTGGATCTGGTTTAAGAGCTGCTGTAGGTTTAAGTGAGGCTGGATTAAAAACAGCATGTATTTCAAAAGTTTTTCCAACAAGAAGTCACACTTCTGCTGCTCAAGGTGGTATTTCAGCTGCTTTAGGAAATATGGGCGAAGATGATTGGAGATGGCACATGTATGACACTGTTAAGGGTGCTGATTGGTTAGGTGATCAAGATAGTATTGAGTACTTATGCAAAGAAGCTCCAAAAGCAGTAATAGAGTTAGAAAAATATGGTGTTCCATTTAGTAGAACTGAAGAAGGTAAAATTTATCAGAGACCTTTTGGTGGAATGACAAAAAATTATGGTAATGGCATAGTTCAAAGAACTTGTGCAGCAGCGGATAGAACAGGTCATGCAATATTACATACTCTCTATGGACAAGCCTTAAAACATAACACTGAATTTTTTATAGAATATTTTGCTTTAGATTTGTTGATGAAAGATGGAGAGTGCAAAGGATTAATAGCATGGAATCTAAACGATGGAACAATTCATAGATTTAGAGCACATACAGTAATTGTTGCAACAGGGGGTTATGGAAAAGTTTACTATTCAGCAACATCAGCACACACATGTACGGGTGATGGAAATGCAATGGTGTTAAGAGCTGGCCTACCTCTGCAAGATATGGAATTTGTACAATTTCATCCAACAGGAATATATGGTCATGGTACTTTAATAACAGAAGGAGCTAGAGGTGAAGGGGGTTACCTTACAAATTCAAAAGGGGAGAGATTTATGGAAAGATATGCTCCTAACGCAAAAGATTTAGCATCAAGAGACGTAGTAAGTAGATCAATGTCTATTGAAATTAACGAAGGAAGAGGAGTTGGAAAAGACCAAGATCATGTTCATTTAAATCTAAGCCATTTAGATAAAGAAATTATTGAAAGCAGATTGCCAGGAATTACTGATGCTGCAAGATTATTTGCAAATGTTGATGTTACTAAAGAACCAATTCCAGTTGTACCTACTGTTCACTATAATATGGGAGGCATTCCAACAAATTATAAAGGAGAAGTTCTAACAGTGAATGGTTCTGAAAAAACTGTTCCTGGATTAATGGCAATTGGAGAGGCAGCATGTGTCTCTGTTCATGGAGCTAATAGATTAGGTTCTAATTCTCTTATTGACCTAGTAGTGTTTGGTAGAGCTGCAGCAAAAAGAGCTGCTGAATTAGTTAAGCCAGGAACACCCCATGAAGAAATTGGTGAGTCTGAAACTCAAAAATGTTTGGATAGATTTGATAAACTTAGAAATGCAAAAGGTGATAACAGTACAGCAGATCTTAGACTTGCTATGCAAAAAACTATGCAAGCTAAATGTGCAGTTTTTAGAACTGAAAAAAATCTTAAAGAAGGAGTTGATGAAATCAGAAAAACTTATGATGGAATGGACTCTATTTCAGTCAAAGATAGATCTTTAGTATTTAACACTGACCTAGTAGAAACTTTAGAATTCGATAATCTTATAAGACAAGCTATAACCACAGTAGATTCTGCATACCATAGAAAAGAAAGTAGAGGGGCTCATGCGAGAGACGATTATCCAAAAAGAGACGATGAAAAATTTATGCAACACACATTAGCTTGGTGTGATGGCAAAAATACAAAAATAAGTTATAGAGAAGTTCACAAATCTACTTTAACTAATGAAGTACAATACTTTCCTCCACAAGAAAGAGTGTATTAATGGTTCAAATAAATTTACCTAAAAATTCTGAAGTCACTAAAGGTAAATATTATCAAGATAAAACTGGTTCAAAAAATTTAAGAAAAGTTAATGTTTATAGATGGGATCCATCTACAGAGGAAAACCCAAGATTAGATTCCTATGAGGTAGATATGGATAATTGTCCTTCAAAAGTTTTGGACATTCTTAATAAGATAAAAAATGAAATTGACCCAACATTAGCTTACAGAAGATCATGTGCACATGGAGTTTGCGGATCTTGCGCTATGAACATGGGAGGTAAAAATGGTCTTGCATGCACTACACCTCATGCAGAAATCGATGGTGATATAGATATTTATCCTTTACCGCACTTAAAAGTTAAAAGAGATTTAATCGGTGATCTTGATGGACTTTACAAACAATATCAATCAATTGAGCCTTGGTTAAAAAATAATTCAACTAAAGAAAAGACTGAAATAGTACAATCAAAAGAAGAAAGATCTAAACTTGATGGTGCCTATGAGTGTATTATGTGTGCGTGCTGTTCAACATCTTGCCCGAGCTATTGGTGGAATGGAGATAAATATCTAGGTCCTGCAGTTCTTCTTCAGGCTTATAGATGGATCATAGATAGTAGAGATGAAGAAAGAGAAGAAAGATTAAAAAAAGTTGCAGATGAATTAAAACTTTATAGATGTCACACTATTCTAAATTGTACAAATGCTTGTCCAAAAGGCTTGAATCCAGCAAAAGCAATTGCTGAATTAAAAAAAATGATTGCTACAGCTAATGTTTAAATAGACTAACAAGCTTTTTTGATTTAAAAGACCGTATTCATGAAATTAATAGAGCACTTTGTTGGGGGAAAAATTATCCCTGGTTCATCTGATAAAAAGGGTAAAGTCTATAATCCAGCAACTGGAGAGCAAGAGTCCGAAGTAAGACTTGCTTCAAAATCTGACTTGGATAAAGCTGTTGAAGTTGCAAAAAAAGCTTTTGAAACTTGGTCATTAAAACCTCCTCTTCAAAGAGCTAGAGTAATGTTTAAATTTAAAGAATTAATAGAAAAAAATTCTGATGAACTTACAAAATTAATAGTTTCCGAACATGGTAAAGTTTATGATGATGCACAAGGCTCATTAACTAGAGGGTTAGAAGTTGTTGAATTTGCATGTGGAATTCCTCATTTATTAAAAGGTGAATTTTCAGAAAATGTTGGAACTAATGTTGATAGCTGGTCAATGAGACAGCCATTAGGAGTAGTTGCAGGTATTACACCTTTTAATTTTCCAGCAATGGTTCCAATGTGGATGTTTCCAATAGCTATAGCGTGTGGAAATACATTTATACTTAAGCCATCCGAAAAAGATCCTTCATGTGCAATTAAATTAGCACAACTACTTACAGAAGCAGGACTTCCAGATGGAGTATTTAACGTTATTAATGGAGATAAAGAGTCGGTTGATGCAATACTAGAAAACAAAGATGTAAAAGCGGTAAGTTTTGTAGGATCAACTCCTATTGCTAAATATATTTATGAAAACTCAGCTAAAAATGAAAAAAGAGTTCAAGCATTAGGCGGAGCTAAAAACCATTTAGTAGTTATGCCTGACTGTGATTTAGATGGAGCTGTAAATGGATTAATGGGTGCAGCGTATGGTTCTGCTGGTGAAAGATGTATGGCTCAATCTGTTGCAGTAGCTGTAGGAGATATAGGTGACGAATTAGTCTCAAGATTATCAAAAAAAGCTGAAGCTTTAAAAGTTGGTCCGGGCATGGATAAAACATCTGAAATGGGACCTTTAGTTACTAAAGAGCATTTAGAAAAAGTTAAAAGCTATGTAGACCTTGGTGTTGAAGAAGGAGCAAAACTGGTTGTAGATGGTAGAAACTTAAAACTTCAAGGTTATGAAAATGGTTTTTATATTGGTGGCTGTTTGTTTGATCATGTTTCAAAAGATATGAGAGTTTATAAAGAGGAAATATTTGGCCCAGTGCTTTCAGTTGTTAGAGTAAAAACTTTTGAAGATGCAGCTAAATTAATTAATGATCACGAGTATGGTAACGGAGTCAGTATCTATACTAGAGATGGAGATGCAGGTAGAACTTTTGCAAGTAAAATTCAAGTCGGCATGGTTGGTATTAATGTTCCAATTCCGGTTCCAATGGCATTTCATAGTTTTGGAGGATGGAAAAGATCTTTATTTGGAGATAGTGCGATGCATGGCATGGAAGGAATAAAATTTTATACAAAATTAAAAACAGTAACATCAAGATGGCCATCAGGTATTCGTTCAAATGCGGAATTTGTAATGCCAACAATGAAATAAGGAAAAAAATGAGTAAAATATCTTTAATTGGTGCGGGTCAAATAGGCGGAACGTTAGCACATTTAATTGGAACAAAAGAGTTAGTAGATGAAGTAGTTTTGTTTGATGTCGCTAGCGGAATAGCAAAAGGAAAAGCGCTTGATATAGCCCAATCTTCATCAGTAGATGGTTTTAATGTAAAATTTTCAGGTACAGATGACTATAAAGATATTAAAGACTCAGATGTAATTATTATTACTGCTGGAGTACCAAGAAAGCCAGGTATGAGCAGAGATGATTTGTTAGGGATTAATTTAAAAATTATTAAACAAGTAGCTGAAGGAATTAAGCAAAATGCTCCTAACGCTTTTGTTATATGTATTACTAATCCTTTGGATGTCATGGTTATGGCATTTCAAAAATTTTCTGGTTTACAGGCTAACAAGGTTGTTGGGATGGCTGGAATTTTAGATAGTTCAAGATTTAAATTATTTTTATCTTTAGAATTAAATGTTCCAGTAAAAGAAATAGATGCAATGGTAATGGGTGGACATGGAGATACTATGGTGCCAATGCCTAGATTTACAAAAGTTTCAGGAAAACCTTTACTTGATTTGGTAAAAGAGGGAAAAATTTCTCAAGAAAGATTAGAGGAAATAAATCAAAGAACTAGAGATGGTGGAGCTGAGATAGTTAAATATCTTGAAAAAGGATCTGCATTTTATGCTCCTGCAGCATCAGGAGTTCAGATGGCAGAGGCATATTTAAAAGATGAAAAAAAATTACTACCATGCGCAATTCAATTAAATGGAGAGTATGGTGTGAACAATGTTTATGCGGGCGTACCAGTTATTATCGGAAATGATGGGGTGGAAAAAATTGAGCAAATTGATTTAGATGATAAAGAAAAAAAAGAATTTATGCATTCTATTGATGCAGTTAAAGCTCTTTGGGAAGCAGCATCTAAAATAGATCCTGATCTTTCTAAGTAATAATGAACATTCACGAACATCAAGCAAAACAAATTTTAAAGAAATATGGTGCGACTGTTCCAGAAGGTGTATTCGCACTTTCAGTTGATGAATTAGTAGAAAAAGCAAAATCATTAAATACAAAAAAATATGTTTTAAAAGCCCAAATCCATGCCGGTGGTAGAGGTAAAGCAGGAGGTGTAAAAATTTTAGACACTATTGAAGAATTAAGTGAAGCAGCAAAAGAACTAATGGGAAAAATTTTGGTAACTCACCAAACAGGTCCTGAGGGAAGAGAAGTTAAAAGATTATATGTAGAAGAGTCTTCAAATATAGATAAAGAATTTTATTTATCTTGTTTAGTTGATAGAGCTAGTTCAAAAATAGCTTTTATATCTAGTGATCAAGGTGGAATGGATATTGAGGAAGTAGCAAGCAATACTCCTGAAAAAATTATAACAACTAAAGTTGATATAAATAATGAAATCTCAGATAAAGATTGTGAGGAGATAGTTAAGATCTTCAGCTTAAGTAACAGTTCAAAAATACAAGCAATTTCACTAATAAAATCAATTTATCAAATGTTTATAAACACAGATGCAAATATGGTTGAAATTAATCCACTAATTTTAACTAAAGAAGAAAAAATAATCTGTTTGGATGCTAAAGTAAATTTCGACTCTAATGCTTTATTTAGACATCCAGAAATTATTGAACTAAGAGATTTAAATGAAGAAGATCCAACAGAGATAGAAGCAAGTAAACATGATCTAGCTTACATTAAGTTAGATGGAAGTATTGGCTGTATGGTTAATGGAGCAGGATTAGCTATGGCAACTATGGATATAATTAAATTATATGGAAAAGAGCCAGCTAACTTTTTAGATGTAGGTGGTGGAGCCTCAAAAGAAAAAGTTTCTGCTGCTCTAAAAATAATTCTGTCAGATAAAAATGTTAAAGGAATTTTAGTAAATATTTTTGGTGGAATAATGAGATGTGATGTTCTTGCTCAAGGAGTTGTTGATGCAGCAAAAGAAATAAACATTAATGTTCCACTAGTTGTTAGGCTTGCAGGAACAAATTTTAAAGAGGGAAAAAAGATATTAGATAATTCAGGATTAAAATTAATATCAGCTGAAAATTTAGATGATGCAGCAAAAAAAATTGTTGAGGCAATAAAATAACATGTCTGTTTTAGTAAATAAAAAAACAAAAGTAATTTGCCAAGGTTTCACGGGTGCTCATGGCACTTTTCATTCTGAACAAGCAATAAAATATGGAACTAATTTAGTTGGTGGAGTAACTCCTAAAAAAGGTGGACAAAAACATTTAGATCGACCTGTTTTTAATAGTGTTGTTGAAGCAAAAAATAGCGTAGGTGCAGATGCAACAATGATTTATGTACCTGCTAAATTTGCTGCTGCAGCTATAATTGAAGCAATTGATGCATCAGTGGAATTAATTGTTTGCATTACTGAAGGCATCCCAGTTCAAGATATGCTTAAAGTAAGACAAAAATTAAATGGATCAAAGAGCAGATTGATTGGACCAAATTGTCCAGGAATAATCACACCGGATGAATGCAAAATTGGAATCATGCCAGGAAATATTCATAAAAGAGGATCAGTTGGAATCGTATCAAGATCTGGAACACTTACTTACGAGGCAGTTGCACAAACAACTGAAAATGGTTTAGGTCAATCAACTTGTATTGGTATTGGAGGTGATCCAATTAATGGAACAAATTTTGTTGATTGTTTAGATTTGTTTTTGAATGACGAAGAAACAGAGTCTATCTTAATGATAGGAGAAATTGGGGGTACAGCAGAGGAAGAAGCTGCAGAATTTGTTAAAAATCACAAAATCAAAAAACCTATTGTTGGTTTTATTGCAGGAATTACGGCCCCTCCAGGACGGAGAATGGGTCATGCAGGAGCTATTATTTCAGGAGGAAAAGGTGGTGCTGAAGATAAGATTGAGAAAATGGAAGAATCTGGGATTACTGTCGCTAAATCGCCATCAATAATTGGAAAAACTTTATTTAATAAATTGTCAAATTGAAAAATAATATTAGAGGATTATATTAAGTAAATAGATGTCATCATCAAAAAATCTTGAATACGAAAAAACTTCATTTTTAAACAAATCTAATAGTGCATTTATTGAACGAATGTACCTTAAATTTGTTAATAAAGATGCAGATTTACCAGATAGTTGGAAAGACTATTTTGAAGGAATTGGAGAAGAATTAAATATTATTGCAAAAGAAATTAATGGCCCTTCTTGGGGGCCTAAAAAAAATACAATAGATATTGATGAACTTCAAAAAAAAATTGATCAAGAAGATCATAATTTCAATGGCAACGTTTCTGAGAATGGTAGTGTAAATTTAAATTCATCTGGATCAAACGAAGACTCGATAAAAGCTGTCTCAATGATTAGGTCATATAGACAACGAGGACATCTTATTGCTAAACTTGACCCACTTGAATTGATTCAATCAGATTATTTAGACGAGCTTCATCCAGAGTCTTTTGGTTTTAAAAAAAATGATTATCAAAAAAATATTTATCTTGGTGGAGTAATCAACAAACAGAATTCAAATATTAAAGATATATTAAGTTTTTTAAAAAAAACTTATTGTGGACCAGTTGGTTATGAATATATGCATATATCAAATCCTACTGAGAGAAAATGGTTTAGAGATAGAATTGAAAAATCAGAAGATAATTTAAATTTTACTAAAAATGGTAAAGAAGCAATTTTAAACAAATTAATTCAAGCTGAAGGTTTTGAAAAATTTCTTCATACAAAATATGTTGGGACTAAAAGGTTTGGATTAGATGGAGGTGAAAGCTTAATACCTGCTTTAGAACAGATTATTAAGATTAGTGGTCAGTCACAAGTAAAAGAAGTTAAGATTGGTATGTCACATAGAGGGAGACTAAATGTTTTAGCCAACGTATTACAAAAGTCATATAAAAGAATATTTAATGAGTTTGCTGGAGAATTTGCAACTTCATCAGATGAGGGTGCAGGAGATGTAAAATATCATTTAGGTGCTTCATCTAATAGAGAGTTTGACGGAAATTCAGTTCATGTGAGTTTAACTGATAATCCATCACATTTAGAGGCTGTTAATCCAGTTGTGCTTGGGCAAACTAGAGCAAAACAATATTTTCACAAAGATAAACAAAGAAACAAAGTAATACCAATTTTAATTCATGGTGACGCAGCATTTGCTGGCCAAGGTGTTGTAGCTGAATGTTTTGCAATGTCCGGATTACCTGGTCACAATACTGGTGGTACAATTCATATAATAGTTAATAATCAGATAGGATTTACTACTAGCCCAAGATTTGCGAGATCTTCACCATATCCTTCTGACATAGCAAAAATGGTCGATGCTCCAATAATTCATGCTAATGGAGACGATCCAGAAGCAGTTGTTTATGCAGCTAGAATAGCAACCGAGTTTAGATTAAAGTTTAATAGAGATGTAGTTGTAGATCTGATTTGTTATAGAAGGTTTGGTCATAACGAAGGAGACGAACCAGCATTTACCCAACCTCTAATGTATGAAAAAATTAGATCTCATCCCTCTACAATAAAAGTTTATGGAAAAAAACTAGTAGATGAAAATATTATATCAAGTGAAAGTTTAGACAATTCGATCAAAACTTTTAAAAATTTGCTTGACGATCAATTTAAAAATGCAAAAGATTATAAACCAAAAATTGCTTGGTTTGAAGGTACGTGGTCAGCTTATAAGCCTGAAAAAGGAAAAGATAAAAGAGGGGTAACAGGTGCAGATACCAAAAAGCTATTAGAAATTTCAGAAAAAATAAATTCATCTTCTGATGAATTAAATTTACATAAAACAATAGTCAAAATATTAAATATTAGAAAGGAGTCCGTTAAAAAAGGGCAAAATATTGATTGGTCTACTGCTGAAGCTTTAGCATTTGGATCTTTATTAGAAGAAGGATATCCAGTAAGATTAGTTGGTCA
The DNA here is from genome assembly GCF_943788075.1 of uncultured Candidatus Pelagibacter sp. GTDB lineage: Bacteria > Pseudomonadota > Alphaproteobacteria > Pelagibacterales > Pelagibacteraceae > Pelagibacter. The sequence continues at coordinate 140,781 of NZ_CALSOW010000001.1, read as the reverse complement.
AGATTCTGGGAGAGGAACTTTTAGTCAGAGACATTCAGTTTTAAGAAATCAAAAAAATAATAGTCGATACGTTCCTTTGAATAATATTTCAAACACCCAAAAACAATTTGAAGTTGTTGATAGTTTTTTATCAGAATTGGCAGTTTTAGGATTTGAGTATGGTTATAGTTTGGTTGAACCTAATACTCTTACCTTATGGGAGGCACAGTTTGGTGATTTTGCAAATGGTGCACAGGTTGTAATTGATCAATTTATTGCATCAGGAGAGAGAAAATGGAGAAGAGCCTCTGGATTGGTAATGCTATTGCCTCATGGTTATGAAGGTCAAGGTCCAGAACATTCATCTGCTAGATTAGAGCGATTCTTACAGTTGTGTTCTAATGATAATATGCAAGTTATGAATTGCACAACACCTGCAAATTATTTTCATGCCCTCAGAAGACAAATGCATAGAGATTTTAGAAAGCCCTTAATCATGATGACACCAAAATCTCTACTTAGAAATAAATATTGTGTTTCAAATCTTGAAGATTTTAGTAAGTTGAATTCTTTTCATAGGATACTTTGGGATCATGCAATAGATCCACAAACCAAAGGTTTTATAAAATTAAAAGAAAGTTCCAAAATTAAAAAAGTAATTATGTGTTCAGGAAAAGTTTATTTTGATTTATTAGAAGCTAGAGAAAAATTAAAAAAAGACGATGTAATTTTATTTAGAATAGAACAACTTTATCCATTTCCAGCAAAAACTCTTGTGAAAGAGCTTAAACCATATGCTGAAAAAGCTAAGTTTTTTTGGTGCCAGGAAGAGCCTAAAAATATGGGCGCTTGGTTTTCGGTCAGAGATTATATCCAATGGACATTAGATACTATTAAGGCTAATAATAACGAAATTTCTTATATAGGAAGAAGCCCTGATGCATCTCCAGCAACCGGATATGCGAAGAGGCACATTTCTCAACAACAAGAAATAATTAATAAGGTTTTTGAATAATTAGAAATGAGTGAAAAAATTGTAGTTCCTGTTCTTGGTGAGAGTATTACTGAAGCAACAGTAGCAAAATGGTTAAAAAACAGTGGTGACGCAGTTGAAGCAGATGAGCCAATTGTAGAGCTTGAAACAGATAAAGTTAATCTTGAAGTACCATCGCCAGTAAAAGGTATTTTAACTGAAATAAATTCAAAAGATGGCTCAGTGGTAGAAGTAGGAGCATTGCTTGGTTCAGTATCAGAAATTGGATCAACGGGAACAGTTAAAAAAGAGGAGGCTAAAAAAGAAAAACCTATTCAAAAAGAAGACAACGTAATTAAATTAGACCCACTTAAAAAAGAACCAAAAATTTTTGAGGAAGAAATTAAAAAAAATGATCAAGACGAACCATTAGTTTTAACTGATGAGGTTATAGAAGAAGAAACTCCAAAAGCTAAAAAAGAAAAATCTGAACCTAAATCTAACGTAGAAAGTCAAACACTTTCACCAGCTGTTAGAAAAATTGTTGTAGAAAACAAAATAGATATTAATTCAGTTCAAGGTTCAGGAAAAGATGGAAGAGTTCTAAAAGGTGATCTAATAAGTTTAATGGGAGTCAATCCACAGCCTTCGGAAAGAAAAGCAAAGTATGGTCAAGAAGAAAGAATTAAAATGACCAGACTAAGACAAACGATAGCTAAGAGATTAAAACAAGCCCAAGAAAACGCAGCTTTGTTAACTACTTTTAATGAAGTTGATATGACGAATATTATGGAAATGAGAAAAGAAAATCAGCAAGATTTTCAAAGTCGATATGGAATAAAATTAGGTTTTATGTCTTTTTTTGTTAAAGCATGTGTTGTAGCATTAAAAAATTTCCCAGCTGTAAATGCTGAAATAGATGGTGAAGAAATAATTTATAAAAATTATTATAATTTAAGTTTTGCTGTAGGAACTGAAAAAGGTTTAGTTGTTCCTGTATTAAGAGATGCTGATGAATTATCATTTGCTGAAATTGAAAAAAATATTAAAGAAATTTCAGAAAAAGCAAGAGATGGAAAATTAACTATTGAAGATCTTCAAGGAGGAACATTTACAATTAGTAATGGTGGTGTTTATGGATCAATGTTATCAACGCCAATTCTTAATCTTCCTCAATCTGGTGTTCTTGGAATGCATAATATTGTTGAAAGACCTGTTGTTGTTGATGGAGAAATAAAGGTTAGACCTATAATGTATTTAGCTTTGTCATATGATCATAGAATAATTGATGGCAAAGAGTCAGTTTCATTTTTAAAAATGGTTAAAGAAAATTTAGAAGACCCTAGAAGGTTGTTCTTGGATATTTAAATGTCAGAAAAATTTCAAGCAGTAGTAATCGGAGGAGGTCCTGGTGGATATGTTTGTGCTATTAGGCTTGCTCAGCTTGGATTAAAAACAGCTTGTATTGAGTCGAGAGGATCTCTTGGAGGAACATGTTTAAATGTTGGATGTATACCTTCAAAAAGCTTGTTAAATCTATCTGAGGAGTTTCATAAAGTTCAAAATTTATCCAGTAAAGGGATTGAAGTTGGTGAAGTTAAGCTGAATCTTGAAAAAATGATGAAAAGTAAAGATAAAGCCGTCACAATCCTTACTAAAGGCGTCGAGTTTTTATTGAAAAAAAATAAAGTAGCTTATTATAAAGGAACTGGAAGCTTTAAGACTAAAAATGAAATCTTAATTAAAGACGATCAAAATAAAGAAACTATCATTGAAGCTGAAAAAATAGTGATAGCAACTGGTTCTGTGCCAGTATCTTTACCCGGAATAGAAATTGATGAGAAAGTAATTGTATCTTCAACAGGTGCCTTAAAACTTGATAAGGTTCCAAAAAAAATGGTTGTTGTGGGTGGTGGTTATATTGGACTAGAAATGGGTTCAGTATGGTCAAGGTTAGGGGCAGAAGTAGAAGTAGTAGAATTTTTAGATCACATTACCCCTGGCATGGATAAAGAAATTTCATCAGAATTTATGAAGATTTTAAAAAAACAAGGCATCAAATTCAACATGCAAAATAAAGTTGAAGCTATCCAATATAATAAAATAGGAGCAGTTGTTTCAACAGTTGATAAAGAGGGTAATAAAAATAATTTTGATTGTGATGTTGTGCTTATTTCAGTTGGAAGAAAAGCGAATACCAATGGTTTAAACCTAGAAGCTGTTGGAGTTGAATTAGATGAAAGAAAAAGAGTTAAAACAGACAATACATTTGAAACTAATATTAATAATATTTATGCAATAGGTGATGTTATAAGTGGACCTATGCTTGCTCATAAAGCAGAAGATGAAGGAATTGCAGTAGCAGAAAATATTGCAGGTCAATCAGGTCATGTCAATTATGATACAATTCCTGGTGTTGTTTATACAACACCAGAAGTAGCATCAATTGGTAAGACAGAAGAACAATTAAAAGAATTAAACACGAAATATAAAATTGGTAAATTTTCATTCATGGCAAACTCTAGAGCAAAAGCCATAGATGACGCAGAAGGGTTTGTTAAAATTTTAGCAGACGAAACTACAGATAAAGTTTTGGGTGCACATATTATTGGACCTCATGCAGGAGAGCTTATTGCAGAAATAGGTGTTGCAATGGAATTTGGTGCAAGTTCTGAGGATATTGCAAGAACTTGTCACGCTCATCCCACATTTTCAGAAGCTGTTAAAGAAGCAGCATTATCAGTAGATAAAAGAGCAATACACTCTTAAAATCCTATATTATCCTATAAGATTTTTAAATTATCTTTTAGTACCAATGAGAATAATCAATTATTAAAAAAATTCTTAAATTTATAGTAAACGCCGAAAGGATAATATTTGACCCATTTTAGCTATAAAAAATTTGAATTTTAAAAATTAAAAAAATATAAATGCAGCATGTTAAAATATATCTTAATACCATTACTAATTATTTTAAACTCATGTGGCACTATTATTAATGATGCTAACGTGCCAGTATCACTTTCCTTTAGTGATGGAAGTTCAGGAAAATGCAAACTATCAAATAAAAGAGCACAATATTTAGTTGATGTTCCATCTACAACAATGATTAGAAGATCTGATGATGCATTAGAATTTGATTGTGAAACAGCAAATGGTATGTACGGTTGGGGAAGCATTCCAAGTAGTATAGAAGGTGAAAAGGTAGCAGCCAGTGTTATTTTTTTAGATTTAGGTATAACAGATGCAATAACAGATAAATCAAGAACTTATCCAGCTAGTTTTGTAATCCCAGTATCTTCAACTGGAAAAGGATTATTTGATTAATGAAGGTTATTGACTTTTGAGATTGATTTAAAAGAATTTCTAAACCATTATAAATAGAAAAGAATAGTTTTATTCTTTTTTAACTAATCTTTAAATAAATACTCTCTTTAAGTATCATTATTAATAAATTTTCATATTATTAAGAAATGAAAGTACCGATTCTTTTACCAAATATATTTAATCATCCTTTTACCTACGAAAGTGATATTAATTTAAAGGTAGGTGATTATGTTGTGGTACCTTTTGGTAAATCTAAAATTACAGGAGTAGTTTGGGATGAATTTGAAAAAAAGAATAATAGAAATTTTAAGATAAAGAATGTTTTAAAAAAACTAAATGTAACACCTTTAAAAAAAACAACTATAAAATTTCTTAATTGGTTTTCTGAATACAATATAATTCCAAAAGGAATGGCCTTAAAATTGGTTTTATTGAGTAGCAATGCTGTAGAAAAAATTCAAGAAGATGTTTTCAAAATTTTTGATACGAATATCAAAAAAAATTCAATAAAGCTTTCTGAAGAGCAAAACAAATCTCTTAAAAAAATGAATGTTTCTAATCAAAAATTTAGAGTTCATGTTCTCCAAGGAACAACCGGTTCAGGAAAAACTATGGTCTATTTTGAAGCTCTTAAAGACATAATAAACAAAGGTTTTCAGGGCTTAATTTTATTACCAGAGATTGGCTTAACAGGTCAATTTGAAAAAAAATTTATAGAATTTTTTGGTTTTACCCCAGCAGTTTGGCACTCTGGTATTACAAAAAAAAAGAAAGAAATTATTTGGAGTGGAATTGCAAATGGAGAAATCAAAGTTGTCATAGGTGCTAGATCATCATTATTTTTACCATTTAAAAAACTAGGTTTAATTATTGTGGATGAAGAACATGATCAATCTTACAAACAAGACGAGGGTGTTACTTATAATGCAAGAGACATGGCTATTTCAAGAGCGTCATTTGAAAATATCCCTATCAATTTAATTACAGCCGTTCCATCAATTGAAACTTATGAAAATATTAAAAAAGGTAAATATAGTATTTCAAAATTAGAAAAACGTTATCAAAATGCCTCATTACCAAATTATGAAATAATTAATCTTAATGAAACAAAATTAGAAAAACAATCTTGGCTTTCAAAAAAAATAATTGAGAAAGTAAATTTTCATCTTGATAAAAATGATCAAGTATTATTTTTTTTAAATAGACGAGGGTTTTCTCCACATGTACTTTGTAACAAATGCTTCAATAGTTACTCGTGTCCTAATTGCTCAATTAATTTAGTTTATCATAAAAAAAAGAATAATTTATTGTGCCATTATTGTGGCTTTAAATCTTCTTTAAAAAGAACTTGTGTAAAAGATGGAGATTGTGAATTTATTTTTAGTGGTCCCGGCGTTGAAAGGATATCAGAGGAAGTTAAAAAAAACTTTCCATTAAAAAAAATTGAAATTTTTTCAAGTGATACAATGAATAAAAAAAGTTCTAGTGAAAAATTAGAAAAAATAATTAACAATGAAGTTCAAATTTTAGTTGGAACTCAGTTAATTTCAAAAGGCTTTCATTTTCCAAGCCTTAATTGTATTGTGGTAGTTGATATTGATCTTTCCTTACAAGGACATGATTTAAGAGGAGCTGAAAAAAACTTACAATTATACCATCAACTTTCTGGACGAGCAGGAAGAACAGGGAAACCTGCAACTGTGTATTTTCAAACTTATAATACTAATACTAAAATGATTTCTGATTTAACAAATAGTAATCCTGATATTTTTCTTGATAGAGAATTGGATATTAGAAGACAAAACAAACTTCCACCATTTCAAAGATTTATCTCTTTAATTTTAACAGGTGACAATGAAGCAAAATTAGAAAAAGAAGCTTTTTATTTTAAAAATTTTATTGAAAAAAAAATTAATGGAAGAGTTCTAGGACCGGTTAGTGCACCAATTTTTAGATTAAAAAGAAAATTTAGAATAAGAATGTTAATTAGGGGCTCAAAATCTCTTAAATTACAGAATTCAATTGCTGAAATTATCCCAAATTACAAATTTTCATCAGGAATAAAACTTTCAGTTGATGTTGATCCAATAAACTTCAATTAACCTTTAAAAAAAGGACTTTTAAACGAATGTGCTACTTGAAGACATAAGGGTCATATGCTAATTAATGCGTGATTTTAAAATAATCTTCAACATAACAGAGGTACCAAGTTGAGCAAAAATAAGGGATTTTCAATAACTTCAGCTGAAAGATATTCTTTAGCTTTGTATGAACTTGCTAGTGAAAACAACGTTCTTTCACAAGTTGAAGACCAATCTTCATCTATCTTAAAGTTGATTTCCTCTAGTAAAGATTTTTCAAATTTGATTAAGGATCCAACAAATAATCAAGATGATCTTTTAAAAGTTATTTATAGCATTTCTGATAATAATAAATTTGAGGAGTTTATTAAAAAAATTTTTAAGTTTTTTAGTTACAAAAAGACGTTTGTTTTATGTAGGACAAATTTTAAATAGTTTTATTGAAACATGTTCTAAAAAAAGAGGAGAATTAAAAGCTGAATTAAAGTCTGCAAAAGAACTATCTAGTGATGAAATTTCTAAAATCACAGATGAGCTTACTAAAAACTTTAGTTCAAAAATAAAATTAAACTACAAACATGACGAAAGTTTAATAGGAGGCTTAGTAGTACAAGTTGGAAGTACTATGGTGGACACCTCAATTAAAAATAAATTACAACAAATCGAAAACAGAATGATAGAGGCATAAATGGAAATAAATCCTTCAGAAGTAACAAAGATACTAAAAGAACAAATTAAAAACTTTGGTGATAAAGCAGAAGTAACCGAAGTTGGGCAAGTACTATCAGTAGGAGATGGTATCGCTAGAATTTATGGTCTTGATAATGTTCAGGCTGGAGAAATGGTTGAGTTTGCTGATGGATCTAAAGGTATGGCCTTAAACTTAGAAAGTGAAAACGTTGGGGTTGTAATTTTTGGAGATGACAGAAATATTAAAGAAGGTGATACAGTTAAAAGAACTGGAAATATTGTTGACACTCCAGTTGGAAAAGAATTATTAGGTAGAGTTGTTGATGGATTAGGAAATCCAATTGATGGCAAAGGTCCATTAGATAAAAGTGTTAAAAAAAGTAGAGTTGAAGTTAAGGCTCCTGGAATTATTCCAAGACAGTCAGTTAGTGAACCTATGCAGACAGGTCTAAAATCTATCGATAGTTTGGTTCCAGTTGGAAGAGGTCAACGTGAATTAATTATTGGTGACAGACAGACTGGTAAAACTGCAGTTGCAATCGATGCAATTATCAACCAAAAGAAAATCAATGAGTCTGGCGATGAGAAACAAAAACTTTATTGTATTTATGTTGCGATTGGTCAGAAAAGATCAACTGTAAGACAAATTCAAAAAACACTAGAAGAGGCTGGAGCAATGGAGTACACAACAATCGTTGCTGCAACAGCATCAGACTCTGCACCACTTCAGTTTTTAGCACCTTACACAGGGTGTACAATGGGTGAATATTTCAGAGATAACGGAATGCATGGATTAATTATTTATGATGATTTATCTAAGCAGGCTGTAGCTTATAGACAAATGTCTCTATTATTAAGAAGACCTCCAGGACGTGAAGCTTACCCTGGTGACGTATTCTATCTTCACAGTAGATTGTTAGAAAGAGCAGCTAAGTTAAGTGATGAACATGGTGGAGGTTCGTTAACAGCACTTCCAATTATTGAAACACAAGGTGGTGATGTATCAGCATTTATTCCAACCAATGTGATTTCAATTACTGATGGTCAAATTTTCCTAGAAACTGAACTTTTTAACCAAGGGATTAGACCAGCAATTAACGTTGGACTATCTGTCTCTAGAGTAGGTTCTTCAGCACAAACAAAAGCGATGAAAAAAGTTTCTGGATCAATGAAATTGGAATTAGCCCAATATAGAGAAATGGCTGCTTTTGCTCAATTTGGTTCTGATTTAGATGCTTCAACACAGCAACTTTTAAACAGAGGTTCAAAATTAACTGAACTTCTTAAACAAAAACAATATTCACCAATGACAGTAGCTGAACAAGTAATTTCAGTTTTCTGTGGTGTTAAAGGTTACTTGGATGATATTGAATTAAAAGATATTGCTGAGTTTGAAAACAAAATCATTGAAAAATGTAAGTCTGATAAACCTGAAATAATTGATTCAATTCAAAGTTCAGGCAAACTTGAAGATGATAAAGAAAAATTACTAATCGAAGTAATTACTCAATTAAAGGAAAACTTTAAATCTTAATTCATTATGGCAAGTTTAGACGACCTTAAAAAAAGAATAGCTAGTGTAAAGTCTACACAGAAGATTACAAAAGCTATGAAGATGGTAGCGGCAGCAAAACTTAGAAGAGCTCAAGAAAGTGCTGAGAAGGGAAGGCCTTATTCAGAAAAAATGAATAATATAATTCTAAATCTTTCTAGTGGGATTTCGGACAAAGAAAATGCTCCAAAATTATTATCTGGGTCAGGTAATGATAAAGTGCATCTTTGTGTTGTGATGACTTCTGACAGAGGTTTATGTGGTGGTTTTAATTCAAATATAATTAAAAAAGCCAAAAGTTATTTTGCAAAACTTGCAGAAGATGGAAAAGAATTAAAGATCATCACTGTAGGTTCAAAGGGTAATGATCAACTTAAAAGAGCTTACGGTGATAAAATAATTGCAAATATTTCATTTAAAGATTCTAAACACACTAATTACTTTGATGCTGATAAAGTTGGCAAAATGGTAATTGAAAAATTTGGTGCTGAAGAGTTTGATGTTTGTACTGTTTTTTATAACCAATTTAAAAATGTAATTACGCAAATTCCTCAAGCACAACAAATAATTCCATTAAATGTTGAAAATTCAGAGGAAGATAAATCTGAGGACAGTTATGAGTTTGAACCAGATGAAGATGAGATTTTAAGCAATTTATTGCCAAAAAATATTTCAACACAAATATTTAAGGCAATGTTAGAGAATTCAGCTAGTGAACAGGGCTCAAGAATGAGTGCAATGGATAATGCAACCCGAAACGCAGGTGAAATGGTTGATAAGCTTACTATTCAGTATAATAGAAGTCGTCAGGCAGCAATTACTAAAGAACTAATAGAAATCATATCAGGAGCAGAGAGTTTATAATTATGAGCAAAGGAAAAATCACACAGATCATTGGAGCAGTAGTAGACGTAAAATTTAATGAAGATCTTCCAGAAATTTTATCAGCATTAGAGTGTAAAAATGGAGACAATAGACTAGTTTTAGAAGTTGCTCAACATTTAGGAGAATCTACTGTTAGAACAATTGCAATGGATGCTACTGAAGGGTTAAAGAGAGGTGACGAGGTTACAAATACTAAAGCACCTATCCAAGTTCCAGTAGGTCCAGAAACATTAGGAAGAATTATAAACGTTATTGGTGAACCTATTGATGAAAGAGGTGAAGTAAAAACGAAAGAAAAGTGGCCGATACACAGATCAGCTCCTGAATTTAGTGATCAGTCAACAGAAACAGAAATATTAGTTACAGGAATTAAGGTAGTAGATTTATTGGCACCATATGCAAAAGGTGGAAAAATTGGTCTATTCGGTGGAGCTGGAGTTGGAAAAACAGTTTTGATTATGGAATTAATTAACAACGTTGCAAAAGCACATGGTGGTTTCTCAGTTTTTGCTGGTGTTGGGGAAAGAACTAGAGAAGGAAATGACTTATACCATGAGATGATAGATTCAGGTGTAATCAAGAAAGATGGAGCTGGATCTAAAGCTGCACTAGTTTATGGACAAATGAACGAACCTCCTGGAGCCAGAGCCAGAGTTGCTCTTACAGGATTAACTGTAGCTGAGTATTTTAGAGATCAAGAAGGACAAGACGTTCTTTTTTTTGTAGATAACATTTTTAGATTTACACAAGCAGGTTCAGAGGTGTCAGCCCTATTGGGAAGAATACCATCAGCTGTTGGTTATCAGCCTACACTTGCAACTGATATGGGTAACCTTCAAGAAAGAATTACTACAACTAACAAAGGATCAATTACATCAGTACAAGCAATTTATGTACCAGCTGATGACTTAACTGACCCTGCGCCAGCAACTTCATTTGCTCACTTGGATGCAACTACCGTTCTTTCAAGACAAATTGCAGAGATCGGTATTTATCCTGCAGTTGACCCACTTGATTCTACTTCAAGAATTTTGGATCCTAGAATAGTTGGTGATGAGCATTATAGAGTTGCAAGAGAAGTTCAAAAAATCTTACAAACTTATAAATCTTTACAAGATATTATTGCCATTTTAGGTATGGATGAATTATCTGAAGAAGATAAATTAGTTGTAGCTAGAGCTAGAAAAATACAAAGATTCTTATCTCAACCATTCTTTGTTGCGGAAGTATTTACTGGATCTCCAGGGAAACTAGTTGATTTAGATTCAACAATAAAAGGTTTCGCTGCAATTTGTAAAGGTGATTATGATCATCTTCCAGAAGCAGCTTTTTATATGGTTGGAACTATAGAAGAAGCGATAGAAAAAGCTGATAAAATGGCCAAGGAAGCTGCTGCTTAATGAGTGAAGAGTTTAAGATAGAGATAGTAAATCCAGAAAAATCTTTTTTGATTAAAGAAGATGTTTCAGAGGTTGTTGTACCTGCTTTTGAAGGTGAGATGGGAATACTGAAAGATCATATTTCTATCATTTCATTTTTAAAGCCAGGTATTATTAAGATTTTATCAAAATCTGGAGATGAAAATTATTATGTTGAGGATGGGATTGTTGAATTTAAAAATAATAACTTATCAATTCTAACTAGCTCAATATTTAATCTTACAGATTTAGATAAATCTAAACAGCAAGATTTATTAAAATTAGCTGAAGAGGATGCAAATAATCCTGAAATAAATGACCAATCTAAGTATTTAGTTGATCAAAAAATTGAAGTATTAAAATCTATTAATTAATAATTTTTTTAACTTTTTCTTGAAGCTCTTTATAAACGTGTAGTTTAAAATCGACTACAACTTCTGTGATTTGATCAAGATCTATCCATTTCCAATCTAAAAACTCTGGGTTTTTAGTTTTAATATTAATCTCTTTTTCATCTCCAACAAATTTCATTAAAAACCATTTTTGTTTTTGGCCTTTATATTTACCTTTCCAAATAATTCCTAGTAAACGATCAGGAAGTTCATAGGTAATTGTGCCATCTAATTCTTTAATTAACTCAACACTTTTAACACTAGTTTCTTCTTCTAGCTCTCTGAAGGCTGCTTTTAAAAAATCTTCTCCTTCATCAACACCCCCTTGAGGCATTTGCCAAAATTTTTTTGCATTATCAATTCTTCTTGCAACAAAAACTTTATTTTCATCATTTAATAAAATTATTCCTACCCCAGTTCTTAGCGGTAATTCGCTGAAATTTTTATTCATGTTAACCGTTTAGTAGTTTTATGGCGTAATTTAATTGATTATCTGTATCAGTTTTAATTCTAAATTCATCACCTTCTTCATTCACTTCAATATCTGGTCTTACTCCAACCTCAGATATAGATTTTCCAGAAGGCAGGTAATATTTTGAAACTGTTAATCTTATAGCTCCCTTATTTTTTAAGGGAATTATTGATTGTACAGATCCTTTACCGTAACTGTTTTCACCAACTATAATTGCTCTTTTATGGTCTTTAAGAGCACCAGCCACAATTTCTGATGCTGATGCAGAACCATAGTTGATCAGCACTACTAAAGTTTTTCCTTCAGTAATATCTCCTTTACGTGCAAACCATTTTCTGTTGTCTGATTTTTTTCTACTTTTTGTTGATACTATTTCTCCATTATCAAGAAAGAAGTCAGAAATTTTTATTGCTTGAGATAATAACCCTCCAGGATTATTTCTGAGATCTAATATGAATGCTTTTAAATTTTCATTCTCTTTTAATTTTTTAATTTTTTTTTTAATTTGATTACTACTATTGTCGTTAAAAGAGGTTAGTCTGATGTATCCAATATTATTTTCCAAAAGGTCTGATTTAACAGATTGAACTTCAATTATTTCTCTTGTTATGTTGAAGGTGAGAGCTTTTTTTACTCCACGACGCCTTACTGTAAGCTCAATATCAGTACCTACCAAGCCTCTCATTAGATCAACCGCTTCACTCAATGATTTTCCTTGAACCTGAACACTATCTATTTTTACAATAAAGTCTCCAGCTTTAATTCCTGCTTTTGATGCAGGAGTATCATCTATAGGAGTAATAACTTTTACAACACCAGCTTCCATACTGACTTCAATTCCAAGGCCACCAAACTCACCTCTTGTTTCTGTTTGCATTTCCTGAAATATTTCTGGTGACATATAAGATGAATAGGGATCAAGTGACTGAAGAAGACCATTGATAGCTGAGTCCATACTTTCAGACTGATTAATTTCATCTACATATTCTTTGTTTATTTTTTCGAGAACTTCACCAAATAGGTCAATTTTTTTATAAATATCTATTTCGGCTGAGTTTATTGAATGTGAGAAAATAAAAGATGATAAGAAAATTATCAAATAAAGTTGAATTTTTTTCATATAATAACTTTTTCTTTTGGAATTAGTTCTGACCAAATTTTCTCAAGCTCATAAAACTTTCTTTTTTCTGGATGAAAGATATGTACAATTAAATCAATACCATCAACCAGTTTCCATTCATTACTTTCTTTACCTTCTATTTTTGAATTTTTAATGCCATTAGCTTTTAACTTTTCTAAAACTTGTTCAGATAAAGATTGAATATGTCTTGAAGAAGTACCGCTTGCAATTATCATATAATCAGCCATCGAACTTTTATCTTTAAGATCAATAGTGACAATATCTTGTGCTTTGTTGAGATCCAGTGTGTTAATTACCACTGATTTAAGATCTGAAATTTTATCCATTAATTACAGTTAGACTATCAAATTTTTCTTAATTGAGAAGATGAAATGTTGACTTTTTTAAACTCTACAAAAGTAAGAGTTTTATTATTGAGTCTCTTAAATGTCTTTGATTTTAAAGAATTTTTTTTATAACCATGACGATCAAATACAACGATATTACATTTTTGTGAAATTAATTTTGATTTATACCATTTGTGAAAGTTAATTAGGTTATCTGCTCCCATTAAAAAAAAAATTTCAATATTTTTATTTTTTTTAAGATGGTTTATTAAGTCAATAGTCTTATTAGATTTAATAATATTTTCATAAAATTTTACTTTTATAAAAGAGTTTAATCCTATTATTTTTTTACAATCTTTTGTTCTTTTAGATATCGGTGTTTTGCTTTTAGTTTTCAGAGGATTTTTTTTAGTAACTGCCCAAATAATTTTTTCAAGTTTAAATCTTCTTTTAGCTTCCTTGGATATTGCCAAATGACCTTTGTGAGCTGGATCAAATGAACCTCCTAAAATTCCAATTTTCATTTTCTATATATAATTTATTTTCTTATTTTTCCTTTACTTGATATTTCGTATTTATATGAAACTAATTGCTCTAAACCAACAGGGCCTCTTGGAGGAATTGTATTTGTTGATATACCCACTTCTCCACCAAACCCAAATTCACCACCATCTGCAAATTGTGTTGATGTATTGTGCATTGCAATAGAGCTTTTAACATTTTTTAAAAACTTACTAGCTGTTTTTTTATTTTTAGTAATAATTGAGTCGGTATGCATCGTTCCATATTTGTTTATATGATTGATAGCTTCATCAGAACTTTTAACAACTTTAACTGATACAGCAGCTGTTAAATATTCTGTAGACCAATCTTTTTCTTTAGCTGGATAAACTTTACCTTTGTAATTTTTTCTTATGATATTGTCGCCGTATATTTTACAATTCTCATTCTCAAGTCTTTTTAAAATTGGATTACAAAATTTTTTAACTATTTTTTCATGAAGTAAAATAGTTTCAGTTGCACCACAAATAGCTGTATTTCTTAATTTTGCATTATAAATGATATTTGATGCCATATTTAATTCTGCATCTTTATCAATGAATGTGTGGCAGATACCTTCCAGGTGGCCGATTATAGGGACTGTTGAAAACTCTTGAACTCTTTTAACTAAATTTTTTCCTCCTCTAGGAATTATTACATCAATGTATTGTTTCATTTTTGAAAGCATAATGTCGACCATTTTTCTATCCGTAGAGTCTACAAATTGAATATAATTTTCATCAACATTATGTTTTTTAAGAGCTTGTCGAAATAATTTTGCCAATATTCTATTGGTGTTTATAGCTTCTGATCCACCTTTTAGAATTACAGCATTACCAGATTTAAAACATAGACCTGCTACATCAGATGTTACATTGGGTCTACTTTCAAAAATAACACCAATTACACCAATTGGTATTGTTACTCTTTTTATATTTAATCCGTTTGGTCTACTCCATTTTTTTAGAGTTACGTTTACAGGATCTTTTAGTTTTGAAATTTTAATGACAGAATCTTTGATATTTTTGAGTTTTACTTTATCAATTTGAAGTCTGTTAATTAGATTTTCTTTAATTCCTTTACTTTTAGCAAATTTAATATCTTTTAAGTTTTCTCTTAAAATCGATTTATTTTCTCTATCAAGTAATTTAGCGTAAAGAATTAAAACTTTATTTTTAGTATCTAAATTAATTTTTTTTTCAGAAGCCTTTCTGCTTTTAATACCTATTAAGTTCATTATTTTAATCATTCTAAATTTCTACCATATCATCTTTGTGAATAACTTCTGATTTTGCAACGTAACCTAATAATTTTTCAATTTGATTTGAATGATGACCCATAATTTTAACTATTTCGTCAGATGTAAAGGAACTTAAACCTCTTGCACATTCGTTGTTTTTTTTATCTAGGATTTTTACATGATCCCCTTTGCTAAATTTTCCTGAGATTTTTTTAATTCCAGCAGCTAATAAGCTTTTTCCTGATCTTAAAGCTTTTTTCGCACCATCATCAATTATAATTGATCCTTTTGGTGCAACAGAACTTATGATCCATTTTTTTCTAGCATCAAGCTTTGAAACTTTAGAATTAAACCATGTACAATTATTTTTTTCATTAATCATTGAAATAGGGTTTAAGTTTAGTCCATTTGCTATAACCATATTACAGCCTGCTAATTGACAAATTTTTGCTGCTTCAATTTTAGTTTCCATTCCACCACTACCATATTCATTAACACCCTTAATATTAATTTCTTTTAAATCTTTTTTTAAATTATTTACATTTTTGATTAATTTTGCATCTTTATAAATTTTTGGATTTTTTGTGTAAAGACCATTTACATCTGAAAGAAGAATTAAAGTGTCAGCATCTGAAATTTGTGCAACTCTAGACGCCAGTCTATCATTATCACCATATTTTATCTCAGTTGTGGCTATTGTATCATTTTCATTAACGATTGGAATAAAACCTAAATCAAATAAATTTTCAAAAGTTCTTTTAGCATTTAAAGATCTTCTTCTTTCTTCTGTATCTTCAAGGGTTAATAGAATTTGTGATATATTTAGCTTATATTTTGTAAATGTTTGAGAAAATAAGTTCATCAGCTCGATTTGTCCGATTGAAGCTATAGCTTGGCTCTTATCAAGTTTAATTGTTTTTTTATTTATATTCATTTTTTTACATCCAAGCGCTATTGCACCTGAACTTACAATCACTACTTTTTGATTTTTATCTTTTAATTTTTTGATATCTTTTGCAAAACTAGAAAGCCATTTTTTTCTAATCTTTTTATTACTATCAACGAGAAGTGAAGATCCTATTTTGACAACAATTATTTTAGAATTTTTAAGAGACATATGACAATAGTTTAGCTTTAATTTTAGATATAGAGTCTTTTTCTAATGTTGTCATAGTCATTATTTCACAGCTTTTGTCTTTTGAGAAATAATCAATTACATCTTTGACGGTATCTTCATCTACTAAATCTATTTTATTAAGCACTACAAGCTCTTTTTTATCAATTAATTTTGAGCTGTAACTTTTTAATTCATTTTTAACTTGCTCGTAAGACTCATTTAAATCTAAGTTAGTAATATCTATAAGATGCAATAATGATTTGCATCTTTCTATATGTTTTAAAAACTGTATACCAAGACCAACGCCTTCATGAGCTCCCTCTACAAGCCCTGGAATATCTGCAATAGTAATTTCCTTATCATCATAAGACGCAACTCCTAAATTCGGATTTAAAGTAGTAAATCTATAATTTGCGATTTTTGGATTTGCGTTTGTTATAGCAGCTAACAAACTTGATTTTCCAGCATTTGGTAAGCCAATTATTCCAATGTCAGCAATTGTTTTTAATTGAAGCCAAACTGTAAACTCTTCTCCAATTCCACCTTTGGTAAATTTTCTAGGGGCTCTATTTGTAGAACTTTTAAACCTAGTATTTCCAAGTCCACCTTTACCACCAATAGCAACAACAAACTCTTCTCCTCTTTTATTAAAATCAAATAGTAAAGTTTTATTGTCTTCTTCAAAAACTTGAGTTCCAAGAGGCACTTTTAAAAATGAGTCGTCACCCCCTTTTCCTGTACGATTTTGTCCAGCACCATTTTCTCCTCGTTGTGCCTTATGATGTTGTTGATATCTATAATCTATAAGTGTGTTAAGATTTTCCTCAGCTTTTAAAATTATTGATCCACCTTTTCCCCCATCACCTCCATCGGGGCCTCCATATTCAACATATTTTTCTCTTCTGAAGCTTGGTGAGCCATCACCACCGTTTCCAGCTTTAATATAAATTTTTACTTGATCTAGGAATTTCATAATACAACATCTATTTAAGTTGTACTATTAATTGGGCTTTACTGAAACGAAAGTTCTATCTGCTTTAGATTTTTTGAATACAACTTTACCTTTTACAACTGAAAAAATAGAATGATCTTTACCCATTCCTACATTTTCGCCAGGAAAAATTTTAGTTCCTCTTTGTCTTACAATTATATTTCCAGGTATTACTGTCTCACCACCATACTTTTTAACACCAAGTCTTCGCCCAGCACTATCTCGTCCGTTTCTCGATGATCCACCTGCTTTTTTTGTTGCCATAACTTACCTAATTTATTTATTTACCACTTCTGTTTTTGGTTTAACTTCAGCTTCAACTTTTTTAGTTGGTTTAACCATTTTTTCTGCCTCAGATAAAACTTTACCATCTTTAGAAAAAATTTTGTTAATCCTAATCATTGTGTGTTCTTGTCTATGACCATTTTTTCTTCTTGAATTATGTCTTCTTCTTTTTTTGAAGATTAAAATTGTTCTGTCTTTACCATTTTTGATTAAATCAGCTTCTACTTTAGCACCTTCAACATGTGGAGTACCTATCTCTATAGATTTATCA
Source organism: uncultured Candidatus Pelagibacter sp. (assembly GCF_943788075.1). GTDB lineage: Bacteria > Pseudomonadota > Alphaproteobacteria > Pelagibacterales > Pelagibacteraceae > Pelagibacter. Next base: position 123,101 of record NZ_CALSOW010000001.1, on the reverse strand, counting down.
TCTCCATATGCAAGTATTTCGTTGAATTCTATCTTAGACTCAGGTTTTGAGTCTGGTAATTTTTCAATTTTCAGGATTTCACCAGCTTTTACTTTATACTGCTTTCCACCTGTTTTTATTATAGCGTATGACATAGTAAGAATTTAAATTTAAGTTACCGCAATATAGTTGTAGCAAGGTTTTAGTCAAGTCGAATTAACTAGAAATTATCCTTTAAATCTCTCAATTTTGAAAAGGATTCAACGTTTTTTGCTCTTAAAAATATATTGCATTCTATTTCATCTTTGACACTAGAGGGGATAGTGGGCAGATTTTTTTTAAGCTTTTCATTAATTATTGATATTTTATTTTGTAAATTTACATTTTCAGGCTCATGTTTGATGCAAAACTTAGAGTTTTGAAGTGTGTATTCATGTCCACAATAAATTTTAGTGTCCTCAGGAAGGCTTTTTATTTTTCCTAAAGAGTTAAACATTTCTTGATGAGTGCCTTCAAAAATTTTTCCACAACCAAGAGAAAATAGTGTGTCACCAGTAAAGATTAGTTTTTCTCTAAAAAAATGAAAACTAATATGACCTGTTGTATGGCCAGGTACATGAATAATTTTTGCCTCAAAGTTATCAGCTTTCCAAATTTGACCATCCTCAACTAAAACTTGGATCTTTGGAATTCTATTAGCATCATCTTTATAGCCAACTACGATTGAATTATATCTATTTTTTAGATCTATGTTTCCTCCGATATGATCAAAATGATGATGTGTATTTAGAATATATTTTAGAGCAATATTTTCTCTTTCAATAAAATTAATAATTGGTTCAGCTTCACTTGGGTCAATAACACATGCTGTATTATTAGATTCATCAATTATTAAATAACTGTAATTATCTTTTAAGCAGGGAATTATTTCTATTCTCATATTATTTTTCAATTAAAAATATACCGAGATCAGCAAATAAATTTTTAATACCTAAATTAGTATCACTAATTGAGGATATGTTTTCATTGTTTAGAGCTATCGATTTGAAAATTTTAAAATTTCTAGATTTTACAAAATGAACAAAATCTTTAATTGTACACATATGTAAATTCGGAGTGTTGTACCACTCATCAGGCAATGTTTTGGTTATAGGCATTGTTCCTTTAGTTAATAAATGAAGTCTAATTTTCCAATAACCAAAATTGGGTATGGTAACTATTGCTTTTTTTCCAACTCTTAATAATTCATTTATTACTAGTTCAGGATTTAAAAATGCCTGAAGTGTTTGACTTAAAACAACATAATCAAAAGATTTGTCAGGAAATTGCATTAAATCTTTCTCAGCATTTCCCTCAATTACCGTTAGACCTTTTGCTATACATTTTTGTACCTTATCTTTTGAGATTTCTAATCCTCTAATGTTAATATTCTTATTATCTTTTAAAAATTTCATTAGAGTGCCATCTGCACATCCAACATCTAAAACTTTTTTATCTTTTTCAATTAAATCAGCAATAACTTTAAATTCATTTTTCATAACTAATTATCTGTATAAGATTTTTCTAAAAAATTTTTAAGAGCACTAAGAAAGTCTGGAACATCAAGCAAGAAAGAGTCATGTCCTTTGTCTGACTCGATTTCAACAAAACCCACATCAGCACCAATAGAGTTTAAAGCAATTACGATATCTTTATTTTCCTGAGTAGGGTAAAGCCAATCTGATGTAAAAGATATTATGAAAAATTTAGCTTTGGTTTCTTTAAAAGCATCTGATAAATTTCCGTTAAATTGTTTAGCTAAATCAAAATAATCCATAGCTCTTGTGATATAAAGGTAACTATTTGCATCAAATCTATCTACAAAAACTGAACCTTGATATCTCAAGTAACTTTCAATTTGAAAATCAGCGTCAAATCCAAATTTAAGATCTTCTCTTTCTTGTAATTTTCTACCAAATTTTTCTTGGAGGCCTTTTTTTGAAAGATATGTGATATGCGCAGCCATTCTTGCAACTGCCAAACCTTTATTGGGTATAGTATCTTTAGAATTATAATCTCCTCCATTCCAATTAGTATCTGCAGCAATCGCTTGTCTCCCAAGTTCATTAAATGCAATATTTTGTGCTGAATGATTTGAGGTACACGCAATAGGAATTACAGTTTTAGCCTTATCTGGAAAATTACTAATAAATTGTAGAACTTGCATTCCACCCATTGATCCTCCCACAATAGAAAAAAGTTTTTCTATACCAAAGTGATCTAGTAAATTATTCTGAGCATTTACCATGTCATTAATCGTGATTACAGGAAAATTAGTACCAAAAACCTTTTGTGTATTTGGATCTTTGTGACTTGGCCCAAATGAGCCGAGGCATCCACCAATCACATTTGAGCAGATTACAAAATATTTGTTTGTATCAATCGCCTTATCAGGACCTACAGCATAAGACCACCAGCCATCTTTATTTGTAATTGGATTTAAGCCTGTTACAAATTGGTCTCCTGTAAGTGCATGAAAAACTAAAATAGCGTTATCTTTTTCTTCATTTAAAGTTCCATAGGTTTCGTATGCAATTGGAAAATCATTAATTGTTTTTCCACAATCGAGTTTAAGTGGTTTTTTAACTATTAAAGTTTTTAAGTTTAATTCCTTATTCATAATAAAAGCCATTATTTGAATTGAGAGAAAAAAAACAATTTTAGCGGTTTTTTTTAAGCGCTCGCAATTCAGTTAAATCAGCGCATAAATTTTGTACTAGATGTTATTTATTATGTCAATTTTTTTAAAAAATGTCTTATTCTATGTAAAAATTTATAATTTTATCTATAAAGAACTCATAAATTAAAAATATGACCACTCCAAAATTTAAAAATTTTAATATTGAGCCTTACAAACCTGGTAAATCCAAAATTAAAAAACTAAAAAAAATAATTAAATTATCAGCAAATGAGTCAGCTTTGGGAATGAGCTCTAAAGCAACCAAGATAATATCTAATAAAGGGTTAAATTTAGAGAGATATCCAGATGGTAAATCTTATAGTTTAAGAAAAGAAATATCAAAAAAATTTAAATGTGATCCAGATAAAATTATATGTGGAGCAGGTTCAGATGAAGTTATTCAAATGATCTGTCAATTATTTTTAAAGCCAAAAGATGAAGTTGTAGTTCCAGAATACAGTTTTCTAATGTACAGAATTTATGCAAATATTGTTGATGCAAAGGTTAAATTTGCTAAAGAAATTAACTATAAAATTTCAAATATTGAGATACTCAAAAAAGTAACAAAAAATACAAAAATAGTTTTCCTTGCTAACCCTAATAATCCCACTGGAACTTATTTGACAAAAAAAGAGATACTAGAACTTAGAAAAAAATTGAACAAAAATGTTTTATTGGTGGTAGACGATGCTTACGCAGAATATATGATAAATTCTGACTACAAATCAGGATTAGATTTGTTTAAAAACAAAGATAATGTTTTTGTATTAAGAACATTCTCTAAAATATTTGGACTAGCTTCCTTACGGGTTGGGTGGGGATATGGATCCAAAAAAATAATAAATGCATTAAATGTTATAAAACCTCCATTTAATGTTAGTCATATCGGACAAATGGCAGCAACTGAGTCACTTAAGGATCAAAAGTTTATTAAGCGCTCAATAAAACATAACTTATATTATGCAGAAAAGTTAAAATCCTTTCTTGAAAAATACGAAATTTTTTCAAATCCAATTTCTGCAAATTTTTTATTTTTAGATTTTGAAAAATGCAAATATACAGCAAGATATTTTTATGAAAGATTAAAAATAAAAGGAATTATTTTAAGATCTACAGAAGATGGTTATCACATTAAAAATAAATTAAGATTAACTATTGGATCTAAAAATGAAAATTTAGCATTTATGAATGCTGTGAAAAAAATATTAAATTAATATGAAAAATATTTTAATTATTGGATGTGGTTTATTGGGATCATCTTTGTTGAGAAGAATTCAAAAAAAGAAGATGGCTGACAAGATTTATATTTATGAGAAATCAAAATCTAATATTACAAAAATAAAAAAATTAAAACTACCAGGAATAATTATAAAAAAATTAGAGGATGGAGTTGTAAAAGCAGATTTGATTATTTTATGTACACCAATGAATGAATATAAGAATCTTATTCTTAGAATGAACAAATGCTTATTATCCAAAACTATTATAACTGATATAGGTTCTTCAAAAATAGAGTCTTCAAAGATTATTAAAAAATTTTTAAGAAAAGATATTTCCTGGACACAAAGTCACCCAATAGCAGGATCTGAAGTAAGTGGACCAGAGCATGGAAGGCAGGATATATTTGAGGATAAATGGTGTGTTTTGATAAAAGAGAAAAGTACTAAGAAAAATCATTTAAGTATACTAAATAAATTTTGGAAAAAGATTGGATCAAAAATAGTTGTTATGAGTCCAGAAAAACATGATAAAATTTTTTCTATAACTAGTCACCTCCCACACTTGATTGCATACAATTTAGTAAAATCAGCACAAGACTTTGAAAAAATACAAAATTATGATTTGATTAAATATAGTGCAGGTGGGTTACGAGATTTTTCAAGAATAGCAGCCTCAAATGAAATTATGTGGAGAGATATATTTTTTAACAATAAAAATAATATTTCAAAAGCCATTGATCTATTTATCAAAAACTTAAATTCTTTTAAAAAAGATATTAATTCAAAAAATAATAAATCAATCTTAAAAAAATTAATTCAAACTAAAAAAGTAAGAACAAAAATTATTAAATTAAAGCAAGATGTTAACAAACCTGATTTTGGAAGAAGTTAATATTTTATAGAGGATATTTTTTTTATAGACAGGCTAGCTGTTCTTTCAATTCTCTCTATTGTTTTTATTATTGGCATAATTAATACTTTTTTTTCTGGACCATAAGCGTGAATTAATTGTTTAGAATTAATGCACACGGCAACATGACCTTTCCAAAAGATTACATCACCTTTTTTAAATACTTTTCTTTTTAATTTTTTTCTTGAATATTTGATTTGGTCTTTTGTATCTCTTGGATAAAAGGAATTATTATAATAATAAAATAGCTGCAATAAAGCTGAACAATCAATTCCATTGTAAGTTTTGCCACCCCAAACATACTTAGTTTTTAAAAATAATCTTAATATTTTAACAAAATTCTTTTCTATGTGATAAATCTTTTTTGTATCTTTTTTTTTTAACCATTTATTTTTATCAAATTGTAAAAAATTTTTATTTTCATGAATTATCGAAAATTTTGATGCAAAAGGTAAAAAAGATTTCGTTTTATTATTAGGTTTACTATAAATAAAAGCTTTTAAACTATAAACTTTGTGTGATGGCTTATAGTTTTTTACATAATTTTCATTTTTGATATAGCCAACATAATTATCAAATAAAGATTTTATTTTTATCCAATCTTTATTTTTAGATAAAATTTTAAATTTTTCTCCATATAGAATTTGTGAGGTAACTTCTGAAAATCTAGAAGTTGTTTTATAAATATTTGAATATTCCTTCTTATAAAAAAAATTATTTTTCACTAAGTTTTATTTTATCTTTAATAAACCATAAGCAAATCAAAGATGGGATAACCATAATAGCTGTTAGAATAAAAAACGTACCCCAATCGCCATTTAACCAATCAACTAAAGCTCCAGATGATGATGCAAGAGTAGTCCTTCCTGCAGTTCCTATAGAAGCTAGTAGGGCGTATTGGGTTGCTGTATAGGTTCTATCTACAAGTAGTGAAATAAAAGCTACAAAAGCAACTGTTGCAAAAGCTGCTGCTATATCGTCAAAAATTACAGCAACTGCAAATAACCACTCTGATTTTCCACTCCACGCTAATGCTGTAAACAATAAATTAGTTGTAGCCATTAAAATACCAGCAAGAAACATTGCTTTTAAAACTCCTGATCTAATTACAAATAGACCACCTAACAATGTAAAGATAACTGTTGTAACCCAGCCCAAAGTTTTTGAATAAATAGCAATATCACCTTTAGAAAATCCAATTTCCTTATAAAAAACTATAGACATACGACCCAAAAATGCCTCACCTATTTTAAATAAAAACACGAAACCTAAAATACCTATTGCAATTGAAAATCCATTTTTTTTGAAAAAACTTATTATGGGACCCCCTAGGGTTCCACTTATCCAAGCAATTATATTTGTAATAAGATTTTGTGATCCAAGTTTACTCTGAATTAGTTGGTCAGTTTTTCTTTGATTAACCTTCCTGGTACTTGAAGCAACTTCATGAACAAACATAAGCCCAATATTCATTAAGATTACTACAATTCCCAAAATTAAAAATGTTGATTGCCAGTAATTAGCTATGCCAATATTTTGAAAGTATTCTGCGGTAAATAAAGCTATTACACCACCTAATTTATATCCACTCCACCAACCAACAACTGCCATTGCAGCACCAGCAGCCATTGATTTACCCTCATTTTCACCGATCTGTTCAATTCTTAAAGCGTCCACAGTTATGTCCTGTGTTGCTGATGCAATGGCAATGATTAAACCAATTGTAATTAATAGTGCAAGATTTTCTGTTGGGTTTATTAAACTCCAAACAATCAAGCAGATCAAAATTGCAGTTTGCATTAAAACTATCCAGCCACGTCTATGACCAAGTTTTTTTGTAAGATAAGGAATTTGAAGTCTGTCTATTAGAGGTGCCCATAAGTAATTAAATGCGTATACCCCAAATATTAATCCTGCCCATCCTACTGTAGATCTACTTAGACCTTCTTCTTTGAGCCACAAACTCAAACTACTGCCTATTAAAACCCATGGAAAACCAGAGATGGCTCCAAGTAGTAGTATTCTTGTCATTCTTCTATCAAAATAAACCGAAAAAGTTTCTGATAGAGATTGTTTTTTTATTTCAATCATTTTAACTTCTCCAAAAAGATGGCAAGAATAATACTAATATTGCAAATAGCTCAAGTCTACCTAAAATCATACCAATTGTTAAAATCCATTTAGAAATATCAGGTAAAGATGAAAAATCTCCATTAGGACCTATAATAGGACCCAATCCTGGTCCAACATTTGAAATTGATGTAGCAGCCCCTGAAATTGCAGTAATAAAATCAAGACCTGTTAAAGACAGCAGGGCAGCAAGCACAAAGAAAATTACAAAGTAAAAATAAATAAAGGAAATTATTGATGCAATAAACTTGTCATCAACTGAGCTTTGATCATATTTAATTACGAATACACCTTTTGGATAAATAATTTTTTTGAGTTGAATTGCTATAAATGAATATAGAATTTGAATTCTAAAAATTTTAATTCCACAAGTTGTTGATCCAGCACATCCACCTATAAACATTAGTGCCAAAAACAAAGTGATCGGAAAACTACCCCAACTATCGTATTCAGAATTTACATAACCAGTTCCTGTTAATATAGAGATGCTATTAAAAAAAACTGATCTTAAATTAAAATTTTCATAATTATTTAACAATAAGTACGCAGATAACAATAAAATTGCTGTAATAACAATTTTAAAAAAAGTTTTAATTTGTGTATCTGTTAAAAAAATTTTTTTATTCCCACTTATAAATTTAATGTAAGCTATAAATGGTATACTTCCTAAAATAATGAATATCATAGAGGCTATCTCAATTGGAATACTATTAAAATAACCAATAGATTGATTGTAATTTGAAAAACCGCCTGTGGCTATTGTGGTCATAGAGTGAGTTAAGCTATCAAATTTACTCATCCCAAATAACCAATAAGTCATTCCACACAATATGGTTAAGCCTGAGTAAATATAGATTAATCTTAAGGCTATCTCCTTAGATTTTGGAAGTATTTTTTCTGATGAATCATTACTTGATATTTTAAATAATTGCATTCCACCAACGTTCATTATTGGCATTAAGGTGATGGCCATAACAATAATACCGATGCCTCCCAACCATTGTAATATAGCTCTCCATAACAAAATTGCTTTTGGTGTAAACTCTAGATTTGAAATAATTGTAGATCCAGTGGTTGTTATTCCTGACATACTTTCAAAAAATGCATCAGTCACTGATAGTTCTATTGTCGAAAATATAAATGGTAAAGATCCAAAAATTGCTATACTCAGCCAAGAAAGTGCAGTGAGTAGAAATGCCTGTTGTAAATTTAATTTTTTATCGTGGTCTAAGTTTGATAAAAAAAACAAAGTTCCAAAAATTATTGTGACAATTGATGCCCCAAAAAATGATGAGTCTATTTCAGAGTAAGCAATTTGAGCTATAATAGGAATGAACATTGATACTCCAAGTATTATTTGCAAAATCCCCAGTGTAAAAAAAACAGTTTTATAATTAGACATTTTGAAAGAACATTATTTTATGGTAAATAAATTTCAACTCTATAAGAATTAGTAAAACCACTGATTTAAGATTTTTAGAAGCATAATTCATGATTAAAAAAGAAAATTTAGACAAAACTAGTGCTTGGCCTTTTGTTGAAGCAAAAAAATTACTGCGAGAGAGAAAATCTTTCATAGAAAAAAAAGGTAAAATTATTCTTCAAACAGGTTATGGTCCTAGTGGTCTTCCACATATAGGAACATTTGGTGAAGTTGCAAGAACTTCCATGATGGTAAATGCCTTAAAACAGTTGTCAGATTTTCCAACTGAAATAATTACATTTTCCGATGATATGGATGGTTTGCGAAAGGTTCCAGATAATGTTCCTAATCAAGAATTATTAACCAATAATCTTCACAAGCCATTAACTCAAGTTCCTGACCCATTTGAGAAATTTGCTAGCTTTGGTGAACATAACAACGAAATGTTAAAAAATTTTTTAGATAGTTTTAAATTTGATTATAATTTTCAAAGCTCTACATCACTTTATAAAAGTGGATTTTTTAACCCAACACTTAAAATTATTTTAGAAAATTATGAAGGGATTATGAATATTATCATTCCTACATTAGGCAAGGAGCGTCAACAAACCTACAGTCCTTTTTTACCTATTTGTCCAGAGACAGGACATGTTTTAGAAATTCCTGTCATCGAAATTAACAAAGAAAAATCAAATATAATTTTTGATAATAAGGGAAAAAAATTAGAGGTAAGCGTCTTTAATGGTAATTGTAAATTACAATGGAAAGTAGATTGGGCAATGAGATGGTATGCTTTAGATATTGACTTTGAGATGTATGGAAAAGATCTAATAGAAAGTGCAATTTTATCTACTAAGATAATAAATCTATTAGGAAAGAGAAATCCATCTGGCTTTGCTTATGAGTTGTTTTTAGATGAAAAAGGTGAAAAAATTTCCAAATCAAAAGGAAATGGAATTACAATTGATCAATGGTTGGAGTATGCATCACCAGAAAGTTTATCTTTATACATGTATCAAAATCCGAAAAGAGCAAAAAAATTATATAAAGAAATAGTTCCTAAGGCTGTTGATGAGTATTTAGATTGTATTGAAAAATCAAAAAAACAAAATGAACTTCAGTTATTAATGAACCCAGTTTGGCACGTTCATAATGGTAAAATTCCAACAGAGGAAATGATTATGACATTTTCAATGTTGCTGAATTTAGTAGAAACCAGTAATGCAGACAGTAAGGATTTGTTATGGAAGTTTGTTAAGAAATATAAATCAGATATTTCTGAATCAAATTTTCCAATTTTTGATGGTCTAGTTGGTTACGCAATAAAATATTTTAACGATGTAATTAAAGCTCAGAAAAAATACAAAACACCAAATAGCTCAGAAAAATTAGCTCTTGAGGCATTGGTTAAAACTCTTGAGAAGTGTACAGATGAAATGTCGCCAGAAGATATTCAAACTTTGATTTATTCTACAGGAAAAGAAAATGGTTATGCAGATAATCTAAGAGACTGGTTTAAATTAATATATGAGGTAGTTTTTGGGGATGAAAATGGACCCCGAATGGGATTTTTTATAAGCTTTTTTGGTGTAAAAGAAACCAATGAGTTGTTAATAAATAAATTAAAATAATGTTCTCTAAACTAAGATCACTGATATTTAAAGTAGATCCAGAAAAAGCACACACTCTAGCAATAAAGTCATTAAAATTTAATTTAGTTCCAAACGTATTTGATGAAAATAAAAATGACCCTATATTTCAAACAAAAATTTTTGATAAAGATTTAGATAACCCAATAGGAATGGCAGCTGGCTTTGATAAAAATGCCGAGGTATATAACTCATTATTTAAATTAGGATTTGGATTTGTAGAAGTTGGAACAATTACTCCTTTGAAGCAATATGGGAATCCCAAACCTAGAGTGTTTAGATTAGTAGAGGATGAAGCATTAATTAATAGACTAGGTTTTAATAATCAGGGTGCTGAAATTATTAAACAACGCACTAAACGTAACAAAAAATTAGGCTTGCTAGGTATTAATGTTGGTCCCAATAAAGACTCTAGTGATAGATTGAATGATTATCTAATTGGATTAAAGACTTTTTATGATGATGCAGATTATATAACTATCAATATTTCTTCACCTAACACTGAAAATTTAAGAACATTCCACGAAGGTGATAAATTACAAGATTTACTCAAATCTATTGAAGAGGAAAGAAAAAATTTAAAATCAAACATTCCCATTGCTGTTAAAGTTTCACCAGACATAAGTGAAGATCAAGTGAATCAGATCTCAGGAATTCTTTTAGAACATGAAATAAAAGCAATAATTGTTTCAAACACATCAGAGGCTACGAGAGATAAACTTAGTAATATTCAAAGACATCAAAAAGGTGGTTTATCTGGAAAACCAATTGAGAAAAAATCTAATGTTTTAATAAATAAATTTTACAAATTATTAAAAGGTAAAATTAAAATAATAGGTGTTGGCGGAGTTGACTCTGGTCAAGCTGCTTATGATAAATTTTTAGCTGGAGCAGATCTTGTTCAGCTATATACAGGAATGGTTTTTAAAGGTCCAAATATTGCTGGAATTATTAAAAAAGACCTAAAAGAATTATTAATCAGAGATGGAGTTAAAAATTATACTGAAATTATAGGAAATAAAACTCTATCTTAAATGTATTAAACTTGACGCATTACCCATCTCCCCTTATATAGGCACTATTATTATGTCAAAAAAATGTGAATTAACTGGTAAAATCCCAATGAAGGGTCACAATGTTAGTCATGCTAACAACAAGACTAAGAGAAGGTTTTTGCCTAATTTAAAAAAAGTAAAATTCACAAGTGAACTAATGAAGAGAAGTTTAAAATTAACTGTGAGTAACTCCGGTGTTAGATCTGTTGATAAAAAAGGTAGCTTTGATGAATTTCTTAAAGCTGTTAAAAATAAAAATTTATCACCAAGATTAAAGAAATTAAAAAAAGGCATATTAATAAAATCCCCTTTTAAGAAAAAGCCTGTAGCTAAATCTGCTTAATGAACAAACTATTTATTACCCTATCAATTTTGATGGGAGTAGTTGTTTTATCCTCTAATTATCTTGTACAATTTCCGATAAATTATTATGGTTTAAGTGAAATTCTTACTTATGGAGCTTTTAGCTATCCAGTAGCTTTTTTGATTACAGATTTAGCCAATAGATTTTATGGTAAATTTGTAGCTAGAAAAATTGTATATTTTGGTTTTTTTATAGGGATTATTTTTACTCTTTTATTCTCAACTGATTTTGCTGATTTAATTTCTATAAGAATAGCAATTGGATCTGGAGTTGCTTTTATAACAGCACAACTATTAGACATTCAAATTTTTGATCGTCTAAGAAAAAAGAAGTGGTTTATAGCGCCTTTAACTTCATCTTTTATTGGTTCAACAGTCGATACTTTTTTATTTTTTTCAATATCATTTTATGCAACGGGAGTTCCTTGGATAACATTATCATTAGGTGATTTAGCAGTGAAATTATTTGTATCATTAGTAATGCTGATACCTTTTAAAATTTTACTTACAGTTACAAGCCAATCTAAATTTAATACAAAAATTTATAAGATAAGATTTTGTAAGCTAGCTTAGCTACAAGAAAGTTATATGAGTTAAAACCTTTTATGGGCGATAATTCATTAATATCTGCACCAACAATTTTTGAATTTTTTGCAGCAATTCTAATAATATTTAAAGTTTCATCCCATAATAATCCACCAGGTTCGGGAGTTCCAGTTGCAGGCATTATACTTGAGTCTAGACCATCAACATCAAATGTTAGATAAACAGTTTTGTTTTTTATTAATTTCTTAAATTTATTAAGATTCCATTTGTTTTTATCTTTGGCCCAAAAAATATTAATCCTAGATGAGTTTTTCTTTAAAAATGGAATCTCACTTTTAGATATATTTCTTATACCAAAAGAAATTAATGAAACATTTGAATAGTCCAAACATCTTTTTATTGCCGAAGCATGTGAAAATTTTTCTCCATTATAGCTTTCTCGTAGATCTGCATGAGCATCAAAATGTAGAAGACAAATATCTTTATATTTTTTTACAAAAGGAGCAATACACCCGGGTGTAATTGAGTGTTCACCACCAAAAGTCATAGGAAAAAGTTTTTTATCTAAAATTTCCTTATTAATTTTAGACATTTTTGAGAGGGCTTTTCTAATGTCTTTGTTAATCTTGAAAGGTCTTAAAGTTTTAATACCTATTTTTTTGTATGGTTCACAGTTTAATTCTTCATCGTATAGCTCTACTTGATGAGAAGCTTTAATAATTTCCTTGGGTCCGTTTTTAGTTCCCCCACCGTAACTAACAGTTTTTTCAAGTCCAAAAGGAACTACAACAACTTTTTCTTTGAAATCAACTTTATTGTCAATTCCTAAAAATCCATTTTTATTAGAAAGATATTTCAATTTTATTTAAAAATTTTTGTAAAGTTTTTTCTATCTCTATTTTTCCACTCACCTTTATGATAAGCATCACTCGCAATTAAAGGTAATACGCTTGTTGCTTCTGCAAATACCATTTGTTCTTTTGTAATATCTACTTTACCCCAAGAACTTGCTTCTTTTAAAGTTGAGCTACTACAAGCACCATCTCTTGAGTCAGCCACAGTAATTTGTACAGCATATTTATGCATATCAACTTCTTTACCTAATAGCTCAGCACAAATTACAGTATCTTGTATAAAATTTTTTGGCACACCTCCACCAATCATAAATAGACCTGACCCTTTAGATTTAATTTTTATTTCAGTAAGCTCTCTGAATTCTCTTACAGAATCTATGGTCATGTGTTGTTTTGGATTTTTTTCTTGATGAATCACCAGACCAAAACCAGCACTTGAGTCTGTAAAGGCAGGACAAAAAATTGGTACATCGTTATCAAAAGCTGTTTCAATTAAAGAGTCTTTCTTTTTTGAATTTTTTTTTAAATATTTTCCCATTTCATAAATAAATTCTCTAGAAGTGTAGCTTCTTGGATCTAGCGTATCAGCAATTTCACATATAATTTTGTCACACATTTGAAGTTCTTCTTCATCTATATAAGTGTCATATATTCTATCTATATAATTATTTCTTAATTCAGTATCGTCTTGGAATTGCGAACCTTGATAGTGCTTAAACCCAAGTGCTTCAAAAAAATCCATATCAACAATAGAAGCACCTGTTGCAACAATTGCATCAACCATATTATATTTAACAAGATCCTTATAAATATTCATACATCCGGCAGCAGAGGTTGAACCAGCTAAAGTTAAGAATATTGTACAATCATTATCTTTTAACATATCATTATAGATATTAGCTGCATTAGCTGTTTCTCTTGATACAAAGGACATCTTTTCCATTGAAGAGATTATTTTTCTAGAATCAAATGAGGTGATGTCAATGTGCTCAACAGGATTTTTTAAAAAATCTTTTTTACTATTATGACCTGGGTTTTTATGATCTGACATTAAGCAACCAAATTAGCTTTGTTAATGTCTTTGCCATACATTGTCATGATTGGTTTGTCTTCAACTTCAAAGATTTCATCTGAATAATAACCATTAAATTGAGTTCTAAATGTTAAACCATAAGCACCCAATTGACCAAGCTCAATGTAATCATTTTCCTTAATATTATTAGGAAGAAGAAAAGGACCTTTCATATAATCCATGCTATCACAAGTTGGTCCAAAAAAATCAAAAGCAGTTAATTTTTTTGATATTATTTTATTTGAATTATCTTTAATCATTTTAGATGGGAAGACTATATTTGGTGTTCCTGCATCAAATAAAGTTCCATAGGTACCATCATTAATATACAGTTTTTGTTTTTTTCTTAAATTAACTCGTACAATTGTAGAACCACTTTCTGCAACTAAGGCTCTTCCTGGTTCACAAATAATTTCAGGTAACTTTTCAAGTTTTAAGTTTTCTAATCCTTTTTTAATTTCATTAAAATAGTTATCCATAGATTGAGGTATTAGGTCAGGATAAATTGTTGGAAATCCCCCACCAACATTAATGTAATCAGGCAAAATTTTTGTTTTTTTAATTATATTTCCAATTTCATTAATACCTTTTGAATATGAAATTGGATGCATACATTGTGAACCAACATGAAAACTCAGTCCAATTTTTTTTGCATGTTGTTTAACTAATCTTAATAATCCAGCGGCCTCTGAGTTTAATGCACCAAATTTTTTTGATAAATCTATTTCAGCATGTTCATTAGAAACTGCAACTCTTACAAATAATTCTAAATCTTTTGCATTATTTGTACTTTCAATTATTTTTATTAACTCATCCTTAGTATCTAATGAGAATGTTTTAACTCCATAATTAAAATAAGCTTCTTTAATACTTTCTCTACTTTTAACCGTATGCATATAAGAGCATTTTGCTGTTTGGCTAAAATTTCTAATACTTTTAATTTCTTCTATAGAAGCGACATCAAATTGCTCTACACCACTGTCTATAATTGTTTGAATTACAGCAGGATGTGGATTTGTTTTAACTGCATATAAGATTTTACCAGGAAATTTTTTTTTAAAATATGTTACTGCAGATAGAATAGAATTCTTTCTTATACAATAAATCGGTTTCTCAGGTTTCAGCTGATTTATTATTTGTTCAACTGATTTAAATTTTTGCATTTAAAATGCCTCCAAAAAAAATTTAATAAAAAAAAGCTTTTTATTGCTAAAAAACTTTAAAATTTCCTCCTATTAAGCCCATAGATTAATAATGTAAAGCAAATAATAGGCATTGAATTATGTCAGTTAATCTCCATATTAGATTAATGAAAGAACAAGTAGTCCTTAAAAATATCAACGATTTTGAGAACAAATCTCTACTTATAGTTGATGATGATAATCCGTTTAGGGAGAGATTAGCTAGAGCAATGGAGAAAAAAGGTTTCGAAGTTACTCAAGCAGAAAGTGTACAAAAAGGCGTGGAGTCGGTTAAAGCTAAGAAACCTGGATTTGCGGTTGTAGACCTAAGACTTGGAGATGGAAACGGACTAGAGGTTGTAAAAGAAATTCAATCTACTAACAATGAAAGCAGAATAATTATGCTAACTGGTTATGGAAATATTCCAACTGCAGTAGCAGCGATTAAAGAAGGTGCCATTGATTATCTTGCTAAGCCAGCTGATGCAGAAGATGTTGAAAAAGCTTTACTTGCAGATCCTACAAAAAAAGCTGCTCCTCCAGAAAATCCCATGTCTGCAGATAGAGTGAAATGGGAACATATACACAGAGTATTTGAGATTATGTAATAGAAATGTTTCTGAAACTGCAAGAAGATTAAAAATGCACAGAAGAACTCTTCAAAGAATTCTCTCTAAAAGATCCCCTAGATAAAATTTCTTATCTTTAAAATTTGTTTCGTTATTAAAGCTAAAAGCACAATTTTAAAAATTTCTGCTAGTAGAAATGGTTGAGCACCTAAGGCTATAATTGGTTTGTCCCAGCCAATAAGAGTTCCTAACCATAATAATCCTAATATATAAATAGTAGAGGTTGCTATTACAAGTTTAACTAAAACCATTAAAAAATTATCTCTATCATTAATTTTTGAGGCTAAATATCCTGCAGTTAAAAAACCTATCAAATATCCCATAGTTGGACCTGTAAAATAAACCAATCCAACACCCTTTTCAGGAGAATTTGAAAAAACAGGCAAGCCTAAAATTCCCTCAAACAAATATAATCCTATACTAGCAAGACCAATTTTGTATCCAAGACTAATACCTAAAAACAAAACCACAAATGTTTGCATAGTCATTGGAACTGGATAAAAAGGTATTTTAATTTTAGCTGAGATAGTTAGAGCTACTGATCCAAGTATTATTGCTAACACTGATTTTATTAATTTAGATTGAGATATATTTTTAGTTAGCTCCATAAAAAAATAATACTATCAAACTCTAAAATAATCTAGATAAAATTAATGAACTAAAAAAAAGTAAATTTTTTTATATACAGATTTTAATACGACTGTAATATTTAAGGATATCTAATGGATAAAATTCAAAAAACAGATCATTTTTACCTTATTGACGGCTCAGGATATATTTTTAGAGCTTATTACGCGCTACCCCCATTAACTAGAAAAAGTGATGGATTGCCAACTGGAGCAGTAAGTGGCTTTTGTAGTATGCTTTTCAAACTACTTGAAGACTCAAAGTCAGATCAAAATTTACAAAAACCAACACATTTTGCCGTAATTTTTGACTCTGCAAGAAAAACATTTAGAAATGAAATTTATAGTGACTATAAGGCTAATCGCTCAGAAGCACCTGATGATTTGGCTCCTCAATTTGAGTATATCAGAAAGTCAGTGCTAGCTTTTAACTTACCCTCAGTCGACCTACCTAATTATGAGGCAGATGATTTAATTGCAACTTATGCTGAAAAAATATTAAAGAAAGGTGCTAAAGTTACAATTGTTTCATCAGATAAAGATCTGATGCAATTGTACAAAAAAGGAGTTCGTATTTTTGACCCTATGAAAAATAAATTTATTTCAGAAGAGGATATTCTCACAAAGTTTGGAGTTGATGCTTCAAAAGTAATAGATGTACAATCTCTAGCAGGTGATAGCAGTGATAACGTTCCTGGAGTTCCAGGCATAGGAGTTAAAACGGCTGCAGAACTAATTAATAAATATGGAACTTTAGAAAAACTTTTAAAATCAGCAGGTGAAATAAAACAAAATAAAAGAAGAGAAACATTAATTGAAAATAAAGATAAAGCTTTGATTAGTAAACAGCTTGTGACTTTAATGAAAGATGCTCCAATTGACAGAGAATTGAGAGAGTTTAAGTTAAAAGAAATAGATAAAGATAAGCTCTATACATTTTTGAGAGAAATGGAATTTAATCGGCTTTTGAGTTCAGTCATATCTGCATATGGTGAACCAAAATTATCAAGTAAAATAAGTGAAAAAAATCATCAGTAAAGCAACAAGCAATTAATAATAAAAATTATCATTTAATTAAAACATCTAATGAAATTGATGAATGGATAAAAGAAGCTGAAGAAGCAGGAGAGGTTGCGGTAGATACTGAAACAAATTCTCTAGATCCTCATCAAGCAGATTTAGTAGGTGTTTCACTATGTTCTAAAATTGGTAAAGCTTGTTATATTCCAATTGGACATAAATCATCAAAATGTATTGATAAAAATATTGTCATAAAAAAACTAAAACCTTTATTAGAAGATCCAAGTGTTAAGAAAGATTGGTCAAAATATTAAGTTTGATTTTATAGTTTTATATAAACAGGGAATAACAATTTCATCAATGGAAGACACAATGCTAATGTCATATGTGTTGGATGCAGGAAAAAATAGACACAACATGGATACGCTATCTGAAATTCATTTAGGTCATAAAACAATTTCTTTCAAAGAAATAGTTGGAACAGGAAAAAAAGAGATAAATTTTAGTGATGTTGAGATTGATAAAGCAAAAGATTATGCAGCCGAAGATGCAGACATAACTTTTAGATTATACAAAAAGTTTATCAAAAATTTGAAATTAGAAAAAATGGTTAATATTTACGAAATATTTGAAAAACCATTAATTAAAATTCTTGCATTTATGGAGATGGAAGGAATTGAAGTGGATAGTAAGTTTCTTAAAATCACTTATCTTTAAAATTTGAAAAAAAGATTAAGACCTTAGAAAAAAAAGTTTTTAAAATTTCTAAAAAAGAATTCAATATTGCATCACCAAAACAATTAGGAGAAATAATTTATAATGATCTAAAAATTGCAGGCTTAAAAAAGACTAAAAAAGGAAGTTTTGCAACAAGTGCAAGCGTTTTAGAGGATTTAGCTTTTAAAGGGCATGAGTTTCCAAAATTAATTTTAGACTGGAGACAAGTATCAAAACTAAAAAATACTTACTCAGACTCTCTGCCAGAGCACATTAATCCTTCAACAAAAAGAGTACATACCTCTTTTTTATTAGCAGCTACTACAACTGGAAGATTAGCATCTAGTGATCCAAATTTACAAAATATTCCAATAAAATCAGAAGATGGAAAAGATATTAGAAAAGCTTTTTCTGCTAAAAAGGATCATTTATTAATTTCTGCAGATTATAATCAAATTGAAATGAGAATTTTAGCAGATCTTGCAGATGTTAAAGAACTTAAAAAAGCTTTTAAAAATAATGAAGACATACATTCTTTAACAGCTAGTCAGATTTTCAACATAGATATTAAAAAAGTAAATCAAGACCATCGGAGAAAAGCTAAAGCAATAAATTTTGGAATTATTTATGGAATTTCACAGTATGGTTTAGCAAAACAGATTAATGTTTCAAATTATGAAGCAGAAGAATTTCTGAACGCATATTTTGCTAAATTTCCAGAAATAAAAGTATACATGGATAACACAATCAAGTTTTGTAGAAAAAGTGGCTATGTAAATAATATTTTTGGTAGACGATCTCATTTTAATGGAATTAATGATAAAAATTTTAATGTAAGAAATTTTCAAGAGCGAGCTGCAATTAACGCACCTATACAAGGATCTGCTTCAGAAATTATGCGTTTAGCTATGATAAGATTGGATAGAAAAATATTAGAACAAAAAAATATCAAATCTAAAATGCTTTTACAAATTCACGATGAATTAATCTTCGAAGTACCAAAAAAGGATGAAAAAATAATGGTCAAACAAATAAAAGAAGAAATGACCAGTGTTGCACAAAGCGATTATCATTCATTTTCAACTCCACTAACTGTTGATGTTAATGTTGGAGAGAATTGGGGAATGCTTCATTAATTTTATTAGATTGCCCAATTTAGAACAATTTAGTATTTTTATATAAGTAATGCACAAACAAACAATAGCCTTAATAGATGATGATCGAAATATCCTTACAAGTTTAAGTATAGCTTTAGAAAAAGAAGGTTTCAAAGTTCAAACTTATATTGATGGCGAAAGTGCATTAATTGGTTTAACTAGAACACCTCCTGATTTAGCAGTAGTTGATATAAAGATGCCTAAAATGGATGGAGAGGAATTACTGAAAAAGCTTAGAAAAAAAACATCATTACCAGTAATTTTTTTGACATCCAAAGATGATGAAATTGATGAGCTGTTAGGATTGAAACTTGGAGCAGATGATTTTGTAAAAAAATCTGGAGGTTTCTCAATTAAAGTTTTGATTGAAAGAATTAGAGTTCAGTTAAGAAAAAAAGATTCTAATAATGTTTTGGAGGAAAACAAAAATTTGATTTCACATGGAAGACTAAAATTAGATCCGTCTCAACTTGAATGTGAATGGAACGATAAACAGTTACCGGATAAACTGACCACAACAGAATTTTTAATTGTTAAAGAGTTAGCAAAAAGACCAGGAATTATTAAAGAACGGGCACAATTAATGGATATTGCTTATAGAGAAGATACTGATATCGAGGATAGAACTATTGATAGTCATGTTAAGAGAATTCGAAAAAAATTTAAAAAAGTAGACCCTGATTTTTCAGCTATTGAAACTAGATATGGTAGTGGATATAGATGGAATGTTAGCTAATGTTTAGTAAATACTTAAAAAGTCTATCTATATTAAAAAAATTTTTATTTATAAATTTTATAATATTTACAATTATTAGCTTATTTACATTTGTTTATCTGAATAATGTACAGCCTAATCTAATTAAAAAGAAATCAGTAAAGCACTTAAGTGTTATAGATAATACAATTAATACTCTTATAAGATTAGATGTAAAATTTAATGCTGAAGATTGTAGAAAATTTTTATTTTCAACACGTTTTATATTTCAAAATCTTGATAGAGTAATTTTTTTTGATAATGATTTAAATATAGTAGGTGATACAGATACCTTAGACCTTGATCCAAGATCTTTTTCTACAAGAATAGATGAAATTGAATTTGAAAATTTAGATGAAAATGAAAATAATAGAAACTATAAAAATAAAAATAATAATGTAACTGAATCTAAAAATTTATCTCTCAAAAATATTTTAAATAAATATTTAAGTTCTGATCATTATGGAAATTCACATACATTCATAGATGAGGATCTTAATCAATTTAAATTAATTACAATTAAAAATGTAATCAAGGATAGTTCAAATATTGGATACATTGCTATTACAGAAAATGCTAATGATATAAAAATAGCTACTGATGAGAGGAAAGCTTTTGTTCTTAGAACAGCGATTGCAGTGGGTTTTGTAATTCTAATTTTCTCTTTTGTTTTAAGTAGGTATTTTATTAAACCAATTCAAAATCTCGTAAGTTATACAAAAGTTATTAAAGATAAAAGTCAAATTAAAACAAATATTGAAAGTTTGAAAAGTCGTAATGATGAATTAGGACTTTTATCAAATTCACTTGACGATATGACAATTGAGCTTCAAAAAAGAGTTGCTCATGCAGAGAATTTTTCTACAGATCTAGTTCATGAAATTAGAAACCCATTGGCATCTCTTAAAAGTGCTTCGGAGATACTTCAAGACTCTAATAATTCAGAACAAAGATTGAAACTATTAAATATTCTTAGCCATGATGTTTTAAGAATTGAAAGACTAATAACTGATTATTCTCAGATGCTAAAAGATGAAGTAGCTCTCAGTAAAGAAAAGATGAAAAAAATTAATATAGAGCCAATTATTCAATCAGTTGTTGAAGATTATAATAATATCCAAAAGGTTAAAAAAAATATCAAAATTAATTATGAAAATAATGGTAATGGAAAATATATTATTAATGGTATTGAAAATAGAATCGAGCAAATAATCGCTAATCTATTAGATAATTCAATTTCATTTTGTAAAGAAGGTGAAAATATTTTTGTAAATATATCAGATACTCAGATAAAAAAATTTTGGTAAAGATTATTGATGATGGCCAAGGATTTAAAGAGAACGATACTTCAAAAATATTCAAAAGATTTTATAGCAATAGACCTGATAAATTTGGAGAACATTCAGGTCTAGGATTAAATATAGTGAAAAATTTAGTTGATCTTCATGATGGTGAAATTGTAGCATCAAATCGATTAGATAGGGATGGTGCAATTGTAGAAATAAAATTTCCAAGTGTCTAATCTTAACTTGATTTGTCTTTCGTTAACTGTATAAAACTTTTTCATGGAAGATTATAAAGTTAAAGATATATCATCAGCTGAATTTGGTAGAAAAGAGATCTCAATAGCTGAGAGTGAAATGCCAGGATTGATGGCATTAAGAGAAGAATATTCAGAAACTAAACCTTTAAAAGGTGCAAGAATTATTGGTTGTTTGCATATGACTATTCAAACAGCTGTATTAATAGAAACATTGGTTGCTTTAGGTGCCGAGGTGAGATGGTCTTCATGTAACATATTTTCAACTCAAGATCATGCAGCTGCAGCAATCGCAAAAGCTGGGATACCTGTTTATGCTTGGAAAGGTGAGACTGAGGAAGAATATCTTTGGTGTATAAAACAAACGATTGTTGGAAAACCTGATTGGAAGCCAAATATGCTTTTAGATGATGGCGGTGATTTAACTGCAATAATGCATAATGAATATAAAGATTTAATGAACGATATAAAAGGAGTTTCGGAAGAAACTACTACTGGAATAAAAGCGTTAAATAAGATGGAAAAAGATAATTCTCTTTTAGTACCAGCGATTAATGTTAACGACTCAGTTACTAAATCAAAATTTGATAATTTGTATGGTTGTAGAGAAAGTTTAGTTGACGGAATTAGAAGAGCAACAGATGTAATGATGTCAGGAAAAATTGCAATCGTAGCTGGTTTTGGAGACGTAGGTAAGGGAAGTGCTGCATCACTTAGACAAAGTGGAGCGAGAGTTTTAGTTACTGAAGCAGATCCAATCTGTGCATTACAAGCTGCAATGGAAGGATATGAAGTTGTTCTGATGGAAGAGGCTATTAGTAGAGCTGATATCGTTGTAACAGCCACAGGAAATAAAGATATTGTTACTGCTGATCATATGAGAGATATGAAAGATAGAGCAATTTTGTGTAATATTGGTCACTTTGATAATGAAATTCAAGTTGAAGCTCTTAAAAATTATAAATGGAGTGAAGTTAAACCACAAGTTCATGAAATAGAATTGCCAAGTAAAAAAAGAATTATTTTATTAGCAGAGGGAAGATTAGTTAATTTAGGTTGTGCAACTGGACATCCAAGCTTTGTTATGAGCGCTTCATTTACAAACCAAGTAATTGCACAGATAGAGCTTTGGAATAATCATAAAAATTACGAAAATAAAGTTTATGTACTTCCCAAACATTTAGATGAAAAAGTTGCAACTCTTCACTTAAAAAAAGTTGGTGCTAAACTTACTAAATTATCTAAAGAACAAGCAGATTACATAAGTGTTGGGACTGAAGGTCCATTTAAGCCAGATGCCTATCGCTATTAAAAATGGCATAATAGATATATCTTTAGAAGAGACGACCAAAGGATTAGCTAAAAATTTTTCCAATTATCTGACAGGTGGTGAAGTAATCTTTTTATATGGAGAAATGGGAGTAGGTAAAACTACTTTTGTAAAATATTTGATTAATCAATTTCAAATAAAAAAAAAATTACAAATTACAGAAGTAACAAGTCCAACTTTTAATTTACTTAATGAGTATGAGACAGATGGTTTAATTATAAAACATTATGACCTATTTAGATTGAAAGATAAGTCTGAAGTTATAAATTTAGATCTATTTGATAAAAATCAAAATACAATTACACTTATTGAGTGGCCAGAATTAATTAATAAAGAAAACTTTAACAAGACTATAGATTTAATTTTTAACTACGAAAATGAGTTAAATAATAGATCTGTTAAAATTGATGGTTTAGACTGATTTTTTATATGAAACTTTCAAAAGATTTTAAGGAAATTAAAGGAGATGCTTCATTTAGAAAATTTTATAGAAATACTAAAAAAAATTCAATTATAGTATTTTCAAATAGAGAAAAAATTAAAAATTTATTAATTTATGATTCAATTAATAAAATCTTAATCAAAAACAATATAATCGCTCCCAAACTTTTAAATCAAAATTACAAAAAGAATTATATTGAAATACAGGATCTTGGAAAAAAAACTATTTATCAAAATTTTAAGAAATAAAAAAAATCAATATTTAATATTTAAAAAAGTAATTAATATTTTAAATAAAATTCAATTAGTTAAAGATAAAAAAATAAAAAATTTTAGAAATAAATTTTACCTGATCAAAGATTATAAAAGTAAAATCTTATTAGATGAGGCAAATTTATTTAGTTACTGGTATGTTCCAAAAAAATTAAATAAAAAAAAAATCAATATATTCAATAGTAAATTTAATAAAGAAATTAAGTTGGTATTATCAAAACTAAATTTTAAAAATGATACTTTTGTTCATAGAGATTTTCATGTTTCAAACTTAATCATTAACTCCAAAAATCAAATTGGATTAATTGATAATCAAGACGCTCTTATTGGAAACAAAGCCTATGATTTAGCGTCCTTAATTGATGATGTTAGGTACAAAACATCCAATTCATTAAAAGATAAAGTTTATAACTATTATTTAAACACTAATAAAAAAATTGATGCAAATAAATTTAAAAATGATTTTGATATTTTGTCAGTTCTTAGAAATTTAAAAATTATTGGAATATTTATGAGATTGGCAGAAAGAGATAAGAAAAAAAAATATTTAAAACTTATTCCATATGCCTGGAATATGATTGATAACAGAATGAGTAAAAATAAAGACTTAATAATTTGAAGTTGTTGTTAGCAACTATTTCCCTAAATTTATAACTAAATAAAATGAGAATTAATACAGCCTTAATTTTATGCGCAGGATTTGGAAAAAGATTAAATCCGCTAACACTAGATACTCCCAAACCTTTGATCAAATTAAACAATATTACAGTGCTTGAAACTTGTATTAATCTAATCGAAAGCTTGGGTATACAGCAAATTATTCTCAATACCTTTTATCTAAAAGATCAAATTCATGATTTTATAAATAATAAAAAATTTAAATCTAAAATCACAATTATTGAAGATGGAGAGAATATTCTTGATACAGGTGGTGGCATAAAAATATGATGAAACATACAAGTGAAGATAATGTTTTAATATTTAACCCAGATACAATATGGAAGAAAGATTATCTAAATAAAATTATTGAAATGGAAAAGATGTATTTTTCCAAAAAAATAAAAAATATACTTTTATTAGTAAAAAAGGAATTAAGTTTTGATAAAAATTTAAATGGTGATTTTGATCTTAAAGAAAATTCAATTATAAAAAATAATGAGAATAAATTTATTTATACAGGTTGCCAAATTATGAATAAAAAACTTCTTTCTGATTATAAAGATAAAAATTTTTCAATAACAAATGTATGGAACGATCTAATTGAAAAAAAAGAACTATATGGATTTGAGACTGATAATGATTTTTATCATTTAACTGATCTTGAAACTTTTAAAAAACTACAAGATCTTTAGCTCTTTCTTGATCTAAGTATTTGCACTCTGTGATTTTATTATCTTTATCTAAATTTATTAATAGTGGATTTCCAGTTGGAATTTCCAATTTAGATATTTGATTTTCATCTAATTTAAATAAATATTTACATAATGCTCTAATCGAATTTCCATGTGCAGATACTAAAATATTATTATTTGAAATTTTATTTTCAATTTCCTGTTTATAAAACTTTAATACTCTTTCATAAGTATCTTTAAGAGACTCAGTGTCAGGAATTCTATCAATTGGGATTTCTTTATAGGTATCAATATTAATAGGGTGATAAGGATTATTTCTATCTAATGGATCAGGTCGCAAATCCCATGAACGTCTAAATTGATGAACTTTTTCTTCACCAAGTTTTACTTTCATTTCATCTTTATTTAAGCCTGTAAGCGCTCCATAATGCCTTTCATTTAATTGCCAAGCTTCTTTTGAAAGCTTTTTTTCACCTAATATTTCCTTTATTAATTTTAAGGTATTTTTTGCCCTTAATTGAAAGGATGAATAGATAAATATCGATATTGATATTTTGCAATTTTATTAGTTCACCTGCTTTTGTTGCCTCTAATTTACCATTTTCGGTTAAATCTACATCGACCCAACCGGTAAATTTCTTTTCGAGATTCCATACACTTTGACCATGTCTAACTAAAATTAAATAACTCATTTGTTAATCTCTTAATTTAATTTATAAAATATAGCCACTAATTTAATGATTAATTTTTTTTCAAATTATAAATTCATTTTTTATATATCTAATTTCATTTTGCTAGTTTTATATCTATTTCCCGGTAGTCTAATAGGATGCTTTTTATATAACGACTGCCAATTACAACCTCAATTGACTAAGGATTTTTTAGTTTCTACAAACCATTTATACGCTTTTGGTTTATTGTCTATAATTGGTTCATTTACTTATAATAATTCTAGTAAATTGAATTTTTTAAATATTTATTTAATTTTACTTTCGATAATTTTGGAAATATCACATATATTTATTCCAATAAGAAGCTTTGAACTATCTGATTTATTTGGAAATTTACTTGGAGTAATAATTGTCTTAATAATAAATTATTTTTATAAAAAGTATGAAAATTCTCAAAATTAATTTATTATTAATATTATCATTTCTTGTTTCGGCTTGTTCTTCGATCCCATCTAATACATCAAATAGTTGTTCGATATTTAATGAAAGATATTTATGGTTGAAACATGTAAATAAATCAGAAAAAAAATGGGGAAGTCCTATTTATTTACAACTTGCTTTTATTAAAATGGAGTCAGATTTTGATTGGCTAGCAAAACCACCAAGACAAAAACTTTTTAAAGTCATTCCTTACAAAAGACCATCAACTTCGTTTGGATATTCTCAAGCTGTGAATGGCACTTGGGAACAATATAAAAAGGAGACAGGAAATAAACTTGCAATTAGAAGTAGGTTTAAAGATAGTGTTGATTTCATTGGGTGGTACACTAATAAATCGAGCACGATTTTAAAAATACCAAAAAATGATGTTTTTAAACAATACCTTGCTTATCATGAAGGTTGGGGAGGTTTTAAGAATTACAAAGATAATAAAAAAGTGATAAATTTAGCAAAAAGAGTTGAGAAGCAGTCTAATGTTTATAAAAATCAATTAATAGAATGCAGTAGTTCACTTAATAAAAATAAATATATTATTTTTTAGATAATTCTTTTTTTAGCTCTAAATCAACTGAGTCTATTCTTTTGGTATTTTTAGCAAGTGTTAAATACATTGTTGGCGTCACATAAAGAGTAAAGAAAGTAGAAATTATCATCCCTCCAAGAATAGTTGCTCCCACAGCTAGTCTAGAGGCTTCACCGGCCCCTGGCCCAATATTTCCAATTACTAAAGGGATCATTGCTATCATGGTGCTTATAGATGTCATCATAATAGGTCGAAATCTTAATTCACAAGCTTCTTTAACTGATTCTTGTATCTTTTTTCCAGTTGTTCTTATTTGATTTGCATAATCAACAATCAAGATACTATTTTTAGTTGATATACCAATCAAAATCACGAGAGCGATTTGAGAAAAAATATTTATTGAGCTGTTTAAGAATAGAATAAAAACTAAACCACCAAAAACAGCCAATGGTACAGTTAACATAATTATAAATGGATGAACAAACGAATTGAATGTAGCAGCCATTACCAAATAAGCAGTAAGTAAACCAAGAGCAAAAATTATATAAAGCTCATTAGTAGTTTCTTTAACCTCCTCAGACTCACCTTTCCAAGTAATTTGATTTGTAGGTGCTACTTCTGCCATTATATTTTCTAAATATTCAATTGCTTCAAATAAAGAATAATTTTCATTTATATTTGCAGAAATTGTTACTGCTCTTTGTCTATTGTATCTTGCTAGAACTTTTGCTGAGCCTTCCTCCCTTAGGTCAACCAAATTTGATAATGAAATTAATTCTCCAGTTGTTCCAGATCTTACAAAAAGTTTACTTAAACTATCTTTATCTTTTCTATCAAATAAATATTGTTGAAGAATTATAGGATATTCTTTGCCCAATTTATTAAATGTGGTAACTCTTTTACCTCCATATAATGTTTCCAATGTTTGGCCAATCGATCTAGTTGATATTCCTAAATCTTTAGCTTTATTTTTATTGATAACTAATTTTACCTCTGGTTTATTTCTATTAAAGTCAGACTCAATTCTTGATAATCCTCTATTTCTTCGAAGTTTACTAATTACATCATTTTGAATATCCTCCAATTCTTCATAGGTACTTCCAAGAATAACCATTTGAATTGGTTTATTATAATTAGATACTCTTATAGCTTGAGGTGAAATTGGAAATGCTAATGTTTGAGGTACAGTTACTATTTTACCAATAGCTTGTCTCATTATTGTTAACGCACCCTTATCTCGTTTTTTCCAATCTTCAAGTAAAGCAATAATAATAAAACTATTAAATGAATTTGCAGAGCTTCCAAATCCTGGAACTCTCATTATGAATTTATCATAAGGGCTATTCTCTGCTTGAAGTAATGGAAGCAATCTTTTTTCTACTACTTGTGCTTTTTCTTGTGTGTAATCAAAAGAACTTCCTTCATCTGTAAACCCAATAACCAAATAAACACCTCTATCCTCTTTTGGAAGAAGTTCTTTAGTTGTATACATGAACAAAGCAACAGATCCTGCAATGATTAAAATAATAAAAGTTATTATCGTTTTCTTTTTATTTAACCAATAATTTAATGTTTCTTTATAAAAATTAGAAAAACCAAGGAAAAAAATATTAAATTTTTTAACAAAAAAACCAGAACTTATTTTTTTATCTAAAAATTTACTACCTAGCATTGGCGAAAGTGTTAATGCAACAAATGAAGAAACAACAATAGAAAATGATAGAGCAATAGCAGTTTCTCTAAATAAAGTCCCAGATATTCCTTTAATAAAAATCAATGGAATGAAAACAGCAAGTAAAATTAAAGTTGTTGCAATAATTGCAAAGGTAATTTGTTTTGAACCTTTGTAAGCTGCAACTAATGGACTTTCACCATTTTCTATTCTTCTATATATTGCATCTGTCATAATAACTGAGTCATCAGTAATAATTCCAATCGCAAGTATAAAACTAAGAAGTACAAAAATATTTATTGATAAATCAAATAGATAAATACCTAAAAATGATGCGATTAAGCTTACTGGCAGGGCTACAGCAGGAACAATCACTGCTTTTATATTTCCTAAAAATAGATAAATTATTATTACAACTAAAATAAATGCAATTGCTAAAGTTTTGTAAACTTCATCAATAGCAGCCTTAACATATGTGGCTCTATTGAATGAAACTTCTAATTTTAGACTGTCGGGTAAAGTTTTTCTAACTTCTTTAATTTTTTTCTGAATTTCATTTGACAGCTCAACAGTTGAGGCACCACTTTTTGCATAAATTCCTATACCAACTGTTTTTTGATTTAAATTATTTTTGCTTTGAGATTTAAACAATGTTTTTTCAGAAACAGGACCTAATTCTACGTTTGCAACATCTGATAATCTTACAATTTGATCCTTAGTGTTTTTTATGGGTAAAAATTTTAATTCATCAATATTTGTGTAAGACTTATCTAAGTTAATTGTCAAATCTATATTATCTGCTTCTAAAGTTCCCGCAGGTAAGCTTATATTTTCATTTCTGAGTGCATTTTCAACTTCTTGAATAGTCATGTCATTTGCGGCTAATTTGATGGGATCAATCCAAATTCTAACGCTAAGCTCTCTAAGTCCTCCAAGTAGAATTCTTCCAACTCCTTTTACACTTGAAAAAGCATCCACTAAATATCTATCTGCATAATCTCCAAGTTCTAAATCGGACCAGGTTAAAGAAGAAACTGAAAGCCACATTGTTGTTGTGAAACCAGCTGCCTGCTTTAATATCTGTGGGGCGTCTGCTTCTGAGGGGAGAGCATCAACTATTCTTGCTACTCTTTCCCTTATATCATTTGCAGCATCATCAAGTTCAATATCTGTATCAAACTCAATATTAATGCTACTTCTTCCATTTTCAGACTTAGAGTCAATATTCTTTATTCCTTCTGCACCTCCTATAACATCTTCTATTACTTGAGTTATTTCTTGATCAATAATTGGAGCTGATGCAGATTTATAATTAACTTTTACTTGGACTACAGGTGGTTGCAAACCATCAGGTAATTCCCTAACTGGTAGCTCAGAATAAACAAATAAACCAAATACGATAAGTATTAAAGATAGAACCCAAGCTACAACTGGTCTTCTAATACTTAGTTCAGTTATATACATTTAATTATTTATTTTTATTCTCTTCTTTTTTTGAATCAGTTTTCTTAAAGATATTTAATTTTTTAATCCAATCAAACTTGCTTTTTTTCTGTTCTGTTTTCGCTGGTTTGTCTTTTTTTTTCCAATTTGATGACTTTGGCTTTGAACCATATTTAATTGGTTTAATTTTACCATTAGGTCTTGTTTTCTTTAGACCTTCAGCAACTACTGTATCACCATTTTTAAGGCCAGATTTGACTTCTACAATACCTTGTTTTCTTAAACCAATTTCTATCTCAGTTTTTCTTACAGTATTTTCTTTGTCAACTTTGTACACATATACATTATCGCCCTCCATAAGAAGACTAGTATCTAAAATACTTAATGAATTTCTTCCATTGTAATTAATGGAGACTTCTAACAATGAGCCAGATAAAAGTTCATTGTTAGGATTATTAAGTTTAATTCTTACTGGTAGCGATCTTTTATTAGTGTTAATTCTGCTTGCAGTTGACTCTACAATTCCTGAATATTTTTTAAGATTATTTCCAGAAAATTTTATATCAACATTTTGATCTTTTTTTACATAGGGTGCAAAGGTTTCAGGTATGTCAACATCAACAAATAAAACAGAGGTGTCTTCTAAGTTTAATATAATAGAACTCTTCGATACATCAATATCATTCGAAAAATCTCGCTTACCAATAATGCCATCAAAAGGAGTTATGATGTTTCTATTCTTAAGTTTAGCAATTATATCTCCAGCTTTAACTTTTGTGTTATATTCAATAGGTTCTAAAATTTCATATTTTTCAATATTGTAAGACTTGATCTGAGTAGGTACAGCGGTACCAAATGTTTCAATTGTGTTTTGAAATAATTTCTGCTCAACAACTTTTACAATTATTCCTGGTGGAGGTCTTTTGCTAAATTTTTTCTTGAAATAATTTCCAACCATTGTTCTTGCAACAATCACAGCTGTAATTATGAAAAAAAATATTATTACTATTGAAATTATTTTCGTTGATCTTTTCATGTTTTTAAATTCTTCCGTACTCTGACCATGAGCCATCGTAGATTGTTGGCATATATTTATCATTTATTAATGAATAAGCCATAGCCAATACGCTTGCGGTTACTCCAGAACCACATGAAAATATTAGGTTTTTATCAGGGTCAAAGTTTAATGACTTAAATTTTTCTAAAATTTTATCTTTGTCAACAAACGTATGATCATCATTTATTAATTCTCCAAAAGGTAAGCAAAAAGAATTTTTTATTGAACCACTTCTTACGCCTTTTCTCGGTTCTACTACCTTACCTTCAAATCTTTCTCTGCTTCTTGCATCAATAACATTGAAATCATTTTTATTAATATTTTCATCTATCTCTTTTATATTTTTTACAAGCTCTTTATTTTCCTCGCATAAATAGATTGAATTTTTAGTAATTACCTTATTATTATTTGTGATTTTATTTTCTATTTTCCATTTTTTTAATCCTCCATCAAGAACATGAACAAGTTTTGGATCATGTCCAAAGTAAATTAAATTATACCAACACCTACATGAACTTATTACGTCAGAATTATCATAAATTACAATTTCATCTTTATTTTTAATACCCATATCTCCCATAATTTTTTTCCAAGAGTTTACATCGGTTAGCATGTGGGGTAGGTCTGTATCTATTTTTGAATTTTTATCTAAATCAAAAAAAATTGCATTTGGTATATGGTCTTTATTGTATTCTTCAAGACCATTTCTTTTTGCTTGTGGCATATGCCAAGAGCAATCAATAATTTTAACATCATTAATATTTTCTTTTAACCAATTTGTATCAACTAATGACATATTATTTCTTTTCTAAATATTTTTGATGATATTCTTCTGCGGGACAATAATTTTTTACATGAGAAATTTTGGTTACAATTTTTCCTGAAAGTTTAATATTTTCTTCTTTAATTATTTTTTCCGAAATTTCTTTTTGTTGATCATTTAAATAAAATATTTCACTTCTATATTGGGTACCAAAATCTGGGCCTTGAGAGTTTAAAGTTGTTGGGTCATGAATTTCAAAAAAATATTTTAATATTTCTTCATAAGAAATAATTTTAGGATCAAAGTCTAATCTTACAACTTCTGCATGATTAGTTGTTCCCGTGCATACATCTTTGTAAGTTGTTTCGTTACTATTGCCTCCACAATAACCTACTTCAGTTTTTATAACTCCATCAAGTTTACTAAACTTAATCTCTGGTCCCCAAAAACATCCTAAACCTAAAATTGCTATTTCCATTGATAATTAACTTAATTAATTTAAAGTTAATCATATGTTGTCTAAAAATCAATTGGGCTTTTTCTACATGTTCATTTCAGTATGTGCATTTTCATTGATGGACGTGATAGTTAAGTGGTCGGATGAATATCCGGTCGGTGAAGTGTTATTTTTCAGAGGATTTTTTGGAATAATACCACTTTTATTTCTTATACCAAAAAATAGATACTTTGACTTTTATAAAACTAATCGTGCGTTTCTTCATTTAAAAAGATGCCTAGCAGGTTTAGTAGCTTTGATTTCTATATTTATAGCCTTAAGAAATTTACCTCTTGCAACAGTTGTTAGTATTTCTTTCGCTGCACCAATATTCACAACTATTTTCTCGATATTTTTGTTAAACGAGAAGGTTGGATTTTATAGATGGTTAGCAGTTTTAGTAGGTTTTGTTGGTATTATAGTTATTTCTGAACCAGGTTTTAGCTCTTTAAATCTTTATTACATATATCCAATTATTTTTTGTTTAGGTTTATCTTATGTTGCTATTTCAATTAGAAAATTATCTACAACAGAACCAGTCTGGCTAATTAGTTTTTTCTTTTCATTTTCTATAATGATTTTAAGTTTTTTCACTTTTTATCAAAATTGGATTTTTCCAAATTTGAAAGATCTACTATTACTTTCAATGATAGGAATATTAGGAGGTTTAGCAAATTTATGGTTATCTCAATCTTACAAGCTTTCAGAAGTAAGCTTAGTGTCTCCATTAAAGTATTTAGCTTTAATTTTTGCAATAATTTTTGGTTATTTTATCTGGAACGAAATACCTACTTCAAAAACTTTAGTAGGAGCTTTGCTTGTAATTTCTTCTTCATTTATAATATTTAAAAGAGAAATGACTCTTAAGAAGAGAGTTTCGGTTGCCAGACATGAGTAAAACACCTACTTATTGGAACACTGCTAAAAAATATTTATCTAAAAAAGATAAAGTTATGTCATCTTTGATTGAAAAATATAAATCTCCATCAGAAACAATATTGACTTCTAGAAAAGATGTTTTTTATTCATTGTGTAAAAGTATTATTGGACAACAAATCAGTGTTGCGGCAGCAAACTCAGTTTTTTTACGGTTTAAAAAAAAATGTAAAAATAAAATTAATGCTAAAACTGTTAATACCTTATCTTTTGCTCAATTAAAAACATGTGGCCTCAGCAAACAAAAAGTAAAAGGTATTCAAAGCCTATCTAAACAAATTCTAAATAAAACCTTTAATCCAAGACTAATATCCAAAATGTCAGATGAGGAAGCTATTTTGTACCTTTCTGAATTAAGACAGATAGGAAGATGGTCTGCTGAAATGATTTTATTATTTACTTATAATCGATCTAATATATGGCCAGTTCAAGATATAGGTTTGTTAAGAGCTATTTCAAAGAACTATAAAAAAAAATATTTACCACCTGAAAGTTATGTAAAATTATTGAATAAAAAGTTTTCACCATATTGTTCTGTTGCAACCTGGTATTTATGGAGAAGTATAGATCCTGAGCCTATTCAGTACTAAATCCCTCTATCACTTGCATATGTCTCACTGTTGTATGTTTTGCAATATCCCATCCAGCTAAATATTCTTTACTATTGTGACATTCTATAGCTTTTTTAAAGCTTGGAAACTCCCACACAACAGTTCTTACAAAATCATCTCCTTCAAATGTTTCATGTTTTCCACCTCGCACAAGTGGAACTCCCCCAAAACTTTTAATAATTGGCGTTACTACTTCTGCATATTTTTTTAAATTGTCTTGATTTTCAACTTTTAGATACAAACTGATCCAATAGCTTTTCATGATTTCTCCCTTTTAAAATATCTTAGTTATGATAGTAAAATTTATGGCAGATAAATTAATTATCACATTTGATGAGTATAACAAAATTGTTGAGAAATTGGCAATTGAGATACACAATGAATATAAACCAACAGTTTTAGTTGGTATAATGAGAGGTGCAGCTCCAATTCTAGATATTCTTTCAAGAATTTTAAAGTTACCAATAGCTTATATTGTTATTCAAAGCTACTCGGGAGACGGCATGGAAGATAAACAAGGACAGCTAATGTTTGCAAGGGAAATAAGCTCTTTAGCAGAAAATAAAGATTATAATAAAGTACTTTTAGTTGATGATCTTTCAGATACAGGTTTAACCTTAAATAAAAGTATAGAGTGGCTAAAAAATTATGGTCCTACTAAAGATTATATTAGAGAAGTAAAAACAGCTTGTTTATGGAAAAAGAAATCTTCAACTTTTGAACCAGATTTTTGTCCAGTGAGACTGGATACAGACCCATGGATTGTTCAACCAACCGAACACTATGAAGAGCTATCTATAGAAGAAATTATTAAAAGAAATTAATAAATAGGGCTAGAATTCACTAGCCCTATTAAATTTTAAATTAAGCAACTGCAAAGCTTATAACACTAAGTATTGCAATAATAAATATTGCTGGTGAAGTAGTTGAGAACTTACCAGTAAATAATTTAATTAAAGCATAAGATACAAAAGCTAAAGCAATACCGTTACTAATACTATATGTTAGAGGCATCGCAATCATTGCAAGAATTGCTGGAGCAGACTCAGCAATATCATCCCACTCTATATCTGTAATATTTCTTACGAAAAGAACAGAAACAAAAAGTAAAGCCGCACCATCAATTTGCTTTGGTAAGCTAGTTGCAAGCGGAGCAAAGAATATGCACGCTAAGAACAATAATCCAATTACTAGTGATGTCATACCAGTTTTTCCTCCAGCTTTTACACCAGCTCCAGATTCAACATAACTTGTAACTGTTGAAGTTCCCATCATAGCACCAGCAACTGTACCTACACTATCAGCTAACATAGCTTTATTAATATCTTTAACTTTTCCTTGTTTATCAACTTTTCCAGCTACATTCGCGACAGAAGTTAGAGTTCCAGCTGTATCAAAGAAATCTATAAATAATAAAGTAAATATTACTGTAGACATACCCGCAGTCATTGCAGCAGACAAATCAAAATCAAAAAGATATGTCATTGGTGGTGGAGAACTAGCAATACCATTAAAGTTTGCAAGTCCAGCAGCCCAAGCAATAATACTGAATACTAAAATTCCTATAATAATATTTCCTTTTATATTCATTTTTTCCATTACGATTATTGCTATGAATGTTGCGCATCCTAACAATACCAAAGGATTACTAAGATCACCAAGTCTTACAAGTGTAACTGGATCATCAACAACTACTTCCATAATCTGCAATCCAATAATTGCTAAAAATAAACCAATACCAGCTCCGATTCCTAACTTGAGACTTTTTGGTATAGAATTTATTAACCAAGCTCTAATAGGTGTTAGTGATATAATTAAAAACAATACTCCAGCAACAAGAACAGCACCTAAAGCTTCTTGAGGTGTGTATCCCATTCCTGCACAAACTCCAAAAGCAACAAAAGCGTTGATACCCATTCCTGGTGCAAGTCCAATTGGCCAAGTTTTTCCATAAAAAGCCATTATAAAACATGCAAGTGCTGTTGCTAATATTGTTGCGGTATATACTGCGCCGAAATCAAAGAAACCTTTTTCGGGTCCGGCAAACTCTCCCGATAAGATAAATGGATTTAAAAACATTATATAAGCCATTGTCAGAAACGTAGTAGTTCCTGCAATTACCTCTGTTTTAAAATCTGTTTTGTGTTTTTTATAATTGAAATAATTTTCAAGCATTTGTCCTCCTAATAATGGACAGATATTTGATTCTATTAATAAATACTTGTTTAAACTTAGCTTTATTCACAAAATACAACTTAGAAGATTATATTTATGCCACATTTACGATGTTATTATTAATCTATGCATAAATTAAAATTATTTTTAATTACATTTATTATGTTCGTCATGATTGCCGGATGCCAAACAATTAAAGAAAAAACAGATGCAATTGTTGAAAAAGAAAATGAAAAATTAAGCAAATATATCAGTAAGCCTGCAAGCGTTTTGCAAATGGATTTAGGGAAGCCAGATGAAGATTTTAAAAACGCAAAAGGAAATTATGAATTAATTTATAATACAAGAAAATATGGAATTCCTTGTGAGAGAAGATTTGAAATTAATCCTGATAAAATTGTAATTGGATTTGTATCTAACGGTTGCTTTTAATTAAGTACTTGCGAGGAAATGATCCCCGCAAGTAAGGTAAACTTATTTAATTTCTATAAGTTTCTTTTTTTTGTGTTCTGGAATAATTCTTTCACAAGAAATTGTCAAAAGACCATCTTTCAGCTCAGCACCATTTACTTTTACATCATCGGCTATGGTGAATGATCTTGCAAATTGTCTTTGAGAAATCCCTTTATGAATAATTTCTCCATCAACATTATTTTCTTCCGATTTATTAACTAATTTTGTTCTTACTGTTAATAAATTATCTTCGAACTCAACCTCAACATCTTTTTTATTAAAACC
The DNA here is from genome assembly GCF_943788075.1 of uncultured Candidatus Pelagibacter sp. Classification (GTDB taxonomy): domain Bacteria; phylum Pseudomonadota; class Alphaproteobacteria; order Pelagibacterales; family Pelagibacteraceae; genus Pelagibacter. The sequence goes on along the minus strand of NZ_CALSOW010000001.1, from coordinate 86,575 downwards.
AGCTAACGCAACCTCAATTGCATAGTTATCCTTTCCAGTTTTTCTAATGTTGTATGGTGGATAATTTGATTGCATGGCCAAATTTCCATTTCCAAGCATATTTTCAAATTGATCGAACATATCGTCAAAACCAATTGAAAAAGGTCTTAGAGAGTTAAAGATAGATAGATCCTTACTTGTCATAATATTCTCCTTTTTAGTTAAGCAAGTTATTTATGTAAGTCCCATTAGGCGACTGACAAATATATATGGAGATTAGTTTTAATATTTCAAGATCTAGAAAATTAAATTTTTTTTGATATTTTTAAAGCAAAAGCATAATCAATTGTAATTTCCTCAATAGCTCCATCTCTTCCAGATTTTCCTCCATGTCCTGCGTTCATTTCTGTTTTTAAAAGAAGTAAATTATTATCGGTTTTGTATTCTCTTAATTTTGCAGTAAACTTTGCAGGTTCATCAAATAAAACTCTATTATCACTTAAACTTGTGGTGATTAGTATATGAGGATAGTCCATTTTTTTAATATTATTATAAGGTGCATAAGAAAATATATAATCAAAATGTTCTTTGTTATCTTTAGCATTTCCAAATTCATCAAACTCTCCAATAGTTAAAGGAAGAGAATGATCAAGATTTGTTGTAAGTGAATCTACAAATGGTACAGCCATAATAATTCCTAGAAATAGTTCTGGAGCTTGATTGACAACAGCGCCCATTAGTAAGCCCCCTGCAGATCCACCCATACCTATTATATTCCCTTTTGATGAATATTTCTTATCAATTAGGTATTTTGCAGCATATATATAATCTTCAAAAGTATTTTTTTTATTAGTAAGTTTTCCTTCTTTCCACCACTTCATTCCTTTTTCCATACCACCTCTAATATGTGCAGTTGCCCAAATAATATTTCGATTAATTAAACTTAATCTGGTTGAGGAAAAACTAGGACTCATTGAACTGCCGTATGAACCATACCCATAAAGTAATAAGTTGGCTGAGCCGTCAATTTTAGTATTTTTATGTCTGGTGATTGTTAAAGGAACCAATCTTCCATCATGTGATTTGTATTCTTTTCTTTCAACTATGTAGTCATTAGGGTTGTGCCCTGAAGGTATTTCTTGTTCTTTAACAAGTTTTTTTGATTTGTTTTGTAAGTTATACAAATAAACTCTAGAAGGAGTTTTTGGAGATGAATAGCCAAGATATACATCGCTAGTATTTCTATCTCTTTGCACTAAAGAAACACCAGGTACATAAATATTTTCATCAGAAAATAATAACTCTTCCTCAATCCCTGTTGAAATATTTCTTACATATAATTTATCTAATGCATTAGAGGTTTCAGATCTAATAATCCAGTCTTTTAAAAAAGTTAAACCACCTATTAAGACTTCATCCCTTGCTGATATAAACGTTTTCCATTTTTGATTTTCTAGGCTATCTGAAATATCAATTTTAAAATCTTCTGCACCTTTATTAGTATGATTATAAAACTTTCCATCCCAAGAACTTACAGAATATAGGATGCCTTTTTCTCTTTTCATTATTAGTTTGGGTTTAGGATTCTTTTCTTCAATACCAAAATAATATTGCTCAGAAGTATTGTGATCAGATGTATTAATAAAATAATACTTTTCGTCTGAACTTAGGCCAATACCTACAGTGAACGCTTCAGTTTTTTCTTCAAAAATTAACTGATCTTGAACCTTAGAATTTCCAATTTCATGCCTATAAATCTTTCTTGCACGATGATTTTCATCAAGTTTAGAATAAAAAATAAATTTGTCGTCTATGCTAAAAGTTATTCCTCCTGAAGTTTCTGGAATTTCTTTTGAAATTATTTCATTGCTTTCAATATCTCTTATATAAATTGTATAATATTCTGAGCCTTTAGTGTCTAAGGAATAACCTAAATATTTATCATTATTGCTTACTTCTAAATCTCCAACTCCAAAATATTCTACACCTAGATTTTTTTTTTCTTTATCTCCGTTCCATACTTCTTCAATTTTATCTGAATTAATTTTCTTTCGAAGTTTTATTGAATAATTTCCAGTTTTAGTTGTTTTAGTCCAGTATTCATATGTATGATCTTTGTATGGAAGAGACTCATCTTCTAATTTTATTCTTCCTTTAATCTCATCAAATAATTTTTTTTGTATAGGTTTTGTGTTTTCTAAATGATGATCAGTATATTTATTTTCCTCTTCAAGATAATCTTTTACTTCAGGTAATAGTTTATTTTTATCTCTAAGCACCTCTAAAATATTTTTTTGATGTATCCAGCTATAATTATCTTCCCATGTAACATCATGGCACGATTTTAATTCTGGTTTTTTTTTAAGATATGGTATTTTCATTGTTAAGGAAATATATGAATATAATAATTTATACAGTATTAATTTTAGTAGCTTTATATTTTTTATTAAGGTTTTTTGCCGCTATAAATTCAAAAAAAATATCACAAAGTCTTAGAATATTATTGTTTATTGGCTTAATAGCCATTGCAATTTTGTTTGCTGTCGCAGGCAAATTTTTATTAACTTTACCTCTAACGCTTGCAAGTTTAGCTTTATTAAAACTAAAAGGTTTATCTTTTTTTCAACTTATTTCACTGTTTAGATTAATTCAAACACTAAGAAATTCTGGAAGATTTTCATTCAATGATAATGTCGTATCCAATGCCAACACAATGACTACTTCAGAAGCATATAAAATATTAAATCTTAACCCGTCTGAAAAAATTACAAAGGAAATTGTGAATAAAGCATATATTAAGATACAAAAAAAAATTCATCCTGATATCTCACCCGAAACTTCAAGGCTTTCATCTATAGTTAATGAAGCAAAAGAGATCGTTTTAAATGATATATCTTAATTGATTAGGTCTTTACTAAATTTTTTTTTTATATAAATTTTACTTATGAGTAAAATCAACGGTATATACGCAGCCTCAATGTCTGTTATTAACGATGATTTAACTTTAGACGTAAAAAAAACAATTCAGCATGCTGAGACGATTATTGATCAAGGTTGTCATGGAGCTGCAATTTTTGGTAGTACAGGACAAGCTCAGTTGATATCAATTAGTGAGAAGATAGATTTATTCAATCATCTATCTGAAAGCAAATATAAAGAAAAATATATAATTGGAACTGGTTTAAATTCTTTAAGTGAAACTATAAATTTGATGAGTGTAGCCAGGTCTTTAAATTTTAAGAAATTTTTAATTATGCCACCAGCATTTTATAAATATTCAGATCGTGATGTTATTAACTTTTATACAAAAATTATTGATGCACATCCAGAGTGTGAAATAGTGCTTTATAATTTTGAAAAATTAAGTGGATACAAGTTTAATGTGGAGTGTGTTAAGGAATTGGTAAGATTATTTCCTAAACAAATTATTGGTGTTAAAGATAGTTCATATAATCTTTTTGAAAATCTAAAAATTGAAAATTTTTCAGTTTTGCCGGGATCAGAATCTAAGCTATTGAAAGGTTTAGAGCTTGGGTGCTCTGGAATAATTACAGCCACATGTAATGTGACCTCGGCATTAGCAAGAAAAGTGTATAATGACTTTGTTGATAAAAGAGAACAAACAGTTAATCAAAAACTTTGTGATGTTAGAAGTGTGTTTGAAAAATACAATTTGATATCTGGACTCCATGCTTTTTATTCAAAAAATGATTTAATTTATAAAAATATTTTACCACCGTTATCGATTTTAGACTCTAATGAAGAAAAGGAGCTAATTGATAATTTAGAAAAATTAAATTTTTCTACAAAATCAACAATGGCTGCTTGAAATGCAATTAGCTAGGTTTCTTAATAATGTATTTAAGAAAGATGGTTTTATTTTGGAAGATGCCTACTCAAAAAATTATATCATTGGGTTACCTAAGAGCGATAAGCCAATAAAAGTTAAAATTTTAGATAAAAAACTTCATTATAAATTATTATTTCAGCCAGATTTATACTTTGGAGAAGCCTATACCAATGGAGATATAACAATAGAAAATGGAAGTTTAAGTGATTTTTTAGATTTGGCTCTAATGAATTTTGGAAGAAATGAGCTTAATTTTTTTAGTTATTTAATTAATAGATTGAGGGGATCTTATAGATTTTTAACTAACTTTAATTTTATTAAAAAATCTAAAATGAACGTATCACATCATTATGATATTTCAGATGATCTTTATGATTTATTTTTAGATCCTAAAAGGCAATATTCGTGTGCATATTTTAAAAATGAGAATGACACACTTGAAGAAGCTCAAAATAATAAAATTCAACACATAATAAAAAAATTAAATATAAAACCAGGTCAGAAAGTTTTAGATATAGGTTGTGGCTGGGGGTCTTTAGCAATCGATATTGCTAAAACTGTTAATTGCAATGTTACAGGGATAACCCTGTCTGAAAATCAATTCAATTATTGTAATAAAAAAGCAAAGAAACTTAATTTAGAAAACAAGATAGCATTTAAGTTAATAGACTACCGACAGCTCAATGAAAAATTTGATAGAATAGTAAGTGTTGGAATGTTTGAACATGTTGGGAGAAAGTTTTATAAGAAATTTTTCAAACAATTAGATAAATTACTAACGGATGATGGGATATCTTTGGTTCATACAATAGGATCTGTAAATCCACCTAGAGACCCACATCCATGGATAACAAAATATATTTTTCCAGGGGGGTATACCCCTAGTTTGAGTGAAGTGACCACTCCAATCGAAAAAGCTGGGCTAATTGTTTCTGATATTGAAGTTTTAAAACTTCATTATTCACACACATTAAGACACTGGAAAGAAAATTGTAATAAGAACAAAGATAAAATTATTCAAATGTTTGATGAAAAATTTTTTAGAATGTGGGAGTTTTATTTAGCAGGCTGTGAAATGGCATTTAAGTGGGGAGATCAGGTTGTATATCAATTTCAACTTACAAAAAATTATACTTCTACCCCAGTAACAAGAGACTATATTTATCAATAATTTATTGATAGAAGCAACAATCTTTTGAAATGAAAAAAATAAAAAAAAAATCAAAAAAAAATAAAACTAAAGTAAAAAAAAAATTTAAAAAAAGATATAAATTTACTTCTAAAAAAGTAAAAAAGATAAAAACAAAAACTAAATCTCGAAATACAAATAAAACAAAAAAAAAAATTAAAAATAAAAGAGTTTCAAAAAAACAAAATTTTATTTTAAAAATAATAAATTTTCAAAATTCTTTAAAACCCCAAGTAAATTTAAAAATTAATTTTAGTGTTGAAAAATATATCCAGGCTTTTTTTGATAAAATAGCTAATACAATTTTTGAATATAAAGAAGCTAAAAAAGATGAGGCAAGAAGACTAAAACTAGAAAAATTAGAAAAAGAAAGACAAGAAAAAATTAGTCTTGAAAATGAAAGACAAAAACAGAAGAAATTAAAAATTAAGCTTCAAGAACAGACTTTAAGAGATGAGGTAAAATTAGACAGACTAAGAGCGAAGGATATAAAAATTTTTCTTAGAAAAGAACAGGCTTTATTAAGAATAGAGCAAGCTGAAAAACAAAAACAATTCTTAAAAAAATTAAGATTAGAAAAACAAATTGAAAAATTTAGAATTAGAGAAGTTAAAGAATTAGAAAAACTTGAAAAGATATCCCTTAGAGAAAAACGAGATGATTATGCTGGTCTTCAGCAGCGGATAGAAAAACTAAAAGAAAAATATAGAATAATTAGAGACCAAAAAATAAAAGAAAGAGTAGAGGCTCTTGGAGTAAAATTACAAGGTGATGAAGATAGAGAAACGCTTCTACAAAAAGAAAAAGAGTACACAATAGCAAGGCAAAAAATCGAATTTGCACTTGAAAGTTTTTATCGTAGTGCAAGTAGTCTAGTGTTTCAGTTAAATAAAAGACATATCACAAGGCACATGTCTATTTTTAGATGTATTGATAAAAGATTTGAAACAGGAGAGATTTATGTAAAATGGGATGAGTCTTCTGATGAAGAATGGCTATTATTAATTTATATTAAAAACAATTCTCCAGATGAGGGAATAGTTATTGAAGATAAGACAAATCCTGAAAAAAATATTTCTCATGAATTTAAAAATAATGAAATATTTAAAGCATCAGACACAATGGTTGACTCTCTCACACAGCTTATTGCTAGAAAAAGGTCTAAAAATAGCAATTAAATTATCTAAATTAATTAGGTAATATAATTTTTATGATTTTTGGAACAATTACAATGGTAATTCTATATCTAATCTTAAGGTATATTCTTGCTTGGATAACATATTTTAATAATTTTGATCCAAGACTTGGAAATTCTACATGGCGCTGGAGTTATGATTATCATGTAGTTGGTGAAAGAGACATTTCAGACCTAGATGATAAAGATTTTGTAAGACTAAGAAGAAAAAAAAATAAGATTATTAGTCTAATGTATTCTGTAGTAATGATGATGTTTATTGCCTCAATGTCTTTATTAAGTAAAATTTTATTATTTTTTACAAGTTAACTCTTTAGTTGTTTTTTGTTTTTTAAATATAAAAAATAGGCAATAACTTCATAAGTAATGTTAAAAATTTGAAAAATTATTGGGAGTTTAAAGAATTTATATAAAATTTTATATTTTGGAATTTTTTTCCAAACAAAAAGAAAAGCTTCCGCTCCCTCAATAACTCTATCCCCATCTTTAACGTGTAATCTTCTTAAAAGCTCTTTATCTTTTTTAGATGTTTCTTTTTCAGCATTTGAATTATTGGTAATATCAATCCAATCAATTTCCTCAACCTTCTCTTTTTTGTATAGATTAATTTCAGATCGACAAATTTTACATGAATCATTGAAATAAACTTTCATTATTAAACATTACATCTGAGATTAAATATTGTACATGCGTAAAATCATCCATTGAAAATTACATACAAACAACTATGTACTGTCTATGAGTAATTTTTTTGAAAAATCAGACTTAACCAGAAAAGATGTAGACGAGATTGTATCTGAAACTTTAAGAAATTGTGATGATGGGGAAATATATTTTGAGAATTCAAAGTCAGAGTCAATTCTATTAGATGATAATAAAATTAAAAGTTCAAATTATAGTTCTGATCTTGGTTTTGGATTCAGGGCAGTATCTGATGAGGTAGTTGCTTATTCTCACTCAAATGAAATATCAAAAGAAGCATTAAATGATTCAGCAAAAAATTTAAAATCTACTCTTCAATCAATTAAAGGAACTTATAATCACGAAATACCAAAAAGTAATAATAAATTTTATGATGATATTAACCCTATCGAACAAAAAACGCTAGATGCAAAACTAGAAGTTTTAAATAATGTGAATGATTATTTGCGAAAAAAAGATTCAACTGTAAAGCAGGTTACTGCTAGCTTTAGTGGAGAGCAAAAATCTATCGAAATAATTCGATCTGGTGGAGAAGCTTTAACAGACGTTCGTCCTTTAATCAGATTTAACGTCTCTGTAATGCTTGAAAAAAATGGAAGAAAAGAAACAGGAGTTTATGGAATAGGCGGAAGACAGTCTTATGATGAGTATTTAAAAAATGATAACTGGAAAAATGTTTGTGAGGAAGCGTTAAGAATTGCTTCAGTTAATTTAGATAGTAAACCAGCTCCAGCAGGTGAAATGAAAGTTGTTTTAGGCCCAGGTTGGCCTGCTATATTAATTCATGAGGCTATTGGCCATGGATTAGAGGGTGATTTTAATAGAAAAAAAACATCTGCATTTCATGATTTGATGGGTCAAAAAGTTGCCAGCGAGGGAGTTACAATTGTTGATGATGGAACTATTGATAAAAGAAGAGGTAGTTTAACTATTGATGATGAGGGAACTCCTACAGAAAGAACAGTTTTGATTGAAAATGGGATTTTAAAAAATTTTATGCAAGACAGATTAAATGCAAGGCTGATGAAAACCAAATCTACAGGCAGTGGAAGAAGAGAAAATTATAAACACATTGTGTTGCCAAGAATGAGAAATACAATGATGTTGAGCGGAAAACAAACTCAAGATGAAATGATTAAGTCAGTTGATAAAGGAATATTTGCCGTTAGTTTTGGAGGAGGACAAGTAGACATTACATCGGGTAAATTTGTTTTTAATTGCACTGAAGCTTATGAAATAATTAATGGTAAGATTGGCTCACCTATTAAGGGCGCAACCTTAATCGGAGATGGTCCTTCAATTTTAAAAGAAGTGTCAATGATTGGAAATGATATGATGATGGATCCAGGTATTGGAACTTGTGGTAAAGCGGGTCAAGGGGTACCGGTTGGAGTTGCACAACCTTCAATATTAATTGATAAAATGACTGTGGGTGGAACAAAACTATAACATCATGATCAAAGATGAAGAGTACTTAAAATCAAAGGCTTCCTACTGTATAGATCTAGCTAAAAAACTTGGGTCAACAGATGTAAGTGTAACTATTGGAAATTCAATTTCTGAGACAGTAAGCTTTAGAAATAAAGTGTTAGATGAGTCCAATAGATCTGATAGTTTAGCAATAAGCATTGAGACTTATTTAGGTAAAAAAAAATCATCAATATCTTCCTCAAATTTATTAGATGAGAACTTAAAAACATTAATTGAAAAATGTTGTGAAACTACAAAAATTACTCCTGATGATGAATTTAATTCTCTTCCTGATAAAGAGTTATTAGCAAAAAATATTAAAGATCTAAACTTGTATGATCAATCTCATATAGAAAATGATAAAAAAATAAATTACCTGAAAGAGTTAGAAGAAACAGCTTCAATTGATAAAAAAATTATAAATACAGAGTCAGGCTTTACAGAAAATAAATCAAACTTTATTCTAGCTAATAGCGATGGTTTTTGTAATGGTTATAAATCATCTTCATTTACAGCTTCTTGTGTTACGGTTGCAAAAAATGAAAATAGTATGGAAAGAGACTATGAATTTACAAGTAAATGTCATTTAAATGATATTTCTAATCCATCTGAGCTTGGAAAGAGTGCTGCTGAGCAAACTATAAAAAAACTTAATCCTAAAAAAATTGGTAGCGATAAACTAAGTATTATTTTTGATAGAAGAATTTCAAAAGGATTCCTTAGCTCTTTTTCAGGAGCTATTTCAGCTTCATCTATTGCAAGGGGAACATCGTTCCTTAAAGACAAATTAAACCAACCAATTTTTTCAAATTCAATTAATGTTATTGATAAACCTGATCTAATTAAGGGCATGGGTTCAAAGTGTTTTGATTCTGAAGGAGTTAAAACAGATACATTAAAATTAGTAAGTAATGGAGTTCTAAATAATTACTTGGTGGATACCTACAATGGAAAAAAATTAAACTTAAAATCAAATGGAAGAAGTGGTGGAAGCACTAATCTTTATTTTGAAAATGGAAGTGTTAGTTATGATGATTTACTAAAAAGTCATTCTAAAATTTTATACGTCACTGAAACTATAGGCCATGGAACAAATCTTGTAACAGGTGATTACTCAGTAGGTGCCACAGGTTTTTTAATTGAAAATGGAGAATTTAAGTATCCAGTAAACGAAATAACAATAGCAGGAAATTTTAATGAAATGTTTAAAAAAATTACACTGGCAAACGATTTAGATTTTAAATACTCAGTTAATTCACCTACCATGATGATTGATGATATGACCGTTGCTGGTAAATGAACAGATATTGTGTAATTGGCTCAGGAATATCGGGCGCAACTATTGCTAACCTTTTAAGTAGAAAACATTCTGTTGATTTATTTGATAAAGCAAGAGGGCCAGGTGGCAGGTCTTCTTTTAAAAGATTAAATAAAACAAAAGGATTTGATCATGGAACGCAATATATTTCACCTAAAAGTTCAGCTTTTAAAAAGTTTATCAACATTTTGATAAAAAAAAAAATATTAAAAAATTGGGGTGGCAATCATCTATTTCTAAATAAAGTTAAAAAAGAAAATAAAAATCATTTAAAGATTATAGGTAAAAAAGGAAATAATGATATTAGCAAATATCTTTTAAAAAATATCCAATGCTATTTTCAAACAGAATTAAAGAAAATTGACTATAAGGAAAAAAAATGGGTCCTTACTTTTTCTGATGGTAATAAAAAAATTTATGAAAAATTAATTCTAACTTTTCCATTTGCTCAATTATCAAAGCTGTCAAAAAAATTTATAAAAGCTCCATTCATCAAAAGGAAAGTTAAAATGGACGCTAATATTACAGTTATGCTAGTAATAAAAAAAACAAATAAAAATGTTAGTAGTTATTTATTTGATGACAAAATTTTGGGTTGGGCTGCAAAAGAAAATAGTAAAAAGAGATTTAAAAGTAATCAAGATTTATGGACTTTACAAAGTACTCATAATTGGGCAAATAAGATGATTAATAAAAATAGAGAAAAAAAAAATATAAATTCTAAAATTCTTATTAATCATTTCTTTAAACTCACAGGTATTAAAAAAACTAAAGTATTATTTTCCCTTAATCATGGATGGAAATATTCATCAAATTCAAATCCTCTAAATATAAAAAGTTATTGGAACTCTTCATTAAATTTAGGAGTATGTGCAGATTGGTTTGTGGGACCAAGACTTGAAGCAGGATGGATAAGTGCCAATGATCTTTACAAAAAAATTGTTAAATAAATTTAGTCAAATTTTTTAACTTTATATTCCCAATTTCCCATTTGAGAATAGGCAACTTTTAGAATTAATGCATTTTTTTTATCGAACCAAATATCAAAATTTAACCTCTTATCTTTAGGAATAGACATGTCTTTTGAAGTTAATTTAAAGTGTTCTGTTTCGTATGTTTTTCCATATAATTTAATTTTTTCTTTACCAATAAAGGTAACTATTTGTTCTTTAATACTTCCAGAAATCGGACTTATCTGAGAGTTTGTTTGAAGAATTTTATGACTCCACCAATTTCCAATCACATTCTCTATTGATGCGCTGCCTGTATATGATGAACCTTTAATTTCATATCTATTTTCATTTTCATTTAAATTTAATTGAACATATTTATCTTTTTTATTTTGACGTGTCTTCGAGTTAAAGGAAATCAATTTATCTTTAATATATTTTTCTTCTCCAAAACTTTCAATTTCAAAAATAGTGGCCCCAAATAATTTAACAGTAAATTTTAATTGATTTGTAACAGTAGTATTGTCTGAATCTTTTTTAAAAAAATAGTAATTGTAACCAATAACTTCACCATCCCTTAAAATTTCCATTTCTATTTTGTTAAACTTATTGTAGTGAGCCATGTGAGCACTACTGTTAAATGAATAGATTAAAAGAAAAATTAAGAATAAAAATTTTTTCATAAAATATCATTTTAATAGACTTTGAGGTTAAAAGAAATAATTTAATAAATAATGTTTTTAAAAATTAAAAATATTCCAAGCGTATCTTGGAGCTCAGATAAACCGCTTAATTTAAAACCAAAGATATCCACGTCTTTTTTTCTTTGTTTTGGGTTAACCTTGTTTGGTTTAGGTGAAGGCTTGTTAATTGTTTCTGCTTCGGGTGCATCTCCATGGAGTGTATTGGCTCAGGGTTTGTATTTAAATTTTGGTTTTTCTGTTGGTACCATAACTATTTTTATTAGTTTTATTGTTTTATTACTTTGGTTTCCATTAAATCAGAAGCCAGGAATTGGAACTATTTTAAATGCATTGATAATTGGACTGATGATTGATGTTTGTATTAGATATGTCCAAGCTCCAGAAAACTATATTTATCAAATATTGTTAGGTGCTTTTGCTGTATTGACAGTGGGAATTGGAGGGGGAATTTATTTAGTTGCAAACTTAGGAGCAGGTCCAAGAGATGGATTGATGATTGGTCTTCAAAAAAAAACAAACCTGCCTATAGCATTAGTTAGAGCAGCACTTGAAATAACAGTTATGTCTATTGGTTGGTATCTAGGGGGCACTGTTGGTGTTGGAACTTTATTGTTCGCATTTGGAATTGGACCTTGTGTTGCTTTAGGATTATTTTTAGTTAATAAATTATTTAATTAAGCAGCAGTTCCAGATTTCTCACTTCTTTTTCTATCATGAGGATTAAGAATAGCTTTTCTTAATCTTAAAGATTTTGGTGTAATTTCAAGAGCTTCATCAGTATTTAGCATACTTAATTGTTCAGCAATTGACATCTGTCTTACTGGAGTTAATACAACATTTTCATCTGTACCTTGAGTTCTCATGTTAGTTAATTGTTTACCCTTCATAACATTTATGATCATATCACCAGGTTTTGGAGTTAATCCCACAATCATTCCCTCATAAACAGGGTCATTATGAGTTACAAACATTTCGCCTCTAGCCTGAAGGTTAAATATTGCAAACGCTACAGCCTTTCCGGTGGACATTGAAATTAGAGCACCATTTTTTCTGCCATCCATTTCACCTTCAAACTTTCCATATCCATGAAAAATTCTATTAATTACACCAGTTCCTTTTGTTAAAGTTAAAAATCTACTTGTGTAACCCATTAAGCCTCTTGTTGGTGCATGAAACACTAATCTTTTTTTATCTTTTCCAGTATCTTTTAAATCTAAAAGTTTACCTTTTCTTCTATTCATAGAGTCAATTATTTTTGAAGAATATTCTTCGTCAAGATCAACAGTGATTTCTTCAATAGGTTCGAGCTTATTACCAGCCTCGTCTTTTTGATATAGTACTTTTGGAGGACTTACAGTCATCTCAAATCCTTCACGTCTCATTTGTGTAAGTAAAATTTCGAGCATTAATTCACCTCGACCACTTATTACAAACGAGTCTACATTTGCATTTTGAGAAAAAGTAATACCAACATTATTCTGGGCTTCTGAAACTAATCTATCTCTAATTTGTGTACTTGTAAGTTTTTTTCCTTCAGTTCCAGCTAAAGGTGAACTGTTAACACTTATAGTAATAGACATAGTAGGGGGATCTATTGGAGTTGCTGGAATTGGGTCATTTAATTCAGGATCACAAATTGTATCCGCCACGTTTGCTTTCTCTAAACCTGCAATTACTACAATGTCTCCTGCTTCACCTATTTCAATAGGAACTTTTTTAGTCCCTTCGTATCTAAAAATTTTTGTTAGTTTACCTTCGTCTACTTTTTCACCTTTAAGGTTAATTGCTTTGATAGGTTGGTTAGCTTTTGCAGTTCCTTGAGATATTCTTCCAACCAAACTTCTTCCTAAAAAACTGTCTGCATAAAGCAAAGTAGACAGCATAGCAAAAGGCTTTGTTTTATCTAATTCAGCTGGTTTGACGTGTTCGATTATTAGATCTAATAGTGGGTGAAGATTTTCTCTAGGACCATCAACTTCTTTGCTTGCCCAGCCCGATCTTCCACTTGCATATAAAACTGGAAAATCTAATTGTTCTTCATTAGCATCTAAACTTACAAACAAATCAAAAGTTTCATCTAATACTTCATTAGCTCTTTGATCAGCTTTATCTAATTTATTAATTACAACGATTGGTTTTAATCCTTGCTTAAGTGCTTTAGCTAATACAAATTTTGTTTGAGGCATTACACCTTCTGCAGAATCTATCAGTAGTAATGCACCATCAGCCATACTTAATACACGCTCAACTTCTGCAGCAAAATCTCTGTGACCAGGTGTATCTATAATATTTACTCTAGAATCTTGCCAATTAATTGAAGCTGGTTTTGCTAGAATAGTGATTCCTCTCTCTTTTTCTAACTCACCAGAGTCCATCAATCTCTCATCAACAACTTCGTTATCTCTAAATGAACCACTTTGCTTCATGAGATTATCAATCATGGTAGTTTTGCCATGGTCAACGTGTGCAATGATGGTGATGTTTCTGATGTTATTGCTCATAAATTGTGGCTCTTATACATTAATTCTTTGATTTGAAAACTTAAAAAAAGACAGCAATTACTTGGTAAATAGACTTTAATGAAGAATTCATTTCTTGTGATTGTTTTAAAAACATATAGATATCGCAATAAAATTAGAAGGAACACAGAATCAAGATCAACACTTCTAAATCATTAAATGGAAAATTTTAAATTACTTAAAATAGAAGATTCATTAAAAAATTCATTACAAAAAATGAATTTTACAAAGCCAACTCCTATTCAAGGCATGGCAATACCTGCTGGCCTTAGAAGGAAAAGATATTTTAGGAACAGCACAAACTGGAACAGGGAAAACTTTAGCTTTTAGTATTCCTTTAATTAATAAATTGATTTTAGATAAAAATGCTTTTGCACTAGTTATGTGCCCAACAAGAGAGCTCGCTACTCAAGTAATGGAGGCAATTAAAAGCATTATAAGCGATAAAATAAATATTAAATCAGCTTTACTCATTGGTGGTGAGTCGATGCAAAAACAGCTTAGACAGTTAGGTAATAGATCTAGAATAATAGTTGGAACTCCAGGAAGAATTAATGATCATCTAAAAAGAAAAAGCTTAAATTTATCAGCCACAAAGTATTTGGTTTTAGATGAAACTGATAGAATGTTAGATATGGGATTTACCCCACAAATTGAAATGATTTTAAAATTTGTTCCAAAAGATCATCAAACACTATTATTTTCAGCAACTTTGCCTCAAAATATTTTAAGAATTTCAGATAGATACTTGAGTAAACCTGAAAGAATTTCCACAGGAGCAACTTCTGTTCCAATTGCAAAGATTAAACAAGAAACTCTTCAAGTTTTTAAAGAAAATAAGTACGATGAATTAATTGATCAATTTTTAGCCAGAAAAGGTTCTATCCTAGTTTTTGTTAAGACTAAAAGGGGTGCCGATAAGATGGTTAAAAAACTTAAAGAAGAGGGGCATTCGGCTGATGCTATTCATGGAGATCTCCGTCAAAGCAAAAGAGATCGTGTTATTAATTCTTTTAGAAAAGGATTGAAGAGAATTTTAATTGCAACAGATGTTGCTGCTAGAGGGTTGGATATCCCTCTCATTCAACATGTAATTAATTATGATCTGCCTCAAGTTCCGGAGGATTATGTTCATAGAATTGGAAGGACTGCTAGAGCAGGATCTGAAGGGTCTGCCTTAACTTTTTTGACACGCCTGATGATAGATCAATGTGGAATTCTATAAATAAGTTAATTGATCCAAATTTTAAATCAGCACCTAGTGGCTTAAGAAGAGACTCGAAAAACAAAAGAAGAGGTAAGGGGCCAAATAATAAAAAAAGAAAAGCTCGAGATGAAAAAAGATCTTTTGGAAAAGGTAGACAGGAAAGATCTTCAAGTTTTAGAGATAAACCTAAATCTTTTAGCAAAGATAGATCAGATAGACCTTCAAGAGATGGAGAGAAAAAAAGTTTTGGTTTTAAAGGGAAATCAAGTTTTAGAGATAAACCTAAATCTTTTAGCAAAGATAGATCAGATAGACCTTCAAGAGATGGAGAGAAAAAAAGTTTTGGTTTTAAAGGGAAATCAAGTTTTAGAGATAAACCTAAATCTTTTAGCAAAGATAGATCAGATAGACCTTCAAGAGATGGAGAGAAAAAAAGTTTTGGTTTTAAAGGGAAATCAAGTTTTGCAAAAAAAAATAATATAAAACCTTCAGGTTTTACAAATAATCCAAAGTATTTTGGAAAAAAACCTTCAGAAAACTCATCTACAGAAGATGAAAAAAAAAGCTTTGGATTTAAAGGTAAGAAAAAATTTAAAAGCAGAAATAGTAGACCTAAAAACTTTAGTTTTAAAAAACATAGTAAAAAAAGAATTAAATCTTAAGACTTTTTAGTCTTTTCTTTTTTTTGCTTTCTTTTTTCTTTGAGACTTAATTTTGGTTTTTTACTAGCACTACTGAGTCTTTGAATGATTTTCCGCTATATCTTTTTGACATATTTTAATCTTATAACATCTTAATAAAAAAAAAGGGCAGTAAAAACTGCCCTTTTTGAATTTTGTTTGAGTAGTATGGGGATTACATTCCCATTCCACCCATTCCACCCATGCCGCCCATTCCACCAGGCATACCACCAGGCATTCCGCCTCCAGCATCTTTTTCTTCTGGCTTATCAGCAATCATGGCTTCTGTAGTTACAAGTAACCCAGCAATTGAAGCAGCATCTTGTAAAGCTGTTCTTACAACTTTAACAGGATCTATGATACCTTTAGAAAACATATCAACGTACTCTTCATTTTGAGCATCATATCCTTGGCTCTTTTTATTTTGTTCTAATAGTTTTCCAACTACAACAGAACCATCAACTCCAGCATTTAAAGTTATTTGTCTAATAGGAGCCTGTAAAGCTTTGGCTACTAGTGCAACACCAGATTTTTGATCATCTCCTTTAACTTTAAGAGAGTCTAGACTTTGTGAAGCATATAAAAGCGCACAACCACCACCAACTACTATTCCTTCTTCAACAGCAGCTCTAGTTGCATTTAATGCATCTTCAACTCTATCTTTTCTTTCTTTAACTTCAACTTCAGTTGCACCACCAACTTTAATAACTGCAACACCACCTGCTAATTTAGCAAGTCTTTCTTGAAGTTTTTCTCTATCATAATCAGATGTTGTCTCATCAACTTGTTTTTTAATTGAATCACATCTAGCAGCGATATCAGATTTTTTACCACTACCGCTAACGATTGTACTGTTATCTTTATCAACTTTAATCTTTTTACAAGATCCAAGGTCTTCAAGTTTAACGTTTTCAAGTTTAATTCCAAGATCTTGAGAGATTACTTGGCCACCAGTTAATATAGCAATATCTTCAAGCATAGCTTTTCTTCTATCACCAAAACCTGGAGCTTTAACAGCAACAACTTTTAGTCCACCTCTTAGTTTGTTTACAACTAAAGTAGCTAATGCTTCTCCCTCAACATCTTCAGAGATTATCATTAAAGGTCTACCTGATTGTACAACAGCTTCTAATAATGGAACCATTGGTTGTAAGTTAGTTAATTTGCTTTCATGTAATAAGATGTAAGGATTATCTAACTCAGTTGTCATTTTATCACTGTTAGTAATAAAGTATGGAGATAGATATCCTCTATCAAACTGCATACCTTCAACAACATCAAGTTCAGTATCAATTCCTTTTGCTTCTTCAACAGTAATAACACCTTCGTTTCCAACTTTTTGCATTGCTTTTGCAATCATTGTTCCGATTTCTTTATCACCATTAGCAGAAATTGTTCCAACCTGAGCAATCTCATCACTGTCTTTAACTTTTTTTGCAGAAGAGATTAAGTTTTCTTTAACATGTTCAACGGCTGCATCAATTCCTCTTTTAACATCCATTGGATTCATACCAGCAGTTACGTATTTAACTCCTTCTTTAACAATAGCTTGAGCTAAAATAGTTGCAGTAGTTGTACCATCACCAGCTTCTTCATTGGTTTTGCTAGCAACTTCTTTAACCATTTGAGCACCCATGTTTTCAAATTTATCTTCAAGATCAATTTCTTTAGCAACAGAAACACCATCTTTAGTAATTCTTGGTGCACCGTAAGATTTATCCATTACAACATTTCTGCCTTTTGGACCTAAAGTAACTTTAACGGTATCAGCTAAAATATTGACACCTCTCATCATTGCCGCTCTTGCTTCAGCGTCAAATTTAATTATTTTTGCCATTTTACTTTCTCCTTTAAATTAAATTATTTACCTGAAATACCCATAATGTCTGACTCTTTCATTATGCTGTATTCTTTACCATCAATTTTGACTTCAGTTCCTGACCATTTGCCAAATAAAACTTTGTCACCAACTTTAACATCCATTGGAATTAATTTTCCATCTTCTGTTTTAGCTCCACCACCAACAGCAACTACTTTTCCTTCTTGAGGTTTTTCTTGTGCTGTATCTGGGATGATTATTCCACCAGCAGTTTTTTCACTGCTATCTAGAACTTCGATTAATACTCTGTCATGTAACGGTTTAAACTTCATAAATTCTCCTTATTAAATATGAGCCTCATATAGATACTGACCTAGCTTTTTCAAGCTAATATGAAAAATAAGTTATGAAAAATCCTAGGAAATTAAGGATTTTATGGTTTATACCTTAAATTATGACTAAAAATTTAGATTCTGAAGGTTTGAAGTCCATAGCTGAAAATTATGATCTTTTTTATATAGATCTATGGGGAGTAATGCATAATGGCATAGAACTTCATGAAGGTGCAATTTACACTCTTAAAAAATTATTAGAGATAAATAAAAATTTTGTTTTATTAACAAATGCACCAAGACCCATTCAGCCAGTTAAAGAATTTTTAGAAAAAATGGGTATGGAGAAAAGTTTAGAAATAAAGTTTTTACTTCAGGAGAAGCAGCACTTAATTATCTTAAAAAGTTTTATCTTTAAAAAAATTTTATCATATTGGTCCACCTAGAGATTTTGATTTATTTAATGACTTTAAAGACAATAAATCCAAAGATATTAATGAAAGCCAATATCTTTTATGTACTGGTTTATTTGATGATTATGATCAGGATTTAAATTATTATAAAGATTTATTAGAAAATCATATTGATAAAAAAATGATTTGTACAAATCCAGATTTAATAGTTGATAAAGGAAATGAAAGAGAGTTGTGTGCAGGATCGGTTGCTATGGTATTTGAAAAAATGGGTGGAGAAGGTTGTTTATTTTGGTAAGCCCTATCCAGAAGTTTATAATCAATCAATAGACAATAAAAATAAAAAAATTTTATCAATTGGAGACAACCTTAATACAGATATCAAAGGTGCAAATCTTTTAAATTATGACTCTTTATTAATTTCAAATGGAGTACATAAAAATGAAATAAAAGATAATGGAATAGAAAAAGTATCAAAACAATATGAGTCAATTGTAAACTTCATGCAGTCAGATTTAAAATGGTAAGATTATATAAAAATTTTGATATTAGAAAAATCATAAGAGGATCAATAATTTTAATTGGAAATTTTGATGGAGTACATTTAGGGCATCAAAAATTATTTAAGTTAGCTAAATCATATAAAAAAAAATATAATTTAAAAATTGGTGTGATTAATTTTGATCCAATGCCAAAAATGTTTTTTAATAAATCCTTAAAAAATTTTAGATTATCTAGTATTGATCAAAAAGTAAATTTATTAAATAATCTTGGAGTTGATTTTATTGTAACAAAAAAATTTGATAAAACTTTTTCAAAAACAAAATCAATCAATTTTATAAAAAATATTTTATCAAATAAATTAAAAGCAAGATTTATATTTGTTAGTAATAATTTTAGATTTGGAAATAAAAGAGAAGGAGATGTAAAATTTTTAATTCAAAATGAAGAAAAGTATAATTATCAAGTTATTAAACCAAAACCTCTTTTGATTAATAAAAAAATAGTTTCATCTTCTTTAATTAGAAGTTATTTAGAAAAAGGTTTCTTAGAAAGAGCCAATAAATTATTAAGATAGAAAATGGTCTATTGAAGGGATGGTTCAAAAGGGCAGACAAGTTGGAAAAAAAATTGGTTTTCCAACATGTAACATAGATATTAAAGATTATGTCTTAGCTAAACCAGGCGTGTATGCAGTAAGAGTTTTAAGAAAAAATAATTTAAAATTTTAAAAGGGATAGCAAATCTTGGTTATAGACCAACATTTAATCAAAAAAAAATCTTACTAGAGGTTCATTTGTTTAATTTTTCTGGAAATCTTTATAATAAGCACTTATCAGTTGAGTTTTTAAAATTTATAAGAAAAGAGAAAAAATTTAAAAATATTAATAAGTTAAAGATCTCAAATTAAATTAGATTTAAAAATAGCAAAGAGAGCATAATGAGTAATTCACAAATTAATCTTCCAAAGACAGCTTTTTCTATGAAGGCTAATTTACCAGTAAGAGAGCCAGAAATCTTAGAATATTGGAAAAAAATTAATTTATATCAAGAGCTTAGACAATCTAGCAAAGGTAAAGAAAAGTTTGTCTTACATGATGGTCCTCCGTATGCAAATGGCAATATTCATATGGGTACTGCTTTAAATAAAATTTTAAAAGATATCATAGTTAAATTTCATCAAATGGATGGAAAAGACTCGATATATGTTCCAGGATGGGATTGTCATGGTTTACCAATTGAGTGGAAAATAGAAGAGCAATATAAAAAGAATAAAAAAAATAAAAATGAAGTTCCAATAGTTGAATTTAGAAAAGAATGCAGATCATTTGCAGAAAAATGGATTGAGGTTCACAAAGGACAATTTAAACGACTAGGTGTTATAGGTGACTGGGAAAATTATTACTCTACAATGAGTTATGATGCAGAAGCTCAAATTGTAAGAGAATTAGGAAAATTTTTAAAAGAGGGTAGTTTATACAGAGGGTTCAAACCTGTTTTGTGGTCTACAGTTGAAAAAACTGCACTTGCTGATGCAGAAGTTGAATATCAAGATCATAAATCAGATACTATCTATACATCTTTTCCAGTAAAATCTTCTAATTTAAAAGAACTTGAAGGAAGTGAGATTATCATTTGGACAACAACTCCATGGACTATACCGGCAAATAAAGCTTTAGCTTATAACGAAGCTCTTGATTATGTATTGATACAATTAAATGATGATGGTGATTTTAAAAATCGAAAGATAGTAGTAGCGGAAGCCTTATTAGATTCTGTTATAAAAGAATGTTCTAATAAAAGATTATAAAGAAATTAAAAAATTTAAAGGAAAAGATTTTAAAGACACAATCTGTAATCATCCTTTTTTCAATTTGGGATATGAATATGATATTCCAATGTTGGAGGCAAGATTTGTAACAACAGAACAAGGAACAGGTATTGTGCATTGTGCACCAAGTCATGGACCTGACGATTTTAACTTATGTTTAAACCATGGAATTAAAGCTATTGAAACAGTTGATGGTGATGGAAAATATACTAAGAACGTTCATTTATTTGAAGGCAATCATATCTTTAAAGCTAATCCAATTGTTATTGAAAAACTTAAAGAACAAAAAAAATTATTAGCAAATGGTGAGCTGACACATTCATACCCTCATTCATGGAGATCTAAGGCTCCATTGGTTCATAGAGCAACACCACAATGGTTTATATCAATGGAAAGTCATAAATTGAGAGAGACAGCTTTAAAAGCTCTAGATGAAACTACTTTTTATCCTAGCAAAGGAAAAGAAAGATTAAGATCTATGATTGAAACTAGACCTGACTGGTGTGTTTCAAGACAGAGAGTTTGGGGAGTTCCTCTTCCAATTTTTGTTAATAAAAAAACTAAAGAGATATTAGTTGATGATGAAGTTAATGAAAATATAGCAAATATATATGAAAAAGAAGGTTCTGATTGTTGGTTTTCAGATAACCCACAAAGATTTTTAGGTGAAAAATATAAGTCAGAGGATTATGAAAAGTTAAGTGATATTGTTGAAGTGTGGTTTGATAGCGGATCTACTCATTCGTTTGTTTTAGAAAAAAGAGAAGATTTGAAATGGCCAGCATCAATGTACCTAGAAGGTTCAGATCAACACAGAGGATGGTTTCATTCATCGTTACTAGAGTCTTGTGGAACAAGAGGAAAAGCACCATTTGAGTCAATTTTATCACATGGCTTTGTTGTAGATGGAAAAGGATTAAAAATGTCTAAATCTCTTGGAAATGTAATTGCTCCTGAAGATATTTTAAAAAAATATGGTGCTGATATTCTAAGAATTTGGGTAGCTTCATCAAACTATGCAGAAGATTTAAGAATTGATCATTCAATTTTAGATCAACATGCCGACTCTTATAGAAAAATTAGAAATACTTTTAGATATTTACTTGGAAATCTTAATGATAATTTTGAAGAAATTAATTTAGAAAAAATAAATTTATCTGAACTACCTGAATTAGAACAATTTATGCTTCATAAAATTTATTCTTTAAATGAAAATTTTAAAAATTATTTTAATAATTATGATTTTCATAATCTATACAAAGAGTTACTAAATTTTTGTACTGTGGATTTATCAGCATTTTATTTTGATATTCGAAAAGACTACTTTATATTGCGATTCTAAAGAAACTAATAAAAGAAAATCCACAATTATTTTGCTAAATATTATTCTAAACTCATTATTGAAATGGTTTGCTCCAATTCTTTCATTTACTACAGAAGAAATATATAGATTAATATTAAATGATAATAAAAGCATTCATTTAACAAAATTTATAGAATTTCCAAAAAGTTTTAATAATGAAAATTTAAATCAAAAATGGTTAGAGCTTATTAAAATCAGAAATGTTTGTAATATCAGTATTGAGGAAAAAAGAGCAAGTAAAGAAATTGGATCAAGTTTAGAGGCAAGCTTAAAAATCAATTTAGATAAAAAACTAAATGACATTTCAAAAGATGTAGATTTTTCAGAACTTTGTATCACTTCAAGTGCAGAAGTTTTTATTTAGAAAATTCTGAAATAAAAGTTCAAACTACGAAGGCCGAAGGTTCAAAATGTCAAGTATGCTGGAAAATTACCAGGAATGCTTGTTCAAGAAAAACTTGCCCAAAACACTCTGAATGATATTTAAATTTTTAAGTAAAAATTTTTATATTAGTTTTTCGATAGTATCTTTAATATATTTTTTAGATAGGCTATCAAAAATATACGTTATTCAATTAGATAAGAATAATCTTGGATCAGACATCTTCAATTCTGCTTATTTAAATATTGTGTTAATTTGGAATAAAGGAATTGCCTTTGGACTGCTCTCATTTAATGAATCACACTTTATATAATATATTAAGCTTAATAATTTCAATAATAGTTGTGATATTAGTTATAATGTCGCTTAAAAAGTCATGGTTTTAAAAGATATTCGTTGTTAATGATAGTTGGGGGAGCGCTAGGTAATTTGCATGATAGAATTTTTTTTAATGCAGTACCTGATTTTATAGATTTTCATGTAGGAAATTTTCATTGGTTTATTTTTAATGTATCAGATATATTTATTACATTAGGTGTGATTGGCATGATTGTTTTAGAATTAGTAGAAAACAAAACTGAAAAAACAAAATAATGATGAAAAATATCAAGTTTTTAATTTTAATGATTTTAGGTACTATTATCCTTTCAAATTGTGGTTTAATGCAGCAAGCATTTGACCCACAGAATAAAAATACATCTGAAGAATTTTTAATTGAAAAAAAATCTCCTCTTTCTATGCCCCCAAGCTTTGAAGAATTGCCTGTTCCATCAAACGAAAAAATAGATCAAGAAAGTCAAATTAATAATATCGAGTCATTAATTACTGAAAACAATAATAATGAAAAATTAGAAACCACTGATTCCGATAAAGATTTTGAGCAGTCAATACTTGATAAAATTAAAGATAATTAATGCTCACTCAAAATATAAGTTTTAAAAACTTTTTAATAAAAAAAAAAATATTATTCACAAAAAAAAACTTAAACTTAATTTTAAATGAAAA
This sequence comes from uncultured Candidatus Pelagibacter sp., assembly GCF_943788075.1. Taxonomy (GTDB): domain Bacteria; phylum Pseudomonadota; class Alphaproteobacteria; order Pelagibacterales; family Pelagibacteraceae; genus Pelagibacter. Next base: position 63,166 of record NZ_CALSOW010000001.1, on the reverse strand, counting down.
AAACCAATTAATTCGTTCACTTTCAAAATCTTATAAAGATAGCTTCAGTAAAAAAAATACAAAACATTTTAATAAAAAATTTGACTATCGAATCATAGGAATGGGAGGATCTACTCTTGGAGCTCAAGCAATTTATGATTTTTTAAAAAAAAAAATAAAAAAAAAATTCACATTTGTTGATAATTTAAATGCTTTTGAAAATAAAAAGATAAATAAGAATCTTAATAATTTAATTATATCAAAATCAGGAAATACAACTGAAACTATTGTAAATGCAAATATTTTAATCAAAAAGAAAGATAAAAATTTATTTATAACAGAAAAAAAAAAAAGTTATTTGAGTTTACTTGCACAAAAATTAAAAGCAGAGGTTGTCGATCATAATAATTATATAGGAGGAAGGTATTCTGTTTTGTCTGAGGTTGGTATGCTACCGGCAGAATTAATGGGGCTAAACTATAAAGACTTCAGACAATTAAATGATTTAGTTAAAAATAAAATTTTTATGAAGCAATTAATTTCGAATGTAGATGCTACAATTTTTTTTTTAAAATCTAAAAAGTTTAATTCGATTGTTATTAATTATGATGAGCAATCAACTAATTTATTTAATTGGTACCAACAATTAGTAGCTGAAAGCCTTGGTAAAGACAAAAAAGGTATACTTCCTGTTATTTCTGTAATGCCAAAAGATAATCATAGCGTGATGCAATTATATCTAGATGGTTTTAAGAATAATTTTTTTACATTTTTTTATTCACATGAAAATAACTCTCCCAAAATGAATAATGAAACAATTTTGTTAGAGCAAAAGTATTTAAAAAATAAAGACATTAACCAAATTATGTATGCTCAAAAAAAAGCTACAGAAACTGTTTTTAAAAATAAAAATATTCCATTTAGGAGTTTTGAAGTTAGAAAAAGAGATGAAAAAACACTAGGAGAGCTTTTTTGCTTTTTTATACTTGAAACAATATTAATTGGTAAAGCTCTAAAGATTAATCCATTTGATCAACCAGCTGTAGAACTTATAAAAAAAGAAACTAAGAAAATTCTGCTCTAAAAGTAAGATCCAAATATAACCTTCGAAATACCATATTTTTTTTCATCAATTAATTGAAAATTTTTTGGAAATTCATCAATTTCTTTTTTATGTCTATGAATAATAATTATACCATTATCTTTAAGTATTCTATTTTCAATTATTGTATTAAGAATATTTTCTAAAGCCTTTTCTTTGTAGGGTGGATCTAAAAAAATTATATCATATCTTAATTTTAGACTTTTAAACTCAAACTTATTTAGAATATCATTTTCAATAATTTCATAATTAATTTCTGATTTTAAATTATTAATATTTTTTTTGAGAATGGGCAAAACACCCTCGTACTTTTCTATAAATGTCACATGACCTGCTCCTAGAGAGAGACACTCAATACCAAAAGAACCTACTCCAGAAAATAGGTCTAAAACGTATGCTTTTTTTATTTCAATCGAAAACTTGTTTGAATGATTAATTATGTTGAATATAGATTCTTTTGTAAGATCTTTTAAAGGCCTAGTTTCTTTATCCTTGGGTTCAAGTAGTTTTTTCCCCTTGAATTTTCCACCTATGATTCTCATTTATCAATAACTTTAAAACCAATATCTCCTCTATAAAACCCACCATCCCAATCTAATTTTTTTATACATTGGTGCACATCATCCCTAGCTTGTAAAAAATCATCAGAGAGAGAAATAAAATTTAGCACACGTCCACCAATAGCATATATTTTTTCATTTTCCTTTTTAGTTCCAGCATGAAATATAAAATTGTTTTCATCTAGAGTAAAATTTTCAAGATTATTTATTAAGATATTCTTTTGATAGGTATCTGGATATCCTTTTGAACACAACACAACACATAAACTTTTTTTATTAGTCCACTCAATATTTATATCTTCAAGTTTTTTATTACAACAAGCCTCAATTATTTCCACTAAATCAGTTTTTAGTTTAGGAAGAATAGTTTGACATTCAGGATCGCCCATTCGAACATTATATTCGATTAGATAAGGTTCATTTTCAACAATCATTAAACCAGCATATAAAAAACCCTTATATTCAGTTCCAAGATTTGAAAGTCCTTTAAGAGTAGGTTTAATAATTTTACTTAAAATTTTATCTTCTAAATCATTACTTATTAATCGAGAAGGTGAGTAGGCGCCCATACCACCAGTATTTTTACCATTATCTCCTTCAAGAACTCTTTTATGATCTTGTGCAGTTTCAAAGCTTTTAATAGTGGTCCCATCACTAATTATAAAATAACTCATCTCTTCACCTTTTAGAAATTCTTCTATAAGAACATTTTTAGCTTCTCCAAATTTTCCATCAAATATTTCCTCGACTGCCATGAAACTTTCTTGTTCGTTATTGCAAATATATACCCCTTTACCTGCAGCAAGGTTGTCTGCTTTAATCACATTTGGATATTTTGTATTTTCTAAAAATTTTTTTGCATCAATTTTATTTTCAAAAATGCCAAAATTGGCAGTTGGAATATTATATTCTTTACAAAGTTTTTTAGTAAAAATTTTAGAACCCTCTAGTTGAGAAGCAATTCTGTTAGGTCCAAATACTTTTATGTCAAACTTTTCTAAATAGTCTACAATACCATTCACCAAAGGTTGTTCAGGACCAACAACTACTAAATCTATAGAATTGTCTTTAATAAATTTATGTAATTTATCAAATTCATTAATATCCATTTCAATGTTGGTTGCAATTTTTGAAGTTCCAGCATTTCCAGGGATACAAAAAATTTCATTTATAACTGAAGATTTAGATACTGTTGCTGTTATTGCGTGTTCTCTGCCACCACTCCCTATAATTGCAATTTTCATATTAATATTTATATATCTTATAAATGAAAAATAAATTAGCTAAATTAAAATATATGCCCAATAATTTTAAAATTATTGAAGAAGGTGACCATGTAATTTGTGCTATCTCAAAAAAAATAATTCCTTTGGAAAATTTAAATTATTGGAATGTTGAGAAGCAAGAGGCTTATTTTTCTTATGTTGAGTCTTCTATTAAAAGAGAAAAAGACAATAATTAACTTTTCCATCGATCATGCGTCCAAATCCATTGATCAACATTTTTTAAAATCATCTTTTCGAGAACTTGATTTAGAAACTCAGTAATTTGTTGGATCGATTTCGTTTTACCTACTTTGATTGGTTTTGAGATATAAATTTTAAAGTAATTTGATTTTTTTCTCTCTATATAGATAGGTACCAATTCGCAATTATATTTTTTTACTAGTTGAGCAGGGATAGTTGTAGTTGTTGCCAAATTATTAAAAAATTTTACTTTTTCACCTTCTCTCACTCTTTGATCTATCATTAAAGCTATTGATTTACCTTCAATCAATTTTTTAATTATTTCACGGCTACCAGCTCGACCTTTTTTAATTTGGTTTTTACAAATATATTCTTTTCTAATTTGTTCCATCGTTTTATTCAAAAAAATATTATTTAAAGGCCTATAGATAGCAGCAAGGTCAATTCCTGCTTTTTCAATTTCCATTGCCATGAGTTCAAAATTATTAAAATGACCTGAAATAAACACTGCCTTTTTATTATTTTTTTTTAAATTTTCTAAATGTTCTAAACCATCTATCGACACATATTTTTTTAATTCATCATTTCTAAATTTTTTTAAATAGACGTATTCAGCAAAAATCCTTCCATAATTACCGAGTACATTAGAAGCTATTTGAGATGGATTATCAGAGTGTTTAATATTTGCTTTTTTAATATTTTGAATGATTATTTTCTTTGATCTAAATATTGGACCTATTGTTCTTCCAATAAAAAAACCTAAATTAGATGAAAGTCGATATCCTATTAGTTGAAAAAAAAAGAATAAAATTTTGATTAATATGAACTCTAAAAAATAAGCTATTTTCTTCATAATTTTGATATTAGAATTTTTTTTAATTTCTCTTTATCTTTAATTTCTAACTTAATTTTCAAAAATTTAATATTTTTTCTTTGAGCTTTATTTAATCGAAAAAAATCTTTTTCTGTTGTTACTAACGTTAAATTATCTCTGCTAGCGTTATATTTTAATTTTTTTAGATCAATATTTGAAAATTTATGATGATCAGGAAAAATTATTTTTTTACTAATATTAAATTTAGATTTAACTAAAGTTTGTTCAAACTCATGTGGATTTCCTATACCACAAAACATTAAATATTTTTTTCTCAAATTAAATTTTTTTAAATTTAATGGTTTATATTTTCCTTCAAATATTTGTAAATTTTTATTAATAGATTTTAATTTTAATAAAAGTTTTTTATTTTTTTTTTCTCCACTTAAGAAGATTAAATCATAATTTTTTATTACATTTAAATTTTCTCTTAAGGGTCCTGCTGGAAGCATATACTCATTTCCGAGTGCATATTTAGAATTAAAACATGCAATCTTTAAATCATAATTGATGTTTTTTTGTTGTAAACCGTCATCTAGAATTGCTACTTGATATTTTTTTTTTGAAGCAGCTGAAAGTGCATTTTCTCTTTTACTCGATGATATAATTTTACCTCTATTTTTTAATAAATTCATTTCATCCATCTGATTTTCATAATTTTTTTTTATGAATACTGTCCTAAATTTTTTTCTAAGAAGTTCGTTTATTTCTATTGCTAATGACGTTTTGCCTGTTCCACCAATAAATATATTGCCAATACATATTGTTTTAATTTCGAAGGTTTTTTTTATAGAAAATTTTTTTATAGAATTAATTAAAAAAGTGATAGCTGAAAAAGGATAAAGTATTAATGAAATAAAATTTTTTGTTTCCCAAAATTTAGGTTTTATTAATTTCATATTAAGTATTTATTTATATAAAATAAATTTTTTTCAAGAACATCATTTCCTATTTTAATAATTTTTTTTATATTTTTATTTGGGGTTTTGTTTTTTAATTTTTTTAATATTAAATTTTCCATTTTTAAAATATCAGAAGAAAATGATGACATTTTAAGATTATTTAAAAAAGCATATATTTCTTTGAAGTTTTTAACATTAGGCCCACTAATTATATAATTTCCTAATCTTGCAGGCTCAAGAGGATTTTGACCACCATGTTTTATTATTGATCCACCTACAAAAGATACATTTGTTAAATTGTAAAATTTAGAAGACTCACCATAGCTATCGACCAGATATATATCAGTATTTTTCTGAATTTTTTGATTTGAAGAATGTGAAATGCAACTAAGATTGAGTTTATTTAAAGCCTCTTTAATTTCATTGGTTCTACTAATATGCCTCGGAATTATTATTGTAATTAATCTTTTTTCTTTCTTTTTAAGTTTCTTGTGTAATTTTCCAATTAATATTTCTTCATTGTAGTGAGTGCTAGCAGCACACCAAACCTTAAAGTCTCTGAATTTATTTTCTAATAATTTGGTTACATGATCTTGATTATTTTTTTGACCATAATATTTCAAATTACCTGCTATCTTAATATTTTTAACTTTTAATAATTTTAAATATTTTAAGGTTTCTAAGTTTTGGGGTAATGCTAACGATATTCCCCCAAATACTTTTTTAGCAAATTTTGGAAAAATCTGCCATTTGTTAAAACTACGTTCTGTAATTCTCGCATTCATAATTATGATTGGAATATCTTTCAAATATAAATTCTTAAACATATTAGGCCATATTTCTGAATCTATAAAAATTGCAAGTTTAGGTTGCCAATAATTAATAAATCTCTTTACTATATAATTATTATCTAATGGAAAATATACATGTGATGTTTTTTTTAACTTTAGTTTGTTAAAAATTTTTGCTGAACTAGTAGTTGATGTTGATAGCAAAATATTTTTTATTTTGCTATTTTTTTCTAATTTTCTTATAATTGGGATAATACTCATCAGTTCACCAACACTTGCTGCATGTATCCAAACTTTTTTATTATTTTTTTTTTGAGAATAAATACTAAATTTTTCTCCAACTCTTTTTAAATCTTCCTTACCTTTTAATATTCGGTAAATAATGATTATAGGTGATATGATGATAGCTAGAGTTGTAAGTATATTGTAAAAAAAATACATTAATGCTCTTTAATTTGTCGTTCATAAAAATTCTTGTAAACTTTTGAGTTTATTAAAAGTGTTTCATGATTTCCTGAGTCAATTATTTTACCATTATCGACGACATATATTTTGTCCGAGTTAAGAATTGTTGATAGTCTGTGAGCAATTACAATTGTAGTTTTGTTTAAAGTTAATTGACCTAGCGCTTGTTGAATCTTGTCTTCAGTTTCGGAGTCTAAAGATGATGTGGCTTCATCCAATAATATTATTTTACTTTTTTTTAGAAAAGCTCTTGCTATTGACAGTCTTTGTTTTTCTCCGCCAGATAATTTTACTCCATTCTCTCCAATCATAGTTTGATATTTGTTCTCTAAATTGTTAATGAATTCACTGCACATTGATTGTTCTGCTGCTTTATACACTTCTTCGTTAGTTGCTTCTGGTCTAGCGTATTTAATGTTATTTAAAACTGTATCGTCAAATAAAGTAGTATTTTGGTCAACAATTGATATTTGGTTTCTTAAGGACGCTAAATTAAATTTTGATATATCTTGATCATCTAAATGAATAATACCATCAGTTGGAGCATAAATTCTTGGTATCATGTTTAATAATGTTGATTTACCTGATCCACTATGACCAACCAATGCTGTCATTTTACCACCAGTAAAATTTGCATTAACATTTTGAAGGACTTTGTTCTCCGGATTAGATTTATATGTGAAGTCAACATTTTCAAAAATTATATTTCCCTCTGAAATATTAAATTTATCCTTATCTTCATTTAAATTAATTTCATTATTAATATCTATAATAGGAAGAATTCTGTTAGCAGCTGCCAAACCTTGTTCAATTGCAACATTGACTTTAGTAAGTGTTTTTACAGGCTGATAGGCCAGCATCATAGCAGCAAGAAATGAAAAAAAATTATTTATAGCTAACTCACCACTAATAATTAATTTTCCAGAATAAAATATCAAAATAGCAATCATTATACCTGTTAATATTTCCATCACAGGTGTAGATCTAATATAAACAGCTGAAATTTTTGCTGACTTTTCTTTTAAATCATTAACAAATTTTTCAGACCTCATATTTTCAAAATTTTCTCTTTGAAAAATTTTTATAATTTTATGATTTTTAAAAAGATCAATTAAATATCTATTTAAATCCCCTGACTTTTCTTGTGCTTGAGTTGAAATTTTGCTCATTCTTTTCCCCACAATTTTTGCAGTGATTGAAGCTAGTGGAATCATAATAATTGCTATTAATGATAGTTTCCAGTTTTGGAAAAACATTACACAAAGTAAACCTATTAATGTAAGACTGTCTTTAAAAATACTTAAAAATGCATCTGCCAACATTTTAGTTATTTGATCAACGTCAAAATTTAAATTTGAGATATATTTACCCGAATGATTACTTTCGATAATTTCAGTATCTGCTTTAATGAAAGATGTTAGCATGTCTGTTTGTAAATTTTTTTTTACTTCTTCTGAAACATTAATCATAAGAAGTTTTGCCACATACAGAGAAATACCTTTGGCGGCAAAAGCAAAAATAATTGCAATTGGAATAAGGATAATCAAAGTTTGATCTTTGTTAATGAATATTTTTTCTATTGCTGGATCTAAGAGCCAAGCAGTTGAAGAAGTACTTATGGCAACAACAATTGAAAATAAAGCAGCTAATAAGATTTTACCAATAAATTTTTTTGTATACTGTTGATAAAGTCTTTTAAAAATTTTTGCTTTCATCATTTTCTATATTAATTTCCCAATAAGAATATTGATAAAAACTATAAGCCCTAAAAAATTATTACTTTTGAATTTAGATAAACAATCAATCGATTGATTGATATTTAGTTTTTTCACCTGAAATACTAGTAAATGTAAAATGGGGATAATCATAAATAAGAAATAATAAATTTTAAATTTCATTAATATTCCTACTAAAAATAAAGATGAGATAAATAAACAGTACGAAATAAACAAAAATTTTTTTGGATCATTTTTAAATTTTATTGAAGTTGATTTTACACCTATAATTTCATCATCTTTAATATCTTGAAATCCATAAATTGTGTCGTAGCCTAGTGTCCAAAATATGGCTCCTAGGTAGAATATAAATGGAATTATTGAAACAGCATTTGCAATTGAAATCCAAGCTAAAATTAATCCATAATTAAATGTAATACCTAGAAATAATTGAGGCCAATAAGTAATTCTTTTCATTAATGGATAAGTAAAAGCTAAGGGCATTGAAATTAAAGCCATCAAAATCACAAAATCATTAAAATTAATTAATACTAAAAAAGCAATACCACATAAAAGTAATGCATAAGCAGATGCAAGTTTTATAGATACCTTGCCTGAAGCGATGGGTCTATTTTTAGTTCTTTCAACTTTTTTATCAAAATTTTTATCTGCTATGTCGTTCACAATGCACCCAGCAGATCGCATTAGTATTGAGCCAGAGAAAAAAAGTGCAGAATAAAAAAAATAATTTATTAAATCTGAATTAAAATCATAAACTATTGTAAGTCCCCATAAGCATGGCCAAAACAAAAGCATAAAGCCAATTGGTCTTTTTAATCTTGTAAGTTCAATAAATAACTTTATTTGGTTCATAATTTACTTGTAAATAACAAAGGCTAGATTCATAATCAAACTGATTCGCATGAATATAGATTACACAGTCACAGCCCTTATGTTTCCAGCCATTCCCTTGCTAATGAGCATCTATAGTAATAGATTTCATTCTCTTAGTAAGCTTATTAGAGAGCTTCATGATGAGCATGTTTATGAAAATCATGTTCCCAATGAATGGAAAAAACAATTTATAAATTTGAGTGGACGAATTACTCTTCTTAGATGGACAATCATGTTTGGTGCGTTTGGATTTTTGTTTAATATGATGACCGTACTAGGTCTTTATCTAAATGAAATATTTATTGCTAGATTAATTTTTGGTTCTTGTTGTTTATCCATGATTATTTCAATTTTATTTTTTATCAGAGAAATTCATATCTCAACTAATGCACTTAAACTGCATATGGCTGATATGGATGTAAAACTTGATTAAGGAAGTATAACTGCAGGGCCTAAAATTTTTCTACCCTCTAAATCTTTATGAGCCTCAATAACCTGATCTAATTTATATTTTTTAAATATATTAATTTTAACTTTTCCAGATCTGATTTTTTCAAACATGATTTCTGATGCTTCATCAAGCTCTTCTTTTGTAGATAAGTATTGCTGCATGGCAGGTCTTACAAGATACAAGCCTTTTGGTTGGAGCATTTTAGGAACATTAATATCTGATAATGGTCCTGAAGCATTTCCAAATGAAACCATCATTCCTCTTATCGCTAAACATTCAATTGATCCATCTAAAGTATCTTTACCAACACCATCGTAAACTACTGGAACACCTTTGCCATCTGTAATCTCTAAAACTTTTTTAGCAAAATCTTCTTTATTATAATTAATTACATGATCGTAACCATTCTCTTTTGCAACATTAATTTTTTCATCTGATCCAACAGTTCCTATTACAGTGCACCCTAAACTTTTAGCCCACTGACCAAATATTTGACCAACACCTCCAGCTGCTGCATGATATAAGAATTGTCTGTCCTGATTTTACAGGAAATGTCTTGTGCAATAGATAAAAGGTAGTTAAACCTTTTGTCATTAAAGTTGCTGCAACCTCAAGATCAATACTATCTGGAACTTTTACAAGATTTTTTGTTGGATAATTTCTGTGTGTTGAATAAGAACCTAATGGAATACCAGCGTAAGAAACTTTGTCACCAATTTTAAAATCTTTTACACTCTCTCCGACATCAGTAATAATACCAGCACCTTCTAAACCTAAACCAATTGGTAGTTTTAATGGGTACAAACCTGATCTATGGTAAGTGTCTATATAATTAAGACCAATAGCTTTTTGTTCAATTGTTACTTCGTTAGGCTCTGGTTTATCTAAAGTAATATCTTTAAGTTGCAAAACTTCAGGTCCACCTGTTTTATTAATTTCTACAGCTTTCATAATTTATTTAACAAATGTATCATTATGATAATCTTGAACTGCTTGCAAGATCTCAGCTTTAGTATTCATTACAAATGGCCCGCCTCTTGCAATTTCTTCGTTAATTGGCTTCCCGGAAATCAGTAAAAATTTTGCATCCGATTTAGCTTTTACAGTTAAATCTTCACCTCTAGTTAATAATATCAAGGTGCTATCTTTAACACTGTCATGTTCATTATTACCAACTTCAATTTCACCATTAATTAAATAAATAAAAGTATTATGAGTAGATGGTAATTTAAAGTTAAACTTTTTGTCTTTATTTAATTCAACATCAAAATAAACTGGCTCAACGTTATGACCCTTAACAGGACCTTCGGCATTTTCAAATTTACCAGCTATGACTTTAATTTTTTTGTCTTCATCTTCATGAACACTCATTTTATCTGCATCAATATAAATATATTCAGGTTTACTCATTTTTAATTTAGCAGGCATGTTTACCCATAATTGAAAACCATGAAGCTTACCTTCTTTCATTGCTGGCATTTCAGAATGAATTATTCCACTTCCTGTTTTCATCCACTGAACATCACCTGCAGACATTCTACCTTCACCACCAGTACTATCTTTATGTTCAAAATCTCCAGCAAGCATATAGGTTACTGTTTCAATTCCTCTGTGAGGGTGGGGTGGAAAACCTGCAATATAATCTTCACTATTTTCTGATCCAAATTCATCTAACATTAAAAATGGATCAAAGTAATTTGGCTCAACACCAATACTTCTTTTTAGTTTTACCCCAGCACCATCTGATGCTGGAATAGGGTCTATGATTTTACTTACTTCAATATTATTCATAGACTGAAAGTAGTTAATATATTTTTAATTTCAATGTTACTTTTTGTTGTGTGAACCATCACAAAATGGTGCATTGTTAGTTTGTTTGCATGCACAAAAAAACATTTTTTTTGTTTCTTCTGCTTTGTATGCAACTGGAGTAAACTCAGTTCCTTTATGTGATCCATCACAAAATGGTTGTTTTTTTGATTGTCCACATGAACACCAATAATAAGATTTATCTTTTTCAACTTCCACAGCAAGTGGTCCTTCCCCAGCTTTTTGGCCTTTAGTCATTTTTACCTTTCGATTAATTTGACTTGTATCTAATACTTTGTTATAGATTGCGCAAGAACGCAAAATAATCATACTAGTATATAGAATCATACCATGAAAAACTTAATAGAATGTCCAGCAGAAAGAGCAATTTACTTTTTAGGAGGTAAATGGAAAATTAGAATTTTGTTTACTTTATTTAATAATAAAAAAGTTAGATTTAATGTTCTTAAGAAAGGTTTAAAAACTATAACTCAGCAAATGTTATCTAAACAACTAAAAGAATTAGAAACTGATGGTATTGTTAATAGAAAAGTTCATAAAGTAGTGCCTCCAAAAGTAGAGTATTCACTTACTGAATTTGGCTTATCAGTAATTCCTATTTTAAAATCTTTTTCAGATTGGAATAGAAGAAATACAAGAACTATTGCATTAAAACTCAATAAAAACTTTGAAGAAAACAGATTAAGATAAAATTTATTCTTTTGACAGTCTAATTGATTTATGGTTAAATTGTTTAGCGCTGATTTAAGTTAAATTGCAGAGCGCTTTAATAAATCCTGCTAAAGCGACGAACACTTCAACCACCGCTTTAGCCGGTGGTTTTTTTTTGAAATTTTCTCAAAACTAAAACCGGGTATTTGAACCTTATTGTGCACCCAGCATTTGCTTAAGCACTAAAAAGGAGAGAAGAACTAATTTTTTATCCTCTTAGTTTTAAATTAGTTTCTTTTCTCCATTAACTTGGAGAAAAAATGACAAAAAATATACTTAATGAAAGATTGGATAAAGGACCTGTAATTTGTGCTGAAGGTTTTTTATTTGAAATTGAAAGACGAGGATACATGGCATCTGGTGAATTTGTGCCAATGGTTTCTCTAGATCATCCAGAGGTTCTTGAAAATTTACATAGAGAATTTCAACATGCAGGATCAGATATAGTTGAAGCATTTACTTATAATGGTCATAGAGAAAAGATGAGAGTTATAGGTAAAGAAGATTATTAGAACCACTGAATAGATCTGCTTTAAAAATAGCAAAAAAAGTTGCTTTAGATACGCCTAAAGGATCTCAGCCAAATTTAATGGCAGGAAATATTTCTAACTCAACATTTGGAAAGAAGATGATAAGCAAGCTCAAAAAGAAGTTGAAAGCATGTTTTCAGAAATGATTGGTTGGGCTGTTGATGAAGGTGCAGATATGTTAATTGGTGAAACTTTTTATTATGCTGAAGAGGCTTTTAAGGCTCTTGAAGTCATGAAAAAAGCTAATCTTCCAACAGTGCTAACCATATCTCCAATGGGTGAAAATAAAATGAGAGATGGCATGTCAGTAGTTGATACATGTAAAGAGTTGGAGCAAAGAGGAGCAGATGTAGTTGGTTTAAATTGTTTTAGAGGTCCAGCAACAATGTTGCCATTCTTAAAAGAGATTAGAAAAGCAGTTAAATGTCATGTTGGTGCTTTACCAATTCCATATAGAACAAATGAAAAGTTTCCAACTTTTTTTAATTTACCTGATAGAGATGATTGTGGTTGTCCTTCGCCGCATGGAAGAACATTTCCAACAGCTCTAGATCCACATTTTTGTAATAGATATGAAATAGGTCAATTTGCAAAATGGTCAAATATTTTAGGCATACATATCTTGGTGTTTGTTGTGGTGCTAACCCAATGTTAATAAGAGAAGTAGCAGAGTCCGTTGGTCTAAAAGTGCCTGCAAGTAAATACAGAGAGAACATGGAAAATCATTTTATGTATGGAAAAAATAAAAGAATTCCAAAACATATGACGGACTATGGAGACAAGGCTTAATTTTAATTAGAATTTATATTGGGTAGCAGATCTTTTAAGTTTTTGATTTCTAACTTTGGTTTGTAATCAAGATTATCAAAAATATTATTATTTCTGTTTACCCAAATAGAATTATAACCATAATTTCCACCACCTGATACATCCCAAGTGTTAGCACTTAAAAAAGCAACTTCATTTTTTTGAATATTATATTTTTTAATTGGCATATCGTAAACTTTAGAGTCTGGTTTATAAATGCCAACTTCTTCTATTGAAAAAAGATCATCAAATAGATTATCTAAATTATTATCTTTTAACTAATTCATTAAGAAGGGCAGGTGTACCATTTGAAAGAATTGCAAGTTTTAAATTTTTCTCTTTAAGTTTTTTTAAAACTTCTGGTACTTCAGAAAATGGAGATAGAATTTTATAAAGATCTAATAGTTCATTTCTCATTGAAGAGTCTATCTCAAATGCTTTCATAGATTTATCCAAACTATCTTCAGTTATTTGCCAAAAATCTTTGTGTCTTTTCATTAAACTTCTAAGCCAAGTATATTCTAGTTGAGTAGTTCTCCAGTAATTTGCAAAACCTTCCCACTTATCACCAATTTTATCTTTACATTTCTCTGCAGCTGAATTGACATCAAATAAAGTTCCGTATGCATCAAAAATTATTGCTTTAATATTTTTCATAATTAAACTTATCTTAATGAGTAATATTAGATTATTTTATCGTGAAAGTTTATCACTTAATTTAACTTCCACACTTGATAAATCACAATCTCATTATGTAAGTAAGGTTATGAGAATTAAAGAAAATGAAGTTTTCTCTTTATTTAATGAAAGTGGTGAGTGGGAAGCAAAAATTTTAGGTATTTCAAAAAGTATTGTTGAGTTTAATGTTACAAAACAATTAAGACAAAAAGAGAATTTTAAAGAGTTGTGGTTAGCTTTCTCACCAATTAAATCGAATTACTTTAACTTTATGATTCAAAAAGCAACTGAATTAGGAGTTACAAAATTTTTACCTATTATTTTTGATCGAACAATTGTTAGAAAAATAAATAAAGAGAGATTAGAAAAAGTTATTATAGAAGCAGCTGAACAATCTAATAGAATCAAGTCCCTAGATATTGAAGAGCTCACAAACTTAGAAAATTTTTTAGATAAAAGATATGGACTTGATATTTACAGATCTTAATGCCTCTAATAATAAAATTGATCTAAAGAAGACTGTACATCAAATCCTACATGTGTAATTATTGGCCCTGAAGGAGATTTTTCAGAGAATGAAAGACAAGAGATTCTTAAATTATAAAGGGGTTCAGCCTATAAAAATTAATGAAAACATTTTGAGATCAGAAACGGCAGTAATTTCTGCTATATCGATCATAAATTACGCCATTAATTGATATTTTGTCGCGAAAACTAAAGTGTAATTTTTTAAAAGACGATCTATATAGTGTCTAAAAATGAAAAAAATTTTATATATATTTCTATCTGCATTTGCTGCTTCAAGTGCTTTAGCTAACCAACCTAAAGACTGGCAATTAGGTTTTCAAGACCCTGCATCTGATGGAATGAGAGATATTGTTAACTTCCATAACAATCTTTTGCTTCCTATCATTATAGCAATCAGTGTATTTGTTTTATTCTTAATGGTTTATGCTTGTATTAGATTTAGAGCTTCAAGAAATCCTAACCCATCTAAAACAACTCACAATGTTACAGTTGAAATTTTATGGACTTTAATTCCATGTTTAATTTTAATTGTAATGGCAGTTCCTTCTTTTAAAATTTTATACAAACAAGACACTATTCCAAAAGCAGACGTTACTGTTAAAGCAATAGGCTATCAGTGGTATTGGGGATACGAGTATCCAGATGAAAATATTATTTTTGAATCATATATGATTGAAACTAAAGATTTAAAAGAAAATCAGCCGAGACTATTAACTGTAGATCATGAAGTTGTAGTGCCGGTAAATAAAGTAATTAAAGTTTTAATAACAGCAAATGACGTGCTTCATGCATGGGCCTTACCATCTTTTGGAGTAAAAAGAGATGCTGTTCCTGGAAGAATTAATGAAACTTGGTTTAAAGCAGATAAAGTTGGAACTTATTACGGACAATGTTCTGAACTTTGTGGAATTAAACATGCTTTTATGCCTATAACTGTAAGAGTTGTTTCTGAAGAGGATTATGCAGAGTGGCTAACAGGTGCAAAAATTAAATTTGCAAAAGAACCATTATTAGAAAATGAAAATATAAAACTAGCGAGCAACTAATATGTATACACAAACAGCATCACACGACGATCATCATACTCCAACTGGTTGGAAGAGATGGGCTTATTCTACTAACCATAAAGACATTGGAACAATGTATCTAATCTTTGCAATTGTTGCAGGTGTTATTGGTACAGCGTTCTCAGTTTTAATGAGAATGGAATTGATGCATCCTGGTGACGGGATTTTAGGTGGTAATTATCATTTATATAACGTGCTAGTTACTGGACATGGTTTAATCATGATTTTCTTTATGGTGATGCCAGCAATGATTGGTGGTTTTGGAAATTGGTTTGTACCTATTATGATTGGTGCGCCTGACATGGCCTTTCCAAGAATGAATAACATTTCATTTTGGTTATTGCCTACTTCATTTATTTTATTAATACTTTCAATATTTATGGATGGCCCTCCAGGTCAAACAGGAGTTGGTGGTGGATGGACAATATATCCTCCATTATCATCTAAAGCTGGACAGCCAGGACCTGCAATGGATTTTGCAATTTTAAGTTTACACTTAGCTGGAGCTTCATCAATTCTAGGTGCAGTAAACTTTATTACTACAATCTTAAATATGAGAACCCCAGGAATGACTCTACATAAAATGCCTTTATTTGCTTGGTCTATCTTGGTAACTGCATTCTTATTATTACTATCATTACCAGTTTTAGCTGGTGCAATTACAATGCTTTTAACAGATCGAAATTTTGGTACCGCTTTTTTTGATGCGCAAACAGGAGGAGATCCTGTTCTGTTCCAACACTTATTTTGGTTTTTTGGTCACCCTGAAGTTTACATTTTAATCTTGCCCGGCTTTGGAATGATCAGCCATATTATTTCAACATTCTCAAAAAAACCTGTTTTTGGTTATTTAGGTATGGCTTATGCCATGGTTGCAATTGGTATTGTTGGATTTGTTGTATGGGCTCATCACATGTATACAGTTGGACTGAGTACAGATACTAAAGCTTACTTCTTAGCTGCAACGATGATTATTGCAGTTCCAACTGGAATTAAAATATTTTCATGGATTGCAACGATGTGGGGTGGATCTATTACATTTAAAACACCAATGGTGTGGGCATTAGGATTTATATTTTTATTTACAGTTGGTGGAGTAACAGGAGTTGTTCTTGCAAATGCTGGTGTTGATACTGCAATGCATGACACTTATTATGTAGTTGCTCACTTCCATTATGTATTGTCTTTAGGTGCAGTATTTGCGATCTTTGCAGGGTTTTATTATTGGTTTAGTAAAATGTCTGGATATGAATACTCAGAATTTTTAGGACAATTACATTTCTGGCTAACTTTCATTGGAGTTAACTTGGTATTCTTTCCACAACACTTTTTAGGATTAGCTGGAATGCCCAGAAGATATGCAGATTATCCAGATGCATTTGCTGGTTGGAATTACATATCATCAATTGGATCATATATATCTGTTATTGGTCTTTTAGTATTTTTTGTAAATCTTATTTGGGCTTTTTCTAAGAAAAAAGCTGCAGCCCAAAACCCTTGGGGAGAAGGAGCCACAACATTAGAATGGACAGTCCCATCACCTCCAAACTTTCATACTTTTGAGGAACTACCTAAGTTTGAAGATGAAGAAGGTATTGAAAAATCTACTAGTTAATAATTTTTAGATTTTTAAACTGAGAATTAATGATTAAGTCTAAATTAAAGAATAGAAACTTAAGTCAGGAAGACGTTTTTAATTTTTCTGAACTTTTTAAACTAATGAAGCCAAGAGTAATGTCGTTAGTTATCTTTACGTGTGCTGTTGGTTTATTAATGGCACCAAACATTGTTCCAACAAAAGAGGCTATTGTTGGAATTATACTAGTATCAATTGGTGCTGGCGCTGCTGGTGCATTAAATATGTGGTATGAGTCTGATCTAGATGCATTAATGACCAGAACATGTTTAAGACCAATACCAACAGGAAAAGTTAATAGAAACCAAGCTTTGGTTTTTGGAATTACACTTTCAATATTTTCAGTAATTGCTCTAGATTTTTTTGCTAATAGAATATCGGCAGGTTTATTGCTGTTTACTATTTTATTTTATGTGCTTGTTTACACAATCTGGCTAAAGAGAAAAACACCACAAAACATAGTTATTGGTGGTGCCGCAGGTGCTTTACCTCCAGTTATAGGCTGGACTATAGCAACAAATTCTCTTTCATTAGAACCAATTACATTTTTTTTAATAATTTTCTTTTGGACTCCATCTCATTTTTGGGCATTGAGCTTATATAAATCAGATGATTATAAAAAAGCTAAAATACCAATGCTTCCTTTAACAAATGGAGTAGAAAGTACAAAATTAAATATATTTATATATTCACTAATCATGCTTCCTGTGATTGTTTTACCTTACTCAATTGGTTTTGTTAGTTTGGTATTTTTAATTCCATCTTTAATTTTAACTTTATATTATAATTATTTATGTTTTGAACTTTACAACTTTAAAAAAAATAAATTTAATGCAAAGAAAGCAAAAACTATATTTGGATATTCAATTTTATATTTATTTATGATATTTGTTCTTTTTTTAATAGATAAAATCTTATGATGATACCTGACAAAAAAACTAAAAAGAAAAACATTTTAACTGCAGTAGCAATATTGGCATTTATGGTTTTTTTATTTTTTTTCACTCTTTATAATGTGGGAGTTTTTGATAGGCAAATATGATGAAGAAAAAAACTTTAACACCAGTTCTGCTAGGAGGAATTTTTTTTCTAATGCTTGGTCTTTCTTTTGCAGCAGTTCCGCTTTATGACATGTTTTGTCGAATAACAGGCTTCGGTGGAACAACACAAGTATCTAAAGAAGCTCCAAATATTGTACTAGATAAGGTTGTAAGTGTTAGATTTGATACCAATGTGAATAATCTTACTTGGGATTTTAAAGCTAAATCGAATGTGATTGATGTTAAAGTTGGTCAAGTTAATAGAATAGAGTTTGAAGTTGAAAATTATGGCGATGACACGACTTATGGAGTGGCAAGTTTTAATGTTTCACCAGCAAGTTTTGGTAAATACTACAGTAAATTAGGTTGCTTTTGTTTTGAAAAACAAGCTCTTAAAGCTGGTGAGAAGGCTACCTACGTGATGACTTTTTATTTAGATCCTGAACTTGTGAATGATCCAACTACAAAAAATCTACAAGATGTAACTATGTCGTACACTTTTTTCTCGACAGATTACTATAAACAATCATAATCACGAAAAATGTCAGCTGAAAAAAAACACGATTACCACTTAGTAGACCCAAGTCCTTGGCCTATTTATGTTTCATTCTCTTGCTTAGTATTAGCAATTGGAACAATATTTTATATGCATAACGATGTTTCATGGGGTATGTACCTTGGCCTAGCGTTAGTTTTATATGGTGCGTACATGTGGTTTAGGGATGTTGTAATAGAAGCAGAGCATCAAGGTCATCACACACCTGTTGTTCAAATTCATCACAGATATGGAATGACTTTATTTATTGCATCAGAGGTAATGTTCTTTGTTGCATGGTTCTGGGCATACTTTGACATAAGTTTGTTCCCAAATGAATTTGTTGGAAACGTTTGGCCACCAAAAGATATAGAAACTTTTGATCCTTGGGATATTCCATTAATAAACACACTTGTTTTGCTGCTTTCTGGAACAACAGTGACTTGGTCACATCATTCGTTGATAGAAGGTGATAGAAAAGGATTTATTCAAGGTTTAACGCTAACAGTTATTTTAGGCTTCTTTTTTACTTTACTTCAAGCTTATGAATATCATCATGCTACTTTTGATTATTCTGGCCATATTTATGGAGCTGTATTTTATATGGCAACAGGTTTTCACGGGTTTCATGTTATCATTGGAACAATATTTTTAGCAGTGTGTTTAGCTAGAGCTAAAAAAGGACATTTTACAAAAGAGCATCATTTTGGATTTGAGGCAGCTGCATGGTACTGGCATTTTGTAGATGTTGTTTGGCTTTTCTTATTTGCTGCAATATATGTTTGGGGAAGTTAATAATTAACTCTTGAAGAACAAGTTTCTATTTTCAGTTTTTGTCTATTTCATTATTTTAGTTTTAGTATCATTAGGTTCTTGGCAACTTTACAGATTAGATTGGAAATTAAATTTAATATCAGAAATTAATAATTCTTTAAAAAAAGATCCAGTTGAACTGTCAAAATCAAATAAGAAAAATTATTTGAGAATAACAACTTCAGGTACAGTTGATTTTGATAAGCAAATTTATTTATATAATTTAAATGATAGTGGAAAACCTGGATTTGAAGTAATTAATCCTATTTTAATAGGTAATGAAAATTATTTAATTAATAGAGGTTGGATACCCTTTGACAAAAAGGATAAAGCAGAGATTAACGTTTTAGATACAAATAGTATAATTGGAACATTAAAAACTCAATCAAAAGCAAACTCATTTAAACCCAATAATGATATTAATGAAAATTATTGGTTTACTTTAAATAGAGATGATATTTTTTCATATACTGGAAAAAATTTTTCTAAATATATAATATATTTAAATGGAGATTATAAAGCTCCCAAACCCAAAGTGATTACATCTAACATTTCAAACAACCATAAAAAGTATGCAATTACTTGGTTTTCAATGGCGATTTCAATTCTTTTAATATATTTATATTTTAGGAAAAAAAATTATTAGATGAAATATATAAGCACCAGAAATAATAAAAAAACGTTTGAATTTAAAGATGTTTTTATAAAAGGACTGGCAGATGATGGTGGTCTATTTATCCCGGAGTCACTAAGAAAATATAGTGAAACAGAAATTAGTAGTTTTAAAAACCTTGAATACAACGATTTAGCAAAAAAAATTATCTCTACTTTCATTGGTGATTTCATGAGCGAAAATGATTTAAGTAATATCATTGATAAATCATATTCAGTTTTTAGAAAAAAGAATGTTGTTAATCTTATAAAAGTTGGTGATAGATCTGTGCTAGAGTTGTTTCATGGGCCTACGTTAGCTTTTAAAGATGTTGCAATGCAACTTTTAGGAAATTTTTATGAGTATTACCTTAATAACGAAAATCAAAAAATTAATATTGTTGTAGCAACTTCAGGAGACACTGGGGCAGCAGCAATTGATGCTATTAAGGGTAAAAAGAATGTTAATATTTTTGTTCTTCATCCACATAATCGTGTCTCATCAGTTCAAAGAAAATTAATGACAACCGGAAAAGATGAGAATGTATTCAATATTGCAATTAATGGGAACTTTGATGATTGCCAAAATTTAGTCAAATCAATGTTTGCTGACAAGAACTTTTCAAACGAAATTAAAATGTCAGGAGTGAACTCTATTAATTGGGCAAGAATAATTGCACAGAGTGTATATTACTTTTATAGCTATTTTTTAATAGAAGATAAAGATACGCCTATAAATTTTTCAGTTCCTACAGGAAATTTTGGAGATGTTTACGCTGGATACTTAGCGAAAAAAATGGGCCTTCCTATTAACAAATTAATTGTTGCAACTAATCAAAATGATATTTTACATAGAGCAATTTCAAGAGGAAGTTATGAGGTAGCAAAAGTTGCAGAAACCATTTCTCCAAGTATGGATATACAAATCGCAAGTAATTTTGAAAGACTTATCTATGATCTAAATAATGGTGACGACTCACTAACTGCTAAAGCAATGAATGATATTAAAGAAAAAGGAAAATATAAAATAGACCAAGAAAAATTGGATAAAATTAATACAAATTTTTTATCCTCTAAAATGAGTGAAGATGAAATTTTAAAAACTATTGAATTAGTTTATAAAAAATTTAACGTAGTTTTAGATCCTCATAGTGCAATAGGCTATGGAGCTTTTGATAAAGTGAATATAAGTGGCAATAATATAGTTTTAGCTACAGCTCACCCTTGTAAATTTCCTGATGCAATAAAAAATGCTATAGATTTAAATGCTGAATTGCCAAAAGAACTAATGTATATTTTGAACGAAAAAGAAAACTATAAAATTATTGATAATAATGTTGATGAAGTAAAAAAACACATCAAAGAAAGAATTTAATGAATATAAAAGAAAATGATAATCTACCAAATTCTGAAGTTTTTATTTTAGAAGATGGAGAGCCAGTTAAAAAAAATATTGAAAATTTATTTAAAAATAAAAAAATAGTAATATTTGGTCTTCCAGGTGCATATACCTCGGTATGTTCTGCAAAACATTTGCCTGGATATGTAAATATGTTTGAAAAATATAAAGAAAAAGGAATTGACCAAATTATTTGTATTTCAGTAAATGATCCATTTGTAATGAATGCGTGGGGAAAAGAGAACAAGGTAGGTGGCAAAATTTTAATGATGGGAGATCCTTTTCTAAATTTTACTAAGGCAATAGGTGCAGATGTAGATAAGAGTGCAAGAGGTCTAGGTATTAGATCAAATAGATACACAATGCTAGTTGATGATATGAAGGTTGTCAAATTACAGGAAGAAAAAGATACAGGTTCTTGTGAAATTTCAGCAGCCGAAAATTTTTTAGAATTAGTTTAAGCTTGCTGCTTTTTTGGCCAGTAGGTCAACTTTTTCGTTAATTATGTTTCCGGCATGAGCTTTAACCCAATTCCATTTAACATTTAAATTTTTATTTAAATTATAAAGTTCGATCCATAGATCTTTATTTTTTACATCTTCTTTTTTCGAAGTTTTCCAATTGTTTAGCACCCACTTATTAATCCACTCAGTAATTCCAAGTTTCACATATTGAGAATCTGTATATATTTCAATTTGCTCATTTCTTTTCATTTCTTTCAAAGCATTAATTGGAGCTAAAAGCTCCATTCTATTATTTGTGGTATGTCTTTCACTTCCACTTATCTCTTTACTTTCGCCATCTTTAATTATTATTGCTGCCCAACCTCCATCTCCAGGGTTTTTTAAGCATGAACCATCTGTATAAATCTTAATCATTAAATCAAATAATCTTTATATGTGAGCAAGCTATTGTGTGTAATAAGCTTTTGATAATATTCATTAGGATCTTTAATGTTTATTAATGCAGTTTTAGGTGTATTTGAGTAATCATAAAGTCTAGTTAGCAAATATCTCATTGCAGCACCTCGACACAAAATATTTAATGATTTTTTTTCTTTAATAGAAATTTTTTTAATACTTTCATACCCCTTAATTAAACTTTTTATTTTTAGTTTATCGATTTTAAATTTTGACCTTTTTTTATCAAAACATAGTGCATTTATACAAATAGCTAGTTCGTACATAAAATAGTCATTTGCAGCAAAATAAAAATCAATAACTCCTGAAAGTTTATTATTTTTAAAAAAAATATTATCCATAAACAGATCACCATGAATAATCCCATTTGGTAATTTATTTGGCCAATTTTTCTTAATATATTTTAGATTATCTTTTAAAAATTTTTCTAGATTACTAAACTTATTAGATTTAAATTTTATACTTTTAAGCAAAGGGTCTAAATTTTTGATACCCATTGAATTTTTTCTAGATATTTTCATATTTTTAGTAATACAGTGCATTTGTGCAATTATTTTACCAACTTCAAAACAGTTTTTTAAACTAAGTTTATTTTTATCTTTACCTTGTAGGAAAGAAACAATGCAGGCTGTTTTATTTTTTAATTCTATTAAATAGCTTCCATTATTACTTTTTAAAGGTTTTGGACAATTAATCTTAGAATAATTTAATTGATCCATTAGTTTCATGAAAAAAGGGATTTCTTTATTCGAAACTCTTTTCTCAAAAATCGTTAATATAAATTTTTTATTTTTTGATTTTAATAAATAATTTGTATTTTCAATTCCTTTCTTAATACCTTGAAAACTAACTATTTTTTCAATATCAAATTTATTATTTATAACAGAAATATCTTCTTTATTTATTTTTGTATAAACAGCCATTTAATTTAATTTTTTTGGGATTTTAAATACTACGTCTTCTTTAATTATTTCTACTTCATCTATCTTAATAGTAAATCTATTTCTTAAATCATCGATAAAATTATTCACTAATATTTCAGGAGCTGAAGCACCAGATGAAATACCAATCGTGTTTGAATTTTCAATTTTATCATAAGGTATTTCGCTTTCTGAGTGGATTAACATTGAATTTTCACAGCCAGATTTTTTTGCAACCTCCACAAGTCTAACCGAATTTGATGAATTTCTACTACCTATTATAAAAAACATATCACAATTTTTTGCTATGTTCTTAACAGCCGTCTGTCTATTAGTTGTAGCATAACAAATATCTTCTTTTTGAGGTTCTCGAATATTTTTAAACCTACTCTTCAAAATTTGAATAATTTCTTTTGTATCATCGACGGAAAGAGTTGTCTGGGTAACAAATGCAATTTTTTTATCATTTTTATTAAAATAATTTTTTGCTTCATCTTCGTTTTGTATAAGATCAATTGATCCATCAGGTAATTGACCCATAGTTCCTATAACTTCTGGGTGATTTTTATGACCAATTAGAATTATATGGTATCCAGCTTTATATAAATTTTCAGCCTCTCTATGCACTTTAGAAACTAATGGACATGTTGCGTCCACATAAGTCATGTTATAATTTTTTGCATCTTCAGGTATTTTTTTTGGTACACCATGAGCTGAAAAAATAACTGGTCTTGATTTATCTTTTATTTCTTCAAGCTCTTCAACAAAAACAGCTCCTTTTTTCTTTAGGTCATCAACAACAAATTTATTGTGAACTATTTCGTGTCTAACATAAACTGGCGAACCATATTTTTGAATTGATTTTTCAACAATTTCTATTGCTCTTTCAACGCCTGCACAAAAACCACGGGGAGCTGAAAGTAAAATATTAATATGTTTATTTCTCATTTTTTTCTAAAAAATATTCCAGCAATATATGTGGAAAGGTTAAAGACGCCAAACCTATAAAGATTATTTTTAAAATTGCACTATCTAGATTGTATGAATTATTCAGTAGATATAGTGCAAAAAAAGAAAAAACAGATGTTAAAATTGTTAAAGGTAAGGCCTTTATAACAAATAATCTAAATCCATTAATTACACTATTTGGGTCAAGCTCTATAGCCAATGAAATTGAATGTCTAATCGAATGTAAAAAACAAAAATAAATAGTAAAAGCTAAAAGTGGAGATAAATAGTAATTTAATATTAAAATTGAAAAATAATCTAAAAAAATTATAAATTTTTTAATTTCAAAATTATTCGACAATAGAAAAATACTAGATAATGTACTGCAGATTATTCCTATTTGAATTAGTTTATTTGTTTCAATAAAATTTAAACTTAAATAAAATATCTCATTATCAATTAATAATAATTTAAAAATCTCTATAGTTTCCTGAAAATGAAAATACAAAGGAGCAAGTATAATTAAAAATCCTTTAAAAAAATAAAGCATTTGAGTTAAATAAGATCCATCATTTATTAAAAATTGCGTATCCTCTTTACCAAAGTGGTAGGAGGCGATTATTAAAAAAAGAGTCAAAGTCATTGATGGCAATAGTATCCAGGTAGCTATGACTGCTGCTGAAATTAAAATATATGTAATATAAAATATATAATTTGATTTTATATTAAATAACTCAAGCAGTTTTTTTCCCTTAATATGGTCTAATGAACCATGGGAAACACCTATAATTAAAATTAAAAGTAAACACAAAATTGATGAAATATTGAAATTACTATACCTTAAAAGTAAAATACAAAAAGTATTTACAACAAAGAAAAAAATAAATGAATGATTTAGATTTATTTTTTTTATTCTATTTTTCATGTTAAATTAATTCTTTTAAAAATTTCCACTTAGGCATTTTAAGAATAACTTCTAAATCTTCAAAAAAATTGCTTTTATTTGATAAAAAATTAATAGCTGTTTTGGGTTTTGAATTAAAAACTCTGAAAAATATATTACTCATTTCTGTAGAATTATTTTTAAGAACTTTTAATAAGATTTTATCTAAAAAATCATATTTTGAGTTAATCTTAAATAGATTTATATTTTTAATATTTTCTATGTTTTCTCTTATATATCTGCTCTGTTCTTGAATATTTAGGAAAGTGTAACCTGTACTTAATCTAGTCATACCACCTGCTGAACCTATGTAAATTTCATTTAATTTATTTAAGTTTTTTTGTCTAAAAAGTGGGATTGCACCAGTTTCTTTGAAATTAATTTTACAGTTTTTGATATTAAGGTGTTTACTCAAATAATCATCGATTTGCTTATCATAATCTTTAAGCCTTTCATCATTTAGTTCGGATATCCATGTAGTTTCAACTAATGCATTTCTTTTTGTAAATGGTAGCGTATAAAAAAAATGAACTTTGTTTCTTTGATCACAAGCAAAATCCATTAAATTAAATATTTCATCATCAAAAAAATCTCTATCAGTTTCTATTTCAACTCCACAAAAATGCTGCCACAAATCATTATGTTTATTTTTAAAATTAGGCACACTACTAAATACAAGTGAATTTGATTTATCTAGTTCATCAATACTTTTAAAAAAATAAATATTTTTATTTGATTTAAGTTTTGAAAGTATTTTTTCATAAAACATACCACTATCAATTGTCTGGTATGGGGTAGATTGGCAATCTACATATTTCGTTTCATCTGGAGTATTTATTGTAAAATTATTCCAGCTTTTTTTAATACAGTCATCGAAATTATGTGAAAAAATCTTCCAAAAAGACCAAGTTTTATCTCTTTTATACTCTTCTCTTGGCTCAATTATTGCTAAAGTTTTATTTTTTAACTTATCATAAATTTCTAGCTCATACGCTAATGAGAGACCTGCGCAACCTCCACCTATAATTATATAATCAAATTCTTTCATCTAAATTAATTTCTTCATTAATTAAAATATGATCGTGTTCAATATTGTCATCGTTCTTACTTATAAGTGATAACTTAATTAAGTCAAAAATAGATAATAAAGTTTCAATTATTTTTTCAATGTTAGAGACATAAATTTTTCCAGATTTTTTATAATCTATTAAATTTTTTTTTTTTAGAATTTTATAACCTATTTTTCTATAAACTCTTCTTGCAACTAAAATAGCAAAACGAAAAGTAAAAGGGATTTCTTTAATTGAATAGAACGAATTTCTATAATAACTTTCTGAAAGTTTGATTGTAGATCTTATTTCTTCAAAATTAAGATTTATGTAAGATCTTCCAAAATTAAGGTCCTCTACAACATCCCTAGATATATTTGTTAGTTGCATGGCTATACCAAGATCAATAGCTGATTTTAATGAGCTTTTTTTATTTACTCTTAAAATTTTAGCCATCATTAAACCAACAGTTCCTGCTACCCTATAGGAGTATAGTAATAAATCCTTTTTTTTATTCAATTTTATATCTTTTTGAATATCAGAATTTATTCCATCTAGTAGATCATGAACAACTTTTAATGGAATATCAAACTCATTTATGAGTTGCCACATATTCTTAATAATTGGATCATCAAATTTATGATTATTAAAATTATGTTGAAAATCAAAAAATTTTATTTTTTTTATCTCAATAGTTTCATTGCTATCTGCAATGTTGTCAGCAACTCTGCAAAAATCATACAAAGCTGAACATTTTAAATAAGTTTGTTTGGGCAAGAAAAAACCTGCCCAATTAAAAGATTTTGCGTATATTGATAAATAACTCTGTTCTGACATTATATGATTTTATCTAATACTTTTGCGGAAGACAATACACCTGGCACACCTGCCCCAGGGTGTGTTCCTGCTCCAACAAAGTAAAGACCATCATATACCTCTGATTTATTATGAAATCTAAAGTATGCTGATTGAGTAAATTTTGGCTGGATAGAAAAACCAGAACCATATTTTGTATTCAGATCTTTTTCAAAGTAATCTGGTGTAAGATAAAAATCTTCGATAATATTTTCACTAAGATTAGGCATCAAATCTTTTTCCATTTTATCTATCACTAATTTTTTCATTTTTTCACCTTCAATATCCCAATTAATTTTGGATTGGTTGTTAGGGACAGGGACTAGGACATAAAAACAGTCATTGCCTTCAGGAGCCATCGATTTATCAGTCGCTGTTGGTCTATGAAGATAATAGCTAATATCCTCATTTAATTTTTTTTTATCAAATATATCATCTAGATGTTCTTTATATTTATTACCAAACTTTATTGTGTGATGCTCAACATTTTCATATATTTTTTTTGTTCCAAAATAGTACACAAATAATCCCATAGAATATTCCATACGATTTTTTTTCCAATTAAATAGAATTGAATCATTTTTATTTTGACCCAACAATTTTTCATAAACAGCAGGTGGATCTGCATTGCAAATCACATTATCAGTATCTATATTGATTTGATTATTTATTTGAACACCAGAAATTTTATTATTTTTTGAAATTATTTTGGTAACTTCGCTTTCTTTTAATATCTTTATACCCACTTCATTCATTAATTTTTCGTAACCTTTTATTATATTTCCAGTTCCACCCATTGAGTAATGTATCCCCCATTTTTTTTCTAAGTACAAAATTAGTCCATATATAGAGGTTGTTGAAAATGGGTTTCCTCCAACTAAAAGAGGGTGCATACTTAGCATTCTTCTTAATTTTTCACTTTGTATGTATGAAGATACCAATGAATAAACCGATTTATAGCTTTTAAGTTTTAAAAGTGCAGGTAATTGTTTCATCATTACAAATGGTTTATCAAAAGGAACATCTGCAAGCTCAGTAAAACCTTTGTCAAAAATTTTTTTTGTAAAATTTACCAATCTTTCATAACCTTTCACATCAACCATGTTTATTTTTTGAATTTGACTTTCCATTTCTGCTTCATTTCCAGAGTAATTAAATTTTGTTTTATCTTCAAAAATGAATTGGTACCAAATTTTTAGTGGAGTAAGTTCAATATAATCTTTAGGATCTTTTTTGAATAAATCAAATAACTCGTTTATTAAATAAGGTGCTGTTATAACAGTTGGTCCACCATCAAACGTAAAGCCATTTTTTTTAAATACTCTTGCTCTGCCACCTAAATCAGGATGTTTCTCTACTAGTGTAACTTGATGACCTTTAGCTTTAAGCCTTAGAGCAGCTGCTATTCCACCAAACCCAGAACCAATAACTATAGAATTCATTTTAATAATTTATAGTTTTTTAATAAAATTGTAAGAATATTATGAGTTAATCTTTTTTAACTCTTCTTTAGTTTCATCTAAGTTTTTTTGAAATACTGCGTCAAGTTTAGATTTATCGACAGAAGTTGTGATAATCTTTTTCACTGAATCCACAGCAATTTTAATTGACGCATCTTTAATTTCTTTAATTGCTGTTTCCTTCATTTGGCTTATTTTATTTTCAGCTAAATTTTTCTTAATTTCTGATGATTTGTGAAATTTATCATTTAGTTCAATAATTAATTTATCTGAATCTTTTTTCGCTTCATCCAAAATTTCATTACTAACCGTTTGTGCTGTATCTAACTTATTTTGGGCATTATCAAGCAATGTCTTCGCCTCAGTTCTTAGTTTTTCACTTTCATCAATTTCGTTTTTAATATCAGAGATCATTTTATCTAACATCTCAGTGATTTTTTGAGGAATTTTTAAATAAATTAAAGCTCCAAAAAAAATAACAAAAGAAACTGCTACCCAAAACGTTGCATCAATTGCCATAATACTTATCTCCACTTCTTTTAGATAAATCATCTACAATTGCTGATATGCTGCTGTTATTCACTTCAGCACCAATAAGTTTTTGGATTAATTCTGATGAAGTATCTATAGCTATTTTATTAATTTTTTCAGCTGCACTATTTTGTAGTTCTTTTATTTCATTTTCTGCTTTACCAATTTCATCATCAATTTGTTTATCTAGAACCTCTTTTTTTGAGCCAATGTCTTTTAATGTCTTTTCTCTTGCTAGATTGAAAATGTTCTTTGCTTCCAGCTTACTTTTTGAAATAATTTCTTCATATTCCTTAAGCTTTTCTTCACTATTTTCTCTTTGTTTCTCTGCAGCCTCAATATTCTCTAAAATTTGCGATTTTCGAGACTCTAAGTTGTCACTAATTTTTGGAAGTATAAATTTTGATAAAATTATATACAAAATTCCAAAGGTTAGTGTTAACCAAAAAATCTGCGAAATCCAAAATTCAGGATTTAATTGAGGCATACCTCCGCTTTCAGCTGCAAAAGCTTCCAATACCAAAAAGAAGCTAAAAAATATTGACTGAAAATATATTTTTTTAATCATCAAATTTAAAATGCAAATAGAATGATTAACGCAACTACTAATCCAAATAATCCTGTTGCTTCTGCAAGTGCAAAACCTAAAAGCAAGTTAGGAAATTGTTTTTGTGCTGCTGATGGATTTCTCATTGCACCAGACAAATAATTTCCAAAAATTATTCCAATACCAACACCGGCACCAGCTAAAGCTATTGCTGCCAAACCTGCCCCGATCATTTTTGCTGCTTCTAATTCCATTATATCCTCCTATGTTAATTAATGGTGTAAATTTAATGCATCATTTAAATAGATGCAGGTTAAAATTGCAAAAACATAAGCCTGAAGAAAAGCAACTAGTATCTCTAAGCCTGTTAATGCAACCGAAAAACTCAGTGGAAGCCATCCACCAACTATTCCAAGACTTATTACAAAGCCTCCGAAAACTTTCATCATTGTGTGACCTGCCATCATGTTAGCAAATAATCTAACTGATAAACTAATTGGTCTACTTAAGTAAGAAATTATTTCAATAATCACGATCAGTGGTAGTAGTACTGCAGGGACACCACTTGGTACAAATAATTTTAAATATCCAAAACCATGTTTCATAAATCCAATAATAGTTACACCAATAAAAATAAATGAAGCTAAAACAAATGTTACAATGATATGACTAGTTACAGTAAAAGTATAAGGTATCATCCCAAACATATTACAAAACAGCACAAACATAAAAAGTGAAAATATAAAAGCAAAATAGGGTTTTGCTTTAAGACCTGCAGTATCGCTTATCATTTTTGAGACAAAAGTATAACTAAGCTCTGCTAAAAGTTGAATTTTATTTGGTATTAATGAATTTTTTTTTGATCCAAGATTAAAAATTATTAATATTGCTACTGAACTAATAATCATAAACAAACTTGCATTTGTAAATGAGATGTCAAATGTGCCTATTTTGATGTCTGGTCCAATTCTGTGCACATTGAATTGGGTCATTGGATTTGATGCCATAAAATTTTATCTATTTTTGCATATTTTTTGCAGACCTAATTACGTTGGTAATACCAGCAACCACACCTACAAAAAAAAATATTAATATAAACCAGGGTTTAGTACCAAAGGTCTTATCAAAAATAAACCCAATAATTGTCCCTACAGCAACAGCAGATACTAATTCTGTGCTTAATTTAAAGGCTGTTCCAATAGAAGATGGATTATCCTTTTTATTGTACAAGTTTTTCTTTGAAATCTTGCTTTTTGCAATCTCTAGGCGAGTTTTAAACGGATCTTTTGACATCTATATAGTTTAGGCGACCATACTCTCTGCTTTTTGCAAATCAACAGCTACTAGTTGACTGATACCTTTTTCTGGCATTGTTACTCCATAAAGTCTGTTCATTTTAGACATCGTTAAAGCATGGTGAGTTACAATAATAAATTTTGTATTTGTAATTTTAATTAGTTCCTCAAGTAAATTACAAAATCTTGTAACATTTGCATCATCAAGGGGAGCATCCACTTCATCTAACACACAAATGGGAGATGGGTTAGTTAAAAAAACTGCAAAAATTAGTGATAAAGCAGTAAGCGCTTGCTCACCACCAGAGAGCAACGTTATTGACTGAAGTCTTTTGCCTGGAGGACTGACTAACATTTCTAGTCCTGCTTCTAGTGGATCATCCGAATCAACTAATTCTAATTTAGCATTTCCTCCATTAAAAAGTTTTGTGTAAACTTCGTTAAACTTTCTATTAACTTTTTCAAAAGCCTCAATTAATCTTTCTCTTCCTTTTTGATTCAGTTCATTGATACTATCTTTTAATTTCATTATTGCTGTCACTAAATCAGAACGATCTTGTTCCATTTTTTTAATTTCATCTTCATATTTACTAGTTTCTTCATCAGCTTTTAAATTAACAGATCCCAAACTTTCTCTTTCTTGCTTTTTTTTGTCTAAAGCATCTTCTTGATCAATCGTCACTGGCAATTCTTCAGCCCCAAATAGGTTAGAATTTTCTAAAATATTATCTTCAGATAAACTCAATTCAGAATTTATTCTATCCAATAAATCATTTTTTCTTTTTTGGAGACCCTCTATGGTTGCTCCTGAACTTGCTTTTCTTTCTCTAATTTGAATAGATTGTTCTTGAATTTCATTTAACTCATTTCTTAACGTTTCAATTTTATTATCAGTCTCTTCAATAATTACATCATTATCAATTTTTTCTTTATCAGAAATTCTTAAATTCTCAGAAATTTGACCTTTTCTTTCTGCTTGAACTCTTGGTTGATTATCAAGCTCTTTTAATTGAGCTGAAAGTTTATTTTTTCGCTCAATTAATTCAGCGACCATTTTTTCGGAATTTGATAGCAAGTTTTTCCAACTTTCAATTTCAGTTTCAATAGTTTTTATTCTTTCATTACGCTTAATTGACTCATTTTTGATTGATTGATTTTTACTATAAGCGTCAGCATATTTCTCTTGAAGTTGTTTTATATTTTTTGATTTCTCATTTACACTTAATAGTTCTTTTCTACTTTTCTCATTTTTTAAATCATTTAAAAAATTATCAAGCTCAATATTGCATCTGTCTAGTAATGTAACTGCTTGATTAATTTCATTACTATCAATTAATTCTTTAGCTCTATTAATTGAGTTTTGAACGTTTGTAATTGGACCTATACTTATACTAACAGTTCCTTCAGCGATATTATTTACGACTTCATCTACAGATTCCTGTTCTTTTTTAAGTTCTTTTTTTGCATTTTCTAAATCTTCATTAGATAGTTTTTCAGTTTCAAAATATTTAGAATCTATTTCTATTAAATCTGCTTTTTCTTCTTTAAGTCTTTTTTCATTTGAATTTGCGTCTATAATTATTCCTCTTTCTCTATTTATATCTTCATCCAGAGTTATTATTGATTTATTAATAGACTCTATTTCATCTTGTATTCTAGTATTTTCTTCATCTAAGCTTTGTAGTTCAAGGTTCAGCCTTTGTATTCTAGACAAATTTTCAATATTTTTTTCTCTTAAAGGAGATACTTTTTCCGTAGCTGTTTTAATTAAATTTTCAAGCTCAGCTATTTTGTTATTAAATCCCTCTACTTCTCCTCCTGCTTCATTATTAATCTCATTTTCAATTTTTATCTCTTTATCAATTTCTAATAGTTTTAAGTAATACAACCCAGCTTCAATCTTTTTAATTTCTTCAGATATTAATTTATATTTTGTAGCTTCCTCTGCTTGTTTTTGAAGGTTGGCTAACTGTTTTTCTTGTTGTCTTCTTAATTCATCTGCTCTTTTAAGGTTATTTTCTGCAGCTCCCAATCTTAGTTCGGCTTCATGTCTTCGAACATGCAACCCAGAAATTCCTGCTGCCTCTTCTAAAATAGCTCTTCGATCGGTTGGTTTTGCAGTAACTAAAGCTCCGATACGTCCTTGACTAATCATAGAGGGTGAGTGAGCGCCAGTTGATAAATCTGCAAAAAACATTTGAGCATCCCTTGCTCTTACCTCTTTGTCATTAATATAAAATTTAGAACCTTTATCTTTTTCTATTTTTCTTCTGACATTTATTTGATCTAGATCACGGTATTGAACGGGTCCTTCGTTATTTTTGTTTTCTACATTAATTGAAACTTCTGCAATATTTTTTGAAGCTTTATTAGAAGTGCCATTAAATATTACATCTTCCATTCCAGAGCCACGCATACTCTTTGCAGATGTTTCTCCCATTACCCATCTCAAGGATTCTACAATATTAGATTTTCCACATCCGTTTGGACCCACAATTCCTGTAAGACCTTCTTCAATTAGAAAATTGGTTTTATCTGCAAAAGATTTAAATCCATTTAATTGGATTTTTTTAAACTCCATGCATTAACTTATATCAGTTTTTCTAGAGCTTTTTTTAAATTTTTATAATTTAGAGTTTTTTCAAATTTTTGATTATTGATTATTATCGTAGGAGTAGCATTTACTTTAAATTTTTTAACTCCATCTATTCGGTCATTTAAAACAAAATCTTCTATTTCTTTGTTATTTATGCATTTTTCAAAATTTAGATCAAAGCCTTCACTAATTAGAAATTTTTGAAGATTTTCATTTGCTTCTTCTACCGAACTACCCTTTACCCATTTTTGCTGGTTGGCATATAAACTATTCAAAATAGACGAATCACCATCATTTTTACATTGTGAAACTTTAGAGGCATTAAAAGCCGCAACATCTAGAGGAAAGTGTCTGAATTCAATTTTAGCTACACCTGTATCAAGGTATTCTTTTTTTAATTGAGGATACACATCTTTGTGAAAACTCGCACAGTGGCTACAGGTTAAAGATTCAAATGCGATTATAGTTATTTTTGCATCTTTGTTGCCAACAAATATTCTTTTTATTTCCTCCGCATTAATACTTGAGATAGTGCTTAAAAATATAAGTATAAAAGCTGAAATTTTTTTCATTTTTTTTTAAATACCTTGGTTAGTTCGATAAGTGATTTTTTTATTTTATCATTTTTAACATTATTGATCTTATCTTGATATTTATTAATTGTGACATTTTCTTGTTTAATTTCAGATTGGGTAAAATTATTTTGTTTATCATCAAAACTTATAAATTTAAGTTTTTCAACCACCCCATAACCAAAAAAGCTATTCATCTTATCCATTATGTCTTTTTTTGAATATTCCATATCAACCTCATGGCCCCTTTTAACCATTATTAATAAAGTACTAACACCAAACTTATTTGAATTTTTAAATGTTTTTGGGTAACAAACTTTAAATAAATCCCCACCAACTATATATTTCCAATTATTTAAAGTTTCAGAATAAATATGTCCTTTTTTATTTATAATTTTTTTTACATTCTTTGGCAAAGTGTCTTTAAATGATCTTAAGCCTTGAATGGTTTTATTTCTCTGCTTAGTATTATCTTTAAATTGCATATGAAAGAATTAATAATAACAAATAAAATTCTTAATTGGTATGATATTCACAAAAGAACATTACCTTGGAGAAAAAAAACTTCTTTAAAAAAAAAGCAATATTACACCTTAGTTAGTGAGTTTATGCTCCAGCAAACACAAGTTGTAACAGTAATACCGTATTTTAATCGGTTTATTAAAAATATTCCAGATCTAGAAACTTTAGCCAATTTTGAAAATCGAAAACTTATTAAGCTTTGGGAGGGTCTTGGTTATTATTCAAGAGTTAGAAATTTAAAAAAAGCTGCTAAAATTGTAATTAAAGATTTTAACAAAAAATTACCTGAAAATTTTTTAGATTTAAAATCACTACCTGGTATTGGAGACTATACTGCAAGTGCAATATTAGCTATTGCATTTAACAAACCTTTTATTCCATTAGATGGGAATGTGGAAAGAGTTTTAAAAAGATATCTATACTTAAAGAAAGAAAATCAAATACAAAAAAATAATTTAATTGAAAGTAAAAAAATTTTAGGAACCTCAATTAGATCAAGTGATTATGCTCAGGCGCTAATGGAATTAGGTGCAATAATTTGCAAACCAAAAAAGCCCCTTTGTCAAAAATGTCCTATTTCAAAAAATTGTAAATCCCTTGCTAAACAAGATTTTGTTTTAAAGAAAATTAAAAAAGATAGCAAAGATAAATACTTTTTACTTAAAATTTATAAAAAAAATAATAAATATTTATTGGTTAAAAATAGAAATTTTAATTTTTTAAAAAATTTCAACATTTTTCCAATGGAAGAATTAATTAGACCTAAAAATTTTAACCAAAATTTAAATTTTAAAATGTCAAATATGAATATGAATATTAAAATTAAAAATAATAAAGTGATTAAACCAATTCCGTTTTCTTATTGGATTGATCCTAAAAAATTAAAAAACCATACATTGCCGACTTTTACAAAAAAAATTTTCACATATTTGGAAAATCATAAATGAAAAAAATTGTAATTATAGGAGCGGGTATTTCAGGTCTATTTGTTGCAAACTTATTTAAAGAAAATCTTGATTACCAGGTAACCATTTATGAAAAAAATACATTAATCAATCTAGATGATGGATATGGAATACAGCTATCAACAAACAGCATCAAACTTCTTAATAGAATTGGATTTAATACTCTAGAAAGTAAAGATAGATTTAACCCTGAAAAAATTGATTTTTATGAAATTAAACAGGAAAAAAAAATATGTGACCTAAATATTTCAGAGTTTAACTCTGAAAATTGTAAGTACACAACTCTCAAAAGACCTAAATTAGTTGAATTTTTAAAAGATAGATTGGAAGACAATATAATTAAGTATGACCATAATATTGAAAAAATTGAAAAAAATAATAATCAAATAATTTTAACTTTTAACGAAAGCATTAAAGTAATTTGTGATCACCTAATTATTTCTGATGGTGTATTTTCCAAAGGTAAATCTCTTATTTCTAATAATAAAATAAAACCTGCCTATAATAATTCAATTGCTATTAGGGGCAATATTTCAAGAAAAAACATTAATAATTTAAATGAAAAAAATATTTCTTTATTTATGGGGAACAATTTTCATTATGTGATTTATCCAACAAATAACGATAGTGAAGCTTTTAATTTTATTGGAGTTTTAAAATATAAATTAACAGCAAATGAGCTTGATAATTATGGACTTTTAAAAGAGAAAGGTTTTATTCAAGGTATTAAAGATAAATTACAAAATAAAATTTCTGCAAATATTTTGGATAATCTTAATGATATCAAATGCTTTCCAGTTTTTGTTAGCAAAGGCTACCTTAAACCAGGCAACAATATCTCGTTAATTGGAGATGCTTTTTTTGCCTTTCCGCCTTCATTTGCACAAGGAGCCTCTCAATCTATTGAGGGTGGTTATGAATTATTCAATGATATTGTAAATAATAAGAACGATTTTTACAATAACAGACTTGTAAAAGTTAAAATGATAAATAATAGATCAAAGCTTAATCATTTCACCTTTCATTTATCAAATCCAATAATTGTATTTTTTAGGAATGTTATTTTAAAAATTTTAACAAAAAATAAATTTTTTCTATCAAGTTATTTGGGTAAAATTTATAAAAATTAATTTTTAGCAATTAATCTTTGTCTCAAGTAGTCAATAGGATGTGTTCTTCCATTAATATCACAATGCCAATAAGTCCAACCATTACAACTTTCAGCACCTAGAATAGTTGCCGCAACTTTATGAATAGATCCTTCTGTTTGTTCATGCTTAATGCTACCATCAGCCATAATTCTTGCAGAGATTTTTTTCTTATTATCAAAAATGCTAGTACCTGGCTTGATTATTCCAAGTTCCACTAAAGAGCCAAAAGGAATTCTTGGTTTTGATCTATTATTCTTAAGCGTATCAAGTAATTCATTCTCTATCGGCTTTGTATTTTTTAACCTTTGTTCTGCTACTTTAAAATAACTTTTTTCTTTCTCTATACCACAATAGTTTCTACCCAATTTTTTTGCTACAGTTGCTGTAGTGCCAGAACCTAAAAATGGATCTAAAATCATGTCATTCTTATTTGATGATGCTAATAAAACTCTGTGTAGTAGAGACTCTGGTTTTTGTGTTGAATGTATTTTTTTACCATTTCTTTTAAGTCTTTCAGAACCACTGCAGATTGGTAGATTCCAATTAGATCTCATTTGCAGATCATCATTTAAACATTTTAATGATTGATAGTTGAAAGTATATTTTGATTTTTCACTCTTTGAAGCCCAAATTAAAGTTTCATGAGCATTTGTAAATCGTGTTCCTCTAAAATTAGGCATTGGGTTATTCTTATTCCAAATAACATCATTTAAAATCCAAAATCCTAAATTTTGAATTGCAGTTCCTACTCTAAAAATATTGTGATAACTACCTATGACCCAAATAGCTCCATCTTTTTTCAAAATTCTTTTGCACTCAGCTAACCATGCATAGGTAAATTCGTCATATTTTTTAAAATTTTCAAAATGATCCCATTTATCATTCACAGCACTTACTTTAGATCGATCAGGCCTTGTCAGCACACCTTTTAACTGCAAATTGTAAGGAGGGTCAGCAAAAACCAAATCAAAAGTTTCGCTCGGAATTTTTTTCAATTCCTCAAGACTATTTCCATTAATAATTTTATTCTTAAAATCAGTTGTCATTTGTATAAAATTATTAGACTCCAAATGGATTCTGGGGTCAACCTGAGATTGAATTATTTGGATTCGATTTGTGCTAAATAAAAAATAGCTAACTAGATATTGTGTGTCCTGAGCTTAGAAATAGGAGAGAACGTTTTTCTATGGTGCTTATTAATACCGAGTTTTTTAATTGCCTTTAAATGTTGTTTAGTTCCATACCCAAAATTTTGCTCCCAACCATATCCATTATTATTGATTGCTAGTGTAGTTATAAATTTATCTCTAGCGACCTTGGCTATAATGGATGCTGCAGAGATAGAAGCAACTTTTTGATCTCCTTTAATTACAGCTTTTAAATTGTAATTTTTTAAATCAGGAACTTTATTTCCATCTATTAAAACTTGCGTTGGTTTTTTTTTAAGTTTTTTAATTGCTCTTTTCATAGCAAGCAAACTTGCTTGCAAAATATTGATTTTATCTATTTCTTTAACTGATGCTTTGCCAATAACCCAGATAGAATTTTTTTTGATATATTTTGATAATAATTCTCTTTTATCTTTTGAAATAGTTTTGGAGTCTTTTAGTAATTTTCTATCTATTTTTTCATTTAATATTACTGCTGCCGCATATACTGGACCTATTAAACTTCCTCTTCCAACTTCATCGACACCAGCTATAATTTTCATCTAAATTATTATAAAGTGATAAATTAAAAACCCAACCAAAACTCCTTTTATAAAAGATATCCAAAGCAAACCATAATTAGAAATATTAAATATCTTTTTACACCATGAAATTAAATTTTTATGTTGTTCAATCATGTAAAATCAAGTGACAATTTTCATTTCATTAATTTTCTGTTTAATTTTTTTTAAATCTTCCCAAGAATATTTTTTATTTTCTGGAAATCTCATTAGATAAGATGGATTATATGATATTATTAAGGGATAGGATTTATTCTTTAGTATTGTTTCTTTCCATTTTCCTCTTTCAGATGATATTTTACTATTAATTCCCGTTACAGCTTCCATAGCTGAACTACCCATTAAAATAATAATTTTTGGATCAATAATTGAAATATGTTCTTTTAAAAAAACTGAGTATCTTCTAATTTCTTGAGTAGTAGGTTTGCGATCTTCAGGAGGTCTAAAATTTATTGCATAACAGCAATAAATATTTTGTCTTTTTATTTCAATCGCAAGTAACATTTTATTTAATAGTTCTCCTACCTCACCCTTAAATGTTGTGCTGGTTTTATCTTCTTCAGCTCCCGGCGCTTCTCCAATCAACATAATTGAACTGTTTATGTTTCCATCTCCGAGGATAAGATTTTGTGAATTATCTTTTAAATTACAATTTTCGATTGAATTAATTTGTTTTTTTAACTTTTCTAGGAGTTCAGCTTTATTAGTTTGATCGTTATTATTACTTTTTTCAATGATATTAAATCTATTTATTGGCTTATTATTAAATACAAAATTTGGCTCTATAGTATCTATTAATTGTTCGTCTAATTTGCCTTTTTGATTTATCAATTTTTTAATCATACAATGATTTAATGTTTAACAAACTAATAAAAGTAATAGTTGTTTTTGGATTATTCTATCAGACCCCTCTATATTCTAAAAGTGCTAGTTTTAACGAATTTAATTCAAGAGATTTATCAAATTATTTTTCAGGAATAATTGCGTTTGAAAATAAGGATAATTCTGATGCATTAAAATTTTTTAATACATCTAAGGTGCTTCTTAACAAGCATGATGCATATTTAAAACGATATACTTTCTCTTTAGTTCTAGAGAATAAAGTTGCCCAGGCTATTAATGTTATCAAAAATAATAGTAAGGATGAAAATTTAGATTTTTTTGAGGCTTATCTACTTTTAATAGTAGATAATTTAAAAAAGAATAATTTAAATCAAGCAGAGAAATACTTGAATTTAAGTTTACAATTTCAAAATGAAAATAGATTTAATTTAGTAATATTTGAAACATTAAGACAATATCTTTACACTTTTAAAAATAAAAAAATTTTATTTAACAAAAAAAATTTTGGCAATATCTCTATCATAAATCAAGCATTTCAAAGATGTTATCTGAAAAAAGAAAATACCAGATCATCTTTTCTAAACTTAATAAATAATCCTGAAGGAGATTATTCAAGATACATATTTTTTTATATTAATTATTTAATTGAAAATGATCAAATTGATGAGGCCAAGGCAGTTTCTGATCAGCTTGAATACATAAATTCTACACTTCTATTATCTCAAAGCAAAAGCTGGCTAGAAAATAATAACTTTAAAGAATTTAGTAAAATCTTCTCATGTAATAATCATAACAATATTGTCAGTGAGTTTTTATTTTTGATCTCTAACTTATACTCATCTCAAGATGATATTAAAAAATCCAATTTTTATTTAAACCTTTCAAATTATTTAAATCCAAAATTTATTTTAAATTCAACACTTGTAGCTGAAAATTTTTATCTAAATGAGGAATACGAGAAGGCTAAAAAAATATTAAAAAATTTCGACAAGAAATATGAATTTTATTATTGGTTTAGAGTAAAAAAAGAAGCTCAAATAATTATTAAAGATAAAGGCTATGATGAGGGCATCAATTATTTAAGCTTAAAATTTAGTAAAATTAAAAACCCAAATGTTAAGATGGTTTTTGATATCGCAAATTTTTATAAAAATTCAAAAAATTACAAAAAAGCGATTGAGTATTATACTGAAATCATCTCATCTTTGGATGATAATTCAGAAATTAAATCTGATTTACTTTATAGACGAGGTGGAAGTTATGAACGACTAGGTAATTTTCAAAGAGCAGATGAAGATTTAAAATATTCACTGCGAATTAATCCAGATGATGCTTATGTTTTAAATTACTTAGCATATTCATGGTTAGAACGTGATTATAAAATAGATGAAGCAATGAAAATGTTAGAAAAAGCATATGCTTTAAGAAGTAATGATCCTTATATTACAGACTCGATAGGGTGGGCATATTATTTAATAGAAAATTATACTGAGGCAGAAAAATATATAAAAAAAGCTGTTGAATTAATGCCTGAAGATCCAACAGTTAATGATCACTATGGTGATATTTTATGGAAATTAAATAGAAATATTCAAGCAAGATATTTTTGGAACTACGTCTTAAGTTTAGATGATACAGATGAAGACATTAAGAAAAATATAAACATAAAAATTTTAGAAGGTCTCAATAATTCTTAATGAAAACTAATAAAGTAAAATCATTTGCTAAAATTAATTTAGCTTTACATGTAACTGGCAAGTTAACCATCCTACACAAAATTGAGAGTGTTATTAAGTTTATAGAGTTGCATGACACAATCTTTATAAAAAAAATTAAAAGCAATAAACACAAGATTTCTTTTAATGGTAATTTTTCTAAGAATATAAAAAAAGATAATACAGTTAATAAATTATTTGAAATTTTAGAGGAAAAAAAAATATTAAATAATAAAAAATTTGAAATTAAGATAAAAAAAAATATCCCACAGGAAGCTGGCCTTGGAGGGGGATCTATGAATGCTGCTACAATTTTAAATTTTTTGATTAAAAAAAACTTTATTCAGATTAATCAAAAAAAAATTTTACAAATTACAAAATTAATTGGCTCTGATGTAATTTTGGGTATTAATCCAAAGAGCACAATTT
Source organism: uncultured Candidatus Pelagibacter sp. (assembly GCF_943788075.1). GTDB lineage: Bacteria > Pseudomonadota > Alphaproteobacteria > Pelagibacterales > Pelagibacteraceae > Pelagibacter. The sequence goes on along the minus strand of NZ_CALSOW010000001.1, from coordinate 21,752 downwards.
TATCATCAAATGGCACTATTAAAAAATTTATAAAAACTTCAAACTTCAATATTTTGCTTGTTCGTCCAAATTTTGGATGTTCTACAAAAAAAATTTATTCAGGAGTAAAAAAATTTAGTAAACCTGTATTTGATAATTCTAAAAAAAAAATGATGAATTTAAAATCTTTATTGAAATATGAAAATGATCTAGAAAAAGTTGCATTTTCAAAGTACCCAAAACTAAAAATATTAAAATCTTATTTAGAAAATTTAAACCAACCTTTATTTGTAAGAATGACTGGGTCTGGTTCAGTATTAGTTGCTTATTACCAAAAAAAACAAGATTGTGAATTAGCAAAAGTTAGATTTAAAAGAAAATTTAAAAATTATTGGTGTAATGCATCAAAAACTATATAAATTTTATTTTTTTGTGTTATATGAAAACAATATTGGGGCGTAGCCAAGTGGTAAGGCACTGGTTTTTGGTACCGGCATCCTAGGTTCGAATCCTAGCGCCCCAGCCATATATGGATAACTTTTTAGATAAAATTTTTTTTAGATCCCGTAATCTTGATTACATAAGTCAAAATCTTATAAATTTAACAACCCAAACACCTGCTAAAAGAATATTTGAAGCACTTAATACTTATTCGGAGAGTAGCGAGGTAAGATATGTTGGTGGCTGTGTTAGAAAAGTTATTAAAAAAGAAACAGTCGATGATATTGATTTAGCTACAAATTTAGTACCCAGTGAAGTTTGTGATGCTCTAAAGAAACAAAATATTAATTTTTATGAGACTGGTATTCAGCATGGAACTATTACTGCTATAATTGACGACCATAAGTATGAAATTACTTCTTTAAGAAAAGATGTATCAACAGACGGAAGGCATGCAAAAGTAGAATTTTCCTCTGATTGGAAGGAAGATGCGGCAAGAAGAGATTTTTCAATAAATTCAATATATTCAGACAAAAATGGAAATTTGTTTGATCCTTACAATGGTAAAAAAGATCTTGAGAGTGGAAATATTAATTTTATAGGAGAATCAGAAAATAGAATTAAAGAAGATTATTTACGTATTCTTAGATATGTCCGTTTTTTTATAAATTATTCAAATCATGGCCATGACCTTAATATAATTAGAAAAATAAAAAAAAATATTGGTGGTGTTTCAAAATTATCATCAGAGAGGTTGTTAGATGAATTTAAAAAACTTACAAAATCTAATGCTTTCTTAAAAATATTTAATGATAAGATTAGTTTGGAGCTTATAGAGATTATCTTTCCTCAGCTAAAAAATTTAGAAAATTTTAAGAAATTAAATTCTCATGCAATTCACAATCTTGTTAAGGTAGATTTTATTTTTCTATTATCACTATTGATAGTTGATGGGTCAGATAATACTGATTATTTTCTTTATAAATTTAATATCTCTAAAAAAGATCAAAAAAGATTAAAATCAATTGATTTTTTCTATAAAGAAAATGTAAGTATAAAAAATTTTAATGAAAAGAATTTTAATAAAATTTTTTATTACAATGGCAAGCAATCTGTAATTGATATTATCAATTACAAACTATTTACATCCTCAAAAGTTGAAAAAAAATTACTTAAATTAATAGAAATTTATAAAGATAAAGTTACTCCAACTCTTCCAATTGATGCAAGCATACTTATGACTAAATATAATATCGCTGAGGGGAAAATGTTGGGTAGTAAACTAAAGTTGATAGAGGAAACATGGGTTCAAAATAGTTTCCAAATTTCAGAAAAACAAATCCAAAAAATTATTAAAAGTTAAATATATTTAACGTCTTTTATTTCAAAATTTTTAACTCCAGCAGGAGTTGTAATCTCGACTAGATCATTTTTATTTTTCCCAATTAAACCTTTGCCAATCGGCGATTGAAAAAAAATTAGTTTTTGTTTTAAATCAGCTTCGTCTTTTCCAACAATTTTGTAGCTAATTTTTTCACCATTATCTAAGTTTTCTAAAAATACAGTAGATCCAAAGATTATTTTGCCCTCATTATTTAATTTTGTAACATCTATGACATTAGCTCTTGCAATAATATCATTGATTTCTGTTATTCGTCCTTCGCTGTGAGACTGCTCTTCTTTAGCGGCATGATATTCTGCATTTTCTTTGAGATCTCCATGTGATCTTGCTTCTGCAATTGCAGCCACTATTTCTGGTCTTTTTTTTTCTTTTAAAAAAACTAATTCTTCTTTTAGTTTGTTCAAACCATTTAATGTTATTGGCTCTTTATCCATTTTTATTTCCACTTAGCTATTGGTGGTAACGACATTAATATACCTTCTACGTTTCCACCTGTTTGTAAACCAAATTTTGTACCCCTATCATATAATAAATTAAATTCAGCGTATCTTCCTCTTTTAATATACTGCATCTCTTTATCTTTTAAAGTCCATTTTTTTTTAATTTTTTTTTCAATAATATTATTGAATATCACTTGAAATGTTATTCCAACATCTCTTACAAATTTAAAGTCTCTTTCAAAATTATCTTTCTTATAATCAAAAAAAATTCCGCCGATTCCTCTTGCTTCATTTCTATGTGGTAGATAGAAATATCTATCACACCATTCTTTATATTTTTTATAATAAGTCTTATTATGACGATCACACAATTTTCTTAATGATAGATGAAAATTACTTTCTTCTTTTTTATCTTTAATTGACGGTGTTGCATCCATCCCACCACCAAACCAATTTTGAGTTGTACAAATATATCTAGTATTAAAATGCATTGCAGGAATATGAGGATTTTGCATATGCATTACTATCGAAATCCCAGAAGCCCAGAATCTTGGATCTTTACTAGCTCCAGGAATATTTTTTTGGAATTTTTTTGGAAATTTTCCATAAACTTTTGAAAAATTTACTCCTACTTTTTCAAAAATTTTTCCATTTGTAATAATCCTATATTCACCACCACCCTCATCTTTTTCTTTGCTTCTTCGCCATAAGGTTGATTTAAATTTTATTTTATTTTTTTCTAATCTGCTAATGTCATCACAGATTGCATTTTGAAGTAACTTAAACCAATTACTTACCAAGTCTTTTTTAATTTCAATATCCATTTTATAATAATTTAGTTTGTCTTAAGCTTTCTGACAAAACAATCGCTACAGAAGAAGCAATATTTAAAGACCTAGCATTTTTGTTCATAGGTATTGTTAGTCGATCACTAATTAACTGGTGAATGTTTTCTGGTACACCAGCACTTTCTCTACCGAATAGTATTGTATCATCTTTTTCAAATTTAAACTTTAAGTATGATATAGAAGCTTTTGTTGTCATTAGTATTATTCTATGATTCTTTTTTGCCTCAAAAAATTTATTTGCACTTTGATATATCTTAATCTTATCTAAATCCATGTAATCCATTACTACTCTTTTGAACCTTTTATCATTTAGATGAAAACCACACGGTTCAATAATTTCAAGTTTCGCCCCTAAACAAGCGCATGTTCTAATTATTGCTGCTGTATTTTGAGGTATATCTGGCTCATAAAGTGCAATTTTAGGTCTTAGAATTGTTGAATTCTGTGTCATTCTTTCAGTAGTAAAATTATTATTTTATATTATATGAATTCGTATATTAAGTATTTTTAAATCAATAATAGACAATATAAACAACTAATTCATATGTCAGATAAAAAACCAGAAAGACGAGATTTTTTATTTACTGCCTCATATGCTGTGGGAGCAGTAGGCGTGGCTGCAGTTGTTTGGCCATTAGTTGACCAAATGAATCCAGATGCCTCAGTAAAAGCACTAGCAAGCACAGAAGTTGATGTAAGTTCAGTTAAACCTGGAAATACTATAACCGTGCTTTGGAGAGGAAAACCAGTTTTTATTAGAAGAAGAACTCAAGATGAAATTTCAGAAGCTAGGTCAGTTAAAATGGAAGATTTAATCCATCCTGAAAAAGATGAAGATAGAGCTAAAGATCCAGAGTGGTTAGTTATGCTTGGTGTTTGCACTCATTTAGGCTGTGTCCCATTAAATGATAAAGGTGATTATGATGGTTGGTTCTGCCCGTGTCACGGTTCGCATTACGATACATCTGGTAGAATTAGAAAAGGTCCTGCACCTTTAAACATGGAAGTTCCAAAATACGAATTTGTTAATGCTAATACAATTAAAATTGGATAATTAATATTATGAGTGATCACGAATACACGCCTACATCAAAAGTTGGAAAATGGTTTAATGACAGACTTCCACTTTTAACTTTAGCAAATCATTTAACAGATTATCCCACACCAAAAAATTTGAACTACTGGTGGACATTTGGAGGAATTCTAACTTTTTGTTTAATAACTCAGATTGTAACTGGTTTAACACTTGCAATGCATTACATAGCTCATGCTGACATGGCTTTTGAAAGTGTTGAGCATATAATGAGAGATGTTAATTATGGTTGGTTAATAAGATACATTCATGCAAATGGTGCATCAATGTTTTTTTTAGCAGTTTATATTCATATATTTAGATCTTTATTTTATGGATCTTATAAATCTCCAAGAGAAATTATTTGGATAATTGGAATAATCATTTATCTACTAATGATGGCAGCTGCATTTATGGGTTACGTTTTACCTTGGGGTCAAATGAGTTTTTGGGGAGCAACAGTTATCACAAATTTATTTAGCGCAATTCCATTAGTAGGTGAAGGAATTGTTACTTGGTTATGGGGTGGTTATTCTGTAGACAATCCTACTCTAACCAGATTTTTTACACTCCATTATTTAATTCCTTTTTTAATTTTAGGCCTTGTTGTTTTGCATATTTGGGCACTTCATGTTCCTGGAAATAACAACCCGGTTGGAATTGATATAAAGAAACCTTCAAAGGATACGGTGCCGTTTCATCCATACATTGTTATTAAAGATGGATTTGCATTACTAATGTTTATGATTGTTTTTGCCTTTTTTGTTTTTTATTCACCAAATATTTTGGGCCATGCTGATAATTATATAGAAGCTAATCCAATGGTAACCCCAGCTCATATTGTTCCTGAATGGTATCTTTTACCTTTTTATGCAATTTTAAGATCTGTGCCTGACAAGTTACTTGGAGTTGTAGCAATGCTATCAGCTATTTTAATATTAGCTGTACTACCATGGTTAGATACTTCAAAGATAAGATCTGCAGTGTTCAGACCTTTGTACAAGCAGTTCTACTGGATACTTGTAGCTGATGTTTTAATTCTAGGATACATGGGAGCTATGCCAGCTGAAGGGCTTTACTTATTAATTGCAAGAGTAGCTACTGCATATTATTTTCTTCATTTCTTAGTGATTTTACCAGTTTTAGGATTTAAAGAAAAAACATTGCCTATTCCACTAAGTATAACTGAACCTGTTCTTGGAGGCTCTCCAAATTTGGCAATGGCTAAAAATAAAGAAAGTATAGATAAATAAAGTGAAGAATTTTATTAAATTATTTTCAATTATAGTCTTATTTTTTTTTACATTTACTCAATCACAATCAGCAGAAAAAGTTGATTATTTAAAAACTGACTGGAGTTTTAAGGGACTTTTTGGTAAATTTGACAGAGGTTCACTTCAAAGAGGTTATCAAGTTTACACAGAAGTCTGTGCTTCTTGTCACTCAATGAAATATCTAAGTTATAGAAACTTAGGAGAAAAAGGTGGACCAGAGTTCTCAGAAGCTGAAGTCAAAGCTATAGCAGCTTCATTTGAAGTAATAGATGGGCCAAATGCTGATGGTGAAATGTTTGAAAGGCCAGCAAAATTATCTGATAAATTTGTAATGCCATACGAAAATGTCAAAGCAGCTCAAGCAGCTAATGGTGGTGCTTATCCTCCTGATATGTCGGTTTTAGTTAAAGCTAGAGGAGGTGGGGTAGACTATATTTATTCTTTACTTCAAGGATATGAAGATGCTCCAGCTGGAATGACTTTAGACGAAGGTGTTCATTACAACAAATATATGTATGGAAATAAAATCAGAATGTCTGCTCCACTGTCAGATGATCTGATTGAATATGGAGATGGAACGAAAGCAACTGTTGAACAAATGTCAAAAGATGTCACTACATTTTTAATGTGGGCAGCTGAACCACATTTAGAGTCTAGACACCAAATGGGATTTAAAGCAATTATTTATTTGATTATTTTAACTATCTTAGTTTATTTTAGTATGAAAAAAATATGGTCACGTGTTGAATCTGAAGTTTAATACATCACCATCTTTAACAATATAATCTTTACCCTCTAGTCTCATTTTTCCATTAGTCTTCGAATTGACCCATCCATCATTTGCTATGAAATCTTCATAGGAAACTGTTTCTGCTCTTATAAAGCCTTTTTCAAAATCAGTATGAATTTCACCAGCAGCTTTGGGTGCTGTACAGTTCTTTTGTATAGTCCACGCTCTTGTTTCTTCTGGACCAGATGTAAAATAGGTATCTAATTCTAAAATTTTATAACCTTTTTGAATCAACATGCTTAATCCAGTTTCTTTCAAACCAATCATTTCCATATAGTTTTTTCTTTCTGAAGATTCAAGTTCATTGATTTGATTTTCTATATCAGCAGACACAATTAAAGTATTTTCCTCACCAAACTTTTCTATAAAATCTTTTGTATATTGATTACCTTCTTGAACACTTTGTTCGTCTACATTACATACAAATATTTTTGGTTTAATTGATAACAAACCACTCTGATTAAGTTGCTTGGTCTCAAATTGAGATTTTAGAATAGAGATATCTTTGTCGTTATTAATACAATCTAGTGCTACTTCTAATATCTTTAAGCTGCTCCTCGTCAACGTTTTTCTTATTATTTTTTTCTAATCTCTTTTGAATTGACTCCAAATCGGCCAACATCATCTCTGTCTCAATAATTTCCAAATCTCTGATGGGATCTACAGTTGGGTTGACATTTTGAATATCATCAGAGTCAAAGCATCTAATCATATGAATGATTGCATCCACCTCTCTAATATGTGATAAAAATTTATTACCTAATCCTTCACCTTTTGAAGCACCTTTTACTAATCCAGCAATATCAACAAATGAAATAGTAGTATTTATGATTTTTTTTGATTTTGAAACTTTTGATAGACTATCCAACCTTTCGTCAGGAACAGGCACAACACCAACATTTGGATCTATTGTGCAAAAAGGAAAATTTGCTGCTTGAGCTTTACTAGAGTTTGTTAAAGCATTAAATAAAGTAGATTTACCAACATTGGGCAAACCAACAATTCCACATTTAAAACTCATTATTTATTATTGTTTACTGTGCTAGAAAATAAATCTAATTTTTTTTCAACCAATATAGAAATTGAGTCATTTATATGATTTGAGATTTTTTCTATGCCAGTCAATTCATCTTCATCAAAATTTTGAAGAACAAAATCTCCAACTTCCATATTCTCTTTTGGTTTACCAATACCAATTCTCACTCTTGAATAATCTTTACCTATAAATTTATCAATAGATGCAATTCCATTATGTCCTGCACTGGATCCACCAAATTTAGCTTTAATTTTTCCAAACTCTACATCTAAATCATCATGAAAAACAATTACATCTTCTGCGTCTATTTTAAAATATTCAATAAGTTCTCTAATACAAATTCCAGAATTATTCATAAATGTTAGTGGTTTAATTGCATAAACTTTTTGAGTACCAACATTTCCAGTTGTTAGTAGTCCTTTAAACTTTGGTTTTTGTTTTGATAAACCAAATTTTTTATTAATAGAGTCTATAATTTTAAAGCCTACATTATGTCTATTATTTTCACTATCTGGTGTTGGATTGCCTAGGCCTACAAATAAAAGCATTTTTTAATGGATAGTAAATTTTAACTTTGACAGGTTATTTCTTTTCTTCAGCAGCTTTTTTGTCTTCACCATCTTTTGCTTCGCCATCTGCTGCTGGTTTTTCACCATCTGCTGCTTCTGATCCTGCTTCACCTTCTGCAGCTTCTGCTTCAGCAGGTTTTTCAGGCTCCTTCATAACTGTTGGAGCAGCCAGTGTTGCAATAACAAAGTCTCTTCCTCTAATAGTTGGAACCACATCAGTTTCTAAGTTAATTGATGATATTTTAAAACTTTCACCAATATCAACTCCATCTAGATCAATTACTAAACTTTCAGGAATTTTTTCACTAGGACATTTTAATTCTACTTTTCTTCTAACTATGTTCAAAACCCCACCTCTTTTTAAACCTGGAGATTTTTCATGATTAATGAACTGTACAGGTACTTCTATTCTTATTTTTACACCTGGAACAACTCTTAAAAAATCTACATGGATTGGTTCATCAGAAATTACATGATATTTGATTTCTCTTGGTAGAACGTTTTGAGGTTTACCATCAACATTTAAAGTTACTACATTTGAAAGAAAATTTTCTTTTTCAATTAGAGATTTTAATAATTTTTTAGATATCGATATTGTTTCATTTTGAGCTTCACCGCCATAAATTATAGCTGGCACACCACCATTATTTCTAAGCGAACTAAGTTCACCCTTAGTTTTGGTATTTCTAATGTTTGCGTCTAATGAAATCATAAAATCATGGGTTTTTAGCCCAAGTTCTTTAATAACTCAAGGTAATTATTTAAATAAATCTGAAACTGATGTTGAATTAGATATCCTTTTTATTGCCTCTCCCATCAAGCCTGAAATTGGCAGAACTTCGATGTTTTTAACACCTTTAATTTTATTATTGTTATCAATCGTATCTGTGATCACAAGATTTTTAATTACAGAACTTTTAATTTTTTTAACAGCCTCTCCACTTAAAACTCCATGAGTTATGTAAACATAAACTTCTTTTGCACCTCTATCTTTAAGAGCTTTTGCAGCATTAACAATTGTGCCACCTGAATCAATTATGTCATCAACTATTACACATGTTTTTCCTTTAACATCACCAATTACATTCATAACTTGCGATTGACCTGGTTTTGGTCTTCTTTTATCTACAATTGCAAGTCCCACATTTAAAAGTTTACCCAAGGCTCTAGCTCTTTCAGTACCCCCAACATCCGGCGCCACACAAATAATATTTTTACTTTTTATCTTTTTTTTTACATGTCTTGCAAAAATAGGAGTAGCAAATAAGTTATCAACTGGGATATCAAAAAATCCTTGAATTTGACCTGCATGCAAATCTACGGTCACAACTCTATCTGCTCCAGCTTTAGTGATCAAGTTTGACACAAGTTTTGCTGAGATTGAAGTTCTTGGAACAACTTTTCTATCTTGTCTAGCATAACCAAAGTATGGAATAACAGCAGTTATATTCTTTGCAGATGATCTTTTTAATGCATCTATACAAAGTAAAAGTTCCATAAGATTATCGTTAGCAGGTGATGAGACTGATTGAATAATAAAGATACTATTTCCTCTAATATTTTCATTTATTTCAACATAAATCTCACCATCAGAAAAATTTCTGATACTGGAATTTACCAATTTAGACTTTAAATATTTTGCAATATTTTTGCTAAGAGGTTTATTGCTATTACCGGATAATAATTTCATTAAAAATCTAATTAAGCATAATTATTGAAATATTTCTACCATAATCATTATGTTTTAATTTTAAAGCTCTTCTTGCACTGAAAAATTTATTTTTTATATCAAAAGTATCAATTTTTAAAACATCTATATGCTTAACCTTTATAATTTTGAGCGAAGTATATATATAATTAGTTAAATCAAAGTATAATTTATTTTTTTTTCTCTTAAAAAATTTAATATTTTTTTTATCTCTTTTTATAAATTTCTTCTTAAAATCATCTTGAACTTCATAGTTTTTTGCAGAAATAGTTGGACCAATAACTGCTGTAATATTTTCTAATCTACAACCTTTTTTGATCATAAATTTAATCACTCTATTTATTATGCCTTTAAATGCGCCTTTCCAGCCTGCATGAATTGCTGCTATCATCCTTATTTTATTGTCATAAATTAATATTGGCGCACAATCAGCTGTTAAAACAGCAATAGGCAAGTTTTTTTGATTAGTAATAATAGCATCAGCTTTAGGTTTCTTTTTAATTTTATACTTTTCATCAATAAATATAAATTTATTGCTATGAAATTGGCGGACTAAAAAAATATTTTTTGCATTTTTGCTAATTTTTTTTCTAACTTTAAGTAAATTTTTTTTAATATCTTTTTTATTATCTAATGATCCAGGCCCACAGTTTAAACTTTTGTAAATGTTTTTAGAATAACCACCAATACTATTAAAAAAGCCATGTTTTAAATTTAATAATGTTAATTTTTTTGATCTAATCAATTTCAAAACCTGTTTTAAATTTATTTGTTTTCTTTTTTATAAGCATTACTTTAAAAAGTTCGCCCATTTGTTTTTCATCTATAAGTCGTCTAATTCTATAAAATAAGTCTGATTTTTTTGAAAAAGGTATATTTTCACTTATAATTTCTGCTCTTTGGACTATTCCCATACTAGTTAAAAATTTTTTTTGATTAGTGATTATGGAATTTAAATCATCAAATTGATCTATAAATTTTTTATATAAATTAAAGTTGATATTATAAGTTATATCTGAGTCCCCAATATCTTCTAAAATACTTGAAAATTTATGATTATTTATTGCTTGTAGTGTTTCACGCATTTTAAAATTTAAATATCCATAATCAATTATTAGTATTCCGCCGTCATTTTTTTTAATTAAATTACAAATATTATTTAAATATTCAAATGACCCTGGTGAATATTCAATAATTTCTTGATCTTTTGAAATTTCAAAGTTTAATTTTTGTTCAATAATTTTTATATCTGTTGATTGCTCTTTAAATTCAGCTTTTTCTTCTTCTTTTAAATCAACAAATCTCTCAACCCAACCCTCTTTTTTTCTAAAAAATTGTTTAATTGGAAGTGCATCAAAAAACTCATTGGCTAAAAATATTGTAGGAAATGAATTGGTAATTTCTATATTTTCTATCCATGTTATTTTTTCAGACTCTAAATTTATTTGTTGTTTTTTTTTTAAAAATTCACTTTTTTCATGTATTTGAAAATTACAATTAAGAAAACATTCTGGAAAATTTTTTAGTGTTTCGGCTATAACCTTCATCATTTCACCATTCCCAGCTCCAAGCTCAACCAAATTAAATTTTTTTGGTGATCCGATACTTTTCCAAAAAGTTACTACCCAAATAGCAATTATTTCTGAAAAAAGTCTTGTAATATTTGGAGCAGTAATAAAATCACCCTCTTTTCCAAAGGGGTTTTTCTTCATGTAATACCCTTTATCTTTATCGTAAAGCGCAAACTCTATAAATTGATCTAAGGGTAAATCTTTATTATTTGTTCTCATTTTTAAGATAAAAAAGAATTATTCCGGTTGCAGCAAATACCAAACTAATTATTTGGCCCATAGTTAAATTCAAAATTAAATAACCTATTTGTTCATCAGGAACCCTGAAAAATTCTACAAAGAATCTAAACAGAGAATAAAAAATTAAAAATAATCCTGAAATTAAACCAGGTTTCTTTAAATAATTCTTATTAATAAAATAAATTAATATTAAGAATAAAATTATACCTTCTAAAATAGCCTCATATAATTGTGAAGGGTGTCTAGATAAATTATCTACTTTAATGAAAATAACAGACCAAGGTACGTCTGTAGTTGTTCCATAAAGTTCTGAATTTATAAAATTAGCTAATCTTCCAAAAAAAATTCCAATTGGTGCAACTAATGATACTTGATCCAAATAAGAAAATATATTTTGATTATTTTTTTTGGCAAAAATATAACTTGAGGCAATCACTCCTAGCAACCCCCCGTGAAATGACATTCCTCCTTGCCAAATCTTAAAAATATCTAAAATATTTTCAGAGTAATAGGAAAAATTATAAAATATAATATAACCTAATCTTCCACCTAAAATTATTCCAATGATAAGGTAAGTAATATAGTCATCAAATTTTTCACTTATATCTGAGTTTTTGATAAATACTTTTTTGCATAAGGTCCAGCCAATTACAATTCCTAAAATATAGGCTAAAGAATACCATCTGATTTCAAATGACATAATTTGAAAAGCAACTGGGTCAAAATTATTGATGAACATTTTAAATAATACTTATAATGTATATCTTAAATATGAAAAATTCTAAATTTATAATTGATAAACTGGGTAAACTTTTTGAACAAGGGATAATTTCGTCAAAAGATCTTAGTTCAGAGCTTTTTAATATTTTAAAATCTAAAAGAGATGAAATTGTTTTTAAGATGAAGCTTGTAAGTAAAGATGAATTTGAGGTTTTAACCAAACGAGTCGAAAATTTAGAAAATAAAATTAAAAAACTAGAAACAAAAAAAAAAGCTAAACGGGTAAAAAAATCTTAACAGATAATCCGTTCATTTTAGATTTATCAAGTGTTATACTGCCTCCATGAGATCTTATGATATCTGATGCAATAGAAAGCCCCAAACCTACGCTTGATTTTGAATCTGCTCTACCTTTGTCAATTTTATAGAAAGGTTTGAACACATTTTCATGTTCTTTATTAGGAATACCGGGGCCGTCATCATCAATTGTGATAAATAAATTTGTATTTTTTTTATGAAGTTTGATTTTGACCTTGCCTCCATATTTTAAAGCATTATCTATTATATTATTTAGACATCGATTAATTAAATTTTTTCTACCATTTATATAAACCCTAGGTGTTAAATCATTTTCAATATTTTTATTATTATATTTATTAACAACCTGATCTATCAATTCTGATAAGTTAAACATTTCATTTTTTTCAATATAGGATGAGCTTGTAAATTGAAGGTATTCATTAAGCATTTTTTCCATTTCGTTAATATCTTCAGCTAATTTATTGGCTAAATCCTTATCTTCAATAAAAGCAATTTGTAATTTCATTCTTGTAAGAGGGGTTCTCAAATCATGACTTATTCCAGATAGCATTTCATTTCTTTGATTTAAATGTCGAAGAATTCTTTTTCTCATCATTTCAAACTCATGTCCTGCTTGTCTAATTTCCATAGCACCAGATGGCCTAAACTCCTCTAACTCCTCACCTTTGCCAAACCTTTCTGCGGCACGTGCAAGATTAGTAATAGGTCTAGTTTGGTTTTTTAAAAATATTAATGAAATCATTACCATTATAATTGCTGGAACAGTTATCCACAGTGCAAAAATTCTTGCTGACGAACTTGAAACTCTATCTTTAGGGACTAAGAATTTAAAATATCCATCTTCATATTTAATTCTTATATCAATTAATTCCTTATAATTGGTTGTATTAAACCAAAACTCACCAAGATTAAAGTTAGACTTTAATTCTCTTCGCAGGGTTCTATCAATTGGACTAAACCATCTTTCGTTATATTGATAATCAAACGTTTGGTTATTAACTAATTCTATATTTAGATCTAAAAATAAAGAGAAAGTATTTTTTAATTCATCTTTGATAATTTCTTCATTATCATAGACTTTAACAAACGTACTAATTTCGTTGATTAATGCTCTAGTCATTCCTTTATTGGTTTTAATCCAAAGGCTATCAAAAAACACAAAAGTTATAATTAATTGAAGAACTAAAACAGGAACAGCTACAATTAAAAGTGCCCGATAAAATAATCGTTTAGGTAATATTTTTTTTAAAAAATCACTCAATCCAAAGAACATATCCAGCACCTCTTATTGTTTGTAAATATTTTGGATTCTTAGGATCAATTTCAATTTTTTTTCTTAATCTTGTAATAATTACATCTATAGATCTCTCTTTATCTAATTCAATTAATTGACCAATATCTTCTCTTGAAAAAGTTTTCCCTGGATTATTAATCATTCTTTCTAAAATTATTTTTTCTGTATTATTAATTTTAAACTCTTTATCATCTTTTAAAATTAAAAGTTTGTTTAAGTCAATTTTAACATTTTCAAACTCGATAATTCTAACTTGTTCAGTTTTGATTGTTTTGTTTAAAATATTTTTAATTCTAAGTATCAATTCTTTTGGCTCAAATGGTTTTGGTAAATAATCATCAGCTCCAATCTCTAAACCTTCAATTCTTTCACTTGCTTCACCTTTAGCAGTTAAAAGAATAATAGGAGTATCTAGTTTTTTTTTATGGTCTTTAATAAATTCAAGTCCATTTTTTCCTGGCATCATTATATCTAAAATAATTAAATCAAATTTAATAATACCAATCTTTTCTGATGCATTTTCTGCACTATCCGCAGTTGTAACTAAGAAATCATTTTCATTTAAATATTTTTTAACTAAAGATCTTATTCCATCATCATCGTCAACAACAAGAATATGTGCAATAAATTTATCCATTTATAATTTTACTTAAAACATTGTCAAAATTGATTACTTCCTCTGAACTCGAATTAAGTAATGCATTGTAAATTCTTTTTTTTTGCAAATCGAAAATTTCATTAAATATTTTTTTTCCTTTTTCATTTAAAAAAACATGTTTTACTCTTGTATCTTGATCGTCTTTTTTAAAAGTTACTATTTCTAATTTAATTAAATCTTTAAGAACTCTATTGAGGCTTTGTTTTGTTACTTTTAACCTCTTTAAAAGCTCAGAAATCGAAATACCTTGGTACATAGACAATAAATGAATAACCTTATGATGAGCTAAACCAATAGAATACCTGTCTAATACTTTTTTTGCGTCTGAAAATGTTTCTCTGTAGCTAACAAATAATTTTTCAATTAAATCTTTTAGCTGCTCATCTTTTAAATATAAAAGTTCTTTCATTATAGGTAAGTTATATTGACATATTAAAGATACAAAGATAATTTTCACTTATAATTTAAAAAATTTCATACATGGTACCTTACGATAAAAGAACTGGAAAAATTTGGTATAATAGTGAGCTAGTTGATTGGGCTGACGCCAAGATACATGTCCTAAATCATGGACTTCATTACGCTAGTTGTGTTTTTGAAGGAGAGAGAGTTTACGATGGTTCAATATTTAAATTAGAGGAACATACTTCAAGACTTTTTTATTCAGCAAAAAGAATGGGTATGACAATTCCTTATTCTGAAAAAGAAATAAATGATGCCTGTAATAAAATTATCTCAGTTCAAAATGTAGAAAATGGTTATGTAAGACCTACTATTTGGAGAGGTAGTGAGATGATGGCAATTTCAGCACAACAAACAAAAATTCATGTTGCTATAGCTACTTGGGAGTGGGGCTCTTATTTTGATCCAAAACTTAAAGTGGAAGGAATCAAACTAAATATTTCTAATTGGCGAAGACCTGCTCCAAATACAATTCCTTGGGATACAAAAGCTTCAGGTCTTTATATGATCTGTACTTTATCAAAACACGAAGCAGAAAAAGAAGGGTACACCGACTCATTAATGTTAGATCATGATGGAAATGTTGCAGAAGCAACTGGTGCAAATATTTTTTTCAAAGATAAAAATGGAGAAATTCACACGCCTATTCCAGATTCTTTTTTAGACGGAATAACAAGAAGAACAGTAATTGAGATAGCAAAATCTAAGGGTATTAAAGTTCATGAAAGAAAAATAAATCCATCAGAACTTTCTAACTTTGTTGGATGTTTTTTAACTGGTACAGCTGCAGAAGTCACTCCAGTGTCTTGTATTGCAGAAAATCAATTTAAAGTATGCGAAACTATAATTGATTTAAATGAAAGTTATCAAGCCTTGGTAAGAAAGAAAAAAGCCGCTTAATCTTTGTTGTCTTCTGATATTGCGTGATCTATTCCCTTACGCATATAATCATAACCAGTAAAAAGAGTTAAAAATGCAGAAAGCCAAAGAAGAATAATACCAATAGTTTGAGCATTATAATCTTGAAAATTAATAATTTTATTCCCTGTTTCACCCGATAGTAAAAAAGCAATTGATACCATCTGCAAAACAGTTTTTAATTTTGCAAGATTAGATACTGGAAGTTTTATTTGTCCTTTAGCTAAAAATTCTCTTAATCCTGAAATTAAAATCTCACGAGTAAGAATAATTATTGCTGCTATAACTTCATAATTTCTAATAGTGCCATCCATTACCAATAAGATTAAAGCTGTTGCTACAATAATTTTATCTGCAATTGGATCTAATAACTCACCTAATTTAGACTCTTCACCAAGCATACGTGCCAACATTCCATCTAAAAAATCAGTGAATGAAGCAACAATAAACAATATTAATGCAGTTAAATCTCCATAAAAACCAGGTAGATAAAAAGCCAAGACAAAGAAGGGGACAATTATAATTCGTCCAATTGTTAATATATTTGGAATTTTTTTTAAGCATAATTATTCGTGAAAAAAGTTATATATCTTTTTTGCAACTTTTTCCTCAACACCTTCTACAGATTTTATCTCATCAAAACTAGCTGACTCAACAGATCTAGCTGAACCAAAATGGTTTAATAATGCTCTTTTTCTAATAGCTCCAATGCCATCGATTTGATCTAGCAATGATTTTGATAATCCTTTGGCTCTTTTTGCTCTATGGGAGGTGATTGCAAATCTATGCGCTTCATCTCTAAGTCTTTGCATGAAGAATAAAGTTGGATCATTTTTTTCAAATTTAAAACTTTTACCATTAAAGAAGAAAGTTTCATCTCCGCTGTTTCTAAATTTACCTTTCGCAATAGCAATCATCGGGAGATCATGAAGACCCAATTCATCTAACACCTCTTTAGCTGAGGAATATTGCCCCTTTCCACCATCAATTAGAATTAAATCAGGAAGCGTTAAATAATTTCCTTTTTCTAAAATTGCCCTTTTAAACCTTCTAGATAAAACTTCTTTAAGCATAGCAAAATCATCTTGTTCAGCTCCTTTTGTTTTAATATCAAATTTTCGATATCTCTTTTTAACAAAACCTTCGTTTCCAAAAGTAACCATGGCCCCAACACTATTTGTGCCTGAAATATGACTGTTGTCATAAACCTCAACTAAATTGATTGAATTTTTTAGATTGAATTTTTTAGCCACTCCCTCGAATAAATTTTTATTATTATTTGTTTCATAAAGCTTCCTGTTTAATGACTCCTTTGCATTTTTTTCAGCCATTGCCACAACTTTTGCTTTTGTTCCCTTTTTAGCTGTATTGATAGAAATAGTATTTCCTTCTTTTTTACTCAAAGTTTCTTCTATTAGTTTCTTATCTTTTATGTCGCTGTTGATAATAACTAACTTAGGAACAGTTTTATTTTCATAAAATTGCATTAAGAAAGAAGACATGATTTCCGACACATCTTGATCAGGATCGTGTTTAGGAAAGTATGCTTGATTACCCCAATTTTGTTTTGATCTATAAAAAAATACTTGAATACAAGCTTTGCCAGATTCTTTGTACCCAGCAATTACATCAGCATCAACTAAGTTTGCTTCATTAATTCTTTGAGAGGATTGAATTATATTTAAAGATTTTATTCTATCCCTATAAATTGAAGCTTTTTCAAAATCGAGTTCATCACTAGCAGCCTCCATTTCTTTAGAAAGATTTTTTTGTATATCTCTTGATTTACCGGATACAAATTGAATTGCTTGATCTACTGTTTTTTTATAATCAGATTTATCTATATAACCAACACATGGTCCAGAACATCTTTTAATTTGATAAAGTATACATGGTCTTTTTCTATTTTTAAAAGTTCCATCATCACAAACTCTTAGCTGAAATATTTTTTGGAGCATTTTAATTGTCCAGTTGGCAGTACCTGCAGATGCGAATGGACCAAAATAAAACCCTTCTTTTTCTTTTTTACCTCGATGCTTCATTACTCTAGGCCATTGTTCTTTTTGCCCAATAAATATAAATGGAAAAGACTTGTCATCTTTAAGTAAAATATTAAATCTTGGCTTATGTTTTTTGATTAAATTAGCCTCTAAAAGTAAGGCTTCACTTTCATTTGCTGTAGTTGTGATCTCTAATTTAAAGGTTTGAGATAACATTCTTTCAGTTCTTATTATGTGATTTTTTTCAGCTACATAACTTTTTAATCTATTGGGTAGGTTTTTAGCTTTTCCAACATAAAGAATGTCATCTTTATGATTGAGCATTCTATAAACACCAGGACTTTTAGGAATTAGTGGAAGTTCTTTTTTTATTACTTCTTTTCCAAGTTCAGAGCTTTTCATGACTTCTTTTTTTGGTAATTTGAATACCAACAGAGGCACATTCTTTAATTATTTCTAATTTTTCTATCTGCAGCATTATTTTTCCAATACGCTTATCTTTAAACAAAACATCAAAAACATCCTCTGCAAGCGTTTCTAAAAAATTATAATGTTTATTCTTAGTAAGTTTTTTGATTAGTTTTACTACCTGACCATAGTTTACAATTGATTTTATATCTTTATCACTTGTTGGTTTTTTATCCTCATAATCAATCTCTAAGCTAAATTTTACTTTTTGTGGTTTTTCTTTTTCAAAATCATAGTAGCCAAGTTTTAAATCTAAAGTTAATTCTTTAATAAGAATTTTTTTTTCGTAATTAAATAAGCTTTTGTTTTTATCTATTTTTACAACTTTAAAATTATTCTTTTTCATACCTAAATTTTTGATTCTATAAATTTTATAATTTCTGGATGATAGTAATCAAAACAAGAATAAGAAACTAGTTGATGTCCAGCACCTTTTTTCTTCATTTCTTTATATAATTTCTTGTCAATTTTAATGAACTTCTTTTCACTTGTTAGTTTTTCTTTTCCTTCAGGCCAAGCTTCTTCCCATCCACCTTTCATCTTATCTTTAATTCCACATTTTTTACCATTAACAACAATATCTTTTCCAGTATGACCAGGGGTATCGATCCATTGTATACCTGGAATATTACCCAAATCTTTTTTCATCCAGATGCTATTACTTCTCCAATCGCCTTCACCATCTACTGGGCTATGAAAAACCAATGCATCAATTTTTTTAAAACTTTTTAATTCATCAATCTGCATTTTTCGAAGAGGAGTGCCAGGTCTTCTATCCCAGCAATTAGGCATAAAAGCAATCGTTGCATTGAAATCATCTGGGTGAAGACCTTTGTGTCTTAGGGTGTCTATGCCACCACAAGATAAACCCGACATAAAAATCTGATTTCTTGGAGTTCCTTTGGAAACTAATTCATTAATCAATTCTTTATTAACATCGGCTCTTTTTGGAATACCCCAATCTTTCATTAAACAATCATACCAAGGTTGATGAAAAGCTCCTTTGAATTTCCACCCACATTTATGACCATCAGCACCACCAGCTTTATGCAATCTTCCATTGAGCATTAATACTAATTCTTTGCCCTTAATTTTTGTTCCAGAAATTTTACCTAAATTTTTTGGAATATGATTTTTACACTCACCAGAATATTGTCCTTCTTTGACTATCCACCCTCCTTTATTAAAAATCATTATAATTTTATTTGCTGGATCAGGGATTTTAGTTCCCTTGATTACTTTTACCTTTTTTCCATCACTATAAATAAATGCATCACCATTTACATGACCACTTTTACATTCCCTTGCGTTAGCAATTGTGCTTAAACTCAATAAAATAAAAATTGTTAAAAATAATTTTTTCATTCTTTTCCTCCCATAATATCTGGTGTTTGCCAGTTTAAGTTTTGACCACTATCAATTGCTAACACTTGTCCTGTAATTGAACTGTTTTTGATAAAAAAGTCAACTGCATTACAAATTTCATTTACATCCACTTGTTTTCTTAAAGGGGTTGCTAAATACTGTTTTTTAAAGTGTTTATCACTTTGTCTTTTATTTTTAATGGTTGGACCAGGAGCAATCCCATTAACTCTTATCTTAGGAGCAAGGCTCATGGCAGTAGTTTTAGTTAAAGTATAAAGGCCAGTTTTACTTATTGTGTAAGAAAAGAAAAAAGGGGTTAATTTAAATACTCTTTGATCTATTATATTAATAATATTGTTATTTTTACCCTTAATATTTTTTGCAAATTCTTTAGACAATAATGCAGGT
The DNA here is from genome assembly GCF_943788075.1 of uncultured Candidatus Pelagibacter sp. GTDB lineage: Bacteria > Pseudomonadota > Alphaproteobacteria > Pelagibacterales > Pelagibacteraceae > Pelagibacter. Next base: position 1,768 of record NZ_CALSOW010000001.1, on the reverse strand, counting down.
GTTCTTAAATTTGTTCTCAAATGTTTGCCCCAACTATCAGTAGTAAAATTTTCCAATTTATCATTTTCAAATAGGGATGCGTTATTAATCAAACAATCAAAATATTTTAATTTTGATTTTGCATATTTGACTATTTTATTAACATCAACTTCTTTACTTAAATCTCCTTTAACTAAGTAAATTTTAGTGCCGTTTTTTTCTAATTCTTTCCTTAAGCTTTCAGCTTTAGATTTTGATTTATTATAATGGATTAATATTTCTTTATTGGGACCAGATAATTTTTTTGCAATTGCGGCACCAATTCTAGTAGCACCTCCAGTAATTATTATTTTATTTGCTTCCATTTTTTTTTACCTTTTTGTGCTCTTGTACCCGGTAGTCCCATTGTGGATCTACCTTTTGGATAAATTTTATTTTTAGAACTATATTTTTTTACCTTTGGATTTAAAGTAATTTCTAGTTCAGAAGCCTCTAGTTTTCTAATTTCATCTCTAATTTTTGCAGCTTCTTCAAATTCAAGGTTAGTGGCAGATTCTTTCATTCTCTTATTAAGAGCCTTTAGGTGTTTTTTAAGATTTCCACCTATATTTTCATCAGTTCCAACTTTGACGTAATCTTTTTCATAGACACTCTCTAAAACATCACCAATTTCTTTTTTAATGCTGGTTGCATCAATTTTGTGTTTTTTGTTATAAGCAACCTGAATAGATCTTCTTCTATCTGTTTCTTTAATCGCATTTTTGATACTCTTTGTCTCTTTATCTGCATAAAGAATAACTCTACCGTCTAGATTTCTAGCAGCTCTTCCAATTGTTTGTATTAATGAAGTTTCTGATCTTAAAAACCCTTCCTTGTCTGCATCTAAAATTCCAACTAATGCACACTCAGGTATATCAAGTCCTTCTCTTAAAAGATTAATTCCAACCAAAACATCAAATACACCTAGTCTTAGATCTCTCATGATTTCAATACGCTCTAAGGTGTCGATATCAGAGTGCATATATCTTACTTTAATACCATTTTCATGAAGGTATTCAGTTAAGTCTTCAGCCATTTTTTTTGTTAAGGTAGTTACCAGTACTCTATAATTGTTATTGATTACTTTTACGCATTCATGCATTAAATCATCAACTTGGTTTTTAGCAGGCTTTATTTCTACTGGAGGATCAATCAACCCTGTTGGTCTAATAACTTGTTCTACATATTTATTTTTTGTTTGTTTTAACTCCCAAGGACCTGGTGTTGCTGATACAAAAACAGTTTGAGTTCGCATTGCATCCCATTCTTCAAATTTAAGTGGTCTATTATCCATACAAGAAGGTAATCTAAACCCATATTCTGCAAGATTACTTTTTCTAGATCTATCTCCTTTGTACATTCCATTTAACTGAGGAACTGTTACGTGACATTCATCAACAAAAATTAATGTATTATCTGGAAAATATTCAAACAGAGTTGGAGGAGGCTCACCTGGTTTTCTACCAGATAAAAACCTTGAGTAGTTTTCAATTCCAGCACAAGAACCAGTTGCTTCGATCATTTCTAAATCAAATTTAGTTCTCTCCTCTAATCTTTGCGCCTCGAGTAATTTATTTTGTTCTTTGAATTTTTTTAATGTTGCTTCTAATTCTCTTTTAATTTTAATTATAGCTTGCTCAATTGTTGGTTTTGGAGTGATGTAGTGACTATTTGCATAAACTTTAATAACATCAAGTTCATTTACCAAATCTCCTGTTAAGGGATCAAACTCTTCTATTTTTTCTAGCTT